>NZ_JAKIKY010000006.1 GCF_023349185.1 Shewanella aquimarina | reverse complement strand
TTACAGTCAGCTGAGACCACATCAATATAACGGTGGGCTAACACCTAATGAGTCAGAGCGAAGATACTGGCTTGAATACAAAACCGTGGCCAATTTTAGTTGACCACTACAGTTCAATTTACATAGTAGGAAGCAGAATTTTGCCTTTTTCACGACCTCCCATTACAACTGTATAAATATACAGTTGTTGATTTTGAGTGTCTCAGATGAGTAAGTCACCTTTCATTGAATCCATCCGTAATGTGTTGAGAACTAAGCGATATAGCTTAAAAACCGAAAAGGCTTACCTGTATTGGGTCAGGAAGTTTATCTATTTTCACCAGAAAAGACATCCTGCCCAACTGCGCGAAGCAGCCGTTGAACAATTCCTTACACACCTTAAACATCCAATACCGCCAAATCGAAGAGACGTTAAATACCGAGTGTAGATACGCCGGTGAGCTTCCGAAACAGGGATGTTTCGGCAGAGCCTAAAGGGACTTATTCACGGCGTCTCACAGGCGTATCTGCACACCCCCCGCCGGGCAGGCGTTAGATGGCGATGAAGGTACGACCTTCAACTCGCTTAATAGATGAGCATGTCGCCAAGTGCCAACCAAGCAAACTGTAGAAATGTCAAACCTTCATTCTAAGGGCTGCACACTTTGGGGCAAAAATCAGTTAGCTTTCACACCTTAAACATACCAATACCGCCAAATCGAAGAGACGTTAGATACCGAGTGCAGATACGGTCGCTCCATCACATCTGACCCATAAGAACATCAAAAATGTCAGTGTGATGTAGGCAGCATCACAGACCAAGTAATCACGCCATTGATATTTCCATACAGGGCGACGGCCGGCCAGGCCCTTACAATGAAACTCCATCTGACAACAACCTTGATTAACCGGCATTCAGTTAAGCCCCTCCCTTTTTATCTTCTCCCCTATAACTGTTACACTCATCACAAATTAACGAAGAGTCGGCGCCGCGGCGAATGACTCCAACGCAATTGAGAGTGCAATGCAAGGAACTTTGAAGAAAATGCGCACCAGGCTCGATGAGCAGGGCCTGGCCAATTATCAGCTGCTTGTGGGCGACAATGAAGTCGAACTCAACCCCTTTATCGGTAGCAATATCAAACTGGTCCATACCGGTAATATCTTCTGTTGTAACTGCGGCAAGAAGACCAAGAAGAGTTACTCCCAGGGCCACTGCTTCGTCTGTATGAAGAAGCTGGCGAGCTGCGATATGTGCATCATGAAACCCGAGACCTGCCATTTTGCCGAGGGGACCTGCCGCGAACCCGAGTGGGGCGAGGCCAACTGTTTCGTGCCCCACTATGTCTACCTCTCCAACACTTCTGGGCTCAAGGTGGGGATCACCCGCCATACCCAGCTGCCGACCCGCTGGATAGATCAGGGCGCCACCCAGGGCCTGCCCATCCTCAAGGTATCCAGCCGTCAACTCTCTGGCCTGATCGAAGTCGAGCTGGCCAAGATGATTGCCGATAAGACCAACTGGCGCGCCATGTTAAAGGGCAATGCCAACCCCTTACCGCTCAAGGAGCACGCCGAGGAGCTGCTGCCGCAGATCGAGCAACATCTGCATAGCCTGATGATGACCCACGGCGAGTATGCCATCGAACGTCTGAATGAAGAGATAGTCGCCATCGACTATCCTGTGAGCGAGTTCCCCACCAAGATAGCCTCCCACAACTTCGACAAGGAGCCTGTGGTGAGCGGCAAGCTGATAGGGATCAAGGGTCAGTACCTGATCTTCGATACCGGCGTGATTAACCTGCGTAAGTTCACCGCCTACGAGGTCAGCTTCGAAGCCGAGTGAATCGGGTGACAGTTTTACTAGATAAAGCTCGACTAGAATAAATCTCGGCTAGTACCTATCTCGAATAGATTAAATCTCGGCTAGAATGAGCCTCTCTCAAATAAAAAGCAGCAAGCGCCTGCATACGAAAGTGTGCAGGCGTTTTTTTTAATACAAGTTAGAGTGTAAAGGCTTATACAAGTGCTTATACAAGTGCTGATGTAAATGCTACTCCCCCCTCTTCTACAAATGCTTAGGCGCATTCTTAGACAGCATTGTGTGCCAAGTCAAAGGAAAACAGCGCGGCTTTGTTACTTCGAGTAATGATTCCCCCCATCGCCAATCACGCTTACTTTTACAAGCGGTGCCAAGGCTAAAGGCCTAATCAGTTCGACACAAAAATGTAACATATGTAAATCTTGAGCAAACACAAATGATAATCTATATCATTCGCATCAAATTGTTGTTCAACCTTTTTTCCTACATAAACCAAGGATAATTTGATGCCCGCTCACCTTGCTTTAAAAAAATCACCTTTGGCCCTCTATACCAGCCTCTTCTGCCTCGGGCTGATGAGCCAGCAGGCCGTCGCCGCCGATGACAGCATAGAACGTATCATAGTCACGGGGAGCCGCAGCGCCGAGAGCATCGAAGAGGTGCCCTCTTCGGTGACCCTGATCGACAACAAGACCCTGGCCAAGGATATGTTGATCACCTCCGAGCTACAAAACATGCTGGCGTTTCGCGTACCAGGCATGGCGCCCAGCACAGGCACCTCAAGTAATGCAGGCCAGACACTCCGTGGCCGTAAGGCCCTGGTGATGATCGACGGTGTGCCCCAGTCTACCCCGCTACGCAACGGCAGCCTGGGCATTCGCTCCATCGACCCTAGCGCCATTGAGCGCATCGAGGTGATCAAGGGTGCCACCTCCATCTATGGCAACGGCGCCTCGGGTGGCATCATCAACTACATCACCAAGACCCCCAGCAGCGATGCCAAGGCCAGCGTAGAGCTAGGCGCCTCGAGCAAATTCAGCGCGGTGAAGTTTGAAGACAGCGCAGGTTATCGCTACCACGCCAGCATCGACGGTACCCTGGATAAGGTCAGCTACGTGGTCAGCGCCTCCGAGGAGGAAACCGGGCTCGAATATGACGCCGAGGGCGACATCATAGGCCTGATCTACGGCCTGTCAGAAACCAAGTCGCAAAACCTGTTTACCAAGCTGGCCTATGAGTTTGACAGCGAGAAACAGGTACAGCTGACCTACAACTACTATGAGGCGCAGCAAAACGCCGAACTCATGGACGTTACCGGCAGCGTCAACAGCGGCGTGAAAACTTACGCCATCAAGACCAACCAGCCTAAGCCCGGCGTGCCACAGGGTCCGCGAGGCAGCCACAACCTGATGCTGAAATACACAGATCAGGAGATCTTTAACCAGACGCAACTCACCCTCGACGCCTACTATCAGAAGATAGAAAACATGTTCTTCTACTCTGCCGCGCTGGCCAACCCCAGCGAAGGCTACGATGGCGGCCAATCGCTAATTCGCTCTGAGAAGCGCGGCCTGCGGATTAACCTCAACAGCTACGCCGACTGGGACAATGTCTCTGCCAGCTTCATCTATGGTATCGATGCCCTCAACGACGTCAGCTCACAGCCACTGCACGATGGCCGCATCTGGGTACCCGAGATGGACATGAGCAACCTGGCGGGCTACCTGCAAACCAAGTTGACCCTGTTTGATGACTGGATCCTCAAGGCGGGCGTGCGTCACGACAGGGTCGACATCAATGTCGATGACTATAAGACCCTCAAGGTGTGCCGCACCGCAGCGACCTGCTCCGTGCCCTTCGATGTTAAGGGCGGCGAGCTAGACTTTACCTCGACCACCTATAACCTGGGCCTGCGCTACCAGCTAGACGATGCCTTCAGCCCGTTTGTCAGCTTCTCTCAGGGCGCGGATATCTCAGATCTTGGCCGCCTGCTGCGTACCGCCACGGTAAACGATATCTCGCTTATCCAGACTGAGGCCTCTATCGTCGATAACTATGAGGTGGGCTTCTCGGGTCATTATGACAAGCTCAGCTATGAACTGGCGGCTTATCGCAGCACCTCAGAGCTTGGCACCAGCAACGCCTATGACGCGGCAACCGGTGTCTACATGCCGGTGCGCGCACCACAGAAGATCTGGGGCTATGAGGCGCAGCTGGCCTACCAGTGGCTGGATAACCTGAGCACAGACATGAGCTACAGCTGGGTCGAAGGTAAGGACACAGAGAAAGATACCTACTTGGACGGCCAGGTGATCTCGGCGCCTAAATTTACCGCCTCCCTCAACTGGCAGCTGATTGACGATGCGAGCATCGCCATCAACTACCTGTATGTGGGCGATCGCAAGCGGTTCGACCCGGTCGACGGCCAGTACGTTGGCGCTCAGGGACCGATAAGCAACTACCATCTGGTCAACCTCAGCAGCAGCTATCGGCTCAACAACTGGCAGTTCAGCCTGGGGGTAGAGAACCTGTTGAATGAAGACTACTATTCGGCGCGCTCTCAGGCCTTTACCTATTCGGGCTACAACACCAAGGGCCTTGGCACCACCATCAACCTTGGCGTGAAGACACGTTTCTAACCGATACAGCAGCGCCGCCCAAATATTGAGCGGCGCTTTTTTTCTAACTAGCTAACCCTACAGCCTTATCAAGCTTTCATTTCAGGCGAGATCAAGGCTGCCGAGGCAGCGCACCTAGCATCTTATTGATCACCCGGGCAAGCCTTTCATCGGCCTCTTCGCTGGCCAAGGTATTGTCTGAATTTAATGGCGTAAAACCTTGGGCCAATACCCGCCAGCTTGGCGATGCCTGCCTGGGGTCGAACACCAGCAGCAGTACAGAGCCCTTCTCGAAGCGGCCCATATCCACGCCTTGCTCAGATACGCCCGGCACCAGGCCTGCTTTTTGTAAGATCTCACCGTCGCTCATGGTCTCGCCGAGAGCCACACCATAGCCGATCAAGAGATTAGGCGACTCATTGTCGGCCACCTGCCGATAACCCTTGGCCTGCATCACGGCATTAATGGCGCTGCGCATGCGCGATTTAAGCTGATCTGGCTCCACCTCTCCACTCACATTGAGCAGCTCGATATCGGGATGCAGAGCAAAGGCCTGATGATGACTCGCGATAAAACTCAAGTCGCCACTGGCCACCATGGTCAGACGATCCTCGGGTGCCATGGGCAGTTGCAGTGGCTCTTCCTGACTCACGCTGCAGGCGGTCATCCCCGTTATCAGCATCAGACTCAGGCTCAAATTCAGCAAGATAGATTTCATTTCGGCTCCTCGTCCTTAATGGGCAGTCCTTGATGGGTGTTCGATTAGCGGCAGCGTTAATCGGCATGGCAAAGTATAGGCCAAAGATCATGAACCTAAGCTGACAAAGTGTTAACAATCATCTCCCTAGACGCTCCTTGGGAGCTCACTGGACACTCCCTAAACGCTCCCTAGAAGATAGTAGTCCGGCAATAAACAGACTGATAATGGCGATAAGCGACAGATAAAAAAACGCCGGCACCGGGCCGACGTTTTGGCTTTAAATCTACCCTGGGGCTTAGTTGGCCTCTATGGTCACCACCAAGCTGGCACCACTGCTAGAAGGCGCGCCATCGGCACTGACATAGAACCAACCTTCGGCGGGCGATTCGACACGAATATGCTCATCGTTGCCGACATTTTCCGACTTGACCTGATAGGCCGTCGGGCTCGCCCAGGTGGTGGCATTAGCATAGAGATTCAGATCGCCGCTACCATGGGCCGTGTCGATCTCGATAGCCGAGGTATTGGCCGGCACATAGAAGTAATAACTCGAATGCCCGTCGGCCACACACACCGCCTCGCCAAACTCTACCCCACCATAGCTGTATGGGCTTTGACTTAGGCAAGCATCGGCTACCTGGGGCGAACCCTTATCGGGCGCACCGCCCGCACTCTGGCTTATCTTGAGGCTAACACCTTCGAACGGGGTGACCGCTACTGTGGTGAGATACACCCAGCCACGATTGGCTACCACACTGATCAGCTCCTCATTGCCGCTGTTTTGTGACTTCACCTCATAGTCGCTCGGGCTCGCCCAGGTCTGCTGGTTAAAGTAGATGTCCAGATCCCCCTCGCCACCCGTGGTGCTGATGTAGAGCTGGGTATTGTCCTGCTCCACATAGGTATAGTAGTAATTCACCCCAGTGCCCGCCACACACTCGGCCTGCTCCTGAGTGAGGTTACCGTCGCTGAGGGTCGCCGCGCCGCAATGGCTCACCTCTCCACCACCATTGGCCGCATCGGCGTTGTCGCCTATACCGTTGCCATTTTCATCGGCCCACTCGGTCGGATCGTTCGGGAAGGCATCTTCACTGTCTATGACGCCGTCACCATCGCTGTCGACCGGCGGCACCACGCCCCCTTCGAGCGGCGTGTCGTTGCTGGTCACCGTCAGCAGCCAACTGCTCCACTGCGCGTCATAATTAGTAGCGATAGTGTTGTCGATATAGCTGAGCCAGGCCGACGCATCACCAGCGCGGGCATGCACCAACAGCGCATCGACATCGCTTCTGTGCTGCTCAAACAGGAAGCGCACCGCCAGATAACCCCAGCGATAAACTCTGTCGGTGCCGCTGTCATAGGTGTTGGCCAGGATCTCACTCAGGCTGAAGGCCTGGCTGCGGCCTATGTCGATCGCCTCATCGTAGCGATTCTGATGAGAGATATATTCGGCCAGGCCCTCGGCCCACCAAACTGACTTGCCGGTATCGATATCGAAGTAGTTAAACGCGCCATAGAGGTTGAAGCGACCATCTAGATAGTGCACATATTCGTGTCTCAGGTTCCATACCAAAATATCGTCTGTCCAGGTCGCCTCATGGGCGATGAAACGGGCCTGGTTGTTGGGATCCGACGGTGTCCCCTCCAGATACATGCCGCCGTTATCGGTATTGATGCCGAAGATGATCCCCGCATAGGCATCATAGTCTTCATAGCTGTCGAAGATGTTGACCTGTAGATCCTCGTTATAGTCATCGGCCACAGGCACCCCTCCGGTCGCCAGGATCTGATGAAACAAGCCCTCTTCCTCAGCCATGAGATCGCAAGAGGCTTGCAGCTCTGAGTCGGTCAGCTGCTGGGCGCGGATCTTGATGGTATCCGAGCAGCTGTAGTGAATCGCCAGTACGCTGCTCTCTAGCTCATCCTGCCAGCCACAGATCCCAAAGCTGTCACACTGACCCGGGTTGTAATAATCCAGGTAGCCGGCGCCATCGGCCCACTGCTTCGACAGACGGGGGAACTTAGCCATATATTGCTGCACCCCCATGTTAAGGCTGGTTTTAAGGCTTTCGGGAAGCTGCCAGTAGGACTGATACTCATAGAATCGGCCAAACTCGTGGAAGGCATCGGTCGACTCGAAGGCATAGCTTGAGTTGATGATATAGTCTGAGGTCGCCACCTTAAGCAAGGCAGCGCGCAGGGCGTCATATTCCATCGACGCCTTGATATAGGTCTCGTTCCAGCTGCCACGATAGAGGGTGGTCAGCGCCTTGGTCAGCGCCGTCCTGTGATACCAGGAGGCCAGGTGCTGCTCGCTGAACCGATTAAGGTAGTCGGTGATCACCGCCGCCGAATCATAATAGTTATAGGAGCTGTCCCAGGCGATAAAATACTCCTGCAGCGTGTTGCCCTGCATGTCGCTCAGGCTGTTAAACGCCGGGTTCTTGGCATATTCCAGCAACAGGTCGCGCATGGCATTGCTGGCACGACTGTCGCCATAATTAAGGCCGTCGTTGTAGTACTCTATGTAGAAGGCGCCGCGCAGAAAATAGAACAGATTAAGGAATTCACTGCCCGTGCTGCTGTCGTAGCTTGCCGCGTCTGCCTTGGCCAAGTTCGCCACGGCCACCACATTGTCCGCCTGATAGACCTTGACCGCGGTGGCATCGTTACGGGAATAGAGTTCGGAGATGCAGGAAAACTCCGCCTGACGCACAAAGTCATGCAGCGCCTGGCCGCTTAGGTTATCGAACTGACTGTAGCCGTTACAGGGATCGGCCTCGGCCGCAGGCCCCTTGGCTCCCAAGTTGCCCTGCAAACCCATTAGCGCCAGGCTGCCCTGCATACCCGTTAGCCCCGAGCCGCCCTCCACTCCGTGCTCGCTGATCTTATCGGCGTTTTTGGGGCTGGCTTTCTTAAGTACCGAGGGCGCTTGCTCGCCGACGACAACATCCCGTGCGCCAGCGGGCTGAGGCGCCGCCTTTTTAGTCGCATGATTTGAACGAGCCCTATTCTGACCTTGGTTGCTTGGCGACTGCTGCGCCTTAAGCGGAGCTGCTTGAGTCGGTGGCGCTACCTTTGCCGAGTGCGAGTCTTGGGCTTGAAGCGCCCAGGGTGTGGCCAGCAGCGAACAGGCCAGAGCGAGCGCCGTGGGCGTGAAGCGGCGTGCATGCGCGCCGCGGGCTAATCTGTTGATTGTCATAGTGGTAGTCATAGTAGGTGGTCTCCAGACCGACAGGCCCATTAAGGCCTGACATTACTCAGGTTGATGAGACTCGACTCACCTTCTTCGAGGCGTCCTGCCGAGCGATTAGCACATCCTTGTTAACCTAGAGTTAACAATTTATGGCAAGACTGTTATATTTTATACAATATATTATTGCAAGTGCTCGGCAGGAGATTTACTTTAGCAAAGTACAAATTACCTAGGGGATAATCTGACAAAATCAATTTTTACAGTGAGTTATAACGAAATTGAGATAATGAAAAAAATTTGCTGGTCAGCAGAGACGCTGCCTGAGATCATAGCGATTCGACTCATCACCCGAGAGACACGCCGTTAATGGAACTGGTTTTCGCCATCGCCCTATTTGCCTTCTCCTCTGGCATCACCCCAGGCCCCAACAACATCATGTTGATGACCTCTGGGGTAAACTTTGGCATCCGCCTGAGCCTGCCCCACCTGGCGGGGATCTGCATCGGCTTTCCCTGTATGGTGCTAGCCATCGGTCTGGGGCTGAGCGCCGTGTTTCAGACCTATCCCCTGCTGCACCTGGTCATCAAGTATGTCGGCATCGCTTATCTGCTTTATCTGGCGTGGCTGATCGCCAACAGCAGCAGTCGTATGGAGGGGAAACAGACGGCAAAACCGCTCTCTTTTCTGCAGGCCGCAGCCTTTCAATGGGTCAACCCTAAGGGCTGGATCATGGCCGTCGGCGCCATCGCCACCTATACGGTGATGGACAAGCCGCTCACCCCCCAGGTGATCACCATCGCCAGCGTCTTCCTGAGTGTCGCCCTACCCTGCGCCTTGGTATGGCTAGGGTTTGGGGTAGCGCTCAAGCGACTACTTAAGCATCAACGCCAGCAAAAAGCCTTTAACATCACCATGGCGCTCTTGCTTGTGGCCTCTATCATCCCTATGATCGCTCCTCAATAACACACAGAAAAACCAGATCATACGGAGCAGCCGTGGCAGCGACAGAGTGCAATCACAACGCCGAAGATAGAGGCGTCGCCTTAGCCACCCAGAATTGGGTCGAGAAGGTGATCATGAAATACAATATTTGCCCCTTCGCCCGCCGAGAAGTGGAGCGCAACAGCATACGCTACAAGGTGGCCGAGCAGCATCAGCTGGAGGCCGTGTTAAACGAGCTGGTCGACGAATGCCACTACCTCGAGGAGCATCCGCAAACCGAAACCACACTGTTTATTCTGCCGCGTGGCTTCGAGGGGTTTTATCAGTATCTGGATCTCGTAGATATCGCCGATGCCCTGCTGATCGATCAGGGATTCGAGGGGGTATTCCAGCTGGCCAGCTTCCACCCCGACTACTGCTTCGAGGGCGAAGAGTCATCCAGCGCCGCCAACTACACCAACCGCGCGCCCTATCCCACCTTGCATATCATACGTGAGGCCAGTATGGAGCGTGCGCTAGCCGACTATGACGACCCCGAGTCGATCCCCGAGCGCAACATCGCCTTCGCCGAACGTAAGGGCGAGGCCTTCTTCGTCAAGCTGCTGCAAAGCTGTAAACAGGCCGATTAATTCAAGGGAAGAGCATCCGATGGCAAGCAAATATTATGTGGTGTGGGCGGGACGCGAGACAGGCATATTCACCAGTTGGCCCCAGACCAAGGCCTTGGTCGACGGCTTTGCGGGCGCGCGCTACAAATCCTTTAAGACACAGGCCGAGGCCGAGGCCGCCTTTAAGGGCGGACAGAGTAAGGCCGGCAGTGCAAGATCTGCCTCCTACAAGGCCAGCTCAACAGCCAATTCAACAGCCAATACAACAGCCAATACAACAGCAAGTAAGCCAAAATCGGGCGCGAGCAGTCAGCAAAGCACGAGCGAGCATCCCGACAGCGATATCGATATCTATACCGACGGCGGCTGTGAGCCCAATCCCGGTGAGGCCGGTTCTGGTCTGGCACTCTATCGCCAAGGCGAGTTGGCCGAACTCTGGTATGGACTCTATCACCCCATGGGCACCAACAACACCGCCGAACTCAACGCCCTGCATCAGGCGCTGTTGATGGCCAAGCATTATCTGCAGCAGGGACAGAGCGTTCATATTCACAGCGACTCCCAATATGCCATCAAGTGTATCTCAGTGTGGGCCTATGGCTGGAAGGCCAATGGCTGGCGTCGTAAGACGGGGGAGATCGCCAACTTAAGCGTGATCCAGGAGGCCCACGCACTTTACGATAGCTTAAAGGCGAAGCTGAAACTCAGTCATGTGGCGGCCCATGTGGGGATCGAGGGGAATGAGCTGGCCGATCGCATGTCTATCTACACCCTGGAAACCAAGCAAGCCCAATTCTGTCGCTACCAGGAGCCGCTGGATATCCCGGCGCTGCTAGCACTGCGCGCCGGGTAGACACCTTGCTCTTAGTGGTCGTTTTAAATCACGACCACACAATCGCGGCCACTCTCCTTGGCGCGGTAGAGTGCCTGATCGGCGTGATTGAACAGGCACTCCTTGTTATCGTCGCGGCAATAGACAGACACTCCGGCGCTTAAGGTAATGGCGACGGGGAAGTCGCTCTCTAGGCTGCGGCGCTTCACCTCTTCTCTGAGCTTATCGGCAAAGTGCAAGGCGCCGTCTCTGTCTGTGTCTTCCAGGATGATCACAAACTCCTCGCCCCCCCAGCGGCCGACAAAGTCCGTCTTACGCACGGCATCGCTGAAGATCTTGGCCACTCGCTGCAACACATCGTCACCCACCAGGTGACCATGTTTATCATTGACCGATTTGAAGTGATCGATATCGAAGATACACACGGCGAGCGGGGTCTGCTGACGATTGCTGCGACTGACGGCCGCCGACAGCTGGCGGTTGATGGCACGCCGATTGGCGACCTTAGTGAGGGGGTCGGTATTGGCCTGGGACTTATATTGCATCTCGTCGCTGAGATCTTTGATCACTACAATGCTGTGCTTCTCATCCCCCACCCCATAGGTGGCGATGGAGATGCTGGCGGGAAACACGTCGCCATTGAGCTTCTTGCCGTAGAAGATGGTGTTGCGCTGAGACATGGGCTGTACCCTGTCGGACTTTTGAAACTCCAGGCGCAGCTTCTTATGCTTCTCCTTAGTGCCGCTGGGCACCAGATCGTCCACATTAATTCTGTTCAGCGCCCGCTTAGAGAAGCCAAATAGGCGCATGGTCTCGCGATTGGCGGAGATGATGGTGCCGTGCTCATCGACCGAAAAGATGGCGTTAGGCGCGCAGCTAAAGATCACCTCGAGATCCTTAAGCTTGATCGCCAGTCGTTTGTTGACATAACGAATAAAACTAAACACCAGGATGCTCACCAACACTAAGGCGCAGAGGATCACCAGCAGCATCTGATTCACCCTCTGGTGGGCGCTGTCGGCATGGGCAAAAAGCTGATTCGGGCGCTGGGCATGGCTGGCAAGTATGGTCTCTATCGCCGCTATTGCCGGGGCATCGTCGACCCTGACCACGGCGTCGATCGCCTCCGCAGACTGCTTTTCCTCCAGCATATGCCTCAGACGCGGCAGGTTGTTACGGTACTGGCTCACCACAGACTGTATGGCTCTTACCTCGGCCTCATGCTCAGGCGAGTGTTGCAGGTACTTTTGCAGCGAGTCTAACCCAACTTCAATCTCGGTTTCGGCCCTTCTCAGGTAACTTAAGTCCCGGCGAATCACCGCATTCTTAAAGTCATGAATAAAGCCGCCATAACCCAAGACCACCATGGCGTCATTGAAATAGGCGGTCTTTTCCAGGGCCTCATAGGTATGGCGTTTCCAATCCTGCTGAGACTGATTGATGCTGGCCATCAGAATATAGAAGGCCGCCACAAGAAAGACGACATACAAGATGGCCAGACTAAAGATTTTGAACGGCTTAAATGGGTGACGCATTCACTCTTCATCCTTTTGCCAAGCAACCCGCGCTGACACGCTCATCCCTAACGAGCCTGGGTACACTCAGCCCCACCCAAGCTCGACGTCAGGCCCGAACCACTCACTGCTCACGAATGAAAAGTATAGTCTATACCAATCTAGCCTACTGAAATTACGCACAAAAGTTGTAACAAGTAGGATTCGTAGGAAAAAACTAGTCCAGTGCCGCACGCTGTTGCCGCTCGAGACGCTTGTGCATCAGGGCGATAAGCTTACCCACTGCCACGATAATCAAGGCGCCGGATAATACGGGCGAGATCAGAAAATCCCAGTCCTGACCCGTTAACATCACTAGCAGCGGCGTGGCACCTGCCGGTGGATGAGTCGTCTTGGTCAGCAGCATGCCACTGACCGCGAGCCCTGCCGCCAGCGCCAGGGTCAGCGGGGTCACGCCGACGAAATGGACAAAGTAGAGGCCGATGGCGCAGGTCAACAGGTGACCGAAAATCACATTCTTCGGCTGAGCCAGGGGGCTGTCCGGCACCCCAAACACCAATACCGCGGTGGCGCCAAAGGGCACCATGAGCAACACAACCTCCGACTGCAAGGTTTCCGCGAAGGATAATAGCCCTATGGCTAAGGCGGCGCCCAGGCCGGAGATTAACGCAAATGCCAGTTTATTCATCTTGATCTCTTTACTCCCTTATGTAGACAAGTCTGTCTACCCGCAAGAGTAGACAACTTGGTCTACCAATGTCAAGATATAAAAAAGCGAGGAAAAAATGACAGATAAGAGACAACTGCTAATCGACACCGCCCTCAGCCTCTTTACCGAGCGGGGCATCAATCTGGTGGGGATCAACGAGGTGCTTAAGGTATCCGGGGTCGCCAAGAAGACCCTGTACCATCACTTCAGCAGTAAAGAAGCCTTGATCGTGGCGGTACTGGAGACACGCCACCAGATCTTCATCCACTGGCTGGAGGAGCGATTGGCGCAGGCGCAGGACGATCTTAGCCTGATCGACGCGCTGTTTAGCGCACTGGATGACTGGTTCAACGACCGCGTGCCGCAACTGAGCCAGTTTCACGGCTGCCTGTTTATCAACTCTGCCATCGAATGTGGCGACTGTCGCTGCCAGGTATCACGCTTCGCCAAGTTTCACAAACAGGCCGTCAGAGAGTTGATTGAGCAGCGTCTTAGCCAGCCAAATGAGTCCCTGGTGGATCTGATCTGCCTGATGAAAGAAGGCGCCATCGTCTCTGCCATGGTGAGCCAGGACAAGGCCGCCGCCCTTCGCAGCCAGGCCCTCTTGAAACGACTGGCCCCCTCCCTTATTTAGGCATAAAAGTGCGTCAGGAAAAGATAGGTCTTAAGCTGGGCTTGTGAGACAATCGCGCCATGAAAATTTATCGTAAATTACACAAGGCCCCCTTCAGGGTGCTGCGCATCAGTCGCCGCCGCTTCAGTCTGCGTTTAAAACGTGACATGTTGGTGCTTAAAGATGCCCTGGCCCAGGAGAAACAGGAGACCAAGGATATGCTGGTCGCCTATGGTCGCTACACCCGCAAGCAGGCCAGCAAGGAAGAGCTGCGACTGGCCAACCAGCAACTGGCAGACCTCATCAAGGGCCTGGGCCTTGGCGTGTTTGCCGTGCTGCCCTTTGCCCCCATCACCATCCCCGTGGTCGTCAAACTGGGTAAACTGGTCGGCGTCGAGGTACTCCCCAGCTCCTTTAACAATCTCTCCGAGCGCAAGGCCCAGCTGAGCCGCGAAGCCCAGGCCAACAAGCGTGCCCTGGAGGCTGTCGAAAAAGTCAGCAACGAATAAGGCGCCGCTTTCACCGACAGGGGCTAACATGCTAGTCTAAGTTGAATTTTGACCTCAACAAGATGATGCCCAATGACTCAATTACTCCTCTCTGGTTCCGAAGGGATCCCACTGACGCTGCTGGCGGCAAGTGACTACAACGACTGGCTAAACAGCCAGGAAAAACCGGTACAAAACTGGCTTTCAAGCACCCAATATCAAGGCAAAGGCCTGAGCCTGATCCCAGGCAATGACGGCGCCCTCAGTCAGGTGCTATTTGTCACCGAGAACAAAGACTCCCACTGGATGTGCGGCGATCTGGTCAACGAGCTACCAGCGGGCCAGTACCTGCTCGACAGCGACGGCCAGACCTGTAAGCTGGCGGCCTTTAGCTGGGCCATGGGCGCCTACAAGTTCGATCGCTACAAGGCTAACGAAAAGGTTTACCCTCAACTGGTGCTGCGCGATGCCGAACTGGTTGAGCAGACACTTAAGATGGTGCGCTCGGTCGCTATCGTGCGCGATCTGGTCAACACCCCAGCCGCCGACATGATGCCCCAGCACCTGGGCGAAACCATGGAGTCACTAGCGGCCGAGTTTGGCGCCAAGGTCACCCAAATCGTCGGCGACGACCTGCTGACCCACAACTACCCCACTATCCACATGGTTGGCCGCGCCAGCCATAACGCGCCGCGCCTCATAGACCTCACTTGGGGTGATGAAGATGCCCCTAAGGTGACTCTGGTCGGTAAAGGCGTCTGTTTCGACTCCGGCGGCCTGGACCTTAAACCAGGTGCCGGCATGCGCCTGATGAAGAAAGATATGGGCGGCGCCGCACATGTTATCGGTCTGGCCCATCAGATCATGGCCGCCAAGCTGCCGGTGCGCCTGCGCGTATTGGTGCCTGCGGTAGAAAATGCCGTCTCGGCGAACGCCTTCCGTCCTGGCGATGTGATCACCACCCGCAAGGGCCTCACGGTTGAGATAGACAACACGGACGCCGAAGGCCGTCTGGTGCTGTGTGATGCCCTGGCCGAGGCCAACAGCGACAAGCCTGAGCTGCTGATCGATTTTGCCACCCTGACAGGTGCCATGCGTATCGCCCTAGGCACTGAGCTGCCTGGCTTCTTCAGTAATGACGATGAAGTCGCTGCAGGCATCACTGCCTCGGGCCTGAACGTTGAAGATCCTGTATGGCGCATGCCGCTGCACAAGCCTTACTTCGAGTTGACCGGCAGCGATATCGCCGATCTGGCCAACTGCGGCAAGGTGCCTTTTGGCGGTGCGATCACGGCGGCGCTTTATCTGGAAGCCTTCGTCGATGAGGAGATCAGCTGGACCCATTTCGACGTCATGGCCTGGAACACCCGCAAGCTACCGGGTCGCCCCATCGGCGGTGAGGCATTCGGCATCCGCGCCGTGTTCGGCTACCTGGCAGAGCGCTTCGGTAAGTAACGCCCGCTCTAGTCGCGCCCTAGTCACTATCCAGTCACTGAGAGTGAGATCAAAAAAGCCCGAGCTATGACTCGGGCTTTTTATTTAGAAACATCTAACCGGCGTTATTATACCAATCGTAATAAATAATTAATCATTCTAGCTTGTTAAAACGCTCGATAACTGTATTAGTATTTTTAATTGTAGAATAACTACTTATCTAAAAATCCTGCTTTGTTCTCAAGCGTTTTTCCTGCGCTATTTCTGATCACATATTTACTGTGATTGGTATTACTCTTCGACGCCCTTGCTGCGCAGGAACTCATCATAGCTTCCCTTGAAGTCGTTCACGCCCTGCGGGGTGATCTCTATGATACGAGTCGCCAGTGATGACACGAAGGCGCGGTCATGGCTGACAAAGATCAGCGTGCCCTGGTACATCTCGAGTGCGTTGTTGAGCGACTCGATCGACTCCATATCCAAGTGGTTGGTTGGCTCGTCCATCACCAGAATGTTCGGCTTTTGCATGATAAGCTTACCAAACAGCATACGGCCCTTCTCACCACCCGAGAGCACGCGTACCGACTTCTTGATGTCGTCGGCGCTAAACAGCATACGACCGAGGTAGCCACGCACACTCTGGTCGTCATCTTCAGGTTTACGCCACTGACTCATCCACTCAAACAGTGTCATGTCGTTTTCGAAATCGGCTTCGTGATCCTGAGCATAGTAACCAATGGATGAGTTTTCAGACCATTGAATGGTACCTGTGTCCTGAGGGATGTCGTGGATCAGGGTACGCAGCATGGTGGTCTTACCCACACCGTTTTCACCCAGCACGGCGATACGCTCACCCACTTCGGCGATCAGGTTAAAATCTTTAAACAGCGGGCCTTCGTCATATCCCTTAGAGAGATCCTCAACCACCAAGGCGTTACGGAAGAGTTTCTTCTCTTGCTCGAAACGAATGAAGGGGTTAACACGGCTAGAGGCCTTAACCTCATCAAGCTTGATCTTCTCGATCTGCTTGGCACGAGAGGTCGCCTGTTTCGCCTTAGAGGCGTTGGCTGAGAAGCGCGCCACGAAGCCCTGTAGCTCGGCGATCTGCGCCTTTTTCTTGGCGTTGTCAGACAACAGACGCTCGCGAGCCTGGGTCGCCGCCGTCATATATTCATCATAGTTACCCGGATAGATGCGCAGCTCACCATAGTCGAGATCCGCCATATGGGTACACACAGAGTTGAGGAAGTATCTGTCGTGCGAGATGATGATCATTGTGCTGTTACGCTGGTTAAGCATCTCTTGCAGCCAGCGGATGGTGTCGATATCCAGGTTGTTGGTCGGTTCGTCGAGCAGCAGCACATCGGGATCGCTAAACAGCGCCTGAGCCAGCAGCACACGCAGCTTGAAACCTGGGGCAATTTCGCTCATCAGGCCGAAGTGTTGCTCCAGTGGAATACCCACACCCAACAGCAGTTCACCGGCGCGGCTTTCGGCGGTGTAACCGTCCATCTCAGCGAACTCCATCTCAAGCTCGGCCACCTTGATACCATCTTCTTCGCTCATCTCAGGTAGCGAATAGATGCGGTCACGCTCTTGCTTCACCTTCCACAGCTCGGTATGACCCATGATCACGGTATCGACCACGTTAAACTCTTCGTAACCAAACTGGTTCTGACTCAGCTTACCCAGGCGCTCGTTCACATCCAGAGAGACGTTGCCCGATGTTGGCTCGAGTTCACCGCCAAGGATCTTCATGAAGGTTGATTTACCACAACCGTTGGCACCGATGAGGCCGTAGCGGTTACCGCCGCCAAATTTTACTGAGATGTTTTCAAACAGCGGCTTAGAGCCAAACTGCATGGTGATGTTAGCTGTCGTGATCAATGTGAAATTCCGAAAATAGTAGTTAAGCGAAGTGACGCCTGTTTGAGTCTAGTACCCAGCCTCAACAAACACCCTATCGGCTGCCGATGACAAGCTGATGAAAAACTGCGCTAAAGGGATATTTTAAAGCGCGCTACTATAGCCACTTTGGGGCATTTTATCAACTTAAGCGGGCGATTTTCCGCCGCTAACATGGGTGAAAACGGCGGTGCTCTTATTGCGCTAGGGCAGATGCGTTGTCTATAGCTAATCGGGTCTGTTCATCGGCAGGCATAAAGCCAAACACCTGACTGTAGAACGATAATTCTGCGTTGAGCGCGGCGATACGATTCAGGGGTTTCTTCACCCCATGGCCCTCATCGTCAAACTCCAGATAGGCCACAGGCACGCCGCGCCCCTTGAGGGAGGTGTAGATTGCCTCTGACTGACTCGCCGGCACGATAGGGTCTTTCGCGCCCTGCACCAGTAGCAGCGGCGCCTTGAGGTCGTCCAGATGATATAGGGGCGAGCGCTGGCGATACAGAGGAGAGTTGGGCGTTAGCTCGCCCACCAGATGATGCAGGTAACCCTGCTCAAACTTATGGGTTTCTCTCTCCAGCGCCTCGAGATCGCTGATCCCCGAATAGACTACGCCGGCCTTAAAGGTCTGATAGAAGGCCAGCGCCGACAGCACGCTGAAACCGCCGGCGCTCATGCCACGAATGGCCACCTTATCCGCATCGACCCAGCCCCTGTCGGTCAGATATTCGGCCGCCTCGATGGCATCTTCCACCTCCGCCCGGCCCCACAAACCATAGAGACTCTGACGATAGGCCCGGCCAAAACCCGAGCTGCCGCGATAATTGACATCCAGCACGGCAAAGCCACGACTGGTCCAAAATTGAATGTCACGGCGAAAACTCAGGCTGGCCTGCCAGGTCGGGCCACCGTGCAGCATGACGATCAAGGGCGGACGCTGGTCGTTTGGCGCAATATACTCTGGATTCATGGGACCATAAAAATAGCCATAGACGGGCAGTCCACTGATATCGGAGATAAACTGAATCGGCTCGGCGCGGGAGATATAGCGAGGATCCAGCGCCGTGACCTTAGGCGCATACACCAGCTCGACGCCCCGGCCGCGAATGCGATAGATCCCCTTCTCCGGCGTTGTCTTACTGCCGATGAAATAGATGCCGTCCGGCCCCTTGACCAGCTGTTTCACCTCGGCAAACTCGGCGGCGATCGACTCTGTGACCCCAAGTTTCATATAGAAGCGCAGCAAATCAGTCTTACCTTCATGCTGCACACTGACGATCAGTTGATCCTCTGTCTCAAATGCATAGCTGTGATTACCCAGCTGCCAATCTGGCTTGGCAAACTCCCCCGCCAGCTCGAGCACAGCTTCGGCCTTGCCCTCGGGCGTTACCCGATAGAGGTTCCACCAGTTATTGAAATCGGCCACCACAAAGAGCTCGCCACTTGGGCTGTAAACAGGCTGAGTGATCGCACCTTGCAAATTGCTAAGCAGTCGTCTCGGTTGCGTGATGCCGCCCTTGGGGTCGAGAGCGGCCACCCAAAGCTCGGTATTGTCCCAGGGCATGTTGGGCTGCTGCCAGCTGATCCAGGCCAGCTGACGATTATCCGGTGAGACCCGCGGCGCGGCGTAAAAGTCGCTGCCGCTGACCAGTGTCTCGCCTTCATTTTCAAAGTTGAGGTTTAAGGCCACTATGCTGGCGGTGGGCGCGCCCGTCTTGCGGTGATCTTCGCGCACACAGATAATCCGTGAGCCCTTAGGGTAAGAGACACAATCGGCGTGGCGAGTATTAATAGGGGTTAAGACCACAGGCGCCTGATTGGGGGCGATACGGTATAGGCGCTGATCGTCGCGTTTCACCGCAAACAATGTGCTGCCGATGGCCAGCATAGGCGCGCCACCATACTCATGCACTCGGCTTTTCACATCGAATTCGGGATTGATGATGCGTGTCACTTCACCCTCTGGGGTAAGCTTATTGACCCCCACCTTACCGCCGTGACTGGCGTCGGTCTGGGTGAAATAGAGGCCGCCCTCTATGGGTCTCAGCACGCCAAAGCTGTCTGAGGGGGCGTAGACCAGTTTGGCCGAGAGCACTGAATGCCAGCTGCCGTAGTCGGCGATCAGCCGGCCGCTACGTTTATCACGAGGCAGCTCGGGAGTCTCCCCCCGAAAAAGATGCATAGCAAGCATGACGGCCACGGCCACCATTACCAGAATCAGGTTTTTGAACCGCCGCGTCATAAACTTAGTTCACTTGAATTTACGCCAAAAGAATAACTTACGTCGCAACCACAGAAGCGTGAGCCTCTGCTTCTCTGCGCTCAGGCCAAAGTAGATGCACAGCCAGGGGGAGATCAGAATATACCAGGGTAAGAAACTGGCCGAAGACTGAGTAACCAGCAGAAAGAAGAAGCCCGCGTAGATCACCACCCCCCCAAGGACACCCACAATCAACATCAGCGTCTTGGTTGCTTGTTCAAACCATATCATCTTTCTTTTCTTACTCATAAGGTTAGATTACATCAAGTGGCGCACCTTCGCACATTGCAATTTCGCACAATGATTAAGGATAGGGGCCGCAATAAAAAAACGGGCACTGGGCCCGTTTTACACTGGGATAAGCCAGCGATTAGATGCGGATACCGCCGTCGATCTCGAACACACGACCGTTGACATAGTCGTTTTCGATGATGAACTTAACGGTAGAGGCGATTTCGCTTGCCTGGCCCAGACGTCCAACCGGTACCATCTTCTCTAGACGCTCTAGCGCCTCTGGCTTCATGGCCGCCGTCATCTCTGTCTCGATCACACCCGGCGCAACGGCGGCACTACGAATGTTGTAGCGCGCCAGCTCCTTCGCCCAACCCACAGACATGGCAGCAACGCCAGCCTTAGAGGCCGCGTAGTTGGTCTGGCCAATATTGCCCGCCTTCGCCAGGCTAGAGATGTTGACGATCACACCTTGCTGCTTCGAGGTGATCATGGCCGCCGCCGCTTCACGACCACAGAGGAATGAGCCCGTCAGGTTAACATTGATCACCGCCTGGAACTGCGCCAGCGACATGCGATCTGTTACCTCACCCTCTTTGGCCTTCACCAACATGCCATCGAGCAGGATACCCGCGTTGTTAACCAGCACGTTGACCTGGCCGAAATCTTCGAGGATGTAACCGAAACCCGCTACCACATCTTCTTCATCTGTGATATCGAAGGCGTAGCCTTGTACCTCGGTGGTATCGCCGATATCGGCACAGGCACGCTCTAACTTCTCCTGATCCACATCGATAAGCGCCAACTTGGCACCCGCAGCGGCAAGTTCTTGTGCCATCGCAAAACCTAAACCACCGGCACCACCTGTGATGACTACAACCTTATCTTTTAAATCCATCAACTTACCCTTTTTTATTAAACTGCTCAAAAATACTGGAGAAATCACGCTTACCATTTCCCTGACGGGCATGATTCACGTACAGGCTACGGGCCAAGGCGCCCATTGGGGTGCTCGAATTAGAGAGCAGGGCCGCCTCCTGGGACAGACCTAAGTCTTTCACCATGAGATCAACCATGAATCCACCCTGGTAACCATTTGATGATGGCACGTTTTCCATCACATCTGGACAAGGATTATATTTATCTAGCGTCCAATTACCACCACTACTGACCTTCATGATCTCAGAAAGCACCTTAGGGTCCAGTCCATGGTCTATCCCCATCTGGATTGACTCGCTGGTGCCAACCATGAGCACAGACAGCAGCATATTGTTACAGATCTTGGCCACCTGACCGGCACCCGGGCCGCCGGCATGGAAGATATTGGCGCCCATCACATTAAGTACGCCCTGAGCCTGCTCGAAGGCGGCATCGCTGCCGCCGCAGATAAAGGTCAGGGTGCCGGCCGCCGCACCTGCAGTGCCGCCCGATACCGGCGCATCGATAAATTCGAGTCCCTTGGCCTTGGCCTGCTCGGCGACGAAACGCGCACTCTCGGCGTCTATGGTAGAACAATCGATAAGCAAGGTGCCATCGGCCACTACATCGATGATCCCCTTATTCTGCTCATCTCCCAGATAAAGACTGCGCACATGCTTACCCGCAGGCAACATGGTGATCACCACATCGGCCGCAGCCGCCGCGGCGCAGGCGCTGGGTGCCTGCATGGCGCCCTGCTCGACCACATGGTTCAGGGCCGCCTGAGAGAGATCGAAGGCCTTGACCGTATAGCCAGCCTTCACCAGGTTGACCGCCATAGGGCCACCCATGTTACCTAATCCGATAAATGCAACTGTATTCATGTTTTGCTCCTTTTCCTCAGGCTTTACCTGAAAAATTATTGGCCTAAGGTGCGCAGTGGATCGTTTTGCGGATCCCATGGCGAGGTCATCAGTGACTTGACCATCTCTTGAGGCACCGCCTCGACGGTCTCATATAACCAGTTTGGCTGACGGTCTTTGTCGATAAGCAGCGCTCTAACCCCTTCGGCAAAATCGCCGATAGCGCAGCAGTTACAGCTCAGTCCCAACTCCAGTTGGAACACCTGGCTCAGACTCAGCTCAGTCCCCAGCAGCGACTGCTGATACACCAGGTGCAGACTCAGCGGGCTGCCGGCCAGCATAGTGCTGAGGGCGCGCGCCAGCCAAGGCTCGGCATCTTCTACCGCCTTCACTCTGGTCATTATCTCATTGAGTTCACCGTCCATCAGGGCATCGATCTCGGCTTGATGCTGCTCGAGGATACTCTCGCCCATTGGCTGGGCGCAGCGGCTCGACATCGCCTCAAGCAGGGCGTTTAGCTTGCCGTGGTTGGCGCAGACATCGCTTTCCCAGTCGATGCTTGAAAGCGCATCGAACAGCGGCTGCTTGTCACTTGAATTCAGGTAGTGATTACCCAGGCCAACATAGAAGGCGTCGGCGCCATCCATGTTGTAGGCGGTCATGCCCAAGAAACGTCCCATATGACCCGGCATACGGTTGAGGAAATAGCTGCCGCCCACGTCGGGATAGAGGCCGATAGTCACCTCTGGCATGGCGATGCGAGAACGCTCGGTCACCACGCGGTGGCTGGCACCGGCCATCAGGCCCAGACCGCCACCCATGACGATACCATCACCCCACACAAGCACTGGCTTGTCGAAGGTATGCAGCAGATGATCGAGAAAATATTCTCGGGTAAAGAAGTCCTGGGTCACCTCTGGGATCTCGCCCGGCAGCTCACGGGCGGCCTGATAGAGGGCGCGCACGTCGCCACCGGCGCAGAAGGCCTTCTCACCCGCACCGTCCAGCACCACCATGGCGATGGCGTCATCGTCGGCCCAGGCGGTCAACTGACTAGTCAGCGCGCGCACCATATCCATGTTGAGGGCGTTGAGCGCCTTCTCCATGTTGAGGGTCGCAACGCCCACCAGCTTACCCGATAAGGTCCCTAAGGTCTGAAAGACCACACAATTTGTCTGTTCAGTCATTAGCGATTCTTCCAGTTTGCTTTGCGCTTCTCCAGGAAGGCGTTAACCCCTTCGGCTTGATCTTCTGTGTCGAACAGACCGACAAACAGCTCACGCTCCAGCGGCAAAGCCTGGGTGCGCGGCATGGCGCGGCCAGATTGGATCAGCTGCTTACATACTGTCACGCTGCTTGGGCTCTGATTAGCCACCTTCTCGGCCAGCGCCATGGCGGCATCTAAGGCTTGACCCTTTTCGACCACCTCTTCGATAAGCCCTATGCTGAGCGCCTTGTCGGCGTTCACCCGCTCGCCGCACAAGATCATGCGCTTGGCCCAGCCCTCACCTACCATGGCGGTGAGGTTTTGGGTGCCACCGGCACAAGGCAGCAGGCCAACAGTGGCTTCAGGCAGTGCCATCACGGCCAGCGCCTCGGCGATGCGGATATCACAGGCCAGCGCGACTTCCAGGCCGCCGCCCATGGCGTAACCATTGATAGCCGCGATAGAGACGCCGCGAAATGCGCTCAGCGCCTCGAAGGCCTCACCAAAGTGTTTTGCTATGGTGGCCGCGTTACCCTTGTCACCGTCGGCAAACAGCTTGAGATCGGCACCGGCGCTGAAAAACTTCTCGCCTTCCCCGGTCAGCACCAGGGCATAGATCTCCTTGTTGGCGTTAAGCTCGGTCACCTTCTGCTTGAGTAGCGCCAGGCTATCGGCCGTCCAAGTATTGGCCGGTGGGTTGTTCATGGTCAGTACGGCGGTATGGCCGATGATCTGTTCAACTATCGCTGTCATCTTTGTTCTCCCTGACTATAAGATTGGGCTGGCGTTTTCGTCGAGTAGACGGCGGGCGATGATGAGACGCATGATCTCATTGGTGCCCTCTAGGATCTGGTGGACGCGCACGTCGCGGAAGTGACGCTCCAGCGGGTATTCGCGGATATAGCCATAGCCACCGTGTAGCTGCAGCGCGCTGTCACACACCTTGAAGCCCACGTCGGTGGCAAAGCGTTTAGCCATGGCGCAGTAGGCGGTCGCCTCTGGATCACCAGAGTCGAGTTTGAAGGCGGCCAGACGTACCATCTGACGGGCGGCTACCAGCTCGGTTGCCATATCGGCCAGCTTAAATTGCAGCGCCTGGAAGGCGGCAATCGGCTTACCAAACTGCTGACGCTCGTTCATATATTGCTGGGCACGCTCCAGCGCCGCCTGGGCGGTACCGACCGAGCAGGTCGCGATGTTGATACGACCACCGTCGAGCCCCTTCATGGCGAAGGTAAAGCCCTGGCCCTCTTCACCCAGAAGGTTAGTCACAGGCACGCGCACCTTGTCGAAGGTGATCTCGCGAGTCGGCTGG
This sequence comes from Shewanella aquimarina, assembly GCF_023349185.1. GTDB lineage: Bacteria > Pseudomonadota > Gammaproteobacteria > Enterobacterales > Shewanellaceae > Shewanella > Shewanella aquimarina. Next base: position 246,613 of record NZ_JAKIKY010000006.1, on the reverse strand, counting down.
GCGTTCCAGCCCATCTTGTCTTCCGCCTTGCCGTAGCTGATGCCCTCGGCATCGGCTGGAATAGCAATCGCCGAGATCCCCTTAGGGCCAGCGTCGCCTGTGCGGCACATGACGACTAATAGCTCGGTAGAGCCTGCCCCAGAGATAAACATCTTGGCGCCTGAGATCACATACTCGTCGCCTTCGCGTACCGCCTTGGTCTTGAGTGATGCCGCATCGCTGCCCGCACCCGCCTCGGTCAAGCAGTATGAGGCCAGTTTGTTACCTGTGGTCAGCGCCTCAGACCACTCATCGCGCAGTGTCTGAGAACCGAAGCTGGTCACCATCCAGGTGGCCATGTTGTGAATGGTCAACATGGCGGTGGTGGCGGTACAGCCCATGGCGAGCTGCTCGAAAATAATGGAAGAGTCCAGACGCGACAGGCCCATGCCCCCTTCCGACTCGGGCGAGTAGAGTGAGCAGAAGCCCAGCTCACCGGCTTTTTGAATCACGTCTTTGGGAAAATGATGTTCTTCGTCCCACTTGGCGGCAAAGGGTGCCAGCTCTTCCTGGGCAAATTGGGTAGCCAGTTCGGCAAACTGACGTTGGTCGTCATTCAGATTAAAATCCATCTGATCTCTCCTTTCGCGCCTTTGTATTTGCCTTAGTCGGCTTATTTATGGCGGCGCGTTAACTTGTTGTAGGCTAGTAATGATAAAAGCGATTCGGCCCCGGCCTTATCGCTTTTACCTTGCAAGGTCTCTTGCTATCCCTTATTTCAGGGCAATGGTCATGTTAGGCGCATGGTGCTCCGCCTCGACGATATCTGTCTCGAACCAACGAGCGGTGATCGTCTTGGTTTCTGTATAGAAACGCACCGCCTGCTTACCGTAGGCGTGTTGATCGCCGTAGAAGCTGCCCTTCCAACCGGTGAACGAGAAGAAAGGCAGTGGCACAGGAATAGGCACGTTGATCCCCACCTGACCCACTTCGATGTTGTGTTGGTACTTACGGGCCGCGGCGCCGCAAGCGGTAAAGATTGAGGTGCCGTTACCGTATGGGCTGGCATTGACGACCTCGATAGCCTCCTCAAGCGTCTCGGCTTCCATGCAGCACAGTACAGGGCCGAAGATCTCTTCCTTGTAGATGCTCATGTCGGTGGTCACATTGGTAAACATGGTTGGGCCAACCCAGTTGCCGTTTTCGTAGCCTTCGACGGTAAAGTCGCTGCCGTCCAGCAGACACTCGGCGCCCTCTTCCTTACCTTGGGCGATTAGCTTGAGCACGCGCTCCTTGGCCGCCGGGCTGATAACCGGGCCATAGGCCGCATCTTTATCGTCCCACACGCCGGGTCTAACCTTGGCGATGGCATCACGCAGCTCTGGGATCCACTTCTTGGCTTCACCGACAAATACCGCTACCGACAGCGCCATACAGCGCTGACCGGCCGCACCCACAGAGGCACCTACCAGGTTGTTGATCACCTGCTGCTTGTTGGCATCTGGCATGATGACACAGTGATTCTTGGCACCGGCGAAGGCCTGTACTCGCTTGAGGTTGTCGGTACCCGTCTTATAGATGTACTGACCCACACCCACAGAGCCGACGAAAGAGATCGCCTTGATATCCTGATGGCTCAGCAGCACGTCTACGGCCGTCTTGTCGCCATGTACCAGCTGCAGTACGCCCTTAGGCGCGCCAGCCTCTTCGAACAGCTCAACCAGACGCTGCGGTGTCATAGGATCTTGCTCAGACGGCTTAAGCACGAAGGTGTTACCACAGGCGATAGCCAGCGGGAACATCCACAGCGGGATCATCGCAGGGAAGTTAAAAGGGGTAATACCGGCGCACACACCCAGGGGCTGAGTGTAGCTATAGGTATCTATGCTGCGGGCAACGTTTTCAACAGTTTCACCCATGATCAGGCTGGCGATATTACAGGCATGCTCGGCCACCTCGATACCGCGCCATACATCGCCCTTGGCATCTTCGAACGTCTTACCGGTTTCCTGAGCCAGGATGGTGGCGATCTCATCATGATGCGCCTTGAGCAGGTGCTGGTAGCGGAACATCACACGCGCACGCTCAGACACAGGCACCTCTTTCCAGGCAGCAAAGGCTTGCTTGGCGCTGGCGATCGCGGTTTCAACTTCTTCTACCGTAGCGGCGTTGATGGTGGCAATCACCTCGTTGTTCGCCGGGTTGGTGACAGAGATCTGTTGCTGGCCGCTACCTAAAATAAACTGACCGTCGATGTAATGTTTTACTTGAGTTGTCATATCGCTTTCCTAAATACGTCTAACAGGCCTGGGCGAATGCCGCTGCCTGATGATCTGCTATGTAAGTGACAGCAAAAAACTCACATAATCATGGGTGAATGCATGGGCTCGCGGTAGCGAGCCCAAATAACGGGATTAAACTTCGATTGCCATGGCAGTGGCTTCGCCGCCACCGATACAGAGCGAGGCCACGCCGCGCTTAAGACCTCTGGCCTTCAGGGCGTGAATAAGCGTCACCAGTACGCGGGCACCCGAGCAGCCGATAGGATGGCCAAGTGCGCAGGCGCCGCCGTTGACGTTAACCTTGGCCTCGTCTAGCCCAAGCTCAGAGATAGCCAGCATGGTGACCATGGCGAAGGCTTCGTTGATCTCAAACAGATCCACCTCGTCTTTCGACCAGTTCACCTTATCCAGTAGCTTATTCATGGCGCCGACCGGGGCTGTGGTGAACATCGAAGGCTCTTGTGAATGTGTGGTATGCCCCTTGATGGTGGCCAGCACCTCCAGGCCACGCTTGCAGGCCTCTTCGGCGCTCATCAGCATCAATACCGCCGCGCCATCTGAGATAGAGCTAGAGTTAGCGGCCGTGATGGTGCCATCTTTGGCAAAGGCGGGACGCAGAGTTGGGATCTTCTCGGGTCTGGCGTTACCTGGCTGCTCGTCGGTATCGACAACAAGATCGCCTTTGCGGCTCGCCACGGTAACCGGCACTATCTCGTCCTTAAAGGCGCCAGATTCGATGGCAGCGTTGGCTTTTTGCAGCGAGCCGAGGGCAAAGTTATCCATCGCCTCTCGGGTAATACCGAAATCATCGGCCGTCTTCTGGGCGAAGGTGCCCATGGCGCCGCCCGTGTAGGCATCTTCGAGGCCATCTAAGAACATGTGATCCAGCACCTTGCCATGGCCCATACGCATGCCGCCACGAGCCTTATCCAGCAGGTAAGGCGCCTGGCTCATGCTCTCCATGCCACCGGCGATCACGACATCGGCGCTGCCGGCCTTAATCAAATCATGGGCCAGCATGACTGTCTTCATGCCTGAACCGCACACCTTGTTGACCGTTGTGGCGCCAACAGACAAAGGAAGATCCGCACCTAAGGTTGCCTGACGCGCAGGGGCCTGACCCAGGCCTGCCGGCAATACGCAGCCCATCAAGACTTCGTTAACCTCATCGCCCTGAACGCCGGCCGCGTCCATGAGTCCCTTGATCGCCGTGGCGGCGAGTGTCGGTGACGGCACGCTGGAAAGGGCTCCCTGGAATCCGCCCATAGGGGTGCGTTTTGCCGCGACAATCACGATTTCTTGGTTAGTTTGCTCTGTACTCATCTTCCGCTCCATTCAAGGTACTTATGCGCTCACATCACACGACTCCCTCAGGGAAGCGTGATCATGTTCAAATAATATCACTCTGACGTTTACGCGAACGTAAAGCAAGCATTAACTGGTCGAATTTCACTAACTTTAGTCTAATGTCTTGTCAGGCTGCATTTACAGCGTGGAGACAAGATACTGTTTTTGGTGGTATGCGCAACAAGGGGAATAGGCTAGCATGCTGCTGCAAAACAAGAGTAAAGTTGTTAAAAACAATGACTAATGAATAGCAAAGGCAAGGTGCAGCGTTTTTTGGCAAGACATATGCGACTATTTACTGGTAAAAATAAGGTTAAAAATATAAGGCTATCGGCCTACTAGTTTCACATGGACGGGACGAATTATGACACCAATACCTACGGCATCAGTACCTACGACATCAGTACCTACAACACCAGAACCAATAAGAACAAATACCCCTACAGCCCTGGGAAAATGCCTTTCCCTCTGCGTCTGCCTACTATTGACCCTGACCCTCACCCAGGCATGGGCCGAGTCGCCAGCTAATGTAGACATCACAGCAAGTGGCAATGCCATCATCGCGGGACATGAGTTCAGCCATGACTCGCGCGAGTTTAAGGCGCCAAGGCGCTACATGGTCTCCCTGCCCGAAGGCTACTATGGCAACACGCGGCACTACCCCGTGCTCTATGTGGTGGATGCCGACTTTCAATTTCAACATGTATCGGCCCTGGCACTGCATCTGGCGCGCATGGGCAAGATAGCGCCCATGATAGTGGTGGGCATCGCCAATCAAGGCCAGAGCGATTATCTCTACACCACCACCTGGAAGAGCGACGAGGGCGAGGCCTTTGGCGGCGCAGACACCTTCTATCGCTATCTGACCAAGGAGCTAGTACCCACTATAGACAAGCAGTTTCGCACCAATCCCCACAAGGCGCTGGCGGGCTACTCCATGGGCGGCCTATTTACTCTCTATGCCATGACACAAGCAAACAGCCCCTTCGATGCCTATCTGGCCATGAGCCCGAGCGTTTGGTATGACAAGATGAGTTATATCGAGCGACTCGATGAGCGGCTCAAGCAAGGTGCGATAACGGCGCCACTCTTTCTGACCTTGGCCAACGAGCAAGAGATGGGCGTGGATGAACTGGTAACTGCGCTCAAAGGCTATGACGCACAAAAGATCCGCTGGCAATTTAAGCACTACCCCGACGAGAACCACTTCACCACCGCCCTGCCGGCACTCAATGACGGCCTGCTATTCTTATCCCCCGACTATGGCCTGGATGGCGGCGAGATGCTGGCCCTTGGCGACTACCGCGCAGTGCTGGATTATTTTGCCAAACGCAAGGCTAACTGGGCCGGCTTTCATATCGAATGGCTACAAGCCTACCAATTTGCCAAGTATCTGTTCTGGTCCAAGCAGCTCGATAGACTCGATGAGGTTTTACAGGCGGTAAAAGCCGAGTTTCCCGACTCGCTCACCATGGTGACGGTTCAGGTGGCCAAGGGCTTTAACATCAAGGGGCAAGCCGAAAAGGCCAAGGCCATGCTCGATAGCGTGGCCAAACAGGGAGAGGCCTCGCCCTACTGGCACAGAGAGATGAGCCTCTACTATCAAGGCATGGGGGACGAGGCGAATGCCAAGCGCCATCAGGACAAAGCCTTAGCACTCGCCGAGGAGTATCGCCTCAACACCTGGGAACTTTGGGAGCTGCAGTAGCGTGCCTATCCGCCGATATCCTAGCTTTGTTCTAGGCCAGTGCCATTAAGCCCACACCATCAAACAGCAGTGGCTGCCCGAAACCGCGCAGCCCTGTCTTGGTGGCGATGACGGCGTCCTCATCGCTACACAGAATCAAGGGATACTCGGCCAGCGTCGACGCCTCCAGTAGGCTGGCGGCCTGCACGCTAAGCGCTACCCCGCCATCGCTGAGATCGCTATGGGGCAGGAATTGATAAGGAAGCAAGGCTAAAGCCCCTAAGTCGCTCAGTCCCAGAGGATTCACATCACCGCACAGGGACGCACTGGCGATGGTCGGCGTCATCAGCATGGCCCCGGCGCTAAGACCAATTAGGATCCCGCCGCAATTAAGATAGGCCTTAAACGACTCCATCAGGCCGCGCGCCTGCAGCTGAGCTAAAAATTGAAAGGTATCGCCACCGGCGAGGTGGATAGCCTGGCAACTCAACAGTGTATTCAGCCCCGCCAGCGTATAGCCCTGCTCGAGATCCAGATAGTGACACAGGCTCACCCCCAATTCGGCATATTGTTTCTGAGTCGCACCGTAGTAACTTAACTCTGGTTCATGGCCTGAGGCCAAATAGCCCAGGCTGGCGCCTTCACCGAGCACTTCTGTTATCGCAGCTTGACTTGCTGCGCCGCTAAGATCGCTAATCAATACCAGTGTCACCTGACTTCTCCTTGTAAGTTGTTTGCCTTCCCAGCGCGACTTCGACTTCTAGGTTAGCCCTGATATTGACGCTTTATCTCGACCACCTCGACCTGATAACGCTCATACCAGGTGCTGCGGCCGAGTTCTTGGGCGATTTGATGTTCGCTGTCTTGTTTCCAGGCCAAAATGTCGGCCTCACTTTGCCAATAGGAGATGGCAATCTCCTGCTCCCCTTCGGTCACGGCGACAAAATCGACGCAATGATATTTATCCATCGCCACCTGACGCATCTTAGCAGCCATCTCTGAGTATCTGGCATCTAACTTGGCCACCTTGGCCCGAAATATCACGGCAAACATCTTGCTCCCTCAATGGATTAAAAATAGAAGATTGCAGCCATTACAGCTGCTGGAATTGACTCGCCATCGCCTGGATCTGCCTGAGCCCTAGGCCATGTTGATTACGCTCGGCGCACAGTGCTTGATGAGCCTTATCGAGAGGATCACCAATCAACAAGATGCGCACCTGGTAACCCATCGCCTTGGCGGCGGCATCGTAAGCCATAAACTCCCAATGAGCCATGTTGGTGTTATCGCAGATCACCACAGGTTCATGGCGAGACAATGCCTGAATAAATCCGGTGAGATTAAGCTGATGATATTCAGACAGCTTGCTGGCGTCGAAACGGTACTCACCCTCGCAGATAAAACGATCATCGGTAGAGAAGTAGCCGCGACGGCGAATCGCCTCGCCGTCGCGGCGAGCGGCAATGAAGCAATCGACCCAATGGCTCTTGCCGCTACCCGGCAGCCCCCGCATGATGATGGCCAGTGGACAGTTAGGACTGTCTTCGCCCCTTATCGCTTCTTGTGTCTGCGCTTCTTGTGTCTGCGCTTCTGGTGCCTTCTCTTCAGGTGCCTTCTCTTCAGGTGTTTGCGCAGCTTCTATCTGAGACAACTCCCCTGCTGGGCTCGCCTCAGTGATCACGCGATGACTCACGCCTTGGAGACGCCCGGTAAGGGCTGGTCGCTTATCACCTCACCAGCCAGGATCTGCTCCACCAGTTGTGGCACTATCTCGCTGGCCTTACCCTGCAGATGATACTGAAACTGGCTGTGGCGATCGGCTGGCATCAGGTTAACCTCAACCGTCTGGGCACCATGATGATTGGCGGTATCGACAAAGCCGGCGGCGGGATAGACGGTGCCCGAGGTGCCGATGGCGATAAAGAGATCGCAGGTATCCAGCGCATGCTGTATCCGATCTAGGCCGATAGGCATCTCGCCAAACCAGACCACGTGGGGGCGCAGGCGCTGGGCGGGAATACAACAGGTACAGGTATGGTTGACGCCGAAGTGATCGGTCAACAGAAAGGTTTGGTGAGAACGTGGGCAACGACCCTTAGTCAACTCACCATGCATGTGCAGCAAGCGACGCGAGCCGGCGCGCTCATGGAGATCGTCGATATTTTGCGTCACCACCAACAGCTGACCGTCGAACTCCTGCTCTAGCCTCGCCAGCGCCTTATGGGCGGCGTTGGGTTCAATTTCACCATTATGGAGCTGCTGCCAGCGCTCGTTATAGAAGCGCTCCACCATTTCGGGATCGCGGGCATAGCCTTCAGGCGTCGCCACGTCTTCAATTTTATGCTCTTCCCAGAGCCCATCTTGATCCCTAAAGGTTCTCAAGCCAGATTCAGCTGAGATCCCTGCCCCAGTTAACACTACGATCTGCCGATACATCCCTCTTCCTTATTTTAATGCTTATGCGGGCGGCTGGCACCCACAGGATACAGGTTAACCAGATTTCATCCTGCCTGATAAGTCGCCGTTGGGCTATTAGGCATTAGTCTCAATAACATTACAAAAAGTACGCGTTAAATTCAGCCTAAATCACACAGGTAGGGCCAATTTAGAACAAATTTCTGCCGATGCGAACAATATGCAAGATCAAAGGTTTAAGTTTTCAATTTCACCCCCTATAATGGTTCTCAACATCAACTACTGAACCACTATTGGCATTGCTAATGGTTCTTCAATCCAGAGATTAATGATGACAGATGGAAATCAAGCGCTAAAGAAAGCGGGATTAAAGGTCACCTTACCACGAGTCAAGATCCTCGAGCTGATGCAGGAGCCCGAAAACCAGCATATCAGTGCAGAAGAACTATATAAGAAACTGCTCGATATTGGCGAAGAGATAGGACTGGCAACGGTTTACCGTGTACTGAACCAGTTCGATGACGCGGGTATCGTCACCCGTCACCATTTCGAAAGCGGCAAGGCGGTGTTTGAGCTGGCCTCGACCCACCATCATGATCATCTGGTGTGTCTCTCTTGCGGCAAGGTGATCGAGTTCTCTGATGAAGTGATCGAGAGACGCCAAGACGAGATTGCCATGAAGCACAACATCAAGCTGACCAACCACAGCCTATATCTCTACGGTGTCTGCACCAACGACGAGTGCGACCACGGCGACGAATAATTCGCAGGCATACAGCCGATACAAAAAAACCAGCATCATGCTGGTTTTTTTGTATCTTTTTTGTATCAAAGGTTTATCTCTGGCGAGGACTAACGCCTTCATCACAACACCTTAGCCAAACCGTATCACAACACCTTGTGAAATACGTTCACCTTGTGGCCCATAAACTTGCTGCGTTCACGCTCAGCCATGCCCAGCTTACGCGCCACCCCTTCGGAGCCCTTGTTGCCCAGCAGAATGAGCGCTATCGCCTCATCGATGCCGTGATCCTTAAAACGTGACAGCGCCGCCTGCCCGGCCTCGCTACCTATCCCCTTGCCCCAATATTCAGGCAGATAACGATAACCCAGCTCCACCTCATCAAATTCTTTAATATAAGTCGGGCCACAGAAACCTATTACCTTGTTATCGGCCTTATGCTCCACCGCCCAGCGGCCAAAGCCACGTTCGCGATAATTTTTGAGCAACACGTTTTCAAGAATATCCTCTGCCTGTGAGCGACAGGTCATGGGCGCGCCAGGAATATAGGTCAGCACCTCAGGAATGCTATTGAGCAGGAATAGGCTCTCCACATCCTTGGCCTCGAATCGACGTAATATCAGCCTCTCTGTTTCCGCGATGAACACAACTTACTCCTTTTTTCTCCCATCCAGCTCACCAATATACCCACTACAGGGTAGATTAGAAAGTATTAATCTAAGCTTTTGTCGACACAGCTTTACACTAAGCCCGCTTAAAATAAGCAAAATTCATCTAGCACCTACGCCATGGCCGATTGCCAAAGCCGCCGCAATAACGTTCAATAGATGGATAAATGATAAGTGTCTGCAATACAGGAATGCGTTATGACAATCATGCAAAAGGTCTTTTGGCTTATCGCCACCCTAGGCAATGGCGCCGGGCTCTATTTCTATCTCAATGACGGCGGCATGGGCGCGGCCATTTTTCTGGGCTTTACTCTGCTCTACACCTTGGTCGGCACCTATGATCTGCAATTTAGCTCACACACGCTTAACCGCCTCTACCCCGTGGTCGCCTACCTGCGCTACTTCCTCGAGTCTTACCGGGTAGAGATACAGCAGTATTTTATCGCCAGCGATACAGAGGAGACCCCCTTTAACCGCGAGCAGCGCTCCTTGGTCTATCAAAGGGCCAAGAACGTACGCGATACCATCGCCTTCGGCACCCAGCGCGATCTGTTAGAGGAGAACTATCTGAGCCTGTGGCACTCGCTGTCACCGAAACATATCGATGAGCAAGCCAAGCGGGTGCGTATCGGCGGACCTGACTGCACCCAGCCCTATGACGCCTCCTATTTTAATATCTCGGCCATGAGCTTCGGCTCCCTCAGCGCCAATGCCATCGAGGCTCTCAACTTGGGCGCCAAGAAGGCGGGTTGCTATCACAACACGGGCGAAGGCGGGGCCAGCCCCTATCACCTCAAACATGGCGGCGATCTGGTATGGCAGATAGGCTCTGGCATGTTTGGCTGTCGTGATGATGAGGGTAACTTTAATCCGGACAGCTTCGAGAAGATGGCCAAGCGTCCACAGGTCAAGATGATAGAGATAAAACTCAGCCAGGGCGCTAAACCCGGCCATGGCGGCGTGCTACCCAAGGCAAAGATCACCCCGGAGATCGCCATGATCCGCCATATCCCCATGGATAAAGACTGTGTCTCCCCCGCGGTCAATCCCGAGTGCACCACGCCCATCGCCCTGCTTAACTTCGTCAAACGCCTGCGGGAGCTCAGTGGCGGCAAGCCAGTGGGCTTTAAGCTCTGTATCGGTAATCCGGTAGAGTTTCTCGCCATCTGTAAGGCGATGCTAAAGACAGGCATCACGCCAGATTTCATCACCATAGATGGCGCCGAGGGTGGCACCGGGGCGGCGCCGGTAGAGTTCAGCAACCGTCTGGGCATGATGTGTCTCGAAGGGGTCTACTTTGCCAATAATGCCCTGGTTGGCGTAGGGCTGAGACACAAGATCACCCTGATCGCCTCGGGTAAGACAGCCTCCAGCTTCGATCTGCTGACCAAGATTGCCATGGGCGCAGACTTAGTCAACGCCGCCCGCACCATGATGCTGTCTCTGGGTTGTATTCAGTCGAGACATTGCAACACCAACATGTGCCCCACGGGCATCGCCACCCAGGATCCGGCCCGTTCCAAGGCACTGGATGTCGAGGTGAAGAGTGAGCGGGTAAAGAACTTCCACCATAACACCTTAAAAGCCTTCTATGAACTAGTGGGCAGCATGGGACTGGATAACCCCAACAAGCTAAAGCCGAGGATGATCAAACGCCGCTCTCCCTATGGCCTACTGATCTCCACCGGCAGCCTGGTGGCTCCCCTCACCCACAACGCCATCATAGAAGAGAAGCTGCAAGGCACCGCCTGGGCGTCATGGTGGCAGCAGTGCACCGCCGAAGACTTTTACTGCGAGGACACCTATATCCTGACCCCGGCCGAATTCGGCCTCTCTCGCCGCAGAGACAGCACATTCAAAGACAGGGCTTGAGCGATATTTTACAGAGATCAAAAAAGGCGCCCTAGGGCGCCTTTTTTAATGCTTACCGACTCGCTTGATTACCAACCAGTCTTAGCACGCAGTGCACTGCCGATGTCGGCCAGTGAACGTACGGTAGTCACGCCTGCCGCTTCTAGTGCAGCAAACTTGTCTTCAGCCGTACCTTTACCGCCAGCGATAATCGCGCCAGCGTGGCCCATACGCTTACCAGCAGGTGCAGTTACACCGGCAATGTAAGAGACGACAGGCTTAGTCACGTTAGCCTTGATGTAGGCCGCCGCTTCTTCTTCAGCAGTACCACCTATCTCGCCGATCATCACGATAGCTTCGGTCTGTGGATCGTTTTGGAACATTTCCAATACGTCGATGAAGTTAGTGCCTGGGATTGGGTCACCACCGATACCAACACAAGTTGATTGGCCGAAACCTTCATCGGTAGTTTGCTTAACCGCTTCATAGGTCAGAGTACCAGAGCGAGAAACGATGCCCACTTTACCTGGCTTGTGGATGTGACCTGGCATGATACCGATCTTACATTCGCCCGGAGTGATAACACCTGGGCAGTTTGGACCGATCATGCGAACGCCAGTCTCTTCCAGCTTAACCTTAACTTCCAGCATATCCAGAGTAGGAATACCTTCAGTAATACAAACGATTAGCTCGATGCCGCCGTCGATAGCTTCTAGGATAGCGTCTTTACAGAAAGGCGCAGGTACATAGATAACGGTAGCTGTCGCACCGGTTTCAGCCACAGCATCTTTTACTGTGTTGAATACTGGCAGACCCAGGTGAACCTGACCGCCCTTGCCTGGCGAAACACCGCCAACCATTTGCGTACCGTAAGCGATTGCTTGCTCAGAGTGGAAAGTACCTTGACCGCCAGTGAAACCCTGACAGATAACCTTGGTATCTTTGTTAATTAATACAGACATTATTTGCCCTCCGCAGCAGCAACAACTTTAACAGCAGCGTCGGTTAGCGACTCGGCTGCAATAATGTCAAGACCAGAGTTAGCCAATACTTCGCGACCTAGATCTGCGTTAGTACCTTCTAGACGAACAACCACTGGCACTTCAACACCCACTTCTTTAACAGCGCCAATGATACCTTCAGCGATCATGTCACAACGTACGATACCACCGAAGATGTTTACTAGCACTGCTTTAACGTTTGCGTCAGACAAGATGATCTTGAATGCTTCAGCAACACGCTCTTTAGTCGCGCCGCCACCAACGTCAAGGAAGTTAGCTGGCTTGCCGCCATGCAGGTTAACGATGTCCATAGTACCCATTGCTAGGCCGGCACCGTTTACCATGCAGCCTACGTTACCGTCTAGGGCAACATAGTTCAGCTCGAATTTCGCCGCGTGTGCTTCACGAGCGTCATCCTGTGAAGGATCGTGCATGTCACGGATCTTTGGTTGACGGAACAGTGCGTTGCCATCGATACCAATCTTACCGTCTAGACAGTGGATGTTACCTTCGGTAGTGATAACCAGAGGGTTGATCTCAAGCAGTGCGAAATCATGGTCGGTGAACATAGTCGCCAGACCCATGAAGACTTTAGTGAACTGCTTCATCTGAGTTGGGTTTAGACCCAACTTGAAGCCAAGATCACGTGCCTGGTATGGCTGAGGACCAGTCAAAGGATCGATAATCGCCTTGTGGATCAGCTCTGGTGTCTCTTCGGCAACAGTTTCAATCTCAACGCCACCTTCGGTAGACGCCATGAAAACAACGCGACGGGTCGCACGGTCAACAACGGCACCAAGGTACAGTTCGTTTGCGATATCAGTGCAGCTTTCGACTAGGATCTTAGCAACTGGCTGACCTTTTTCGTCAGTCTGATAAGTCACCAGGTTCTTGCCTAACCAATGCTCAGCAAATGCTCTGATCTCTTCTTTATCGCCGGTAACTTTTACGCCACCTGCTTTACCACGGCCGCCTGCGTGTACTTGACACTTAACAACCCACATATCTCCGCCAATATGGCCAGCCGCTTCTACCGCCTCTTGAGGGGTATCACAAGCATAACCTTCTGACACTGGTAAACCATATTCGGCAAATAGGGCTTTTGCCTGATACTCATGCAAATTCATGATGATCTATCCGTATACTTCTAATCTAATCCAACCGGCTCAGTTGAGTCGGTAGCGAGGGGTGATGCCTACCGTTGCCGATAGGCATCGAAACAACATCGTCTTACAGGTCTAATAGTAGACGAGTTGGGTCTTCCAGGAAGTCCTTAATGGCAACCAGGAAGCCAACAGACTCACGACCATCGATGATACGGTGGTCATAAGAGAGTGCTAGGTACATCATAGGTAAAATTTCTACCTGACCATTAACCGCCATTGGACGATCTTTGATGGCATGCATGCCCAAGATAGCGCTTTGTGGCAGGTTAAGGATAGGGGTAGACATCAGCGAGCCAAATACGCCGCCGTTAGTCACGGTGAAGTTACCACCAGTCATGTCGTCAACAGTCAGCTTACCGTCGCGGCCCTTAATTGCCAGCTCGCGTACGTTACGCTCGATGTCGGCCAGGCTCATGGTGTCTGTGTCACGCAGTACTGGAGTTACCAGGCCACGAGGCGTAGAAACCGCGATGCTTACGTCGAAGTAGTTGTGGTAAACGATATCATCACCGTCGATAGAGGCGTTCACTTCTGGGAAACGCTTCAGGGCTTCGGTCACGGCTTTCACGTAGAAAGACATGAAACCAAGACGGATGCCGTGCTTCTTCTCGAACAGCTCTTGATACTGCTTACGAATGTCCATGATAGGCTTCATGTTCACTTCGTTGAAGGTCGTCAACATAGCCGTTGAGTTCTTCGCTTCCAGCAGACGGTTTGCGATAGTCTTACGCAGACGCGTCATAGGTACACGCTTCTGGCTACGCTCACCCAGTGGCGCAACAACGGCTGGCGCTGCAGCTGACTTAGCAGCAGGTGCCGACTTGATGAAGGCTTCCACATCTTCTTTAGTGATACGACCGCCAACACCTGTGCCCTTGATCTTAGCTGCGTCCAGGTTGTGCTCGGCAATCAGACGACGAACAGATGGGCTTAGGGCATCGTTAGTCTCTTCGCTCTCAGCTGCCTGAGGCGCTGCCGCTTCGGCTTGTTCCTTAGAAACTTCCTGACCGGCAACCGCACCAGCAACAAACTTCGCGATAACGGCTTCGGCCAACACTGTGTCGCCCTCTTCAGCCAGGAACTCAACGATTGAACCATCTTCTGGCGCAACCACTTCTAAAACGACCTTGTCGGTTTCGATATCGACCAGGTTTTGATCACGAGACACTTGCTCGCCAGCTTTAACATGCCATGTGGCGATGGTTGCATCAGCAACGGATTCTGGCAGTACGGGTACCTTAATTTCGATACTCATGGAAAGCTATCCTTTTTATAAATTGTCTATTACTACAGTTTTAATGCGCTATTGATTAAAGATTCTTGCTGCTGGGCGTGCAGGGCCGGATAACCACATGCTGGCGCGGCCGAGGCTTCACGACCCGCATAGGTTAATTGAGCACCGGCAGGAATGGCTGCCCAGAAGTGGTGCTGGCTGCAATACCAAGCGCCCTGGTTCTGAGGCTCTTCCTGACACCAAACGAAATCTTTAACGTGCTGATACTGGGCGAGGATCTTTGCCATATCTTCGTGTGGGAACGGGTACAGTTGTTCGACACGGATCAGAGCAACATTATCCAGCTTCTCTTTACGACGCTTCTCGAGCAGTTCGAAGTAAACCTTACCACTACAGAAGACTACGCGATCGACCTTGCTGCTATCGAGCTCGTCGATCTCGGCAATCACGTTTTGGAAGGTGCCTTCGGCAAGCTCATCCAGGCTAGACACCGCCAGCGGATGACGCAGCAATGACTTAGGTGACATCACCACCAGAGGACGACGCATAGGGCGCACCACCTGACGGCGTAGCATGTGGTAAACCTGCGCCGGCGTCGATGGGACACACACCTGCATGTTGTGGTTAGCACAAAGCTGCAGGAAACGCTCCAGACGTGCACTCGAGTGTTCTGGGCCCTGACCTTCGTAGCCATGTGGCAGTAGCATAGTCAAGCCACATAGACGGCCCCACTTCTGCTCGCCAGATGAGAGGAACTGGTCGATCACCACCTGGGCACAGTTAGCGAAGTCACCGAACTGAGCTTCCCAAATAGTCAGGCCGCCCGGCTCAGCCGTCGCATAGCCATATTCGAACGCCAATACTGAGGCTTCAGACAATACCGAGTCAGAGATATCGATAGGACCTTGCATGTCAGACAGGTGACGCAGCGGCAGATAAGCGGTCGCATCATTTTGGTTGTGCAACACGGCGTGACGGTGGAAGAAGGTACCACGGCCAGAGTCTTGACCCGTGATACGCACGCGCTTGTTGTCATCCAAAATAGAGGCGTAAGCCAAGGTCTCGGCAAAGCCCCAGTCCACTAGCTTATCACCGGCGGCCATGGCCACACGGTCTTTGTAGATCTTAGCAACGCGCGACTGTAGCTTATGGCTCTCTGGCACATAGCTGATCTTCTCAGCCAACGCCTTCACACGCGCTAGCGGTAGCTCGGCAGGATAAGCCTCGTCCCACTCGCGGTTGAGATAAGGAGTCCAGTCAACCGTGTGCAGCGTCATTGGGCGCCACTCTTTCACCACGCAATCGCCTTTATCCAAGGCGTCACGGTAGTCGTTGATCATCGCTGTCACGTCATCGGCACCTAGCGCCTTCTCTTCGATCAGACGGTCGGCATAGATCTTACGTGGCGTTGGATGCTTCTTGATCTTGGCATACATCAGCGGCTGAGTTGCACTCGGCTCGTCGGCCTCGTTGTGGCCGTGACGACGATAACAGACCAGATCGATCACTACGTCACGCTTAAACTCGTTACGGTAATCAACCGCCAACTGAGCAACGAAGGCGACCGACTCAGGATCGTCTGCATTCACGTGGAAGATAGGTGCCTGTACCATCTTAGCAATATCGGTACAGTATTCTGTAGAACGGGTATCTTCGGTCAGGTTGGTAGTAAAGCCTACTTGGTTGTTGACCACGATACGGATACTGCCGCCCACCTTGAAGGCACGGGTCTGAGACATGTTGAATGTCTCTTGTACTATGCCCTGACCTGCGATGGCGCTGTCACCGTGAATGGTGATCGGCATGACCTGAAGGCCCGTCTTACAACCGCGGCGGTCCAGACGTGCTCTTACCGAGCCCATGACCACAGGGTTAACGATCTCAAGGTGCGATGGGTTAAAGGCCAGTGCCAGGTGCACGTTGCCGCCCGGTGTTTCGAAATCTGAAGAGAAACCTTGGTGATACTTAACGTCACCCGAACCATTAAGCTCATCACTGTGCTTACCGGCGAACTCGTCGAACAGCTCAGATGGCTTCTTACCTAAGATGTTAACCAGCAGGTTAAGACGACCACGGTGAGCCATGCCCACGACGATCTCTTTGGTACCGGCTTCACCTCCACGGTAGATGATTTCACGCATCATAGGGACGAGCGCGTCACCACCTTCCAGTGAGAAACGTTTTGCGCCGGGGAACTTGGCGCCGAGATACTTCTCCATACCTTCGGCGGCGTTGAGGCCCTCGAGGATACGAGTCTTGGTGTTCTTATCGTAATTCGCTCTACCTAATGATGGCTCCAAGCGTTGTTGGATCCAACGCTTCTCATCAGTATCTGTGATGTGCATGTATTCAGCACCGATAGCACCACCATAGGTCGCTTTCAGTGCTTTAACCAGGTCACCTAGCTTCATGGTGTCACCACCGTGAGCGAATGAACCTGTGTTGAATTCACGCTCCATATCTTCGCTGGTTAGGCCGTGGAAGGCCGGGTCCAATTCAGAGACGGTATCGCGCTTCCATAGCCCGAGGGGATCCAGATTCGCATTCTGGTGGCCGCGGAAACGGTAGGCGTTGATCAGCTGAAGAACTTTAACCTGTTTGGCATCAACTTCGGGATCGGTCACACGAGCAGCGCTCTTGTGACGACCGTCTAGCGCCAAACTACGGAAATATTCACGTACTTTAGAGTGGGCAGCTTCGGGCACATCTGCTGTTGCACCGTTGGCATATGGGAGGTTATCAAACACCGCTCGCCAGTCGTCTGATACTGACTGAGGGTCCTCTTGATAGGCTTCATACATCTCTTCTACATAGGTCGAATTAGCCCCGTTTAAATGAGACGATTCGAGCCAGGCTTTCATGATGCCTTGGTGCATTTCTATTCCTTTCAAACTTTATACACGTGTTTTTAGCCAAAGTATTGAAAATGCAATTCAGTCAAATGTACTGTAATTGCAAAATATCTGCCGCCCCTAGAGTCCAGATTTCACGGCATGTGTAGTTCCATTACATAAAAGAGCCACTTCTCACATAGAAGAAGTGACTCTCAAAAGAGCTATATAATTATTAAAATCAGCTCAGTGTGTTGCATTTAGACAGCTCGCTTAAGCAGCATAGACTTGATGTGTCCAATTGCTTTAGTCGGGTTGAGTCCTTTAGGACAAACGTCAACACAGTTCATGATGCCATGGCAACGGAATACGCTGTAAGCATCATCGAGCTCAGACAGACGCTCTTCGGTGGCGGTATCGCGGCTATCGATAAGGAAACGATAGGCGTGCAACAAACCGCTTGGACCGATGAACTTGTCTGGGTTCCACCAGAATGATGGACAAGCCGTTGAACAACAAGCACACATGATACATTCATACAGACCGTCCAGGTGCGCACGCTCTTCTGGCGATTGCAGATGTTCACGGGCCGGTGTCTTGTCGTCGTTGATCAGGTAAGGCTTGATCTTCTCGTACTGCTTGTAGAACTGAGTCAGGTCAACAATCAGGTCGCGAACCACAGGCATACCAGGTAGTGGACGTATCTCCAGCTTCTTACCCTTGAAAGTAGAAATAGGCGTGATACAGGCCAGACCGTTCTTACCGTTCATGTTAACGCCATCGCTACCACATACACCTTCACGGCATGAGCGACGGAACGCCAACGTTGGGTCTTGTATCTTTAGCTGCATCAGGACATCCAGCACCATCATATCGGTACCGTCTGCCACTTCCAGCGTGTAATCCTTCATGTAAGGCTTAGCGTCTACTTCAGGATTATAGCGATAAATAGCAATCTTCAAATTCATCTTATCTTCCTTAGTAGGTACGCTTGATCGGCGGGAAGGCTTCACGAAGCTTAGGCTCCATGTTCACCGCACGCTTGGTCATCTGCTCAGTCTCAGGATTGAACAGACTGTGGCACAACCAGTTCTCATCATCACGCTCGAGGAAGTCTTCACGTGAATGCGCACCACGACTCTCTTGACGGAAGTTCGCAGCATAAGCTGTTGCAATCGCTGTCGCCATCAGGTTGTCTAGCTCTAAACACTCGATACGCTGAGTATTGAACTCTTTCGAGTTGTCAGACAGCTTGGCGTTAGCCAGACGCTCACGAATCGCCTTAAGCTCTTCGAGGCCTTCTGCCATCGCCTCACCGGTACGGAATACCGAGAAGTTAAGCTGCATACAAAGCTGAAGATCTTTACGGATCTGCGCAGGGTCTTCGCCGTCTTTGTTGCTTTCCCAACGATTGAGACGCTCAAGTGACTTAGCGATGTCGGCATCGCTCGCATCTTTCGGTGTTGCAGTCTCATCCAACGCCTTACCCAGGTGCTGACCGGCTGCCCGGCCGAAGACCACGAGGTCGAGTAGTGAGTTACCACCCAGGCGGTTCGCACCGTGTACCGATACACAGGCAATCTCACCCACGGCAAACAGACCAACCACATCGCTTTCGCTGCCATCTTCGTTCTTACGGATCACCTGACCGCTAACTTTAGCAGGCAGACCACCCATCATGTAGTGACAGGTTGGCAGTACAGGGATTGGACCGTCGGCCGGATCGATGTGCGCGAAGGTACGAGACAGTTCGCAAACGCCTGGTAGACGTGCTTCTAGGGTCTCTTTACCTAAGTGATCTAGCTTAAGTAGACAGTGAGGGCCTAGTGGACCGTCAAGGCCGCGACCTTCACGGATCTCGGTCATCATAGAACGTGCTACCACGTCACGTGATGCCAGATCTTTCGCGTTTGGCGCATAACGCTCCATGAAGCGCTCGCCATCTTTGTTCAGCAGGTATCCGCCTTCACCACGACAACCTTCGGTTACCAGTACACCCGCGCCGGCGATACCGGTTGGGTGGAACTGCCACATCTCCATGTCTTGCATCTGCACGCCAGCGCGCATCGCCATACCAACACCGTCACCGGTATTAATGTGAGCGTTGGTAGTAGAGGCGTAAATACGACCCGCACCACCAGTAGCCAGAATAGTGGCCTTAGACTTGAAGTAAACGATCTCGCCGGTTTCGATTTCGATTGCAGTACAACCTACGATGGCGCCGTCTTCGTTCTTCACTAGATCAAGTGCATACCACTCAGAGAAAACTTCAGTCTTATGCTTAACGTTCTGCTGGTATAGGCAGTGCAGCAAGGCGTGTCCGGTACGGTCAGCCGCCGCAGCGGTACGTGCCGCCTGCTCGCCACCGAAGTTTTTCGATTGGCCGCCGAAAGGACGCTGATAAATTTTACCGTTTTCGAAACGAGAGAATGGCAGACCCATATGCTCTAGTTCGATAATGGCTTCAGGACCGGTTTGACACATAAATTCGATCGCGTCTTGGTCGCCGATGAAATCGGAACCCTTAACGGTATCGTACATGTGTTGTTCCCAATGGTCTTCATGGGCGTTGCCTAGGGCGACGGTAATACCCCCCTGGGCCGAAACCGTATGAGAACGGGTTGGGAATACTTTAGATAACAGCGCGCAGCTCTTACCTTCTTTAGAAATCTGTAGTGCAGCTCGCATACCCGCGCCACCGGCGCCAATTACGACTGCATCAAACTCACGTACTGGAATACTCACTTAAACACCCCACACAATAACAATGCCAGCAGCCAAGTAAGAAAGTGCTGCTACGACGAAGACGAATTGGAGTACGCCACGAAGGGCTACCGGCTTAACATAGTCGGTAAGCACCTGCCAGATACCGATCCAGGCGTGAACCAGGATGGCCACCAGGGCAAGAAGCGTAAACACTTTCATCGGCAAAGCACTGAACAAACCGTGCCATACGTCATAAGTGAGAGGCGAACTAGCTGCGATGAATCCTACTAAGAAAATGGTGTAACAAGTAAGGATCACGGCACTAGCACGAAGAAGAATAAAATCATGAACGCCACTGCGTCCAAGACTCGCTGCATTTGTTACCATACCCAAATCCCCGCAATGATTGACCATGCCGCAGCAATAACGAAGGCGGCTTTCGCTGAAGCGTTACCCGATTCCAACTCTTCCCAACGACCGGTATCCATGATCAGATGGCGTACGCCAACAATCAGGTGGTAACCCAGTGCGGTCAGAATTCCCCAGACAACGAACTTAACGATAAAGGTATCAAATAGAGATTGAATGCCTGCGAAACTCTCAGCAGATGCGAGTGATTCACTCAACATCCAGATAAGAATGCCGACGGCAAACAGCATGATGACACCGGAGACACGGTGTAGGATTGACGCAATCGCTGTTGCAGGAAAGCGAATGGTCTGCAGATCTAGATGGACAGGTCTTTGCTTTTTCACGTTCTGCTCACTCTGCTCCATTGAGCATTATTTTTGTTATTGAACCTCTTTCGAACGAAATTTGACCAGCAAGCAAACTTACCACCTCCTCTCGCCTCAAAAGGAAAGTTGAAACAAACAGTTAACTAATTCAAAAATCACTAAATAAGTATGTAAATAATGGTCTTCGAATTGGTTTGTTTGCAGCTCTTTCGAGCCGAAGCAAGTATACGCCCCACAAATGTCAAATACAAACATCACATTATGCAAATTTTGTTTTTTTGGTAAAAAAATCTGCCAAGTCGCTGTATTGGCGGGCACTTACGTCAAATTAAGACCATGGTCTAACGAATTTAAACGCTTATTTAAATTGAAATGTGATCTAGATTCACTGTAAAGTATTGGCGTTTGACAAAGCCGCACTCACATAAGAATGAAGTAAGGAGAACGGGGTATGGCTGATAATATAGCCAAATTGGAACTACCAGGGAACGATTCGATTGACCTGCCTATCAAGAAAGGAACGGCGGGATTTGATGTTATCGACATCAGCAAACTCGGTAGCAAAGGTCATTTTACATTTGACCCAGGATTCCTAGCGACAGCATCCTGCGAATCAGCTATCACTTACATTGATGGCGCCCAAGGTATACTTTTACACCGTGGTTACGCGATCGACGAACTTGCCGTCGATTCAGACTATTTAGATCTTTGTTATCTACTGCTTTACGGTGAGTTACCTAACAAGGCTCAATACGACAAATTTGTTTACACGGTTAAGACTCACACTATGGTTAACGAGCAACTGGCTTCGTTCTTCCGTGGTTTCCGCCGTGACGCACACCCAATGGCCATGCTGTGTGGTGTGACAGGCGCATTGTCTGCATTCTACCAAGACTCTCTTGACGTTAACGACGAACATCACCGCGAAATTGCGGCGTTTCGTTTAGTCTCTAAGATGCCGACTATCGCCGCTATGTGTTACAAGTATTCAATTGGTCAGCCATTTGTATACCCACGTAACGACCTAAGCTATGCGGGCAACTTCCTAAGCATGATGTTTGCGGTACCTTGTGAAGAGTACAAGGTTAACCCAATCATCGAGCGCGCCATGGACCGTATCTTTATTCTGCACGCGGATCACGAGCAAAACGCCTCGACTTCTACCGTGCGTCTAGCCGGTTCATCGGGTGCCAACCCATTTGCATGTATCGCAGCGGGTATCGCTTCACTATGGGGCCCTGCACACGGCGGCGCTAACGAAGCTTGCCTGAACATGCTGGAAGAGATCGGTACTGTCGATCGTATTCCTGAGTTCATCGCTCGTGCTAAAGATAAGGAAGACCCTTTCCGTCTGATGGGCTTCGGTCACCGGGTCTACAAGAACTTCGACCCTCGCGCCAAGGTTATGCGCGAAACCTGTCACGAAGTACTTGCAGAGCTTAAGGTTAATGACCCACTACTGGATGTGGCGATGGAACTTGAGCGTATCGCACTGGAAGATGAGTACTTCGTATCGAAGAAGCTCTATCCAAACGTCGATTTCTACTCGGGCATCATCATGAAGGCTATCGGCATTCCAACCAGCATGTTCACCGTACTGTTCGCCCTTGCGCGTACCGTTGGTTGGATTGCTCACTGGAAAGAGATGCTGGATCAGCCTGGTCACAAGATCAGCCGTCCACGCCAGCTCTACACAGGTTCGGCAGAACGCGACTTCGTCAAACTGGACCAGCGTTAATCACTGCGGCCTAATCTTAAAAAGCATCCCTAGGGGTGCTTTTTTTATGCCTCTCTTTCATCCCTCCTTCTTCCATTTCATCCCACATCGTTCTGACTTCCGCGCCTTCTGATGCCGACCCTTCTGTCGCTGACCTTTTATATCCAGCCTTAAACGCCGAAGCTTATATGAGGAGTGTTAACCCCCCTACTTTATATGACTAAAGTTATATGACTAAAGTTTGGTGCCTTGAGTTTTTATCGACGACCGACTCCCTTGCGCCCTTTGGTTTGTGTCATCGTCGCCATGCAAGATAGGGTTAATACTTGAGATACATTTTGTATCAAATCCAATTTGCACTGACCTTGGCAATAGGTCTTAACTGTAGATTAGTCAAAAGCATCACATGTTAAACATTTTCGCTACAAACCAGTTAACAAACTCACCGCGCCCGGGCAGGATTTGATGTAAGCAACTGATATAAATAGGTTTAACTTTTTGGCACGCGTTGTGCTTACTAAGGCTAATTGGATAAATAACATAGGTATCTTCACATGGAATCTTTTTCAAAGTTTAAGTTGGCACTCCCCCTACTTTTTGTTGCCGTACTCAGTGCATGTGGCAATGAGGAAACAAAGAAAGAAGAAGAAAAGTACGCCGTCCCCGTCGAAACCACGACCGTCATACAAGGTGATGTTTCCTCTTTTTATAGCACTACAGCTACCCTGGAAGCCCCTCAGGAAGCAGACGTGGTCAGTCGCATTGCCGGGCTTATCGAATCCATTAAGGTAGAAGAAGGCGATCGCGTCACCAAGGGACAGCTGTTAGCGGTTATCGATGCCAAGCGCCAACGCTACGACTTAGCCCGTTCGCAGGCCGAAGTGGAGATCATCGAGCAGGAGCTCAACCGTTTGAAGAAGATGAGCAATAAAGAGTTCATCAGCGCCGACTCCATGGCCAAACTCGAATATAACCTACAAGCGGCGATTGCCAAGCGCGACCTTGCCGCGCTGCAAGTTCAGGAGAGCATGGTGCGCTCCCCTATCGACGGTGTGGTCGCCAAGCGCTACGTGAAGGCCGGCAACATGGCTAAAGAGTTTGAACAGCTATTCTATGTGGTCAATCAAGACGAGCTATACGGCATAGTGCACCTGCCAGAGGCACAGCTTCAGAGCCTGCGTTTAGGCCAGGAGGCCGAGCTTTATGCCAACAAGCATACCAAAGAGACCATACATGCCAAGGTGCTGCGGATCAGCCCCATAGTGGATCCCCAAAGCGGTACCTTTAAGGTCACGCTATCGGTTCCCAACCAAAACGCACAGCTTAAGGCGGGTATGTTTACTCGCGTAGAGCTGAGATACGACACCCACAGCAATGTGATCACAGTGCCCTACAACGCCGTAGTCAATCAGGACAACCAATACGCCCTGTATGTCGTCCAGGGTGAAAATGCCCTGCGCCGCGAAGTTGCCCTAGGTTATCGCGAGGCCGATACCGTTGAGGTAGTCTCAGGGCTAGAGCCGGGCGAGCAGATAGTGATCCGCGGTCAACAAAACCTGAAAGATCAATCCTTAGTTGAAGTGATCAGCCAACTAGACGTTGCTCGCGCACAACAATAACGGGAACTTAACTTATGTCGATTATTAATACTTCCGTTAAACGGCCGGTATCCGTGTGGATGTTTATGCTGGCGGTGATCCTGTTTGGCATGGTGGGCTTCTCTCGCCTGGCGGTGAAACTCCTGCCGGATCTCAGCTACCCCACCATCACCATACGCACCCAATATGAAGGCGCGGCACCGGTAGAGGTAGAGCAGCTGGTCTCTAAGCCTATCGAAGAAGCCGCCGGTATAGTGAAGGGGCTGCGCAAGATTAGCTCCATCTCCCGCTCAGGCATGTCCGACGTGGTGCTCGAGTTTGAATGGGGCACTGACATGGATATGGCCAGCCTGGAGGTCAGGGAAAAGCTAGATACCATAGAGCTACCACTGGATGTCAAGAAGCCACTCTTGCTACGCTTTAACCCTAACTTAGACCCAATCGTGCGTCTGGCGCTCTCCCTGCCCGACGCCGATGATCAGTCACTCAAGCAGATGCGCACCTTTGCCGAGGAGGAGCTTAAGCGTCAGCTGGAGTCACTCAGCGGTGTCGCCGCCGTCAGGCTCTCGGGCGGTCTGGAGCAAGAGGTGCATATTCAGCTGAACCAGGAGAAGCTGACTCAGCTTAACCTGAACGCCGACAAGATCCGCGAGCGTATCGCCGCCGAAAACATCAACCTCTCTGCCGGTAAGGTAGTACAGGGCGAGAAAGAGTACCTGGTTCGTACTCTGAACCAGTTCAACTCCTTAGATGAATTGGGTCAGATCATCGTCTATCGCGATAACCAGACCCTGGTACGTCTGTTCGAGGTGGCGGACATCATCGACGCCCATAAGGAGCGCAACGACATCACCCGTATCGGCTCGGCCGAGTCTATCGAGCTGGCCATCTATAAGGAAGGCGATGCCAACACGGTTGCCGTGGCCCGCAAAGTCACCGCTAAGCTCGATACCCTGAAGAAGCTAAACGAGAAGGCGGAGCTTAAGGTGATCTATGACCAGTCAGAGTTTATCGAGAGCGCCGTGAGCGAGGTGACCTCGGCGGCGCTGATAGGTAGTCTGCTGTCTATGCTGGTGATCTACCTGTTCCTCAGGGACATAGTGCCGACCCTTATCATCTCCATCTCGATCCCGTTCTCGGTTATCGCTACCTTTAACATGATGTATTTCGCCGACATCAGTCTCAACATCATGTCGCTGGGCGGTATCGCGCTGGCGGTGGGCCTTTTGGTGGATAATGCCATCGTGGTGCTGGAAAACATCGACCGCTGCCGCAAGCTGGGCATGAACAAGCTCGACGCCGCGGTGACAGGCACTAAAGAGGTGGCTGGGGCTATCTTCGCCTCCACCATGACGACGCTGGCGGTATTTGTACCACTGGTATTTGTCGACGGTGTTGCCGGCGCCCTCTTCTCTGACCAAGCCTTAACAGTGACCTTTGCCCTACTCGCCTCGCTGCTGGTTGCGCTCACCACGATTCCTATGTTGGCATCGCGAGAAGGCTTTAAGGCCCTGCCACATCTGGTGCAGAAACGCGAAAAGCCGGTTCTCGACACTAAGTTTGCCAAGGTAAAGCACTATGGCGCCACCGTCTGCTCTTTCCCCTTCGTGCTATTGTTTAGCTACTTGCCATCACTGCTGCTGACACTGGTATTAATGCTTAGCCGCGCATTATCCTGGCTTGCGGGCCTGATCATGCGCCCCATCAGCGCGGTATTTAACTGGTTCTATAAGTTGCTCGAGAGGGTTTATCACAAGCTGCTGCGCCAGGCGCTGAAATTCAGCTGGCTAACAATGGCCATCGCCCTCACTCTCACTATAGGTACCATGAGCCTAGTGCCAAGACTGGGCATGGAGCTGATTCCGCCGATGAACCAGGGTGAGTTTTATGTCGAGGTCTTGTTGCCTCCGGGCACTGAGGTGAGTGAAACCGACAGAGTCCTACAGAAGCTGGCCTTGTCCATCAAGGACAGAGAAGATGTTAAACATGCCTACAGCCAAGCCGGTAGCGGCGGCCTGATGACCTCAGATACATCGCGCGGCGGCGAAAACTGGGGCCGTCTGCAGGTGGTACTCGCCGATCATCAAGCCTTCGATGCGGTCACCCGAGTGCTGCGCATCACGGCTATGCGTATCCCTGAGCTGGAGGCCAAGATCCAACATCCGGAGTTGTTTAGTTTCAAGACACCACTGGAGATTGAAGTGATTGGTTATGATCTGGCCCAACTTAAACAGACCGCGGATAACCTCATCAGCGCCCTGTCGGACTCAGATCGTTTCGCCGACCTCAACACCAGCCTGCGTGATGGCCAGCCAGAGCTTAGCATCCGCTTCGATCATGCTCGTCTCGCCGCGTTGGGCATGGACGCGCCAACCGTCGCTAACCGCATCGCCCAGCGCATCGGTGGCACTGTGGCCAGCCAATACACGGTACGCGACAGAAAGATCGACATCCTGGTGCGCAGCGAACTCGAGGAGCGCGACCAGATAAGCGATATCGATTCGATGATCATCAACCCCAACAGCAATCAGCCTATTCCACTGAGCGCCGTTGCCGATGTCTCCTTGAATCTGGGCCCCTCTGCCATCAACCGTATCAGCCAGCAACGCGTGGCTATCGTGTCAGCTAACCTCGCCTATGGCGATCTTAACGACGCCGTGCTGGAGGCGAGAAGCATCATAGACCAGCAGAATCTGCCTAGCTCGATTCAGGTGCGCTTCGGCGGCCAGAATGAAGAGATGGAGCACTCGTTCCAGTCGCTGCAGATCGCCCTGATCTTGGCCGTCTTCCTGGTGTACCTGGTTATGGCGAGTCAGTTCGAGTCCCTGGTGCATCCGCTGCTTATTCTTATCGCCGTACCTATGGCGGTAGGCGGCAGCATCTTTGGCCTGTTCATTACTCAGACCCACCTGAGTGTAGTGGTCTTCATCGGGCTTATCATGCTGGCGGGTATCGTCGTTAACAACGCCATCGTCCTGGTCGATCGCATCAATCAGCTGCGTCAACAAGGCATCGAAAAACTCAGCGCCATCGAAGAGGCCGCCAAGTCACGTCTGCGCCCTATCGTCATGACCACGATGACGACGGCTCTGGGTCTGGCGCCGATGGCACTGGGCTTAGGCGATGGCAGCGAGGTACGTGCGCCCATGGCGATCACCGTTATCTTCGGTCTGTCATTGGCCACCCTGCTGACACTCGTGGTGATCCCAGCGCTATACGCCCTGTTCGATCGCAAGGCCTTTAACGCGCCGGCCGAAGTGGCTCATGAGGGAGAATCAGCATGAATATCACCCGGTTAGCCCTTGCCAGACCCGTGACCACCAGCATGTTCTTCGTGGCCATACTGCTCTTTGGTCTGGCCTCGAGTCGCCTGTTGCCGCTTGAGATGTTTCCCGGCATCGAGATGCCCCAGGTGTTGATTGAAGTCCCCTACAAGGGCTCAACCCCTGCCGAGGTGGAGCGTGAGATCACCAACGTCCTAGAAGAGTCCCTCGCCACCATGGGGGGGATCGAGGAGTTGAGATCCCGCTCGTCGCAAAACGGCGCCGAGATCGAGCTTAGAATGAAGTGGGGCGAGAATGTCTCCACCAAGAGCCTGGAGGCCAGGGAAAAGGTGGATGCGGTGCGCCACCTGCTGCCTAAAGATGTCGAACGCGTCTTTATCCGTCAGTTCTCGACCGCCGACATGCCTGTGCTGACAATACGTATCTCAAGTGAACGAGAGCTCTCTGGCGCCTTCGATCTGCTGGATAAACAGCTGAAGAAGCCGTTAGAGCGAGTCGAAGGTGTCTCTCAGGTGACCCTGTATGGCGTCGAGCAGAAGCAGATAGAGATAAGAATCGATGCCGATAAGCTCAGTGCCACAGGAATAAGTAGTGCCATGCTGCAGCAAAGATTGGGACAGGAGAACTTCATCGTCAGCGCGGGGACACTCAGGGCGAACACCCGAGTGTATCAGGTATCGCCAAAGGGTGAGTTTCGCGATCTCGACGATATTTCTGCCCTAGTGCTGATCCCTGGCGTCACCCTGGGCGATATCGCCAGCATTCGCTATGCCCTGCCCGAGCGCCTAGACGGTCGACACTTAGATCAAAAGTACGCAGTTGGCCTGGATGTGTTCAAAGAGTCTGGTGCCAACCTGGTGGATGTCTCTGAGCGTGTGCTCAAGGTGATCGAGGCGGCCAAACAAGATCAGCAATTCAACGGCATCAAGCTGTTTATCATGGAAGATCAGGCCTATGGGGTGAAATCCTCGCTATCGGACCTGCTAGCGGCAGGTCTTATCGGCGCCCTGCTCTCCTTTGCCGTGCTCTACCTGTTTTTACGCAACCTTAAGATGACCCTGGTTGTGGTCTCTTCTGTGCCCATCTCCCTGTGTATGACACTGGCGGGCATGTATTTCTTAGGTTACAGCCTGAACATCCTCTCCATGATGGGGCTACTGCTTGCGGTGGGCATGCTGATAGACAATGCGGTGGTGGTCAGTGAGAGCGTGCTGCAGGAGAAACAGCATCAAGGCAAGGCCTCGACATCCGAAGCCGTACTCACAGGGGTGAACAAGGTTGCCCTGGCGGTACTGGCCGGTACACTCACCACGGCGATTGTGTTTCTGCCCAATATCTTCGGCGTCAAGGTAGAGCTAACCATCTTCCTGGAGCATGTGGCCATCGCCATCTGTATCTCGCTGGCGGCATCGCTGTTAGTGGCGAAAACATTGATCCCCTTGATGTTAACTAAGCTGCATTTCGACATCGACACTAACCCAAAGCAGAGCAAGCTCGAGTCTTTCTACGAACGCAGCCTGGCGTGGATCTTACACAGACCCAAACGCTCAGGGCTGATTGCCGTGATCATCCTGGCCTCGACGGCACTGCCGCTGAGCATGGTCCAACAAGATCAAAACGACGGCGAGGGCAACAACCGTCTCTACATCAACTACCAGGTGGAGGGGCGTCATAGCCTAGATGTCACCGAGGCGATGATTAACCGCATGGAAGATTACCTCTACGCCAATAAAGAGGAATTCTATATCGATTCTGTCTACAGCTACTTCTCGGCCGACAGAGGCCAATCAACCCTGCTGCTACAGGAAGATTCCGACATAGATATCAAGGCGCTTAAGCGCAAGATCCGCGACGGTTTCCCCAAGTTCTCCATCGCCAAGCCACAATTTGGCTGGGGTAACGACAACAACGGCATACGTGTCACCCTCACAGGCCGTTCCACCAGCGAACTGATCACCATCAGTGAGCAGGTGGTGCCGCTGCTGGCCAAGATAGACGGTCTTATCGATGTGCGCTCTGAGCTTAACAGCACACAGCAGGAGGTGATCATCGAGCTGGATCGCACCATGGCAGCGAGACTGGATCTCAGCCTGAGTGAGCTTGCCCGCAGCGTGTCCATGGCTCTTAGGGGGTCGCCGCTGCGCTCCTTCAGACACGATCCCAGCGGTGAGCTACGTATCGAGCTGGCCTACGATAAACAGTGGCGTGAGTCGCTCGAAAGACTGAAAGAGCTGCCCATAGTGCGTCAGGACAATCGCGTCTATACCTTGCAGAGTCTGGCCGAGATCTCGATTCGTCCGCGCTTCGATACTATCCGTCACTATGATCGTCAGACCGCGCTTTCTATCGGTGCCAACCTGGATGAGATGACCACGGAAGAGGCCCAAAAAGCAATCACCCAGGTGATGGATGCGGTGCAGTTCCCCGCAGGCTATGGTTACTCGCTACGGGGCGGTTTCCAGCGTCAGGATGAAGATCAGGCCATCATGGCAACCAATATGATCTTGGCCATCGCCATGATCTATATCGTCATGGCCGCCCTGTTCGAATCCCTGCTGCTGCCAACGGCCATCATCACCTCTATCCTCTTCTCCATCACTGGGGTGTTCTGGGCGCTGCTGCTGACGGGCACCAATATGTCGATCATGGCGATGATAGGGATTCTGATCTTGATGGGTATCGTAGTGAACAACGGCATAGTGTTAGTCGACCAGATCAACCAGAAGACACCCGAGCTGGATCGCCTGTCGGCCACCATAGAAGCCGTGTGTATCACCCGTCTGCGTCCCGTACTCATGACTGTAGGTACCACGGTGCTGGGCCTTATCCCTCTGGCCATGGGTGATACCCAGATTGGAGGCGGTGGCCCACCCTATTCGCCTATGGCGATCGCCATCATTGGCGGCTTGAGCTTCTCGACGCTTACCAGTCTATACCTGGTGCCACTCTGCTATCAGGCCTTGTATCGCATGCGCCATCAGGCGGCGATCAAGCTAGGCAACGCCGACAGGTTCACCCGGCGCATCATGCCCTGGGCACACTAAAGACTCCCCAAATCAAAGGCTGCATCTTGCAGCCTTTTTATTATGCAACTATATAAACTGAATCGGTAATAAAGAAGAAGGTCCACTTATGAACAACATCTTACGTCTCGCCCTTGCAGGCTTGCTCATCGGCAATTACGGCACAAGCCTAGGCTGCCTGGCCGCCGATGATAAATTTGCCGAGGTCGAAATCACAGCAACTAAACTGACTGAACAGGTCTACATGCTAAGTGGCGCGGGCGGCAACATAGGCGTATCGGCGGGGGAAGATGGCCTGCTGATCATCGACGATCAATTTGCGCCACTGGCAGATAAAATCAGCGCTGCTCTGGCCAACATTCAGCCCGGTAAGCCCAAATATATCGTCAATACCCACTACCATGGGGATCATACAGGCGGTAACAGCATCTTTGGCCAACAAGGCATTATTTTCGCCCATGACAATGTGCTCAAACGGCTAGCAAGTGACGAAGACTATAGCAAACAGGCCTTACCCAGCATCACTTATGATCAGGGCATTAAGATCCACTTCAATGACGACACCCTCTCCCTGATGTATCTGCCAGCGGGCCATACAGATGGTGATAGCGTGATCTTCTGGCGTGATGCCCCAG
This sequence comes from Shewanella aquimarina, assembly GCF_023349185.1. Taxonomy (GTDB): domain Bacteria; phylum Pseudomonadota; class Gammaproteobacteria; order Enterobacterales; family Shewanellaceae; genus Shewanella; species Shewanella aquimarina. The sequence continues at coordinate 215,710 of NZ_JAKIKY010000006.1, read as the reverse complement.
TGGTACATATGGGTGACCTCTTCTTTAAGGACAGATTCCCCTTTATCGATCTCAAGGCCGGCGGCTCTGTGGGCGGTTTTCGCGACAACGTTGCCACACTCCTCGCCAAGATCGATGACGAGGCTAAAATCATCCCAGGCCACGGCGGTCTCGCCAACAAGCAGGATCTCATCAAGTTCAAGCAGATGTTAGACACCTCTATCGACTGGATGAACACCCAGCTGAAATCGGGCAAGTCGCTCGGCGCGATCAAGCAACAAGGCCTACCCGAGGCACTCAAGCAATGGGAGTGGCAATTTATCTCTCAGGAAACCTGGATAGAGACTCTCTATAACGGCCTTAAGGCGAACTAACCTATAAGAGGTAGTAGTTCTGGCAACAGCAAACCAGTCCCAACCTGACAAATTAAAGCGCAGCTGTAAGGGCTGCGCTTTTTCATGGTAAAACCTGCCACCACTTCATGAGCCAACATAATTCCACCTCAATAACAGCGCAGTTATCAAGACACACAATGCACCCATTCTAGGAAAAAACACATAAAAACAAGCACACATGAGCTTGATGAGAACTCGGAGCAAAGCGCCATTAAAACCAGGCTGATAATCCCCGCGATTCTACGCACCACAAGGCATCTTCGGTGGCATTGACTGCACATGGAAATAATCATAATTAGATACACTATCAACTTGCGTTCGCACCAAGCTTTCCTAAAATTTAAGCATCCTATATAGCAAATGCATTGGCTGTCTTGGGGCCCCGGCTAAGGATTCAGCGTGAGTAACCGTAAGAGGAATTTAACTCACAAGGAACGTAACATATTGGTATTAAACCTCACGGATGAGGCATGTCTTGCCGATAAACAAACTAACGCTTCCCAGTGGCATTTCAATCATGCTGGCACCCTTAGTGCGGCCTACAAGGCGCTAGAGTCGTTCCCTTGCCAAATCGCCATCGCCATCATAGATCTCCCCCATCAGCAGGTTGTGCTGCGCGCAATAGAACTACTCTCAGCGCGCCAACCCGGCTTACTCTGGCTGGCGATCTCCTTAGACAGTCCTAAGAAGATGGATAATCTGTGTTTCTGTTTTACAGATTACTTCCTGGATTTTCATCACCTTCCTATAGATTGGCAACGACTCAACCACACCTTGGGCCACCTGTGTGGCATGGCTCAGTTAAATGAACGTTGGAGCAAAGAGCAGACTACACACCAGTCAAAATCTTTCTTCTTTGGTGAATCTAAGGTCATGCAAACCCTGCGTGACAACCTTTATAAGATCGCCAAGTCAGATGAAACTGTGTTGATAGGTGGCGAAACCGGTACGGGAAAAGGCCTGTGCGCCAACTTAATCCACTCACTCTCGTCTCGTAAAAATGGCCCCTTTATCACGGTTAACTGTGGCGCCCTGCCGCCAACGCTGATCCATTCAGAGCTGTTTGGTCACGAGAAAGGCGCCTTCACCGGCGCCGACCGGCAATACATAGGCCGAATCGAGCGCGCCAACAAAGGCACTCTGTTTTTAGATGAGATTGGTGATCTGTCACTCGAATTGCAAATCAATCTGCTGCAGTTTCTTGAAGAGCACTACATCGAGCGTATCGGTGGTCAAAAGACCACAGAAGTGGATTGCCGCATCATATTCGCGACCCATGTTAATCTCGAGAATGCCGTCGAAGAGGGCAAATTCAGAGAGGATTTGTTTTACCGAATCAATATCATACAAATTGAGTTACCCAGCCTGAGAGAACATAAGCAAGATATTCCTCTCTTGGCTCAAGACTACTTAACTAAACTTGCTCCACCCAATCGTCAATTTCAGTTTCACCAGGACGCATTACTCGCCATGACCAACTACCAATGGCCGGGCAATGTGCGCGAACTTAAAAACCGCATTCAACGCGCCATCATCATGACCGAAAGCGACATCATCACCGAAGCCAACCTGGGCATTAAATTCGCATGTTCGGCAAACGATGACTCCGATGTGGTCGATCTGGCGCAACACAGAACCGAAATTGATACCGAACTGCTATTGGCCGCCATTAAGCGCAATAACCACAACATCTCGGCGGCGGCCCGTGAACTCAACATCTCCCGAACGACTTTCTATCGCCTCATCAAGAAGTGCAAGATTAAGCTATAGCCAAGTCAGTGGCACCAAACGAGGATCGACTTATGCCATCAACTCATTCGACAGTGATAGTCTGCCTATCTTTACTGTTTTTCGCTGCAGCCTGTCAGCAAACAAATGATGACAAACAAGAACAGGAGATTGCCTATCTGAAACAAGAGGTTGGCCAACTTCAACAACAAGTGGCCATCATGGGCAGTCAGATCAAAGAGATACACACAGTAGTCATGAGAGGCCAGAAGCTGCAACATCGCAATCTACCGACACAAAACAACCCAGATGAGGATGGTAAACTCCCCTCCATAGGAAAAGCCACGGCTCGAATAGCCATCATTGAATTTTCAGATTTTCAATGCCCCTACTGCAAGCGATATATGGACAATACCTTCACCAAGATCAAGAGCGACTATATCGACACCGGCATGGTGAAGTATATTGCTAGGGACTTCCCTTTAGGTTTTCACCCTAAGGCCAAAGGGGCTGCCATTGCCGCCAACTGTAGCCTGCAACAAGACGCCTATTGGCCTATGCGCGATGCGCTGTTTAAAAACATGCGACAGCTAGGGGAAAAACTCTACCAAGACACGGCGACACAGCTCTCTCTGGACATGACTAAATTCACTGCCTGCCTGAAAGATCAAGCCATCATGAATAAGATTAAGCAAGATATAAGCTATGGCTCATCGGTAGGTGTTCGTGGCACCCCAAGCTTCCTCATAGGAAGACTGGAGAACAATCGGCTGCTCAAACCTAAGCTTCTTATCGGGGCGCAAAGTTTTGACGTCTTTAAAGCCAGCATAGATGCCCTGGAACCGTCTCCCCAAGCCAACTAACTCAAATAAATCGCCGCAAAGTGTTTTTGAACGAAGGACCTTTAATTTGCTCACTTTTCAACTTTGCGGCGCAACAACCAGGCTCGCACAATATCTCTCATTTAGCTTTGCCAAAAATTGACGAATCCGAAACTCTTTTCGCCCATCACTAGGCTCTTGTCCACCTCAAGTTTGAACTTTGCACTGTGTTCCACATTTGTAACACACCGGCTCCCCCACCTAAACCATAAACCACACAAAGCACTGAATATCATTGACTTACCCTTTTGGCCTAATGCTTGCTGTTAATAGAACATCGATTTGGATACTGCATATGGACAGCCTTTTTTTCACATCCTCTGCAGTTACTAAAAAGCGGCATACGCCGAACAAGTAAGTCTAAGTAAACACTTTTGAGAAAATGATCCTGGTTTTGATGGCAGAAGTTAAGCCATAGCAACAAGGAACAGAAGTCATCAAATTTGTAGGAGATACGACAATGAGATTCAATAAACTTGCAATCATGTGTTGTGCAGCCTGCTTTACCGCTGCGAGCGCATTTGCCGCCGACGATCAACTCGAACTCGACGGTAACGTAAAATATGACAATATGAATGACTGGGAGCAAGTCATTGAGAACGGCGCTGGAGCAATAGCAATTTCAGTCGATAGAGAAACAGGTCAAGCAGGCGTTATACCGGATCTGCCACCCAAGACAATCTTCTGGAAAGGGGGCTCGAAAGATATCAACGATGTCACCGAGTGGTGGTACAAGGACGGTTCCGTCCCCGATAAAGATGATATTAGAAACGGTATCGCCGCGGCCTATCGTGACGGTAATAACGATCTCATCTTCTATTTTGGCGCCGACCGTTATGCCAACAGTGGTGACGCGATCTTCGGTTTCTGGTTCTTCCAGGCCGATGTTGGCCCTGACGGAGCCAATCGATTTACCGGTCAACATACAGATGGCGACCTATTTATTGTGATGGAGTATCCACAAGGCAGTAATGCAGAACCCTTCGTCCAAGTCATGGAATGGCTTGAAGGCGGCGGTGATGTGTCAGACAACCTGAAAGTGCTCTACAACTCTGAGGCCGATGCAGCCACCAGTGCTAAATGTGACGCGCTAAATGTGGCGGAAGAAGCCTGTGCGATCACCAACGAAGACGACTCACAGATGACAGTGTGGGACTATATGGCCAAAGATGGCTCAACAGCTACTTATCCCCACGAATCATTCTTTGAGGGTCGAGTGAACGTTAGTGAGATCTTGGGAGATAATATCCCATGTTTTAGCAGCTTCTTAATTGAAACGCGTTCCTCACGTTCTGAAACCGCTCAGCTTAAAGACTTCATCGGTGGTGAATTCCCACTATGTAGTATCATGGTCACTAAAACCTGTAAGGTAGAAAGACTAGCGCTAGCCAGTGACAACACAACGAAAACCTATGTCGCTTCATTCGAAGCAACCGTTACCAATGACGGTTCGGGTGCTTATGATGCTGACTTCCCACTCATGCTAGTGGATGATGCTGGTACACCTCTAGACACAAGCGATGATGTTGTCATTGACGAAACAGTTGGTTATTTCAACGGCGGACTAGGACTCCCAGGTGGAGAATCGTTCACCTATTCAGGCACTTTCTTTACCGATGACAATCCACCAATGAACACCATAGAGGCAACTGTAGACTTTGGTAGCTCCTCAGCTAGCGACGAATATACTATCGAATGTAGCTCTTTGGATCTCAACCCAGCGATTGATTTAACCAAAGTCTGTACATCAGAGCTGGTTGAAGATGGTGGCGAGGTAATATTGAGTGTCGACTACGATATCGTCTCTTGTAACTTAGGTGATGTCCCACTAGACGCAACCATTACTGATGCGACCGTTGATCTATTGGCATCTTATACATTAGACATAGCACAAGCCTGTGAACTCGATACAGACTGTGCAGTCGGTAGTTGTGACAATGGTCTATGTCTAGAAGCACCGGGCCTAGTCAATGGCGATCCAGTTTGTGCAATAATATCTGATACTTACAGACCTAGCACGCTACCTACTGGCAATAGACTGAATTCTCAAAATACAGTCACTGTTTCTGCATACTCAATATTTGATGTAAATGAAACTGAAGAATTGACAGATGAGGTAACGGCAACCTGTCCATTATGCCCAATACAACCTGAACCTCAACCTGAATAGAGATTTATTCGGAGTAATGACACAGCCACCTGCTTTCGCAGGTGGCTTTTTTTAGCCAGCATGATAAAAGACGTGTTGGCATTGGTGATAATAATCGTAAAGGCTTAGACTTAGTCGAGTCTTTGTCTCCCCAAGGTATTACCATTCACCTCGACGAAATCATCTCTCGACCAATATCCACCTAACAGGCGAAATGTCACTCTGCCACTCTCGATTTCCCATCCTCGGCACCTCAAGAATGGGCACTTTAGGTAACGGATTCTGGGATGCATAGCAAATAGCGGCGGCAAGCCATAAAGCCCTGAAAGAAATCACAGCACAATTGCAGGAAGCCTTGTTGTGACTACTTGTCAACGCCAACAAAAAAGGGCCTTATGGCCCTTTTTTGTTAAGAATACACTCTAAAACTATTTGTTCTTGCCTTTACCACCAGGCTTTCCACCACCGTCGCCAGAACTAGTTGTCAGGCTGACTTTAACGGTTGCCGTGGCCTGCAACTCACCATCGCTTATCGTATAAGTAAAGCTATCGCTCGACTTAAATGACTTAGCAGGTATGTAAGTGATAGTGTTATCGCTATTAATCACCACACTTCCCTTAGCCGGTGCGCTAACCGTAACAACAGTAAGCTGATCACCCTCGGCATCGCTATCATTGCCTAATACGCTAATAATGCCACTTGTCTTACTACTGAGTGTCAGTGTATCTGCCAGGGCAACTGGTGCCGTGTTAACACTCGTCGCTTCTACCGTGATAGTTTGCAACAGTTCAGCATTCGTCTTACCGTTACTAGGTGTTGCAACCAAGGCGAGCTGCTGAGCACCTACATCACCATTAACTGTCAGGGTATAATTAACGGTAACAGTCTGCTGTGGTGCCAGCGTCATGGCAGATTGCTCCCACTGACCAGTCCATCCTGTTGGCAGAGTCGCGGCAAGTGACACATTGGTGCTTGGACAATCTGCAGAATCGTTGTTAGTCAGGCTATAACTTAAGCTTTTTTGCTCCCAGGTTTGCATACTACCCGAAGACATAGCGGTTAAACTTGGCGCCTTGGCGATACAAGTGGTTGCGCTTGAGTGACTAATGCCTACTGTTGCCTGATAGCCGTCAACTGCCAGCAGCTCAATTGTCACACCATTATCTGCATCATAAAAAGTCTGGCCAACACCTATGGTACTATCGGTCCAATCGCTGCTGGTGCTCATGGGCGTACTATCGAGTAGGTAGCTGCTACCAGGCGTGTTTTCAGTCCCCTCACGCAGAATAATTGAATCTGCTAGGTTGGCATATTTGTCGAATAAAAATGCATCAAATCCCGTTGGAGTGCGATATTCCAAGTAGTAGTAGCGTGCATTACCATTCGCGTCGTTACCAAGATAGACTTTTGCAGCAAGGGTGCTGTTGCTTTCTAAAGATTCGTAATAATCTAAGGTGATCACTTGGTCACTGGTCACAGTGGTAACTTGATTATTTAACCAACCCAGGCGTTCCTTTTGGAATGCATTGAAATGGGCTCCCTCATCGGCTCCCCCCATTGCATCGTAGATATCACCGTACTCAGTTGTTGAACAAGTCCCTTCACTAACAGACTCACCACAATCTTTGCTGTGCGAGTGATGTAACCCAAGGTTGTGGCCAAGTTCATGTACAACTGTCTTAATCTGGAAATTTTTAATCCAGGTACGCCCTGGGTAACCTGCCACAGTGCCCTGACCAGACCAACGACAACCCAGATTTGCTTCGATCACATACATCACGTGATCATAGTCATTTGGCTCAAAGCCTTGATCACGGGCTATTATGTCGGCTTCGTTACCGATAGCTGTGGTATCACATACAAATTTATCAAGCGGAAGGGTCAAATATCCTATGGTATCGCCGCTCAAACTGACGTTCCCATTTGAGTTTTCCAGATAGAATGCATTACCTTGATTAAAAACCAAGTCATTCGCTTGTTCGACACTTGCATATTCACTCGAAGAGTTTTCAAATTTCACCAGCATCACTAGCACGCTGCGGTCACCGGTCACGGTGATGGCATCTAAACTGCTAGTCGTCGAAGTCGCAGAGCTGACTCCGCCGTCAAATAAGGTAATTTGCTCAGGATAGAGATTAGGATTTTTAAGCACGCTATTTGGCAGCGTAACTTCCTGGCCATTTCTCAGCTCGAGGTTTTTCCCAACAAGATTGAAAGGCACGACACTGCCGTCGTCCAGCGTCAACTTATGATGTAATTCTGGGAGTTCTCCATCCTGATAGTCGGTATAGGCAACACTCAAGACACCTTTTAGTTGATGTTCACCGACTTCGCTTTGAGCAACTGATATAGATGAATGAGTATCAGCATGAACAGGCATAATAGCTGACGCAGACAGTAAGCCAGCCCCCATTAAGCCAAAACCGAGGGTTTTCAGGAAAGTAGATGTAGAATTGGTACGCGCAACAGCGCAATGAACTGAACTCATAGCTAGGACCTCTCAAAGTCAACATCACTTCGAAAGCTCCAAGTACAAGTACAAGGCTCTATCAACGCTCATTCGGTAGCCCAGCCACCCTTTTGCTATGCAATTAGGGCCTGTGGCTTTGCGTACATTAATTACTTAATGCTTGCCGTTTCGAGAGTGCTTTCGAACTAAACCTCCAGGCTGCTTCAGCCCAGAGAATTCGGGCATTCTAGCAATTAATCTCAGTCAATCTCAACCAAAAATTGATCATTTTTTAATCAATTTTTAAAACCCCATGAAAATCAATGCGCAACGAATAGCTAAAAGTTGTCAAAACAACAAACCTTGGTGTAAAACTCGACGCAGAATTACATAAAAAGTTGATTGCACCAAATTATCAACGAAGCTCAGAATTAAAACCCAAGACAGCAAGTTTTACCTCATCATGCACAAGCGATCGCGTCGTTCTGACATAGAATTGACTGCTGGAGGGATGAAAAGCGGGAGAAAGCTTAGGGTCTGTTTATCTTTTGAGAACAAATTTTGTTCTAATTGAGCACGTTCAAATCGCGGCATGAGGCTTGAAGTATAGTTATTCTATATAAAAGCCGAGTAACAAAGAGTTGAACGTACTCAAGACGAACCCTGCGGGCAGCGTCTGTATCATTTTTCTACTGGGTTATCACTCATTGATGTAGTGCACTACATTACAATCGCTCTGCCTTATATAAAAGCGATACAGAATGCTGCAAAAATGAACGCGAAAGATAAACAGGCCCTAGTAATTAATGGGTCTGTTTAAAGTGACGCAGAAGCCAATAGACAGGACGAAGATCCTTTCCACCGATAGATTTTAGCGGCGCAATAAGATAGTTAAGCCACTGCCACTTCTTCATCTCTTGCTTTGAAGCCTGCCAGAGCGACTCTCCCCCCGCAGCACGGTAGGCAGCAATCACAGGTTCAACAATCTCTGGATGGGGTCCTATGTAGCGATACAGGCTATGGATATAGACGAGGAGATCTCTGATCTGCTGCCTATGCATATCGCAGTCTTGCTGATTTGCCTCGAAATCGATAAAGGAAACATTACCCGCTTGCCAACAAATATCCCTTAGGGCAGGCCTGCCGTGAGCCAAACCTTTTAGATGCAATTGAGCCAACCCGGTTGCACTATCTTGTAAAATCTTGAGCTTCTCGGCCTCATCGATCTCAGCATTTAACCAAGCATTAATCGGCATGCCTACGTCGGCCACGACCAGAAACCCTTCACCGCTGGCAACCAGTTCGGGCACGGGAGCCCCTTTCTTGGCGAGTTGAGTAAGGGTTGCTATCTCAAGCTGCAGTGCCGCCTGGGGCTGGGACTTTAGCCAGCGCATGGCGCCGGTGAGACGCTCTGCCTGTTTAAGCCAATACTTGCGACCTTGGTATTCGAAACTAACTATTCGTTCGCCCTGATGTTCGACAAGCAGTTTATCAATCACATGTTGAAGGCTAGAAACAGTCACACAAGATACTCCGGTAAAAGTGAAAGGGGATTATGTGTGCAAGCTTGCGCAAATGCAATCTTCAGGGGCGTAAGCGGGGAAACTATGAGCGGCACCAGACTGACTGATAGGTGGCGCCTATGAGGAGAAAGCGAGAGACGTATCGACCGACACGTCTCAAGAATGCCACGCGATAAACAGCGACACTTTTTACACCAAGCGGCTTAAGCTTCTTCGTTCCAAGGGGTCGCCTTGTTTTCAAGCAATACGGGGATCCCTTCGTTAATCGCATAGACCAAACGGTCTGCCTTACAGATAAGCTGCTGATTAGCCTTGTCATATTCAAGCTTCCCCTTACATACAGGGCAGGCAACTATCTCTAAAAGTTTCTTATCAAACGCCATGTTAATTTCCTTGTTGTACGTTTTAGCGCCGCTCAAGCAGCGTTAACAATTGCTGTTCAAATTCTGGTGCTATCTTGGCATCTACCGGCAGATACCACCAGTTAGACTTTGCAAAATCGCGACATTTAACCGCATCTTTCTCTGTCATTAGCACGCCTCGCCCCGCCGCGACCGTCTCTATGGCTGCTAGGCTGTAGGCCTGATGATCGTCAAAGGCATGTTGGTGAACGGGATGAACCCCAAGTTGGGTTAGGGTATCGAAAAATCGCTGTGGATTGCCTATCCCGGCGATAGCCACATTGTCAGAAAGCGGATTATCGGCTAGGCTCTCAGTTAAATTAGCTGAGACCAGCTCGCCGTCGGCCACCCTGCGCCAATTGCCGGGGGACAGCGCCATCTCAAACTCTTCCGAATGGGCTCTCTCACCATTGACTAAGGTAAAATCGACTGTGCGCTGACGCCAGCGTCCCTCTCGCAGGGGGCCTGCAGGTAACAGCAGACCATTACCGAAACGGCGCTTGCCATCGAGCACTAAGATCTCGACATCTCGCTCGAGTCGATAATGCTGCAGTCCGTCATCGCTGATGATGACGTCCACCGCTTGCCATTCGAGCAGGGCTTGACCCGCGGCCACACGATCGCAGCCTATCACCATAGGCACCTGAGTTCGCGCTACTATCATGGCAGGTTCATCGCCGACTTCACTCGCTGGCATACCAGCAATAACCCGCTTGCAGCCGGAAAACTCGACGCCGTAGGCGCGGCTGATCACCCCAGGGCGATAGCCATTACGGCGAAGCAGTTCGATGAGATAGATGACCGTGGGGGTCTTGCCGCTGCCACCGACCGTGATGTTGCCCACCACAATCACAGGCACATCGAGCCGCGCGCTTGCCTTAAGCCCCAAACGAAACAGCTGTCGTCTGAGGCTCGTCAATAGATAAAACAAGCCACTGAGTGGCAGAAGCAGCAGTACAAGCAACCAGTGAACACCGGGCAGCCTGTCATACCAGAGACGATTAACCAACGCCTGCATTGTGCTTAGCTACCAAACTGCATCTGGTACAGGTTGTAATAGATCCCCTGCTTGGTCAGTAGCTCGCTATGGGTGCCGCGCTCGACCACCTTGCCCTGATCGACCACCAAGATCTGGTTGGCATTTTCAACCGTCGACAAACGGTGAGCGATCACGATCGAGGTGCGGTTCTGCCTGAGGTTATCCAGCCCCGTCTGAATCGCCTTCTCCGATTCGGTGTCCAGCGCCGAGGTCGCTTCATCGAGTATCAACAGGGGCGCATCTCGCAGTATCGCCCTGGCAATGGCGATACGCTGACGCTGACCACCTGAGAGCATGACGCCGTTCTCCCCGACCTGGGTATAGATCCCCTCGGGCATGTTACTGATAAACTCCCAGGCATTGGCGAGCTTAGCGGCATCTATGATCTGCTCCTCACTCACCTCACCCGGGTAGGCATAGGCAATGTTAGCTGCAATGGTATCATTGATTAGGGTGACCTGCTGGGACACCAGTGCCACCTGACGACGCAATGACGCCAGCTTATAGTCTCTCAGGCTCACATCATCCAGGCGAATATCACCGCTTTCGAGATCCGAGTAGAAGCGGGTGATCAGGCTGGCTATGGTCGACTTACCGGAACCGCTGCGCCCCACCAGGGCCAGTGTCTCGCCAGGATTGACCTGAAAATCTACATCTTTCAATGCCAAGCCTTCCTGATTGTCATAGCGGAAGTTAACCTTGTCGAAGCTCAGCCGTCCCGCCACTCTTTGCGTCTCATAGGTGCCATTGTCCACCTCGGCCGGCGTGTCTAACACCGCAAAGATGGTACTACAGGCGGCGATCCCCCGCTGAAACTCGGCGTTGACACGGGTCAGGCTCTTAATTGGCTGCAACATGGCGAGCATGGCCGCCAAGATGGTCGCAAAGGTACCTGCGGTAAGATCTGCACGCATGCTCTCAAGGCTTGACGCATAGAGCACGAAGGCCAGCGCCAGGGAGCCTATCACCATCACCAAAGGCTGGCTGATTGCCTGGGCCAGGGCCAGTTTCATGGTGCGCGAGCGGTTATCGTCGTTCACTTTGGCAAAACGCTGGGACTCGGCCTGCTGACCACCGAAGACCAACACATTCTTATGGCCTTTAATCATCTGCTCGGTGACCGAGGTCACCCCACCCATGGCGGTCTGGATCTGTTTAGAGACCTTACGGAATTTACGGCTGACCACGGCAATCACCAGGCCAATCAAGGGCCCGACAATCAGGATACAGAGCGAGAGTTTCCAGGAGTTGTAAAACATCACCCCCAACATACCAATCACAGTAATACCGTCACGCACTATGGTGATCAACGCACTGCCGGACGCTCTGGCGATCTGCTCGGTATCGAAGGTGACCCGGGAGATCAAATTACCGCTGCTCTCGGCATCGATATAGCTGACGGGCAGCTTGAGATAATGTTCAAACACCTGCTGACGCATATCCATGATCATGCGCGCGCTGATGTAGGAGATGCCGTAGGTAGATAAAAAGTTAGCCAGTCCCCTGAGGGTAAACAGGCCAATCACCACAAAGGGCGCGGTTTTTAACACATCACTGTCGGAGTTAAAGCCGCCACTCATGCCGAGATCGACGCCTTCCACCAAACCGGGAGTGGTCGGTACATTGCTGGCAAAGCCCTGATCGATAAAGGGTTTAATTGAATAAATAAAGGTTGCGTCCACCAAGCCATAAAGCACTAGGCCGAACACAGACAGAAATAACACCCCTTTAAGCGGGACAAGATAGGTCAGCAGTCTAAGAAAAACGCTGCTAACTTCACTTTTCGAAGCATTTGTCATTCGGGATTCTATCAATAGATGCAAAAAAGCGTATTCTACTCTGGATTGCCAAACTCACCAAATTCAAAGCGTTGATTATACCAAAATGGCGCCAAATCCCGGCGATAACCCGAGACTAAAACGCCCTCTTCGTCCAGCGTTAAACTGAGCTGACCATTGTCTCCAGTGCTGTATTGGCGCGCCTTTGTCTCGCTGAAGCGCCTAACCACATCGGCCTTGGGAAAGCCATAACGATTGTTGAACCCAGCCGCATAGAGCACTATGTCTGGCGCACTTGCCTGAATAAAGGTGCTGCTCGATGAGGTATTGCTGCCGTGATGCGCAGCGATCAACACGGTACTGGTCACCTCTGGCGTCTGCGTCAGGAGCGACTGCTCACCCTCACGCTCGATATCCCCGGGGATAAGCACGCTTCGACTGCCGTCACTTATCCGAACTATGCAGGAAGCATTGTTGCCAACGCCAGCCTCTCGCGGCCCCAGTAGCTCGACGGTTAGTCCCCGCCAGTGCATGCTCTTGGGGCGACAGTCCATGGCACCAGGATAGTCGAGGTCAGTCACAAGCTTGACCTCAGGATGCTGGGACAACAAATAGTTGGCGCCGCCGGCGTGGTCGTTATCCCCATGGCTCAACACCAAGTAATCAAGCTTGCCTATACCACGGTAATGCAAGAAGGGCTGGATCACCCTTTCTGCGTAGCTAAAGTGCTCACCGAAGGCGGCGCCGGTATCATAGATTAATCCATGCCCCTGTTTCTCGACCACCAGGCTCAGCCCCTGCCCCACATCTAACAGATGGACCTGCCAACGGCGAGGATCTGTCATCCCTTGAGGTAAACACCACAGACAGAGTGGCATGAGAAGCACCAAGGGCATCCAGCGCCAGGCGCCTGAGGCAAGTCGCCAACAGATAAAAGCAAGCAGGCTAAACAGTAGGGCCGAAACAAGCTGCATCGAGGCTGGCAACCAGTGAACAGGAAGTTTGCCTAACCAGTCGAAAGCTAAGGTCATGGGTGAAATGGCAAGATCTAGCAGATAGAGGGGTAAGCTCACGGGCATGCCGATATAGATGCTAGTTATCCATGTTATCAAGGCCAAGAAGCTTAGCGGGATCACCACCAGACTAAACCAGGGTACGAAGATTAGGTTAAATATCAGGGCGTAGGGCGCAAAGCCGCCAAACAGCAGCCCCTGCAAAAGACCCAAGGATAAACTTAACCGCCACTGAATCTGCCACAACTGGCCAAGGCGGTATGTCAGCTTCTGCAAAGACGATAAGCGCTCATCAGGCTCGGACGCTGATTGGCCGAACCAGAGAATGATCGCCAGCGCGCCGAAGGAGAGCCAGAGCCCGGCACCGAGAATACTCAAGGGGTCCAGCAACAATACGATGAAGAGCGCCCATAGCAGCCGCTCGAATGGCGAGGCATAGCGCCTGATAAGCCCAAGCCAAATCACCATAACCAACATGATAAGCGCTCGCTGGGTCGGCAACCCCAGTCCGGCAAGAAAGGCATAGAGGCCGCAACAAACCAAGGCCACTAAGGCGATGGCTTGGCGATTGCCAAGTCCCAGACGAGGACGCAAGCACCCTAAAAGATAGCCTCCCAGCCCCATAACCCAGAGCGCCAGTACGGACAGATGCAGCCCGGAGATGGTCACCAGATGGCCGGTTCCACTCTGCCTTAGCCCCTGCCAATGCGCCTCGCTTATCTGCTGCTTATCCCCCAGCATGAGCGCCAGCATCAGATCGCCATTGGCGAATGTGGCCACGGCCTGCCGCAATGGTGTCAGTAGCCCTGCCCGCATCCCCCGCGGCGGCGATAGACGCTTGGCCGCTATTACCCTGCCCTTGCCTATGATGTGCTTAGACAACAGATAGGCCTGCTGATTAAATCCCCCCTGATTAAGCACGCTGGTGATCGGCTTAGGGGCAAGCGTGAATAGCCACACCTCACCTATGGCGACTTTTTGTTCGCTTTGCCAGCGCAAGCGCAAATATTTATCAGGAAATTGAAGAGGATGGTCGGTCAAAATACGAATATCGGCATTTATCCAGTCGCCGTTTCGATAAACTAGTGATATGATTTCGCCCCTTACTGTTGGCGGCTCGCTGGAATTTTCAGGCGTAAAAACCAAAAGTTGGTGGCAAAATAGACTCATCCAAGCTATAGCCAGAAGGCAACCAGCCAATAATTTTGACCATTTCAGCATGATGACGGCAATGACTAACACCACACATGCAAGTGAAAGGGTCGGCAAGGCGGGCCAGAGCAGCGCGGAGATGAGGGTGGCACAATAGCCAAACATGAATCGATTCATAATGAATAATTTAAGACTGCAACACTAAGCTATGCCAAAAAAATTCATTCAACGATATATGCCCAAACCCGAGACGCTGCAGAATCATAAACACCTGCAGATGTTCGGTAAGCTGCTACACAAACCTAACCTCTGGGCACTGAATCGACGCTCCGCTCCCCTCGCCTTTGCGGTCGGCCTGTTTGTCGCTTGGATCCCCATGCCGTTTCAGATGGTATTAGCCGCGGCGTTAGCCATACTGTTTAACTGTAACTTACCTGTCGCCGTCGCGCTGGTGTGGGTCACCAATCCTGTTACCATGCCCTTTATGTTCTACGCCGCCTACCTCTTTGGCGCCAAACTACTCGGCCACCCCCCCCAAGAATTTGCCTTCGAAGCCAGCTGGCAATGGATAGAGGCCTCACTCTTCACCATAGGCCCACCATTCTTGCTGGGTTGCCTGGTGTTTGGGATCATCTTTGCGGCCTCGGGTTACTTTGTCGTTCACAACCTGTGGAAGTACTCGATCCTGTTTAAGTGGAAGAATCGCGCCAAATAGTGATGTTTCATATTGCATTGCTAACCCAGCACTAGTCGCCCGGCATTAGTCACCGGGCAGTAGATCTATGCCTCTTAAACCTCGCGACCTATTGCCTTGAGTTGTGACCCGGGCTTAGCTCACTTGATCACACAAGCAGTTAGCCTGGTAAGCAGCTAGCCACGTATGCAGTCAGTCAATTAAGCATTCACTTAACTAAATCATTACCCCGATATCGACGATCACACTGGGTTAATCATCACCCACAGCATAAGCTGCTGAAATTGCCCCTTCGCATCTCATAGAAACTTAAGATAGAATGAACAAATTGATCACAAGGTTAACGCTTTGTATCTACCTAAATGACATGCCCTAGATGAAGTCGCTCGTTAGAATAATCACAATAAATGCAGGAAGGCCATGCACTTAAATTCAAATAGAAAACATGTCGCGATCTTCGCATTGCTCTCCTGCTTATTTCTGCTCGCCGCAGTGATCACCATAAGTGCGCTAACAAAGTACTTTGTTAACAATGAGATCCAGCAAGAAGAGGAAAACCTGCGCAAAAACCTGGCGCTGCTTCGCTTCAACTTCGAGGCCACCATCTATAAAGACACCTATCTGGCCGATAGTCTGGCCACAGTGGTGACAATAGACCCCGATTTTGCCATGAAAAACTGGCATGTGATCGCCGCTAAACTGCTCGACAAGGCGCAGTACGTACGCAATGTCGCCATCGCACCAAACAATATCATCTCCTTAGTCTATCCCCTCAAGGGCAACGAAAAGGCGGTGGGCTTCGATTTTCGCACTCAGCCAAATCAGCTTAAGACAGTGCTACTGGCCAAGGAGCAACAATCGGTGTTTATTGCCGGACCGGTGAATCTGGTGCAAGGTGGGCTGGGCCTTATCGCCCGCTACCCTATCTTCAAAGACTATCCCCAAAACACCCAATATTGGGGCGGGGTGAGCGTGGTGATGAACTATAACCAGTTACTGCATGATACGGGGATCACGCAATTTCAGGGCGGCGATATCGCCATCAAGAAACAGCTAAACGCTAACGAAGCGGAACAGGTTTTCTATGGCGACCCCAATATTTTTGAAGATGCCGATGTGATCTATCCCATCAAGTTGCCCAGTGCAACCTGGAACCTGGCCGCCAAATTTCATGTTGAAAATCTCTCCCGCATCAATCATCTGCGCCTAGGCATAGTCGGCACGGGCACGGTCGCAGCCTTTACCCTGTATATGCTGATGCTGCTGCTGTTTCGGAACTATCAGCACACCCATAGGGCGGCCCTGCACGATGAATTAACCCATCTCCCCAACCGACGCTTCATCATCAATGAGCTCGACCGCGTGATGAACAAGCATAACCAGCCATCTTTTACCTTGCTCAACATAGATCTGAACGACTTTAAAAGGGTAAATGACGAGCTGGGACATGAAGCGGGCGACGAGTTGCTAAAATATGTCGCCAATCGTCTAGTGACAGAGGTGGGGATTAAGGGATCGGTCGCGCGATTTGGCGGCGATGAATTTCTCATCTTGCTCTATGACGTTACCGACGGGCAGGAGATTGAAGCCATCATGGCTCACATCACCCAGGCGATAGAGTCCCAGCCTTTCTGCTGGCAATCACAGCAACTGACGCCTTCGCTCAGCATAGGCTACGCCACTTTTGATGGGCAAAATGCCGACATCAAAGAGTTACTCTCCGATGCCGACAGGCGGATGTATCAACAAAAACGCGCCTACCGAGAAAGTCGTTAACAGCCTTCCCGGTTATCAGCTGAAGCTAGCGTCCAGCCAGTGCCTCGGCGGGATGGATACGGCTCGCCTTCCAGGCCGGATAGAGGGTAGCCAGCAGGCTCATCACCAAAGCAAGTGACACCACCAGCATCACATCCAACAGATGCAGCTGTGATGGCAAGAAATCGATGAAATAGACGTCGGCCGACAATAGCTGCACACCAAATAGCTGCTCAATCCCGCTGGCAATGGCGCTAAGATTCAAGGCCAGGGTGATCCCCAATGCCCCACCGATAAAACAGCCTAACAAACCATTCAAGGCCCCCTGGACCACAAAGATCCCCATGATGGTGGCTTTGGCCATTCCCATGGTCAGCAAGATAGCTATCTCGGACTGTTTGTCGCGCACCGCCATCACTAAGGTGGAGACGATATTGAAACAGGCCACGGCAATCACCAGCGCCAGCACTAGGTACATCACGGCGCGCACCAACTGAATATCCTGATAGAGATGCCCCTGGGTGCGTGTCCAGTCCGACAGATACATATACTGCGACTGACTATAGCCCAAGGTGCGGATCAGCTGCGGCGCGGCGAAGACATCGTCGACCTTGATGCGGATCCCGCTTACGCCCTCACCCAGCCCCAACAGTTCGGCGCCGTAATCCAGAGAGATATAGGCCGTCGTCTGATCTAGCTCGCCGCCGAGCTCAAAGATACCCGCCACCTTAAATTGATGACTCTTGGCCGAGCCCAGACCTCGACCCGCAGACTTACCCGCGAGGTTCGGCGTGTAGAGACTCAGAGTATTGCCAAGCGACAACCCCAGGGCATCGGCGAGCCCCTTACCCAGCACTATGTTGTTCTCTTTAGTGGCCAGCGCCTGCCAGGCAGGTTCTGGCATAAAGTCGTCGATGTTTGACACCTTGGCCTCTAACGCGGGCGTGATGCCGATAACCGTGAGCCCTTGAAAGCCACCTGGCTTCTGAATCAGCCCCTGAATGCGCACAAAGGGTGCGCTGGCCAGAATGCCTGGGATCTTCTTGGCATCCTCGGCTATCTGGGGCCAGTCATGAAGCGGCTCATTCACCCCGGTCAACTCTCCATGGGGCACGACCCCCAGCAGACGCTGCTCAAGCTCCTGCTCGAAGCCGTTCATGGCCGACAGTACTGTGATCAACACGGCTACCCCAAGGGCGATCCCCGCCGTCGAGGCAAAGGAGATGAAACTGATGAATCGATTCGACTGACGCGCCATGTAGAAGCGCCAGCCTACCCAGAAGGCGAGTCTCTCTCTCATGCCATCTCCCAGGCGCTTAACTGTCCATCTTGCATCTTAAGTTGTCTGTCCATGCGCGCGGCCAGCTTAGGATCATGGGTCACCACCACAAAGGCGGTACCCAGCTGGCTGCCCAGCTCGCGGATAAGCTCATAGACGGTATCGCCGCTCGCAGCGTCCAGGTTTCCGGTAGGCTCGTCGGCCAACACCAGTTTCGGGCGATTGATCAGCGCCCTGGCTATCGCCGTGCGCTGGCGTTCACCACCCGACATCTCAGCCGGTGTATGATGCAGCCTGTGCCCAAGGCCCACGCGATTAAGCAGCTCTGTCGCCTCCTGCTCAACTTCTTGGCGCGGCCGCTTCTGGATAAGTCCAGGCATGGCCACATTTTCAAGCGCGGTAAACTCGGGTAAAAGGTGGTGAAACTGGTAGATGAACCCCAGCTCCTGATTGCGGATAGCCGCCTGACGTGATGGTGACAGCCGATAGAGATCTTCGCCGTCAAACTCCACCTCACCACTGCTCGGTTTATCTAAGGTGCCCATGATATGCAGCAAGGTACTCTTACCCGATCCAGAACTGCCAACGATAGCCACCTGTTCGCCCTTGGCGATACTGAGGTTAACACCGCTGAGCACCTGGGTGTCTATGCTGCCTTCGTGATAGCGCTTGCTAACGTTATTGACTTGAAGTAACAAAGATTTTTCCTGTTGGGTCATAGATCATTCGTACCTTAAAGCTGTGGCTGGTTGCACGCTTGCCGCCCGCAGCGCGGGATAAACGGTCGCCAAAAATGTGATTGCCAGGGTGCCGACCACGATGAGGGACAACTGCCCCCACTCGAGTTGCACCGGCAGGCGTTGACCAGCCCCAAGCACATGAATGCCGAGCGCCGAAAAGAGGGTGTTAATATTCAAAGTTGCCAGTACGCCGATAACCAGGCCGCCCACCAAGCCTAAGACGGCATTGAGGGAGCCCTGGATCATGAAGATCCCCATGATGCTCCCTGTGGTCAGGCCCTGGGTTTTCAGCACGGCAACATCTGTGGTCTTATCCACCACCATCATCACCAGGGCCGAGACGATATTGAAGGCAGCCACGGCGATGATGAGACTCAGCATCAGCGACATCATGTTTTTCTCCATCTTCACCGCCGAAAACAGATGCCCATAGCTCTCACGCCAATCGCTGGTAGTGACGCTATCACCCGCGGCCTCAAACGCGGCCTTGACCTTAGGCGCCAGTTTGCTTGCCTTGAAGGGGTCGGCCAGATAGAGGCGCAGCGACTTGATCTCATTTGGGGATTTGCGCATCAGGCGCAGCGCATCCTCGTGATGCACGTAAGCCAGGCTCGCATCCACCTGGGAGCCCATCTCGAAGACGCCGGCCACGGTAAACTTACGCTGACTCGGTACCGGCCCCAGCGGAGAATAGACCACGCCATCGCCGCTCAACACACGAAGCCTGTCGCCGGGCTTCACATCCAGGCGGCGCGCCAGCTCGGCGCCTATAACAATGCGGTATTTACCCGCCTCGAGACTATCGAGGGAGCCATTGAAATGGCGGTTAAGCCGCGCGAGATTGTCTTGCTCAAGTTCGGGATAGATGCCATAGATCTGCACCGCGCTGATGCTACCCGGTGCCTGCAACATGGCCTGGGTGGCCACGCTCGGGCTCATGGCCAAGATCTGCTTGCCATCGACAAGGCTGAATGCGACAGACTGCCAGTCACCAAGATGCTGCTCACTGTGCACCGTCAGTTGCGGCACCGCGCCCAAAATGCGCTGCTTGAGCTGTCCCTCTAGGCCATTCATCACTGAACTGACAATGATCAGCGCCGCCACCCCGAGCAAGATCCCCGACACGGCAAACAGGGTAATAAATGAGGCAAATGGATTGGCCTTACGTGCTCGCCAGTACCGATAACCTATGGTCCAAGATAACGCTAAATTCATGTTTGGCAGGGTCTCTTTATATCAGAGCCTTGATAAATCATTAAGATGGGCACGATAATAGGGGGAATAGCCCCCTAAAAACAAGAGGCAATCCGTTGAACAGCCAATCAAACTCCTATTTTAGCGTCGCGCATGGGTTCGCCGCTTACCTATCGCCCTGGCCTAAGGAGCAGCCGCTGCCCAACGACCATGAACTCAGAGCCATGCTGCCGCTCGGCATGCAGCTCATCAGCCAAGTGAAGGCGATGGAAGCCGATTGTCTGCTCCAGCTCAGGCACCTTGATGATGAGGCGCGCACCGTAATCGACTACCTCAAACTACAGTCGCGCAAAATCGATCTTGTGCTGCAGCATGTGCTGGAGCAGCAGACCCACGAGGGTGAAAGGTGCAGTGGCCTGCATTTTGGCGGCAGCGGTATACATATCTTAAGCCCAACAAAGCTTGTGCCCGGCGAGGCCTATCGCATCACCCTACATATCAGGGAGGCGCTTATCGCCATTCTCTGCATCGGTGAGTGTACCCGCTGCGAAGACGAAGCCTCTGAGGGCGGTTTCGATTGTGAGCTCAGCTTTATCGAAATTCTCGATGAGGACGTCGAGCAACTGGTGAAAGCCAGCCTAAATATTCAACAAAAACAATTACAACAACGTAAAAAGCAGCAACAAACCCCAAGGTAGTTTTCACTAGCACTGACGGGGCTAAGTCTCTACAATGACCGCATCATTGTCGATTGTTGGCCTTAGTCTGTTTTCATGAATGCTTTCTCCATCCTCACACCACCTAAAGTCAAAGGGGTCAAATCCCCACAAACTCTGAGCCAGTTAACCGGCGCCGCCCAGGCGATCAGCCTGGCTAAATTGTGCGAGCAGCACAGTGGCCTGACCTTAGTGGTGACGCCAGATACGCCCAGCGCGCTCAGGCTAGAGGCCGAGCTAGGCTACCTGTTGGCGCCACAAGACGTGCCTGTCATGCTCTTCCCTGACCGGGAGACCTTGCCCTATGACAGCTTCTCGCCTCACCAGGACTTGGTTTCCCAGAGGCTAGAGACTTTATCCAGGATCCCGAGCGCAGGCCATAGCCTGGTGATAGTGCCCATGAGCACCCTGATGGTGAAGTTGCCGCCACAGTCTTTCTTAACCGGCAATGTTCTGCTTCTCAGCAAGGGGGACAACTATCCATTAGAGGCGGTGCGCAGCCAGCTGGTCAACACCGGCTATCATCATGTAGAGCAGGTTTACGAGCATGGCGAGTTTGCCGTGCGCGGCTCTATCATAGATCTCTTTCCCATGGGGGCCCAGAGTCCATACCGCATAGAGCTGTTCGATGACGAGGTCGAATCCATCCGCGAATTTGACCCTGAGACTCAGCGCTCCAGCGGCGAGATCCAATCGATTCGCCTGCTACCGGCCAAAGAGTTTCCCACCCATGACGCCGCCATCGAGGGTTTTAGGCAGCGCTACCGCCGCCAATTCGAGGTTGTGGTCAAGGAGCCCGAGTCCATCTATCAGATGGTGAGCCGCAAGGTGATGCCCGCAGGGATTGAGAGCTACCTGCCGCTGTTCTTCGATGAGACGGCCAGCCTGTTCGACTATCTACCGGGTGAGTGTCAACTGGTGCAGGTAGGCGATCTCGAAGGTGCGGCTAGGCACCACCTGCAGGAGATCCACCAGCGTTATGAGAATCGCCGGGTCGATCCCCTCAGACCACTGCTGCCGCCAAAAGACCTCTACCTGCTGACCGAGCAAGTCTTCGAAGCCTTTAAGCAGATGCCACGCTTCCTAGTCAAGGGCAATGAGGCAACGGGCACCAGCATCGCCGCACAGGTCGAGCCATTACCTGACATCACCGCTAACCACAAGCTAAAGCAACCGCTCATTAGCCTTAAAGCATTTGCCGATGGCGGCATGCCAATCCTGTTCTGCGTCGAATCAGAGGGCCGCCGCGAGGCGCTGCTGGAACTGCTGACCAAGATAGAGATAAAACCAGCACTGGTGGACCATCTGGATAGCTTCAGCCAAAAGCCTCAGCCCTTTGGTTTGATTGTCGCGCCGCTGGCTCAGGGCGCCATCTATCACCCTAAGAAGGGTCAAAGCTGGGCCCTGGTGTGTGAAACCGAGCTGTTTGGTCAGCGCATCGCCCAGCAACGTAGGCGCGATAAACAGCGTCAGGTCAGCCAGGATGCCCTGATTAAAGATCTGGCGGAACTCAAGGTCGGCCAGCCCATAGTCCATCTTGATCACGGCGTCGCCCTCTATCAGGGGCTGGAGACCTTAGACACCGGCGGCCTGGTGGCCGAGTATCTCAAACTGGAATACGCCGGCGGCGACAAGCTCTATGTGCCTGTCGCCTCCCTCAATCTCATCAGCCAATACAGCGTCGGCGCCGATGATTCGCCACAGCTCAATAAGCTGGGCAACGAGAGTTGGACCAAGGCCAAGCGTAAGGCAATTGAGAAGATCCGCGATGTGGCCGCCGAGCTGTTAGACGTTTACGCCCGCCGTCAGGCTCGTCCCGGTGAGGCCTGCAAGCTAGATAGAGAAGAGTACGCCCAGTTTGCCGGCAGCTTCCCCTTCGAAGAAACCGTGGATCAGGAAACCGCCATCGATGCCGTGCTCACCGACATGTGCAGCCCCATCTCGATGGACAGACTAGTGTGTGGCGATGTGGGCTTTGGTAAGACTGAGGTGGCCATGCGCGCCGCTTTCGTTGCGGTCAACGACGGCAAACAGGTGGCCATCTTGGTACCTACCACTCTGCTGGCCCAGCAGCACTATGAGAACTTCAAAGACAGATTTGCCGACTGGCCAATCAAGATAGAGGTGATGTCTCGCTTTAAGACCGCCAAGGAACAACAGGCGGTACTCAAGCAACTGGAACTCGGCCAGGTGGATATCGTCATAGGTACCCACAAGCTGCTCCAGTCCGAGGCTAAATTTGAAAACCTCGGCCTGCTCATTATCGACGAGGAACACAGGTTCGGCGTGCGTCAGAAGGAGAAGATCAAGGCGCTGCGCGCCAATATCGACATCCTCACCCTGACGGCGACCCCTATTCCGCGCACCCTCAACATGGCGATGTCCGGCATGCGGGATCTCTCCATCATTGCCACACCGCCGGCCAAGCGCCTGGCGGTTAAGACCTTTGTGCGTGAGTATGACGACGCCACTGTACGCGAGGCGCTACTGCGTGAGATCTTAAGGGGCGGCCAGGTCTATTTTCTGCACAACAGCGTCGAAACCATAGAGAAGCGCGCCCGTGAAATCGAGGCTTTGCTGCCCGAGGCGAGAGTGATCACCGCCCATGGCCAGATGCGCGAGCGCGAGCTGGAAAAGGTGATGTCAGATTTCTATCACCAGAAATACAATGTGTTGGTATGTACCACCATCATAGAGACCGGCATCGATGTGCCGACTGCCAACACCATCATCATAGAGCGCGCCGACAACTTCGGCCTGGCACAGCTACATCAGCTGAGGGGACGAGTCGGACGCTCCCATCACCAAGCCTATGCCTACCTGATGACACCGCATCCTAAACGCATGACCAAGGATGCCGTCAAGCGCCTGGAAGCCATCGGCGTACTGGAAGATCTCGGCGCAGGCTTCATGTTGGCGACCCAAGATCTTGAGATCCGCGGCGCCGGGGAACTCTTGGGTGATGAGCAGAGCGGCCACATCTCCAAGATAGGATTTACCCTCTACATGGAGATGCTCGAAGATGCGGTGAAATCCCTCAAGGAGGGCAAGGAGCCGTCACTTGATCAGATGCTCAGAGGACAGTGCGAGATTGACCTGCGCATCCCTGCCCTGCTGCCGGAAGACTATGTGGGCGACGTCAACATCCGCCTGTCACTCTATAAGCGTATCGCCAACTGCGCCACGGCGCAGGCACTGGACGAGTTAAAGGTCGAGCTTATCGACCGCTTCGGCCTCTTGCCACAGGCAACCAAGAACCTGATGGAAGTCTCCCTGTTCAAACACCAGGCGACGGCACTCGGCATCGCCAAGATAGAGATGCATGCCAAGGGCGGCAGCCTGGAATTTAATAACGACCACTGTGTCGATCCTGGCTTTATCATAGGGCTATTACAGAGTCAGCCACAAAATTATCGTATGGACGGCCCAAGTAAGTTAAAATTCTTGATGCCAACAGAGACAGACAAGGATAGGTTAGCCCTGTTATCCCTGATCATCTCTCAACTCATGCAAAATCGCCTTGGAGAACCCCGTGCTTAAAAAGAGTCTTTTATTGGTGACCACCCTCGCCTCACTATCCGGCGCCGCTTGGGCAGACAATGAGCGCTGGTTTGAGGTAGAAGTTTACCTATTTGAGCGTCAGGGAAGTCAATTAGAAGAAACCTTGGCAAGCCCTGGCAATCGCCATACGCGTCAACCGATAGACATGATCTCGCCGCTATTTGCCACAGATATTACCGGCGCCAGCCTAGGCCTTGAGGGCTGCAACGCACAGCAGTGGCTGGAAACGCCCGAAGAATGCGACAAGCAGCTTCAACAGGCACAGGTGACTCACCCAAGCCAGATCCCTGCAACCATAGGCGCCCCGACACCGCAATACGCCACCCTGGGCGCGGGCACAGTCTTATTGGCCGACTCTCAGTCGCAGTTTGGTGCGATGATCGACACCTTAAAGCGCGAGGCAGGACACAAGAGTCTGCTACACATGACTTGGCAACAGTCTATGCTACCTCGTCATCAGGCCAAGCCTGTGCGCCTCTATGGCGGCGAAGATTTCTCAGATCGCTTCAATGAGGATGGCTACGCGGTGAATGCTGCGCCCCAGCTCGATAACAGCGACATTCCCCAGTTTAATTTCGATTTGAATTTCGAGGAAAAGCAGGCGGAGCCTATTTGGGCACTCGACGGCACGCTCAACATCTACCTGAATCACTACCTCTATGTGGAAACGGCGTTAACCCTGCATAGAGCAGGTAGTAAAACACAGCCTCAACCTGAGGATGAAACCCTTGTGAGCCAGATACCTTATCTGCACAACATCTATATGACACAGAATAAGCGAGTGAAGAGCGACGAAATCCATTATTTCGATCACCCTAACATGGGCATGATTTTACAGATCAGAAAGATGGAACAGCCAGGTGAGCGTCCCACAGAGGTGAGCCAACCGAGCGTCATTCCGCAAAACTAGCTTAATAGCCATAAGCTAATAGTAGAAACTAACTCTTAGAGAAGAGGTAGAGCCAGAAGAAGTAACGCTCATCTACCTCATCCTGTACCAAGGTCTATTAGTCACCGAGTGGGCAGCGACTCACCTCAATAGACAGAAAAATCGAGGTAGATCTCATCTGCCTCGTCTTCCTCCACCAGCACATTGTCCACCACAGACTGTGGCGACCCCTGCTCACTCCAGGCGATAAAACGATCGACAGCTAAGCCGCCTCCCTGCAATAAAATCAGTACCCTGCCATCTTCCAGGTTTTTGGCATATCCCGTCAGCCCCAATTCATTGGCCTTCAGCTGACTGTATCGCCTGAAACATACGCCCTGAACCTTTCCCGATATTGTCAATAATACCCGCTTCATCTGCGCCTCGTTCTTCTTATCGATCTAACCCTTTGAAGATAACCTAAACTTGGTGGATGGGCAAAAAATAGACAAAAAAAACAGCTAACTAATAAAGTGGTTAGCTGCATCGGGCGACATACGCAAACTGGGAAAAGGTCGTTAAGACCATCATGTAGCAATATGTATCACTTTGTATCACAAAATGGATAAGCTATGCTAGATTTGAATAACAAAATTTGTTGACCACTTACGCTCAGCAATGGGCTAAATTCAGGATATTCAACCATTTTTTATCATTTAATCGCCATAAGCCCCTGAAAAATGGTACTCTCTATGACTCGAAAAATACCGGCATTTTCCCTCTTAAACCAACAAGGCTTAGGGAAGGCGACTTGACCCTGAGCCACTTATCCCAAAACCTCTATGCCAGCTAAGCCAATTAAGCCAGCATCAACAGCCAAGCGGCTTGACGCATAATCACTCAGCCTGCCTCTGTGTTGTCAGTATGGTTCGCCCATAAAAAAGGAGCCTGCAGGCTCCTTTTTGGACTAAACATTGTTACTGCCGCTCTTTAAAGGCCTTTATCTCGCCAAGGTGCGCCGCCAGCGATGGAAACTTATGGCGCTGCTCCTCATCCCAAACGATGGGATAGAAAGGCGCTAAGGTACTGGCCACCGCTTGGTTGTCATGCACCTCATCCTGGCGGGACAAGATACACATGCCACGGCCCTTATGCTTCTCCCTAAACTGACTGACACACTTGTTAGCGATATCGGCATACTCCTCGGGCCTGTCTATCTTGCCGAGCATATTGTCTTCCGGATGCAGGTTGGGATTGATCATCACGGTTTTGAGCCCATTGAGAAAACCGATGCGCTCGGCCCAATAGCCACCGAGACCGACGCCTATCGCCAGGGGCGCGGGATCATCACTCTGGTTCAGCTGACGACTCACCTCGTTCAATAGATACTGCATATCATATTTGGGGTGGAGCGTGCTGTAGCTCACCAGACGCACGTCAGGATCGACAAACTGCAGCTGGCGCATTTTTTCATGATTACCCGGACTGGTGGCGTCAAAACCGTGGAAATAGAGGATCATCCTGTTACCTGCTAACTGTAAGTGAATATTAACTTTAGCTAACTCATCATTGCCTGTTGTTGCGCTACATCAAATTTAGCCCATACAGATCTGCTCTGCTATGCTTCTTGCCGCCAGATAACGAGATTCATCCTCTAACGCCTTGGCGACCTGAGGCCTATTAGCCAGTAGTTTACGCGCCGGCACCTGTGGACCCTGCTCTGGCCACTCGAACGAGGTTAACAGCTCGCTGACTCCCTGGCTGTCGTTACACAGCAATATCATGTCACAACCAGCCTCTATGGCCGCCTTTGCCCGCTCGGGATAGCCGCCGACCACGCCGGCGCCCTTCATGCCAAGGTCGTCTGAAAAGATCACCCCATCGAATTTCAACTCTTCGCGCAGCACCTTCTTGAGCCAATAGGATGAGAAGCCCGCCGGATTAGCATCCACCTTAGGGTAGATCACGTGAGCCGGCATCACCCCCTGCAGTCTCTTAACCCCCATGAGGTGTTGAAATGGCACCATATCCAGGGCGCGGATCTCGGCTTCGCTGCGCTCATCGACCGGCTTGGCGATGTGAGAATCTGCCGCCACGCTGCCATGGCCGGGGAAGTGTTTGCCCACCGCCGCCATCCCGGCATCCTGCATCCCTTGAATGAAGGCGTCGGCCAAGGCGATCACCTCATCAGTTTTATCGCTAAAGGCCCGGGTGCCTATCACCTGACTGATGCCGTTCAGATCCAGCACAGGCGCGAAACTTAAATCGATATCACAACTCAGTAGCTCGACGGCCATGAGGAAGCCAAGCTCGGTCGCCCACTCCTTGGCCAATGGAAGATCTTGCTTGGCTGCCGGCAATATGTCGCCCATCGCGGGGATCTTACTAAAGCCGTCGATAAATCTTTGTACCCGGCCTCCCTCATGGTCTACTGCGATAAGCAGTTCGGGTCTTAGGGCACGCACGGAGGCCACCAAGGCGCAGAGCTGGTCGCGATCTTGGTAGTTGCGGGAAAACAATATCAGCCCACCGACCATGGGATGCATCAACTGCGCTTGCTCCTGCGCATTCATCTCGGTGGATAATAAATCCATCATTAAATAACTCACAACTCCCCCTAGAAAAACTGTTAAATCAGTTTAATTGACGCTAACGCTAAACAAACACTCAGAAAGGCGAAATCACCTAAGTTTTTGTATACAATTGATAAAACCACAAATCATCGAGCAGCTCTCCTCAAGCCTCCGCGGTTAGCAATAGTATGCCTAATGCGAAACTTTTTCTTGAAAAAAACTAATGCGAAAGCTGCGACTAAAGTATGGGATACTTAATAATTGACGATCTTAATGTGCTCGCAAGATTAGCACAACGGGGCCACATTAACGCCCCCTCAGGCATGAATAAATAAATTGGCCTAAAATCACTGAGATTGCATAACGAAAATAATGATTACAACAGGGTTTTATAATGATTAGCGTTTTTGACATGTTTAAAATTGGTATCGGGCCCTCAAGCTCCCATACCGTTGGCCCGATGAAAGCGGGTAATGTCTTCATTCAAGATTTAGAAAAACATGGTCATCTAGCAGACACAGATGAGCTGAGATCAGAGCTGTTTGGCTCACTCGGCCAAACCGGTAAGGGCCACGGCACAGGCAAGGCGGTGATCTTAGGCCTGATGGGCGAAGCCCCTGAAACCGTGGATACCGACAAAATCGACGCCACCCTGGCGCAGGTACACGACACACAAACCTTAACCATGCCCAACAACAAGGTGGTGCGCTTCAGCCGTGAAGATGGCATCACCTACCACAGACGCAAGAGTCTGCCGGCCCACGCCAACGCCATGACCCTTTACGCCTATGCCAAGGGAAACTGTATCTACCAGCGCACCTACTACTCTGTTGGTGGTGGCTTCATCTTAGATGAGGATGAGATCCAGGCGCAGGATGCCTCGCCCGCCTCTCCTATCGAAGCGGCGCCCTATGACTTTAACAGCGCGGCCGAGCTGCTGGACATGTGCGTCGAGAACGGTCTGAGTATCTCTGCGCTGATGATGGAGAACGAGCTGTCTATCGCCAGCGAGAAGGACATCAAGGAGCGCCTGTGGACCATCTGGCAGACCATGAAGACCTGTGTCGAGCGTGGCTATCAGAAGGAGGGCATACTCCCTGGCGGCCTGAAACTCAGACGCCGGGCACCGGCGCTGTATCGACGCCTTAAGGCCGAGAGCAAGACGGTGGTTGATCCGCTGACCGCCATGGATTGGGTCGATCTGTTTGCCCTGGCGGTTAACGAACAAAACGCCGCCGGCGATCGCGTGGTGACGGCACCGACCAACGGCGCCGCCGGCATCATTCCGGCCGTGCTCTGCTATTACGATACCTTCGTTCAAGAGGTGGATCTGGATATCTGTTGCCAATACCTGCTGACCGCGGCCGCCATTGGCATCCTCTATAAGAAGAACGCCTCAATCTCGGGGGCCGAAGTGGGCTGTCAGGGCGAAGTGGGCGTGGCTTGTTCCATGGCCGCCGCTGCACTCACTGAGATAATGGGTGGCACAGTAGAGCATGTGGAAAACGCCGCCGAGATCGGCATGGAGCACAACCTGGGCCTCACCTGCGACCCTGTTGGCGGCCTAGTTCAGGTGCCTTGCATCGAGCGTAATGCCATGGGCGCGGTAAAGGCAATCAACGCCTCACGCCTAGCGATGCGCGGCGACGGCAACCACAAGGTCTCCCTGGATAAGGTGATCAAGACCATGATGGATACCGGCAAAGATATGCGCAGCAAGTACAAGGAAACCGCTAAGGGCGGCCTGGCCGTTAACATAGTCGAGTGTTAATCGGCAATGAATGAAACATAAAAAAACTCGCCCTAGGGCGAGTTTTTTTATGGCTAAACATCTGCTTATCTTAGTTAAGCTCAAACGCTCGCCTTAACGGATCGGCAGCTCCACATCCGCAAACAGGTTCTCGATAAGCTGAGGGTCTCTTAACGCCACCGCCTTCTCCACAATATCCTTGGTCAGATGCGGCGCGAAATGCTCGATAAACTCATACATATAATTACGCAGGAAATTGCCCTTCCTAAAGCCAATCTTAGTGGTGCTGTGGGCAAACAGATGGCTGGCATCTATGGCCACCAGATCTTTGTCTATCACAGGATCGATCGCCATGGAGGCGATCACCCCAACCCCTAAGCCCAACCTGACATAGGTCTTGAGCACATCGGCACTGGTGGCGGTAAACACCACCCTAGGGTCGATACCGGCGCGGTTGAAGGCCTTCTCGATTTCTGATTCTCTATCGAAGCCAAACACATAGGTGACTAGCGGGAAACGGCCCAAGTCTTCGATGCTGATCTGAGTGCGTGAGGCCAAAGGATGATCTTTGGTGACCACTATGGAGCGATTCCAGTGATAGCATGGCAACATGATGAGATCCGTATACAGATGCATCCCTTCTGTTGCGATGGCAAAGTCAGCATCTCCCCGCGCCGCCAGCTCGCTTATCTGCGAAGGCGTCCCCTGATGCATATGCAGGTTTACCTTGGGATAGCGGTCGATAAAGGCGCGGATGATCCCCGGCAAGGCATATCGCGCCTGAGTATCAGTGGTGGCTATGTTGAGCTCACCCTGATCCGGCTTGGTATATTCTTCGGCAACCTTCTTGATGCTCTCCACCTTGCCCAGTATGTCGTTGGCAATATTGATCACCTGCTGACCGGCCGGTGTCACATGGGTTAGATGCTTACCGCTACGGCCAAAGATCTGGATGCCCAGCTCATCTTCAAGCATGCGCACCTGTTTACTGATCCCAGGCTGAGAGGTGTAAAGGTTCTCAGCGGTCGCCGACACGTTAAGGTTGTGATTCACCACTTCGGCAATGTATCTGAGTTGTTGCAGCTTCATCGTCTTTCCTTTGCAAAGGTCGGTCTCTTAGTGAGCGCCACGGCCTGAAATCGGTACCCTAATCATAAGAGTTACTATAATAATTAGTTATAGTACAGGCGAAAAATTAAATCAAAGGGGAATATAGCATAGAGGTGAGATGAATCACACGACATAACGATAAAGCTAGTCTAAGATAACTATGCTAGCGTGTTGATTTATAGTAGCATTAATGGAATTGCATAAAAATTGGTAGATCTATGATTTTTACTTTGGTTCTGATCCTCATCGGTGCATTGTTGCTATTGGTTATTGGCATCAATGTCATCCAACAACAAAAAGAACGTGCCGAGGCCGAGCGAAGAACAGAATTAGCCAGACAAAGAGCCATCATCGATGAAACCGAAAACGTGCTTTCATGCACAGGAATGTTTCCCTGCTCTACCAATCTGGTGCTCATCCTCTATAAGCGAGTACAAGACGCCTTAAGCCAGTCTGTCACCTTAGGCGGCCCTCAGGCGGGCGACTACCAGCGTCGTCTCACCGATCTTACTGGCCAGATAGAGAACCTGAACAACGCCCAGAAACAGACCCCAGCCATAGAGAGCTTTCGCCTGCCGGACACAGACAAACAGATCCTGGATCTGGTTAAGGTGTTAAAGAAACTCAAGGCCATCTTGCGCGCCGAACACAACAAGGGCAAGGTCGACCCTAACGTTTTCGCCCAGGAAGAGGCTCGTGTAGATAGCCTGCAGCTGAGGATCAATGTAGATTCTATGTTGTCCCGCGCCCGCACCGCCTGCTTCATGAAGCAATATGGTTCCTCCAAGCAGATGGTAACCAAGGCATTGGCGACCCTGCACACCATTAAGGCGCTGACGCCAAACGATCCTTTTATCACCAAGAAGGTGGATGAAGCCAAGTTGCTCCTCGATGAGATCATGGGAGCGCAGAAGATGGCCCAGCCTAATGCCCCACAACAGAAGAGCGAAGAAGACGATATCGATGTGCTGTTCCAGCCGAAGAAGAAATGGTAACCACAGGCATCACTTAAAACAAAAAACCACCGCAAGCGGTGGTTTTTTATTATTAAAGCATCTCTTTAACGAAAAACACTTAAGGCGCCAGACGGTCGATATTCCAGCCACTATCCAGGCGGCTAGCGTCTTGACGCGTATAGAGAAAGCGATCGTGCAGTCGATATTCACCGCCCTGCCAGAACTCTATGCTGCTGGGCCGCACACGATAACCACCCCAGAACTTAGGCAGTGGCACCTCACCCTGGCTGAACTTGGCCTTCATCTCGGCAAACTTGCTTTCAAGCGCCTGACGCGCAGAGATCTTACTGGATTGTTTAGACACCCAGGCGGCGATCTGACTCTCCTTGGGACGCGTAACAAAGTACTTAAGCACCTCGGTGGTGGACAGCTGCTCCGCCACGCCCGTTACCGCCACCTGACGCTCTAGGGCGTGCCAGGGAAACAGCAGGCTCACCTTGTTGTTTTGCGCTATCTGCTCCGCCTTGCGACTGGCCAGGTTAGTGAAAAACACAAAGCCATCGTCATCGAAGCGTTTTAGCAGCACGATGCGCTGAAACGGCTGACCTTCGGCATCGACGGTCGCCACCGACATGGCGGTGGGATCCGGCAGGATCTCCGCATCACGGATCTGCTCTATCCACTTCTCAAACAACACCATGGGATTGTCGGGCAGCTCCTCTCGGTGCAGCCCGCCCAGGGTGTATTCTCGTCTAATATCACTTAAGTTCGACATCTGCTTCCTTACCCTGTCCCGTTTAGTTTACTTCTTATGGGCACAAGCCCAAACGTGTAGCATCTCAAGGCCTAACGTCGCGCCGGCCAATGCGGTGATCTCGGCACTATCATAGGCTGGCGCCACCTCTACCACGTCCATGCCCACCACGTTCATGCCGCGCAGACCGCGAATGATCTTCATCGCCTTGTCGCTGGTGAGGCCACCACATACAGGCGTACCCGTGCCCGGCGCGAAGGCTGGATCCAGACAGTCGATGTCGAAGGTGACGTACAAAGGCATGTCGCCGACACGGTCTTTAATCTGGGCGATAATCTCATCAGCGCTTAACTCGTTGGCCGCGGCGGCGTCGATCACCTTAAACAGGTGGCTTGGCTTGTCATACTCGGTACGGATCCCCACCTGCACAGAGTGAGAGGCATCGATGATCCCTTCATTTGGCGCGTGGAAGAACATGGTGCCATGGTCGTACTTGCTGCCCTGGCTATAGGTGTCTGTGTGGGCATCGAAATGCAGCAGCGCCATCTTGCCATGCTTCTTGTAGTGGGCACGCAGTAGCGGCAGGGTCACAAAGTGATCGCCACCGAAGCTGAGTAGTGCCTTACCAGAGTCGAGAATGGCCGTCGCGAAGTCTTCGACACGCTGGGTAAAATCGGCTGCATCGCCACAATCGAAGACCAGATCGCCCGCATCGACCATTTTAAGGTGATCGGACAACTTAAAATCCCATGGCCAACGGCACTCTTCCCAGGCCAGGTTTACCGATGCCTGACGTATGGCGCCAGGGCCCATACGACCACCCGAGCGGCCCGTAGTCGCCATATCAAACGGCAAGCCCAGTACCACCACATCGGCATCGCTCTCGAGCGGTTTAAAGTCTAGTGGCTGTCTTAAATAACCAAATGCATTTGAGTAAAGCGAGTAATCAGGCTTATCTGCAATAGTGGTCATATATGCTCCAAATCATAGAAGTAAAGATCACAACGTAACGGGCAACAACTGCTCACAATCACGCTGTTTATAGTGTTTTATATATAAACCTTGACCATCAGCCAAGGCAAGTTCGCCGCGAGCCTGCAGACTATACTGCTCGGGGCAATATCCTGGCTCCTCGGCCTCAAATCCTGCAATGTCCCAGCTGAGAGGATTCAAGCGCTTGAGTAACTCAACTACTATACCGTCAAGACCGGCGCCGAGCGACAAATTCGTTTCAAGACTCACATAGGAACTCGTCTCTTGGGGGGTAATGTGCAGGGTGAAATAGTCCTCACCGCGCAGGGCATTGAGCGAATAGCCAAGGGGCGAAAACAGGTGCGCATCTAAATCAAACCCAGACAAAAGCAGGGATAAATTCAGTCTGCTGGCGATCGCTTGAGTCGATTGCTTATCGCTCAGCAGAAAGTCGGCCACATCGCCGCGAATATGGTACATCTGCACCACTTGCACGGGCTTGAGCCGCGCCATTTTTCCCGAAAAGAACAGTTGATGATAATGACCATCCAAATGGCCGATACGATAGGCATTACCCCTTAGCATGCCACTCAGACGGGCGATATCTTCCTCGAAGCGACTGCTCTGCAAGGCGGGTAAGATCTCGCTCTTACGCTGAAAACTCAGGCTGGCAAGTTGCTTGCCACCTAATGAATCGACCAGAAACAGTACCGTCTCGATAAGCCGGGTGTTGCCACAGGTGATGAGCACCAGGCTATCGTGCCAGACGAACAGGCTGGACTCGCTCAGCAGGTATGCGTCGCATTGCTCACTGCTTAGCTTAGAGAGGATCTCTGTATCACTCTTTAAAAGGGCGCGGCGCCAATAGGCATCGCCCAAGGCCCTGAGCGACGGACAACCCGGCGCCAGCGTCAGCGATAAGCGCTTCTCCGCCCCTTCAAAATACATCTACCCGCTCCTCATCGTCTTAAAGGATCCCGGCATAAATCAGCCGAGATCCCAGGCGAAACAGGCTAGCCTGCCAATCAGGAAAAATCTTCCAGATAGGTGTAGCCCTTCAGTCCAATCTGCAGCTCTTCAAGAATGTTGGCCCGCTCATCTTCCTGAATGTGCAGGTTCACCAACTCCTCATAGGTACGCATGAAAGAGACGGCATCGAGATTAACGTAGCGCAGCACGTCGGCAACCGTATCACCGGCCAGTACCGATTCGATATTCACCAGGCCATCATCGTCTAACCTGACCACGGCCGAGTTAGTGTCACCGAACAGGTTGTGCATATCGCCAAGGATCTCCTGGTAGGCACCCACCAGGAAGAAACCGATAAGGTATGGGCTCTCTGCGCTCCAGGCCGGAACCGGCAGCGTGGTTTCGATACCCTGACCGTCGACGTACTGATCCACAGTACCGTCTGAGTCACAGGTGATGTCCAGCATTACGGCGCGGCGCTCGGGCGCCTTATCCAGACCGCTTAGTGGCATCACAGGGAACACCTGATCGATACCCCAGGCATCGGGCAGCGACTGGAACAGCGAGAAGTTGACGAAGAACTTGTCCGCCAGCTTCTCGTTGAGCTCGTCGATCACCGGACGGTGGAAACGGTACTTACCACTCATCACGCCCTTCAGCTCGTAACAGACGCGCAGATTCATCTGCTCCGCCCAGGCCCTGTCGGACAGGCTCATCTGACCTAGCGCAAACAGTGAGTGCACCTCGGCCAGATCGCTCTGTACGTCATGGTAGATCTCGATCAGGGCGCGTTGATCGGCGCGGCCACTCACCTCACCCCATGAATCCCACATGTTCTTCAGTTGCTGCGGTGCCTCTTCGTCCGGCGCCTGCAGATCTTCAGGCTTATAGGCCTCGGTGCCAATCACATCGGTGATCAACACGGCGTGGTGCGCCGTGAGATAGCGACCAGACTCAGAGATGAGACGCGGCATAGGCTGATCGTACTCGCGGCACATATCATTCAGCACGCTGACGATGTTATTGGCGTATTCGGTCAGGCCATAGTTCATCGAGTTGCTGCTCTGGCTACGAGTACCGTCATAGTCCACCGCCAGGCCGCCGCCCACGTCGAAGCACTTAACGTTAGCGCCCATCTTCTGCAGTTCACAGTAGAAGCGTCCCGCCTCACTCACACCGCTACGGATATCGCGAATGTTGGCGATTTGCGAGCCCAGGTGGAAGTGCAGCAGCTGCAGGCTGTCGAGCATGTCCTGCGCTTTGAGTGAGTCGATAACGTTCAGCACCTGAGCCGCAGACAGACCAAATTTAGACTTCTCACCGCCACTGGCTTGCCACTTGCCCTTGCCCTGGAAGGCCAGACGCACACGCAGACCAAGACGCGGAGTCACGCCCAGCTTCTTGGCTTCTTCGAGGACGACCTTTAGCTCTGAGAGCTTCTCCAGCACGATATAGACCTGGTGACCCAGTTTTTCGCCGATCAGCGCCAGGCGAATATATTCCACATCTTTGTAGCCATTACAGATGATCACCGAGCTGGCCTTCTGCGCCATGGCGAGTACCGCCATCAGCTCAGGCTTACTACCGGCCTCTAGGCCAAGCTGCGGCACCTCTTTAGAGACCTGGCTCGCCAGGATCTCTTCGACCACAGTTTGCTGTTGGTTCACCTTGATGGGATAGACAAGCAGATAATCTGACTGATAGTCATAACGGGTGATCGCCTGATTGAAGGCGTTACACAGGCTATTGACTCTGTGATGCAGGATCTGCGGGAAGCGCACCAATACAGGCAAGGCCACGCCGGATTTGACCATATCCTTAGCGAGTTCATTTAACCCTATAGTGTGCTCAGGATGATTAGGATCCGGGGACACCGTCACCTCACCGGCCTCGCTTATGCCGTAGAGCCCTGAGCTCCAGTAATTAACGTTATAACCAACATAAGCATCTTTAATAGACCAATTACTCATATTCTCTCAACCTGTCTATTTACATTCATATTCGGCAGCTGCTTTGTCTGCCAACACATTAATGTTACTTACTATCGCACCTATCAGGTAAATAAGCCGCAACATCAACACCGTTTTTGGGTGTCAGATATCGAAGTTATCCTTCGAGTCCCCGCCATATTAGTTAACTCAATTTATACTTGTCTAAAGTAAAAAAAGGCGCGCAATTAAACCCCTGAATTTAACTAAATGCAAGTATCATTATCACATTAATTTATTACAAGGTTTTTTGCATTCAAACACGCGGCCAGACTGCCTTTTATCCCTTACGGGTGTTCAGCGTTTTTTACAGTAAATGCCGTCTTCAGCCCGCTAGCGTTAGGTTATCGACTGGACCACCTAACGAGATTCCACTCGGCCCAGCATTCGAGTCGAAAGCCTTCATCCACCGCTTGGCCGAAATTAATGTCATTTACGCCAGAATAAACAACTTAGGCTAAAGCATCTTGGCAAGATTTCCACTATAATCGCCACATTTAACGTCTAAGCCATTAGCTATAGAGAACCAGATGATAGAGATAGGAAAACGCTGCACCTTAGAGATCGTCAAACGCGTCGATTTTGGTGTGTACTTAAATGCCCATGAATTCGGCCAGGTATTACTGCCTAATAAGGTTGCCCCACAAGGCTGCGAGATAGGCGACAGCGTCGAGGTTTTTCTCTATCTGGACTCTGAAGATATGGTGATCGCCACCACCAAACGCCCCAAGGCGCAGGTGGGCCAGTTTGCCTACCTTAAGGCGGTCGCGACCGGTCCTTACGGCGCCTTCCTAGACTGGGGCCTGGATAAAGATCTGATGTTGCCCTTTGGTGAGCAGCACAGGGAGATAGAGGTGGGACGCTCCTATCTAGTCTATGTCTATGTCAACAGCGCCGACGACCGTATCGTCGCCTCATCTAAGATAGACAAGTTCCTCGATAAAACGCCGCCACCATACAAGAACGGCCAAGAGGTGAGCCTCATCATCGCCGGCACGACAGATCTTGGCTACAAGGCCATCGTAGATAACGCCCACTGGGGCGTGCTCTATAAGAATGAGGTGTATCAGCCCCTCAGATTTGGCCAGCGTATCAAAGGCTTCATCAAGCGGGTCAGAAGTGACGACAAGATAGATCTGATTTTGCAGCGCGGCGCCAAAGAAGAGTTGGACAAGCACGCCACCGCTATCTTGATGAAACTCAACCAGGCTGGCGGCTTCCTGCCCCTGACCGACAAGACGGATGCCGAGGTGATCTACGCCGAGCTCGCCATGAGCAAGAAGGCCTTCAAGAAGAGTATCGGCGGCCTCTACAAGCGCCAGCAGATCGCCATCGAAGCCGACGGTATCCGCCTGACTGAATAGAAGTTAAGCAGCAAAGGTTACCAAGCCTCTGATTGTCTTTGCATAAAAGCATGGCTCTGTTATAACAGGGCTATGCTTTTTTTATCCGAGTACCTAAATCATGAAACTCACCTCCCATGAAGCACGTGTGATCGGTTGTCTGCTGGAAAAAGAAAAAACCACGCCAGAGCAATATCCCCTCTCCCTGAACGGGCTCACCCTGGCCTGTAATCAAAAATCGAGCCGCGAGCCTGTGATGAATTTGTCGGAGTCTGATACCCAGGCCGCACTGGATTCATTGGCGAAGAAACGCCTGGTGGCCGAGCAGAGTGGTTTCGGCTCTCGAGTCGTCAAATACAAGCATAGATTTTGCAATACCGAGTTTAGCGATCTCCAGCTGAGCGAAGATAAGGTCGCGATAATCTGTCTACTCCTGTTGAGAGGACCGCAGACCGCAGGTGAGCTAAGAACTCGTAGCAACCGGCTACACGCCTTTAGCGATGTCAGTCAGGTCGAGCAAGCCCTCACTAGCCTGTCTCAGATGGAGCCCCCCTTGGTGCGCCAGCTTGCCAGAGAGCCGGGCAAGCGGGAGTCACGCTTCATCGAACTCTTCAGCGAAGTCGATGAGCAACTAGCGACTCAGTCAGCCCCTCAAGCTGTGCCTCAAGCCTCGCCAGGGCAAGGGATTATGCCGCCGCCAAACGATGAGCTTGTCGGTCGCGTCGCGCAACTCGAGCAGGAAGTCGCCGAGCTAAAACAACAAGTTGCCGAACTCTTAGGTAAAATTTAACAACAATCTGAAACATTTAGACAAACAGATGAGTGTTAGGCTGAGCCTTCAACCATATGATAAAGGAATCATCTTTGGATAATCTTACTCCACGCAGTTCATGGAACGCAGCCTCGGTATTGGCCAGGTTCGAACTGAAAAAAATTCTCTTTAGCACCCGAGGCGTGATAGGCCTGGCCACCTTCGCGCTAACCTGGTTCCTCATCCTCTGGTACCCCATCAGGCAGGCTTCTATCTATCTGTTTT
Organism: Shewanella aquimarina; assembly: GCF_023349185.1. Classification (GTDB taxonomy): domain Bacteria; phylum Pseudomonadota; class Gammaproteobacteria; order Enterobacterales; family Shewanellaceae; genus Shewanella; species Shewanella aquimarina. The sequence continues at coordinate 176,964 of NZ_JAKIKY010000006.1, read as the reverse complement.
CACCAGACTTTAAAAACTTACTCGAGGGCGTATTTGGTGCCGCTAATGTGGGCGAGTTGCTCTCATGGGACGTGGCCGAGATGGCCATTTTATGGGTCGCCGCCCTTTACTTGTTCCCCATCTTCAGCCTGTTTGTCGGAGCCGATCAGTTTGCCTCCGACAAGGCCAGGGGCAGCTTCCGCTTCCTCACCCTAAGAGTCAGCCGCGACACCCTGTTCTTCGGTCGGGTAACGGGTTACTTGTTGATCCAGGCGATACTGCTCATCCTCACCCTGATGGCGACCATACTTCTGGTGGCCTATCGCGACACGGCTTTAGTGTGGACCGCCATGGGTTCGGGCGCCTTAGTGTTTATCAATATCATGATAGTGCTGACCCCCTTTACCGCCATGATGGCTATCCTGTCACTGCACGCCAATTCGGCCAGACAGGCCAGCATCTATGCCGTGTTGATTTTAGCCGGCAGCACCATAGTCAACGGCATCATCTCCTATTATCTGCCTGGGCTCAGCAATATTCTGCAGTGGCTAGTGCCCGGTGCCCAGCTCGATATGATGATTAATACCAAAGGCCTGAGCAGCTTAGCCGTGGCAGCGATTCCTCTGCTTCAGGCCGGTGTACTCCTGCTATTAGGAAGAAGTTATATGGCGAGGATCGCACTATGAAGCTAATCACCTGCAAGTCGCTGAGCAAGCAGTTCGGCAGTAAACATGCACTCACGGATATCAACCTGGAACTCGATGCTGGCCAGCCTATCGCCTTGGTTGGCCCCAATGGTGCGGGCAAGACCACACTGTTTTCACTCCTGTGTGGCTATATTCGCCCGACACAGGGCGCAGTAGAGATCTTAGGGCATGCGCCTGGCAGCTCGGCGCTGTTAGGCAAGGTGGCCGCCCTGCCCCAGGATGCACGGCTCGATCCTAACCTTACCATTGCCGCCCAACTGGAGCTATTTGCCCAGCTGCAGGGCTTTAACGCTGCTGCCGCGCGGCAGGAATGCCTGCGAGTATTGGCCTTAGTGGATTTGGCCGATGTCGCCCCGCAAAAGCCCTCTTCCCTGAGCCATGGTATGAGCAAGCGCGTCTCGATTGCTCAGGCCCTGATCGGCTCCCCCGAGCTGGTATTATTAGATGAGCCGACCGCAGGACTGGATCCGGCCAACGCCAAGGCGATACGCGAATTGGTGCGCGCTCAGGTGGGTAAGACCACCTTCGTCATCAGCTCGCACAACCTGGCCGAGCTTGAGAAGCTGTGTGACAAGGTGCTTTACCTCGACAAGGGCGTGTTGAATCAATCTATCTCGATTCAGGACGATCTCGCCGATGAGTATCTCACCCTTACCATGCAAGCTTGCGACGATGAGGCGCTGATGTCTGAGCTTGAGGCACTGCCTCAGGTGCTTTCGGTGAAATCCAGTCAGAGCAAGGAGTTTGTGATCCAATATCAGCTCACCGCTGGCTTTGGGCTGGAAACCGAGCTGTTTGCCCTCTTCAATCGCCAGGACTGGCGCTACAAGGCGATTCAGCGAGGCCGCACCTTGGAAGACAAGCTATTTTCACAGGCTTAAGCCTAATGACAATCATAATAAATAATTGCTCATGCCAGCTTGTTCAAACGCTCGATAACAGGCCCTAGTGTTTTTAAATGTAGAATAACTACTTATCTAAAAATCCTGCTTTGTTCTCGAGCGTTTTTCCTGCACTATTTCTGATCACATACTTACTATGATTGGTATTAGATACCATTGCGGGCAAGGCGCTTACGCCGTGCCCGCAAATTCACCTGTTGGCCTCTTTACTTAAGCTTCTTTCTCCACACTCTCTTTAGTCTTCTACTCCTAAGCCTTGCGCCTTGTCGTCTCGGCCCTGTGGCTAGCGACAAATCAAGAGTAGAGGCTTAACCTCTACTATCTTCAAAACCTCGACCAAGCCCTTTTAAGGGCCGACTCAGCAAAAACAATTTGGCATAGCGTGATGTGGCATAAAGCGACTCTGCATAAATCGATATTGCAGAGAACTCTGATGGGGCTTGAAGGGAAATTACAGGCAAAAAAAGAGCCGTGATACTCATCACGGCTCTTGGAATTCTGTTTTTAGGTAACCTTGGGTTACCCAAAGGTCAGCTTAGATAACAGTTACGTTCTCAGCTTGTGGACCTTTTTGACCTTGAGTCACAGTGAACTGCACTTTCTGACCTTCGTCTAGAGTTTTGAAACCGTCAGAGTTGATCGCACGGAAGTGTACGAAAACGTCTGGGCCAGACTCTTGCTCGATAAAACCAAAACCTTTGTCAGAGTTGAACCACTTAACAACGCCAGTAACTTGAGACATGATATAAATCCTGTAACTAAATAAAATAAAGCCTTAAACGGCAGTAGAGCTGGAAAATGCCGGTATTACTTATGTTAACAGGACGAACTGGTCGTATTGAACACATAAAGTTAAGCCCAACCTTCAAGCTGAGTTCACTATAAATCATTCTGACCGTATGTCAACAAACATTAAAAGGCGCAAATCCTATTTTTTACTTACATATCTGTCAGTTGTTACAAAAAAACCTTCTAAAACTTCGTGTAAAAACACTAAGTTTTTTTAAGCGGATAAAAAACACAAATTAAACAAGGATTAACCAGCTAGCAGACCCGAAAGACCTCAAGCTTAAAATCCAGCTCACAGCTCAAGGGCTTGGATGTCAGCATGGCGCGCTGCGCATCGGTAAATTTCCAATTGTAGGGAGTCATCGCCAGAAAATGGCCAATATCCGCACTGTCGCTGATGGTCATAGATTGCGTCAGTCGCTCGCTGTGCAGGCGCTCGAACCCCGCTATTTGGCTGTCCACCTCGGGATTTGGCCTTGGCTGGTCATAGATCACCTGCTTAAGGGCAAAGTGATGCTGGGGGCCCGCCGAGACGGTGATCAGTATGGCGCCCGGTTTAGCGACACGTCTTAGCTCAGCATCTTGTGACGGCGCATAAATACGCAACATGAAATCGAAACTCTGCTCGGCAAACGGCATCTCGAAACTGCTCGCCACACAAAACTGAATATCAGGATAACGCTTCGCCGCATATTTCAGCGCCGATTTTGAGATATCCAGCCCACTAAGGCTAAAGGCCTCGGCCTTGTTCATCGCCTGTTGTAGTCTATGGGTGTAATACCCCTCACCGCATCCTATATCGAGCCCATTTCGAGCCTCACTGGCAAACTCCAATGCCAAGGCGTTCACCCTATCGCTCATCGCCTCATAGTAGCCCTTGTTGAGAAACTCCCGCCGGGCAAACATCATCTCTTTATTGTCGCCGGGATCTTTAGAGCGTTTCTTCTGCACCGGCAGCAGGTTAACGTAACCCTCTTTGGCGCAGTCGAACCTATGATTCGCTTCACAGCACCAGGTGCGATCTATGAGTGACAGCGTGCGCTGACAGATAGGACAAAGGTAATTCATTGCAATATTCCAATCCTAGTCGGGCTTGATCCGACTAGTCGTCTAAAAACATCTGCTCAACCATGAGGTTAAGTTCGGGTGGTGCCAGCAGCTGATAGGACTCCAGCTTGCGCTGCAGCGCCTCGAGATCCTCATGCTGATTGGCGGCATGCTGCCAGTTAGGGCGCTGTACCTTCTGGTAATAATGATGGGACAACAGCTGCTTCTTGCGCAGCAGTTGCTCATCCACCTTGGTCACCTCACTTAAGATAAGCCCATGCTGCTTCACATCGCCATGATTGGCAAAATGGGCCAACTCTTGACGAACCAGCTCTATCTCACCTATCTCCAGCAGCAGCGCCTCGGCGTTTTGGCTAAGGTCTTCTGCCCGAGCCAGCACCGCCTTGGCCCGGCGTAGCTCCAAGGGGCCGCCGAAGAGCCGCAGATCTCGCTCTAGAGTCACCAGCAACCACTTCTGATCAAACTGTGGCGTAAAACTCACAGTACTGCCCTGCACCTCAAGGTCAATCACCAGGCCTTTTCGTAAGCGCTCGGCGCACATCACAGGTGAGATCCCAAGCGCACTAAACAGCCGCCAACCCTGGCCGTGGGAGCGATGTAAGACCTCTGTTTGGGAGCCTTTGGCATCGATAGTAGGCACTTCTATAGGCGCCAACTCACAGATGAGATATGGATGGAGTCTTAAGATCAAGCCATTGTCACTCGATGCCTGGGTCACCACGCATTCGAGCAGGTGTCCGCCCATGGTCTGCAGCAGGCTAAAATCGCTTACCGACTCACGCAAACGCAGATGCAACTGACACCTTTGGGTCAGTTCGATAAATTGTGGTTGAGTCAGTAAAGGTTCGAACATAGGGCTATTCCTCGTTAGCCGAACATTGTAACTGGCCAATAGCGGGGCTGCCAACTTCAAAATGGCGCGATTTCAATCAAATAGGGAAAATAAACCGTTAAATTAGTGCAGGCGTAATCTAGGGTGCTATGATAACTGCCACTATTCACAGGCTAACTTACGCTATGGCTGCAAATAATCTTCCCAGCATTTTTTGGCACGACTACGAGACCTTCGGTGCAAACCCGGCCAAAGACAGGCCGTCTCAGTTTGCCGGCATTCGAACCGACATGGATCTCAACATCATCTCAGAGCCAGTCACCTTCTACTGCAAATTGGCCAGCGACTATCTGCCCTCACCGGAGGCTATCCTCATTACCGGGATCACGCCGCAGTTCGCCAATCTCAAAGGCATGCCGGAAGCGGAATTCATGGCCAAGATCAACGCCGAGTTTTCTCAGCCCAACACCTGTGTGGCCGGCTATAACTCGCTGCGATTCGACGATGAGGTGACCCGTTACGGTTTCTACCGTAATTTTTTTGACCCCTATGCGCGAGAATGGCAGAACGGCAACAGCCGCTGGGACATTATCGATCTGGTGCGCGCCTGTTACGCCCTGAGACCAGAGGGAATAAACTGGCCCGAGAAAGAAGATGGCAGCCCCAGCTTTAAACTCGAACACCTCACTCAAGCCAACAACCTAAGCCATGACAAGGCCCACGATGCCATGTCGGACGTGTACGCCACCATCGCTATGGCCAAATTGATCAAACAGCGCCAGCCTAAGCTGTTCGAATACTACTTCAATCTGCGTAAGAAGAACGAAGTAAGCAAGCAGATAGATGTGCTGAATATGCAGCCTCTGGTGCATGTCAGCTCTAAGATCAGCGCCCTTAATGGCTGTACCACGCTGATCGCCCCTGTGGCTCACCATAGCACCAATAAGAATGCCATCATCTGTGTCAACCTGGCCATGGATGTCACTCCGCTGATTGAACTGAGTAGCGATGAGATCCGCGAGCGCATGTATACCCCAAGGGCTGATCTCGCCAGTGATGAACTGCCTATCGGCCTAAAACAGCTCCACATCAACAAGTGTCCCTTCATTGCAACCGCCAAGACACTCACCGACGGCAATGCCCAGCGTTTAGACATAGACAAGGAGTTTGCCCGCGCCCAATACAAACGCCTGCGGCAACATCCGGAGATCAGAGAGAAGCTGGTCGCGGTATTCGATACCGAGCATGGCAATGAGATTAGCGATCCGGATCTGCAACTATACAGCGGCAGCTTCTTCAGCCACGCCGACAAGAGCAAGATGGAGATCATACGTCATACGGCGCCGCAGCACTTGGCCGCGCTGGAGCTAGACTTTGATGACGAGCGTCTGCCCGAAATGCTGTTTCGCTACCGCGCCCGTAACTATCCAGAGACACTGGATGACACAGAACAGCAACGTTGGCGCACTTTCTGCCAGGCACGTCTGAATGATCCAGACTATATGATCAAGCTCGAAACCTTGGTCAATGACACCGAGGCTGACGAAGAAAAACAGAAGTTATTGACGGCATTGTGTCATTATCTTAGCAACCTGTAGTCGAAAAGCGGTAATTTAGTCGAAACAGCCATCAAAATGGGCGTCAGATCCCGTTTTCATGGTAACTTAGTTACTAAAATGATTTTCCAATAGCTTAACAATTAAGGATCAAGCTCATGCAAGATAGATTTGTTCACTGCATAGCTCAACTGCCACAACCTTTGGCAGATCAATTAGTCCCTTTATTGAACCAGGACTTTGCCGGGCATATGGACGCCCAGCAGGTGGCCGACCTCGCCCAGGCCACCCAGATGAGCCAGGATGAGTTACTGCTCGCCATGCTGCCGATAGCTGCGGCACTCGCCAAGCCTCCCATTAGTGAGTTTTATGTAGGCGCTATCGCCAAGGGCGCCAGCGGCGACATCTACATGGGAGCCAACCTGGAGCTCGACGGCGAGGCGCTTTTCCATAGCGTGCACGCCGAGCAGAGCGCCATCAGCCACGCCTGGTTAAGCGGTGAGACGGGTATCGAAGATATCATAGTCAACGCCTCTCCCTGTGGTCACTGCCGTCAATTTATGAATGAATTGGTCGAGGGGCAAGCCATCCGCATTCACCTGCCTGAGCAGGCGACTCAGCCCTTGTCTCACTATCTGCCCTACGCCTTCGGCCCGGCCGATCTGAATATCAAGACGCCACTGCTGTCCAAACAGCAGCACGAGTTTGCCCTGGAAAGCGCCGATCCCATGATCATCGAGGCTCTGGACCATCTGAGCCTGAGCTACGCGCCATACAGTGAAGGCTATGCCGCCGTAGTGTTAGAGACACGCGATGGCGCGACCTTCTGCGGCCGCTATGCGGAAAATGCAGCGTTTAACCCATCCATGCTGCCGATGCAGATGGCCTTGTCGGCAATGGCCAGACATAACCGCGATTTTAGCGAGATCAACCGCGCCGTGTTGATCGAATCGAGCCAAGGTAAGATCTCACTAGTGGGAGCCACCATGGATGCGCTACACGCGGTAGCGGCAGTCGAACTTGAGCACATCATGGTCGATCCGGTGTAAAGACACTAGTCAAAATCATTGACGATCAAAAAAGGACTGCTTGGCAGTCCTTTTTTAATATTTGGCAACTGCGGTTTTAGCAGTAACCAGGGTACGTGATATTATACCAATCACGGTAAACATGTGATCAGAAATAGCGCAGGAAAAACGCTTGAGAACAAAGCAGGATTTTTAGATAAGTAGTTATTCTACAATTAAAAATACTAATACAGTTATCGAGCGTTTTAACAAGCTAGAATGATCAATTATTTATTACGATTGGTATTAGCCGCGGCTCTTCTCCAAGCGCGCTAACAGGCTTGAGGTATCCCAGCGCTGACCGCCCTGAGCCTGAACCTCGCTATAGAATTGGTCGACCAATGCCGTCAACGGCAGGTGCGAGCCATTACGGCGCGCTTCATCCAGGGCGATGCCTAGATCTTTACGCATCCAGTCGACGGCAAAACCAAAGTCATATTGTCCCTGCCACATGGTCTGATAACGGTTCTCCATCTGCCAAGATTGCGCGGCGCCTTTACTGATCACCTCGACCACTCTCTCACCATCGAGTCCGGCGCTACGGGCAAAGTGTAAGCCCTCGGCCAAGCCCTGTACCACGCCTGCGATACAGATCTGGTTTACCATCTTAGTAAGTTGACCACTGCCCACCTCACCTAGCAGCTCTGAACAGCGAGCATAAGCCTGCATCACAGGTTTGGCAGCCTCAAAGTCGGCGGCTTCGCCACCCACCATAACGGTCAGCACGCCATTCTCGGCGCCGGCTTGTCCACCGGAGACTGGCGCATCGATAAAGCCAATACCTTTCGCTTTTGCCGCACCGCCAAGCTCACGCGCCACATCCGCAGATGCCGTGGTGTGGTCGACCAGAATGCTGCCCTCTTCCATGGCCGCCAGGGCACCGGTATCTCCCAGCACCACAGAGCGCAAATCGTCATCGTTGCCGACGCAGACAAATACAAAGTCTTGTCCTTTAGCCGCCTCGAAAGGCGTCGGGCACCAGTTCCCGCCATAGGTATCACACCAGGCCTGTGCCTTGGCCTGCGTACGGTTATAGACAGTTACCTCATGACCATGCTTCACCAGATGCCCCGCCATTGGGTATCCCATCACGCCTAATCCTAAAAATGCTACCTTTGCCATCTTCTGTCCTATCTCTTTATTGATTAATACTGCTTATTCACCTTCTTAAAGAAAGGTTTTATTTGGGGGTACAAGGCCTCATAGGCTTTAAACACGCTGGCATATTGTGCCACATGCTCGGCCTGGGGTTCGAACTTTTCACCCAGACGGCGCATCTGGCGTCTGGCGCTGGCGAGATCAGGATAGATCCCCGCGCCTACGGCGCAGCACATGGCGGCGCCCAGCCCCGAGGCTTCATGCAATGATAAACGCTCCACCGGACGGTTAAAAATGTCGGCGCACATCTGCATCACCAGATCGCTTTGTGCGCCACCGCCTGTCACCCGAACCCGCCTAAAGGGTGATCCCTTGAGCCGCTCCAAACGAAGCAAACCCTGCTTGAGGGTCATCAAGATCCCCTCGATGGCGGCGCGGTAAAGGTGCAGCCGGCCATGCTCTGGCGTAAAACCGATAATGCTGCCTCTCGCCTCTGGCCCTGGGTAGATGACGCCTTGCGCCCACAGCGGGCTCAGCAGGAGGCCATCCGCGCCTATGGGCACCTTGGCGATGGCCTGGGTGATATATTGCTCTGGGCTAATGCCGAGCGCCGTGGAGTCTTTAACCTCCTGCGCGCCAAACTGCTCGATGAGCCAACTGAGCAGCCAAAAGCCTCTCTCTAGCTGGATCTCAGTGATATAATCTGTCGCCTCAATCGAGGGAAAGGCTGGAAGATAACGATAGGCCTCGCGGTATCTGTGACCGCCCCAGGCGAGTATGGCCGCGCTGCCCAGACTGATACAGGCAATATCCTGCTCGCCGCAGCCAGCCGCGTACACCTCACAGGCCTTATCGGCTCCGGCGCCATAAACGGCAAGGCCAGTTGCTAACCCGGTATCCTTGGCAAAATGCTCACTCACCTTCCCAATGGCCTGAGTCGGCGCGGCCAAAGGCACCATCTGTGATGGACTGCACGCCAGCGACTGCCAACGCCAGCTGCGGCGATTCGCCCAGGTTTTGCGGCGGTAATCGAAGGGCAGATAAGCCACCTGAGATGCCTCGCTGTCGATGAGACGTCCGGTGATCTTTCCGGTGAGATAGCCGCTGAGCAGCGCCACCTTGTCGGCGGCAACCAGCTTGTCTTTATGATGCTCAAACAGATAGTTCACCTTAGCAGCGCGTCGCAGGTATTGAATTCGCCGCCTAAGGCCTATGCAGAGAAAGCCCAGGCGGTAGTACCAGGCCATAGGTGGCAACTCGTTGCTCGCCAACCGTCTATCGGACCACATGTAGACAGGCGATATTGCCTCCCCTGCATCGTCGAGCAGCACAGTGCAGGCTCTTTGGGTCGTCAGCGCCATTCCCTTGATCTGACCAGGTAACACCTGGGTGTGCTCGAAGAGGCCGCGCACCACATCCACCAACTGGCGATAACAATAGTCGGCCGACTGCTCACTCACGCCGGGCGCACCATCACGATAGGGCTGCACTGCGTGCTGTCGTTTTGCGATGAGCTGCCCTTGGCGGTCGAACACTAAGGCTCTAACGCTCTGGGTACCATAGTCCAGAGCGAGGAAATAAGGATTATCGCCCGCGGTACTGGCTCGGGCGCTAGATTCAGCTGAAGGTAGAGTCATAGACGATAATGAGCAGCCAAGCCCTAAGATTTCCGAGTTAGGGTTTATGAGTTAAGGTTTAAGGTGTGCTTCCATCTCGGCACCAATCTTCTTACGCATCTCCATCAGACGAATGGCAGATTCGCGCATCAGCTTATCAGACTCGGTGACAGGCACCCACTCAGGCACGGATGACGGCTGACCGGAATCATCCACGGCCACCATGATCACGATACAGTGGGTGGTAAGGTGGCGCTCAGGATGTTTAGGATCGCCCGCTTTCACGTCTATTCCGATATGCATCGAGGTCCGGCCGGTGTAGATAACCTTTGCCCCGACCTCGACTATGTTGCCCACATGAATGGGTTTAACGAAACGTATGCCCCCTGCATAGGCGGTGATGCAGTACTTTCCGCTCCAGCCCGCCGCACAGGCGTAGGCGGCTAAATCGATCCACTTCATGACCGCACCACCATGCACCTTACCGCCAAAGTTAACATCGGCCGGTTCGGCCAAAAATCGCAGGGTGCTTTCTCTATCTTGTCCCGCCATCACAGCCACCTCATCAGAGCTAATAAAACTAAAGTGTACTGCAAATAAGTCCGAGATAGTAACTAAGAATCATGCTTTTAGCGCAGTTATCCCCAACGGACTACCGCAAGACAGGCCGCGAGGATCAATGGCAGACTCAGGCGAAACACCCAAAGCAGGGCGCGTTGGCCCAAGATAGCCGGGATCTTGATAAATCGAGAGAGGCCAATCCCCAGCAGGAAGAGCACGAGCACCTCGACGCCGGCGGCCAGATTGGTATCACCACCGCTATAGATGGCGGTGACCAATAAGGCGAACCAAACGGTGGCAAACGCGGCCGAGGCGAGAATGAAGGTCTTTAGCCCCACAGGCAGACGAAATGAATGCTCACCACGAATGAGTCCATTGAGGTTAGCGGTGAGCAGACCAACCATGGGCATTAACGGAACAACGACTGGATTTAACACGATGACACCATCAGAGTGAAGTTAACAGAGCCAGATTATCTGCCTGCTTTTTGTCGCTGCCAATAGAGATGAACTAAGCTTAATTCAGGCACCATTCCAACTTAACTCAAACATAAAAAAAGCACCATTAAGGTGCTTTTTCGCTTTAAAACTGATACTTATTCGCCACGTTTAAACAACAATGACCCGTTAGTACCGCCGAAACCGAAGGAGTTACACAGGGCGTAATCAAACGCGTGAGCACGCGCCGTGTGCGGTACGAAATCAAGATCGCAGCCTTCGTCTGGATTATCCAGATTAATGGTCGGTGGGATCATCTGGTCGCGCAGCGCCAGCAGGGTAATAATGGCTTCGACTGCACCGGCCGCGCCAAGCAGATGGCCCGTCATCGATTTGGTCGAGCTCACCAACAAGTTGTAGGCATGATCGCCAAACACATTCTTCACCGCAGAGGCCTCGGCCTTATCGCCTGCAGGTGTTGAGGTGCCGTGAGCATTGATGTAACCCACTAGCTGCTTGTCGATAGCTGCATCCTTGATGGCATTTTCCATCGCCAATGCAGCGCCTGCACCATCCGCCGGTGGCGAGGTCATATGGAAGGCGTCACCGCTCATACCAAAGCCAACCAGCTCACCATAGATGGTTGCACCGCGCGCCTTAGCGTGCTCATACTCTTCCATCACCATGATGCCGGCACCGTCACCGATGACGAAACCATCTCTGTCCTTATCCCAGGGACGGCTGGCCGCAACGGGATCGTCGTTGCGGGTCGAGAGCGCCTTAGCCGAACCGAAGCCGCCAACGGCTAGCGGACAGGTCACATCCTCTGCGCCGCCGGCAATCATCACATCGGCATCGCCATAGGCGATGGTACGTGCAGCAAAGCCGATGTTGTGCACGCCTGTGGTACAGGCGGTGGTGACCGCAAAGTTAGGGCCTGTCATGCCATACTTGATCGACAGATGACCGGCGATCATGTTGATGATGGTGCTGGGCACGAAAAATGGCGAGATCTTGCGTGGACCGCCCTTTAACAGGGCCGAATGTGCCGCTTCGATCAGTGGCATACCGCCCATACCGGCGCCGATGGCGGTACCGACACGAGTGGGATCTTCCACTTCCATATTCAAACCGGCGTCTTCAATCGCCTGGATACCCGCCGCCATACCGTATTGGATAAAGAGATCCATCTTACGGGCTTCTTTCTTAGGCAGGTACTGCTCTACGTCAAAATCTTTGACCGAGCCGCTGAAACGAGTTGAGAACTCGCTGGCATCAAATTTGGTTATCGGTGCAATACCGCTCTGTCCCGCAAGCAGGGCTTTCCAGGAGGTCTCTACGGTATTGCCGACTGGTGTGACAAGACCAATACCTGTGATGACTACACGACGTTTAGACACGTTTTCACCTTTCACTAGAATGAGATGGGAGGCCTCGAAGGAGGCCGGAAAAACAAGGCTTATTAGGTTATAGCACAGGAAACTCAGACGGGCATCCGCCCTCACCTGCGCCTAGCCCTCAAACAAAAACAGGCGGCAAAATTGCCGCCTGTTTTAGAGAATTCAGTATTACTGATTCTTAGAAACGTAATCGATCGCTGCCTGAACAGTAGTGATCTTTTCAGCTTCTTCATCAGGGATCTCAGTGTCAAACTCTTCTTCTAGAGCCATTACCAACTCAACGGTGTCCAGAGAATCTGCACCTAGGTCGTCAACGAAAGATGCTGCTGGTTTTACGTCTTCTTCTTTAACGCCCAGTTGCTCGATAATGATTTTCTTTACACGTTCTTCGATGTTGCTCATTAGTTTTCTTTCCTATTCAAATTACGCACTTGCGTAAGATTGCGAGTAGTTTATTCAATTTGGCACACAATGCAAGCTTAACTTTTGTGGTCTAACCACAAAACCTACGTAAGTCTACGCCAAAAATCAATCAAAATCAGTCAGTTGTTATAACCGACGTTTAAACCATGTACATGCCGCCGTTTACATGCAGAGTTTCCCCTGTGATGTAAGCCGCTGAATCCGATGCTAAAAACAGTACAGCATTTGCAATCTCTTGCGGCTGTCCCAGTCTTTCCATAGGAACTTGTGACATAATACCTTTTTGCTGCTCTTCCGTCAGCTCATCCGTCATATCGGTCTGGATAAACCCAGGAGCAATAGCATTCACTGTTATTTGACGAGATGCAACCTCTCTTGCAAGAGATTTTGTAAATCCAATCAAACCAGCTTTAGCTGCGCAATAGTTTGTCTGACCTGCATTGCCCATTGTGCCTACAACAGAGCCAATATTAATAATACGGCCACTGCGCTTCTTCATCATTGTACGTAACACCGGCTTAGAGGTGCGATAGAGAGAGGTCAGGTTGGTATCTATGATATCCGTCCACTCATCTTCCTTCATACGCATCAAGAGATTATCGCGCGTGATACCCGCATTGTTTACCAGAATATCAACTTCACCGACTTTTTCTTTGATCGAGGCAAATAATTGGTCAACTGATTCACTATCGGTAACATTTAATACTAATCCATGACCCTTATCACCCAAGTATTCCTGGATAGCGGCTGCGCCACGTTCGCTGGTCGCAGTGCCGATCACTAAGGCGCCGGCCTCAACCAATGTTTCGGCGACCGCGCGGCCAATACCGCGGCTAGCACCGGTTACCAAGGCAACCTTGCCTGTTAAATCGAGATTGAAACTCATCTATTACTCCTTATTCACCGAGCGCCGCAACAGAGGCGCTATCATTCGCCACTTTCGCGCTCAGTGATTTATTGATTCTTTTCGCTAAACCGGTTAGCACCTTGCCTGGGCCCACTTCAACCAGCTGACTGATGCCCTCTGCGGCCATCTTCTCAACGGTCTCAGACCATCTAACCGGGCAGTAAAGCTGACGTACTAGCGCATCTTTAATGGCATCAACCGCCTCAGGCATAGCCACATCGACGTTGTTGATCACAGGAATGCTAGGAGCATTAAAGCTCAATGCGTCCAACGCCTTTGCCAACTCATCCGCCGCAGGCTTCATCAACTGGCAGTGAGATGGCACACTCACAGGCAAGGCAACGGCCATCTTGGCACCGGCCGCCTTACAGGCATCCGCCGCACGCTCTACCGCCGCCTTCTCACCGGCGATAACCACTTGGCCAGGGCTGTTATAGTTAACCGGAGCAACGACTTGACCTTGCGCCGCCTCTTCACATGCCTTAGCGATACCGTCGTTATCCAGACCGATAATCGCAAACATGGCGCCAGTGCCGGCAGGCACAGCCTGCTGCATCAGTTGACCACGTAGCTCAACCAATTTCACCGCGTCTTTAAAATCGATCACGCCTGCGCATACCAATGCCGAGTATTCACCCAGGCTGTGGCCTGCAAGCAAGGCTGGCTGAGGCGCTGATGTGGCCTGAATAGCACGCCAAATGGCGACACTTGCAGTAAGCAAAGCTGGCTGGGTCTTGTCGGTCTGATTCAACGACTCCGCAGGTCCCTCTTGTACCAGTTGCCACAAGTCATAGCCTAATACCTCGCTGGCCTCAGCGAAGGTTTGTCCGACGACCTCATGTTCCGCCGCCAATTCGGCCAACATGCCTACGGCCTGAGAACCCTGCCCAGGGAAGACATAAGCAATCTTTTCCATTTTTATATACCTTTACTAAATCAATGTATTCTAGTACTAAAATCGACTAAAAACGAACCAGCGCGCTGCCCCAGGCAAATCCGGCACCAAAGGCCTCGAGGAGCAAGAGTTGGCCACGCTGAATACGTCCGTCACGCACCGCCTCATCCAAGGCGATCGGCACAGAGGCTGCCGAGGTATTACCATGTTTGGCCAGGGTCAAGACCACCTTATCCAGACTCATGTCGAGCTTCTTGGCGGTCGCCTTAATGATGCGGAAGTTGGCCTGATGAGGCACCAGCCAGTCGATCTCTGATTTATCGATCTGGTTGATGCGTAGCGTCTCAGTGACCACATGGGAAAGCTGAGTCACGGCGACCTTGAAGACATCGTTGCCCTTCATCGTCATATAGCCAACGGCTTGAGACGACTCACCGGCTCTTGGCGGGAAGGAACACTTAAGCAGATCGCCTTGACGGCCATCGGCGTAAATATGGGTCGAGATGATGCCTGGCTCTTCTGAAGCGCCTACAACCGCGGCGCCGGCGCCATCACCAAATAAGATGATGGTGGTGCGATCTTCTGGCTCACACAGACGCGACAAGACATCGGCGCCAATCACCAAGACTTTCTTGGCCGCGCCCGTCTTTACAAACTGATCGGCAACCGATAAGGCATAGACAAAGCCTGAGCAGGCAGCTGCGACATCGAAGGCCGGAATGGTGTGCACGCCCAGCATCGCCTGAATTTCACAGGCAGCAGCAGGAAAGGCGTTATTAGCACTGGTGGTGCCACATACGATCATATCCAGCTCGCTAGGGTCTACCCCTGCCATTTCCAGGGCGCGTACGGCGGCGGCATAACCCATGGTCGATACTGATTCGTCTTCGGCGGCTATTCTGCGCTCTGAAATACCGGTACGTTCAACAATCCACTGGTCACTGGTGTCCACCATCTTTTCCAGATCTTGATTGCTACGGACTTGCGCTGGCAAATAACTACCAGTTCCGAGAATTTTTGTATGCATAAGGAGATATCAGTTATTTATGTCTAAAAGGATCGACTCAAGACGCTCTTCGATCATCTTGGGGAGTCGACGTTGTGCTTCGGTCACTGCCAAACTAATTGCTTGTAAATAGGCAGATTCATCCGCACTTCCATGACTTTTTACTACAATTCCGCGCAATCCTATCAGACTTGCTCCGTTATAGTGGTCGGGGTTCATCTGATTTAAAACACTATTAATGCGCGGTGCGATTAACTTGGCCAGTAATCGTACAAAAAAGCCTTGAGTTAAGCCTTTCTTCAACTGATGGACGAGGAGCCTTGCGATCCCCTCAGAGGTTTTCAGGGTAATGTTACCGACGAAACCGTCACAGACGATGACATCGACGTTACCCGAATAGATAGCATCGCCTTCAATAAAGCCGGCGTAATTGAGTTGTGGGCTCTGTTGCAGTAACTGCCCCGCCTGTTGTACCTGATCGTTACCCTTGATCTCTTCGATGCCCACATTGAGCAGGGCTACCTTAGGGGCGGGATTCTTATCCACGGCCTCACATAACACCGAGCCCATCACCGCAAACTGAAACAGGGTTTCACTGCAGCAGGAGACGTTAGCACCGAGATCCAGCAGGTACACGGGTTTATGATTGACCGCCGGCAGGCAACTGACCAGGGCGGGTCTGTCTATGCCCGGCAGTGTCTTGAGTAACACCTTGGAGATGGCCATCAAGGCCCCGGTATTACCCGCGCTCAAACAGGCCTGCGCCTTCTTATCCCGTACCAGTTCGATTGCCAGACGCATTGAGCTTTGCTTGCAGTTACGCAGCGCATGCACGGGTCTGTCGCACATCTTCACCACTTCTGTGGTATGCACGAGTTCGATACGCGAAAGTATGTCTGACTCAAGGTGGCTTAGCAGAGGTTCGATTTGCGACCTATCACCCACCATGATGACGTGTAAGAAGGGATATAAGCGAAGTGCCTGCAGGGTTGCAGGCACTGTGATGCGGGGACCAAAATCGCCCCCCATCGCATCTAACGCAAGCGTCAGATTAGTCATCGGCAATCAACAGATTACTTGTTGATAACCTTTTGACCACGGTAGTAACCGTCTGCAGTCACGTTGTGACGACGGTGTAGTTCACCACTCGTTGCATCAACTGACAGTTGAGCAGTGCTCAACGCGTCGTGTGAACGGCGCATACCGCGCTTTGAACGAGATTTTTTATTCTGTTGTACAGCCATTTGACCTGTCTCCTAGATTACTTGCTCTTCAGTTTTTCTAACACTGCAAACGGATTTGGACGCTCCTCTTGAGCGGGTTCAATCTCGCCTACTACTACATCTTGATCGCCTTTGCTGCAGCTTTCTTCTGCATGCATCGGGATCAAAGGCATAGCTACTATCAATTCATCTTCAATCAATTGATGCAGACGAATCTCACCTATCTCATTGCACTCAATAGGGTCATACGCATCCGGGAGCTCATCGATTTCTGCCTCAGACCCGCAAGGGCTAAAACAAAAGTCGACCGTAACCTCAGTGGTAAAAAGCGTCATGCAACGTTGACATATCAGAGTGAGCTCCGTCACAGCCTTCCCTTTCAGGTAGACTATCCCCTGTATATCTACACCACATTCAAGCGACACTGCCACATCGGAACAGTCGCCGGCACATAATTCATTTAATCGCTTTAACTGCACACCGGGAACAACGCCTTCATAAGAAAGCTTGCTGGCCGCTGCGCGTATAGGATCAATTGAAACCGGTATCTTTACTGTTTGCATAAGGCGCGCATATTATAGTTTGAATTACCTTGAGTCAAAGGAAAATTTATCTCCTTTATCGATCCCGTTAACGAAAGCGATAAAACCCATCAATAATTCAAAAATTGTTGGAGCGAAAATTTTACCCAAGGGCCAATGGATACTCAAGCCCCGCACGCTTAAAATAAAAGCATTCGCACGGGGTTAGCCTGTTCTTTTCATTACCCTTGTCTAAATATAGCCCGCGGCACCTATATCGGTCTCTTTCTTGGGTCATTTGAGGGTTTATTTATAACCTCATTTTTGTCTAACCTCAGCCACTATTGACCCCAAAGCCATGACGCAAACACCTAGCTCACCACGACTGGCCCACTGCACTAAGAAAACAGCCCTAGGCAACGGTTCAGCCTCTTTCTCAACGCAAACGGCAAATGTTCACGCGCCGCTTTGGTTGTTCTCAGCTTAGCTCTGTCTTTTGAAGCCAGATGAATTATGATGGTCGCCACGCAGAGCTAGTTTACGGCGCGCCTCAATTTAGATGCCATAAATGTCATAGAGGCATATAAAGGCAGAAGAATCGGCTATTGCTTCAGGCGCAACAAATACCAGAGAAACAACAAGGTTAAACCATGACCCCAAGCATCATACTCGCATCCACCTCAGTCTTTCGTCAGTCATTACTGCAAAAGCTGGCCATCAAGTTTGACACCTGCGCCCCTGAGGTCGACGAGACGCCCATTGCCGGTGAACCGGCTCAGGAACTGGTCACACGTCTGGCACTCGCCAAAGCCAGGGCGGGCGCCCAAGGTCGCCAGAGCGGACTGATTATCGGCTCAGATCAAGTGGCGGTGGTCGATGGCGACATCATAGGTAAGCCGCTGACGCGAGCCAACGCGATCGCACAGCTTGAACGTGTCTCAGGCAAATCGATCACCTTCTATACCGGACTCGCACTCTTTAATGCGGCTAACGAATCCCATAAAGTAATCTGCGAGCCCTTCGTCGTGCACTTCAAGACGCTGACCAGCAAGCAGATCCAATACTATGTTGATACTGAGCAGCCGCTCTACTGCGCCGGTAGCTTTAAGTCAGAAGGCCTCGGCATCGCCCTGTTCGAGCGTCTGGAGGGACGGGATCCTAACACACTAGTAGGTTTACCCCTGATCGCGCTCACTGAAATGCTACTCAAGCAAGGCGTCGACATTCTTGCCCCGGCAGCTAGTTAATAACTGCCACCAAAGACACAGCAATTAATACCACCGCATGAATCCAATTCAGGACTAATCACTAGATAACCACTTCACAACCGATCAAAAACTCGCTATGTTGAAATGACTGGTTGTTACATGCCAATAACAATGTTAGCGACAAGGAAGTCAGTTTACTTGGGGTGGTTATACTATGACCGATCTTGAAGAAGCCCTTGCCTTGCTTGCCGCGCCCTGTATTGATGAGCGCTTTTTTCAGCGGGCACTGAAGGCGCTAGCACTTGTCACTCAGTGTCGCTGGGCGGCCTTCGCCCGGCCTTCGACTCTGCAAGGGAAAATTGAAGTGGTCGCATTTTGCGACCTTAAACAAACCATTCCCGGATTTGAGTTTGATCTCAAAGGCTCCCCCTGTGAAGCCATCTATCAGATGCGTTACCCCAATACTCATCTCTTGTACGCAAGCGATCTACAACAACGCTTCCCCGACTTTAAGCTGATTAAAGATCTGGGGGCGGTCAGTTATCAGGGCGAGTTGATCCTGGACGATGAGGGCTACCCAATTGGGCACATCTTAGTCATGGATCCCCTGCCCCAGAGGGAGAACACCAAGTCACGGGAGTTTTTCCGCCTATTGGCCCAGCGAATTGGCGTCGAATATAAGCGCCTGCTACTGTCGAGGGAGCTATCGGTGCACAAGCAGATGATCGCATCGACCCACCACATGATGTCCTTCGTCGATCTGGACTATCGCTACCACGTGGTATCTAAAGGCTACGAACACCTACTCAACTGCAACTCAAGTGAGATTGTTGGCAAGCATGCCAGTGAAATCCACGGAAAAGCGGTTTTCGATAACTATCTAAAGCCACTGCTAGACAGATCCTTTGCGGGAGAGTCGATCAACACCCAGACCCGCATCCATCCCCCTTCGGTGTCCGAGCCGCAATACCTCAACGTCCATCACAATCCGCACCAAGATGAGAATGGTCGAATCAATGGTGTCATCGTCTCGGCCCATAACATCACCGAGCTGCACAAGGCAAAAGAGGAGAGCGAATATCTGGCATTTCATGACTCTCTGACTCAGTTGCCTAACAGGCTCGCCCTATTTAATCACTTTGCCGACTTACTGCCAAACCTGTCCGACACCCAAGCTGAGCTGGCGGTACTATATTTGGATCTTGATGATTTCAAACAGATCAACGACAACTACAACCATCTGGTGGGCGACCAGGTTTTACAAAGAGTGGCGCAGATCTTACGGGAGGCATGCGCCGAGGCGGAGATGGTAGCGCGAATAGGCGGCGACGAATTTATCATTTTGCATAGATTCGACGCACAAGATGAGGATGACAAGCGACAGGCGCTCACCAGACTCTGCCTCAACCTAGATCAGATGCTCGATGAAGGCATTAGGCACGAAGGGGAGCATCTGCGACTCGCCGCCAGTATTGGTTACCATTGGGTCGAGCCTGCTCAAAAAGATGTCTCGGCGCTGATCTGCCTGGCAGACAAAGCCATGTACCGCAACAAGCGCCGTAAGCGGCTTAATGAGGCTCGCCAGTGATGAGTGGTAGCAGCGCCAGCGGATGCTCGGCGATGGCGACAGGGTTGGCTTCTTGCAGCTTCAACGCCGAATGGGCGCCATAACTCACGCCAATGCCATCTATGCCCGCATTGCTCGCCATGTTGAGATCGTGCACCGAGTCGCCGATCATCACCGCCTTCTCGGGAGCAACATCGAGCAGTGAGAGTAGCTCATGCAGCATCTGCGGGTGAGGCTTACTCATGGCCTCATCGGCGCAGCGACTGGCCACAAAATGCTGATGAAAACCTGTCTCATTGAGCACCCTGTCTAGCCCGGCGCGGGCCTTGCCGGTAGCTACCGCCAGTTGATGCCCAGATGCCTTAAGGGACAAGAGTAACTGCTCGGCGCCATCAAACAGAGGGCTCGGCGTTTGATTGAGCTGCAGATACTGCTTGCGATACACATTAACCATATTCTGGCGAGTCTGCTCACAGGCACTGGGGTGCAGGACATTTAGTGCCTCGTCCATTGACAGGCCTATGATGTCACGTATCGCCTGCTCACTCGGCACCATCATACTCAGCTCTCTGGCGGTCTGCTGCATGCAGGCCACTATCTTGCTGACCGAGTCCATCAGGGTACCATCCCAATCGAAGATCACTAAATCGTATCGTTTCATGCCTTATCCAATTTATTCAACAAGTCTTGTAGTGCCGCATCCAGTGGCGCCTTAACCTGCATCACCTCTTCGGTGACCGGATGGGTAAATTTCAGTTGGGCCGCATGGAGAAAGAGACGGTTAAGCCCCAACGCGCGCATGGAGTCATCGAACTTCTGCTCGCTGTATTTCTCATCGCAAGCTATGGGGTGACCGGCATACTGGCAATGCACACGGATCTGATGGGTGCGTCCGGTAACAGGACTGGCCTGCACCAGCGTGGCCCCTTGGTAGCGCTGCATAATCTTAAAACGGGTTTCTGAGGGCTTACCCTCTTGATTGACCCGCACGATGCGCTCGCCCGATTTAAGGGTGAGTTTCAATAGTGGCGCATTGACCACCTTGTCATGACGCTGCCATTCACCGCGTACCAGGGCAAGATAATCCTTCTGCATCTTCTTGTAACGCAGTTGATCGTGGAGATGTTTAAGGGCGCTACGCTTCTTGGCAATCAACAAGACCCCTGAGGTCTCCTTGTCCAGTCGGTGAACCAGTTCAAGAAACTTTTGCTGCGGCCTGAGTGAACGCATCGCCTCAATGACGCCAAAATCGACGCCACTGCCGCCGTGCACCGCGATGCCTGCCGGCTTGTTGAGCACTATGATGGCCTTGTCTTCAAACAGGATACGTCCCTCGAGTTGAGACACCTTAGTCAACTTGGCACTCGGCCCTGGCTTATCTTCATTGCTTGAGACACGAACAGGCGGAATACGCACCACGTCCCCGTCTTGCAGCTTATATTCGGGCTTGATCCGCTTCTTGTTGACCCGCACCTCGCCCTTGCGCACGATACGATAGATCATGCTCTTGGGAACGCCCTTCAATTTAGTCACCAGAAAGTTATCGATTCGCTGGCCGAGGTGATCTTCGTCGATCGTCACCAGTTCGACTTTATTTAATGCTTGTTGATTGTTCATGCTACGCCTTGTCTCTTTCAAGCTGCACATTGTACATCAGATAACAAGTTTTGTGCCTTTCCATTTGCTGATTTTCAGGATTGTTGCTATATTTGCCACGCCAATGGGGATAAATAGTGAATAAAGTGTTCACAAATCCCCCAACGCAGGCGCGAAGAGCGGAGACTAAAAGCCATTTTTACTGAGTAGTAAGTCATTGACTTACAAGTCGTTGGATAAAAATAAACCGAGAAAACGAGTTTAAACGACTAAACACAGTATCAATGCCACATTTCAACGTGGTTTCTCTAAGAATAGCGCCCCCAATTTCGAAGTTTACTATTAACTTGTCGTCAGACGAGCACTTATCGATTTTGGCATTACCGGAAAGTACATTAGAATTTATGGGGTTGGTTGACGTTTAACAACGAATTCCTTGTTTTTAGCGATTTTAAAAAATAAGCCATAAATAGGATGCGACACGCAGCGATTGCGTCTTACAGAGATTGCGCACCCTAGCCCAGACCCAAGCCGTGAGGCTCCACTTACCGATTCTGGGCCCGTAATGCATCGAAAAAGCGTCGTTTGATGACCTTATTTTAAGAAGAAATACGTCATCATGAAACGGATGTTAATTAATGCGACTCAGTCTGAAGAGTTGCGCGTTGCCCTCGTTGATGGGCAACAACTGTACGATCTCGATATCGAGAGTCCTGGTCACGAGCAGAAGAAAGCCAACATCTACAAGGGTAAAATCACTCGCGTAGAACCCTCACTCGAAGCGGCTTTCGTCGACTATGGCGCGGAGCGTCATGGTTTCCTTCCCCTCAAAGAAATTGCACGCGAATACTTCCCTAAAGGTTACTCTTTCCAAGGCCGTCCTAACATCAAAGAGGTGGTTAAAGAGGGTCAGGAAGTCATAGTACAGATTGACAAAGAAGAGCGTGGCAACAAGGGCGCGGCCCTGACCACCTTCATCAGTCTGGCGGGCTCTTACCTTGTGCTTATGCCAAACAACCCTCGTGCCGGCGGTATCTCTCGCCGAATCGAAGGCGATGAGCGTACCGAGCTAAAAGCGGCCATGTCTGAGCTGGAAGTACCGCAAGGCATGGGTCTTATCGTACGCACCGCAGGTGTTGGTAAAGATGCCACCGAGCTGAAATGGGACCTTAAGGTACTCCAGCATCACTGGGCAGCCATCGAAGAAGCGGCGCAAAACCGCCCTGCACCTTTCCTGATCCATCAGGAGAGTAACGTTATCGTACGCGCCATCCGTGACTACCTGCGCCGCGACGTGGGTGAAGTCCTGATCGACCATCAGCGTATCTATGAACAGGCCAAACAACACGTTGCTTTGGTGCGTCCTGACTTCGTCGATCGTATCAAGCGCTACGAGGCGGAAGTCCCGCTGTTTACCCATTTCCAGATTGAAACCCAGATCGAATCGGCCTTCCAGCGTGAAGTGCGCCTGCCTTCTGGTGGTTCTATCGTTATCGATCCAACCGAAGCTCTGACCTCAATCGATATCAACTCGGCCCGGGCGACTAAGGGCGGCGATATCGAAGAAACCGCACTCAATACGAACCTTGAAGCGGCCGACGAGATTGCCCGTCAGCTACGTCTGCGCGACTTGGGTGGTCTGGTTGTTATCGATTTCATCGACATGACACCGGTCAGACACCAACGCGAAGTCGAAAACAGAATGCGCGACGCCGTGCATCACGACAGAGCCCGTGTCCAACTGGGACGCATCTCTCGTTTCGGTCTGATGGAGATGTCACGTCAGCGTCTGCGTCCATCTTTGGAAGAGTCTGCCGCGCACCTGTGTCCACGCTGTCATGGTCAAGGCACTATTCGTGGTACTGAGTCGCTGGCCCTCTCGATTCTGCGTCTGATGGAAGAGGAAGCGATTAAAGAGAACACCTCTCAAATTGAGGCCGTCGTACCGGTCGATGTCGCCGCCTTCCTGCTGAACGAGAAGCGTAAAGCCATACGCATCACGGAGCAGCGTCATGGCGTAGAAGTCTATGTGATCCCAGATCCTAACATGACGACACCGGACTACCGCGTGACCCGCCATCGCAAGGACGATCAGATCAGCGAATCGAGCTACAAGCTACTCGAGCAGCCTGAATCTAAGCTCTATGAGCCACGCAAGCTAGAGCGTGCCGCCGCACCAGAGCCAGCCCTCAAAGGCTTCTCGACGCCGGTTAAGGATACCCCAACCCAGAAGGCACCCGCAGCGCCCAAGCAGGCCGAAAAGCCACAAGAGCCAGGCCTGATTGCTAAGCTATTTGCCGCTATCGGTAAGCTATTTGGCGGTGAGCCAGAGCAGCCGAAAGAAGAGGTTAAGAAAGAGCAGCCTCGTCGCAACGCACAAAATCGTAACAGCCGTCGCAACAATCGTCGCAACGATACACGTAAGAGTCGCGAAGAAGGTAAAGAGACTGACAACAAGCGCAGCCGTGGTGCCAAGTCTGACGACACGGACAACCGCAATGCTAAGAGCCGTAACGAGAAGCGCCAAAAGCGCGACCGTGACGACAAGCCTCAGAGCCAGAGTAAAGACACTGAGAGCAAGGCACAGCAGCCAAAGCAAGAGGCCGCTCGCGAGCGTCGTCAACGTCGTAACATGCGCCGCAAGGTGCGCGTACAGTCTGAGCAGCAGTTAGCCGATGAAGCTGCACTGGCCGTCGACGTTGCCGAAAAGGCCAACGACGAGCAGGTACAAGTGCCCGCCGCAGAAGCCAAAGCAGAAGACAAGCCGCAGCGCCAGAAGCGTCAGCCTCGTAAGAGCAAGCCTAAGCAGGAAAAAGTCGACAAGGTAGAGGAAGAGACTCAAGCCGAGCAAGTCGCGCAAAGCGCCGCCGAAGAAACGGCCGCCGAGCAACCAGCTACAGAGACTCAGGCCAAGAGCGAGCCTCAAGCCCCAGTTGATGCCGACAAGGCGACTCAAGACGAAGCGCAAGTCGACGATACTGCGGCTCAGGCCCAGGAAGCAGAGACAGAAGGCAAGCGCGAGCCAAGAGAAGGTCAGCGTCGCAGTCGTCGTAGCCCACGTCATCTACGCGCCGCCGGTCAGCGTCGTCGTCGCGATGAGGAAAACAATGGCGAAGCGAGCAATGGCGAACCCGCATTTATCCCAAATGAGGTGGAGACCGCTCCTCTGCTGGACGAGCAGCTGCAAACCGGCAGCGGTGCTGAAGTGGTTAGCGAAGCCCAGGCGGAAGTAACTCAACAAGCAGCTAGTCAACAAGAAGCTGGTGACCAAAGCAAAGCTGAAACGACCTCGGCAGAAGCTAATGAAGCGGCCAGTGCCGCTGCAGAAGAAGCACCTGCTAAAGAAGGGGCTGAAGAAACTGCTCAAGAAGAGAGCAAGCCTAAGCCAAAGCGTCGTGCGCCGAAGGCCAAAGTCGTAGCTCAAGAGGAAACCTCTGTAGAAGACGCTCAGCAAAGTCTGCCACTAGCGGGTGAAGCAGAGGCCAGTCTGAAAGAGGAAGTTCAGGCGGAACTGGATCTAACCAGCACACCTGAAGAGGTTAAGGCTAGCCAGGAAGCTGCGCCACAGGCGAATGACGATGCAGCGCAGACGCAAGAGTCAGTTGTCGCTGCCGAAGTGGTGGAGGCTGCACAGGTCGAAACCTCTGAAGTCGAAGCGCAAGAAGCCAAGGCTGAAACACAGGCGTCGGCGGCTCAGGAGCCTGCAGCGAAAGAGAGCAGCGCTGCCTCTGCGCCAATGGCAAAGCCAGCAGCCATACAGGCACCTAACACTCAGGTAAAACCTGCCGCTAAGGTACAGGAAAAGCCTGTAAAGACTGAGTCGTCAGAAGAGGCGGCTAGCATTAAGGCCGAGAAGCCTGCAGCTAAGGCTACCAGCCGCTTTGGTTCCATGGTGAGCTCGACCATGACCAAGCCAGAGGTAGAAGCCAGGGCGCTAGTCGATACCCCATCGGGACGTCAATATGAGCCTACGGCAAAAGAAGCCTCGGCCGAGCCGGCGAAACGCGCCAACAGCGCAAACTCGGAAATGGCCCGTCCCTAAGGTATACTAAGCCTTAAGTCAAAAAAGCCATGCAACAATGCATGGCTTTTTATTTTATTAGCGCCGCTATTTTGCTAGTATGCGCGGCCGAAAATCAATCAACCAACATATTAATAACAGAGGCTAAATGTTCGATCTTATTCGTCACAAAACCAGCAGCCATAGAGCCGACCTGTTGTCGGGACTCACGGTTGCACTGGCATTGGTGCCCGAAGCCGTTGCTT
The DNA here is from genome assembly GCF_023349185.1 of Shewanella aquimarina. Classification (GTDB taxonomy): domain Bacteria; phylum Pseudomonadota; class Gammaproteobacteria; order Enterobacterales; family Shewanellaceae; genus Shewanella; species Shewanella aquimarina. The sequence goes on along the minus strand of NZ_JAKIKY010000006.1, from coordinate 151,340 downwards.
TTGCTTTCGTCGCCGGTGTCGAGCCCATGGTTGGCCTATACGCCGCCTTCATCATGGGACTGGTCACCGCCCTCATCGGGGGTCGTCCAGGCATGATCTCCGGCGCAACCGGCGCCATGGCCGTCGTCATGGTGGCACTGGTCAGCGAACATGGGGTGCAATACCTCTTTGCCGCCGTGGTACTCGCAGGCCTGATACAGGTGGCATGCGGCTTGTTCAAGCTGGGGAAATTTATTCGAATTGTGCCCTATCCTGTGATGATAGGTTTCGTCAACGGCCTCGCCATAGTGATCTTTCTGGCGCAACTGGGCCAATTTAAGGTGCCAGATGCCAACGGTGTATTAACCTGGCTGCCACAGGAACAATTGCTCCTCATGCTGGGGCTGGTAGCTCTCACCATGGCAATCATCCACTTCTTGCCTAAGCTCACCACGGCGTTTCCTTCTTCGTTAGCGGCGATCCTGACGGTCACCGCCATCGTAGTCTTCTTGGATCTCGATACCCGTAACGTACTGGACTTCTTGAAATCCATGTCAGGCGATGAGAGCGCGACCATAGCGGGTAACCTGCCGACCTTCGCCATTCCATCGGTGCCCTTTAACCTGGAGACACTGTCGATCATCCTGCCCTACTCCTTTATTCTGGCGGCGGTTGGCCTTATCGAATCGCTACTGACCCTGACGGTGATCGATGAGATGACCAGTACCCGAGGCAAAGGCAACAAAGAGTGTGTCGGCCAGGGCATTGGCAACATCACCAGTGGTTTCTTCGGTGCCATGGGTGGCTGCGCCATGATCGGCCAGTCGATGATTAACATTAATTCAGGCGGACGCGGTAGACTCTCAGGGATCACGGCAGCCATCGCCCTGCTCACCTTTATCCTGTTCGGCTCGGCGCTAATCGAGATGATCCCGCTGGCGGCGCTGGTCGGTGTGATGTTCATGGTAGTGCTGGGCACGTTTGAGTGGGCAAGCTTCAAGGTGATGCGCAAGGTGCCTAAGCACGATGCCTTCGTTATCGTCCTGGTGACTGTGGTGACCGTATTTACCGATCTCGCCTTTGCTGTGTTTGTCGGTGTTATCGTCTCTGCGCTGGTATTTGCCTGGGAGCACGCCAAGCACATCAACGTCGATGTCAGCGAAGATGCCAATGGCTGGAAGGTATATAAACTCAACGGCCCGCTGTTTTTCGGCTCGGTCGCCGAGTTCTTAGAGCTGTTTCATGCCAAGACAGATCCCCAAGACGTGATTGTGGATTTCCAAAACTCCCGCGTATGCGACCACTCTGCGCTCGAAGCCATAGATACATTGGCTGAACGCTATGTCAGCTCGGGTAAGCGACTGCACCTGCGTCACCTCAGCCACGACTGTAAGCAGCTGCTGCATAAGGCGGGCGATCTGGTGGAAGTTAACCTGATAGAAGATCCCCACTACAAGGTGGCCGACGACAAGCTCGACTCTTAACGCTCACCTCCTAGGAGCTAGCTTAAAGTTAGCAACAAAAAAGGCGCATGATGCGCCTTTTTTTATGCTCCCCCACCCGACTTGAGCCGTTCCTTAAACAGGGCCTTTATCTTATCCACCTTTGGTTTAACCACCATCTGGCAATAGGGCTGCTGACCATTATGCTCGAAGTAGGCATCATGATAGGGCTCCGCGGGATAGAAGTTTTCCAGTGCCACCAGCTCGGTGACGATGGGCTTGTCGAAAACCTTCGCCTCGGTCAATCTGGCGATCATCTGGCTGGCAGTCTTAATCTGCTCATCGTCATGGGCGAAAATCACCGAGCGATATTGGGTGCCGACATCGTTGCCCTGGCGATTGAGCGTAGTGGGATCATGGCTCCGCCAAAAGACCTCTAACAGCTCATCAAAGCTGATGATATGGCTATCGAACTCTATCTGTACCACCTCGGCATGACCCGTATCACCGGCGCACACCGCACGATAGTTAGCGCTCGATGCATCGCCCCCGGAATAGCCAGACTTCACGGCGATCACCCCTCTGAGCTGGCTAAATACCGCCTCTAGGCACCAGAAACAACCGCCACCCAGGGTGGCCCAGCGAATATGGCTGTCATCACTCATTTGCTTCGTCTCACCCTTAAATACCATGGAGACAGAATTGACACAGTGGCGCAAATTCTTATCTGTCAGATACTCGCCTTCAAACACATGACCTAGGTGAGCGCCACACTGGTGACACACTATCTCAACCCTGTGACCATCGGCATCGGGCAGGCGCTTGACCGCCCCCGGGATCTCGTCGTCGAAGGCGGGCCATCCACAATGGGCATTAAACTTATGTTCGGACAGATAGAGAGGCGCATCACAGCGCTTACAATGATAGACCCCTGGCGCATCGTGCTGGTTATACTCGCCACTAAAGGGCCGCTCCGTGCCCTTACTCTCAATCACAAACCGCTCAAATTCCGTTAGCTCACGCATAGTTAAAGGCTTTGCACTCCTGTACCGCTAAGACGACCCATCAGGCCAATAAGATCTCACTACTCTCACAATAGCAGATAAAAGACCCAGTAAAAAGGTAGGTTATTACGTGTTGACACTAATAATCTGTTGTTTGTTAGCTAGCCAATGATTTTAATAACGAAAACACCTGAGGCAAACCATCCCCTTCTTGTACTAAAACAATGAAAACGTGATTTTTGTCACACCTAATTGCTCAAAGCCTATCCCAGGGGTACACTGCCTGCGGGGTTCAATAACAAGAAAACAAAATATGAAATTAGAAACAATAGATTACCGTGCACAAGACAGCGCCAAGCGATTCGTTGAATCTTTGCGCGAAACAGGATTTGGCGTACTCTCAAATCACCCAATCGACAAGGCCTTAGTCGATACCATTTATGAAGAATGGCAGGCCTTCTTCAATAGCGACGAGAAACAGAACTATCTGTTTAAGCCGGAAACCCATGATGGTTTCTTCCCGGCTGAGGTGTCTGAAACAGCTAAGGGTCATACGGTTAAAGATATTAAAGAGTATTACCATGTTTACCCTTGGGGACGCATTCCCGATTCGCTCAGGGAAAACATACTGCGTTACTACCAAGAGGCCAACGCCCTGGCCGAGGAGCTGCTTGGCTGGGTGGAAGCCCATACGCCGGCGGAAGTGGCGGTTAACTACTCTATCGCCCTGCCGAAAATGATCGAAAACAGCCAAAAGACACTATTGCGTATTCTTCACTACCCGCCAATGTCGGGCGATGAGGAGCTAGGTGCCATTCGCGCCGCCGCCCACGAAGATATCAACCTGCTCACCGTACTGCCGGCCGCTAATGAACCAGGCCTTCAGGTGAAAGCCAAATCGGGCGAGTGGTTAGACGTACCAAGCGATTTCGGCAACCTGATCATCAACATAGGTGACATGCTGCAGGAAGCCTCAGGCGGCTACTTCCCATCGACTACCCATAGAGTGGTCAACCCAGAGGGCGCCGATAAGACGCGTTCGCGTATCTCCCTGCCCCTCTTCCTACATCCTAAGCCAGAGGTGGTCCTATCGGAGCGCTACACTGCCGACAGCTATCTGATGGAGCGTCTGAGAGAATTAGGGGTTATCTAACCGCTTCGACTAAGATAAAAAGCGCCCGTGGGCGCTTTTTATTTATGATTTTTAAGCCATATCAGGGTAAAATCCCTCCCCAAATTTGCACAGAGACAGAGTACAGAGATGGCAATTCAGTGGTTTCCAGGCCATATGCACAAGGCGCGCAAAGAGATAGCAGAGGTGATGCCTCAGGTCGATCTGGTGATCGAGGTGCTCGATGCCCGCATCCCCTACAGCAGCGAAAACCCTATGGTCACCAGTTTGCGCGGTGACAGGCCCTGTATCAAACTGCTCAACAAGTCAGATCTGGCCGATCCTGAAGTAACCCAGCGCTGGATTGAGTATCTGGAGCAGGAGCAAGGGGTAAAGGCGATGGCCATCACCACGCTGCAGGCCGCGCAGGTGCGTAAGGTCCCCGAACTCTGCCGTAAGCTGGTACCTGCCCGTGACAAGATAGAGAAAGATATCCGCACCATGATCATGGGCATTCCTAACGTAGGAAAATCAACCATTATCAACACCTTAGCTGGCAGAGTCATCGCCAAGACGGGTAATGAGCCCGCCGTCACCAAGACCCAGCAACGTATCAACCTCAAGAATGGCATAGTGCTGTCCGACACCCCAGGTATTCTCTGGCCAAAGGTGGACAACGAGGCCAGTGGCTATCGCCTGGCGGTTACGGGCGCCATTAAAGACACGGCGATGGAGTATGAAGATGTAGCCATGTTTGCCGCCGAATATTTCCTCAAGGCCTATCCCGATGCCATGCTAGAGCGTTATAAGCTGAAAGAGCTACCGAATGATGATATCGGCCTGCTAGAGGCGATTGGCCGTAAACGCGGCGCCCTACGACCAGGTGGCAGAATCGATCTGCACAAGGCCTCTGAACTACTGCTGCACGAGTTCCGCTCGGGTAAGATAGGCCAGTTATCACTGGAGACACCAGAGATGGCCGCAGCCGAGAAGGCGGAAGTGGCGCGTATCCTGGCCGAGAAAGAGGCTGAGAAACAAGCGAAGATCGAGGCAGAGCGCCTCAAACGTTCGGGCGTTCGTCATAACGACTAAGCCCGTCATAACTACTCAGCGCTTCATCATTAACCATAGCTATTTGGCGTAACTATCTGGCATAGCTATCTGACATGGCTAACGGATTAAGATAAGCGGTTAGCACTTCGCCGCTTGCAACATGACACTTAGATAACGGTCAGTTGCAAGCGGTTTAACCAAGCCCCCTATTTCGCAATCTGCGCCAATAGCTTGTCACAGTTCTGTTGCAGTAGATCCAACACCTGCTCGAAACCTTCATCGCCACCGTAATAAGGATCTGGCACCTCCCGCTCCCCCTCTCCTAGAAAAGAGAGCATCAAGGTCAGCTTAGACTGATGCTGAGCCGGACAACGCGCTCGCAACTCACGCAAGTTAGCCCTGTCGGCCGCCAGGATCAGATCGAAACGTTCAAAGTCTTCATCTCTAACCCCTCTGGCACGAATGCCGCTAAAGTCCAACCCGCGGCGCTCGCCCGCCAAGCGTGCACGCCTGTCAGGCTCCTCCCCCTCATGGTAGCCAGAGGTGCCCGCCGAATCGCAGTCCATCGACAAACCGCGCTCGCTGAGCAGCCCTCTAAACACCGCCTCGGCCGTCGGTGAGCGGCAGATATTTCCAAGGCAGACAAACAGGACTGAGTTGATCTTCGACGAGTTGATCTTCGACATAGTTATCCTTTTCGTACATGTTTTATTCGCTTTTTAAAGCGGCTCTCGTTGCCGTAAGAAGCTGGCAAATCTGGGCACGCCATTATGGGTCAGACCATAATACTTGTAGGTTACCATGCTGCCAATGGCCGGAGGATGGCGACGCTGCTCATCTGTAAAACCTGTCCCCAGCTTAAAACGTATGCCTTCTGGTGTCTCGACCTCCAACGCGCCCATCATCCCCTGATATTTTCCTTTGCCCGCAAGATAGGCGATCACCTTGGCTTCGGCATCTTGATAGCGCTTGAGCTTCACCAAATCACTATTACGCCCGGCGTAGTAATGGGCATCTTGGTGATGTAGCATCAAACCCTCGGCGCCCTGGGCCACCCACTCGCCCAACGCGGCATTCAACCTCTGCCTATCTTGAATGTGCCACTGGGGAATAATTTGCAAAAACGGCGACAGGTTAGCATAACGCTTGACGGCTAAGGCGTAACGCTCGCCAAAGGGGCTATCTATGGCAGGATAGTCGAAGACCATAAACTGAACGGCGCGCCAACGCGCCGGGTCGGCATCTTTATCACGCACCAAGGCTGAGATGGCTTCAAACTGCTGACGGCCGATCCACAGCTCACCATCTAAGGGGTCCGTAGGAAAGCCTTTGGTAAACCAAGCAGGCAAGTTAATAGGCTGACCGGAGCGGGTAAGCATACGTGTGCCGGTCCAGCGTCCCCTGACGCCATCGAACTTTTCGCTCACCAGATACTCAGATATAGGCCGGTCGGCCTCTAGGCTACCGGCCAATTGCAGGTCGGGCAGTTGCCGGCGCGTCAGCTTCGGACGTTTTGAGCTCAGCTGGTTGGCCTCGACAACTAAGGAGCCTACCGTGCCGGGGGACTTAGCCGGGTTAGTCGGGCTAGTTGGGCTCGCTGACTTATCGGGTTTATCGATATTAGGCAACTCGCTGATTTCGGCGGCCACCGCCATTGACGATAGCCAACTCAGGAACAAGACGATACTGCCGACCGCTATAGACCTGTTGTGACACAACATAGGCTCCTCCTTGAGCAACATGATGATAGCTAAGCGGTAAGTTTAGCTCAAAGCCCTTCATGCAGATGTTATGGTGGTAACTAGAGTGTTATACTGGCGCGCAATTTGTAGCTAGCCTGCCGGCGCCCGAGCAAGGCAAGCAGAGAGACTAAAACGATACTAATGCATTACAAATGCAATACTAATGCGATTCTATCGCGATACTAACGAAAGAAATGGACACCTATGAAACCGGAAAATAACCACGGTATTAAACGCATCTTCAGAGCGACAGGTTTCTCTATGCAGGGCCTTAAGCTCGCCTGGCAATCTGAGGCCGCCTTTCGCCAAGAGTTAATCTTGGTCCTCTTCATGCTACCAATAGCCCTGTTGGTAGACGTGCCTATGGTTGAACGCATCCTGCTCATCATGACGCTGATGATAGTGTTAATCGTCGAGCTACTTAACTCGGCCATCGAGGCTGTGGTCGATCGTATTGGCCACGAGATCCACCCCCTCAGCGGACAGGCAAAAGATATCGCCTCGGCGGCGGTCTTTATCGCGTTAGCCCTATGTGGCATCACCTGGCTACTTATCCTCTGGCCACTGTTTTTCTAACCAGCCAAAGACTGAATGATAAGGCTCTGGATAGACTATCGGGAGCCTTTTTATTTGTGTAATTCAGCTCTCAATATCAACAAAAATGCCGCAACCCTGACATTTTTTGATACAAATCATTCACAATTTTAAATATCCTGCTAGAATGGTAGCGTAGTAAAAACGTCTTACTAAATAAATCAATAACTTATAATAATTATTAATTGATAGAGGTTGTAGTTAGTGATTAAGTCGGTCGCCATATTTAGCTTGGGTCTCTTAAGTTCTTCGGTTTTTGCCGCAGGAGCTGCCAATTCCTATTCGGTATCAGCACCGGTAGAGCCCAGCGAGATCGTTCTAAAGCTCGGCGGTTTCTACTCAAACTCTAACTCCAGCATGGATGTCACCAATCCGGTTCTGGGTAATAATTTCAAGCTTGATTTCGAAGAAGACTTAGCATTGGAAGAGTCGCAGTTTCTGCCATTCTTCGAGGCTAGCTACCATTTCAACTCGCGCCACAGCATCTATTTCGACTGGAAACAGCTGCACCGTAATGCGGAAGTACAGAAACTTACCGTACCGTTTCAGGTCACCCTAGACGATCAGGTTTACGACATTCAGTCCGGTGCCCGTCTGGAGACCACGCTTAATATCGATATTGCACGCCTTGGCTATGGTTATAACTTCTATCAGGGGAATAACTTCAACCTAGGACTGTCTCTGGGCATCCATGCCATGTTTATCAAGACAGCATTTGACGGTGACATAGGTGTCTGTGCCAAGGGCGAAACGCTGCAACAGTGCGCTCAAACCGCCACGCCTAGAATTGTCGATGAAGAGGTTACTGCGCCTTTGCCGGATGTTGGCCTGTATGGCGACTATGAGTTCAGCCCTGGTTTCAAGTTCAACGCCCACGCACAGTATTTCTACATCAAACTCGATGATATCAGGGGCAGCCTGGTCGATATTCGCGCCGGTGTCGAAGCCGAGATCACCAAGAACTGGCACATGTCAGCGGCCTTTAACTACTACAAGGTCGACGTTGACTTTAAACACGGTATTGCCGATGAACTCAATGTGGCTGACTACAACCTGTACTACAGCTTTATCGGCCCTATGCTGTCGGTAAGCTATCGCTTCTGATTTTCTCAATATCGCCTTTATACGACGCTTAGTGCTTCTCGCCCTAAGCGAACGCTTACGTGACTTCTTAATCGCTCGAACTAACGTTTGGCTACCTGTATAGCAGCTTGCCTATCAATGGCTTTCCTACCCATGGCTTACCTCTCCATGCTCGCCTATCCATGCTTGTCTATGTACGAGTCCTTATCGGCACCAATCAACCATAAAACTGATAGCAGACCCAGATTGCGGCGCAGATCCCAGCAAGATCCGCAGTCAAACCACATACCAGGGCATGACGGCCGTTACGGATCCCCACGGCGCCGAAATAGACGGCCAGTACATAGAAGGTAGTCTCAGTACTTCCCTGCACCACCGCCGCCAAGCGGCCGGCAAATGAATCGACCCCGTAGTGTTGCATCGTCTCCAACATCATGGCGCGAGCGCCTGAGCCGCTAAAGGGTTTCATCAAGGCGGTTGGCAAAGCATCGACAAACCGAGTATCTCCGCCAAGCAGATTCACCAAGGCAGCGATGACGCCGAGTAGATAATCGAGCGCGCCCGAGGCTCGCAGCAAGGCGATGGCCAGCAACATGGCAAGTAAATAGGGGATCAGCTGCACCGCCTGGGTAAAGCCATCTTTGGCGCCGCCGACAAACTCATCATAGACAGCCACCTTACGCAGTCCAGCCACCAGGATAAAGCTGAAGATCAACAGCACCAAGATGCCGTTACCCAGGGCAGTGGAAAACTCGCCGATGGCTGTTACCGTCAAGGTCCCCAGATAAAATACTAGGGCCGATACCGCCGCCAGCATCAGGGCGCCATAACCGAGTAGGACGCTATTGAGTAAGGATATACGCTGGTAGATGGCCACGACCAATACCCCCACCAGCGTCGAGGCCGTGGTAGCCAACAAGATAGGCAGAAAGATATCCGCCGGTGATTCTGCGCCTTGTTGGGCGCGGTAGAGGAAGACGGTCACCGGTACTAAGGTGACCGAGGAGGTATTCAGCACCAAGAAGAGGATCTGGGCATTAGTGGCCACACTCTTCACCGGGTTCAGGCTCTGTAAATCTTGCATCGCCTTAAGCCCCAGCGGCGTCGCGGCGTTATCGAGCCCGAGCACATTGGCCGTCAGGTTCATGGTCACGCTGCCAAAGGCGGGATGGCCCCGGGGCACCTCGGGCATCAAACGGCTGAGCAGAGGCTCGAACAGACGAGCAAAGACGCCGACAACGCCAGCCTTCTCACCCACTCTCATCAGCCCCATCCATAGCGAAAGCACGCCGATCAGCCCCAAGGCTATTTCGGCGGCCAACTTAGCGCTGGTAAACAGGGCATCGACCACGGCAGATAAAATCTGCCACTGCCCCTGAAACAGACTAATGCTAATAGCGACTAAGGCGGCGACAAAAAAGGCAAACCAAACGCGATTTAACACCCGAGACTCCTTTCACCCCAAGCTTTGCTCAAGGCCCGATAATGGATGTGATATACTGGCGACTAACGATATCTCTATTCTGTTACCTATGGTTCAACTAAATCAAAATTTTATCAATAGCATAGCGAAAGATATGCCGGATCATCTCTCGATGGACGAATTTATAAGCTATTGTGCCAAGCCTTTACGCCCCTCCATTCGAGTCAATACCCTCAAGATAACGACCTCTGACTTTATCGCCATGATGAGCGCCAAAGGCTGGCAGTTTGAACCTATCCCCTGGTGTGAGGAAGGCTTCTGGGTCAAGGTGGATGACTCGATTCAGCTGGGTAACACGGTAGAGCATATTCAGGGGCTGTTTTATATTCAGGAGGCCAGCTCCATGCTGCCACCTAAAGCCTTATTTCCTGCCCCAATCGAGGATGCAGTCTCCCTGAGTCTGCTGGATATGGCCTCGGCGCCGGGGTCTAAGACCACCCAACTCGCCGCCATGATGAACAACCAAGGCTTGTTGGTTGCTAACGAGTACTCCTCCAGTCGGGTCAAGGTGCTACACGCCAATGTGCAGCGCATGGGTGCCAGTAATCTCGCCCTCACCCACTTCGATGCCAGGGTGTTTGGCGAGTATCTATTCGAGAGCTTCGATGCCATACTGCTCGACGCCCCCTGCGGCGGTGAAGGCACGGTGCGCAAAGACCCCGATGCCCTTAAACATTGGGATGCCGAGGAGATAGAGGCCATTGCCAGCGTGCAGCGCGACCTGATCGAGTCGGCCTTTCTCGCCCTCAAGCCGGGCGGCAGCCTGGTCTATTCCACCTGCACCCTCAATCGCCGCGAGAATCAGGATGTCTGCCTGCACCTCAAGGCCACCTATGGCGACGCGGTGCAGTTTGAATCCCTTGCCGACCTCTTCCCGGGTGCCGACAAAGCCTGTACCGACGAAGGCTTCCTCCATATCTGGCCACAGATCTTCGACAGCGAAGGCTTCTTCATCGCCAAGCTGACCAAGCTTGCAGAGGTTCCCAGAAATACAGAAGAGCCGCGCAAACAGAAAAACTTTCCCTTTACCCCGATCGATAGGAAGTCTCGCCAGGCCCTTTGCGACTATTTCGAGACGAGTTTCGGCATCAAACTCGACGGCCAGGGAATCTTGATGCAGAGGGACGATGAGTACTGGTTGTTCCCCAGTAATGTCGAGCCGCTCATCGGCAAGATTCGCTTTCAGCGCATCGGCGTCAAGCTAGCCGACGCTCTGAAGAAAGGCTTCAAACCTAGACACGAGGCGGTGATGGCACTGGCCGACAGGTCACGAGGGATCCGGCTTGATGAAGCTCAGGCGATTCAATACCTGATGGGACGGGACATAGGATTAACCACAAAAGAGAAGCCTCAGGGCGAGCAGCTGGTCAGCTACCAGGGGGCTCACTTAGGCCTAGTGAAACACCTGGGCAATAAACTCAAGAACAGCCTGCCTCGTGACTTGGTACGGGATAAAATCTGCTCATCCTCTACCATTGCAGTGGATTAAGCGGGCATTGATGAAGATCTAAGCAAAAGCCACCCATTTAGAGCGAGTGGCTTTTATTAACATTTTGTTACATTTTAATTTAAGATTTGCCTAGACGAACCCGGCAGTGAGGTGGAGTTTGACTACACTATAAGCCTGAGACAAATTCGAGGCAATCTCAAACAGTAGCGCACGGCTCTGCAAAGAGCCATTCCCCTAGACCCAGAACAATTGGAATAGTTTTGGGTCTTTTTTTGTCTGTTTCTCTTAGCTTTTTAACTCTTCTTTTAAATACTACCAAAGCGGCAAGGCATTAAGCTTAGGCCAGTTTGATCGCGTCTTTAAACAGCCTAAAGAAGTTGTCGCCTGTATATTGAGCTAGTTCTTCATACTTCTCGCCACGCAGCTCGGCAACAAATTCCGCCACATCCCTCACAAAGGCAGGTTGATTCTCTTCGCCGCGATGAGGCACAGGCGCAAGATAAGGCGCATCGGTTTCCACTAAGAGTCTGTCTCTTGGCACCTTGCGGATCACCGAGCGTAACTCTCCGGCATTCTTAAAAGTTACTATGCCTGATACTGAAATATAGAAACCCAAGTCTATGGCGGCCTTCGCCATCTCCCAGTTTTCGGTGAAGCAATGCAGCACGCCCCCCACCTTATCGGCTTGACCGGCCTTAAGCATGGCGATGGTATCTTCTCGGGCATCTCGGGTATGAACGATCAGTGGCTTATCCACCTCAACCGCCAGGGCGATCTGCTGCTCGAAGCATTGCTGTTGCAGCGCCTTAGTCTCGCCCGAATAGTAATAATCCAGGCCAGTCTCACCGATGGCGATCACCTTAGGGTCTCGCAGATAGCTGTGCAGCTGCTTTGTATCCAGCCCCTCCTGCACATCCAGCGGATGCACGCCCGCCGACAGAAATACCTGGTCGAACGCCGCCATTTTCGCCTGCATAGACGCAAAACCTTGCTGGCGCACGTTGACGCACAGGAAATACTCCACGCCGCGATCCTTGGCTTGGGCTAGCAATGTTTTCAACGAATCTTGATCGGGCGCCGCTTTAAGGCGATCGAGATGGCAATGGGAATCGATAAGCACGCAAAAATCCTAAGTCACTACAAAAGGAGGCAAAGGATAGCTATCTACATGGTGCAGGTCAAATCGCCTGAGGCGAGTTCACGGGAAAGTAGGTTTTCAATATGATGTTTATGGGTTGAGGCATCGGTAATGATCTTCACCCCGATACCTGCCGGTCGCCCACCCGATGCCCCCAGGGGGTTGATCCACACCACTAGGCCTTGAAACTCATGACGCACGGTCGAACCCGGCAGTTGATAGGCGATGGTAAGCTCTTGTCCTAGATAGTGGCTTTCGGTGGTCGCCACAAACAGGCCCGCGGGCTGAATAAATGGCATGTAGGCTCTATATAGCTGATGTAATGTATCAAAATTAACCACGAGATCGACCATATTATTTTAACTTGTTGTTAGCGACTGATACTCTAAGATAAACGACTGAAAAACAGCCATAAAATTCACATTAGGCATCATACTCAGGCTATGATACGTGTCCATGACCTTGGCTGCAAATTTTGTTATCTTGATGTTAATTAATGCATCAGCATTTTTCTGCTTCACCAGTTTTTGTCGCAAGACAACATACAAAACTTTAAGTGCATCAGAAACTTGCTTTTCATCTATATTAGTTAAGTTAGCACACAGGTGCCCAGACGACAAACTTTGCACCCAGGCTTTTCTCAGACCGATCAAGGCCTCGTATCGTCCATCATTTAAGGCAATAAGCAGATCCACAGGCCCACCGACAACCGGCAGACACCAGGTCACATCGCTGCTCAAAGTAAACTGTGCAGCCAGCCAGTCTTGCACCGCTTCGCGGCTCGGTAGCTGGCAATGCAGGCGCTGACAACGACTGCTGATGGTGGCCATCAAACGGCTTGGGGTATCACTCTGCAGCAACAGCAGCGTCCCCTTGCCCGGCTCCTCCAGGGTTTTGAGTAGCGCATTGGCCGCCGCGGTATTGAGTCGCTCACAGTTCTTAATCACGGCGACCCGCCTGCCCCCCTGCTGGGCGGTGGCTGTCAATTTCTGGCACAGTTCCCTGACTTGGTCCACCTTGATCTGATTGCCGTCGGCCTCGACGAAATAACAATCTGGATGGTTACCTGCGATAAACAGCTGACAGCTCTTACAGACACCGCAGCCACCACTTTGGGTCGGCGACATACACAGACTGGCCTGGGCCAAGGTTTCAGCCAGCTGCATGCCGCCATAGCCCTGGTGGATCCCCAAGAGGTAGGCATGTCCCTGCTGACCAGTCATCAACTGACCACAGAAAGATTCACGAACTGGCGTTAACCAAGGTAGCTCCATCATCAAATCCGCCGTTGTTATGACCAATCTTGTTGCTGCAACACGGCCAGAATCTCTTTATGCACCTCGGCCATGGTCTGACTGGCATCGATCACTTTGATAGTGTCGTCTTGCTCGGCCAGTTGCAGGTAAGTTGCCCTGGCGCGCTCGAAAAAGCTCAGTGCCTGCTGCTCGATTCTATCCAGTTCGCCTCTGTCTCGGGCGCGCTGCAAGCCAAGTTGAGGATCGATATCTAAGTACAGGGTCAGATCGGGTTTAAAGTCTTTTAGTGTCGCCTGACTCACCGCCTCGACCAGAGGCATGAGTTGACGTCCGCCACCTTGATAAGCCAGAGAAGAGAGGTTGTGACGATCGCCTAACACCCAGTTGCCCTGAGCCAATGCTGGTTTAATCACGTTAGCCACCAGCTGCGCCCTGGCCGCATAGATGAGCAAACACTCAGACTCATCACACAGGGGATCGCTAGGGTCGGCAATCTTTACCAGATCCCTAATTCGCTCGGCGAGAGGCGTGCCTCCGGGCTCACGGGTACACACGGGCGCCTGACCGGTATGCTTCTCGATAAAATCTCTTACCAGGGCAATGGCACTCGACTTGCCCGCCCCTTCCAATCCTTCGATAACGATAAATTTCGCGCTGTTTTGCTTCATCGATTTCTCTGATACTTGTCTACAGCACGATTGTGCTCGGTTAATGTTTTAGAAAAAATATGGCTGCCGTCATTCTTCGACACGAAATAGAGGTAGTCGACATCGGCCGGACGCGCCGCCGCCATCAAGGATGCTCCGCTCGGGGCCGCAATGGGGGTCGGCGTCAGGCCATGAATGCGATAGGTGTTATAGGGGGTCTGCTCGCGCAGATCTTTACGGGTAATGTTGCCCTGATAACGCTCTCCCATGCCATAGATCACAGTAGGATCTGTCTGCAGACGCATCCCCTTACGTAACCTATTGGTAAAGACCGCCGAGATCCAGGGGCGCTCGCTGGCCTTGCCTGTCTCTTTCTCGATGATCGAGGCCATGGTCAGCAACTCATAGGGGCTCTTGAGCGGGATGCTCTGATCGCGCTCTTGCCAGGCCCTATCTAGCTCCTGCTGCATTTTCTGATAGCTCTGCTGCAGGATCACCTTAACCGAATCACCATTGCCATAGTGGTAAGTGTCGGGATAAAACTTGCCCTCGGGCAGCTTAGACTCATCGCCATTATCCTCCAGCACCTGCATAAAGGCCTCATCCTGCCATTTCAGGCGCGGTAACTGTTTGAGCTGCTCGCGCCACTCTTTAATGCTCTGGCCTTCAACGAGCGTCACGGTAAAGACCATCTCCTTGCCCTGACGAAGCTTTTCGAGTAGCTCCACCACAGTGTCGTTGGGGGAGAGTTGATATAGTCCGCTGCGGATCTTGGCAAGCTCAGGGCGCAGCCTAACCAGCAACTTAAGTTTCCAAAGCTCATCCACAGCGCCGGTTTGCGCCAAGGCGGTGGCCATCTGTGAAAAGGAGGTGCCGCGTGCCAACTCAAACTCGACGGGCGCATCCAGCTTGAGTTGTGCCTGGCCGTAGCTCACCACGCTCTGATAGACCCAATAGAGGCCAATCGCACTCACGGTAAGTAAGGTAAAGAGTGTGGCAAGCACACCTATGATCATTTTTTTCATAAAGTTAGTTTTAGATCGTGCAGCAATTGGGCTAGCAGTGGGCTGTGGCTAAAGCTATGCTCTGCGATGCCCGTCACGGCGACCGCACCAAACAGGCTATTACTGGCCAAGAGGTGGTCAAAATGAGCTAGCTCGCGAGGTAAGACGCTGCGCACTTCAAGATTAAAGCCTGCCTCAACAAACCACAGCATCAACTGCTCGCGCATCACACCAGCCACCCCGGCCTGATCCAGACTCGGCGTAACTATGGTGCGGCCCTTTATAAAGAAGAGGTTGGCCATGGAGGCCTCTATGATGTTACCGGCCGTGTCGCAGACCAACCAGTCATCATAGCCCTCACTCAGTGATTGACGGCGAATCAACACCTGCTCGAGACGGTTAAGATGTTTGATGCCGGCAAGCAGCGGCTGCCGGGCCAGGCTTACCTGACTCATCTGTAGCCTGATCCCCTGAGTCTGCCAATCACTATAGTGACTTGGGAGCTCGTGAAGTGAGATCACCTCAGTCAGCGTTGGCGCAGCAGGCGGTAGGTATCCACGTCCACCACAGCCTCTACTAATGAGTAACTTGAGGCAATAATCCTGTGAAAAGGCACTGGCACCTTGCGCGCAAGCCTCGGCTAGCCGTTGGCGCAGCGAGTCGTCATCTAGCGTTGGCAAGCCTAACCTGGCGGCGCCTTGGGCTAAACGCGACAGCTGACTGTCAAGGAAGCGCACCTCATTGCCACTGCAACGCATGGTGGCAAACAGGCCGTCGCCATAGGCGAGTCCCCTATCGAACGCCGAAACACTGTCCTCTTGCTGACCGTTTACCCAGATAGCCTTCGACATCACTTGTCCTGGCTAATGCGGCTGGCAAGGGCTTCTTGCTGATCCCTATATTTAGCGCTCTCGCGCTGATTATAGGGGCGCGCCACGGGCGAACTTAGGCGCTCGAAGTTGAGGGCACCTATGGTCATCATGGGCTTCAAGGCCAGGGGGAGCTTGCCGCTGTTGTAGAACTCAAGCACTATCTTTCCCTGCCAGCCTGGGTCGATACGATGAGCCGTGACATGCACCATGAGCCCGAGCCTTGCCAGGGAGGAGCGACCATCCAACCAGCCAACGATGTCGGCAGGCAGGGTCAGGCTCTCATGGGTCACCGCCAACGCCAGCTCACCCGGGTGGAGGAAAAACGCCTCCCCTTCCGGGATCACTATCTTGTCGCTCATCACCCTGTCTAGCGCCGCCTGTACCTCGGCCTTAGGACCGCTGAGATCGATATAGGGCGCCGTATGGTCTTGAAAGACGCGGAACTGATCGCCGAGTTTAATATCGACGCTGACACCGTTGATGGCATCATTGCTCGGACGAGGCTCAAGGATAATAGACCCATCGTCCAGACATGCTTCAATCTCTAAATCAGTTAAACGCATCTCAGCCAAACTCCCCGTAAACAGCGATTATTTTGCTAAAAGGTGCTGAATTCTCGCCTTTAATATATCGGTTGCGATGCGGTTTTTACCACCCCGCGGCACGATAATATCGGCGTATTGCTTTGAAGGATCAATAAATTGCAGGAACATAGGACGCACCGTCTGAGTGTACTGCTGCATCACAGACTCCATGGTACGGCCACGTTCGGCCACATCGCGGGTCAGGCGGCGCATGAAACAGATATCCAGTGGCGTATCCATGAAGACGCTCGCATCCATCTGCTCGCGCAGATTAGGATCTGTCAGTAGCAAGATCCCCTCGAGAATGATCACCTTCTTTGGCGTCATGGTGACTGTCTCGGCCATACGGGTATGCTCGGTGTAACTGTATTGCGGGATCTCCACCGACTCACCATTCTTTAGGGCGCTAAGGTGTTCACACAGTAGCTGATGATCCAGTGCCTTAGGGTGATCGTAATTCGTCAGGACACGCTGGTCCATCGACAAGTGGCTCTGATCCTTATAGTAGGCATCCTCGGCGATAACCCCTATCTGATCTGTGCCTAGATCACGACATAGCTCCTCGAAAATCGTCTTCGCGATTAGGCTCTTACCCGATGCCGATGCCCCTGCGATACCAATTATGACACATTGCGAATTCATGCTTTGTAAACCTTACTCATCATCTGAAATTGAAATAGATACGACACTCTGTGTCTGGCTCAGGGCAAGTTGTGCCCCCACCTTTCTGGCGATCTCCTTATACAACAAGGCCACCTGGCTCTCACCATCCGCCACTACGCTCGGCGTGCCTCTATCCACATCCTCGCGGATATTAAGTTGCAGCGGTAACTGCCCCAATAGTGGTACATTATAACGCGCTGCCATCTTAAGGCCGCCATCCTCACCGAAGAGGTGCTCCTTATGACCACAGTCGCTACAAATATGGAAACTCATGTTCTCGACAATCCCTAATACGGGAATGTTGACCTTTTGGAACATGCTGATCCCCTTCTTGGCATCGGCCAGGGCGATATCTTGCGGGGTGGTCACTACCACGGCGCCGCTTACAGGCACCTTCTGTGACAGGGTCAGCTGAATGTCGCCAGTGCCCGGTGGCATGTCGATCACCAGGTAATCCAGCTCGGGCCACAAGGTCTCATTAAGCAGCTGCGCCAGTGCGCCCGCCGCCATTGGGCCGCGCCATACGGCGGCCTCATCACCACTGACGATAAAACCGATAGACTGGGCGGCGATACCATGGGCCTCAGCCGCGGTCATCATCTTGCCGTCTGGTGAAACAGGGTTAAAATTGGGGACACCCAGCATTAAAGGAATAGAGGGGCCATAGATATCGGCATCGAGAATGCCAACCTTGGCGCCTTCTGCCGCGAGCGCCAGCGCCAGGTTAACCGAGGTGGTCGATTTGCCCACACCGCCCTTGCCCGAGGCAACGGCAATCACTTGCTTCACATTGGGTAGCGGCTCGACGGCGCCGGCCGAGATCACCGCGGGTTGGAAATCGATTTCACACTCGACCTCATCGATGGCATCGAGTACCGCCAGCTTGTTGGTGATTGCCATTACCGTATCGCGATACTGGCTCTGACAGGGATAGGGGTAACACAGCCCGAGTTGCAATCGCTTGCCTTCAATATCCAGCTTGGTGACACAACCTGCGCTGACGAGACCTTGCATTAAATAGGGGTCTTGATGGGCATCTAAAATGGCCAAAACCGGACCGAGCAGATCATCATGAAGATGATAATTCTGAGACGCTGAAGACAAAACGACTACCTCCAAAAATAAATTTGGCTAAGTGTATCAGAAAAACTCCTCATATTCGGATAGATTTAGTTCACTTAAAGCAGGTTTTGATGAAACTTTAGCGATGATCGGTTAGTATCTATGCCATTCTTTTTGGGCACTTACTGATTTAGAGACAAGATGGCAACTTCACAACGTAAAATTCTCGTGACCAGCGCACTTCCGTACGCTAATGGCCCCATTCATTTAGGTCACATGCTTGAATATATTCAAACCGATATCTGGGCGCGTTTTCAAAAGCTACGCGGCCACGAGTGTCACTATATCTGTGCAGACGATGCCCACGGCACGCCCATCATGCTTAAGGCACAGCAACTCGGCATGGCGCCAGAGGAGATGATCGCTCAGGTACAGAAAGAGCATCAGCAGGATTTTGCCGACTTTAATATTCAGTTCGATAATTTCCACAGCACCCACAGCGACGAGAACCGTGAGCTGGCGAGCGAGATCTATCTCAAGCTTCGCGATGGCGGCTATATCAAGTCTAAGACCATCTCTCAGCTGTTCGACCCAGAAAAGTCTATGTTCCTGCCGGATCGCTTCGTTAAGGGCACCTGCCCTAAGTGTAAGTCTGTGGATCAATATGGCGACAACTGTGACAGCTGCGGCGCAACCTACAGCCCGACGGATCTGATCGATCCTAAGTCGGCGGTATCCGGTGCCACACCTGTGATGAAGGAGACAGAACACTTCTTCTTCGACCTGCCTGCCTTCGAAGAGATGTTGAAAGAGTGGACCCGTTCAGGTTCCCTGCAACAAGAGATGGCGAACAAGCTGGGCGAATGGTTCGAACAAGGCCTGCAGCAGTGGGACATCACCCGTGATGCACCTTACTTTGGTTTCGAGATCCCCGATGCACCGGGTAAGTTCTTCTACGTCTGGCTGGACGCCCCTATCGGTTACATGGGCTCGTTCAAGAACCTGTGTAACAAGCGCGGCGACCTTAACTTCGACGAGTTCTGGGCCAAAGACTCTACCGCCGAGGTATACCACTTCATCGGAAAAGATATCGTCTACTTCCACAGCCTCTTCTGGCCAGCCATGCTCGAAGGCGCGGGTTTCCGTAAGCCAAACAGCGTGTATGCCCACGGCTATGTGACGGTAAATGGCGCCAAGATGTCAAAGTCTAAGGGTACCTTCATCAAGGCCAGAACCTATCTGGATAACTTAAATCCTGAGTACCTGCGTTACTACTACGCCGCCAAGCTCAGCAGCCGCATCGACGATCTCGACCTGAACCTGGAAGACTTCGCCCAGCGCGTCAACTCAGATCTCGTCGGTAAACTGGTTAACCTCGCCTCTCGCACTGCTGGCTTTATCAGCAAGCGCTTCGATGGCAAGCTGGCCAAGGTAGCCGATAATAGCCTGAGCGAGACCTTCCTCGCCAAGGCTGATGCTATTGCCGAGTTTTACGAGACTCGCGAATTTGGCAAGGCGATGCGTGAGATCATGGCCCTAGCCGATATCGCCAACGCCTATGTGGCCGATGCCGCGCCATGGCAGCTGGTGAAGCAGGAAGATAAGCAAGAAGAAGCCCATCAGGTATGTAGCAATGCACTGAATCTGTTCCGTATTCTGGTGACCTACCTCAAGCCTGTGCTGCCAAAACTGGCCCAGGATGTTGAAGCCTTCCTACAACTTGAGCTGACCTGGAATGATCTGGCCAAGGATCTGAGCGGCCATGAAATCGCGCCGTTCAAGGCCTTGATGCAACGTGTCGAGATGAAAAACATCGAAGCCATCATCGAAGCGTCTACCGAAAACCTGCAGGTCGCCGAGGCGCCAAAGAGCCAGCTGGCTCTCGACCCGATCAGCGAAGAGATCGGCTTCGATGACTTTGCCAAGTTAGATCTGCGTATTGCCCGCATCGCCAAGGCGGAACATGTGCCAGAAGCCAACAAGCTACTCAAGCTTCAGCTGGATCTGGGCGGCGAGACTAAACAGGTGTTTGCCGGTATCAAGTCTGCCTACGCACCAGAAGATCTGGAAGGCAAGCTGACCGTGATGGTGGCCAACCTGGCGCCACGTAAGATGCGTTTCGGCATGTCTGAAGGCATGGTGCTGGCCGCGGGGCCGGGTAAGAAAGATCTATGGATCCTGGAGCCCCATGAAGGCGCGCAGCCTGGCATGCGCGTTAAATAAGTCGCTATCCAGGTAATCGGTTGTGTACCGATATGACAAAAAAGGCCGCTACTAGCGGCCTTTTCTTTTAGCGACTCAACTAAAAGATGCGTTACACAGGATTGTCGATATCCACAAAATGGTGAGTCAGGCCAAACTCGTTAGCCAGGTGTTCACCCAATGCCCTGATGCCGAACCTTTCCGTGGCGTGATGGCCTGCGGCATAATAGTGAATATCCTGTTCAACTGCACTGTGGAAGGTACGCTCAGACACCTCGCCACTGATAAAGGCATCAACGCCCAGTTCGACGGCGATATCGATATAATCTTGTGCTCCGCCGCTACACCAGGCCAGGCGATGAATCGGCTTGTTGCTCTCACCCAGGTGTAATGCCTGACGGCCCAGAACGCCCGCCAAGTGCTCGGCAAACGCACTCGGCGCCATAGGCTCATCGAGACGTCCCTGCCAGACCAGCCCCTGGGCGACCCCTTCAACCGATTCGGCATCTATGATCCCAAGCTCGCGAGCCAACTCCGCGTTGTTACCCAGCATAGGGTGACCATCTAACGGCAGATGGTAACCAAAGAGGTTAATATCATTGGTGATCAGCGACTTGATTCGGCGATACTTCATGCCGGTAATGGGTTCAGGCTCTCCCTTCCAGAAGAAACCATGGTGCACCAGCAAGGCATCGGCTTTTAGCTCAACCGCCCTATCGATCAATGCCTGACAGGCGGTCACCCCAGTGACAATCGTCTTGATCCGCTCTTTACCCTCGACCTGGAGCCCGTTGGGGGCATAGTCCTTATAGTTGCCTACCTGCAGAAATTCCGTGAGGTATCGAGTCAATGCTGTGCGATTCATCTAAGCTCCTCATATGAATCAGATAACTTTGGCCGATTCCCCGTTCAAAAACGAAAAAAATGGCCGTGGCGATAGCGCCTAGTTTAGCCATATCTGGGCCTCAGTTCATAGAAATACGTTGAATTTCTGTGAAAATTGGACAATTCAGGCCTTTGGACTATAAAATTAGGCCAAACCTTCAATTACACATTAAAAGAAATAGGTTAATACTATGTCAAAGTTGACCAAAGAAGAGGTGATCAGCGCACTCGAGTCTGCATTGAGCAAGGCGCAGGGTAAGAGTGTTACTATCGAGCAGAAAGGAAGCTGGTATAAGATCGATGGTGGTAAGTCTCTTCGCTTTAGTGATTTAGAAGCTATGTTGGCTGAACAAGGTGAGCAAGCTCCAGTAGCTAAGGCACCGGCAAAAGCGGAAAAAGCAAAGGCTGCACCTAAGAAGGCCGCGCCTGCGAAAGCAGCCAAGTCTAAGGCGGAAGCAAAAGCCAGCAAGTCTACCTCTGGTGGCATGACACCGAAAGAACTA
This sequence comes from Shewanella aquimarina, assembly GCF_023349185.1. Classification (GTDB taxonomy): domain Bacteria; phylum Pseudomonadota; class Gammaproteobacteria; order Enterobacterales; family Shewanellaceae; genus Shewanella; species Shewanella aquimarina. Next base: position 129,583 of record NZ_JAKIKY010000006.1, on the reverse strand, counting down.
TGGCGTGCTAAGCTGGCGGGTAAAGGACAGCTTCCTCGCGGCTTCTAACCAAGCAAGATGTTGTTATAAAAAAGGAGCCTCAGGGCTCCTTTTTTATTGAATATAACTCTGCAATAGCTACACGCCTGCTACATCGCCAGATCGACTCGCACGCCTCCCTGAAGATAAACCACGCGCACCTCGTCATCGACGTTAAAGATCATGCCGGGATCTAAGTCTTGGATCACCATCACCTCCTGGCCATCTTCATAACGTATCATCAGCTCGACCAACTTTAGTTGCTGATAATAGTCGCCGCCGGCACTGTGCCCTATACCGCCCCCTATCAGGGCGCCCAACACCGTAGCCACATCCTGACCGCTGCCGCCACCAAACTGATGGCCTATGACGCCACCGATCAGGGCACCACCAAAAGTACGCCAACCTTGGTTACGGTCTTCCACCAACTGAGTCTGAGTAATGTTACGTACCGAGGTGATATAACCATACTCTACCTTCTCGACAGGGACTGCTTGATTGCGCTCATAGGCCGCACTGGCACTAGTACTCAGTCCCAGGCTGGCAACCAAGATAAAAACTGACCAAATGAAGCGAAAGAGGCTGGGTGTAGGTTTCAACATAAGAGGTTTTCCGCTAACTTATAAAGAGGCCGATAACTAATTTTACGCAATTGTGAACTCACTGTCCTATTTAAATCATGAGCTGGCAAAGTTCCCTTCTCCGGAGTTTGCCCTGACCGATCCAAACGGACTCTTGGCCATCGGTGGCGATCTACACCCCAAACGCCTACTCAATGCCTACTATGAGGGGATTTTCCCCTGGTTTAACGAAAACGACCCTATCCTCTGGTGGTCGCCCGACCCTAGAGCCGTGTTCGTGCCCGGCGCGCTCAAGGTGAGTCGCAGCTTGAAACGTGATATTAAACGCCGTCAATGGCGCTTTAGCGTCAACCGTGCCTTTAATCAGGTGATAGAGCACTGTGCCCTCACCCGCCAAGGCAAGGAAGGCACCTGGATCACCTTAGAGATACAGCAGGCCTATAAGGCATTGCACCAATATAACAAGGCCCATTCGGTCGAGGTGTGGGACGGCGATAAACTCATTGGTGGCCTCTATGGGGTAGCGGTTGGCCAGGTATTTTGTGGCGAATCCATGTTTCACCTGCAAAGCAATGCCTCCAAGGCGGCTATGGCCATGTTGCATCAGCACCTGTTGTCACACAGGTACCGATTAATCGACGCCCAGGTCATGAATCCTCATCTGGCCTCACTGGGCGCCAAGGCGTTAAAACGAGCGGATTTCATCAATCTATTGAAGCGCTTTCGCGATACCGAGGTCGCCAGCGACGCCTGGCACCCACAAGAGGTGCAGATTGAACTCTAGATCCGACACCATACAGGTGGGTATGACACATACCTTCGACTGCAGTTACCTGCCCAATAAGCAGGAACAGCTATTGGTGCTGCAGGAGGAGTCGCTCGACTTGACCTTGTTTGAGAAACTGCTCGCTCTGGGATTTCGTCGTAGTGGTGAGACCATCTATAAGCCACATTGCCCACACTGTCAGGCCTGTCTGCCCATTCGCATTCCGGTCGATACCTTTATCCCGTCACGCCGCCAGAAACGCACCCTGAAACAGAACAGAGACGTAAGTTGGCACTTAGTCGACAACTGCACCGATGAGCACTATGCGCTCTATGACAGGTACATCAAGGCGCGCCACCATGACGGTCCCATGTATCCGCCTTCGAGAGAGCAGTACGATCATTTCGTGCAGTGTAGCTGGCACCCCCCAAAACTGTTGGAGCTTCGCCTGAACGACGAGCTGATTGGCGTGGCGATCACCGACCTCTTACCCAACAGCCTGTCGGCCATCTATAGCTTTTTTGCACCAGAGCTGGACAAACGCTCTCTGGGCTCTTTGATGATCCTGCTGCAGTGCGAACTTGCCAAGCAGATGCACAAGGAGTACCTCTACCTGGGTTATCAAATCCATGAGTCACGAAAAATGAATTATAAGACGGCCTACCATCCCTATGAGATATTGACCGCAAACGGTTGGCAACGCAGTGAATAAGCGCGCTTAATTAGAAAAAATAAAGCAAACAGATATTTGCCCAGATAACGAACACCTCTTTACAGAAGCGCTAATTTGCGGCATGATACGCCCGTTTTTAATATTTGAAGGCTAACAGGATAACTGATTAATGGCGAAAGAAGACAACATTGAGATGCAAGGCACTATTCTTGAAACCTTGCCAAATACAATGTTTCGAGTAGAGCTAGAGAATGGTCACGTAGTAATCGCCCATATCTCAGGCAAAATGCGTAAAAACTACATCCGTATTCTAACGGGTGACAAGGTCACTGTTCAGCTGACCCCTTATGATTTGAGCAAAGGGCGCATCGTCTTCCGTTCACGCTAATCGTTAGCTTGCGAATAATAAAAACCGGCAGTGCCGGTTTTTTTGTTCCTAATCGATAGCGACAATGGCAGAGACTGGCACCTACGCAGGATCTGACATATAGTCCAAATCATGAAAAAAGGCTGCAGATGCAGCCTTTTTATTACGTCTGTATATTATGCCTGTGTCAGCCGCTCCGACTGTTCGACCTTGATGGTCAACTTGTCGCCGTCGACATCCACATGGGCAATACCACCCTTCTCCAGCTTACCAAAGAGGATCTCATCGGCAAGTGGCCGCTTGATCATCTCGGTAACCACTCGAGCCATCGGCCGTGCCCCCATCGCCTTATCATAGCCCTTCTCGGCCAATAAGGTTCTGGCATCGTCGCTGACATCCAGCACCACAGATTTCTCATCCAGTTGCGCCTGTAGCTCGACCAGGAACTTGTCGACCACCTTGGCGATGACCGTCATATCCAGATGATTGAACCAGATGATCTCATCTAAGCGGTTTCTAAACTCAGGAGAGAAGACGCGATTGATCTCCGACAGCGCATCCTGGCTATGATCCTGCTGCTTAAAGCCGATAGATTTACGCACCGTCTCCTGAACACCCGCGTTGGTGGTCATCACCAGGGTTACGTGCCTAAAGTCCGCCTTGCGGCCATTGTTGTCGGTCAAGGTACCGTGGTCCATCACCTGAAGCAGTAGGTTATAGACATCGGGGTGAGCCTTTTCGATCTCATCGAGCAGCACCACGCAATGTGGGTTCTTGATCACCGCATCGGTTAACAAGCCGCCCTGATCGTAACCAACATAGCCTGGCGGTGCACCGATAAGGCGAGACACAGTGTGACTCTCCATATACTCGGACATGTCGAAGCGCACCAGCTTGAGGCTGAGACATGATGCCAGCTGGCTGGTCACCTCTGTCTTACCCACACCTGTCGGGCCTGCAAACAGGAAGCTCCCCACGGGCTTGTGGGCGCCGCTGAGGCCAGAGCGTGACAGGCGAATCGCCGAGCTTAAGGCTTCTATCGCCTTATCCTGACCAAACACCACCATCTTGAGATTGCGCTCGAGATTCTTCAGCATATCCTTGTCGGTTGCCGATACAGTCTTCTCAGGAATGCGCGCCATCTTGGCAATAATCGACTCGATCTCCGCCTGACCTATGGTTTTCTTGCGTTTACTGACCGGCTGCATCGCCATGCGCGCACCCGCCTCGTCGATCACATCGATCGCCTTATCCGGCAGATGCCTGTCATTAATATGTTTATCCGCCAAACGCGCCGCTACCGACAGGGCCGCTAGGGTATAACGCACCCCGTGATGCTCTTCGTACTTGCTCTTGAGGCCCTGCAGAATCTTGGTGGTTTCTGCCACCGAAGGCTCGTTAATATCGACCTTCTGGAAACGCCTTGCCAGGGCACGATCTTTCTCGAAGATGCTCTGATACTCCTGGAAAGTGGTCGAACCCATACAGCGAAGATGACCGCTAGATAGCAAGGGTTTTAGCAAGTTCGAGGCGTCCATCACGCCACCGGACGCAGCCCCTGCGCCGATAATGGTGTGGATCTCATCGATAAACAAGATAGCGTGTTTGTCTTGCGAGAGCTCTTTAAGCAGGCTCTTAAAGCGTTTCTCGAAGTCGCCACGGTATTTAGTACCCGCCAACAGGGCGCCGAGATCCAGCGAGTAAACGGTGGCGTCGGCCATCACCTCGGGCACCTCGTCGTTGACGATACGATAGGCGAGCCCCTCGGCGATCGCCGTCTTACCGACACCGGCCTCCCCCACCAGCAGCGGGTTATTCTTGCGACGACGACAGAGGATCTGAATCGAACGCTCGATTTCATCGCTGCGGCCGATCAGGGGATCTATGTTGCCCTTACGTGCCTCTTCATTCAGGTTTGCGGTAAATTGCGACAGCTTGCTACGCTCTTCCGATTCGCTGTGATCTTCAATCTGTTCGGGTTCCTGAGCATTATCCAGCTCATCACGCGCCACGCCATGGGAGATGTAATTCACCACATCCAGGCGGGTGATCTCGCCATTACGCAGCAGATAAACCGCCTGAGACTCCTGTTCACTGAATATGGCCACCAATACGTTGGCACCAGTGACTTCGTTACGCCCAGAGGATTGCACATGAAAGACGGCGCGCTGCAATACACGCTGAAAACCTAAAGTGGGCTGGGTTTCTCTGTCGTCGTTAGGATCGCTGATGATAGGTGTGGTCTGTTCGATGAAACTCGACACCTCTTCTCTTAACTTGTCGAGGTTTGCACCGCAGGCGAGCAGCGCCTCTTGCGCCGCTGGATTATCGATTAACGCCAATAGCAGATGCTCTACGGTCATGTATTCGTGTCGCGCGTCTCTGGCTTGTTGAAATGCCAGATTCAAGGTGACCTCTAAATCTTTATTTAACATAAGCACCCCCTAAAATAATCACAAAACTTCGATATTCAGGCTTTCTCTAATGAACACAGTAACGGATGTTGGTTTTGTCTTGCAAACTGATTTACCTGTGCGACCTTGGTTTCTGCAATGCCGAAAGGGAAAACGCCGCAAATTCCCTTACCCTGATGATGAATTGCCAACATGATATCTGTGGCTTCTTGTTCATTTTTATTAAAAAAGAGTTGTAACACCTCGATGACAAAGTCCATCGGGGTATAGTCATCGTTGTTTAAGATCACTTTGTACATCGAAGGCGGCATGAGTTCTGTTTCCGCACGCTCTTCAATATGCTCAATATTACCTACTTTACCCATATTTCAATATTAGCCTCTAGTTTTGGCTTCTTCCAAAAGTTGCTGACCAGCCGGGATAAACCTGTTACTCATCCGACCATTAGAACCAATTGCTGACGAATACAACGCAAATGTTGCCTTTTTGTTAAATTGGTCTTGACATCCGCTTTTACTGGTTTCATTCTGTTCAACGAGCGGTGAATTTACCCCGTCTCATAAGTTTTACTATCTTACTGGTCAGTAAACAACAGAAGGAAGTGGAAGTATGGCAAACGGAACTGTGAAATGGTTCAACAACGCCAAAGGATTCGGGTTTATCTGCCCTGAAGCTGGTGGTGAAGACGTTTTCGCACACTATTCTACCATTGAAATGGAAGGCTATCGAACTCTAAAAGCAGGCCAATCAGTCCAATTCGAGGTGGAACAGGGGCCTAAAGGGATGCACGCGTCAGCGATATCGCCCACTAAATAGTTAGTGGGACCAAAACAAAAAAGGCAGGGTTATCCCTGCCTTTTTTATTGCCTTTTTAAACGCTCACCAATATCTAATACCAATCACAGTAAATATGTGATCAGAAATAGCGCAGGAAAAACGCTTGAGAACCAAGCAGGATTTTTAGATAAGTAGTTATTCTACAATTAAAAATTCTAATACAGTTATCGAGCATTTTAACAAGCTAGAATTATCAATTGTTTATTACGATTGGTATAAAACAAGCAATAAAAAAGGGCGCCATGGCGCCCTTTTTATTTACTTAGCTTTTATTAGCTCAGCAACTGATTCAGCGTTGCGCTCGGGCGCATCGCCGCTTCGGCCTTAGTGATATCTAGGCGATAGTAACCACCTAAATCAACCGCAGGGCCCTGAGCACCATTTAACTCGGCAACTATCTTAGCTTCGTTACTGGTCAAGGCTTCGGCTAGCGGTGCAAACTGCGCCTTTAACTCGCCATCAGTCTCCTGAGCGGCCAGCGCCTGTGCCCAGTACATCGCCAGGTAGAAGTGACTACCACGGTTATCCAGCTCACCCACGCGACGTGATGGTGAGCGGTTTTCATCGAGGAACTTACCGATTGCGTTATCCAGCGCATCGGCCAATACCTGTGCCTTAGGGTTGCCATAGTTCTGGCTTAGGTGTTCGAGTGACGCACCCAGAGCCAGGAATTCACCCAGAGAGTCCCAACGCAGGTGACCCTCTTTCTCGACCTGCTGAACGTGCTTAGGCGCGCTGCCGCCTGCACCGGTTTCAAACAGTCCACCACCACTCATTAGCGGCACGATAGAGAGCATCTTGGCACTGGTGCCCAGCTCAAGAATTGGGAACAGATCCGTCAGGTAGTCACGCAGTACGTTACCCGTTACCGAGATGGTATCCAGACCCTGCTTGATGCGCTCTAGCGAGAAGCGTGTTGCGGCCACAGGCGCCATGATGTGGATCTCTAACCCATCGGTATCATGCTCTGGCAGATATTTGTTTACCTTGGCAATCAGCTGCGCGTCGTGGGCGCGGTTCTCGTCTAACCAGAATACGGCTGGTGTCGATGAGAGACGCGCACGGTTAACGGCAAGCTTAACCCAGTCGCGGATAGGCGCGTCTTTAACCTGGCACATTCTCCAGATATCACCGGCTTCGACATCGTGAGACATCAACAGATTACCGGCGGCATCGACAACCTTGACCACACCGTCTGCGGCGATTTCGAAGGTCTTATCATGGCTACCGTATTCTTCGGCCTTCTGCGCCATCAGGCCCACGTTTGGCACGCTGCCCATGGTGGTAGGGTCGAAGGCACCATTCTCTTTACAGAATTGGATAGTTTCCTGGTACACGCCAGCGTAGCAACGATCTGGAATAAGCGCCTTAGTATCCTTCAGCTTACCATCTGGGCCCCACATCTGACCGGAAGAGCGAATCGCCGCCGGCATAGAGGCATCGATGATCACATCGCTTGGTACATGCAGGTTGGTGATACCACGGTCTGAATCGACCATAGCCAGGGCTGGACGCTCGGCGTAGATAGCCGCAATATCGGCTTCAATTTCGGCCTTCTTGTCTGCAGGCAGGCTAGCAATCTTGGCATATACGTCACCAAAACCGTTGTTAACATCGACGCCCAGCTCTTCAAACAGCTCACCATGCTTGTCAAACAGCGACTTGTAGAACACCTTAACGGCGTGACCGAACATGATAGGATCTGACACCTTCATCATGGTGGCTTTTAGGTGCAGCGACAGCAGCACATCTTCGGCCTTAGCCGCCTCGATTTCGCGCTCCATGTAGGCAACCAGGGCTTTCTTGCTCATGGTCGATGCGTCAATCACCTCACCTGCCAGTAACTTAAGGCCAGACTTCAGAGTCTTAGCGCTACCATCTTTACCTTCAAACAGGATATCTATGCTAGTCGGCTCGTTGATGGTAACCGATTGCTCGCTACCATAGAAATCGCCCGCTTCCATGTGCGCAACATGAGACTTAGAGTCACGGCTCCAGGCGCCCATTGAGTGCGGGTTCTTCTTGGCGTAGTTTTTCACCGACGTTGGCGCGCGGCGGTCTGAGTTACCTTCACGCAAAACTGGGTTAACGGCACTGCCTTTGATCTTGTCGTAACGGGCCTTGATATCGGCCTCTGCGTCATTTTGCGGCTCATCAGGATAGTTAGGCAGTGCATAACCTTTGTCTTGCAGCTCCTTGATACAGGCCTTCAGCTGTGGGATCGAGGCGCTGATGTTAGGCAGCTTAATGATGTTGGCTTCTGGCTTAGTGGCCAGTTCACCCAGCTCGGCAAGGGCATCAGAGATCTGCTGTTCTGGGGTTAAGAATTCGGGGAAATTGGCAATAACGCGGCCAGATAATGAGATGTCGCGTGTCTCGACGCCGACACCCGCAGCTGCGGTGAAATGCTTGATAATAGGTAACAGAGAGAGGGTCGCGAGAGCCGGAGCTTCATCTGTCTCCGTATAGATGATCGTTGGATTATCGTTCATTATTACTTCCTACGTTTTTGTAAAATAAATCGTTTATGAATCAAACAACTATGATGTCATTATTATAATTTTACGATGGCGAATGCGAGGCATGAAAAGGAGAAACTGTAAGGGTGAACGCCCTGGGGCCATGCCCTGACACTTAAACCGATTTAATGCAAAACAAAGCGCGTTTAACATCTCAAAAGCTGTTCACGTTTTGCTATCGATCACATTTAGTTGGCCGACATCATAAATCATTCACGCCAATATTCAAATTCCACTAATGGCCAATGCACAGTACAATGTCAGCATTAGCATACACTCAGCCAAAAGTTTGTCTCGTGACCCAAAAAACACCCGGAGCCAATCAGCCAGTAAATAAACGCAGGGGCGCAAGAAAAGACGCCACATCGTCCAAATCCCCATCCTCCCTGACGCCTGTCTCCCAATCTCCTGACTTCAATGCCAAGGGGAATCATCGCCAGCACAAGCAGGGCTCGGCAGCACCATCGGCAAAAGGCGTTAAGGCTAAAGGTCACTACAAGCCCCGTCCCAAAAGCAAGCCAGGGACTAAGCCGAAGCCAAGGCCGCAAAACCCCGTCATCGTTTTGTTCAATAAGCCCTTTGATGTCTTGTGCCAATTTACCGATGAACAGGGACGTCAGACATTGAAGGATTTTATCCCAATTCAAGATGTCTACGCCGCCGGCAGACTCGACAGAGACAGCGAAGGGCTGTTACTGCTCACCAACGATGGTCAGCTGCAGTCGCGTATCACAGAGCCTAAGAAGAAAACCGACAAGATCTACTGGGTGCAAGTCGAAGGCATTCCCAGCGACGAGGCGCTCAAAGCACTCAGAGAGGGGGTTACCCTAAAAGATGGTCCGACCCTGCCCGCCAGGGTGGAGCGGATCGACGAGCCGAATATCTGGCCCCGTAACCCACCGGTGCGAGAGCGTAAACAGATCCCCACCAGCTGGCTGGCGATCACCATCTGCGAGGGACGTAATCGTCAAGTCAGGCGCATGACAGCCCACGTGGGCTACCCGACCCTAAGATTGATTCGTTATAAAATAGGTCAATGGAGCCTGGATGACATCACAAACGGTGAATATAAGGTGTTGCCCCAATCCTAATGAGGTAATAGATGGAACGTTATAAACCCAATGTCACCGTCGCCTGCGTGATCGCCAGTGAAGACAAATACCTGATGGTCGAGGAGTTGATCGACGGCAAGCTCACCTACAACCAACCCGCCGGTCACCTGGAAGCCTTTGAGAGCCTAAATCAGGCCTGCGAGCGCGAGGTATGGGAAGAGACAGGCCTTAGCATTAAGGCGCAGTCGCTGATCAACATCTATCAGTTTCAGGCAAGAGACGATCTGGCCTTCCTGCGCTTCACCTATGCCTGCACCTTAGATGAGCCACTCACACCCAAGCCCCAAGACAGCGCGATTCGCCGCGCCCTGTGGATGACGCTCGATGAGATAACCCAGCTCAAGAGCCAGCTCAGAAGCCCCCTGGTACTGCAATGTATTGAAGACTTTCGTCAGGGAAAACTCTTTTCGACTGAGGTGGTCAATAGCCGCTTTCTCTAGTTAGCCCAAAGTCACAATGCGTGATAGAATATGCCCCCGCATATTATGGTGATGATTTTCCCGGCAAGTGATGCGCGATCGACGCGCAATTAGACACAGGGCTAAGCAGGCAAACCGGCTTACTCAACCCCAGAAAACAGCCACCATAGCTACACGAATTTAATGGTTTTTAGGATTTATGGCAGCAATCGAACCCAATCCAAACGGTAAAAAAGTGATCGTCGGTATGTCCGGCGGTGTCGATTCATCTGTTTCGGCGTATCTCCTCATGCAACAGGGCTATCAGGTCGAAGGCCTGTTCATGAAAAACTGGGAAGAGGACGATACCGACGAGTATTGTGCCGCCGCCGAAGATCTTAAAGATGCCCAAGCCGTTTGCGACAAACTGGGGATCAAGCTGCACACGGTTAACTTTGCCGCCGAATACTGGGACAATGTGTTCGAGTACTTCCTTGCCGAATATAAGGCGGGGCGCACCCCTAACCCAGATATCATGTGCAACAAAGAGATCAAGTTTAAGGCATTTCTCGAATTTGCAGACGACATCCTGGACGCCGACTACATCGCCATGGGGCACTATGTACGCCGCAGCGACGCCTCGGGTCAAAGCCAGATGCTACGTGGCGTCGATGGCAACAAAGACCAGAGCTACTTCCTCTATACCTTAAGCCATGAGCAGATCGCCCGCTCCCTGTTCCCCGTGGGTGAACTGGAGAAGAGCGAAGTGCGTGAAATTGCCAAGGAGATGGGGCTGGTTACCCATGACAAGAAGGACAGCACAGGCATCTGCTTTATCGGCGAGCGTAAGTTCACCGATTTTCTGCGCACCTTTCTGCCCGCACAGCCCGGCAAGATAGAGACTGCCGAAGGCGAAGTCATAGGTGAGCACCAAGGCTTGATGTACCACACCCTGGGCCAGCGTAAAGGGCTGGGGATCGGCGGCATGAAGAACAGCAACGACGATCCTTGGTATGTGGTCGATAAAGATCTCGAACGTAACGTGTTGGTTGTCGGTCAAGGTGGCAAGCACCCTCGCCTCATGTCGGTGGGTTTCTACGCCGATCAGCTACACTGGGTCGATAGAAAAGGGCCCGTTGATGGCGCCAAGATAACAGTCAAGACACGTTACCGTCAGCAGGACGTGGCCTGTACCCTCACCTATGAAGGAGATGATCGCATCAAGGTGATCTTCGACGAGCCCGTTGCCGCCGTAACCCCTGGTCAGTCTGCCGTGTTTTATGACGGCGAAGTCTGCCTTGGCGGTGGCATCATAGACAGTCTGATTAGAGAGTAAGCCGTGAGCGAGCCGATTTTCGACAGAACCATGGCCTTTGCCGGTATATTGCAGGCAATAGGTCAGGTACAAAAGGTTGCCAGACACGGTCAGGCAGACGATGAGATGCTTGGCGCCTGTTTGGGAACCATCATGGTAACCAATCCAGACAGCACTGCCGATGTATATCAAGACAAGGTCGCGCTGAATCGCGGCTACCAACTGGTGTTGAACCAGCTGGGCGATGACAAACAGAAAGATGTCGAAGTGACCCGCTATCTCATCGGTATCCTGGCGCTGGAGCGTAAGCTATCACGCAACTCAAATGCCATGGGCATGTTGGCCGAGCGCATCAATCAAGTACATCGCCAGCTGCACCACTTTGCAATTACCGACGAGCAGGTGGTTGCCAACTTCGCCGGCATCTACAGCGATATAATCAGCACCTTAGGCCCCAAGATACAGATCTCGGGCAATCCCGAGTACCTGAAACAACCTATGGTGCAACATAAGATACGCGCCCTGCTGCTAGCTGCCATGCGCAGCGCAGTATTGTGGCGCCAACTTGGAGGCAAGCGCAGGCACCTTGTCTTCTCGCGAAAAACAATAGTTGATACAGCTAAGAAAAGCCTCACCCTATAAATAATAAGTTAAGTTCATTAAAGGAGCTTCTAATGGAACTTTCCGCACTAACTGCTATCTCTCCGGTAGACGGTCGTTATGGTAGTAAAACCGCCTCATTGCGAGGGATTTTCAGCGAGTACGGCCTGACCAAATACCGTGTTCAAGTCGAAATCAACTGGCTAAAGCTGCTGTCTAGCTGCCCAGAAATTGAAGAAGTTCCTCCTTTTAGCGAAGCCGCACTGGCCTTGCTCGACCAGATCAAAGACAACTTCAGCGAAGAAGACGCACTGCGCGTCAAGACCATCGAAGCAACCACTAACCACGATGTGAAGGCAGTTGAGTACTTCATCAAAGAGAAGATCGCCGATAACAGCGAACTTACCGCCATCGGCGAGTTTGTTCACTTCGCCTGTACCTCGGAAGATATCAACAACCTGTCTCACGGCCTGATGCTCAGCGAAGCACGCGAGCAGGTGCTGGTGCCATACTGCCAGCAGATCGTCGACGGCGTGAAGAAGTTGGCCCATGAATATCGTTCGGTCCCCTTGATGTCACGTACCCATGGCCAGCCAGCCTCGCCTTCTACCCTAGGTAAAGAGATGGCCAACGTTGCCGTGCGTCTTGAGCGTCAACTTAAGCAGATCCAGGCCGTCGAAATCATGGGTAAGATCAATGGCGCCGTGGGTAACTACAATGCTCACCTGTCGGCCTACCCAGAAGTTGACTGGCACACGCTGTCAGAGCGCTTCGTGACCAGCCTGGGCCTTAACTGGAACCCGTACACCACACAGATTGAGCCACACGACTACATCGCCGAACTGTTCGATGCCGTTGCTCGCTTCAACACAGTGCTGATCGACTTCGACCGCGACATCTGGGGTTATATCGCCCTGGGTCACTTCAAGCAGAAGACGATTGCCGGCGAGATCGGTTCATCGACCATGCCACACAAGGTTAACCCAATCGATTTCGAAAACTCAGAGGGTAACCTGGGTATCGCTAACGCCCTGATGCAGCATCTGGCGGCTAAACTGCCTGTGTCTCGCTGGCAGCGTGACCTGACCGACTCGACTGTGCTGCGTAACCTGGGTGTGGGCATGGCACACTCGCTCATCGCTTATCAGGCAACCCTGAAAGGGATCAGCAAGCTCGAAGTGAACGAGACTCACCTGCGTGAAGAGCTGGATCAGAACTGGGAAGTCTTGGCCGAGCCAGTACAAACCGTTATGCGTCGCTATGGCATCGAGAAGCCATACGAGAAACTCAAAGAGCTGACACGCGGTAAGCGTATTGACGGCGAGCAACTGGCGCAGTTCATCGACAATCTTGAGCTACCAAGCGACGTGAAGCTTGAGCTGAAGAAGATGACGCCTGCCAACTACATTGGCCGCGCCGAAGCGTTTGTGGATGACTTAAAGTAATCATCCATTGACACCCAACAAGAGGCGGTAGGCAGCAGCTTACCGCCTCTATTATTTTGACAAAAAATAGTTTTAAAAATAGCTAGTTTTTAAAGCAAGTAGCTTTCAGAATAAGCTTATTTTTTGGCATATACTGCCCCCTATTACTCTGGCCAGACGACCTACCCCATGTATACTCCCAACTTCGATACGCAAGCATTTTTAGCCAACCACTGGCAGAAACAACCTCTGGTGATCAAGGGCGCCTTCGCGCATTTTCAAGACCCTATCGCCCCCGATGAACTAGCGGGACTCGCCTGCGAAGAAGAGGTCGCCTCGCGCATCGTGCTGACGAAGAAAGACAACTGGGAGATCATCCAGGGTCCAATAGAAGATTACGCCCCCTTCGGCGATGCCAACTGGCAGCTGCTGGTACAGGCCGTCAACCATTGGTACCCGGATGTGGAACCACTCGTTAACGCCTTTCGTTTCATCCCCGACTGGCGCTTCGACGATCTCATGGTCTCCTACGCCACGCCAGGTGGCGGAGTCGGCCCCCATATCGACAACTATGATGTCTTCTTACTCCAGGGCGAAGGCAGACGCCGCTGGAAAGTCGGTGCCAATGGGCAATACTCGCCCCGCGGCGGCGATACTCACACGGCGCTGATCGACGATTTTGAGCCCATCTTGGATGTGGTACTCGAGACCGGCGACATGCTCTATATCCCGCCGGGCTTCCCCCACCGCGGTGAGACATTGGAGACGGCGCTGAGTTACTCCATAGGGTTTCGCGCCCCCAGCCAGCAGGAGCTCTTTAGCAGCATAGCCGATCATCTCATCGACACCAACGGCGGCAATAAGCGCTTTATCTCGAATCAGGAACCCACCAGCCCAGGCCTACTGAGCGTCGAGCAGCAAGCAGGCATGCTAGCCCTGGTCTCAGAGATCTTATCGCAGCCTGACCACTATCAAACCGTGTTGGGTCAGACCCTGAGTCAGAACCGCTTCGAACTGGATCTGGCTGAGCAAGGGGAAAGTTACAGCCAGGATGAGCTGATGGAAGCCCTGGAAGATGGCGCCTGCCTGCAACGCATCGGCGGGCTGAAGGTGATTCGTCTCGAAGGCGATAAACACGCTAGGCTCTTTATCAATGGTGAGATCTACGACTTTGTTGATATTGATGATGACGATGCCGATGAGCTGAATGAGCAGCTTATGTTGCTGGCTAATGCATTTAGCTTCGAGGGCGAGCAGGCGCTGGACCTGTGTCAGCATGAGGCCATAGGCCAATACTTTATCTGGCTACTCAACTCTGGCTACGCCTACCTGGCATAAGCTGGCAGATGCGAGTCTCCAGTCGCTGATGCCCTGTAGCCGATGCCAAATAGCTGATGACCTGTATCTGATAACAAGAAAGCGTCGAAGCTGAGAACACTAAAAAGCCGCCTCAGATGGGCGGCTTTTTTATTAGGCTTTAGGCTCTCGTTTCAAGCGCTTTTTAAAGACACTCCTAACAGCGATGGCTGTTTAAAACGCTTAGCCTTCTTTCCACAATTTTTCGTCGTTGTGGATCTGATACAGGCTCTCGGCACGTGACACCAACAGCTGCGCAAACTGCGCCTGGGTCTTGTCCTTTACGGCGCCAGATTTCACCAGGTTTTCCGCCTTAAGCTGCCACATCATAGAGAAATGGCGAATCGCGTCGCGCGCGGTGGCGGCGACCTTAACATCCACATAATCTGAAGGCAGATCGCCAGACATCACCCAGAAGGTCTGTGGCTTTGGCTGCTTAGACTCCATCTTCCATACCGCGAGGAAAGGCGCAAGGTAACGGCTCTCTTCGGCAATCACTTTACTTGGGATCACCCCTTTTTCAGCCAGGAAGCGATTTGCCTTCTGAAAATGCTCTTTAACCCATTGTTGTGTTAGGGCTTCTTGTTCTTCTGCTGTGAGTGCTTTGGTGTTCTCGACTGCTTGTTCCGTCATACTGCTTCCTATTGTTATAGTTATGCTGTGAAGGGCGAAATGGAGCTGACAAACTGCATATTGCGTGAAAATTCACACACAACTTTACGTTAACGTAAAGTGGAAAGCAAAATTGCCACACCGATCACAATTAATCCCAATCTTTGCTTTGTTGAGAGTATCGCTAAATGCTATCGTTCTGCAATAAATATAACAAGCCGTCGAAGGCGCCTCTTTGGCATTCGGCGTTTTAATTCCCAAGCGGAGAACTCATAAAGTGGCAGTATTTAATCATATCTCATTTGATGACCACGAACAGGTCGTATTTTGTCATGATAAAGAAAGTGGCTTACGTGCAATCATAGCCATTCACAACACCAACCTGGGCCCAGCGGTCGGCGGTTGCAGAATGTGGAACTATGAGTCTGATGACGAAGCACTGACCGACGTATTACGTCTGTCTCGTGGCATGACCTACAAGAACGCCCTCGCCGGTCTGGCAATGGGTGGCGGTAAGTCGGTGATCATCGCCGATCCTAAAGTAGAAAACCGTGAAGCCCTGTTCCGCGCCTTCGGTCGTTGTATTCATACTCTGGGTGGTAAGTACTACTCTGCAGAAGATGTGGGCGTGTCTACCAGCGACATCATGATTGCTCACCAAGAAACCCCATACATGGCGGGTCTTGAAGGTCAGAGCGGTGACCCATCACCATTTACTGCGCTTGGCACCTACCTGGGTATCAAGGCTGCCGTTAAGCATCAGCGTGGCCTGGACAGCCTCAAGGACCTTAAGATTGCCGTTCAGGGCGTTGGCCACGTAGGTTACTACCTGTGTCGTCACCTGCATGAAGAAGGCGCCGAGCTGATCGTAACCGACATTCACCAGTCATCACTGGATAAGGTCGCTACCGAGTTTGGTGCTACCGTGGTTGCGCCTCAAGATATCTATCATCAAGATGTCGATATCTATGCACCATGTGCCCTGGGTGCCACCATCAACGACACCACGATTCCACTGCTGAAAGCTAAGATTGTGGCAGGTTGTGCCAACAACCAGCTTGCCGAACTGCGCCATGGCGAGAAGCTTAAAGAACTGGGCATCCTATATGCGCCAGACTATGTGATCAACGCCGGCGGTATCATCAATGTATCGTTCGAAAAAGATTACGACGCACAAAAATCTACCGCCAAGGTAGAAGAGATCTACAACACACTGCTGAAGATCTTCGAACAGTCTGACGCGCAAAACCGCACCACAGCGGATGTTGCCGACGAACTGGCACGCGCCATCATCAACGGCGAAAAATAATTTCTGGCGCTAATTTCTGATGCTAGCCGGATTGAAAAACCACCGACAAGTTCGGTGGTTTTTTATTGCCTACAACCCGAGTTTTGCACCAGGCCATAGCCTACTCAACCTATAAAAAACAGCTCAAAAATTTTCTGATTCAATTTTTCTTTTAGCGCCAAAGAGATAATTTTCAGACACAGATTTTTCACAAAGGCGTACTGGAAAATGTCATATTCCTCTGCTTGACTTAGAGGCTCATCATCTTCGCTAGGATTGCATTATGATAAGTTTCAAGTACCACTTTAATCAGGATTTGGTGGAGTTACAGGCCAGTAACTGGATAGGTCTGGAGCAGGTATTTGTTAACGGCAAGCGGGTGTCGCGTAAGCTTAATTTCGGCCCCAAGAGCGAACATGAGGTGAAACTGAACAGTGGCGCGCCCTGTAAGTTTCAACTGTTAATCGATCCCAACAGTGAGCAGATGATCTGCCGCATCTACAAGCAAAATCGCCTGATCACCAGCATCAAACAGGGAAAGGAAAACCTGATGCAAAGTCGTATGCTGTTGCAATCTGTCATCATAGTCATGGCCGTATCGAGCCTGGGCATGTTGCTGGTGGTGTAACTCAAAGTTACGACATCCCGAGCTTAATCGCCTATTCAAATAAAAGAACAGATCTAACCAGACAGACACAATAGCGCAGACAAGTATTCAAGCTTCTGTGACCATTCGCGCCGAGACACCAAAATAAAGCTCTGCTTATTGGCAAAGCGTCAGGCTTTCCCCAGCGACACAGACGGCTTGAGTGCTCTGATAGTTACCGCTGCCCGCCGTCACTATGGTAACCACTAGCTTCTGTTGCTTCTGAGAATTATCCACCAGCTCGGCCTTTAAGATGGTACCGTCCCGAACGAAGGCCAGACTAGCGGCAAAATCCCCCACATCCAGGTTGCGATACAGACTCACCTGCACACTGCCAATAGATCTTGGTTCCAGCGCCCCCTCGACAACCACCAGACTGTAGCCATTTGCCAGCGTAAAGGCTTTAGCGTAGCTGTCACTGCTCACACTCGATGCGCCAGCCGATTCTGGCTCAGAGGCAGCAGCTTGAGATGTGGAAGAGTGAGTGGAAGAGTGAGTTGAAGACTTGGGCGATTTCTCGATATTAACCATACAGGCAGACAGGCTCATTACAAGCGCCGCAGTAAGCAGAGGTTTCAGCATTTTGATCATCCGTTGATTTAGGTGAGGTTTGATAATAGGTCAGATTGCCTAGGATAGGCCATTGATCTTATTGAGTAGATAGATAAATTGTTGCGATTCAAATTCAGACAGATTACCGAGAAACTGCTCGTTGACCCGCTCGGCCTCGCAGATAAGGTCTTGTTCCAACGCCTTGGCACTGTCGGTAAGGAAAATTTTGAAGGCGCGGCGATTGTCCGCCTCTTGATGACGGGTGATATAGCCCTGTACCTGCAGCTGATCTAACAGGCGAGTCATGGTGTAGTTAGCCACGTCACAGCGCTTAGACAGCTCTGTTTGGGTGATCCCCTCCTCCTGCCACAGGGCAAACAGGACAGGCCAGAGTTTAATGTCTAGCTCATAGCGCTTTAGCCTCTCATCCAAGGCCTTCTGAAGCTCGATATTAAGATGAGACACTAAGTATCCCAAGCTTTCATAATGTTTCAATCAGCACCTCCAGATACAGCGGCCATGCATTAATACTAACATCTGGTCCTAAAGAAACTAGGGCTCGACTAACGCTAATTCGTAACGAAAAACCAATTGTCTTATCTTAGAAAGGCTTAAGCATT
Organism: Shewanella aquimarina; assembly: GCF_023349185.1. Classification (GTDB taxonomy): domain Bacteria; phylum Pseudomonadota; class Gammaproteobacteria; order Enterobacterales; family Shewanellaceae; genus Shewanella; species Shewanella aquimarina. The sequence goes on along the minus strand of NZ_JAKIKY010000006.1, from coordinate 111,485 downwards.
ACTTAACGTCGCCCTCTGGATTTAGCATGTATTGCTCGATAAAACGATAATAACAGGCTCTTCCAAGTTTAGCCGATAATCCCCTCCCTAAGGAGACAGATATTGCCGCCTCGTCCACCACAAAGGCATCACGCCCGGCCAGCTGGAACTGGGTGCCGATAGAGCTGGTCAGGGTAAAATGCCCGTCTTGTGTCTCTTCATAATCATTGATAATAAAGGGAAACTCGGCAACTTCTACCCTCACCGTCTCCACCGGCGTCATCAGAAAATATCCCTCAGATTTAAGATGCAAAATGGTGGCAAAAAGCCGGCAAAATTTATCGGGCAAGGGCTCGCCGCGATAAAACCAGCGCCCCTGGCTATCGATATGAAACAGAGCCTCCTCATCACACAGGGGAACGCCTTGCGTGAATTGTTGCAACGCCGAATCCGGCTGGTTATCAGCCATGGTCTATAAGACCCAGTAACGCCTGCACCGGATGCTTAGGCTTAAAGCCACCGAAGCGTTTTACCTGACTACGACAAGAATAACCCGAGATCAATATCTGCTCATGTGGCAGCGAATCAATGGCCTTCTCCCAAGACATCTCATACAGGGCCTTGGAGCGCTTAAGGTTATCGCTCTCGTGACCATAGGTGCCTGCCATGCCGCAGCAGCCAAGGCTGACTGTGCTTAACTCGGCGCCAAATGCGCTAAAGATCGCCTGCCACTCTTTGGCCGTATTGGGCTTAGCCGTCGATTCGGTGCAGTGGCTGAACCAGGTAAACTGCTTAGTCGACTCTTTCGCCTCACCCAAAGAGGCCTTGGCGTCAATCACCTTAAGTAGCCACTCATTGGCCAGCAGCACGTTAAAATCGCCACGACGTTCACCGAGGATCTCATTATATTCATCGCGATAGCAAAGCACCATGGCAGGATCTACCCCCACCATAGGCATGCCAAGGGCGTGCACCTGATTTAAGAAGTCGGCGCTGGACTGAGCCGTCTTGGCAAACTTATCCAAGAAGCCCTTAATATGAATCGGCTTACCGTTAGGCTTAAAGGGCAGCAGCACTGGCTTGAAGCCCAGCTTCTCGATCAGCTTAATAAAGTGATAAACCGTCTCAGCCTCGTAGAAGCTGTTGAACGGGTCTTGCACCACGAGCACATATTGGTCACGCTCACTTTGTGGGATCTGCTGTAAGGCATTCAGGTCATAGCCACGGCAGGCATGATTCTCCAGACGCTGCTTGAGTGTCGGCACCGACAGCGCCGGCGCATCCACGTAGCCGATAGACTGCTTTATCACCCACTGACTCAGCTTATTCTGTGAGGCAAAGTTAGTCACCTGGGGCATCTTGGCCATCAGGGGCAAACTCTGCTCGATACCCGCGACCAAGTAATCTTTCACCGGACGCAGATAACGCTGGTAATAGATGTTAAAGAACTGCGCCCTGAACTTGGGCACGTCCACCTTCACCGGGCACTGCGACGAGCAGGCCTTACAGGCCAGGCAGCCCTTTAATGACTCCATCACCTCGTGGGAGTAATCATATTCGCGCTCTTTCTTCAGGGTGTTCTGGGTGCGCTGCAACCAGCCAAGGGGCTTGGCCTTCGCCAAAGCCTCGACATCGACCCCTTCGGCCTCCAAGAGACGCAGCCATTCGCGCATCAAACCCGCGCGCCCCTTCGGCGATTGTACCCTGTCTCCGGTCACCTTGAAGGAGGGACACATAGGCGAATAGGCACTGTAGTTAAAACAGAGGCCATTGCCGTTACAATTCATCACATCGGGGAAAGCCTCGCGGGTGTTGACCGGGATCTGACGATCGAAGGCTCCGCGTTTGGTGCTGTCGACATTATAGAGCAGCGGTCCGCTGCCCTTAGGTGCCACCAGCTTGCCGGGGTTAAGCTTGTTATTGGGGTCGAAATAGCCTTTGACCTCTTCGAGCAGACCAAACAGGGTTTCGCCGAAGACCGACGGACCATACTCGCCACGTACCCCTTTACCATGCTCGCCCCACATCAGGCCGCCATACTTGAGGGTCAGTGCCGCCACCTGATCCGATACCGTCTTGAGCAGTCGCTCATCCTGCGGGTCGCACATATCCAGCGCCGGGCGCACATGCAGCACGCCCGCATCCACGTGACCGAACATGCCATATTGCAGCTCATGGCTGTCGAGCAGTGCCCTGAACTCCATGATAAAGTCGGCCAGCTTCTCAGGCGGCACCGCGGTATCTTCGGCGAAGGCGATAGGCTTGCGGCTTCCCTTGGTCGCGCCCAGCAGTCCCACCGCCTTCTTACGCATGGCATAGATGGTGTTGATGCTCTCCTTATCGGCGGTAACTTGATAACCCAGCAGGCCAGCCTGTTTAGCGCCAAGCTGAGTATCTAGCATCGCCTCTAATTGTTTAACTTTGGCTTCCACCTCTTCTGGCTCACCGGCGAACTCCACCATGTTGAGGCCATCGATGGAGGCGCCTGGCACCTCTTCAATCAGAGATGACACCGAATGCCAAATGATATCCTGCTTGGCCAGATTTAGAACCTTAGAGTCCACGGTTTCCACCACGGTCGCCTCGGCCTTAACCAAATCCGGCGCATGGCGCAGCGCAGACTGGAAAGAGTCATACTTGATGTTGACCATCATGCGGGTGTTAGGCAGCGGCGTAATATCCAGCTTGGCCTCGGTGATCACCGCCAAAGTACCTTCAGAGCCGGTGAGGATGCGCGACAGGTTGAACTCATCGAATGACGCGTTCCAGACGTTTTTCAGATCATAACCAGTCAAGAAACGATTGAGTTTGGGAAAACGCTTCTCCACCTCGTCGCGGTGGGTCCGGGTCATGGCCGCGATATCACGCTGCAGCGCCTCCCCTAAACTGGGCGATTCGAGCGCATCGAGCGCCTCAAGCGATTGCAGATCCAGTGGCTTGGTTTCCAATACACTGCCATCATGCAGCACGCTGGTCAGCTCGAGCACGTGATCCGACGTCTTACCATACACCAGCGAGCCGGCCCCCGAGGCGTCGGTGTTGATCATGCCGCCCATGGTTGCGCGATTAGAGGTTGAGAGATCTGGACTAAAGAAGAAGCCATGTGGGCGCAGCGCATCGTTTAGCGCATCCTTGACCACCCCGGCCTGCACCCTCACCCAGCGCTCCTTCTCGTTAATCTCGATGACCTGATTAAAATAACGCGACAAATCTAAGACCAAACCATGGGTCAGAGACTGACCGTTAGTGCCGGTACCACCACCACGCGCACTAAAGACCACCTTATCAAACTCTGGCTTAGTCGCCAGGGTCATGATCAGCCTGACATCGGCCTGAGTCTTAGGATATAAGACCGCCTGTGGCAAAAATTGGTAGACAGAGTTATCCGTTGCCTGGGCGAGACGCGCACTGTAACGCTTATCTATGTCGCCACAATAATTGCTCTGAGCAAGGGCGTCGAGATACGCCAAGTAAACAGGCTCTAGGGTCTGTTGATGGGATAACTTTGGGAGCATGATGACTTCTTTTCAATTGATGTTTATTAAAATAATGTTGCCATTATAAACAAAAAAAAGCCGCTAAAAAGCGGCTTTCGTCAATTAGCTTATTCTATCTAAAGAATAATTAGGCGTGAGCTTCACCCAAGTATAACCAGGTATCGATCACTGTATCTGGGTTAAGCGATACGGTGTCGATGCCCTGCTCTACCAACCAAGCCGCAAAGTCGGCGTGGTCAGAAGGACCTTGACCACAGATACCCACGTAAGCGCCTTTCGCCTTAGCGGCCTTGATAGCCATTGCCAGCAGGGCTTTAACGGCTTCGTTACGCTCGTCGAACAGGTGGCTGATGATGCCTGAGTCACGGTCAAGACCTAGGGTTAGCTGGGTCAAGTCGTTCGAACCGATTGAGAAACCGTCGAAGATCTCGAGGAACTGGTCGGCTAGCAGGGCGTTAGACGGCAGCTCACACATCATGATGACACGTAGACCATCTTTACCACGCTCCAGGCCTTGCTCTTTCAGCAGTTCGATAACCTGACGGCCTTCTTCCAGCGTACGTACGAATGGGATCATGATCTCTACATTCGTCAGACCCATCTCGTTGCGTACACGCTTGATGGCTTCACACTCAAGGGCGAAACAGTCGCGGAACGACTCAGAGATGTAACGGCTCGCACCGCGGAAGCCCAGCATTGGGTTCTCTTCCTCAGGCTCGTAACGGTCACCACCAACCAGGTTAGCGTACTCGTTAGACTTGAAGTCTGACATACGTACGATAACTTTCTTAGGATGGAAGGCCGATGCGATAGTCGCGATACCTTCTACCAGACGCGCCACGTAGTATTCTACTGGTGACTCGTAGCCGGCGATCATCTCGTGGATCTCTTGCTGCAGCTCTGCACTTTGGTCGTTGAACTCAAGCAGCGCCTTAGGGTGAATACCGATCATACGGTTGATGATGAACTCAAGACGCGCAAGGCCCACACCTTCGTTGGGCAGACGAGCGAAGTCGAACGCTCGGTCTGGGTTACCCACGTTCATCATGATCTTCATCGGCAGTTCAGGCATGGCATCGACGCGAGATGACATGACGTCAAACTCTTGAATACCTTCGTAGATGTAACCTGTGTCGCCTTCTGCGCAAGAAACAGTCACTTCCTGACCATGCTTGATCTTGTCGGTGATGTCACCACAACCAACAACTGCCGGTACGCCAAGTTCACGGGCGATGATCGCCGCGTGACAAGTACGCCCACCACGGTTGGTGACGATAGCGCTGGCGCGCTTCATGATTGGCTCCCAATCTGGGTCAGTCATGTCGGTAACCAGTACGTCACCTTCTTGGATCTGGTCCATATCTTCGATAGAAGCCAGTACCTTAGCGGTACCATTACCGATCTTATGACCGATGGCACGACCTTCGCCAATCACTTCGCTCTTAGTCTTGAGGTGGAAACGTTCGATCAGCTGTACATCTTCACGTGAACGTACGGTTTCTGGACGCGCCTGTACGATATACAGTTTGCCGTCATTACCATCTTTAGCCCACTCGATGTCCATTGGACGACCGTAGTGCTTCTCGATGATCATGGCTTGCTTAGCCAGCTCCATCACCTCTTCATCGCTGATAGAGAATTGACGACGCATATCGGCAGGTACATCTTCAATCTTCACCTGCTTACCGTGGCTCAGGTCATCAGAGTAAACCATCTGAATCAACTTGCTACCGATGTTGCGGCGAACAACGGCTTTGTGACCTGCTGTCAGGCTTGGCTTGTGAACATAGAACTCATCAGGGTTCACCGCGCCTTGTACTACCATCTCACCCAGGCCAAATGAAGAGGTCACGAAGACTACATCGTTGTTACCTGACTCGGTGTCCATGGTGAACATTACACCTGAAGCGGCGGCGTCTGAACGAACCATACGCTGTACGCCAGCTGAAAGCGCAACGCCTTTGTGGTCATAACCTTGGTGTACACGGTATGAGATAGCTCGGTCGTTAAAGAGAGAGGCGAATACATGCTTGATGGCAACCAGTACCGCGTCGAAGCCTTTAACGTTCAGGAAGGTTTCCTGTTGGCCGGCAAATGATGCATCTGGCATATCTTCGGCAGTCGCTGAAGAGCGTACCGCGAACGATGCATCGTTAGTTTCTGAGGAAAGCTTGTCGTACGACTCACGTACAACCTGCTCAAATTCACTATGGAATGGGGTATCGATAACCCACTGTCGGATCTGTGCACCTGCGGTCGCGAGTGCATTCACGTCGTCGACGTCTAGAGCTTCTAGCGTCTCGTATATCTTCTGGTTAAGTCCGCTTTGTTCAAGAAATTCATTGAACGCAAAAGAAGTGGTCGCAAAGCCACCAGGCACTTGAACACCTGCATTAGCTAGATTGCTGATCATCTCCCCAAGAGAGGCATTTTTACCGCCTACCTTGTTGACGTCACCCATGCCTAATTCTTGATACCAGAGTACATATTGCTGCACAGTTCTATCTCCGCAAGTTTATTTCAGTGTGGCCCCTTCACACGAGGGCAGCGGCATTTTACACTCCACAGCAAGACGCGTAAATCTATAATTTTATTTGTAATTTTATTACTACAAGAGGTCAAAATGTCACGTAAAGTCTTTTATATCTCAGATGGGACAGCGATCACGGCCGAGGTTTTTGGCCATGCGGTACTGTCTCAATTTCCAGTTGAGTTTGAAGCACTTACTATTCCATTTGTCGAGACAACCCAGAAAGCCGAGGCGGTAAAAGCACAAATTAATGATTGTTTTATTACAACAGGCGAACGACCACTTGTGTTCCATTCCATCGTAAAAGCCGAGATTCGAGACATCATCTATAGCAGTGAGTGCATCGACTACGACTTCTTGAATACCTTCGTCGCCCCGCTGGAAGATCAATTGGGCGTCAAGGCGGTCCCGGTTACCCACAGAACTCACGGCAAGGCCAATCACAGTTATGAGGCGCGTATCGACGCCATCAATTACGCCATGGAAAACGACGACGGCCAGACCCTAAAACATATCGACAAGGCCGACATAGTACTGCTGGGCGTATCCCGCTGCGGCAAGACCCCCAGTAGCCTCTATCTATCGATGCAGTTTGGTATTAAGGCAGCCAACTATCCCTTCATCGAAGATGACATGGATAACCTAAAGCTGCCCGAAGTACTCAAGAGAAATAAGCACAAGCTGTTTGGCCTGACTATCGATCCGGTGCGCCTGCATGAGATCCGCCAGAGCCGCATGGAAAACAGTCGCTACTCTTCCCTGAGACAGTGCCGTATCGAGGTGAAAGAGGTAGAGATGATGTATAAGCGCGAGCGCATTCCTTTTGTTAACACCACCAATCATTCGGTGGAAGAGATTGCCACCAAGATTCTGGATGTTACCGGCCTAGAACGTCATATGTTCTAAACAGACGGTCATAAAGGGCAAGCTAAAGGCTCCAAATGGCAAGCTAACTGCACAGATGTAGACAAATACCGGAAATTTTCATCTGTTTACCCCTGTGCAGCTAGCAACTATTCGTTATAATCCGAGGCAATCAGGCGAAAGCCAAGACAAACGCTCGGTATATTGAATGACCATTAAAACAGACGAACTACGCACCACATTATTATGTAAGGCCATTTCACCTGCTAAACTCGCATCTGAATACCCGCTTACTCAAGACGCCGCCGACTACCTGGTTCAACAGAGACGTGAAGTTGAAGCCATTCTCACCGGTGAAGACAAACGTCTTCTGGTGATCATCGGCCCCTGCTCTATCCACGACACCCAGGCTGCCATCGACTACGCTAAGCGTCTGGCCGTGCTGCACAAAGAACTCAAAGACTCACTCTGCATCCTGATGCGCGTCTATTTCGAGAAACCTCGTACCACGGTTGGCTGGAAGGGACTGATCTCAGATCCGGATCTCGACGGTAGCTTTAATGCCAACAAGGGCCTGCGCCTGGCGCGTCACCTGCTGCAAGAGATAACCGAGCTAAACCTGCCTATCGCCACCGAATTTTTGGATATGGTTAACGGTCAGTATATTGCCGACCTCATCACCTGGGGCGCGGTTGGCGCCCGTACCACAGAGAGTCAGATCCACCGCGAGATGGCCTCGGCGCTCTCCTGTCCGGTCGGCTTCAAAAACGGTACCGACGGCAACATCAATATCGCCATCGATGCGGTGCGCGCCGCCAAAGAGCCACACATCTTCTACTCGCCCGATAAAGATGGCGCCATGGCCGTTTACCGTACCAGTGGTAACCCTTATGGCCACATCATTTTGCGCGGCGGTAAGCAGCCTAACTACCATGAGGCCGATATTCAGGCTGCGGCGCAGAAGCTTAAAGATGTGGGTCTATCTCACCGCATGGTGGTGGACTTTAGCCACGGCAACAGCCAGAAGCAGCATAAGCGTCAACTCGAAGTCGCCAAAGATATCATGACGCAGGTCGCCTCAGGCTCGACCGCGATTGCCGGCATCATGGCCGAGAGCTTTATCGAAGAGGGCAACCAGAAGGTAGTAGCCGGTGAACCACTGGTTTACGGCAAGAGCATCACAGATGCCTGCCTCGACTGGGCCGACTCAGAAAAGCTACTGCGAGACCTTGCTGCAGCCTCCAAGGCGCGCATGGCAAAGCTTAGCTAATACCTAATGTGATTATTTTAAAAAGGCTTCCTCGTGAAGCCTTTTTTAATGTCATGAAACCCACCACATTACCGGGCTACAGCGCTGTCATTAAGCCGCGATTATCAGTATAATCCGCCGGTTTTTTTCAATGCATAACCTTAAGGTTGCCGTATGCCCCTAACCGATACAGAAACTCAGTATTCTGACGCCATTCGCGCGCGCATCGCGCAGTCAGAAGCCCGGGTGATCAAAGCGATTTTTCCCTCTATCACCAACCATCACAACACCCTCTTTGGTGGCGAGGCGCTGGCCTGGATGGATGAGACCGCTTTTATCGCCGCTACCCGCTTCTGCCGCAAGACACTTGTTACTGTCAGCTCAGATCGTATCGACTTCAATAAGTCGATTCCTGCCGGCACCCTGGCAGAGATCATTGCCAACGTGATCTATGTGGGTAACACCTCCCTCAAGGTTGAGGTCAACATCTTTGTCGAAGATATGTACCAAGATCATCGCGAGCACGCCATTCGCGGCGTCTTTACCTTTGTGGCGCTGGATGAAGATCGTAAACCCACTAAGGTGTGGAGCGGCGACTGATTTTAAGAAGGTCTCCTGTCGGCGGGCGCACACCTGCCGACCTCTCACCTCTAACTTCTCACCTCTAACCTTCCCTAACCTCGCACCTCGTATCTCCCGCTCTCAGCCAAAGACTCATTAGACTTAAGTCTAATAATTGTTTGTAAAAACGAAAAAATCCCGTCACCCAGACACAAAAGCAATAGAATACTGAGTCATTTATCTGTTACATTGACTTTACCTTCAAGTGCAACAAAGATAATCAAAAAGCAATGAAGCTCGAAAACTTGCACATCATCATCGCAGATGATCATCCATTATTTAGGAATGCGCTGCGACAGGCATTAAGCGGCGCCTTTGCCGACACCCAATGGTTTGAGGCCGACAGCGCCGAAGCCCTACAAGGCCTATTGGAACAGGGCAACACCGCCTATGACTTAGTGTTGCTGGATCTACAGATGCCCGGCTCCCATGGTTATTCCACCTTAATTCACCTAAGAACCCATTTCCCCGAACTGCCTGTAGTGGTGATCTCCGCTCACGAAGATGCCATGACCATCAGCCGCGCCGTCCATTATGGTAGCGCCGGATTTATTCCCAAGTCCGCCTCCATGGAGACCCTCTCGGAGGCCCTCACGGCTGTACTCTATGGCGATATCTGGCTACCGGACAACATAGAGCTGCAAGAGATCAACGAAGATGCCACGGATCAGATGGCGGCCAAGCTTGCCGATCTCACGCCGCAGCAATATAAGGTGCTGCAGATGTTTGCCGAAGGTCTGCTCAACAAGCAGATCGCCTATGACCTGGGCGTATCCGAGGCCACCATCAAAGCCCACGCCACCGCCATCTTTAGAAAACTCGGGGTGAGAAATCGCACCCAGGCGGTGATCGCCCTGCAGCAGCTGGAGATGGAAAAGGTCGAGCTATAACCTAGGTGGAAGATCCTAAGATCTTCCCTTAGTTCCCAGCCAATTTGTAAGCGCAAAAAGATCTCAGCCAAAAGACACTCGCATTTCGCAAGATGACTTAAGCGCCTAAGGCGAATAACCGAATCTGTCGCCAGCTTGCGACAGCACCTGTCGACGGCATTCCATTCGAGGTTGAAAGCATTCGAGATTGATAGCATTCAAGATTAATAGCAGCGAATAAAGTTATCTACGGCATGCTCTGCGTACATTTTCATTTCATCAGATGTAAGAATTTTTCCACCGTATAAGGCTTCGAAATGACGATTTCCCTTTAATGCACCAAGAAATTGTTCACTCGCTATGGCCAAGTCTGTAATGACGAGTTTGTCTATCGCTTGTCGATGCATCAAATAATCCTGTAATGCCTGTTGAGAGTGGCCTGAACTTCGCTCAAGAAAAAATGCCACTAGTTCCGGTGCGCTTTTTGTCTGTGTCATCAGTAAGCGCGCCAACTTCAAGAGCTCAGGGTGATAGATAAACTCCAAATATTTCAACGCGAAATACATTAACTCTTCCCTAAATGCTCTATCGGCATCTACGTCGATGCTTAACCCCAGTTGCAGGCGTTCGGTCAGTTCAACAACCACGGCTTTTAACAGGCCCTGCTTATCATTAAAGTAGTTATACAAGGTAAGCTTTGAGCCACCACAATGCACTATCAACTGATCTAGGCTGGTGCCTTCATAGCCCTGCTCTAAAAAGAGTTCTGCGGCTACCTGCAAATACTTCTGCCGCTTTCTCAAACTCGATGGTCGCATAAATGCCTCCTCTAACTTTTGATACCCCATAGTACACTTTTTTATAGGATAAGGTTGCATCCTTTTCGAACGATAGATATGATACTGAACGGTACAGTATTATATCTATGGTCATCATCATGAAACAACTTCTCTGCAAAACACAGGGCAACAAAATTAAAAAAGCGATAATTATCAGCAGCATGATGTTATTCGCTTCTCTGTTTTATTATTACCAGTTCCCCAAAGCAGGCTTGATCAGCACAGATAACGCCTATGTTCAGGGGGAAATTTCGCAAGTGAGTGCCGAGGTATCGGGCATTATTAATCACGTCTACGTAACCGATAACCAATATGTAGAAGCAGGTGAACTGCTGGCACAAATTGACGACAGAGATTATCTGGCGCAATACAATCAAGCCAAGGCAGGACTGACCATGGCGCAGGCGGCAATTGCCAATATAGATGAGCGTATAAAGCTACAACAGATATCGATAAAACAGGTATCGACTCAGATAGACTCGACTATGGCCGATGCGGTATTTCATCGGGCAGAATGGCATCGACTGCAAAACCTGTTAGATAAGGAACTCATTTCTCAATCACAGTTTGAAGCGCAAACCAATAAGAACAATCAGGCGAAAGCCAAACTGGCCGCAAGTCAGTTGCAGTTGAGTTCAGCCAAGCAGCAACTCAATACCCTCAGGAGTGACAAGGCTCGTTTGGTTGCCCAAGCCGAGCAGGCCAGCGCTTTACTGGCACTGGCCAAACTAAGGTTAGAAAATACACAGGTCAGAGCCCCAATTGCCGGCATCATAGGTAATCGTGCCCTGCACGCCGGGCGCTTCGCCAGTAAGGGGGCTCCCCTGCTGGCTATCGTTCCTGTCGAAGCTATCTGGATAGAGGCTAACTATAAGGAAACCCAGATCACCGACATACTCCCGGGGCAGCTTGTGGAGGTGACGCTCGACAGCTTTCCCGAGCAACACCTTGAGGGACGCGTAGTGAGCATTGCGCCGGCGACAGGAGCACAATTTGGTTTACTGCCACCGGACAATGCCACGGGCAACTTCGTCAAGATAGTACAACGCGTTCCCATCAAGATTGCCTTCGAGATCCCCAGGGCACTCCAAGGCAGAGTTGTACCCGGCTTATCGGCTGAGGTAACAATCGATACCAATCATTGAGATAGTAGATTCTTATGAATAAACAGGTTCTCAATATTCTACTCTTAGCTCTACTTGCAGTGATTCCCCAGAGCATTACCGGTCAAATCTATAATAGTAGCGCCTCACAGATAGCGGCGAGTGTCGGCCTGTCGCTGGATGAGGCCAGCTGGTTTAACACACTTAATACTTTTGGTTTACTGATTGCGCTTCCGCTCGGCGCCTGGCTGGCTCGTCGTTTCGGCTATCGGCAGCTATTCCGCATCGGCGCAGTCGTCGGCCTATTCAGTACACTGGCCAGCAGCCTATGCATGCAAGCTGCACCTCAGATGTTGAGTTGGTTTGGCCACGGCGTCTCGGCGAGCCTTCTAGTACTGTTCGCCCACGCCATCATCTTAAAGAACCTAAGCTTCAGGGCTATTGCTTATGCCGAGAGCCTGGTGCTGCTAGTGGCGGTTTTAGTTCCGCTGGGCATCTACCCCTACCTGCTGTCTATCCTGGCAGAGAACAATCTGTGGCGGTGGGCTTTTTCACTACAGCTAGTGCCCTTCTTACTCATGGTCGGCTGGGCTCGATTCGGTCACTGGCCCCATCAGGAAGAGACACAGGAAATAGGCTTTAACTGGTTACAAGCCCTGTTGCTGACGATCGCTAGCTGTGGCATAGCCTACATACTGCTACGGGGCGAACGCTTTGACTGGTTTGAGGCGCCAAGCATGGTCTGGATCGCGCTGCTCACCGCCTCGGCAATAGCGCTATTCGGCTTAGCAATAAGAAACCGCTGGGGGCGTGGCCAATATCTAGACGCAAGTGTCTTGGCCAGCCGTATTGGTAAACTGAGCATGTTACAAGCCGCCATCGCCGGCTTTGTCGTATTAGCCATCTCCATGCTCACATCTGTCTATATGACGAAGATAATGCAATACAGCGCCGCTAACGCAGGCTATATCAACCTTATCGGCTTTGTCGGCATGCTTGCTGGCCTAGGTATTGCATTCTTTGCCACCAGCCACCCCGACCGAGATCCCTTCAAAGTCGTCCCCATAGGGATCGTCATGATGATAGGTACCTGTATATGGCTAACAGGAAGCAATGCCGTTATAGGTCAGGCATATCTTTGGCCTGCAATATTACTTAAAGGCTTCGCCATTGGACTACTAAACATCACGCTGACCATACATATTCTGCGTAGTTTACCTAGGCAGCACCTGCTCGAAACGATCGCCTGGTTCTATCTATTTCGTAATCTAGGGTCACTGTCTGCCATAGGCGAGTTTTCTCGTTTCATGACGATAGAAACCAGCAACGCCATGCAAAAGTTAGCCGAAAACTATGACCCTCTAAACGAGACTTTCATCCACCACCAACAGCTGATCACTGCCAGCCTAGAGCAGTCGACGCTGGCGCCGACGCCCGAGCGCTCAGCCCTGCTGTTGATGAGCCAGCTTAAGACGCAGGCACTTTCTGTGGCCGGAGTGAACAACTATCAATGGTTAATCGCTACCACGCTGGTCATCATACCCAGCATGGTACTCACCATGAAATGGGCTAACCGCGCCACGACTTAACCTTGGAAATACTTGGCATGAAATCTGAGGTGGTCTTCGATAAAGCTGGCGATAAAGTAATAGCTATGATCATAGCCCTCCTGCATGCGCAGGATCAGGGGATACGCCTTCTCCTTAGCCACCGCAACCAAGGCTTCGGGCCTTAACTGCTCCTCGAGGAAATTGTCACTGCTACCTTGATCGATAAAGATCGGCAGATCGCAACTGGCTTGCTTCATCAACTCACAGGCGTCATAGGCCGACCATTCGTCACGGTTCTTACCTAAGTACTGACTAAAGGCCTTCTGCCCCCATGGACAGTTAATGGGGTTAACGATGGGGCTAAAGGCCGAGATAGACGTGTAACGTTCTGGATGCTTAAGGCCTATGGTCAGGGCACCATGGCCACCCATGGAGTGGCCCGCTAGCGCTCGCGCCTGAGTCACAGGAAAATGTGCTTCGATAAGCTCGGGCAACTCCTTCACCACATAATCGTACATCTGATAATGAGCCTGCCAGGGTACTTGCGTCGCATTGAGATAAAATCCGGCGCCTTGGCCCAGATCATAGCTGGCATCATCGGCCACTTCCATCCCTCTCGGGCTGGTATCGGGTGCGACAATCGCCATACCAAGCTCCGCCGCAATACGCATGGCGCCGGCTTTTTGCATGAAATTTTCATCCGTGCAGGTCAGTCCCGACAGCCAGTAAAGCACAGGCACCTTCTGTTCGCTGGCCTGCGGCGGCAGATAGATAGCAAAGCGCATGGCGCAATTTAGTACGCCAGACTGGTGCTGATACTGTTTATGCCAACCACCGAAACACTTGTTGCTGCTGATATTTTCTATGGTCATACTCTCATCCCTAAAGGGCACAGACGCTAGCGTCTGTGCCCTGTCTAAACCAACTAATGTTATCGATTGAAATGTACAACAGAGCGGATACTCTTACCCTCATGCATGAGGTCGAAGGCGGTGTTGATCTCCTCCAGCGCCATGGTGTGGGTAATAAAGTCGCTGAGCTTAAACTCTCCGCGCAGATACCTCTCCACAATTTCAGGCAGTTCTGAGCGTCCTTTTACGCCGCCAAAGGCACTGCCACGCCAGACTCGGCCGGTGACCAGCTGGAAGGGACGGGTCGAGATCTCCTGACCGGCACCGGCAACGCCTATGATCACAGACTCACCCCAGCCTTTGTGGCAACACTCGAGCGCCGAGCGCATCACGTCCACATTACCGATACACTCGAAAGAGTAATCCACGCCACCGTCGGTCAACTCGACTATCACTTCCTGGATAGGCTTGTCATAGTTTTTAGGATTAATGCAATCTGTTGCACCTAGCTGACGGGCCAGTTCAAACTTGCTGTCGTTGATATCGACGGCGATGATACGACTCGCACCCGCCATGGTCGCGCCTATGATGGCTGACAGGCCTATGCCACCTATGCCGAAGATGGCGACACTCGCGCCCGGCTCAACCTTGGCCGTATTGAGCACAGCGCCCATACCTGTGGTCACGCCGCAGCCCAGCAGACACACCTCTTCCAGTGGCGCCTCTGGGTTTACCTTGGCCAGCGAGATCTCCGGCAGCACAGTATATTCAGAGAAGGTCGAGCAGCCCATGTAGTGGAAGATCGGCTGACCGTCCTTAAAGAAACGTGTGGTGCCATCTGGCATCAAGCCTTTGCCTTGGGTCTCACGGATCTTCTGACACAGATTAGTCTTACCCGACTTACAGAACTTACACTCGCCACACTCTGGGGTGTACAGCGGGATCACGTGATCCCCTACCGCCACACTGGTCACCCCCTCACCGACGGCCTCGACAATACCGCCGCCTTCATGGCCCAAAATCGCTGGGAAGACACCTTCAGGATCGTCACCAGAGAGGGTAAAGGCATCGGTATGGCAGACGCCGGTGGCCACTATCTTCACCAAGACCTCACCGGCCTTGGGATACATCACATCCACCTCTTCTACCGATAGCGGCTGGCCCGGTCCCCAGGCGATGGCGGCCTTAGATTTAATAAACTTGTCTGTCATCTCGCTTACTCCAATTAGTGTCTGTGTTTGTATGTATGTCTGCCCACTTCAATGTAGACGCTGTGCACAGGCTTGTCTTGCCCGCATCGGCGTCAGTGGATTTGATTACTTGAGTCCATTTTATTTATTTCACACAAGATGATAATCTCCATTTTTTACAAATGATTTTTACCATATCGTAATAATGGGTTTTAAGCATGCATGAGTGGGAAGGGGTAAGCGAGTTTGTCGCGGTGGCGGAGACCGAGAGTTTTACTCAGGCTAGCAAGCGCTTAGGGATCTCCACCGCCCAGGTGAGTCGCCAGGTAGGCGCGCTGGAACAAAGGCTAGATACCAAGCTGCTGTATCGCACCACACGTAAGGTCTCTCTGACAGAAGAGGGTCACCTCTACTACCGACACTGTCGTCAAGTACTCGATGGCTTGGAAGAGGCAGAGCGCGCCTTGAGTAGCCTAAGGGGCTTACCTCAGGGGGTACTGAGGATGACGGCGCCCGTGGCCTATGGCGAGAAGTACATTATGCCTATCGTTAACGACTTCCTGCTCGCCTACCCCAACGTCGAGGTCGATATCACCCTCACCAACCGTCAGGTGAGGCTGGTGGATGCGGGTATAGATCTGGCCATTCGCATCGGCAAGTTGGCCGATTCCAGCCTGATCGCCAAACGCGTCAGCCAGCGCATCAATTATGTCTGCGCATCACCCGATTATCTCAAGCGCTTCGGTGAGCCCCATAGCCTGTCCGAACTCAGCCAGCATAATTGCCTTATCGGCAACCATGACTACTGGCGTTTCATCGAGCAGGGCCGCGAGCGTCAGCTAAAGATAAAGGGCAATCTCAGGTGCAATACCGGCCACGGTCTGAGAGACGCGGCGCTTAAGGGGCTGGGGCTGGTGCAGCTGCCCAACTATTATATCGGTCAGGATCTTAAAACCGGGCACCTGGTGTCTGTGCTCAACGCTTATCAGGAACCTAATGAAGGTGTCTGGGCACTCTATCCACAAAACCGTCACCTCTCGCCCAAGGTAAAATTGATGGTGGAGTTTCTCGGCCGCACCCTGCCCTGAACCTGCACTTTCTTGAGACCATAAAAAACGCCCCTCCATCTGATATGAAGGTGCGTTTAGCTTGTTACAGCACTTAATTGAACTAACTTAGCGTAGTTAACGTCTTAAGTTAACATCTAAAGCTAACGTCTAGGCGGCGATCAGGTGCTGGCGTCGAGCAGGCGTTGATAGAGGGCATCTTTCAACTCGGCTCTATCGTGCTTAAGCTGATGCATGGCGCTATCATCGATAGGCGCATCGTTAAGCTCTAAGGTTCGGATCTCTTTGTCTAACGCACTGTACTTCTTGTTGTCTTGCGCGAATCCATCGTCGGATTCGGTGAGTTTGAGAATCAGGTCTTGATAATCTGGAAAATCGTTAATGAGCGAGTGGTTTTCACCTAGCATAAGGCCCCCTTTACTTGAGCAGATAAATGGATCAAATTTATGCCTTGTTCATAAATGTAGCACGCCATCATGGCACCGGTCAGCATCCACCTCACAAAATACTGCAAAGAGTTGATAATTTACGTTTTACCACCCGTTTGGTGAGCTTTACACCTGATGTTAACTAGCGAAAATGCTCCATCATACGGTAGTAAAGCATCCCCAGCGCCATGCCCTGATTACCGAGCCAATCGCCCACCGGCAGTCTTACCTGTTTCATCTGGGCAAAGAGGTCGAACTCCTCTAGTTGTCCCTGCACCGCCTGACTCATGATCTCGCCCATGATGTGCGAGGTGGCGACCCCGTGACCTGAGTAGCCCTGACAATAGAATAGGTGCTCAGACACCTTGCCAAGCTGGGGGATACGGTTAACCACTATGCCGGCCATGCCTGTCCAGTCGAACTCGATTTCGACTCCCTTGAGACGGGGAAAGGTGCGCTCTATGGCCGGGCGCAGCTCGGCGGCCACATCTTTAGAATCCCGTCCCGAATAGTTGGTGCCGCCGCCAAACATCAGGCGGTTATCGGCAGTCATGCGGTAATAGTCGAGCACGAAACGACTATCGTAAACGGCCAGGTCATGGGGGTTCAGCTGTTTAGCGACTTGTGGGTCGAGCCTTACGGTGGCGCAGTTACCCAGCGATGCAGGAAACAGCATGCCTTTTAACTTATTGCGCGCCAATCTATGGTAGGCATTACCCGCCAGCACGGCGCAGCTAGCGGTGATTCGCCCCTTGTCTGTGGTGACAGTGACTCGCTTATCGTCGCGAATATCCAGCACCTTCGAGCCCTCGAAGATCAAGGCACCGTTGGCCTCGGCCGCCCTCGCCTCACCGATACACAGATTCACCGAATGCAGGTGCATGTTGCGCCGATTGAGTAATCCACCGTGATAGAGCGGCGTGTCGAGATAATCGGGAAGATCGGCCTTCCCCAGCAGGGTCAGCTCATCACCCATACCCCGTCTCAGCCCCTCTTCGTAGGTGGCCTGCATCTCCCCCATATGGGCGGGCTTATAGGCTGTGTGCAGATGGCCAAATTTAAGGTCGCAATCTATCTCATATTTAGCGACCCGTTTCTTGATGATCTCATGACCGCGCCAGCGTAGGTTCCAGACAAACTCCTCCGCCTCATGGCCGATACGGTTGCGTAGCTGTTTTACCATGGCGTTATCGCCCGAGAGGCTGCCGGTCACCTGACCGCCGTTACGACCGGTTGCCCCCCAGCCCACCTTATTTGCCTCCACAACGGCCACCTTGACACCACGCTCGGCGAGCTCGAGGGCTGTCGCAACCCCGGTAAAACCGGCGCCGATGATCACCACATCGACATCCAGCTCCCCCTCGAGAGCTGGGTAATGGGTCTCTTGCTTGATAGTGGCATTGTAATAAGAGTGACAGCGAGCGAGTGACATCCGACTTTCCTTAATAATCGTTAGGTTGCGCCGCCATAATGCGGCTTTGTTTTATATTTTTTACAACACGTTTGATATTTGAGTATACCTGGGTGCAGATTCAGGTCAACTAGTTCACAAGCCGCGCAGTCGAAACAAAAACGAATAAACGAGGAAGGACAAAAAGAAAACGAGAAACCGATACTAAAAACCGGCGTTTATGAAATGGTTCTCAATGTAATAGCTATCTATGTAATCGCTATTGATGTAACAGCTATTTATGTAACTGCTATGTATGTAAATAGGAAAGCAGACAAGCGCCGCAGTTCGCGGCGCCAGAAAGAGTTTTACACGCCTGTAGAGGGCTTTACATGAGCTTGAGTGCCCTTAGCGTGAGCCCCTAGCGTAATTTTGAGAGGGCCCTTAGCGTATTCACTTTGCGTAAATGGGCGAGCTTTATTCTGCAATCCAGCTCCGACTGACGAGCAGTTGTCCCTTTTGATAAAGCGAGAGGGTGAACTGCTCACCCGCTGCGATCTGGCCCACCCCCTTAGGCGTGCCCGTCATCACAATATCACCCTCTTCAAGGGTCATGAAACTCGCGATCTCGACTAACATGGCCTCTGGACGATTGAGCATCAATGCCACATCCCCCTGCTGACGCACCTCGGCGTCGACGATCAAATTAAAAGACAGCGAATCCAGATCCCCGTCAAAAGGCACAAACTCACTAAAGAGAGCGGCACCATCGAAGGACTTGGCCCGCTCCCAGGGCAGCCCCTTACCCTTGAGCCGACTCTGTAACTGGCGCTTGGTGAGATCCAGCCCGACACCAACCGCCTCAAACCGCCCCGCCTTTACCATGAAACAGAGCTCAGCCTCATAGTGCAGCGGCTCCTGATGGCTACTGAGTAGCGTCTCCGAGATGGCCGAATTAGGCTTAAAAAACAGCACCATCTCTTCGGGCGCCTCATTATTAAGCTCCTGAATATGCTCGGCATAGTTTCGTCCGACACAGACTATCTTACTCGGCGTCACCTGTTGTTCTAAATATTTAACCGACCCCAATCTTCACTCCTTGTTTACGCTTTAAAGCACTATTACTTTATAAATTCACTATTTTACCAAACTGGATATCAACGCCCTTAGCGCCGCGGGTTTGACCATCTTGGCCATGTAGTGATAACCGCGCTGCTGCACATCTTCCACCAGATCTTTACGGGTATTGGCGGTGATCAGGATCCCCGGCAGGTGGGCGCCATACAGGGCGCGGATCCCATCCATGGCATCGACACCGTTCTGGCCATGATCCAGATGGTAATCCGCCAATACGATATCTGGCGCAACCCCTTTTAACCCTAGCTTGATGCGCGCATCGGCCAGGTCGCTGGCGCAGATCACCTCGCACTGCCAGCGACTGAGCAGGCTCTCGAGCCCCGCCAGAATCGCCTCTTCATTATCGATACAGAGCACCTTCACACCGGCAAGTGGTTGCATGACAGGGTTGGCCTTCTTAGGCAGTGCCACCTTGGCCTTTTCGCCTAATGGCACGGTAATGGAAAACATGGAGCCCATGCCTAGCTTGGAGACCACTCTAATCTCATGAGCCAGCACCCTTGCGATACGATCGGCGATGGCAAGCCCCAGCCCTAATCCGCTAACGCTCTTACTCTCTGGATTCTCCAGACGCTTAAACTCCTTAAAAATTTCCCCTAGCTCCTGCTCATCGATACCACAACCTGTGTCGATCACCTGGATCTCCAGTGCCCCAGCGTGATGACGGCAGCCCAGCAACACACGATTGCCCTTGGCATAACGATAGGCATTGGTCAGGAAGTTTTGCAGTACCCGCCTGAGCAGGCTGAGATCTGAGCTGATGATGCTGGAGCTGGCCACCATGGAAAACTTGATGCCATAGTCCTTGGCCATGGCATCGAATTCCACCGCCAGGCCATCCAGTAGCTCGGCCACCGGAAAGTCGCGTCGGTTAACCTCGACCATGCCAGAATCCAGCTTAGAGATATCCAGGAGATCCGTTAATAGCTCGCCGGCGATCTTGAGTGAGCTGTTAACATGAGACAGCGTGGTACGCCCCTCCTGATCCAAGTTTGGATATTGCGCCAGTGACGCGGTAAACAGACGGGCGGCATTTAGCGGCTGCATCAAGTCATGACCGACGGCCGCCAGGAAACGGCTCTTAGAGGCATTGGCATTCTCCTCCTGGGCCTTGGCCTCCAGCAGTTGGCTGTTGAGCAGCGCCAGCTCATAGGTACGCTCCTTCACCCTGGCCTCCAGGGTTTCGTTGACCTCCTGCAGCGCCTTAGCCTGCTCGCGATACTGAGTAATGTCGGTAAAGGTCATCACGAAACCGCCACTGGGCATGGGGTTCCCCTGTATCTTGATCACCTTGCCATCCTGGCGCTCACGCTCAGAAACATGAGGCGTGCCATTACGCATATGCTGCACCCGCTTGGCCACCTGCTCCTCCACATCCCCAGGACCGCAATAGCCACGCTCTGCGTTAAAGCGCACCACATCGGCGATGGGCATGCCCGCCTGCAGAAAATCTTCAGGGTAATCATAGAGCTCCACATACTTGTAGTTCCAAGCCACCAGGTTCAGCTCTTTATCCACCACGCTCATCCCTTCATAGGCGTGCTCGATCGCCCCCCTGAGCATGTCCTGGCTCAAGATGATCTTAGAGGAGGCCTCATCCACCAGGCTAAACACCTCATCGAGTGCCAAGTCGCGCCCCTGCAACACAGAGTCCATCACCAGTGAGGCGCTTGAGCCCCCCAGCACCCCGGCAAGCATATGCTCGGTATGGGCGATCAGCTCGGGCGAGGCCACCTTATGCCAGCTGTCGCTGCGCACCGCCTCATCGGAGAAACGGGAGAAACTCTCATAGGCTCGTGTGGGGCTCACGAAGCGACTGGCCAGGATCAAGAGATCCTGCTGAGAGATAGGCGACGCCTTACGGTTACTGGTGTTTTTCAGTTCGCCCGGCGTCACGAAGGCACTGGCCTGGATCCGCTCGGCGACCCCGGCGCGAAACCAGATAGAGCCCAGTACGTAACACGCCAGGTTGGCGACGAGCGCGGTGAGTATGTCGCGAATATTGGGGTTGATACTATCGAGTAGCGCCAGCTCCCCACCAAATACCCCCTGGCTGTCGCTCATCCCCTGAAGCAATATGTAACACCAGAGACCGAAGCCGACGATAAGCCCCAAATAGACCCCACCGCGATTGCCGTGCTTCCAGTACATGCCCCCCACCAAGGCAGGAGCAAGCTGGGCGAAGGCGCCGAAGGAGAGCATACCTAGCGCGGAGAGCGAGTCGCTGTTCATGAAAGAGAGGTAACTGAAGTACCCAAGCCCTAGGATCAACACGATGGCGATGCGGCGGGCATTGAGCAGAAACTGCGAAAACTGACTGAAGTTCTTCTGACGGATCTTGCCCGAGTGCAACATCAAAGGCACCAGCCACTCGTTACTCACCATGACGCTGATGGTGACCACGGCCACAATCACCATGCCGGTGGCCGCCGACAGTGTGCCTAACAGGGCGATCACCGCCAGCATGGGCTGCTCCAGCGCCAGCGGCAGATTAATCACATAGGTATCGGCGGCCACGCTATCCCCCAGCATCAGCTTGCCCGCCAGGGCCAAGGGCGCCACAAACATGCCAAAGAGCAGCAGGTAAATCGGAAACAGGTACTTGGCCTTAACTAAGGTGCGCTCGTCCTTACATTCCACCATCATCACGTGGAACTGGCGCGGCATACAGAGAAATGCGGCCATACCCACCAAGAGCTGGGGCATCAGGTTCTCCAGCCGCAGCTCGGGATTATTGATCAATTGACGCTCACTGGCCTGAGCCCAGATATCGCCAAAACCGTCGAAGAAGCCAAAACTGATCACGCAGCCCACCAAGAGGAAGGCCGCCAGTTTCACCAATGACTCGAAGGCGATCGCCAGCATCATGCCTGGGTTGTGCTCAGTAGCGTCGAGCTTACGGGTACCGAATAAGATAGCAAACATCGCCAAAATGGCGGTGACGATCAGGGAAACCCAGGCGCCATCATATTGGGCGTCTTCGGGCTGAAACAGGTTAAGGCTAAACACCATGGCCTTAAGCTGCAAGGCGATATAGGGCATGATGCCAAACAGGGCGATAAGGGTGACGATGGCGGCGATGGTCTGCGACTTACCATAACGCGCGGCGATAAAGTCGGCGACCGAGGTGATGTTTTGCGCCTTGGAGACGATCACCATCTTACGCAGCAGGCCGAAGCCAAAGGTAAAGATGAGTATGGGGCCGACGAAGATGGGCAGGAAAGACCAGAGATCCTGCGCCGACTGGCCGACAGTGCCGAGAAAGCTCCAGGAGGAGCAGTAAACCGCTAAACTTAAACCATAAATCCAGGTCTGAATCTTCTTGGTGATCCGCCCAAACCAGCGCTCTGCTCCCCAGGCCAACAGGAAGAGTAGCGACACGTACAACAGGGCGATCACGCCAACAACCAGAGTCAGATTCATAGCAATTCCAATTCTTTTAATTATTCTGCGCTAAATACTAGCTTAAATCTCGTGCAAATATAATCACAACAGACTAAAAATAAAGGATATTTTTTTACTAGACCAAGGTCTAATAGAGGTAAATAGCCTAAGCATTCCATACTTTATCTACGCACAATTAGAAATAAAAGGAAGTCAGATGAGCACCCAGTCTCTCTACAAAGTTCCAAGCGAAATCGCGGCGAATGCCCACATTAATGACGAAAAATATAAGAAGATGTATCAGGAATCTGTGGTTAATCCCGAAGGTTTCTGGAGAGAGCATGGCCAGCGCATCGATTGGATGAAGCCTTT
Organism: Shewanella aquimarina; assembly: GCF_023349185.1. Lineage (GTDB taxonomy): Bacteria > Pseudomonadota > Gammaproteobacteria > Enterobacterales > Shewanellaceae > Shewanella > Shewanella aquimarina. The sequence continues at coordinate 88,565 of NZ_JAKIKY010000006.1, read as the reverse complement.
TACTAAGGTGAAGAAAACCTCCTTCGACGATCACAACCTGTCGATCAACTGGTTCTATGACGGCACCCTGAACGCCTCGGTTAACTGTCTCGATCGTCATCTCGAACAAAATGCCGATAAGCTGGCCATCATCTGGGAAGGTGACGATGCCGCCGAGCAACGCACCCTCACCTATGGTGAACTCCACAAAGAGGTGTGTAAGTTTGCCAATGCCCTGCGTAGCCAAGGCGTGCGTCGTGGTGATGTGGTCACGGTTTACATGCCTATGGTACCCGAGGCCGCCGTGGTCATGCTGGCCTGTGCCCGCATCGGCGCCATTCACTCGGTGGTCTTCGGTGGCTTCTCCCCTGACTCAATCGCCTCACGGGTGATCGACGGTAAGTCCAAGGTCGTGATCACCGCCGATGAAGGCGTACGCGGTGGCCGCACCATTCCATTAAAAGCTAACATAGATGCCGCCCTGTCTCACCCAGACGTAAACTGTGTCGAGAAGGTTATCGTGCTTGAGCGTACCGGCAATCCCGTAAACTGGGTAGAGGGACGCGACATCAAGTGGGATTCACTGATGGAAACCGCCTCTGAACACTGTGTAGCCGAAGAGATGGGCGCCGAAGATCCCCTCTTCTTGCTCTATACCTCAGGTTCTACCGGTAATCCAAAGGGTGTGCTACACACCACAGGTGGCTACCTGGTCTATGCCTCGATGACGCACGAATATGTGTTTGATTACAAAGAGGGTGAGATCTACTGGTGTACCGCCGACGTGGGTTGGATCACGGGTCACTCCTACATGGTCTATGGCCCGCTTGCCAACGGCGCGACCATATTGATCCACGAAGGTATCCCTAACTACCCAAGCCCGGCCCGTCTGGGTGAGATGATCGACCGTCATAAGGTCAACATCCTCTACACGGCGCCGACGCTGATCCGCGCCCTAATGGCCGAAGGCAAGGAACAGTTTGATGGTTTCGATGGCAGCTCGCTGCGCATCATGGGCTCTGTGGGTGAGCCCATTAACCCTGAGGCCTGGCGCTGGTATCACGAGGTGATTGGCCATGAGAACTGCCCAATTGTCGATACCTGGTGGCAAACCGAAACCGGTGGCATCCTGATCTCGCCACTTCCAGGCGCGACAGATACTAAGCCTGGCTCGGCAACTCGTCCATTCTTTGGCGTGCAACCTGCGCTGGTAGACAACATGGGTAACATCATAGATGGCGCGACCGAGGGTAACCTGGTCATCCTCGACTCCTGGCCTGGACAGATGCGCACCGTGTATGGCGACCATGACAGATTTGCGCTGACCTACTTTAAGACCTTCCGCGGCATGTATTTCACCGGTGACGGTGCCCGCCGCGATGAAGATGGCTACTACTGGATCACCGGCCGTGTCGATGACGTGATTAACGTCTCGGGCCACCGTCTGGGTACCGCCGAAGTCGAGAGTGCCCTGGTGGCTCACGAACATGTCGCCGAGGCTGCCGTAGTTGGCTACCCTCACGACATCAAGGGCCAGGGCATCTATGCCTATGTCACCCTGACCAAGGGCACCCAGGAGAGCGAAGAACTGCGTCAGGAGCTGCGTCAATGGGTGAGAAAAGAGATTGGCGCCCTGGCGACGCCGGACCTGATCCAATGGGCCGGCGGCCTGCCTAAGACACGTTCGGGTAAGATCATGCGCCGCTTCCTGCGCAAGATCGCCGCCAATGAAGTGACCAACTTAGGCGATGCGTCAACACTCGCCGATCCAGCGGTGATCGATACCCTGATTGAGACACGTCTCAATCGCAGCGAATAACAGCTCGCTGCACTGCATTCTCTCTTCTAGCCCCTCATCGAGGGGCTTTTTTTATGGTCCCCCTAGGGCCTGTTTATCTTTCGCGTTCATTTTTACAGCATTCTGTATCGCTTTTATACAAGGCAGAGCGATTGTAATGTGGTGTGCTACATCAATGAGCGATAACGCAGTAGAAAAATGATACAGACGCTGCCCGCAGGGTTCGTCTTGAGTACGTTCAACTCTTTGTTACTCGGCTTTTATATAGAATAACTATACTTCAAGCCTCATGCCGCGATTTGAACCTACTCAATTAGAACAAAAATTGTTCTCAAAAGGTCAACAGGCCCTAGCGAGCCATGTTAGGCACTGATATCCTGATAGCCCCAATCACAGACCAGCATTTGCTTTGCAACTCAGAGATTATCAACGCCAGGCCGTAGATGCGGCCATTAGCCACTTTAAAGGCTGCGACGACTCAGCCGTCCTTGTGCTTCCGACCGGGGCGGGAAAGAGTATTATCATCGCCGAACTAGCCCGCATCGCCAAGGGACGCACCCTAGTACTCACCCATGTGAAAGAACTTGTCGCCCAAAACGCCCAGAAGGTCGGGTTACTCACCGAAGAGGCCAGTATTTTTTCGGCCGGCCTGAAACAGAAATCGACCCGCAACAAGACGGTAGTCGCCAGCATTCAGTCAGCGGTACGTAATCCCAAGCAGTTTGATGAGCCCTATTCTCTGGTGATCATCGATGAATGCCACCGGGTTTCCAACGAGAAAGAGAGCCAATATCAGCAGCTACTGAGTCATCTGAGAACCAAGAACCCAAAGCTTAGGTTGTTAGGCCTGACGGCCACCCCCTATCGCCTGGGAAGCGGCTGGATCTACCGCTACCACTACCACGGCAAGATAGGCAATACCGAGCAGCCGGTATTCGAGCACTGTATCTTCGAGCTGCCAATGCGCCCCCTGATTAAACAGGGCTTCTTGACGCCCCCCAAGGTACTGGACGGCCTGTCGGCCCAGTATGATTTTAGCGAGCTCTCACCCAGTGCTAGTGGCGAATACAACGAGGCCGAAGTCGATTCCCTCTTACATCATGCCGGTCGTGCCACCAAGGCGATCGTGGAACAGATAAAACAGCTCACCAACACCCGAGCCGGTACCATCATATTCGCCGCGACAGTGCGTCACGCCGAGGAGATCATGACGCTACTCGCCACAGATAAGGCAGGCCTTATCACGGCCAACACGCCAAGCCAGGAGCGCGATGCCATTATCGATGCATTCAAACGCCGCGAGCTCGATTATCTGGTCAACGTTGCCGTACTGACTACCGGTTTCGACGCGCCCCATGTGGATCTTATTGCGATTCTAAGGCCCACGGCCTCGGTGAGTCTGTTTCAGCAAATGGTCGGTCGGGGCTTAAGGATCTGTGAGGGCAAACAGGACTGTTTGGTGATCGATTACGCCGCCAACGGTTTCGACCTCTTTTTTCCCGAGGTGGGCCGTCCTAAACCCGACAGCAAGAGTGTGCCGGTGCAGGTGCCCTGCCCGGTCTGTGGCTTTGCCAACGTCTTCTGGGGGCTGGTGGACAGTGATGGCGATATTATCGAGCACTTCGGACGACGCTGTCAGGCCGTGATAGGTGATGACAGTGGCAAAAAGCAGTGCGACTTTCGGTTCCGCTCCAAGGCTTGCCCCAATTGCGGCGAAGAGAACGATATTGCCGCCAAAGTTTGCCAGCATTGTCAGTCGACACTGATCGACCCAGACAAGCGTCTTAAAGAGGTGCTGCAACAGAAGCATCATCACCTGTTTCGGTGCCAAGAGATGCTTTTCGAGGCGGAAGGAACTCGGCTCAGGGTGCGTTACTTAGATATCCAGGGAAATGACTTCTCTAGCAGCTTTAACTTTGCCACTAAGGCGCAGATCCGCGCCTTCTATGGCGTGTTTGTCCATCAACACACACGTACACCGGGTCAGAAACAGCCAAGCTTCGATACGCCCGAACAGGTAATTGCCGCACGGGATCATTTTCGTATGCCGGATCTTCTGCTCCTCAAGAAGGGCAAACGCGGCTGGGAATTAGTCGAGCGTTTCTTCGACTATCGAGGCCGATTCGACAGCCAGCATAAGTTTGTATGATCTGAAATATGCAAACCCCGTTGGCCTATGGTATAAAGTCACCAACATTTACTTCTGGAGCGAATATGTTTGTTGTAATCTTCGGCCGTCCAGGCTGCCCATACTGCGTTAGAGCCGTTCAACTATCAGAGCAACTGGTTGAGACTCGCGACGATTTCAAATTTAAGTATGTCGATATTCATGCAGAGGGCATCACCAAGGCCGATCTGGAAAAGACGGTAGGCAAGCCAGTTGAAACCGTGCCGCAGATCTTCATCGATCAAGAGCATATCGGTGGCTGCACCGAGTTTGAACAATATGTTCGCGACAACAATCTGCTGTAACGACAGCAAAGAAAAAGGAGGCTAAGCCTCCTTTTTTATCTTAACACCAGTGACTACAACACATACTTCACCGAGAAGATAACGCGATTTAACTCGCCCTTATCACCATTTTGTTTGGTGTTTTCCGCGTACATATACTCCACACCAACCGTTAAAGGTTTCACCGGAGAATAGAGCAAGTTAACGTAACCAGAATAGGACTCTTCATTCACAACTCCGCCAGTTAAGGCGACATCGTTATCGGCCTTGAAGCCCGATAAGGTAAAGCTTGAGCGCCACTTATCGTTCCACCAATGGCGGTAGGAGGCGAAACCGCCGTATGAGCTAATGGTCTCTATGTCGCCATCGGCATCCAATACTCCCGCATTGGCATAGTTAAGCGCCATGTAGCGCCCCAAGCCATCACCCGCGGTTGCCGAGAATTTAAGATCATCGCTACCAACAGGAATCACTCCGGTAAAGTTCAAGCCATAACCCATGGTCTGAGAATCTATCCCACCCTTCTCAAGGTTAAGCTGGCGTGCAATACCGGCCAGGGTAAACTTTGCACCACCTTGGGTCTTAAAGTTATAACGCGCCACGAAATCAGGCACTATGCCACTACCGCTGGTGATACGTGAACCACCGCCATTAGGCGTTACCGTAGTTTCTGGGTTTTCCAGAGCAAACTGGAAGCCGCCATTGGTGTATCTAACCTGCGTCTGGCGCACAAAAGGCGTACCTTCTGCCGCCCCCACGAAATCGAGGTTTTCAGGCAGAGAGCCTGGATTCATGAAGGTAGTCCAGGTCTGACCCACGGTCCAGTTGTCAAAGCTGACAAACGCATGACGAATTCGGGGAGAGTAACTGTTAGATACCCTTTCGTTGCCGTCGCTGTGAGTCATAAAGTCCAGCTCGATAAAACCGGTTAGCTTGTGGCCGTCGAGATCTGTCACCGTCTTAAAATTAAAGCGAGATTCTCTCGCTTGGAAATCGACAACTTGTTCGCCATTGCCCGGTGTACCATAGATGGTACCTGGAACATAAAACTGGCGAGAAAGATTACCTGAGTCTGGTGCGCCATTGCTATAGTCACTAAACATGACATCGGCCTTCACATAGCCACCAAACTTAAACTCTGTCTCGGCCATAGCAGCACTGGAACCTAGCGCCAGTAAGGTCGCCGCAGCCAGCAAAGACACTTTTGCGTTTTTCATCTGTCCTCTCCCTTTTTCATTATTATCGCAATGAATATGACGGAGTTAACAAACAAGTAACATTAGCAAAACGTCTATAAGACAAAGGTCGAACAGGCAGGGTTAATGTACGATAAAAAGCTAGTGAATTAGTCTAGGTCGAGGCAATCCCTATTGCATCAGCAAATAATTCGAACAACAAAACGATATAAAGGATCTGATGATTAACGGCTTTAAACCTGGCTCACTGGTATTAGGTCACAGGCATTAAGTCACTGCGATTTGAACTTTGGCTAGCTAACCGAAATCGACAACAAATAATAAGGAATTCAACAAAAGCAGAGATAATTGGAGAAGTGGTGGGGCGTGAAGGATTCGAACCTTTGACCAATGTGGCGTTAAGAAGCAAAGCCAACTGCCTCTTTACTTAAAGCGCATCCAATGAGCTATTAGATCACTAATATTGGGTCACTGCTATTTGAACTGTGGCTAGTTAACCGAAACCGACAACAAATAATAAGGAATTCAACAAAAGCAGAAATGATTGGAGAAGTGGTGGGTCGTGAAGGATTCGAACCTTCGACCAATTGGTTAAAAGCCAACTGCTCTACCGACTGAGCTAACGACCCATATTGTTGATACCGATGTAGCTTAACCTTGTATCAGAGGTTAAAAGCCAACTGCCCTTTCCCTAAAAATAGCGACTGAGCTAACGACCCATCTTAGATGCCTGAATGTTTAACCACTGTCAGAAAAGTGGTGGGTCGTGAAGGATTCTAACCTTCGACCAATGTGGAGTTAAAAAGTAAAGCCAACTGCCTCTTTGCTTTAAAAGCATCGACTGAGCTAATAACCTTCTAAATCCTTCTCTTGATTTAACCACCTAGAGAAAGTGGTGGGTCGTGAAGGATTCGAACCTTCGACCAATTGGTTAAAAGCCAACTGCTCTACCGACTGAGCTAACGACCCGTATTGTTGATACCGATGTAACTTAACCTTGTATCAGAGGTTAAAAGCCAACTGCCCTTTCCCTAAAAATAGCGACTGAGCTAACGACCCATCTAGGATGCCTGATTGTTTAACCACTGTCAGAAAAGTGGTGGGTCGTGAAGGATTCGAACCTTCGACCAATTGGTTAAAAGCCAACTGCTCTACCGACTGAGCTAACGACCCATATTGTTGATACCGATGTAGCTTAACCTTGTATCAGAGGTTAAAAGCCAACTGCCCTTTCTCTAAAAATAGCGACTGAGCTAACGACCCATCTTAGGTGCCTGAATGTTTAACCACTGCCAGAAAAGTGGTGGGTCGTGAAGGATTCGAACCTTCGACCAATTGGTTAAAAGCCAACTGCTCTACCGACTGAGCTAACGACCCATATTGTTGATACCGATGAAGCTTAACCTTGTATCAGAGGTTAAAAGCCAACTGCCCTTTCCCTAAAAATAGCGACTGAGCTAACGACCCATCTTGGATGCCTGAATGTTTAACCACTGCCAGAAAAGTGGTGGGTCGTGAAGGATTCGAACCTTCGACCAATTGGTTAAAAGCCAACTGCTCTACCGACTGAGCTAACGACCCATCTTGGATGCCTAACTGTTTAACCACTGTCAGAAAAGTGGTGGGTCGTGAAGGATTCGAACCTTCGACCAATTGGTTAAAAGCCAACTGCTCTACCGACTGAGCTAACGACCCATCTTGGATGCCTGATTGTTTAACCACTGTCAGAAAAGTGGTGGGTCGTGAAGGATTCGAACCTTCGACCAATTGGTTAAAAGCCAACTGCTCTACCGACTGAGCTAACGACCCATTTTCAACTAAATCTCTTTGATTTAGCGCCCAAACGACTACGTCGCTTCGAGGGCGCCTATAATACCTTTTTCATCTTCTCATGCAAGTGCAAATTCCCCATTTTTTTTTGTTTGCATGAAAAACAGACTAAGAGTATGTTTTTTGGTTAAATAGAGATTAAAGCCCCACCATCTGCTGTTTGGCGATGCGAGCAGCGGCACTATTAGCGTATTCGCTAACGACTTGCTGATAGTAACGTTTAGCGGTCGCATTATCGTTACGCTTCTGCGCAATCATGCCAAGCTTAACCAGGCTATCGCCACGCTTATTCGACTCTTTAAACTTATTGACAACAGTATTAAAGGCCTTAGCGGCATCGCCAAGCTCACCCTTGTTATAGAGTAGCTGACCTAACCAATAGTTAGCATTCGCCGCATAGGTCGAATTGGGGTATTGCGCGATAAACTCACGAAACGCCGGGATCGCCTCGTCGTACTGACGCTCTTTCAGCACCAGATTAACCGCGCGTTCATAGCTGGCGGTTTCTCCCAGAGAGGAGGTCTCTGAACTGGTCGCCGCAGGGGTTGCGGCCACAGGTGTCGACTTAGCCTTACTCAGGTTAGCGATATCGTCATAGAGCTGGCGCTGACGCTGCAGCATCTGATTGATCTGATAGCTTTGCTGCTCAGTCAGGCCGCGCAGGTCAAGTACCTCCTGCTGGAGGGTGTCAAGGCGCTGCTGCATCTCAAACTCGGCCGCTTGTTTGGCCTTTATGATACGCTCAAGGCGCGCAACTCTATCTTCGGAGGAACCACCGGCAACATCCTCAACGGGCGCAGGTGCCGCTACCGCGACACCCGCACTCATCAGAATTGCCGCGGTAACAACGGCAGTCTTCATAGTTAACCCTATCTAACGCTTAGTAAACCAATACCGCACGACGGTTCTTAGCAAAGCCATCATCGGTGCGAGAGAAATCTTGTGGCTTCTCTTCACCATAGCTCACTATGCTCATCTGGCTCGGCAGTACACCCATGCTTTGCAGGTACTTGGCAACGGCCTTGGCACGACGCTCACCTAGGGCGATGTTGTACTCTGGCGTACCACGCTCATCGGCATGACCTTCGATCATCACACGTACATTAGGATGCTCAAGCAGATACTCACCATGAGCATTAAGCACTTCTGAGAAGTCAGATGATACCGAGCTGCGGTCGAAATCGAAGTAGATGATATGTTCCTTGCGCAGTTCCTGGTACTTAATACGTTGCTGCTCTTCTGGTGTCAGGATAGGTGCTACACCACCCGTCTCAACGCCACCACCGGCATTCATTTCGCTGCTTTCGCTGCCGCTCATAGAGCTAGTCGCATCGGTTTGTGACTCAGAGGTTGAGCTACACGCACTGATCGCCATAATCGGCAGGGCAACAACCATAGCTTTAAACAGCTTATTCAGATCCATTTTGTAATCCTTAATCTTGTTCTCAGTAGTAAATTTATAAGAAAGGTGACCAAGCAGGAGACTTCACCTCCCCTTGACCCACTGGCAATCTTGCCTTAAATCGTCCATCCATAGAGACAGCAGCCAACACCTGTTGACCCTGATAAGTGGTGCCATAAATCACCATAGTACCGTTAGGCGCTATGCTTGGCGACTCATCCAAACGTGTCGTGGTCAGCACCTGCATAAATCGTGTCTCGAGATCCATACGGGCAATATTGAACTTACCATTTGTACGATTCACAAACACCATGCTGCGACCATCGGGCGAGATAGAGCCACCCAGGTTCCACTCACCTTCGAAGGTCAGGCGCGTGACCTTGCCTGAAGCTAAAGTCACCTGATAAATCTGCGGACGACCACCACGCTCAGAGGTAAAGATCAACGCCTTACCATCTGGTGTCCAAGAGGCCTCGGTGTCGATGGCGTAATGGTTAGTCACACGCTTAATCGCCTTGGTGGCGATATCCACCACATAGACCTCAGGCTGACCATCCTTCGACAGGGTAATCGCTAACTTCTTGCCATCGGGCGAGAATGACGGCGCGCCGTTGATCCCTGGGAAGCTGGTGACCTTAGTGCGTTGCTGAGTATAGATATCCTGAACAAAAACCTCGGCCTTCTTATTTTCAAAACTTACATAGGCCAAGCAGCGACCGTCGGGTGACCAGGCTGGCGACATCAGCGGCTCGGGCGAGCGCAGCAGCATCTGCTCGTTATAGCCATCATAATCGGCAATCATCAACTTGTAAGGCGATTTCGCCTTGTGATCCACCACCACGTAGGCGATACGCGTCAGGAAGGCGCCGCGAATACCGGTGAGCTTCTCATAGACGATATCACTGATCCTGTGACCATACTGCCTAAACTGGGCGCCGCTGATCACAGTCTCGCGACTATCGAGCAGGTAATCGCTAGCCGACTGAGGACCACCAGACTGCATCTGTGCTTTGACCAGATCGATAAGCTCAAAATTTACCAGATACTGATCGGGGCCGTATGGTTTAACCGTCCCCATGACCACGGCTTCGGCGGCGACATTCGACCAGGCCTTAAGATCCATCTGCGCCAATGACCCTAGGTTGCGCTGTGGCAGCCCGAGTTCATCCATCGGCTTAAAGGTCCCGCTGCGGGTCAGATCCGACATCACCACGTCTGAGATCTGTTGCGGCATAGGCGTACTGCCCTGCCACACAAAAGGCACCACGGCAATAGGACGCGCCGCATCGACCCCTTCGGTGATCACTATATCCAATGCCGCCTTGGCCGGTATGGTTAAAAACGCCAGACCCAAGATGAGCCATCTTCCCAAATTTTTCATGGAACTCCTTTAATTAAACTCAGGTTGTACAGTGAGATTAATCTCTTTTAGCTTGTTATAAACATCGGCTTCTGGCGAGACAGGCAGGCGCCCGGCCTTATTGATCGCAGCCTTAGTGGCACGGCACACCACAGGATCGCCAGACACTATCTCGTTACCAGTTACAAAGCCATCTTTGGCCAGACGAATAAAGACACGGCAGCTCTTGCCTCGCATCGACTCATCGACCACCAGATGACGCTGAATCGTGGCGCGGATCATCGAGGTATAACGCTGCACCTCGCTCATCACCTGCTTGTTGCGGGTCTGTGACAGCGCGGCCTGCTCGGCGGCTAACGCCTCTTGCATCATACGCTCCTGCTCGCGGCGCGCGGCCTCTTCGGCCTTACGTTTCGCCTCGGCCTCTGCCTTGCGCTTACGTTCTTCGGCGGCCTTCTTAGCGGCGGCCTCTTCAGCCTTACGCTTAGCTTCGGCTTTGGCTGCGGCCTCTTCGGCGGCCTTGCGCTCGGCCTCTTTCTGTTTACGCTGAGCCTCGGCCTTGGCGGCCTTCTCCTTCTCCTGCTGCTCTTTGAGCTTGGCGGCCTTGGCAGCCTTGGCCGCATTTTGCGTCTCTAACTCTTTCTGCTTGCGCTCCTGCTCAAGCTTCTTGATGCGCGCCTGCTCACGTTCACGGGCCTGACGCGCCTCTCTCGCCTTACGATCCAGCTCCTCCTGACGCGCCTTCTCCTTGCGCTCAGCGGCCAATTTCTCGGCTTTAAGTTTCTCGACCCGTTCGTTGACCCGCTTCTGATCCACCACCACGGCCTGCACCGCAGGCGCACTGACCTGGGGCATCACCTTAGGCTTCTCACTAAAATCGACACCCATGGCCAAAACAACTATCACGCCAACATGAATGCTGGCTGAAATAATGAGTGGAACGGTAAAATCTGATTTCCCTGCCACCTGTTACTCCTCAGGCGAATCTGTCATCAGGCCTACCGAAGGTACACCTGCTTTTTGTAACGTCACCATCAACTGGATCACCCTTTCATAGGGAATGCTCCTATCGGCCTTAACCACCACGGGGCGCTCTGGCTCTAGCTGAATGATGGCGCTGACTCTGACGGCAATCTCCTCGAGATCCAACACCTCTTTACTGCTGGCACTGCCAATATCCAGGTAATAATCGCCATCGGCATCGATAGAAGCCACCACTGGCGGCTTACTGTCGGCAGGCAGGCTCTCGGCCTCCCCCTGTGGCAAGTCCACCTTCACGCCCTGCGTCACGATAGGCGCAGTCACCATGAAGATAATGAGCAGTACCAACATCACGTCGATATAAGGTACAACGTTGATCTCGGCAACCGGACGACGCCTCTTACGTTGATAACCCTGCTGCATTAACCGGCTTCCTTCTCGCTATAGGCCTGACGATGCAGGATGCTGGAGAACTCTTCCATAAAGTTGGCGTAAGACATCTCGATCTTCTCCACCTGAGTCGAGAAACGGTTGTAGGCGATAACGGCAGGAATCGCCGCAAACAGACCCATGGCCGTGGCGATAAGTGCCTCGGCGATACCCGGGGCCACCATGGCAAGTGTCGCGTTTTCAACGGCGCCCAGGGCGATAAAGGAGTTCATGATCCCCCAAACGGTACCAAACAGACCGATATAGGGGCTGGTCGAGCCAATCGTTGCCAGCAGTGGCAAGTGGGTTTCCAACTTCTCAAGCTCTCTGGAGAGAGAGACCCGCATGGCACGATAACAGCCATCCATCACGGCGGCTGGCACCTTGCCGTTAAGGTTACTCAGGCGGGCATACTCTTTAAAGCCGGCGTAGAACATGGCCTCTAGACCTGTATTGCTCTCCTGTCTGGCAGAGAGTTCCTTGTACAGCTTATTGAGGTCAACTCCGGACCAAAATTTGTCTTCAAACTTGAGCGAACGCTGACGAGCCGAGGTCAGCAGGCGTCTACGCTGAATAATCACCGCCCAGGACACCACGGACAATGTCAGCAGCGTCAACATGACGAATTTAACTAATAGACTGGCCTGTAAAAACAGCCCGATAAAAGAGATATCAGCTTCCACCCTTTAACTCCTGAACAATATGATGGGGAATGGCTTTCGGCCGCATGCGCGATAACGCCACACAGGCCACCTGAATGTGCCCTTCACAATAGAGGGTTCCGTCCTGGTCGAGCAGACGCTGACGAAACACCATAGAGGCCTTCTTCATCTCTATGACCTCAGACTCGACGAAAAGGTCCTGCTCGAAGCGTGCGGCCACCTTAAAATCGATATCGGCATGCTTAACCACGAAGGCAATATCGTCGGCCAGTAGCTGCGTCTGTTTCACCCCTATCTGTTTTAACCACTCGGTGCGGGCACGCTCGAAGAAATTAAGGTAGTTAGAGTGATACACCACTCCACCGGCATCGGTATCTTCGTAGTAAACGGATATAGGCCAACGAAACATAGCTACAAACGGCTCAACATTCAGATTAAATAGAGGCCTACTATACCGAGTGCCTAGGCAATTGTGAATGCTTGACGCCCCTGTAGCCGGGACTAACTGCATAAAATTTTGTTAATAAAAAAGGGAAGTTATTCACTTCCCTTTTTAGGTTTGTTTACTTAGCCGCCTATCTTGCTCGGCACCGCAAGGCCGAAGCTATGCATTAAGAAACTGTAAATGTCGGCAAATTCATCTATCTTCATCGCCGTCGGCTTACCAGCGCCATGACCGGCCTTAGACTCGATACGCATGATGATAGGTGCATCTCCCGTCTGTCTGTCCTGCAGCAGCGCGCCGAACTTGAAGCTGTGCAGAGGTACCACGCGATCGTCATGATCCGCCGTCATCACCATAGTCGCCGGGTAATCTCGCTCTGCTATGTTGTGATAAGGCGAATAGGCCAATAGCGCAGGGAACTGCTCGGCATTATCTGCGCTACCGTATTCACTGGTCCAAGCCCAGCCGATGGTGAACTTATGAAAACGCAACATATCCAGCACGCCTACCGCAGGCAGAATGGCGGCGAAAAGGTCCGGACGCTGAGTCACGGCCGCGCCCATCAGCAGACCACCGTTACTGCGGCCATAGGCACCGAGCTTGCTGCGATTAGTGTACTTGTTGTCAATCAAATACTCGGCCGCAGCAAAATAGTCATCGAACACGTTTTGCTTCTTATCGAACATACCCGCCTGGTGCCAGCTCTCACCGTATTCGGCGCCGCCACGTAGGTTAGGCACGGCGTACACGCCGCCCATGTCCATCCAGGCGATATTGGCCGGGCTGAATCTTGGCGTCAGAGAGATAGAGAATCCACCGTAGGCATACAAGAGGGTTGGGTTTTCACCGTTAAGGGTCAATCCCTTCTTGTAGGAGATCATCATAGGTACGCGCGTGCCATCCTTGCTGGTGTAGAACACCTGCTCAGAAACATAGTTGTCCGGATTAAAGGCGACCTTAGGCTTAGCGTACAGGCTAGACTCACCCGTCTTAAAGTCAAACTTGTAGGTGGTCTGCGGCTGCACATAGCTGTTGAAGGTGTAATAGAAGTAATCCTTGCTACGCTTGCCATATGGGCCAGCAATCTTGCCCTTACCCGGTAGCTCTACATCCTGGCGCTTCACGCCGTTCATGCTGAAGATAGTGAGCTTGCCCAGCACGTCGTGCAGGTAGCTGACCACCAGGTGATCGTTGATGATGGCCACGCTAGCGATAGGATCGCTCGACTCAGGAACCACCGTCTTCCAGTTTGCCTTGGCTGGACGATTCACATCCACCGCCACTATCTTGCCATTTGGCGCATCGAGATCTGTCTTGAAGTAGAAGACAGACTTGTCGTTACCCAGGAAGCTGTACTCGGCCTCAAGCTCGCTGATTAGCTCAACCACGGGTGCGTTGGCGTCGGTCAGTGACTTATAGAAGAAACGGTTACGGCTATCTGTGCCCTGAGAGATGGAGATCAACAGATAATCCCCCGCCTCCGATACCTCGGCGCCGAAGCCCCAATCTTTATTCTGTGGACGCTCGTAAATCAGCTTGTCTTGAGACTGATCTGTGCCCAGCTGGTGATAGTAAACCTTCTGGTTAAAGTTAACGTCGGCCAGCAGGTTACCGCCTTCGGGCGCGTCATAACGAGAATAGTAGACACCTTTATTGTCTTTGCTCCACTCGGCACTGGAGAACTTAATCCAGTTGAGCTCGTCGCCTAGCTTGGCACCGCTTGCCACATCGACAAACTGCCACTGCTGCCAGTCTGAGCCCGACTTAGAGACGCCATAGGCGATGATCTTACCGTCGCCGCTGACAGAGACGCCGCTCAGGGCAACGGTACCGTCGGTCGAGAAGCTATTTGGGTCAAGGGCGACCTTCTCTTCGCCGGCCTTATTCTTCACATAGAGTACAGATTGTGCCTGCAGACCATCGTTACGATAGTAAAAGGTGTTATCGCCACGCTCTGTGGGTGCCGTGACCTTCTCGAAGTTCCACAGCTCTGTGATGCGATCGACTATCGCCTGCTTATTTTCCAGCTGCGCCAGAAAGTCGTGTCCCGCCTGTTGCTGCTGCTTCACCCAGGCATGGGTCGCGTCACTCTCTTCCTCCAGATAACGGTAGGGGTCGGCAACCTGTACGCCGTGAATCGTTTCGACCACGCCCTGGGGCTGAACTGCTGCCTGCGCCGCTGCCGTTTCACTGGCATGGTACTGACAACCCATGAGTGTTAAACCTAATCCGGCAAGCAAAAGGGTTTGCTTAGATAAAATCGTCTTAAGAGCCATCTGTAGCCATCCTGGATATCTCGTTATTATTAATGGTAAACCTGTGAGCTAGCGCCCAATAACCTCGTACTATACAAGTAAAAAAAAACCGTGCAATGGCTACAAATAAACGAATCCGGCATTTGCGAAATTGACTTGTTAATAAAAAAACAACATGGATGAATTATATAAATCGTGAAATTATGCAGCAATTTTGCGTAATCAAGCGCAAATACCCAAAATGTGTGAATTCGACCCTTTAAACACCCTTTTTTGACATTAGAAATACTAATCTAAGGCGGGAATTTTTCTAGTTTGTAGGACAAATGGTCTGACCCTATAATTCACCTCGTTTTCCGGAAGTGTCTACCCCGCTGGTAGATGGGAAACAAGAACTCCGAGTTCCCGTGCCAGTCACGTGAATTCATCCCTGGTTCTTATGCTTGACTTCCTTCCTTCAATTTGTTGATTGCAATGATTTATTTGCGGCCCACTTAAGATTAAGTGGGCTTTTTTTTACCTGTTTTTTACCAAGCGTTTGCCAGCACTCTCTTTTTATCCCGGGCCGATAACAAAAACCGGCCTTGTTGGCCGGTTTCCATAAATATTATTAACTCACTGTGGCTTTTTTAATCCAGCGGCTTGCTGAGGCGAATCACCACGCGTCTGTTGCGCGCCCGCTCATCTTTGGTTTCATTGGACGCCACATGACGACGCTCACCATGACCTAAGGTATGGATACGTTCGTCGGGAATACCGGCGGCCAGGAAGAGCTGCTTAACCGACTTGGCGCGTTTCTCTGACACCTTCTTATTCACCGAGCGGCCACCGAAGCTGTCGGTATAGGCGTCGATCAAGACCAGCTCGACCTCAGGGTCGTAAGAGAGATACTCCTGCACCTTAGCGATCTGCGCCTTGGAGTATCGAGTCAACTCGGAACCACCAAACTCATAGGTCAGCACGGTAAAGGCGATATCATCGAAACTATAGGGCAAGAGATTGGCCAGACACGATTTAAACTCGGCGTAACGACGACCAAAATTGGCGGCCGAAAGCCCAACGGCGACTTTGCTGGAGCGGTTGTACCAGTCGGCATAATAGAAAGTCGGCTGCATGCCGCGTTCGAGTTCGTTCAGCATGGACCAGGCCGCCTTCTTAGGCACCTCGCCGCTAAAATACTTCTGATAGGTGAGATCTGTGATGGGACGGGACACCACACCAGGACGCCAGGCGGGCGCCATGCTCATCAACTTGGCATTGGTCACCTCGTCGGGCTTCACCCACATATCCAGGCTAAAGTTCAAATCATGATCTTTACCGGCGCGGCTGGTAAACACCGCCTTGCCGTAGGATGGGATCTCATGCTCAAGACGACAGATGATGGGGGTGTTGTCGCTTAGACTCCAGGAGGACTGTTCCAGCGAGGCCACATAGTGACGCAACTCGGCCTGCGCCGTCGTCGCCAGACTCAAGCCGATACCGAATGTCATCGCACATAGCACCCTAACCCACATAGACAGTCACTCTTATTAATTACGTTACTTATCCCTATCGGCCTAATTTAGCATTCCTTTAGCCCATATTATGACCAATCAAACATGACAAGATCCCATCGGATACTTCATAATAGCCCCCCACTCTTCACTTTGGATATTTTAATGAGCGATATTTGCGACGCACACAAACTTAAGCATAGATTCCGTGGCTACTTTCCCGTCGTCATAGATGTTGAAACCGCGGGGTTTAATGCTCAGACCGATGCGTTGCTGGAGATCGCCGTCACCCTGCTGAAGATGGATGATAATGGCGACTTGATGCTGGATAAGACGCTGCACTATCATATCGAGCCCTTCGAAGGCGCAAACCTCGAACCAGATGCCCTGGCGTTTAATGGCATAGACCCCAGCAACCCGCTGCGCGGCGCCGTGAGCGAGAAAGAAGCCTTCTTAGAGATCTTTAAAGAGGTCAAGAAGCATCAGAAGGCATCGGATTGTCACCGCAGTATCATAGTGGCCCACAACGCCGCCTTCGATCATGGTTTCGTTACTCAGGCGATCGAACGCAACGCCCTGAAACGTACGCCGTTTCACCCGTTTGCCACCTTCGACACCGCCGCCCTCTCGGGCCTGGCACTTGGACACACGGTACTGGCGAAGGCCTGTGAGATCGCCGGTATCCCCTTCGACAACAAAGAGGCTCACTCCGCCCTCTATGATACCGAACGCACCGCCGAGCTGTTTTGTCATATCGTCAACAAGTGGAAGGCATTAGGCGGCTGGCCGGTAGTAGCGCCAAGCGAAGAACCCAGCCCAGCGCCTGAACAAGAAACTAGCGATAACGCTTGAGCTATGTGACAGCCAAACTATGACAGCCAAGCTATAACATCTGAGGTAAGACCCAAAGGTGTTAGACAGCCTAGGCTAAACACCTGCTAGTGTCTATACAGATACTGGCCGCTCAACAGAGATAAGGTGAACGGCCAAATAGACGATTTTAAAGCCCGGTACGACTGTCGAGATTCAGGGCCTTGATCAAATCAAATACCTCATGGATCTCCTTAAACACCTGCTCTATATCATCGCTAAAATCCAGCGGCTTTAGCAGATCCAACTGCGGCTCGAAATAGTTATGTTTACAGGCGATCATAATCAGCAGTCTTCCCGCTTTAAAGCTGGCTTCGAGCTCTCCACCGTAAAAGCGTGACAGGGAGAGAAAACGCTCCATGGTCGCCGTGGTTAGCATGTATCTCGCCTCGACCTGATCGTCGCTATACACCTCAAACTGACGCTCAAAGGTAGGATCTTCCAGCTTTACCCGTGACAGCTGCTGTTTAAACAGCATAAAACCGTTACCCATGAGACCTCTATCTTGACGAACCTGGATATTGGCAGAAAACCGCTTTGGCAGCGCAAACTCTATGACCAAACCATCAAACAGCGTCTTGTATTGAGGGCGATTGTCTTTAGTCCCCTTGTGCTCGAATAGCGTCAGCTCCCGCAGCAAGAAAGGCACATTGAGGTACTGGCCTCGTACCGAGTCTTCAAAATATCCCTTGTCGAACTTAGGAAAGAGACCATAGTCCATATAGGTATCCAGGCCGGGTAAGTCAGGAGGATTTAACGCAAACCGCTTACCGAAATATCCCAGCAGCAGCGGATAGACCTCCTCGATAATCTCAGCGCGTAGTTGGCCTATCTCGTTTCCCGCCCAGATGTTTACCGTCGCCACCAAGGCGCCTGAGCCAAACGCACCGGCAAAGCCGATAAAGAACACGCCATCTTCAAAATCGAGAATCGCTGCGCCGTAGAAAGTTAGGGCAAAAAAGGCCAGAAAGGCGAGTAGACCGATATAAGTGACGGGAGCACTGACTTTTCTACGCGACAGATACTTAGCGGCAGCCGCCTGGCGAACCGACTCATAACGTCGGCACTTAGGGGCTATCTTCTTCGCGTAATATTGACTAAAGGCCTGCTTGTCCTCGGCCGGAATCGCAAACTCCATTGGATTCATACATCTATCCTTGCTTATTTCCATTGGCGACAATTAGCGGCTATCTCGAAGCGCACGTCAAGAGATTATGTACCGTTTGATTGAAAAACAATCGGTTAGAGGAAGATACGCCTAATTGTTCAATCTTGAGTCAACCGATGGACCCGAAGTATATTTGGCCAGTAAGGCATCGATTGTTCCCTGGTCTCCGAGCTGACTTATCGCGTCATTGATCTGCTCGAGCAAGGTTTGGTGTTCTCTTCGCAGGCGGATCACCAGCACGCCATCCGAATGCACCGCCGCCAGCGCGATAGGCACCTCCAGCTCCTTGGCCCAGTAAAGCGCGGTAAGATCCCCTGCAATGGCGGCCTGGATGCGCCCCTTCTGCAAGGCGATGATAAGCTCACGCTCCGACTTAAAATCGACACGGGTGAACTGGCTGTCGTCGTGATAGAGATAACCGCGCACAGTACCTATTTCCTGCCCGCGGATCTTACTAATATCCATCCAGTCGTCCTGTGCCGTCGCCAAGACCACTACATGCTCCTTAATCGCGAAAATGGGTTGTGACTGCACAAAATTTTCACCCAGGTCGCCCCCCTCAAACCAGCTAGGACTCACAACATCGAAATCCAGTGCCCCGCTAGCCAACGCCTGATTAGTTCGCTTCGGTGGATAATGTTTCGCCTCCAATCGAATCGGGGTCAGTGCAAAGATATCTGGCACCAACTCGGCCAAGATCCCTGGGTCCTTGGCGTTAGCATCGATAAAGTAGGGATACCAACTACTGGAGCCATTCACATCATAAGAAAGCACGGTTTCGGCGCGAACAGCCACCACGAAAAACAAACAACAGAGAAACGCTATAGAAAGTCGCATCGAGTACCTTACATCTCACATTCGCGGCTAAGCCGATAAATAAGAAGGGTTTCTCTAGGTATATCAAGGGCGAACAAAATGATCAATTTATTAACATAAAATGGCACCAACAAAGACTAATAACCTCACACTCCGCCCCGCCCAAAAGTGCTATAGTCCGGCTAACAACCACAGCAAGCTACACAGACGGTAGAACGATGAGCCAAGCCCATTTTGAAGGCAAGTATGAAGTCGAACTCAAATATCGACTACAAGATAGAGAGGCTTTTTTAAACCAGCTTCGACGCCTCCCTCACCAGATAATGCTCGAGGACAATGTCGAGTTCGACCGATATTACGATACTGAAAAAGGATGCCTGGCCAAAGAGGAGAAATATTTGATTCTCAGGGAGATGCGCCCCTCAGGGATCAAACTCTGGATAGTCAAAGGACCTGGTGACAAGCAGTGTCAGGCCACGCGTATCGACAATATCGACAGCGCCGCCGCCATGCTGGAAAACCTGGGCTATGGCGTCGTGCTGCGTCTTACCAAGACCCGCAGCATCTATTTTATCGACCATTACCATGTGACGGTCGATACGCTCAACGGCCTGGGCGACTTTGCCGAGCTGGCGATCATGACAGACGATGAGGCTCAACTGGCAGATTTTGAACGAGGACTCATCTCCCTGGCCGAGCAGCTCGGTCTCAGCGAGGATGACAGAGAGACCGCCTCCTACCGTGAGCTGGTGCTCACGAGCTAATCCCCTCTAACCAGTGAGCCTCAGCTAGGCTGATATAAAGACTAATCATAAAATCTTGTCATAAAATCTAGCCATAAAAAAAGCTGCCCTAGGGCAGCTTTTTTGACTTTAACATGAATCGCTTATAGTGAATCAGCGTTATCAGTCAGGTAAGAAGCAACGCCTGCTGGGCTCGCGTCCATACCCTTGTCACCTTTTTCCCAGCCTGCTGGGCAAACGTCACCGTGCTCTTCGTGGAATTGAAGTGCATCGATCATACGAATCATCTCGTCAACGTTACGACCTAGTGGCAGATCGTTAACGACTTGGTGACGAACCTGACCTTCTTTGTCGATCAGGAAAGAACCACGGAAAGCCACGCCGGCTTCTGGATGCTCAACATCGTAAGCTTTACAGATATCGTGCTTCACGTCAGCAACTAGGGTGTACTGAACCTGGCCGATACCGCCCTTGTCTACTGGAGTGTTACGCCATGCGTTGTGAGTGAACTGAGAATCGATAGAAACACCGATAACTTCAACGCCACGCTTCTTGAACTCTTCCATGCGGTGATCGAAGGCAATCAACTCAGATGGGCATACGAAAGTGAAGTCAAGTGGGTAGAAGAATACTACAGCTGGCTTTCCTTTAATCGCTTCGCTCAGGGTAAAGCTATCAACGATTTCGCCATTACCAAGAACTGCTGCAGCTGTAAAATCAGGAGCCGGACGGCCTACTAATACGCTCATTTTTTATCTCCATCTATGGATTGAAAAAGCTTTTAATTATGAACTCAGAAGCATTATAGGCAGTCACCAGCGGGACACAAGTAATTTGGGATCATTGTCACTTTTTTTAATAAATATTCATCGAGTTGCCCAAGTTATCACCTTCTTCCGTCCACTCGGTTAGGCTTATTTACACTTACGCAGTAAACTTGAATACAGTTCGGTTACATCTCTTGTCTATTTTTCAGATAAAACGCCTAGACGCTGGACAACACGGGCTATTGCTGGCAAAAATAGCTTCCCATTAAAGATTAAAAAATCAGATTGAATCAATATGAATGCAGTTGTTATTGCCGTTTGCTTGATGTTGGGCCTTAGCCTAGCACGCGTGAACGTCGTTATCGCACTCACTGTGAGTGCATTGGTCGCCGGACTCGTCGGCGGCATGAACCTAGACCAAACGGTCGATGCCTTTAATACCGGCCTTGGCGGCGGCGCGCAGATCGCCCTGAGTTATGCCCTGCTGGGCGCCTTTGCCGTGGCCCTGTCGCACTCGGGCCTTACCACGCTCATCTCTCGCAAGGTGATTGCACAGTTAGGTCGAGAGGAAAACCCTGGCAACATTAACAAGGTCCGCTGGCTGCTCTTGCTGGCTATCCTGGCCATGGCGGTGTCGTCGCAAAACATTCTGCCGATTCATATTGCATTCATTCCAATCCTGATCCCACCGCTCTTGCATGTGATGTCTAAGCTCAAGCTAGACAGACGTCTGGTGGCCTGTGTACTCACCTTCGGCCTAGTGACCACCTATATGATCCTGCCAGTGGGTTTTGGCGGCATCTTCCTCAACGACATCTTGCTTTCTAATCTCACCAGCAATAACTTAGATGCGGTGCGCGAGCAGATCCCACCGGCCATGTTGATCCCTGCCCTGGGTATGGTCGCGGGACTATTTATCGCCGTGTTTGTCAGCTATCGCAAGCCAAGAGAATATAAAGAGGAGTTGATCTTGGCCGCGGAGCCGGAAGAAACCCTCAATCGCCGCAATATTGTCATCGCCTTAATAGCGATAGCATCGACCCTGGTGGTACAGCTCTATACCGGCTCGATGATCTTCGGCGCCCTCATCGGCTTTATCATCTTCAGCTTCTCCGGCGCCCTTAAGCATGTGGCCGATCAGGATATCTTCAACCAAGGGGTACGTATGATGGCCAACATCGGCTTCATCATGATCTCCGCCGCCGGTTTCGCTGCCGTGGTCAAGGCCACAGGCGATGTGGGCACTCTGGTTGATTCCCTCAGCCACCTCATCGGTGACAATCGCGCATTGGCGGCCTTCTTGATGTTGGTGGTCGGTCTGCTCATCACTATGGGAATCGGCTCTTCGTTTTCGACCATCCCGATTATCGCCACTATCTATGTGCCGCTGGCCATCAGCTTCGGCTTCTCGGTACCGGCGACTATCGCCCTGGTCGGCACGGCGGCGGCGCTGGGGGATGCGGGCTCACCGGCATCGGATTCGACCCTGGGCCCAACGGCCGGTCTTAACGCCGACGGTCAGCATGATCATATTCGTGACAGCGTGATCCCAACCTTTATCCACTACAACATCCCGCTATTGATCTCGGGTTGGATTGCGGCAATGGTGCTCTAACAAGGACATCGCACTTTAATCGAGTCCAGACACAAAAGTCAGCCAACAAAAAAGGAGCCTTAGGCTCCTTTTTTACGGCTCACCATATTTAATATGGCTTGCTACTAGATACTAGGTCTAACTTAACGTATTACTTAGTACCAAAGATCTTATCGCCAGCATCACCCAGACCAGGCAGGATGTAACCGTTCTCGTTAAGGCACTTATCGATAGAGGCGGTGTAAAGCTCGATATCAGGATGGGCCTTCTCAAGCGCCGCGATGCCTTCAGGCGCCGCTACTAATACCAACGCCTTGATTGAGGTGCAGCCACGCTCTTTAAGCAGATCGATAGTTGAGATCATAGAGCCGCCGGTTGCCAACATAGGGTCGACCACCAATGCGATACGCTCATGCATATTGCTAGCAAGCTTCTCAAAATATGGCACAGGCTCCAGCGTCTCCTCGTCGCGGTAGATACCCACAACTGAGATACGTGCACTCGGTACGTGCTCAAGCACACCATCCATCATGCCAAGACCAGCACGCAGGATAGGCACTACAGTTACCTTCTTACCCTTGATCTGCTCAACTTCAACTGGACCGTTCCATCCTTCGATAGTGACCTTCTCGGTTTCAAAGTCAGCGGTCGCTTCATAGGTCAACAGGCTACCCACTTCAGCCGCTAACTCACGGAAACGCTTAGTACTGATATCTCCTTCACGCATCAAGCCAATCTTATGACGTACTAGAGGATGCTTAACTTCGACCACTTTCATCGTTTTCTCCTGATCTATTCCAGTTTTTCCAGCAAATTGTACCGATTCTAGTAGATTTGTTCACAATCGAAAACATAAAGTTTTACAAACACGGTAAATCGTGACCTAAGTCCGTTTGAATATTCAAAATCATCCCTTTCGAGTGCCTACACAAGCTGATAGAATAGCGCCGCATAAAAATCCAATAACGATGTACCCGAGAGGATCCTCCGTGAGCACTCCTACCCAGCTAAGCTATAAAGATGCAGGTGTTGATATCGACGCAGGCAATGCCCTTGTAGACAATATCAAATCTGCCGTTAAACGTACCCACCGCCCCGAAGTCATGGGCAACCTAGGTGGTTTTGGCGCACTTTGCGAGCTGCCAACTAAGTACAAACATCCAGTTCTTGTGTCTGGCACCGATGGTGTTGGTACCAAGCTTAGACTGGCTATCGATTATCAGAAACATGACAGCGTAGGTATCGACCTGGTTGCCATGTGTGTCAACGATCTGATTGTTGCCGGTGCAGAGCCCCTGTTTTTCCTCGACTATTACGCCACTGGCAAGCTAGATGTTGCGACCGCGACCTCTGTGGTTAACGGCATTGCCGAAGGTTGTGCTCAATCAGGTTGCGCCCTTATCGGTGGTGAAACCGCCGAGATGCCTGGCATGTACGAAGGCGAAGACTACGACTTAGCTGGCTTCTGCGTCGGCGTTGTCGAGAAAGAAGATGTACTCGACGGTTCTAAAGTGGTTGCCGGTGACGCGCTGATCGCCTTGGGCTCAAGCGGCCCACACTCAAACGGTTACTCACTGATCCGTAAGGTACTGGAAGTGAGCAAGGCCGATCCTCAGCAAGACCTTGAAGGCAAGCCGCTGATCGACCACCTACTGGAACCGACCAAGATTTATGTTAAGCCGCTGCTTAAGCTGCTTGAGAAGCATGACATCCATGCTATGGCCCATATCACTGGCGGCGGCTTCTGGGAAAACATCCCACGCGTGCTACCCGATGATGCTAAAGCCGTGGTAAAGGGCGACTCATGGCAATGGCCTACCGTTTTCAACTGGCTGATGGAAAACGGTAATATCGCCGAGTTTGAAATGTACCGTACCTTCAACTGTGGTGTCGGCATGATCATCGCCCTGCCACAGGATCAAGTGGATGCGGCGCTAACCCTACTTAAGGCCGAAGGCGAAAACGCTTGGCTCATCGGTGACATTGCCAGCCGCAATGGCGACGAAGAGCAAGTGGAGATCTGCTAATGCCCAACTGCTGTCGCGTTCTCGTCCTGGTCTCTGGTAATGGCAGCAATCTGCAAGCCATCATCGACGGTTGTGACGATAACCTGGACGCCGAAGTCGTTGGGGTGATCAGCAATAAGCCCGATGCCTATGGCCTGATGCGCGCGCATCAGAGTGAGATCGATACCAGCTGCGTGATCCCCCACGAGGGCGAGTCTCGCAGCGACTATGATCTGCGTCTCAAGGCGGCCATCGACAAGTACCAGCCAGATCTTATCGTGCTGGCAGGCTTCATGCGGATCCTGAGCGATGATTTCGTCAAGCAGTTCGAAAGACGAATGATCAACATTCATCCTTCGTTGCTGCCGAAATACACGGGCCTACATACTCATCAGAGGGCGATCGACGCCGGTGACAGCGAACATGGCGCCAGTGTACACTTTGTGACCCCAGAGCTGGATGCAGGACCTGTGATCCTGCAGGCCAAGGTGCCCGTCTATCCCGAAGACGATGCCAGCACACTGGCACAAAGGGTACATGAGCAGGAACATGCCATCTATCCCTTAGTGGTGAAGTGGTTCAGCCAGCAGCGCCTGCGCATGTCTGACGGCAAGGCCTACCTTGACGAGCAACCGCTTGGCCCTATGGGCTACGCCGCTGACTAACCCTTTAACGCATTAGCTTAAAGCAGACAAAAAAGAGACCCTAGGGTCTCTTTTTTATTGGCATAAGCGCATTCTTTGATCAGCCGGTTTGTTATGCCTTACCTCTTTGGCTGCATACCTTGAGCCACAGCAGAAACGCCCACCCAATTTAACCACTAAGCCCAAAGCATCCCTTTATTGCTGGCCAGACTAAATAAATCACCAAATTCCATTGTTTTTAAAACACAATTGGTTTTAGATGAAGGCAGTTGACTTTCTGCTAGCAAGATGAGACCTAAGATGAAAAACGTAATTTGTGATATTGATGGTGTACTGCTACATGACAATAAGTTGATCCCTGGCAGCGATAAATTTATCCATCGCATTCTCGAGCAGGGAAACCCACTGGTCATTCTGACCAACTATCCGGTTCAAACGGGTAAAGATCTCCAAAATCGCCTCGGCGCCGCCGGGATCCAGGTACCAGAAGAGTGTTTCTATACCTCGGCCATGGCAACGGCTGATTTTCTCAAGCATCAGACGGGTGACAAGGCCTTTGTTATTGGCGAAGGCGCCCTCACCCACGAGCTCTACAAAGCGGGCTTTACCATAACCGACATCAACCCTGATTTCGTCATCGTCGGTGAGACCCGCTCCTACAACTGGGACATGATCCACAAGGCTGCCCAGTTCGTCGCCGCCGGTGCCCGCTTTATCGCCACCAACCCAGACACCCACGGCCCGGCCCACAGTCCGGCCTGTGGTGCATTGTGTGCCCCCATCGAGCGCATCTGTGGTCGCAAACCCTTCTACGTGGGCAAGCCCAGCTCCTGGATCATTCGCAGTGCACTCAACCATATCGGCGGCCACTCGGAAAATACCGTGATCATCGGCGACAACATGCGCACCGACATCCTAGCGGGGTTTCAGGCGGGCCTGGAAACCATTCTGGTCACCAGCGGCGTCAGCCAGATAAAAGATATCGACAAGGAGCCATTCAGGCCCAACCATGTGTTTGACTGCGCCGGTGATATCGACGTTATCTAGCCCGATTAGCCAGAGAAATCACTAGCCAAGACGCGCGGCCCAGGCCGCGTGTTTTTTATCCCTAATCAACACAAGATTTATCCCTCCAAACCCTGATGCTATCTGCCTTCCAGCAAACATAAAGCGTAACATTTAATCGTCCCACCTCCCTTGATAATGAGCGGCATCTTATTCATCATGTGGGCGCAATCAATAAATAGATAACAAAAACAAATAGGAAGTCCCATGCGTTTTGCCCTACCCACCTGTGCTCTGGTGCTCCTCAGCGCCTGTAGCCAGCATGCTCCCCAGCTCAGTAGCGAGGAGCAAGTTCCTGCATTTAACGAAGCCAGATTCAGGCTGGATATTCAGACCCTCTCCTCGGATAAATTTGAGGGCCGTGCCCCGACGACTCAAGGTGAGAAGCTGACGCTGGATTACCTTAGCAAGGCCTTTGCCGCCGCCGGGCTGGTCGGCGCCAACGATGGCAGCTTCCTGCAACCCGTACCTATGGTGAGCTACACCGCCAGCGAGTCGCAAAACATCACCCTGGGTGACCTGCCGATGCACTACCGTCAGGATATCGTGCTTGGCAGTCGCCACGACAATAAGGGCGTCGAGATCAAAGATGCGCCCCTGGTCTTTGTCGGCTATGGCATCAAGGCACCCGAATATAATTGGGACGACTACCAAGGACTGGACATGAAGGGCAAGATTGCCCTGATCCTGGTTAACGATCCCGGCTTCGCCCTGCCAGAATCGGGCAAGTTTAACGGCAAGGCGATGACCTATTACGGCCGCTGGAGCTATAAGTTTGAGGAAGCCAGCCGTCAGGGGGCCCTCGGCGCCATCATCATTCATGACACCAAGCCGGCTTCATATCCTTGGTCTGTCGTCGAAAACAGTTGGACCGGCGCGCAGCAAGATCTGGTGCTGGATAAGGCCACACAGGACAGCCGCGTACAGGTCGAAGGCTGGATCACCAAGGAAAAAGCCAGCGAACTGTTCGACAGTGCGGGCTTGTCCCTTGCAACCTTAAGCGATCGCGCCGCCAGCAGCCCGGTGAATGTCGCCCTGCAGAAAAGTGCCAGCATCGCCTTCACCAACAAGGCGGAATATGCCGATAGCTACAACGTCGTCGCGACTCTGCCCGGCCAGGACGCCAGTGATGAGCAGATCCTCTTTACTGCTCACTGGGACCACATCGGCCTGGACAGCAGCAAACAGGGCGATCAGATCTATAACGGCGCCCTGGACAACGCCTCTGGCACAGCAGGGATCCTGGAGATTGCCCGCCAGTTTGCCACCCAGGCCAAGCAAGGTAAGCCGCTTAAGCGTTCGCTCACCTTCGTCGCCACCACAGGCGAAGAGCAAGGATTGTTAGGTTCGCGCTACTACGCCGCCAACCCTGTCTATCCTTTGGACAAGACAGTGGCCGTCTTCAACCTGGACAGCACCAATATCTATGGCCGTACATCGGATTACACTATCGTAGGCAAAGGTAAGTCACAACTGGAAACCTATCTGGTCGAGGCGGCCAGCGGCCAGCAGCGCACCGCGGTGAGTGAGACACGTCCTGAATCTGGCGGCTTCTTCCGCTCAGACCACTTCAGCTTCGCCAAGTATGGTGTGCCTGCGGTATTTGCCGGTGGCGGCAACAACCCCGTCGATGACGCCACGGCCAAATACAAGGCCGAGATGAAAGCGCAGATGAAGGGCTGTTACCACAATGTCTGCGACGAATATCGCGCCGACTGGGATCTCTCCGGCGCCCTGGAAGATCTTGGAGTCTACTATCAGGCCGCTCAACGCCTGGGTAACAACGGTGACTGGCCCGGCTATTATGCCGGCACCGAGTTCCACCAACTGCGCCCGGCAACCACAAAAGAGACCACTACCGCCGAGTAACTAAGGTTTTCGGCAACTCATGAATAAAAGGCTTCCATCGGAAGCCTTTTTGTTTATTTATCCGCCAGTCACGCCACTTTTTACCAACTCGACTAAAATCCAGACTGAGATTAAGAATGCACAAATCCCACCTCAGATATGGGAACAAAAATAGAGATTTCACAATTTAAACCACAAACAGCAAAACAAAACTCAAAATCGTCGCCATAAAAACCACGAAAACATCATCTAAAACGCAAATTTTATGACGTTTTGATAATTTTCAGGCTTGGCAGATGAAGAAAATGCTGTCAAAGTGATTGGCAACTGAGATTTATACCGTTTTCTGGAGCTTTCATTATGTGTTCAATATTTGCGATTCTCGACATCCAAACCGATGCCACGCCGCTACGCCAGGTTGCCTTGGAGATGTCCAAGTTGCTGCGCCATCGCGGCCCCGACTGGTCAGGGATCTATGCCAGCGACAAGGCGATCCTCGCCCATGAGCGTCTGGCCATCGTCGATATCGAGCATGGCGCCCAGCCACTGCTGTCAGAAGATGAAAGCCTGATCCTGGCGGTCAACGGTGAGATCTACAACCACAAGGAACTCAAGGCCGAACTGGGTGACAAGTACAGTTACCAGACCAACTCAGACTGTGAGGTGATCCTCGCCCTCTATCAAGAGTACGGCACCGAGTTTCTGGACAAGCTCAACGGTATCTTCGCCTTCGTGCTCTACGACAAGCGCAGCGACAGCTACCTGATTGGCCGGGATCACATGGGGATCATCCCCCTCTACACAGGCCATGATGCCGAAGGCAACTTCTATGTCGCCTCGGAGATGAAGGCGCTGATGCCCGTCTGTAAGACGGTCGAGACCTTTAAGCCTGGCCACTACCTGACCAAGAGCGGTGAGACCCACTACTACCAGCGCGACTGGCAATCTTTCGAGGCCGTGCAGGACAACGAGGCCAGCGTGGAAGAACTACGCGAGGCACTAGAAGCCGCGGTCAAGCGTCAGCTGATGTCAGATGTGCCCTACGGCGTGCTGCTCTCAGGTGGACTGGACAGCTCTGTGGTCTCAGCCATCACCCAGACCTACGCCAAACGTCGTATCGAAGACGATGGTGCCAGCGATGCTTGGTGGCCGCAGCTGCACTCTTTCGCGGTAGGCCTGACCGGCGCACCTGACCTGGCGGCGGCGCAGAAGGTGGCCGATGCCATAGGCACCATACACCATGAGATCACCTTCAGCTTCCAGGAAGGGCTCGACGCGATAAAGGATGTGATCTATCACCTGGAGACGTACGATGTCACCACCATACGTGCGGCAACCCCCATGTATCTGATGGCGCGCAAGATCAAGGCGATGGGGATCAAGATGGTGCTGTCTGGCGAAGGCGCCGACGAGCTGTTTGGCGGCTACCTCTATTTCCACAAGGCACCAAACGCCCAAGCCTTCCATGAAGAGTTGGTGCGTAAGTTAGACAAGCTACATCTGTTCGACTGTCTGCGCGCCAACAAGGCGATGGCGGCCTGGGGCCTGGAGGCACGTGTACCCTTCCTGGATAAAGAGTTTATCGACACGGCGATGCGACTCAACCCTGAGGCCAAGATGTCGAAAGAGGGCCGTATCGAGAAGCATATCCTGCGTCAGGCCTTCGAACACAAGCTGCCACAAGAGGTGGCCTGGCGTCAGAAGGAGCAGTTTAGCGATGGTGTCGGCTATTCCTGGATCGATGGCCTAAAAGACCATGCCGCGGCTCAGGTAGACGATCTGCAGCTGGCCAACGCCAAGTTCAGGTTCCCTTACAACACGCCTGAAACCAAGGAAGCCTACTTCTATCGCTGCTTCTTCGAGGAACACTTCCCGCTGCCATCGGCCGCCGAAACCGTACCGGGTGGCAAGTCGGTCGCCTGCTCAACCCCTGAGGCTTTGGCCTGGGATGAGAGCCTGCAAGGGATCATCGACCCATCGGGTCGTGCAGTGCAGTCGGTGCATGAGAGTGCTTACTAGGCGCTTGCCGATAGAAAATGCAATAGAAAGTCCAATAAAAAAGAGACCTTAAAGTCTCTTTTTTATTGGCACACTCTCGTTCACTCGTGTTATTCATGCTGGTGAATCAATAGTGTTCTAGGTGCTGCGTGGCAAACTGCTCGACCGCCTGCATGAAGCGCCCCTCTTCATAGGCCTGAGTGATGATTTCCTGCATCTTATCCATAGGGATCCCCATTTGGTGCCTTTTGCTCACGCCAAAATAGACCTGGCGATGCTCCTCATGGCTATAGGGATGTACCCTAAGCTTGTCGTCGAAATCGCGAAAACGCGCCCTCAGGCTCGGCAATACTACCTCGGAGACGATCAGCAGCTCGAAACGTCCCTTGAGTAGCATGTTGGTCGCCGAGATCACATCGTTGGTCTCCACCTTATTCAGGCTGTCATCATTGTCGAAACGGTCAAAATATTCTGTCTCCCGTGATACGCCGATGGAGAGCGGCCTCAGATCCTCATAGTCGTTCACACTCGCCAGTTCACGCTGACTGATGAAGACGAATCGGCCGTCATCGCGATAGGGCAGAAAGTGGCTATAGACCGCCCGCTCTGGCTTGGCATATATCCCGGCCACCACATCGGCGCTGCCCTGCTCTAGCATATGCAGGCAACGGGCGAAATTGGGGCTGGAGATAAAGGTCAAATGACGCTGCAACAGATGCGCAAACAGCTCGAGCGCGGCAATATTCTCACCGATAGGCTCATGCTCACCCTCGAGAATTTGAAACGGCGGATAGTGATCGACGCAGACCCGCATCGTCTGCTCGTCTTCGGCGTAAACCGGCGGCGCGGCGAGCAAGCCCGCCACCAACATCAAGGCCTTGGTAAGCTGCATTCAAGAATGACTCCTGGGACTCCATCTCCCATTGACCATACTACTCCTGATAAAGACTTGGCTCTTCAGCCATTTAATCGTTTAATCATTTAGCCGTTTAAAATAGTGTTCACGTTCGATATCCAACACCTCCATGGTGATGCTGGATACAGAGGCGCACAACGACGCGATCTGGCGATCGACACACCGCATCAGATGCTGCTTCTGTTCACCGGTGCGACCGGGCATGATCTTAAGCGTGATATGAATAAAATCGGCTCCTTCTGCCTCACCGACACGGTAATGCTCGGCGCTATAGGCGCGAGACTTGATACTGGCAGGCTCAAACAGCTCGCTCTCGATGGCGCCGCGATGCACCAGCTCAACCAGGTTGTCGATGGCAATCTGCTGCGCCAGCGGCGCGCTATATTCGACGATACAATGAGGCATTCTTACTCAGACCATACCGCAAACTCGTTACCGTTTGGGTCCTTAAAATGAAAACGACGACCGCCAGGAAATGAGAAGATCTCCTGGGTGATCACGGCGCCCGCATCGGCAACCGAAGTTAAACATACCTCTAGCGCCTTGGCATAGAGTACGATTAACGGCGAACCAGAAGCGATATCGAAACTTTTATCCGACAGGAAAAATCCACCAGCAATCCCCGCGTTGGTAAAACAGCTATACTCGGGGCCATAATCTTCAAACTGCCAGCCAAACACCTTGCCAAAGAAGGCCTTGGTCGCGGCAATATCCTTAACCGGGATCTCGATATAGTTAATGGTCTGGTCTTGATTCATTGCATTTCCTTGCAGTGACTATCGTTGTTAGGTTTAGCCCATCAATGTGAGCCAAGTCTCGCTTTTTAAATCTACCCCCTAACTAAAGGTAAAGCGAGTGTTAAATCTAGAGGGGCAGTGCCATAGCTCAGATTATAGGCAATAAAAAAGGGAGCCAGGCTCCCTTTCTATTCGTCTTCAACCTAGCCCAGCAAGGCCGCCAGCAGGCCAATGAGGCCACCGAAGACACCGCCCCAGACCACCAGCCAGCCTAAGTGCTGTTTGATCATTTGCTGCACTATCTCTTTCACCAGCTGAGGGGTCAGTTCGGCAAGGCGCTGATCCACAATACTCTTCACCTTGGCCCTGAGATCCGCCAGCACATCGGGCTGCTCTATCTCATTCTTTAGCAGTTCATAGAAATCATCGCTCTGGGTCAGCTCGACCAAGGAGGTCTTCATCTTGTTGATGAAAGGCTCTTTAAGTGGCGCTATCGCCTCCGTGCCGCCAAACATGGTCAGCATGCCACCGAATGAGGACTGCTCTACCGTGGTCACCAAGGCGTCGAAGGCAGGCGACATATCCACCTTCTCGATGACAGGCTCCAGGTTGATGTGGGCCACACTGCCCCCCTGCAGTGACAGGAACTTATCTATATTCTCGTTGGTAAAAAACTGCTCCATCATCAGATGGGCGATGCCCGCCTTAAACTCCTCGAAGCGCGCCAGCACCACGCCGCTGCCATAGAGGCCTGGCACCTTCTCAAATAACATATGGATCGCCAGCCAGTTGGTGACCGCCCCCGACAGAGCAAACAGGCCGATACTAAAGACGATAGCTTGCTGAAAAAGATAGCCGCAGACTACCAACAGGGCAGCCAGTAAATTAGTGATAAGACTCTTATTCACCGATTTATCTCCAAGGATAAGACAAAAAACGGCGCTATCTTACCACAAGCAAAATCCCTGAAGACAGCCTATTAGTATTGGTTAGCCGCCTGCTCGGCAAACACTGCGCTCGTGTCGCACTCGTCGATGTATATGAAACCGTCACCGCTGAGGTGTTCGCGGCGCACCGCCATCACATTGGTCTCATCGGCCAGCTCCTTGGCTTTCTCAACCAGACGGGTGGCGATACCTTGATGGCGAAAGGCCTCCTCGACATAGAGGTCGTCAAAATACCAAACGGGCTTGAGCAAGCGCGAAGAAAAGGAGGGGTAGAGCTGAATAAAACCGACGATCTCAAGGGCCACCTGAGCAATGAAGATCACCGAATCATTCTCATGCAGACGGGCCTGTAGGAACTCGCCACTGTCGGCCAAGGCAGGCGCTTGCCCCAGGCTCTGACGATAACGATCAAACAGAGGTGTCAGCAGGTTAAAATCATCTTCAATTGCAATTCGTATCAGCATATTCCGTCCTTGAAATCTGTATTCGCCTAGGATGAGGGGCGACAAATACAGTTACATCCTTATGATTTAGTTGATGTTATCATATCAGGATTAAAATAACAGTCCATTGTTACTCCGACCTAAGTCTAGCCTCTGGGACGTTTGCGCAGATCTTTGTACTCGAACGACAGGCTGTGGATACGTTCAATGGGGAATCCATTGAGAAAAGCAATCTCCCGGCTCTCGTTAACCAGGCCCGGCTCGCCGCAAAGAAACAAGTGTTGCTGACGGTCGAATTGGTGACACTTGAGCGCCTCGCTAAAGGGGTTGGCATGGATCACCCGCCGCCCCTTGCTCTCACTCTGCCCTGTGATGCAGGCCTGATAGTGAAACTGACGATGTTCCAACATCATCTTAAGCAGCTTAGGATGCAGATAGAGATCGTTATCATCCCGGGCGCCCACATAGAGGAAGATCTCCCCCTGATGCCCCTGAGCCAGCGCCTGCATCAGCATGGCATGGGCCACACCAAGACCACTGCCGAAGGCGACGATGATCAGCTTGGCATCACGATAGGCGCTGCGGTAATAGCGGCTCCCCAGCGGTCCCTGCACCAGCAATTTCTCTCCTATGCCGGCATGGTGATACAGCCAATCGCTGAACTGCCCATTATATTTGCGCCTCACGTGCAGCTCGAGAAAAGGCTCATCCGGCAGACTGGTAGGCGAATAGCTGCGGGTCAGGCCGTCGAAGCGTCGTAAGTTGATGTACTGCCCCGGGTGGTGCTGCAAGGGTTCGTCTAACGCCAGGCGGACGCGTACCACGGCCTCGTTGATAAACTGCTTCTCCTGGATCTTGGCGCCGACAAAAAGATCCTGCGGCAGGATAGACTTGAGACGCAAGGCTGGGGTGGGCTTACACTGACAGGAGCAGAGATAGTGACGCTGCTTAAGCCCAAGCGTCAGACCACGCTGGGCCCCGATCGCCATTTCGCCATCGACATGTTGCAGCAGACAGGTTTTACACACGCCCTTCTTACAGGAATAATTGACCCGCTGACCATGGCGTATCAGGGTGTCTAATACCGACTCACCGGCCTTAGCCTCAAATGCCTGACCGTCGAGGTAAAATGTTGTCATATATGTCGATTTATCTCGTAGAAATTTAAATAAATTTTATGTTTAGCCGTTCATTATCGATAATAAACCTACTAAAATTATAGCGACTGGTTCACAAACGTGCGGATAGGACTCGCCGTCCCCCCTTCTCTGAATCTTTTCAGTTCGTCTACAACGTCATTAAGGTCATTATGTCTTCCGTCCCATCATTTTTCGCTCAACTCGGACAAAAATACAAACAGCTGCCTAAATATCAAAGGTATATTGGTATCTCAATTACCCTGTATTTAACATGGACCCTGTTACTGGGTCTACTGCTTCCTTACCTGTTAACCCAGCAAATTCCTAAGCAGCTGTCGGATCAGATCTTAAGGCCCGTCTCCCTCGGGGAGGTCAAGATAAACCCCTTTACCCTAGAGGTCGAACTCACTGATTTTGCCATCAAGGAGAAGGACGACCAGGCCTTCGTCGGCTTTAAGCGATTGGGACTCAATATCCAGTTTTGGGACTCACTATTTCAGCAAGGCCTGAGTCTTAGCGACATCACGCTGGAAAATCCCCATGCCGAGGTTAAGCGTCTAAAGAGCGAACAGGCGCTGAGGTTTAATTTCACCGATATCCTGGAGACGCTAGCGAAAAATAGCCCTCAAGCCGAACCAGAAGTCGAAGGCAATGGCACTATTCCCCATTTTATCCTCAAGAACCTGGCAATCGTCGATGCCAACCTGCATCTAGCCGATGAGATCACACGAGGAGAGGTGAGTTACCCCAAGGTCAACCTCAAGGTTGCCAGCTTCGACTCCCATAATCCCATTGTGGCCACCAGAATTAATGACCAAGACCAAGACCAAGACAATGAGAATGACAGCAAAGCCGACAAGGCAGGCACCAACAGCAATGCGGAGGCTAAGGCAAACCGCTACCACATGGAGTTCCATAGCGACCGTGGCGGTAAAATTGCCCTCAAGGGACAGGTACAGCTCACCCCATTCGAGCTTGTTGGCGATATCAGCCTAAATCACATCGATCTGCCCCAACTTTGGGCCTTTGTTGCCGACGCTTTTAATGTCTCGCTGGACAAGGGCTATGTGGATTTCGCCACTGAGTACCGTGTCGCTCAGGAAGGCGACAAGCTAGAGGCCAGCACCAGCGCCGGCGAGCTCAGCTTTAATCAGCTGCAGATCAGCCACGAGCAGCGCGAGCTTATCACCCTTGGGCGTTTTGCCCTCACAGGCATAGAGGCAGATCTGGGCCAACAGCGTGTGGATCTGGCCGCCCTGACCTCGAGCGATCTTACGGTCAACGCCAGACTAGATGATAAGGGCGTAGATCTCGCCGCCCTGTTAACCCCTAAGGCGAGTGCTGTTGAAACGACGTCCTCTGACACAAGCTCTACCGAAACGAGTGCTAACGCAACGAGCACTAGCGAAACCAGTTCCAACGAAACGACAGCCAGCCAGGCCAACAGTGAACAAGTGGCCGAGGCTGAGATTGAGGCTAATGCTGGTGAGCAGACTGCTGAGCAGACGGCTGAGCAGACGGCTGAGCAAGCCGTTGACAGCAATGAGGCGTCAGGCTGGCACGCCAGGCTGGCAAAAATCGAGCTGAGCAACTATCGGCTCAACCTCACCGAGCAGCTGTTTAAAGAGGAGAACCTCTGGCAGATAAGCCAGCTGCAACTTACCACAGGCGCGCTAGATGAGAGCCTGAGTCAACCCATAGACTATCAGCTGGCATTAGCCATCAACCAAAATGCCAAGGTACAGACTAAAGGGCAGATCGATGCCCTGGCCAAGCAGGTCAGCGCCGATCTCTCACTCGAGGGGCTGAGCCTTAACTGGTTCCAGAACTACATTGCGCCTATTGTGAACATCAAGATCGACGATGGCCGCCTGGCGACATCGGGACAACTGCTTGCCGATGCCAACGGCAAACTAAATTATCAGGGCACACTTCAGGTTGACGATCTTCAGGTCAAAGACCTCAAGGCCAACAAGACATTGGTGAAGTGGCAGCAGCTGGATCTCAACCAGCTCGACTTCGATAGAAAGGCCAACAAACTGGCAATCGATCAGGTAACCCTAGACAAGCCCTACGGACGTATACTGATCAACGAAGATCGCACCACCAACTTCCAGGATCTGCTGGTCGCCCAGGCGGCGTCTGAAGATGCGAAATCTGATAAAACAGAACCAGACAGTGCTAAACCAGATAGCGCCA
Organism: Shewanella aquimarina; assembly: GCF_023349185.1. Lineage (GTDB taxonomy): Bacteria > Pseudomonadota > Gammaproteobacteria > Enterobacterales > Shewanellaceae > Shewanella > Shewanella aquimarina. The sequence continues at coordinate 52,384 of NZ_JAKIKY010000006.1, read as the reverse complement.
AACCGGCAAAGGCTGAGCAAACGAGTGACAAGATAGGCGATGCGGCCAAGCCGATGGCCCTTAGCATCAACAAGATAGTGTTTAAAGATGGCTCGACCTTCTTTGCCGATAACTCTCTCACTCCTAACTTTGCCGCCAGCATAGAGCAGCTCGAAGGCAATATCGCCAACCTCTCCTCAAGTAGCGACAAGGCCGCCAAGGTCGATATCAAGGGCAAGATAGACAGATACGCCCCGGTCGTCCTCAATGGTGAGATCAATCCCCTGCTGGAGCAGCCTTACCTGGACCTCGATCTCAGCTTCAAGCATGTGGAGCTCACCTCGGTTAACCCCTATTCGGGCACCTACGCGGGTTACTACATAGACAAAGGCCTGATGTCACTGGACCTTAAATATCAGCTGGAGAACAATCAGTTGGTGGGCGACAACCATCTGGTGGTCGATCAACTGCAGCTGGGTAAGAAGAGTAACTCCAGCTTGGCGACCTCCCTACCTGTCACCCTGGCCATCGCCCTGTTACAAGACAGACACGGGGTGATCGACTTAGGCCTGCAGGTCTCTGGCGATCTCAACGAGCCAAGCTTTAGCTTCGGCAGCATTATCGCCACCGCCTTTACCAATGTGATCACTAAGGCGGTGACCGCGCCCTTCAGCCTGTTAGCCGGCCTATTAGGCTCAGACGATGAGCTGGATAAAGTGGCCTTTACCCCAGGTCTGGCGATGCTGCCAGAGGAGAGTCAGACACTACTGAGCAAGCTGGCCAAGGGCTTGGCCGACAGGCCCAAGCTTACCGTCAGCGCCAAGGGCGCCGTGGATCTCATCAACGACAGTCAGGCCTTAATGACGGCCAAGCTGCATCAGGCGCTGGTCGTTGAGGCGCAGCTCGATGATGCCAAGTTTACCGAGGCGCAACTACCGCAGGCACTCACGGCCAGTACCTTCCCCACCACGGGTATATTGTCTGATGCGCTAAAGTCCCTGTACCAGAAGACGCTGCAAAAAGATCCAGACGAAGTACTCAAGGAGATCAAACAGCAACAGGCGCAGCAGGAAATAAACCAAGAGGAGTTACAAACCCGCTGGCATATCACGCTATATAACTACCTGGTCTCGGCGCAGCAGCTTGACGATAACGCCCTGGGTCAGTTGGCGCAGCAGCGAGCGCTGGCGGTTAAGCAATATCTGATCGAACAGGCCAACATCGAAGCGGGCCGGGTATTCGTGCTCGACAGTCAGGCGGCCCTCGACACCAGTGCATCTCAGGCCCTGCTGACCCTGAGCGCCGAATAACCGCGCATAACCCCAAGTCATTTAAGTAAGATAAAAACGGCTAAGCCCAGGCTTAGCCGTTTTTTCTGCCCGCCACTCCTCTAGTTCAAGCTCGAGCCCTAGGGCGTAACCTTGGCTAAATGAGGCGATAGAAATAAAAGGATAAGGTCTCGGTTTGCGGCAAGGCTTTGATCTCCATCACGCTTGCGTTAGAATCCGCCCCATCAAAATTATCTAGGAGTCGTTAATGTTTATTGTTCGCTGGGTATTAGGCCGCATTATCCTGTTTCTGAATTTTGTTTTTACCCCTAAGAAGCGTCAGCGTCCGCTGGCGGAGCAGGCAAGAGTGGACGAGCAGACACAAGGACTTGCGCTATACCAGTACGCGGCCTGTCCCTTCTGTGTAAAGGTGCGCCGCGCCATTCGTCGCCAGGGACTGAATATCGTCACGGTCGATGCCAAGCAGGACGAGCATCAACAGACCTTGGTACAACAAGGCGGCCTGGCTAAGGTCCCTTGCCTGCGTATCGAAGAGGCCGGAGAGACTCAGTGGATGTATGAATCCTCGGATATCATAGACTATCTCAATAAGCGATTCGCCTAAGCTTATGCTTAAGCACTACGGGCACCCTAGGGTGCCCTTTTTATTGGCTGGCTCAAGGCGCTACAGATGGGGCAACATCCCCTTAAGCACTATGTCGTGATAGGTCACCACCCCTAAGATCTTACCCGCCTCGATCACCGGCGCCTTGTTGATGCCGAAGCGTTCGAACAATCTGGCGGTATAACGAATGTCCATGTCGGCGTGTACCGACAGCACAGGTTTAATCATGATCTCATAGACATTGACCCGCTCTGGCGACTTATCTTTGGCCAACACCTTGCGGGCGATATCGCTCATCAGCACCATGCCGTATTCATCGTGTTCATGACGCTTGTTCACCAGCAACATGCTGACATCGTTGCCCACCGCCAGCTTGATCGCCTCGGCCACGGTATGCAGACCATCGACCATCACATAGCTGTCTTTCATGACGTCGCTGTTCTTAATTAGCCTGCTTGGTTTCATAATTGATCCTCAATCTCTTTGCTGAGTTTTTCCACCTGATGGGCGACACCGACGGCGTCTTCCACATCTATCTGTATGGCAATCCCCTGCCCAGGGTTCGTCTCAAACTCCCCTACCCGGCAAATGGTTTCCAAGATGCTGCGGCTCATGTGCTCCTCTACCAACCAGAGGATCACGTCCCGCTGTATATCCAGACCCAGGCCCATGAAGGTCTTCTTCTTCTCCAGCCCTTCACCGCGGGCATGATTAATGACTGTCGCTCCCGTGGCGCCCGCCTCTCTCGCCGCATCGAGCACGGTATCGGTACAGGTTTCATCGACGAAGGCGACGATAAGTTTAAAGCGCATGGTCTCGCTCCTTAGCGGATTTTCGCTGACTTAAGAATTCGACTAACTGGGCGTAGCCCATCACAGTGATCATAGGAAACAGGCTGGCAAAGGCAATCAGGCCGAAGCCGTCGATAAGCGGGTCGCGCCCCGCCACATTGGTGGCCAGCCCCAGGCCAAGCGCCGCCACCAGCGGCACGGTCACGGTGGAGGTGGTCACCCCACCCGAATCGTAGGCCAGAGGCACTATCATCTTCGGGGCATAATAGGTCTGAATCACCACCAGCACATAGCCGGCCATGATGTAGTAATGGATGGGATCGCCCACCACGATGCGAAAACAGCCGAGGGCTATCCCCATGGCCACGCCGATCGCCACCGAGATCCTGAGCCCCTGTATGCCGATGGCGCCACCCGAGACCTCATTGGCCTTAATCGCCACGGCGATAAGCGAGGGCTCGGCAATCGTGGTACTAAAACCAATAGCCGCGGCAAACAGGTAGACCCAGAGATAGTCTTGCCAGATAAAAGGCGTATCGCCGCCCTCAGGGTGGAGAAAATCGGGCGAGGTCAGCTGGCTGGCCATGCTTTGCCCTATGGGAAACAGCGCCAGCTCGAGCCCTACCAAGAACAGGCTGAGCCCTATGATCACATAGACAAACCCCAGCAGCACCCGGCGCCAATTGGCTACGGCTCGCTTGAGTACCCCAAGCTGAAAGCCGAATAAGATGACGGCTATCGGCACCACGTCCCGGGCCGTCAACATCAGGGTATCCAACATCTCGCTCAGATAAGTCATCACAACACCCACATGCCGTAGAGTAAAACGAAGATCATCGGCGTCAGGCTGGCAAAGGCGATCAGCCCAAAACCATCCAACATGGGATTACGCCCCTTGATCACACTGGCCAAGCCTACCCCAAGGGCGGTCACCAAGGGCACGGTAATGGTCGAAGTGGTCACGCCGCCAGAATCATAGGCGATACCTATGATGTTCTCTGGCGCAAAGGCGGTTAACACCATGACACACACATAGCCACCTATGATTAAATAATGAATAGGCCAGCCCTTGAGAATACGGATCACCCCGAGCAGAATCGCCAGCCCCACCGAGATGGCCACCGTCAGCCTGAGCCCCATGGCATAGCGCTCCATGGCATCACTGCTCGACGCTATGGCGCCGGCATTAGCCGCCACCTCGGCGGCCTCATTCGCTACTGCCGTCAAGGCGGGCTCCGCCAGTGTGGTGCCGAAACCCAGCGAGAAGGAGAAAACAACTAACCAGAAAACGCTGCCCTTACGCGCCAGCGCCTGTGCCAGAGACTCACCTATGGGAAACAGGCCCATCTCGAGCCCAAAGACGAAGAAGGTCAAACCGAAGACGATAAATACCAGCCCGAGGAGGATCTCGGCCATATTAGCCGGAGCCTGATGCAGCACGAAGATCTCGAAGAAGGCCACCACACAGATGATGGGCACCAGATCCCGAAAACTGCCGAGTAATGAACGAAACAGGCTGATCAAGGCCGACATGCAAACTCCTTAGCGCAGGGGATCTCCTAACACATTTCCCCTTACCTTGAGTGTGCCAAGACGCTAACAAATAACAACAATTTTCTCACATCTCACCCTATTTACGTGAGCCAGTTCAAGTTACTCAGCCAAAGTCAATTTAGGTAAAGTCATGTAACCTGGGGTGATCTCCCCTGGCAATTGGGTTATGCTCGGCCTGTCACAAATGTTAACCTTCGACGAAAATAAAGATAATAATAAGATGCCGATGCCTTCCCCACTGCTTACCACCACTGTGCTTCTCACCGCTATGCTTAGCCTTGTCGGCTGCGCCAGCAAACGCGATGTCGATGATTTTAAGGTTCGTGTAGAAGATACCTTCCAGACCTCAATCAAGGGCGACGGCATCAAGCTGTTTACCTACAAGGTGAAGTACGCCGAGCTGCCCACCCTGGAACAGCCCCACATGCAGCGAGTGCGTCAGATAGAGAAGATGAAACGCTCGGGGAGCAAGAAACGCTCCATCTATGAGCCAGACCTGAGGAGTTGGACCGAGCAGATAGAACTTGGCCTGGAGAAGACCATCACCATGACAGGCTACTGCCGCGAAGGCTATCTGGAACTGAGCCGTATCATAGAGGTAGGACGCGGAGAGATCCGCGGAGAGTGCAACGATGGCGCCACCGACGCCGACATCAGCAAGTTCGCCGACAAGGGCTAAAAATCTGGCAGAAAAGGGTCAGAGTTCATCCGCAGGCGCTCGAGGCTTAAAGCATCCGTGAGCCAAGAAATGCGCCGTCTGGGCAATCACCCTGGCGTTATTCATCATGAAGGGATGGGTTACCGCCAGGCTAATATGATCCCTCATCCCCTCGAGCCGAGTGCGCGCCACGGTGACCTTGCCATCATTAGGCCCAGGCAATAGGGTCGAGAGCAGCAGGTTAACGCTGCGATTGCCAGCAATCACCCCAAGGTCAAAATCAGCCTTACCGAGACGATTCGGCACGCTACTCGCCTCTGTGCCCAGCTGCATGCCCGCAGGGCCATTAACCAGCATAAATCCAGGCATATTCCTCAGGCGATCCACCACCTCACTGCCGCCATTCGGTGGGCCAAGCATCACCACCCGGCCAAGGGCGGGCAAGGCATGTTGACTCAGGTACTGGCGCACCAGAATGCCGCCCATAGAGTGAGTGACAAAGTGAATTTTCTCTCCACGGCACGCAGACAATGCCTTGTCGATATGCTCCCCGGCCAGCGTCTCGATATCAAACTGAGTCGAGGGATAGCCCAGATTCACGCATTGGTAACCCTTGGCCGACAGAGCATTCGCCATCTTCTCCATCGAGGCCCTGCTGCGCGCCAGTCCATGAAGCAAGACTACAGATTCATTAAGCGACTGCATGTTAATTGGCTGCATGTTATTTGGCTGCATAGTAAAGCGACTCCTTCTCTTCCTTGCCAAGACGGCGCCTACATAGCTGACCTACAGCAAACGATATTCGATAAGGTACAAGGTTTTAATCTCGCCATATATCTCGGTGATTACCGCCTTTAACTGCTCAAGCGTCATGTTCTCTTGCGCGGCATGGCGCTGATTTAAGGCATCGAAGGCGAGCTCTTCGACCCGAACCACCTGAATATCACAAAAATGCCTGTCTGTTTCGAAGGTCGATACCGACAGGCGATCGCCGACGCGAAAGTGCGACTCGCTCTCATCCCTCAAGGTGATAGTTTTGGCGCCACTTAAAATATCGGCCTCGAAGCGCTCAAAGAAGGTGATCTTGGCATCACAGCTTATACGACTCATAATTCCTCTATCTCAACACTCGCCTATAGCCCCAGCGTGCGGATTAGGTTAAAATCCGCCCCTGGTTTGGGTTACCCGACGGGCGACCCCGTAAAGTCCACATATTATCTGAATCAAACACCTGGGTGGAAGTATGAACAAGAAACAAAAGATGCTGAAGAAGACGGCAAAGCGCGCCAAAGCCCGTCACAACAAACATACGCCGCCGACAGTAAAGAAATATATCTCAAAAGGCGATCGCGCCAAGATGCTGGCCCAGGAGCAGGCCGAAGCCGCCGCCAAGGCTAATGCCGCCGAGAAGGCCGCTAAGTCTGAGGACGAACAAGACGTGACAGCTGAGAGCGTCGAACAAGAAGAGGCTCCGGCGCAGCAAGGCTAAGGCTTACGCCTTGTGCCTAATGCATTTAATGTCTAATGCCTAAATGCTAATGGCTATTGCCAATAACTAATGCCTCTACCAAGCGGCGCCACTACGGCGCCGTTTTTGCCTCTATCGCTTTCATAGCCGTTCTAACCATCCCTTGTGTAACAGAAGACAGTTAGTCACGCGTTTCACCTGTAACCAGCTCACTGACGCGATTGCTTGCCTCACAATCTTGCTCCTCACTGATCTGCGCCATCTGGGCACAGGAGGATGACAGTGGATTGGTGCTGCTGGGGCTTAGCTCCTCATCGAGCGCCTCCTGGCTAACGGCTAGCGCCGCACTGGCATGCACCTTGTCAACCAAGCGATAGGCAGTTAATACACCCAGCACGCCGAAGAGGATCGCTCCCAGCACCTGGCCGATCAACACACCTTCGACACCACCCAGTTGGCCGCCATAGTAGACGAAGGGAATGGTGCCCAGGGTTGCCTTACCCACGTTAAACAGGGTCGAGTACTTGGCCTTACCCAGGTTATTGAAGGAGGCGTTTGCCACAAACAGGGCACCGGAGAAGACGAAGAAAACGGCGATGTAGCGACAGAAGAAGCGGATCAGCTCGGCGCTCTCCCCCTGCATGGCAAACAGGGCCACTATCTGCTCCTGCAGCAGCATCAGCAGCAGGGACACAGTCACCACATACAGGGCGCAGAATTGCAGCGCCTTGGTGAGACTCTGGCGCACTCGGGCAAACTCCCGCGCGCCGAAGTTCTGCCCGACTATCGGGCCTATGGCGCCGCTCAGCGCGAAGATCATGCCAAAGGCCACGGGCGTCAACCTGCCCAGCACGGCCCAGGCGGCCACATAACTGTCACCAAACTCGGCGATGGCGCGGGTCACCACGGCGTTGCCTATGGGGGTGGCGATGTTGGTCATCATCGCGGGGCCCGCGATGGCAAAAATTGGCTTGATATCTTCCTTGAAGGCGCTGAGATCGAAACGGCCAAACAGCTTATGCTTGACCACCACGCCCCTTGCGGCCACCAGCAGCACGGCGAGACGCGCCAGCACAGAGGCGAGCGCCGCCCCTTCGATGCCCATGGCAAGCAGGAAGATGAAGATAGGGTCAAACACCAAATTAACCCCGCCCCCTGTCAGGGTCGATACCATGGAGAGTTTGGCATCACCCACCGCCCTGAGCGCGGCTCCAAGGGCCATCGCCAGACAGATGATGGGCATGGAGGGCACCAGAATATAAAGGTAGCCGGCGGCCAGCTCACCGGTGCGGCCCGTAGCCCCCACCAGGGTGAGTAGCTCGGGGATAAAACAGGTGACTATGATGGCGACCAGAGAGGCCACCAGCACTGTCACCACGGCGCTGTTGAGCAGCAAGCGCTTGGCCAGCTCAAACTCTTTGGCGCCCACGGCGCGAGACACCAGGGCGCCGAGGGCGATAGAGAGGCCGATACCAATTGAGGTAGTAAAGAAGGAGATGGTGCCCGCGTAGCCAACGGCCGCGGCCAGCTCCTGCTCCCCCAGCAGACTGAGGAAGAAGATATCGATCAGATCCACCACAAACAGCGCCGAGATGCCGATGGCGGCGGTGGAGCTCATCACCAGTATGTGGCGCATGATAGAACCCTGGACAAACTTAGCCGTGGTCATAACGCTCCCTCATAACCAATCACGCTTACTGCCGAATAGATTGCAAACATAAGGCTCCCTAGAGGTCGGTTTCCAGCTCGTTGCCGCATTTGTCACAGTAGAGCGCCGAGACTTCGTGGCCCATCTTGAGACAGTTGCTGCAGCGGCGCAGATCTTTCTTGCGCACCATCTCCTGGGAGATCTCCGAGGTCAGGATGCCGGTCGGAATGGCGATGATGGAGTAACCTATCAGCATGGTTAGCGCGGCGATCCCCTGCCCTAATGTAGTCTGCGGGGTAATATCGCCATAACCTACCGTGGTGATGGTAACGATTGTCCAGTAGATAGATTTCGGCATGGAGGTGAAACCATGCTCGGGTCCTTCCACCACATACATGATGGCGCTGAGCACCATGACGATCAGGCTGACGGAGAAGAAAAACAGAAACACCTTACGGCTCGACTGCATCATGGCCCGCAGCAGTAAGTTGCCCTCGCTGAGATAACGCAGCAACTTGAGTACCCTGAAGATACGGAACAGTCGCAGCACACGGATCACCAGAGTGAAGTTGGCTCCCGGGAAGATGAGCGCCAGGTAACTGGGCAGAATGGAAAGCAGGTCCACCACACCATAGAAGCTGCGGGCATATTGTGCCGGCTGAGCGGAGCAGTAGAGTCTGAGCATGTACTCTAAGGTAAAGATACCGGTAAAGCACCATTCGGCGATACGGATCCAATCGCCATAACGATTATGTATGCTGTCTATGGTGTCGACAAACACCAGGGCGACACTCAACACGATACAGACGATCAGGCTGATGTCGAAATAACGACCGGCCGGCGTGTCTGTGCCGAAGATAATCTCTCTGAGTTTCTGTTTACGCGCCTCTTGCGGGGTCTCATCCATCTAAATCAACAATCCTTATCTCTCGCCATCGAAGACGTCAATTCCACCCACTATGATGCAACATGGAATTAACCGATCCAGCTTAATCTAAAATAAGGTATGATGAACACCCAAGTAGTGGCTTTATTTTACCGAACCAAGACGATGCAGACATTTTTTAAACAACTCCTGCTGCTTTGCCTGCTCGCCCCGTTAGGGGTTACCTGGGCGCAATCGAGCAGCTTAAGCTCGCCCCATAGCGCCAGCAAGAGCCAGATTGGCAAGGTAGATCTGGTGGTAGTCAATAAGTCTGAGGCCAGCATGCTATTGATGCGCCAAGGTAAAGTATTAAGACGCTACAAGATTGCCCTGGGCGATCGTCCGGTGGGCCACAAGCTGCAAGAGGGCGATCAACGTACCCCAGAGGGGCGCTATATCCTGGATTATAAGAAGGCCGACAGCGCCTACTACCGTGCTATCCATATCTCCTACCCCAACGATGAAGATAAACTCAGGGCCGCCGCACTGGGGATCAATCCCGGCGGACAGATCATGATCCATGGCCAGAACCCCAATTCCTCTCTAACGCCGGATGAAGCCCAGCGCCTCAACTGGACCGACGGCTGTATCGCCATCAAGAACGAAGAGATAGACGAGCTGTGGCGCGCCGTCGATACCGGCACCCCCATAGAGATCTGGCCTTAAGACAAGTGCCGCCCCAGTGCCGAACCCGGGGCCAGCGCCGCTAGCACGGCACTAATACCCAATTTTGAGTCCACACAAGATAATTAAGATGATGACTGAATCTCAAGTTTCCGATGAGCTGACTTTTGACGCGCTCAAGCTGCAGTGGCCTACCTTCAGCCAAGCGATTTTAGATTTCATGAAAGAACTGGGGCTGGATGGCCTGGGCCTTGAGTGCGATCACGCCGCCCTCAGGGTCAACACCAGCCAAGGCGCCGACAGCCTTAGAGAGGCCTTCTGCCGTCAGGGTGAGATCATCTCAAACAATGTGATCAACGGCCGCCCCATACTCATTATCGCCCTCGATACGCCCTGGATGCTGGGCGAGCTGACGATAGAATGTATCGAGCTGCCCTACCCCGGCGATAAACGCTATCCGATCGAGGGCTGGGAACATATCGAGTTGGTGCTGCCGGGCGGCGCGACCACCACAGAGACACTGAGCGAGCAGCTACTCGAGCGGGTGCCGACACTTACCAGAGTGCTGGCTCAGGAAACGGATGTTAAGGTGAAGATGAGTTCGCCCCAGGGGGAACATGAGCGCCTGGCTAACCCTACCATCGCATTCAAGCGGGAAAATCTCTGTATTAAGGTACATCCCCACGGCATTAAGACGGTTATCGCCTCAGAAGCCAAGTAGGCGCTCGCTCTGATACTAAACTAGCACCAGCAAAGTAGACAGGTACCAAACAGTAATCAGCCAAGTGACTATCGAATGATAAGCGACAGTCACTTGGCTTCTGGTTTGCGCCCTAGCTAAGCGGGCTTAATGTTCTGATTGACCCTAAACAGGTTGTTCGGATCGTACTGCTTCTTCAGCTGCCGCAAGCGCCCGTAGGTCTCACCATAGGCTGACTCGGTGCGGTCGGCTTCATCATCGGTCAAGAAATTGATATAGGCGCCGCCACTGGCAAAAGGCTTGGTCTTATCGAAGAACTCCCGCGCCCAGGCGATGCAGCGTTTATCGTCATCGGCAGACTCCCAGCGAACGTGCACATTTAAGACGTACTGGGCATCTCGTGCAGAATACGCCATGGCATCGGCTGCTGGCAGACAAGTGGCGCAACCTATGGACGCGATGAAGATCTCACATTGCTCTGTGGGCAGGGTGCCGGCATATTCGATGGCCGTATCGATAGCCGCTTCAGTCAACTGAGTAAAATTGTGGGATTTCCAGTAGTTACGGGCACCAGGCGTCAATAGTGGATCGAAGGCTTGCTGCCAAGCGGCGAAGGGTTGTACACCGACATGCTCACCCACAGGTGTGCCAAATTGACGAAGCGGTGCAATCAGTTTCTCACCTTCGACAGGATCGCCGGCATAACATATCGCCAGCACTATCACCTCTTTGCCGTGTACCGTTTCGGGTAAAAATGGCAGCGGTGGTGCCTTGCGGGCAACCATCCACACACTCAGTTCATCGGGGGCGTTGGCGGTAAAGTTAACAAACTGACTGATAACAGACTTTGCCTGCTCGAAGGGAAACACTATCAGGCCGCTAAGAACGTCAGGCCCCAGAGGATGGAGTTTAAACTCAAACTGAGTGACTATGCCGAAGTTACCGCCACCGCCACGCAATCCCCAGAATAGCTCTGGCTCACTGGCTTGGCTGGCAACAAGTTGTTTGCCGTCGGCGGTCACCACATTAGCAGAGACCAGGTTATCGATAGTCATGCCAAACTTGCGGCTTAACCAACCAAATCCACCACCCAGGGTTAACCCTGCTATCCCCGTGGTGGAATTGATCCCCACGGGTGTCACCAGGCCATGTTCTTGTGTGGCTGAATCCACATCCTCCAGCGTACAACCGGGCTCGACCCAAGCCATTTGTTTGTCGGGATCCACCCTGACCTGTTTCATCAGTGACAGGTCGATCATCAAGCCATCGTCACAAAGGGCCTTACCCGCGATATTGTGGCCACCGCCACGCACCGAAATCAGTAGTTGATTCTCTCTGCCAAAGTTAACGGCTTTAACTACATCCTCCGCCGAGGTGCACCGGGCAATCATCCCCGGTCTGCGATCTATCATGCCATTCCAGATCTGTCGCACCTCATCGTAGTCGCTGTCTTCGGGCAAAATCACCTCACCACTAAAATCAGCCTTAAAGCTGTCCACCTGAGATTGTTGTAAACCTTTCATATAAGCTGCCTCTTATGCGTCACATCGTCGCGCAAACAATGTATTTGCCAATAAGTGCTATGCTCATTCCCTCAAGTTCAACATCTTTACATCGTGATTCTATTTAGAGTAATACCAATCGTAATAAATAATTAATCATGCTAGCTGGTTAAAGCGCTCGATAACGGTATTAGTATTTTTAATTGTAAAATAATTACTTATCTAAAAATCCTGCTTTGTTCTCAAGCGTTTTTCCTGCGCTATTTGCTATCACATACTTACTGTGATTGGTATAAGGGCTTTCTATAAGGATTAAAATTACTGCATTTCAAAAGAGCATCAGTCTTTATGTTAGTAGAAACTCTCCCGTTTGGATAACCAGACTCATTCGCAAAAACAGCGAGAGCCATTAACGACACCAAACGGGTAAATCCTTTGCCCTTACTGTTTTTCGATATACAAGATGACTTCGCCGACTTTGAAGCCAAACTTGCTCATCTCGGTCTTGTTAAACAAGCGCTTTTCATCGAGCAGAAACATCCAATCATCTAGGGTTACCTCATAGATCTCACCATCGATGGGGATCTCGAGTTGATATTGCCAGAACAGCGCCGCGCCTCGGGTGCGACCGAGGGCGATGCCCACCACATCCTCAGCGCTGCCTTGATAGGAACCATCGCTAAGCTTGGTCAGCTGCCAGGTGCGAGTAGTACGCTCGCCATCGTCGAACACAAACCACTCCTTGATCTCACCGTTATCCCCCTGCCAGTGAGCCAACAAATCGACCTCGAAGCGCCTGATAAGTGTACCCGAGCGGTCAAGCACTATGCCGTAGGCCTTTAGCTTACCGTCGAAAAACTGATCCAGATGCAGCGCCGGGCTGGTATCGCGATAATCCTCGAGTGATGCACTACCACAGCCGCCGAGCAGCAACACAAGACAGGACAAACCTAGTAAAATGATCTTTTTCATTGTCTTAATCCTAATAAGCCTTGCCTGAGCTCAGGCTCAGAGGTGCGCTCAGATAACCAGATAGCCAGAAACGCCTCGCCAAAGGTTTGATCCTGGATCTGTCCCAGCTCCTCGTCACCGAAGTAGAAATGACTGTCGCCCTGTGAGTTCACCCATAGCGTCAGGCTGTCGCCCTGGCGCACGTCGGGCCATAGGTCCTTAATATGTGCCTGCCAAGGCGCTATCTGCTCGTCGGAATACCCCAGGTGACGCCATTGGTCTATGGTCGCCTCAATAAGCGCATCACTGTCGATATCTCGGTAGTAATTAATTCTCAGCGCCTTGTCACCAGCGGCCTGATACTCAGGGGCAGTGCCATACAGCTCGGCGCGATACAAGGTCCAAAATAGATACTGCATCTCGGCGCTACCTATCTTGTGTAACCGGTCGAGATCGGCTGCCTGAACATTCAGGCTAAAGAGTAATAGCAATAGATATTTACCCATGACTCACCTCACTTTCTTACCTGACTCACTTGCTGCGCAGATAACATCCCCTGCCCCCACACCAACAAAGGCAGGAGCAATGCCCAAACCGGCGCCGTGACCAACCAAAAATTGAGATCGGACAGTGGGGTCGCCAACGCCCCCAGGCTCAGACCGGCCCAGTAGCTGCCCGCCCCACCGAAGGCGCCGATAAGCATCAGCCAAGGCAGGCCGAGCCGTGACAGCGCGCGCAGGCTATGGTTAAGACTCATCAAGAAGATCACCCAAAGAAGGGCTAGCCAGAGAGGAAATGCCGACTCGATGCCGCGAAAACAGCCGAGGGCAATCAGCACGCCATCGACCAGCAAGCCTAGCGGCAGCAGCGCCATCAGCCTCAGATCCGCTTTCAGACTGGGCGACAGCAGGCAATGCAAGATGATCAGCCCAGAGATGATGTAGCTGGCCGATTGCGTCAGCCAGGCCGCCGACCACCAGGCCAGCTGGAACAGGCCAAGGTTAATAAGCCAGAACGCTTTCATCCTGAGCCCCAAAATACCTGGGCTTACGGGCAACCAGATGATGAGTGGCGATCAGCCGCTCCTTGAATGCCCCTTCGCAGTAACAGAAGTAGAATAGCCAGAGACGCTTGAAGCTGGCGTCATAACCCAGTGCCTCCAGCTGCGGCCAGGCCTGCTCGAAGGCCTGACGCCAGTCATACAGGGTTCTGGCATAGTGCAGGCCAATATCTTGCAGATCGCAGATCACCATGTCGGTCCGCTTGGCGATCTGCTCGCTCATCACGGCTACCGAGGGCAGACAGCCACCGGGGAAGATATATTTCTGAATGAAGTCGACGCCCCTGCGATACTTGTCATAGCGACCATCGCTGATGGTTATGGCCTGCAGCAGCATCTTGCCGTCTTGCTTGAGTCGCTTTGAACAGGTCTCGAAGAAGGTCCCCAGGTATTCGTGGCCCACGGCCTCTATCATCTCTATGGAGACCAGCTTGTCATACTGCCCCGTGAGGCGACGATAGTCCTGCTTGAGCAGGGTTATCTGCTCGCTAAGGCCAGCCTCTTCTATCCTTGTCTTGGCATATTGATACTGGGCATCGGATATGGTGGTCGTAGTAACCTGGCAGCCATAATGCTGCGCCATATAGATGGCCAGTGCGCCCCAGCCTGTGCCTATCTCCAGCACATGCTCGCCCGGTTTGAGCTCCAGCTTGTCGCAGATGGTACGCAGCTTATTTTGCTGCGCCTGGGCCAGGCTCTGCGCCGCTTCATCATAGAGGGCGCAGGAGTAGAGCATGCTCGAATCGAGAAAGCGCTCGTAGAGCTCGTTGCCTATGTCGTAGTGAGCAAGGATGTTGCGCTTGGCGCCCTGCTCGGTATTGCGCTGACTCAGCCTTAAAAACAGATGCTTGATGCGGGTCAGCCAGGCCACCTTCTGCTCCAGGGCATCCAGCCGGGTTTGATTGCGGGCCATCAGCTGGATCAGGAGGGTAAGATCAGGGCTGGTCCACTTACCGTCGAGAAAGGCCTCGGCGGCGCCTATGCTACCGCCCTGAATAAGGTCCCGATAGAAGCTGGGATCCAGCACCACAATCTCGGCGTTAAGACCAGAGGTTAGCTCACCAAATTGCTGACGAGTGTCGCTTTCGACCAAGGTGATACGTCCCCCCTGGAGCTGCTCCAATAGACGGAGAACCAGGGCGCGATATCTTGGCTTAGCGCCGCGCTTAACGGCCTCGTTAACTGCTGCGCCGCGAGGCTTCACGCCGTTTTCTTGTTTGATTATCTGTTCCATCTCTACCTCGCTAAATGAAATACTCTCTGATTCAGGCTCTATGTTGCGCCGCCCCGTTGGTTACGCCCGCGGTGATCTTTGCTACTTGGCCGACTCACCGACATCGGGATGCGTGATAAAAGGCACGCGCTTAACAAACAGCTTAAGGGCCTGCCAGTAGATCCCCAGGACCATCTTTACCGTCATCGCCGGGATCCTGAGCCAGGTGCTCATCAGGTTGCTTGGGGTGATCCCCTGCCTGTCGAGCGCCAAAGTGGCATCGAACACCTTAGTGACCCCCTCGGTCTCCCGATGGTTTTCGATATGCACCATCGCCTTGGCCGTCGGCGGCGACACCCGCCAGTGGTAGGTCATCTCCATCTCCATGAAGGGCGATACATGAAATGCCTTGTTAATCTTCATCTCACCCTCCAGGCTCAACAGGTAATAGTGCCTCTGATTCCATGGCGTATTACTCACCTCGGCCAACATGTAGCGGCAAACTTGCTGCTCGTCGTAACAGAAGTAGAAGTTGATGGGGCTGAAATAGATCCCCAGGCAGCGGCACTGGGCCAACATCACCACCCTGTTGTCTGCCTGCCAACGTCCACCGAGTGCGACGACTTTCTGGGCAATACGCTGCTTAAGGCTGCCGGGTTCATTTTTGAGGTAATCTTTTTCATAAAAACGTATGGGGTTGAACCAGCGCTGGCCAAACAGCCAGCTGCGGGCGGTGACGGCCGGCAGCTCGTCGAGATCCAGCCCCATCATGTAGAGACGATAGCCGAAGGCATGTGGGATATCGCCAAACCTGCGATGACGCACCTGGCCCGTATAGATGCCGCTATGCTCATCAAGCTCTCGAGGGCTGGACGAGCCTTGACCCAATGCACTCATAGACTCATCCCGAAGCGCTTGGTGACATCCAGGGCACTGCGCACGCCATCTTCATGAAAACCGTTGTACCAGTAGGCGCCGACAAAATGGGTGTGAGCCTTACCGCAGATCTCCAGGCGCCGCTGCTGGGCCGCGACACTGGCCTCGTTCAGCACGGGATGGTGATAGACAAAGCGGCGCAGCACCTTGTCATCCTCTATCTCCTCACTCTGATTCAGGGTGACACAGAAGGTGGTATTACTCTCTATGCCCTGCAGTATGTTCATGTTGTAGGTGACGCAGGCCGCACGCTCGAGATTATCATCCAGCATGTAGTTCCAACTCGCCCAGGCCAGTGGCCGCTTAGGCAATAACTTGATGTCGGTGTGCAGCACGACCTCGTTGCGGCTGTAGGGGATGCTCCCCAGAACCGCTTGCTCCTCGGGCGTTGCATCCCCCAGCAGCGCGAGCGCCTGGTCCGAGTGACAGGCGAAGATCACCTCATCGAATACCTGTGTCTCCCCCCCTTGCATCACTAACCTTACCTCACCGTCGTGGCGATATACCCCCTCAATCTGGCTACCTAAATGTACCGGACAAGAGAGGCCGGCGAGGATCGCCTCAACATATTGGCGCGAGCCGCCTGGCACCACATACCACTGCGGCCTGTCACTGATGTTGAGCAGGCCATGGTTATAGAAGAAACGGATGAAAAACTTAAGCTCGAAGGCCTGCATCTCTTTCAGGCTGGTCGACCAGATAGCCGCCCCCATGGGCAGTATGTAGTGCTCGCTGAAAAATGATGAAAAGCCATGCTGCGTCAGAAACTCCCCCAGGGTCATCCCCTCGGGCACGGCGTCCTGGCCATAACTCTCCTTGCAGAGTCGATTGAAGCTTAAGATCTCACTCAGCAGACGCCAGAAACGGGGACGAAACAGGTTGCGCCGCTGGGCAAACAGGCTATTGAGGCCGTGGCCGTTATACTCGAAACCTGTCTGACGATTATGGACGCTGAAGCTCATCTCGGTGGCCTGTCCCTCAATGCCAAGCATGGCCAGCAGGCGATTGAAGTTGGGGTAAGTTCTGTCGTTAAACACGATAAAGCCGGTGTCTATGGCGTAGTCGCGCCCCTGGTGATTTATATCGACGGTGGCCGTGTGGCCGCCCACATAGTCGTTCTGTTCAAACAGGGTCACCTCATAGTGCTTGTCCAGCAGATAGGCGCAGGTCAGGCCCGAGATGCCCGAGCCGATAATGGCAATTTTCTTCATGGAGACACCATCCTCATGGCGAGACGACGCCAGAGTGAAAAAGGTAACAGCGAGAGGCCACGCATCACCAGGATAAACAGGCGCGGGAAGCGTATGTCACGCTTACCCTTGGCGATACCACGCATTATGGTGTCGGCCGCCTCCTCGGCGCCGATCATCATGGGCATGGCGAAGGTGTTGCGATCGGTGAGCGGTGTCTGCACAAAGCCCGGATGCACCAGGGTCACCTCTATCTGATGTCTCGCCAGATCGATGGCCAGCACCTTGGCCAGATAACTCAGTCCCGCCTTGGAGGTGCCATAGGCTTCGGCTCGTGGCAGCGCGAGCAGCTGAGCGCTGGAGCTCACCAACACCAGGCGACCGCCGGGTCTTAGCCTTGGCAACCAGGCCTGCAGGGCATAGCCGATGGCGATAAGATTGATATTGATGATCTTCTCGAAACGCTTAGCATCGAAATTAAGGGCATCGTCGATATATTCGCAATCCCCGGCGTTGAGGATCAGCAGATCCAGCGGTCCACTAGCCGCAGGCAGCTCGGGATAGCTATCATACTGGGTCAAATCGAAACAGAGGGCATCAATATTTGCCGATGCCTGTGTGAGTGTATCGAGCTTTGCCTGGCTGCGCCCGCAGGCCAGTACCTGGTGACCGGCCTTGGCATAGCCCAGGGCCAGCTGCTTGCCGATCCCCGAGGTGGCGCCCGTTATCATGAGTTTCATCCCGGCCTCCTAGTTCACGGCGCGGCGTTTTACCGCGCGGATCAGGCTGCCGAGCAACGGCAGCTGTTCATATAACATGGCGCCGACATCGAAGTAATCCCTGTGATAGATCACCTTGTTGTCCTTGGCCCGCAGTTGAGAGTGCCCCTCGACCTCAATTGGCTGGCAGCCATTAAGCTGTTTGTGTCTGAAGGTCATGGTCCAGTAGACGGCGGCCTCGCCCTGATGCTCTAAGACCGACGCTATGGTGAAGTCACAGCTTATCACCTGGTGATAAAGCCCTTGAAAATAGCCCAGCAGGCCATCCAGCCCCTCGACGCGATGCAGGGGATCGCAAAACACTATGTCGGGATGATAGATCCGTCGCAGCCCCTCCAGGTTCTCTGTGCCGAGGTCGCTATACACGGCGATAAAGTTTTGTAACCACAAGGCGTTTGCCATCGTCTTTGTCATCCTATTCCACCTTATAAAACGCCAGGGCCCTTGCACGCGCCGCCTTATGGTCCACTATCG
Organism: Shewanella aquimarina; assembly: GCF_023349185.1. Taxonomy (GTDB): domain Bacteria; phylum Pseudomonadota; class Gammaproteobacteria; order Enterobacterales; family Shewanellaceae; genus Shewanella; species Shewanella aquimarina. The sequence continues at coordinate 34,039 of NZ_JAKIKY010000006.1, read as the reverse complement.
GCGCGGGGTAGATCTCACCCTTGCCCTGACTCACCAAATAGTCATGGGGGAAGTGGATCTGCTTGTCGGGCACCTCACTTAACTCTGGTAGATACTTACGGATGAAATCGCCCCGAGGATCAAATTTTTGGCTCTGGGTGATAGGGTTGAAGATCCTAAAATAGGGCTGGGCATCACAGCCCGTGCTGGCCGCCCACTGCCAGCCGCCGTTATTGGCACTAAAATCACCATCGATCAGCTGCTGCATAAAGAAGCGCTCGCCCTTGTGCCAGTCCACCAGCAGGTGTTTAGTCAGAAAACTGGCCACTATCATCCTTAGACGATTGTGCATCCAGCCGGTGCGGCGCAGCTGTTTCATGGCGGCATCGACTATGGGGTATCCGGTGCGTCCCTCGCACCAGGCCTGAAAGTGCGCCTCGTTATTGGGCCAGGGCAGCGACTCATACTTGGGCTGAAAACTCCTGCCCTTGATGAGATCGGGATAGTGAAACAGCAGATGTTTATAGAAGTCGCGCCAAATCAGCTCGTTGAGCCAGGAAAAGGCGGCGTGCTGGGAGTCATAGATCACCTCTGGATGACGCTGCACCAGTTGCAGTGCCAGCCAACGTGGGCTGATGGCGCCTATGGCTAAGTAGGGAGAGAGCCCCGAGGTGCCCTTGATAGCGGGGAAATCACGTAGTTCACTATAGTCGAGCAGCTTCTCCTGCCAAAAAGCGGGCAAGAGCTTAGTCATCACCTGCTCACTATCAGGCCAGATACTGGAGTCCTCCAGGGGATAATCTAAGGTAAAGGCGTCGGCACCGCCTACCAACACCTCATCACTCGTCAAAGGTTTCTCAAGTGTCGGCGTCGGCACACACTCTATGCCTCGAGCGGCGACACATTTAAGCCAGGCCTTCTTGAAGGGGGTAAATACCTTAAACATCTCCCCCTGCTGATTGAGCACGCCGCCGGGTGGCAAGATACAATCGTTTTGCCATAGCCTCAGCTCCAGGCCTGTGGCCATGACGTCGGCGTCACGCTGACGCTCATCGAGTTCCGGCTCGCCATTGGCCAGCAGCAGCGTGATTGCGTTAGCGCGGCAAAAGTCACACAGGACCTTTACCTGTTCGCTAAAGTCAGCGGCCGATAACACCAACAGCTCAATGCCATACTCAGATAGCCGTTTATGCATCAACTTAAGATGGCGTCGAATGAGATCGGCCTTGATCGGCGCCATATCATGGTTATGCCATTGGGCCGGGGTGGCGATAAAGACGGCCTGTTTTACCCCAAGGCGAACCGCCTCACTCAAGGCGGGGTTGTCATGGAGGCGAAAGTCCCTTCTCAGCCAGAGTAATGCGCTCAATAGCCATACCTCAGTCTCAGCTCCTTAGGATGAGGATTGAGATAAGCCTGCTGCTGCAGGTACTCGTTGGGATACTCGATAAGGTGATGTTTAATCAGCGTCAGTGGCACCAACAATGGTGACAGCCCCTCGCGATAGGCGGCGATCTCCTCGGTCAGCTCACGGCGCTTATGCTCATCGAGCTGGCGCTTAAAGTAGCCCTGCAGATGCTGCAGGGTGTTGGTATGACTGCGACGGGACGCCTTATTTTTAAGGGCCTGCATCAAACCAGAGATATAGCGCTCGCCCTGCTCCTCGACACCAATATCGGCGCGGCCCAGCAGACGCCCCAGCTCTCGGTAGCTCTGTACATGATGGCTCATCACCAGGTACTTATGGGCGCTGTGAAACTGTATCAGCTTGTGCCGGGTCAGCCCTTCGGCCTTAAGATCCAGCCACTTCTGATAGGTAAAGATACGGGTGGTGAAGTTTTCGCGAATGATGGGGTCATTCAACCTGCCGTTCTCCTCACAAGGCAGCAGCGGATTGGCCTTCATCACCTGCTCGGCGAACACACCAACACCTGTGGATTCAGAGCCTTTACCATGATGGTGATACACCTTCACCCGCTCCATGCCACAGCTCGGGCTCTTGGCACAAAACACGAAGCCCGCCAGATCCTGATAGCCTTGGGCGGCCTTAGCGCCGAACGCTTTCAGGGCCTCGGTCACATCGCCGCTGCCGTCGGGACGAGAGACGGTGATGATATTGTCCTTAACGATCTGCCTGATGGTTGGCCTAGGCACCGGCAGGCCGATAGCCATCTCTGGGCATACGGGCTTAAACTCGGCAAACTCCGCCAGTTGTTCCATGCAGAAACCGGACTTTTTATGGCCTCTGTCGAAGCGTACCGGCTCCCCCATCACACAGGCACTTATGCCTATCTTCAATTTCTTCTTCATGTCGCCTCCATTTAGCAGACCAGGCATCAAGGAATTAGTAGATAAAACGTCCGATTGGGTTAAGCAGCTGGCTCATCCCCTGGGTAAAATGGATCGCATCGCTGGAAACCGTGAGGCAGACACAGCCCTCTTCGGTCACCGGCTGATGGGTGTGCTGGCCGTCGAGCCAGATAAAGTCGCCCTTGCGATACTCGCCCATCTCATCGGTGAAGCTGCCCTGCAGCAGCAAGGTGATCTCGAACCCTTTGTGGGTGTGACAAGGCACGCTGCCACCTTTATCTATGTGCAGCAGGCTCATCCTGAGATCGCCATCGTCCAGTGCCAGGCGCGAGCGTGACAGCTTACCCATGCCCTGCCACTCCTTGAGGGGAATCGACCTGAGCGCCGTCGGCAGCGCGATACGCTCTCCTCCCACGGCAATTTCGGTAACGGTTTGCGGCAACTGACGCTTGTCATCGGCTTCCTCGGCCGTGATGGCGGCGATACACTCGTCGAAATCTTCTAGCTCGAACTCAAATTCGCCGGCCAGTTCGCTTGTCATATCGGTTACAAGCAACTCATCGCCTGCTGTCTCGTCAGCAAGTTCTCCAAAGGCGTCGATGGCAGCCTGCTGGGTTAACCGCTGCACCGAGCGGGCACATTCGGCGCACAGCTCGACGTGGCTCGACACCAATACGGATACCGAGGCGGGTAAGTTACCGGCAACAAACTGTGCCAGCACGTCAGAAGTGGGATGGTGATTAATCATGCTGCTGGTCTCCCATCTGCTGCTTGAGTTTCGCCAGGGCGAGCCTGAGTCTGGATTTAATGGTGCCTATGGGTACGCCGAACTGCTGTGCCAACTGCTCCTGGGAGAGTTCCTGATAGTAGACACCCTTGACCACGGCGCGTTGTGCCTCGGGCAGGCTGTCGACATAGGCAAGCATCTGCTTCTCCATCAGATGGTCGGCAAATTCAGGTAGTGCCTCTTCGCTCTGCACCTGCTCGATAGGCCAGATGTCGTCACCGAGATTCATCTCCGCCTTGGCCTTGACACGCCTGAGCATATCGAAGGCGGCATTACGCATCACGGTATAGACCCAAGTGGTGGCCGCGCCCTTGTCGCCGTCATAGAGATGCGCCTTGCGCCAGACATTACTCATGGTCTCCTGCACCAACTCGTGTGCCTGAGCCTCGTTGCCTAGCTGCTTGATACCAAAGCGTTTAATCTTAGGCGCAAAAAATTGAAACAGACGGGTAAACGCCTGCTTGTCCCTTGCATCGGCAACCCGCACCAACCAGACAGACAACTCTGGCGGTACCTGCGTCTCTGGATGACTGTTAATGTTCGCACTCCCTTTATCCGGGGCGCCTGCGCTAACAAATGTCTGCATCTGAATTCACGTATGACCCATAGATAATCGTCTATACGCAGGCGCCGGCAACTTGGATCAATTAATTTTGTCCTGACCCAAAATAAATGTATCGAGAAACGACTTTGCCTGAGGAAAACTGTTAGGCAAGATGAATTTCTCCTTCTCATTCAAAGATAAAGGCAATATCTCTAAAAAGCGAGCGCAGACCCAATCCAGCCGATTAAATTCTGGCTGAGGGTAGAGTTGCGCCAATGGAGGATGTTGTACAAACAGCTCGCTGAGGGCCTGCCCCAGCTCGCCGCGCCGAGCACTGGGCGGCTGAGAGGGCCAATGGTCGCGATAGCGACAGCGCGCCATCAACAGGCCGTCGCCACGCACCTCGAATCTGTCCAGGCTCACCAGATGACTGGCCCTAACATCGATAACCAGCAGGCCATCTTCGCCATGATGAAAATCGACGATTTGTACCTTGGTGCCCCAGTCGGGCACATTGAAATCAAAGGCCTTATCGTAGCGGGCGATCACAAAGCCGCTGCCTGTGGACTCAGCCGCCATGGATTCTGTAATCAAGGATTCTGAAACCATAGCAAGATAACGCTGCTCGAAGATCCTCAGGCGCTGCACGCCGCCCGGCAGCACAAACAGCGGCAGGGGGAAAACCGCCAGGGTCTGCTCCGCTAGCCTGGCTGGCTGCTGTTGCCGCGACTCTGTGTGACCCGCTTGCTGCGCCCCAGTGGCAGGGCTGGTTTCATGGGTGATCTTCATACTGACTTACACGACTCTTCTGCTTAAATGCTTTCCAACGCAGAAATCTAAGCGCTGTAACTTTGCTGCTTACGATATCTGCTTGACCTATAACTTGCATACGCAGCGATACCAAGAATCGATCACCCAAACGCCAGATGGGTTAAGAAAGCGAGAAACAGAGGAAGAGATAAAGAATGAGAGACATGAAAAAGGCGACCCTTGGCCGCCTTCACTAATATTTCGTTCCACTCACCTTGTCAGAGAGCGATTTACCATACTTGACCTAATTTGCCTGTTTGGTCTGTTTGGTCTGTTTGGCCTGGTTTTGACGCTCAAGCACACTCGCCATGGACGGTACCACAGTCACGGGATCCAGTCGCATCTGGAACCAGTTGAGACGCCAGTCAAGGTGCGGCCCGGTGGCACGTCCGGTGGCGCCCACCTCGGCAACGGGTTGACCCTGCTTGATGGTCTCACCCGGCTTCACATACAGCTTACTCAGGTGTAGGAAGCTGGAACTCACCCCATAGCCGTGGTCGATGATCATGGTACCGCCAGAGTAGAACATATCGGGCACAGAGAGGGTCACCACGCCATCGGCCGGCGCGACCACCACTGTGCCTGTCTTGGCCGCCACATCCACGCCATAGTGAGGATTGCCCGGCTTGCCGTTATAGACCCGCTGGCTGCCATACACGCCCGAGATGCGGCCGGTCAGCGGCCAGATGAAGTCTTGAGCAAAGGCGGTCTGCCCCGAGAAGGTGGCTCTGGCCGCCTTGACCTGCTTGCTGTCTTTGGCCGCGCGCTCTAGGGCCTTAGGATCTGGCTTCATGATCTTCTTGGCGATGCCATTGACCTTGTCTATCTTGTACTGCTTCTCGCTTATCTTGAGGGGCATAAACTGGGTCAGGCCATCTGGGTAGACAAGTTTAAGCTCTTGATTTAGCGCGGCTTCCCGCTCGAAACCGAAGGCAAACAGCCCCTCGGGACTCACCTTAACCGGCTCGCCGTTGAGCCATACCTGGGTTCCCGCCTGAGCCTGGCCGCGAATAAGCGCCCCCTGCTCCATCTTGCCACTCAAGTTAACCTCGGCCTTAGCGCCCACGGCGCCACCAAGACAGAGCACAGCCACAACTAAGCGCAACAAGTTCAAATTCGACTCCTATCGATTCAGGCTAATAAAGGATTAAGGCTAAGTAAAACGTCTGACAAGCTGCTAGACGTGACGCTCGCCTTTAGAGGCGATGGCGCCCTTACCCACGCCTTCATAGGCGATCACCTTAAATTCGCTCTCTGGGTTTTCGCTCGCCAGCGTGGTGGCGATAAAGTCGGCCAGTAGCTCTACCGTAGTATCGTGTGGGATGATCTCGCAGCGCTTCTTAGGCATGGCCAGCTGAAAATCCCCTTGCGGCGCCACATAGTGGAAACCGTAGTGGGTCTCATCGCTCACGCTTGTCTGCGGTGACAGGTCCAGCTCGTCCACCTCGACCAGGTCATCTTGGCTGCCGAGATAGATATCTTTCCAGCGGCGGGCCCAATACTCGTCCCACTTAGGCGCGGCGATGCCATTTTCAAACACGTTGATCGGGCTGCGATGACCGTGAGCGATACGCTGGCAGTTACCATCGTGTTTCTTCAGGCCATGAGAATAGTGGTAATAAGGGGTCTCGTGCAGCTCGTTACGCAGGGTCAATGCGATGCCCTGCACGTTGTCAGGCAGCACTTCTTTCAAGGCTTTCTGCAAGAAGGCGTTAACGCTGTCAAAATCGATGATCTCAGTGGGGATCAGGGCAAAGGCCTGAGCGGGACAGGCGAGATGGATATCTCCCTGCAGGCTGTTGAAATCCATCCAGACACGATCGCCCTGCTGCTGCCATCTCACCTCGGCGCAGGCAGTAGGGATAAGCAAGCGGTGATCGGCCACATCGTCTATGGTGTTCTTGATGGTGCGCTTTACCTTGGCAAAGTCCAGCACCATGTTCTGATCGTCCAGGCCGCCATCGAGCAGCACGTCGACAATCCAGCTCTCCCCGACCATGCCACGGATAGGGCACAGGTAAGAAAAATCGATTACGGTTAAATCTCTAACAAAAAGTTGCATTTACGCTCCGTCGGCAGAAAAACAGTCCACCTTAATTGATCCCATCGGCAAACGGCCGGAGGACACATTTGTTTCAACAGTACTGTTGTTTCAGCAGATAATTTCAACTCATCTGCGATATTTTAGCAAGTCATGCAGCGGTTAAGCGTTCGTCGTCTAACCAAACCGACTCACATTACACATCATAAATGAAAAAAGCGTCTAACACAGACGCTTTTTTCTGGCGCTGAATAGCCCGTTAATTGGTTATTGACCGCCCTTGAGGCGACGATCCAGCTGATCTTTGAGGTTAGCCGGCACGCCCTTGATCAAGATAGAATCTGAGATGGGGTCATAGATCACCCGCTCGCCCAGATGCTGACCGTCGAAGCTGATGGTCACGCCACCGCCGGTACCGGAGAACTTTTTCAGCTGACGCAAAGTCGGCTTATCGCCGGGAAACTCCTCTTCTAGCTCATAGTCGCCGCCCTGGGCGAAATCGTAGAAGGAGTCCATACCCGCATCGGCCAGTTCATCGGCCAAGTCTTTAAGCTGAATGTCGGCGCCGCTATCGACCCGCTCGGTGCAGTACTCGAACACCTTCTCGCGGCACTGCTGGCGCTCATCCTTGGTCAGCTCGCTGCTGGCCACGAAATCTTCTACCGCATTCATCAGCGACTTGTTCTGCGCCTTGGTGTTTACCCCTTCGACACAGCCCATGAAGTCGAGGAAGAAATCGGCCACCTTACGTCCGGCGCGGCCGCGCACGAAGGAGATATACTTGAGCGAGTCCGGATCGGCCTGCCACTCGGTCAGATCGATACGGGCTGCCAGCTGCACATTGTTGAGATCCAGGTGAGTGTTTTGCGACAGCTCCATATCGTCCAGCACCGTCATCGACGACTTGGCGTTGAGCAGAGAGACAAACAGGTAGTCGCTGGTCATATAGGTATAACAGGCCAGCAGCAGGAAGCCCCCCTGGCTGAAGTCATACTTGGCGAGCTCTTCCTGCAGCAGCTTACCCGCCATGCCGGAAAACTCGACGAACCCAAGCTCGCCACCCAGATACTGGCTCAGGGCCTCTTTAAACTGTGGGTTGGCTTCACCATCTTCGCCGTGGGTACCAAAATGACCAAACCCCTTACCCGACTTACTAGTGTAGGTTTGATGCAGCTCTTCGAGCATGGCTTCGACGGCTTGACTATTTAGCAGCGGTTGTGGACGCAATCTACAGCTGAGCTGGCCTTCGCCATCTTGGGATATCGCGTGAATAATTGCTTGTTCGACGTTAATACTCATAAGCCTCGATAGTGATGTTGGTAGAAATCCGTTATTATATGCCGCTATTTCAAATTAAAGTGAAAAAATTTTTAAATATGGCTATCCAATCTAAATATTCAAACGCCCAGGTCGAAGCCGTTATCGCCGAGATCCTGGCAGTACTCGACAAGCACCAGGCGCCGACCGACCTCAGCCTCATGGTGCTGGGCAACTGTGTGACAGATCTGCTGCTGCGCAAGGTGCCTGAAGAAGCGCGCGCCCAAGTGGCCGAGCAGTTTGCCAAGGCGCTGACCCAGTCGGTAAAAAGCTAACACTAACGGCTAAAAAAGCGGTTTTTGTTCGCAAAAAACTGGCCAATCCGCCTTAAAAAAAATTAAGATAGACAAGTATTTCAACAAATAACGGATCCCTATGATCGAGCGTAAAAAAGAGATGGGCCGTGATCGTGTGTCACGCTTAGTCAGTTGGGGGCATTGGTTTGCCTTCTTCAACGGCTTCTTGGCGATGATAGTCGGCGTCCGTTATATTGAAACCGTGGGCGCGCCCGAGTCTTGGATTGGCTGGGGTTATCTGGCCATCAGCACCCTGGGCCACTTTAGCTTCCTCGCCTTCATCGTCTATCTGGTGGTGCTGTTTCCCATCACCCTACTGCTGCCCTACTCCAAGATATTGCGCGGGCTCGCGGCCTTTGCCGCCACCCTTGGCCTGTGTATCTTGCTGTATGACACCCTAATTTACGACGACTACGGTCTGCACCTTAGTCCATTTGTATTCGACATTGCCTGGGCCGATCTCAACGCCCTGTTGCAGGGCACCTCCTATATAGTGACGCCGCTGGGGATCATCATCCTCGAGCTGACTGCCGCCAACTTCCTGTGGAAGCGGATAGAGAAGATCCGTAAGTCTAACTACGGCCCTAAGGTGGTCTTAGTGATCGGCCTGTGTTTCGTCAGCAGCCACCTGATCCATATCTGGGCCGATGCCGCCGACATCACGGAGATCACCCGCCTGGATGATGCCTACCCACTCTCTTATCCCGCCACCGCTCGCTCCTTCATGGAGAGCCACGGCATAGAGAAGAGCGACAAGCCTCAGGACCCGAGCAAGTTACAACCTAGCCTCAACTACCCGATCTCGCCGCTGCAGTGCAGCGCCAACCCTGAGATCAACATATTGATGGTCGCCATCGACGGCTTCAGGGCCGATCTGGTCAACAAGGACACCATGCCGTTCCTCTATGAATACGGCAAACACAACCACGAATTTAAGCAGCACCTGAGTGGCGGCAATATGCACAACAGCGGCATGTTCTCCCTGCTCTATGGCTTGCAGGGCAGCTATATCGCCGCCGACGATCTTAGCTATCGCTCACCCGTGTTCACCCAGGAGCTGGCCAAACAGGGCTATACCCTGGCACGCTTCGCCCCCGAGACAAGCACTATTCAGCCCCAGGCCATCTATCAGGACCTGACCTCCCACCTGCAGCCGCTGACCAATGGCGTGGCCGATGCCGATATTCAATCCATAGACAGCTTCGACCAGTGGCGCATGCAGCAGGAGAAACCTTGGTTTGCCCTGCTCAACCTGCAGAGCCCGGACAGCTACGATACCCCTATCGGCTTCCTGGGTATCGAGACGGTCAAACCCGCCACGCCACTCAAACCGGCGCAGAAGGTACTGTTTAACCAATATCGCCAGTCGCTCAACTTCATCGACAAGCAGCTACAGCGGCTTATCGAGCGCCTGCCCGACAGCACCTTCGTGATGGTCACCGGCGTCTCGGGCAAGGTCTTTACCGGCGACAACGACAACCAGCGTGGCAACCTGTCACCGGCCAACGTGCATGTGCCTTTGATCATCCACTGGCCCGGCATGGAGTATGACAAGACAGTCACTTACCCCAGCAGCCACTACGGCGTGGTGCCGACCCTGATGACTCAGCTGCTCGACTGCACCAACAAGCCGAGCGACTACAGCGCCGGGCGCAACATACTGCAGCCCCAAAGCGAGAACTGGACCTATATCGGCGACAATCTGGTGTTTGGTATCTACCAGGAAGATGAGATCACTGTGATCGATAGACACGGCAAATACCGTATCTATAACCGCGACTATAGCCAGCGTCTGCGCAACAAGAAGATCAGCGCCCCCGAGCTTATCCAGGTGATGCGCGAAGGACGACGCTTCTATAACCATTAGGGTAGTGAGTCGCTAGCGACTATAAACTAGCCAGTCGATCAGGCTCCACGGCTGAAACACTTGCACAGGGGCAAACGACTTGATAAAGTTCTGCCTGTTCGAAGCAGACCCCAAGTCTTTGCTGCTTTGGATAAAATCGGTATGTAGCGCAGCCCGGTAGCGCACTGTCATGGGGTGTCAGGGGTCGGAGGTTCGAATCCTCTCATACCGACCAAATTCAAAAAAGCCAGCTGAAAAGCTGGCTTTTTGCTGTCTGGGATTTGCTGTTTCCACATTCCTTTGCCTCAATAGCAACGTGCCATCCACGCCTTAAATCTGGATATGGTTAAGCCGGCTTAATAAACCTTCGCCTTGGCAAGGCTACCCTTCATCGATAATTAAGTAAATTAGCTGAGGGGGCAAAGCCAATCGCCAAGGCTTTGGGTTTAGATTTAACAGACATAAAAAGCACTCTCAGTTACATTGAGGTGCCCATTCTGAGTATGGAGGCTTGGCTAGTGAATTGGGAAGGTTAAGGGATTAATTAATACCTTGTTCGTACTTGGCGACAATATCTTTTATAGAACCCAAATACTGAAATAGCTCTTCACTGTACTCTTTCAGCTTTGTGTAATCTCGACATTTTAAATATTTATTTGTCTTGCTTGATAGTATTCTAACAAGCTCACTCAACATCTGGGCTTTTGTTTCAGAGCCATCTACCATACATAACTTATCAATAATTCGAGCTTCAGCTCTCAAACTATCAATGATGCCTATCAACTGGCTCTCTTTTCGTTCTAGAAAATCTATTGTGCTCTCTGCAACATTTTCTTTTTTACCAAGATAAACCTTAAGCAACGAGATGTGTAATAGTTCGGCAGCAGAATTAAGCTTTTCTTCATAAGTAAGTAATTGCTTATTAAAGTCGGTTAATTTTGTAAGTCTGGCTGCACTGTATAATTGTCTTCGCCAACTATCAACACCTCTAAATGCTGCATATGCACCAATAAAAGCTGCTAACGCAGTCAACACTTGACCGAGTTCAACCAATGTTTTTAAAAACGGTTGTAAAGATTTTATAAAGTGAAATAAGCAAGCCACCAAGACAAACACAATGACAAAAATTAAAATTTTTTTCCAAGCGCTGTTATACAACTTTTCTATGCCTATCATTTTGCTTCCTCATAATACCTATCAGGCCCATTTACTTTACCATGAAGCGAGTTTAAAACTCGTTAAAACTCCCTTAAATCGATAAATTCCTTTTGCCATAATATACGAAGTAGGCGCGGCTTAATTACAACAGAGGCTTTTTAGGTTTTGATATCCTCTAATCTGCATCGTAGAATCATGTTCATACATTTTGTCCCCCCATGGAAGGCACATGACAACCAATCACTCAAAGCAAGAGCAAGACGCTATCCAACAGCAAATCAGACCCGATGTGGACAAAGACTTCTCATTTAAGTGGTTAATCATTCTGCTTGCCCTACTAGGTGCATGTATTCTTGCGCTCTATTTCATGAACTTCAGCGGTAGCTGGGGTAATCAAGCTGACTTTGGCGCTTTCGGTGACTATGTTGGGGGAGTGCTTAACCCAGTTCTAGGATTTGCTACTGTTGGCCTACTGATCTGGTCACTTAAAATGCAACGCGATGAGCTATCCCTGTCACGGCAAGAGCTAGCCTTGACCCGGCAAGAACTGAAAGAGACCAAAGAAGAAACCGCTTTGAGTCGGCAAGCAATGGAAGCGCAGGTCGCTCACTTAAAGCAAGAAGCAAAGTTGAATGAGTTACGTGGCATGTTAAGCGCGCAACTTGACATCATCAATGAATGTCTTTCAAATTCTGTTCATATAGGCGATGGACTCAATACCACCTTCAGAGCAATCTTAAATAACGAATCAATAGTTCAAAACCGCCACCAGCAGTTGAGACATTTATTTCGTGCGACAACTAAAAATCCTGTTCAGAAAATCGGCAAGAGATTAGAAATTCAAATCAAGCTGTTCGCTTTTTTGTGTCTAGAATATTCAAAAGAATCCAACTCACCAACTTATGCATTGCCTTACTTAACTAATGCATTGTCCTTGCTAGAGAATTTCAACGATTTTCAACCACAAAATATACTCAAGGACTTAATGGAAGACATTGGTGCCAGAATAACTGAGGGTAAGGAACAGGCTACCTCTCCATCAGAAAGTCTGTAATTATCAAAAGAACGCTCAGGCCACCTTCTGCCGATAAACCTATATAAGGACGAGCAGACACCGCGACTGGCGCGGCTGGCATATCGTCGGTACCACCGATGGATGGCTGCATAGAACCTATTGCTGCCTACTTCGATCCAGAAGTCTACGCTTTAACTGAAGCCAAATTACCGGGGCTCAACTACTGTATATCTCACCTATACCGAGTAGCATAAAAGCGTTCCCTAACGCGAACAAGCAACATCTTCAACCACAAAAGAGTGATAAGAAACATTTGGTTAGCATTTAACTGGGGATTCCCTTACACTCCTATTTAAGCGTGTCAGTATCGATACAGGCCTAGAAAATAGCCCTGAATGCGGCCGATAAAGCCTATTCGGGGCTCGGGCAGACAGCATTCGCTGTGGCAGTTCTGTAAGCATTTTTTGCGTCATCTGCGTCGTCAATGAAAGATTAGGGAAGAATGTAATTGATCAATAAGAATCACCTTGGGTTTGCCGTGCTACTGGGTTTACTCGGCTTGCTGGTTAACCTGGCACCTATTCCCCTTTTTGGTAACCAACAGCTGATCATTGGTAACCTCTTCTTCGTGATCGTGGCCATCTTCCTCGGCCCCTGGTATGCCCTATTAACCTCCCTGCTGTGCGCCACCGGCCTCCACCTCGCCTGGGACAGCTGGCACATGTATCTGCTCTTTCCCTTAGAGGCGCTGTGGCTGGGCTATGCCCGGCGCAAGGAATTTTATACCCTGTATGCCGATATCACCTTCTGGCTGCTGCTCGGCATGCCGCTCTTCTATCTGTACGCCAACCTGGTGTTTCAGATGCCAAACAGCTACATGACCTTTATCACCCTCAAGCAGGGGATCAACGGCATGCTCTATACGGCGATCGGAGCCATCTGCGTCACCATGTTACCTAATCATCTGCATATTCAAGGCAAGCTGATTAACCAAAAGCGTAAGAGTTTCAACGCCCAGCTCACCTACACCTTTACCCAGGTAATGACCTTGGTGCTGTTAGTCTCGGCGCTGATCTTCAACAACAACTCCATTGAGCAGCAGCAAAAGGATGTAAAACTCAACCTGGAAGACTCGGCGGCGCACCTTGGCAAGGCCACCGAGAGCTTTATTCAGGGGCATATCAGTGCCATAGATAATGCGGCGCGCTGGTTGAGCCTGTCTAACTATGATTCGGCCCAGTGGCAGAGCCTGTTATCTAAATTGCACCAGAGCTACCCGTTTTTTATCTCTATGCTGATCGCCGATGATGAGGCGCTCATCTCTGCCGCCAGCCCTATCTCTAGACTGGACAAGGATGTGGTTAAGAACAAAGACCTCAGCATCCGCGACAGACACTATTTTCAGGAAGCCTTTTACAATCAGCTGACCTTTATCTCTCCAGCCTTCCTCGGCCGGGGCTTTGGCTCAGATCCCATCGTCGCCATCAGTGCGCCGATTTATTCCAGAGACAACCACGTCACGCCCATAGGGATCATCGAAGGCTCATTAAACCTGACCAAGTTTGCCAGCATAGATGAACGCAACCGTGAATATCATGAGCAGGCCATGGTACTCACCGACGAGAATGACTTGGTGATATACGCCTCGGAATCGCTACAACTGGCTCCCTTGACGCCACTTAAGGTAGCTACTTCGGGGCAGCGCTACCGCACCAGCCTGAACATGATCAATTTTCGCAAGCTCGACAGCCTAAGCCCCGAGTTTGCCTACACTAAATATGTGCTGAAAAACGGCTGGTCACTCTATGTAGTGATGCCTTTCGAGCCACTGATAAAGCAAGTGGAGCAGCAATACCTGACTACCTTTAGCCTGCTGTTTGTCGCCTTTATCATCACCATATTACTGATCAAGGTGATCAGTTACCGTCTGACCCAACCACTAGAGACCATCGCCAAGAAGTTTAGCCAGTGGGGCATGACCCAACATCAAGATGAGGTGATGTCTGACACCACCCCCAAGGAGATCTACGCCCTCTCCAGCAGCATTCAGAAGAGTAAACAGGAGCTGATCAGCTATCAGCTGGAGCTGGAAGAGAAAGTGGCCCTACGCACGGTAGAACTGGAAGATGCCAACCTTAAACTCCAGGCGCTGGCGGAGCGTGACGAATTGACACACCTCTACAATAGGCGCTATGTGGAAAACCATTTCGCCAATATTCACGACATGTGCAAGCGCAGCTATGCGGCATTGGCGTTCTGCATCATAGATATCGACCACTTTAAGAAGATCAACGACACCTATGGCCATCAGATGGGCGATAAAGCCCTGGTTGCCCTGGCCGAGCTAATGCAGCAGTTCTTTAAGCGAGACACGGATATCGTTTCTCGCTATGGCGGTGAAGAGTTCTTGCTCGTGCTGCCCCAATGCAACGCCCTGCAGGTAGAGCAACACCTGAACCAGTTTAGAGAGCAGGTCGCAGCCTATCAGATTGAGGTACCGGGCCGGCAAGCGATCGGCATGACCATTAGCATAGGCGCGGTGATCAGCAATGCCGGCTATATGAGCGACATAGATCATTGGTTCAAGATGGCCGACCTTAACCTCTACGAGGCTAAGGAAAATGGCCGAAATCGCGTGGTCTGTTCGCTGCTATCGGCCGACGATCAGTTCAGCTAACATCGGCGACAAGCCGCCAGGCTTTAACTAATAGACTTTAATGGCCAGCCTTTAACTCACAGGGCTTAGCCCCGCATCGAACTAGACTAGCTTAGTGGCGATTGGCTTAATGACTTAATCGCATACCGGCTTAGCGGCTTAGCGCCCCTTGGCGCGCATCGATAAACCTATCGACCCTGTCTAGCACATAGGGAAAGAAGGGGTTCCATTTCTGCCGCAGCACCTCACCTGCCGAGACCCCAAGCACGCCGCGCTCCCCTCGGGCGGCCGCGGCGCCAATCTGCACCCTGTGTCTGCCCTTCTCAAACGCCGTACCATACAGGCTGTCACTCGCCGGATAAGGCAGCGCCACATGGGAGAGCGAGTAGATCCCCTTGGGCCAAGCCAGCCCTAATGGCTGATGGCTAGCCTCATAACCTGGCCGATATCGATTGGCCTCCACCTCATCAAAACGCCTTAACGCCGCTTTCTGCGCTGATAGCGGCTGTTGCTGCAACTCAGCATTGCGATTTTGCACTAGGGTGAGATCAAACCTGGGCGCATCCAAACCGAGAGCGGGCAGCAAGGCGGCCAGCGGGTCGTTAGCGACTAAGGCGAGGCTCAGGGGCTGACGGTTGATGTCAAACAGCACCAACTGATGTTGCTTTGCGGGCAGGCGCCCATAGAGATCGCTCACCACCGCCTGGGTCGAGACAGTGCCATCGGCCACCGACTGAAAGGTCAGGATATCGGCAAGTGCCGACAACTTCTCCTCGGGCAGCGTCTGTATCAGCTGTTGATTGCGCTCGGCCAGTTGATAGACAACATCGCCGGCATTGACCGCAAAGGAGTTGTATTTAAAGGGATCGTACTCGGTTTGAATCGAATTCCAGCTCAGCTTTTCCAGCCCCAGCATACGCCCTAACCTGTCTTGCCACTTGGCACCGGCCGCCACGGGTGACAGACCTATGGCCGGCGAGAGGAAGATCATGCCGCGATAGCTAAGCCCCTGCCCCAGGCTTAGCTGCTCAAGCTCATGGTTTAACGCCAGCGCCGCCCCCGTCGAGAAGGCCACCACATAGATGGGTTTATCAACCAGCTGCCGGCTAAGATGTTTGCTCGCCAGCTCAACGGCCCTGGCCATCTCCTGCCACTTGAGCTCTACCAGGCCAGAGGGAATGGTGCCGTGGCCCGGTAATCTTAGCCCCAGCAGGTGGGCGCGCGTCCTGAAATGCTCGGCAAAGTGAGACAAGGCATAGGGTGAGTCTGACATGCCATGCAGCAGCAAGACGCCAAACTCGGCATCAGGATTGGCCCACTCATAACTGCGATTCCAGGCCTGGGGCCAATTATCTGGGTCGGCAAAGCTGCCATGCCAATAACGATTGAGCGGCTGCTCTAGTCCTTGGGTGCGACGATAGATCTTTTGCTCTACTTCTTCGAACAGCTTGGCCTCTAAAGCCTGATAGGCGGGGAAATCCTTGACCTCGCTATCTAGGCGAAACTGATGTTCGAGCATGGTCGAATGCCAGATGGACAGGTCGGGACGGGCATTTAAAAACCAGATCCCAAAGGCGAGCGCGGCCATAGTGATGCCGAGACAGGCATAGGTGACGGCGATGGTAAGATGTTTAGTCGAGTGGATGAGCAATGTTTTCATGACGAATAACCGCTAGGCTCCCTGTGTGCGCTAACGAGCGCCAAGTCCGTTAATCATTAACATACACGGCTTTATTGCGTAAACTCCAGCCCCAAAGCCCAAGGAATGAAGAATATGTCTGATAATGTGAAGCCCTTAGGACAAGATGGTGCCAAACGTTGCTTTTATCTGCCTACGCCTCCTCAACTAGCCGACGACTGGCAGCTTGATACGCCAGACAGCCTAGATGAGCTGATCGCCCTCAATGGCAACAACTGGCGCAAGATCTTAGTGATCATGGCCAAGCTCAGCGCACCGGATGAAGACTGGCGCGGCTACATGAAAAGGCTATTAAAAGCCGACGAGCAGATACGTTTCGGCGCCGATGCCCTGTCACCCATGGCAAAGGAACATTATGTGTGCGGCCAGCAAAGCGCCATCAAGCTGGGCTTAACACCTTTAAGTGAGCCCAAGACCTTTACACACCAGCGAGAGAACAACAGTCAGATCTACCTGCTGCCCTATCTGGATTATCGCCAGTGCCCCAATGCCCTGATAGAGGGGTTGCGCGAGCTTCGCGAATCGCTCACCAGATAACCCAACCCTTAGCACTCAACGAGATAAGCAAGGGGTTTGCATTAGGTCGAGCGAATCTCACCAAAGAAAAAGGCGCCCGAGGCGCCTTTATCGATTCAATTTCCTGCGACTCATTCAGCTAGATAAGTCATGCTGGCGCTAGTCGTATAACGTCGGGATAGGCTTACGCTTATGTTGGGTCGCGTTGTAGATGGCGATCAAGCGCGCCTCTACCGCGGCGTCTACCGATTTGCCTTCGAGGAAATCATCAATCTGATCATAGGTCAGGCCCAAGGCGACCTCATCTTCGAGCTGTGGCTTGTCACACTCAAGATCCGCCGTCGGCGCCTTGTTCACCAGCACGTCTGGCGCACCCAGCGCAGCGGCAAGCTGACGCACCTGACGCTTGCTCAGGCCAAACAGCGGCGCCAGATCGCAGGCACCGTCGCCCCACTTGGTGTAGAAGCCGGTGATGTTCTCGGCACTGTGGTCTGTGCCCACCACCAGGCCACCAGTCAGGCCGGCAATCTCATACTGGGCGATCATACGCATTCTGGCCTTGACGTTACCCTTCACAAAGTCGACATTGCTGTGAGGGTGAGAGATGACGCCGGCCACTTCAAGTCCCGCCAGGGTTTGATGATGGATCCCTTCGACACCTTCACCTATGTTGACCGTCACCAGCTTGCTGGGCTGAATGAACTGACAGGCCATCTGCGCCTCATCTTCATCCTTTTGCACCTTAAAGGGCAGTCTCACCGCGATAAACTGATAGCTGCCTTCATACTCGCCTTCGCTATTCAGCTCATCCACCGCCAGCTGGCACAGACGACCCGCCAGTGAGGAGTCTACCCCACCGCTGATCCCCAGCACTAAACTGGTGGCGCGCGCCTCTTTGAGCTTTGCTTTGATAAAGGCGATACGTCTTTGCACCTCATATTCCACCTCAATATGCGGCTGCACCTTCATTTCACGTATGATCTGTCCTTTCACTGGTCCGACTCCACTTAGGTTAACTGTCAGCATGATTCTAAGCTGACCATTATGAGCCAATTTATCGGGAAATTCACGACCTAAGCTCGCCCCAATCCAATAAATGGGCCGAGAGGCTGCAATTATTTACTAGTCAGGGGAAAACGCCCTGATCTACACTGGCTAATCAGACGATCGGACGGTCCGGTCAGGAGTCAAGCGAAACGGGATGATGGCAACAAGCGCGGTAGAGAGAATCGATTATTGGCAGGCGAGCATCTTGAAAGAGATGGAGCTGAGCCGCGCGCAGTTTACCCATTTTGCCTTCGAGAAACATGTGCATCTGGACTACCACATAGGCGTGGTCAGCCATGGCGGCCAACGCTACCATCACAGAGGCAGCGAGTACCGCCTGACGCCGGGCAACATATCCACCCTCAACCCGGACGAGAGCCATAACGGCCAGAGCATCGCCGATAACGGCTACGAGGCCTTAGTGATGTCTCTGCCCACCAGCTATGTGCAGCAGGTTGGCGAGGCGCTCAACCAGGGCGAGCTCTACTTCAGCACGCCTATCCTAGACGACCCTAAGCTGAGGGCCTATTTCATCCACCTGCACAGACAGCTTACTCTACATCAGGCCAACATCACGCCGCTGGAGGCGGAGACGCTACTGCTTGGTTTTATCAGCGAGCTGTTTTATCGCCATGGTAAGCTACGTAATCTGCCGAGTAGCCAGGCCAGATTGAGCGGCGCCCAGCTCGACAACATCAAGCAGCAGTTCCATCAAGGACTGGATCAGGAGTTCGAGCTGGAGCAGCTGGCGCTCTCCATCGGCCTGAGTAAGTTTCAATTCTTGCGTCAATTCAAGGCGGCCACCGGCATGACACCCCACGCCTACCTGAAGCGCCTGCGCCTGGAATATGCCAAGAAGGCGCTGATGCGGGGCGACAGCGCCATCAGCACCGCCTATGACTTAGGGTTCTTCGATCAGAGCCATTTCAACAAGGCGTTCAAGCGGGCGTTTTTGATCACCCCGGCCCATTTTCAGAAACGGGTCACGCCCTGATAGGTTAGCCCACAGGCAAAAACATCTGGCCTAAAAGCAAACGCGCAATATTTTACAATCCCGGCGCCGCGGATAGGATTACTATGGCGACATCTGCTTAACGCTAACGAACGAGAATTAAATACCGATGGAATTACAGCTGCAACTGCTTTTCTCTTTGGCCGTCATACACACGGTCGCCCTGGCAAGCCCAGGCCCGGATTTCGCCCTGGTGGTCAGGCTGGCCGCCCAGGAGCACAGACGTACGGCTGTCGCCGCCGCGCTGGGACTGGCGGTAGCCATCACGCTGCACACCCTCCTGAGCCTTACCGGGGTTAGCCTGCTCATCAAGGGCTCACCCAACCTCTTCATGGCGGTGCAGTTGATTGGCGCCAGCTACCTGGGCTGGATGGGCATTGGCGCCATACGCGCCGCCATCGCCCACTGGCGCGATGAGGCCCATCTGAATGCGGCAAGCATCACGGGGCGCGGTCTCGGCGCGGCACAGGGCTTCATGCAGGGCGTGTCGACTAACCTACTCAACCCCAAGGCGCTGGTGTTTTTTATCACACTGTTCTCGACCCTGATCACCCCAGAGGTAACCCTAAGCACTAAAGTGGCCGCCACCGCCATGATGTTCGCCCTCTCTCTGGGGTGGTTTAGCCTGATCGCTCTGGTGCTATCTCATCCCAAGATGCAGCTCAAAATGAAAAGAGCAACCCCAATGATCAACCTGTTGACCGGATTGCTCTTTATCTTTGTCGCCGGGGTCATTCTCACCGGCGCCCTCGCCCGTTAAGCCCTCGACCATCAATACAGCGGCGCTGGGGCTCACTCGGGTGAGGGTCTAGCTCAGCCCAGGCTGCGGATATAATCCAGCGCCGAGCTTACCGCCATCACCTGTGCCAGAATGCAGTTTTCATCGTCCACCAACGGACTGTCGGGATAGACCTCTGTGGTGGTGTTGTATCTGGCATCGCTGAAACCACAGCACAGGCCCAGCGCCTTGGTCGCATAGTTGATCACCCCAAACTGAGTGATGGGCTCGCCTATTAATCGTCCCTGCTCGTCGGCGGGGGCGATATGGGTGACCTTAGCCACGGCCTCGATGATGGCCGCCTGCATCTCATCGTTGGGATTTTCGCTATCGCCCACCAAGTAGAAGCCGTCGGGGATATTCCAGTTGGTCTGTACCTTGGCGTCTCTGGCCGCCAGAGCCGGGCGAAACTCGCTGTTGTCAGTGTCAGTGGTCTCGTGCAGATCTATGTGCGCCATCAGCGGCTGGTTGAAACTCGCCACCCACTGCATCAGCGCGCGGGACTCCTGAGCCGGGCTATCGGCATAGAAAGAGCGGTTAGGGTCAATCGCCTCAGGGTTCCAGCGATTGATGGTCTCGTAACCCCAGGGGCTGACACAGGGGGCTACCAGGATATTGAAATCTTGGCTGTACTCACTTGCCTTGGCGATTAAAAAACGTAGCGCTCCCTGCACGCCACTGGTCTCGTAGCCATGTACACCGCCGGTGACCAGAATGGTCGGCTTAGCCTGGTCCCAGTCGCGTGATTTAAAACCATAAAGTGGATATAGCCCCTCATCATAGTTCAGCTCGCCATACTGCTGCGCCTCGAAGGTCTCGCAGACCTGGCTGAACTTGCTCAGCACCTCCAGCTCGTAGGAGCGCTTCTTCTGCTGCGCGGCGCGCCACTGCGTCTTTTCCGCCTCACCCCATGGCTTACCCGCCTCGCCAATCCAATAACCTTGCTTCGCTGTATTATCGTTTTCCATCTTATTCTCTGCCTCGGCCTCGGCCAAACCATTTTTGTTCGTTTGAATTGACCTATGATAACCAAACTCGGCCTGCCTGTGACAAAGCTTAAGAAAATTCAACTAACCGCTCCTGTAAAGGGCTGTTTAAACCGCCACTAAAGTTGCAGTCAAGGCGCAAAGAGGGGCTCATAGGATAGGCACGGCAGGCATTCTTTGTTAGTATCGCCGCCGAGGAGAGACGATGAAAATTTTTAGTTATCAGCCCCCGGCTATTCCCTGGCTCGACATTCGCTATCAAGATCGCGACATCATTATCATCAATAAGCCATCAGGCCTGTTGTCCAATCCCGGCCGCGCCGAGGAGACCCATGATTGCGCCATCAACCGCCTGTTACAGCGATTTCCCGAGGCCATCCTGGTGCACAGGCTAGACTGCGCCACCTCTGGCATTATGGTGTTCGCCCTCAACAAGAAGGCCGAGTCTCACCTCAAGACCCAGTTTCAAAATCGCACCACAGAGAAATATTATGTGGCCGAGGTCGCGGGTCTAATGAGCCAGGACAGGGGTAAGATAGAATTGGCGATGAAGCCAGACAGTGAGCAGCCGCCGCTGCAGATGATTGCCAGCGATGGCAAGGCAGCGACCACCTATTTTGAGGTGCTGGAGCGACGCAGCAACAGTACCCTAGTGAAGCTCAAGCCGATCACCGGCCGGACCCACCAGCTCAGGTTACACATGAAGGCCCTAGGCCACACCATACTGGGTGATGACTTCTATGGCGACGACGCCATTATCGCCGCCGCGCCGCGTCTACACCTGCACGCCGAGCACCTAAGCATCACTCATCCTTACAAACAGACCAGGCTGAGTTTCTCGAGTCTTCATCCCTTCTAGGCTAGATAGCCGTGCAGATTGCGGCTTATCGCCATGACACAAAAAAGGCGCCTATCTGGCGCCTTTCTTTTAACCCTTATGCCGCGCGTTTAGCGGTATAGAAGCATTCGTTGCTGTTGCAAAATTGCAGGTTATTGTCGTGAGATAGGAGGAAATACTCACCAAACAGGTTGCCACCTAAGTCTTCTAGCTTGAGGCCGTTATCGAGCTGCGTTGCCTGCATCTCATCTAAGCTATGGCAACCGTCGTTATACCAGGTCTCTAGAAACAGCTTTTCGCCTTGACGATAAAGGGTGATCTTGTCGCCCAGAGAGGGGCGCTCATCTATCCACTGGCCAATAATTTCGCGTGCTTCCATATCTTGCTCCTGCCAACGTAAACGTTTTCGCTTTTCAACAACCGACATTTCGATAACTTGAAGTAATGACTGTGAACCATTCGCACTGGCATTGCCTAACATTACCCTAAGCTCAGAACTCATATTTATTTAACCTCTAAATTATCGCAAATGTTAAAACATTGTAAAAAAGCAACTATAAACCAACAAGTTAAACCAACCTGTCGCCTCCTTTATGTGAAATTGTAACCTAGAGCGGAAATAAAAACGCGATCTAAATCACTTTTAATGCATTATTTAAGTAAAGTGTAATGCAAAATTTTTTCAACAGGCCAAAGCCATCACTCTCTAAACCTTATCGGCCGCTTCGGCTCATGCCACGAGGGCTAAATAGCCCAAACACAAATCCAGGCACAAAGTAACAGCACGAAATCTAGTCACGAAATCCTGTTATAAAAACCGGGCACAAAAAAGGAGCCAATCGGCTCCTTTTCAATTCGAAAACTTGTCACTCAGGCTAACGCTGGCTTATATCTCCACCTGACGCTCGGCCGCCTCGCAAGCCGCCGCGGTGAAGAGCACGTCGGTCGAGCTGTTAAGCGCCGTCTCCGCCGAGTCTTGAATCACCCCTATGATGAAGCCCACGGCCACCACTTGCATGGCGACATCGTTAGAGATACCAAACAGGCTACAGGCCAGCGGAATAAGCAGCAGCGAGCCACCGGCGACGCCAGAGGCACCACAGGCAGATACCGCCGCCACAACGCTCAGCAAGATAGCGGTCAGGATATCGACCTGGATCCCTTCGGTATGCACGGCGGCAAGGGTCAACACGGTAATAGTGATCGCCGCGCCCGCCATGTTGATGGTCGCGCCCAGTGGGATAGACACTGAGTAGGTGTCTTCATGCAGGTCGAGCTTCTCGCACAGGGCCATGTTGACCGGAATGTTTGCCGCGCTCGAGCGGGTAAAGAAGGCGGTCACGCCGCTCTCTCTTAAACAGGTTAACACCAGAGGATAAGGGTTGCGGCGGATTTTAAACCAGACGATAAGCGGGTTGATCACCAGGGCGATGATTAACATGGAGCCCAGGAGTACCGCAAGCAGCTTGGCATAGCCGGCAATCGCCTCGAAGCCTGTGGCCGCGAAGGTGTTAGCCACTAGGCCGAAGATACCGATAGGGGCCAGACGGATCACGAAGCGCACCATCTGCGATACCCCATGGCTCACATCGGCAAATACCGTCTTGGTGTTCTCTGAGGCGTGATGCAGGGCGATGCCCAGGCCTATACCCCAGGCCAAGATGCCGATGTAGTTACCTGTCATTAGGGCATTGACCGGATTATCCACCACCTTGAAGAGTAAGGTATTGAGTACCTCACCTATTCCCTCCGGTGGCGTCGCGCCTTGGGCGCCGCTTACCAGCACCAGAGTGGTGGGGAAGAGGAAGCTCATGGTCACAGCGGTAATGGCCGCCGCAAAGGTGCCAAAGAGATAGAGCACTATGATAGGTCGCATATTGGTCTTGGTATTTTTCTTCTGATTGGCAATCGAGGCCGCCACCAGAATAAATACCAAAATAGGCGCGATCGCCTTTAACGCGCCGACAAACAGATCCCCTAAGAAGGCAACACTCCCTGCCGAGGAAGGTGAAAAACTCGCCAGGGCAACCCCGGCAATGATCCCCAAGATAATTTGCAGCACTAAGCTGCCATCTGCCAACTTGGCAAATAAGGAACGATTTTGATTCATTGATTGACCTATCATTATAATTAATTGAATTTAACCTTTGCTCATCGCCTTCAACGTTCGCTGAGCAGAACAGCTTTCTTTATGGTATTTATCGTCTCTCGTCACGATACCGCTTGGCCACTACGGCCTAAAAGTACCAGGGATGAGAGTAAAAGCTGACATCAAACACAGGATCCGGCCCAAGGTTAAACTTCCTTCATCCTGTGTTTTATAGAAACTCCCCCGTCTTGTCTAGCAAACCGCTCGATTTCGCTTTAGTTATTACCCACTAGCATCATAAAGATAACAAAAATCTAATTTTTAACTCGCCTGATGCCGCTTGGCGCCCCTGAGCATGGCCTCGATCAACTCGTGGGCATCGAACTTGGTCAGCGCCTCGTTGGCACCCACCTGATGGGCCTGGCTCACGCTGATCTCACTCGACAGCGAGGTGTGCAGTATGATGTAGGCGTCGGCTAAGGCAGGTGTGTTCTTCACCTCGAACGCCAGCTCATAGCCGTCGAGTCCCGGCATCTCGATGTCGCTCACCAGGAGATCCACGGGTCTTCCCTCCTTCGCGGCCTCCTCCATGATAGAGAGCGCCTCCCGACCGTCCGAGGTGACCAGATAGGGAATATTGATGCTATCGAGCGCGTCACTGAGCTGCTTGCGTGCCACCATGGAATCGTCCACCAGCAGGATATTGAGCGGTTTTAAGATCTCCCGCTGCACATCTGTCAGTATTGCCCGGGTGCTTTCCGGACTGGTGGGGAATATCTTCGACAGCAAGAGCTCCACATCCAGCAGCTGCACCAGCTTGTCATCGACCCGGGTCACCCCGGTCAGGAAGGCGTTCTTACCTAGGTTATCCGGCGGCGACTCGATATCACGCCAGTTGCACTCGATGATCTTATCTATACTGCGCACCAGAAAGCCCATCACCATGCGCTGGCAGTCTGTGATGATGATATAGGCGTTGGCGAACTCCTGCTCTGTGATAGGCGCATAGCCCACGGCCGAGGCCATGTCGATGATGGGAATGGTGTGACCCCTCACCGTCGCGGCGCCCAGAATAGCGGGATGAGACTGAGGGATGGCGCTGAGTTTAGAGAAAGGAACCAGTTCACGGATCTTGAGCGTGCCGAGGGCAAACAACTGAGTATGGGACAAGCGGAACAATAATAGGCCTTGAGATTGGCTCGCCTTACTTTTCATATTCTTACCGACACATAAATGCTTAATTAGCGATAAGTTTAACCCTAGCATAGCCAGATTAAATTGACGATGCTCATGCCCCGATAAATTACCCCTACAATTGTGACTCTATGGGCAGCAAACCGATGAAGTCGGCCATGAAACGCCGCCAGAAGCTGGCATCAGGGTCGGCATAATAGACTTTACCGTTTAAATCATCATGCCAGATCAACTCTCCCTGTTGCAGCCCTAAGCGATAGCTGCTGCGCTTAAGGGACGCCTCGATCTCATCCACCATCTCTCCGGCAAATCTGGGCTGGTCGACAATCAGCCCCATCTCGGTGTTGATCCAGGCCGATCTAGGGTCGAAATTAAAGGAGCCGACAAACACTGAGCTTCTGTCGAGCACAAAGGTCTTGGCATGCAGGCTGGTGCGCGAGCTGCCCTTCCAGGCGCTGGGACGGTTATTGATATCCACCTTCACCTCATACAGGGCGATACCATTTTCCAGCAGACGCTCACGATAAGCCTTGTAGCCGGCATGCACCGCCAACACATCTGTGGCCGCCAGGCTGTTGGTGACTATGGTGATCTTAATGCCCTGTTTGGCCGCCTCAATTAAGGCCTGACAACCGCCTTCGGTGGGCACAAAATAGGGCGAAACGATCAGCGCCTCCTCGCGGGCCCTGGCCAGAAACTGACTTAAGTCGGTTAGCAACCACTCCTGCCGGTCCTGTCTGTTCGCCTTCTGTGGCGGGTCATAGAGCAGCTGGGCGTCGCCCCAATACCAGTAAAGTCCCTTGCCGGTGATCTGTGTCAGCAGCTCGCTCAGCTCCAGACGATTGAGATACTCGTCATGGAGGAAGTTCTGTTTGTTTCTGGCCATGGTCTTAGCCGCCGCTTGATACATCGCACTGGTCGCCGGCGGCACCAGGTTGATCACGCTCTCCACCTGTTCGCTGTTCCAGTAACGGTCGAATTGTTCGGACACCTCATCGACCACATCGCCTATGGTGAGCAGGTCGAAATCCCCAAAATCCACATCATCGTTCTTGGAGAAATATTCATTCCCTATGTTGCGCCCGCCCACTATGGTGATCTGATTATCCACCGTGAGGGATTTGTTGTGCATTCTATGGTTGAGGCGGGAAAACCCGGTCAACATGGCGAAACTGCGAAAGGTGCGCTCATAGGAGGGATTAAAGAGGCGGATCTCGATATTGGGGTGGCTGGCCAGCAATATCAGGCCATCGTCTAGGGTCTTGGTGGTGAGGTCGTCTAACAATACCCTCACCCGCACGCCACGATCGGCGGCGTCGATCAGATGCCAGATCAGCAACCGGCCGGTTTCATCGTCGTGGTAGATATAATATTGCAGATCTATGCTTTGGCTCGCCGCATCCACTATCGCCAAACGCGCCACGAAGGCATCGACACCGGAGGAAAGCGGCAGTATGCCCGTCTTGTTTGGATGCGCCTTGAGGTCGCCTTCGAGGTAACGATAGAGGCCAGAATCGGTCGGGGCAGCCAGCTTGTGGCTTGGGATAAGTTGCTGGGGCGGCGGTAAACTGCTGCAGGCCGACACTAGGCTCAGGGTCAAGGCCAGAGTCATCAAATTCGAGGCCAATCGCATCATGCTTTTGCGTACCACAGAGAGGTTCATCACTTGCCCTAACACCATGAATTTATGCGCCTAGGCCTAACATAGGCGTTAGGCTTACTCCTGTAAAGCGTACAAGACGTCGTAGACAAATTGATCCCAACCCTCGGCACTGAAGGCGATATCTCGCACCGCTCTCACCTGGCTGACCGCATGTAGCGGCGCGGCGCCATTCTCCATCAGATAATAGGCCATCAAGAGCCCGGTTCTGTCTTTGCCTGAGCGGCAGTGGATCATCACAGGCAGGCCATCGGCCTCACACTGGCGAATGAAGGCCAGCGCCTTGGGCAGCTGGGCCACGCAGTGCGCCTCGTCGCCCTCCATGGGGGGAATGTTGCCCGACAGCGGAATACAGGCGTAGCGTAAATCTAACCGTGCCATCTCATCGGGCTCGCAGAGATCGCCGCCATTAACCGACAGTATGGCACCGACCCCTTGTCCCTTGAGTTCACTTAGCTCCCAGGGCACCAGGTTGGGGCCACAACGACCTGCGATCTGGCCTTCGACTAACCAAAAAAGCTGCTGCATCTCTCTTCCACTCTGTTAGTTGAACACCCTACTATGAGGGACGCTTCCAGATCCCGTCATTGATCTTGGGTAACTTTTTACGCTTTTTCTTGCCCGTGCCCTCGGGTTTGGCCATAGGCTTCGCCTGACGTGATGGGCAATCGGCCGGCGCCTCAGCGTCGGCCTCGAAACCAGGATACTGCTCCCTTGGCAGGCGCAACTTGTTCTTCTTCTCTATCACCTTGAAGTGATGATATTCGTCGTGGCTGATAAGGGAGATCGCCTCGCCGCGCTCACCTGCGCGGCCGCTACGACCGATACGATGCAGATAATCGGCGGGGCTTCTTGGTAACTCAAAGTTGATCACCACGGGTAGCTTGTCGATGTCGATACCGCGCGCCGCGATATCGGTAGCGATCAGCACTGTGATCTCACCGCTCTTGAATCCTTCGAGCACACGGCTACGGGCGCCCTGCGCCTTGTCACCATGGAATACCTGAGCAGTGATGCCGCGCTTCTCCAGCTTCTGCGCCAGGTGATCGCAGCTGCGCTTGGCGCTGGCAAACACCAATACCTGACGCCACTGACGCACCTTGATAAGCTCCGCCAGCAGAGCCGTCTTGTTACTACGATTGACGGTATAGACGCGCTGGGCGATATCGGCGCTCTGCGCCTCCTGCAGTTGGATCTCCACGGGATCGTTCAGCAGCTTGGCCGTGAGACTCAGCACCTCTTCGGGAAAGGTTGCGGAGAACAGCAAAGTCTGTTTCTGAGTGGGTAACTGTTTGAGGATCTCACCAAGCTCCTCGGTAAAGCCCAGGTTCAACATGCGATCGGCTTCATCGAGTACCAGCACCTTGAGCTGAGAGAGCTTAACGGCATTGCTGCCAAGCAGATCCAGCAGACGACCCGGCGTCGCCACCAATATATCGGCGCCGCCTCGCAGGGCCAGCATCTGACTATTGACCGAGACACCACCGAAGACGGCGACAACCTTGGCTCTGGGCGCCAGTTCGGCGCCGTAGCTGGTAAAGCTATCGGCAACCTGCTGGGCAAGCTCGCGGGTTGGCACCAGCACTAAGGCGCCGATATGATTGCCGCCGGAGGCTCTCTGGCCCACCAGTTTCTGCAACAGTGGCAAGGCGAAGGCGGCGGTCTTACCCGAGCCCGTCTTGGCACCGGCCAGCAGATCGCGACCGGCTAATATCGCGGGGATTACCTCGGCCTGAATCGGCGTCGCCTGCTGATAACCAAGATGATGTAGCCTGGCTTGCAACGCCTTAACCAGGTTTAACTGATTAAAATCTGTGGTCGACAGTGGCAGGTCCGATGGCGCAGTCGGTTTCGGAGCAGATGGAGCCTGATCAGATGGTGTCATTAAATTTAGCTACCCGTACAAAATAGAGCCGCGCATTGTACCTAAATTTACGGGTAAACACCTCATCTTTCGCTACTCTCTTAACTCAAGACTCTCGCCTTGAGAATCTTGCCTTAAGAGATAAGAGCTAGGTTTTATTCTGCGTCTGCCTGGCGACCCACAGCCTTAGCCTCTAATGCCAGTAACTGCTGCTTAATGGCTAGGCCATAGGCATAGCCTGTCAACGCCCCATCCTTGCCTATGATGCGATGACAGGGAATGATGATGGCGATTCGGTTGGCGCCGTTAGCGCTGCCCACCGCCCGCACCGCCTTGGGATTATCTATCGCGCTAGCGATATCCGAGTAGCTTGCCGCAGCGCCAAAGGGGTGAGCGAGCAGCGCCTGCCACACCTGATGCTGAAACGTTGTCCCTACCGGCGCCAGGGCCACATTAAAGGCGGTAAGCTGACCGGCGAAATAGGCCGCTAACTCATCCTCAGCCTGCTCAAGGTGCGCCTGAGCCTTAATCTGCGCTTCCTGGTTACATTCAATTAGCGTCACCTGCCGCGCGGTAAAATCATCATCTTGCCCGGGCAGAAAGCTCAGGTGCGACAGACCAAACTGATTGGCCGCCAGGCTCACCTTCCCCAGGGGAGTCGCTATGATGCGCTCGGCGAGCGCATCATAGCCGCTTAACCCAGCGTCCCGATTTAAGGGAATATATTTAGCCTCTATGCTCATCTGACTCATTTTTAGTTCCTTAATCAATATTGAGGTTTATCGCTGACGCTTTTGCTCACTGCTGATTCCAGAGCTGCAGGGTGAGATAACTGCCCCAGGGGGCAACCTTCCGTAGCACCTCTTGGCTAAGCCCTTGATAGTATGCCTGCGCCCTTTTTTTAGCCACCTTAGGATCTTCGTCTTCAGCAGGCTCACCATCACGACTAGACGGCTCGGGCGATAGATTCGCCAGCAGTTGTTGTTTAACCACGAGGTCCCCAACGAGTAGCACGTCCGGCAGGCTCTGCCCGCGCAGGCGCACATAATCTAGGGTCCAGGGGCCTATCCCCTTGATCTGCAGCCAGTCGTCTATGTTTGCCTCAGGGTTGGCCACCACAAAACATGCAAGCGCCCGAATCGCCTCTTTTCTGATCCCCGGCATCTTAAGCCCATCCAGGCTGGCATTCACGAGCGCCTCTGGGCTTGGGAACAGACGCACCTGACGATCATTTAGGCTAATCGTCTCGCCATAATCGGCCACCAGCTGCCCCAAGAGCTTGATCGCCTGGGTCACGCTCACCTGCTGACCTAAGATGGCGCGACAAGCCGCCTCGAAAGGCGACCAGACGCCGGGCAGACGCAGACCAGGTGATACCTGAGGCAGAGCCTTACCCAGCGCTTGCAGCTTATCGCCTATGGTCAGCATGTCGGCGTCGAGATCCAGGATGCGACGAATATGGCTGATGATCCCCTTGAGCAGGCTGAGAGAGTCCGCTTCAGCGAGATGAATGGTGACATGAAAGCAGGCCTCTTGCTCGCTGTGGACAGCGCAGAAATAGCCCGTAGCAGCGCCGAGCACGAAGCTGCGGCCATAGCTGTGTTCATCGATCCACTCCATCTCGGGTACGGCGCGCTGGGCAAAGAAGCTGCGCAGATGTTGCCAATCATAGGGCGGGCGATAGGCAAGCTTGAGTGTCAGGCCCTGGACTGGCAGCGATGGCTGGCCCGTGGCCTTACGGATCTCACTCGGAGTCAACTGCAGCTGCTCACGGAAAACCTCGTTGAAACGCCTCACGCTGTTAAAACCGGCGGCGAAGGCCACCTGAGTGATCGGCATCTTGGTTTGATGCAACAGCTGCTTGGCAAACATCAACTGTTGATACAGGGCATATTGCTTGGGCGAAGTGCCCAGGCTGTCGTGAAACAGTTGCCTCAGATAACGCTCGCTGATCCCTAATCGCTCGGCGAGCCCAGTCATAGGGATAGCTTGGGGGCCGCACAAGACGCCGGCGTCGATCAGGCTCATGGCGCGATTCAAGCTGGTCTGCTTGCCAAGCCAGGGGTTAGAGCCCGGCGCACTGTCGGGACGACAACGCAGACAGGGTCTCAGGCCAGCCTGAGCAGCCGACAGGGCATCGTCGAAATACCTGACATTCGCCTCCTTGGCAGGCACTGCCGGGCAGATAGGACGACAATAGATGCCGGTGGAGAAGACACCGACGAAGAACAGGCCATCGAATCTGGCATCTCGTGACAGACGCGCGATGCGATACTGTTCCGCCTTGGGATGCTGCGCCTCAAATTGAACGGCTTTGCTGGTTTCAGCACTAAACTCTGGTGTTTGCTGACTCACTTGAAGATGACTCGTTTTGCTTTGATAAGGCCACTCTAATGCAGCCAGGGTTTGGATACTAGCGGAAAACGGCACTCATGGTGAGAATAACTATCGCCACAACAATTCATCGCACTCGGATGACGCCTGCTATATGATGAGTGATAGCAATCAGATCGACTATCATCCTAATAAGCCTAAATTTTATAAGGACTTAAATGTTTAAGCGTTTCGAATCATGGGTTTCCGCCCTACCCGATCAAGAAGCGGTGCAGCCGCCGCGCGGGATCTACCAGTTTTGCAGGCATTACACGCGCGGCTTCGAACTGCCGCTGGCCTTGATGTCAATACTGACCGCGCTGCTGGCGATCCTCGAGGTCTCACTGTTTGCGTTTATGGGCGACCTGGTGGATCTGCTCGCCAGCCACAGCCCTGAGACCTTGTTTGCCGAGCAGGGTGATAAGTTACTATTGATGGCCGTCTTGGTGCTCGTGGTGATCCCTGTGCTGGTGTTGCTGCACGCCCTGGTGATCTACCAGGGACTCCTGGGTAACTACCCCATGTCGATCCGCTGGCTCGCCCACCGATATCTGCTTAAACAGAGCATCGCCTTCTATCAGAACGATTTTGCCGGGCGCATCGCCACCAAGGTGATGCAAACCTCACTGGCGGTGCGCGAGACGGTCACTAAGCTGCTGGATGTCTTGGTCTATATTCTGGTCTATTTCCTCTCCATGCTGGTGATCATCGCCGATGCCGACCTGCGTCTGATGCTGCCCATGCTGGTCTGGCTGATGATCTATGTAGGGCTGCAATTTTACTACCTGCCTAAGCTGAAACAGGTCTCGACTGAACAGGCCGACGCTCGCTCCACCATGACGGGACGCATCGTCGACAGCTACACCAACATCGCCACTGTGAAGCTGTTTTCCCACACCCAGAAGGAGGCTCAGTATGCCAAGGAGAGCATGACAGGCTTTCTCGATACGGTTTATCGCCAGATGCGTCTGGTAACCGGCATCAACGTCAGCGTGCAGGTGATTAATTACTTACTCGCCTTCAGCGTTGCCGCCGTCTCCATCTGGCTGTGGCGCGACAACGCCATCTCCATAGGCGCTATCGCGGTTGCGGTCAGCCTGTCCCTCAGGCTCAACGGCATGTCGCAATGGATCATGTGGGAGATAAGCTCACTGTTTGAAAACATAGGTACAGTGGCCGACGGCATGAATACCCTGTCACGTCCCACCAGCGTGCAAGACAGCGACAATGCCAGCCAGCTGACCGTCTCCCAAGGTGAAATCGCCTTTAATCGCGTCAGTTTCCACTATGGCGAGGCCAGCGGCGTCATCGAAGATCTCGACCTTAAGATCAAGCCAGGCGAAAAGGTGGGGCTGGTTGGACGCTCGGGCGCCGGCAAGTCCACCCTGGTTAACCTCTTGATGCGCTTTCACGATGTGGAGCAAGGCTGCATCACCATAGATGGACAGAACATTCGCGAGGTGGCGCAAGACTCCCTGCGGGCCAACATAGGCATGGTGACTCAGGATACCTCCCTGCTGCATCGCTCCATCCGCGACAACATACGTTACGGTAAGCCGGATGCGAGCGATGAAGAGCTGGAAAATGCCATCCGCCAGGCCCAGGCCTTCGATTTTATTCAAGGACTTAGCGATCCCGAAGGCAATCATGGCTTGGATGCCCAGGTGGGCGAACGAGGAGTGAAGTTGTCGGGCGGTCAGCGTCAGCGCATCGCCATCGCCCGCGTGCTGTTGAAGAACGCACCTATCCTCTTGTTGGACGAGGCCACATCGGCGCTGGATTCGGAGATCGAGGCCGCCATTCAGGAGAGTCTCTATCAGTTGATGGAAGGCAAGACGGTGATTGCCATCGCCCACCGCCTGTCGACCATTGCCGCCATGGACAGGTTGATCGTGTTGGATCAAGGCAAGATCGTCGAGCAAGGCACACATCGGCAGCTGATCAAACAGGGCGGGATCTACGCTCAGCTCTGGGCCCATCAGACCGGTGGTTTCCTCGGCGTCGAGTAGCCCTAATTACCGAGTCATATCAATCATCGACAGGCATCGCCGCCGTTAGCACGTGGTGCCTGTCGATGCACGGCTTAGTTCATAGAGCTTGCCCTGTTTTTCATATACACTTGATCTAAAAACAAATAGTCTTTCACTTTTACTTTATCTGGCTCTTTCACTTAGCCGGAAACCAGGCCGGTTCCGTAAAGACCCAATCATTGTCTTTTACCGGCGTGTGACAGCTGATGCAGACCTGCATGCCGCCCTCAAAGGGTGTCTGATCCTCGCCAACCCAACGTGCCCAGCCCCAGCCATAGGTATCAGCATACTTTACTGAGTCTTTAAACATAAACTCGGCATGGACGAAGGCCTTGGGTCCTATCGCCTGCGGCCAATGGCTCAATTCACCAGCCTTCCACACTACCTTGGCCAAGATGACACCATCGGGCCAAGGCGAGTGCTTACCACTGCGGGCGGCATTGACGGCGATCTCGTTACCCAGGATCGCCCTCACCGTGTTGTTATCGGTGCGATGGGAGACAGCAATACTCGACCAGGTGTGCCAGCCTTGAGGATAGGCGATCTTATGGGACGGCAAAGGTGTGGTTTCCTCAGCGAAACTCACTGATGAAAATGCTAATAACAGCAGTAAAAGAAATGTCTTCATTGTCTGACTCACTCTGTTGCTCAAATGCACTGATGGTTAGTTTGTCAGTGTAGACGCAATAGATACGCTTTGCCCGAGCCAGCGGTTTAGTATTCGTAGCAAACAGATAGAAGCAAGATAGAGATAAATGACAGATGAAAAAAAACCACCCTATTGGGTGGTTTTTTCCGCGTAACTAAACGCTTATTTGGTGGAGCCTAGCGGGATCGAACCGCTGACCTCAACACTGCCAGTGTTGCGCTCTCCCAGCTGAGCTAAGGCCCCGAAACTGATTGTGACTATACAGTAAAACCTGAACAAACACAACGTCTTATTTCAAAATTTATCAAAATAAGTTGTGGTATCCCATAGGGGATTCGAACCCCTGTTACCGCCGTGAAAGGGCGGTGTCCTAGGCCTCTAGACGAATGGGACACTGTTGATACCTTATACTCTGTATCGAGTGAATACTCATTGAAGCCAGTAGGCTATTGCTTCAACGCTATCGAATCGTCAACTTATGCAGTCAACCACTCAAGAAAGTGGTATCCCATAGGGGATTCGAACCCCTGTTACCGCCGTGAAAG
>NZ_JAKIKY010000005.1 GCF_023349185.1 Shewanella aquimarina | reverse complement strand
TTACAGTCAGCTGAGACCACATCAATATAACGGTGGGCTAACACCTAATGAGTCAGAGCGAAGATACTGGCTTGAATACAAAACCGTGGCCAATTTTAGTTGACCACTACAAAAGCCGATACCCAATGCCAACGTAAACCAATAGCCAAAATCCGTCGCTAATGAATACTGGAAGTAATGCCAACTTGGAAAGAGCTGTCTTTGGCTCAACGTTTTATCGGCTGCATCCAACATTGCACCGGTGTTTGTGCCACCAATAACTCCACTGATGGTGAAGTTATGCCAACTGTAAAGTACCGCAAACGAGACCAATATTGAGCATCCATAAATCAAGATTTGCTTGGCGTAACCCATTCGGTCCTGTGCCCAATAAAAAGAAACAAGCACCATCGCCAAGAAGGTTGGAATGTATAAAGAGGCTTTTAGTGTGATTAACGCCGCTACTGAAGTGAAAACGCCCACGGCAACTGAGCTACGCCAAGAAAGCTGATTACTAAAAACATAATACAAAGAAAGCATTATCAAAAAAGTCGCAATAGGGTCAGTTCTAAAACTTGCCCCCATACGCACGTTGAATGAAAACGCAAAGTAAGAAAGTACCGCAAACAAAGCCCCCGAAACACTGCATTGGAGGCGACAGAGCCTGTATATACACAGTCCTGTACCCATTTGAAAGGCGATCATAACCAATCTGGCCGCAATGATTTGATCGACTTCATTGTTAGACACATAGCGTATCCAAGTGAAGAAGTGAATATGAAAGGTCTGAATATTGCTGATAGTTTCACCATTGATAAATTGGTGAACGAAAGAAAGGAAATAAAATTCATCCCAGTTTATTTCGTAGCGAAACGCCACATAAAGACGAGCGGCAATGGCAAAAAAAAGCACCGCCCCTAATATTAAAGCTGAATGAGGAAATATATCGCTCTTTGAATGGTTGGACTTGCCTATCCGATCGGTTGTTTCCATAGGTACACAATTCTTGTTGATCTACTTACCGTCCATGGCCTTTATATAATACTATAATTTTCTTCAATAATTTTTCGAAAATGCTAGTAGCCAGTATAGTTGTTACCAATCAATTATGCAGAATTGTTACTCAACTTGCTCAAAGCCAAAGAACACCACTCGCACAGCCAAGTCATTAGATAAGTACGGGACGCAGTACAAGAGTTACACCACATAGAAGGTCAGGACGGCGTTCAAGATCGAGTACATATTCCCCATTAACCCCAATCTAAAATCCTAGATTACTGAGTTGCTCACACCAGGGTGGCCCTCTATTCTCACTCTAAGACTTACTCTACCTGACTTCCTGCGTCATGTAGTTTCAGCAACTTTGTCGACGGCGTCATCGGTGCGATCTTTAGCTGTTTTTTGGTAGATTGACATCTGATTCTACTCACCCAACTCTTAGCCCTAACTCATACCTGACTCGCACTCTAATCCAGTATGCCATTGGTAATGCCATTTTGAGTATGAATACCAGCCCAGTGATTAGCACTCGTATTTTGGGTGCTTTTGGAGTTTGCCAGGGCATTAGGTACGCTTGATTTTTCCGATCTGACACCCATTTAAATTAAGACGATGAATTGATAGGGTAAGCAAATGGGTTTTGTTGGGCGATTAGGTGGTTGGGAGCCACTGCTGAGCTATTTTATGCTGGGTACTCTGTTTATCCTGCTGATTTTAGGGTTGGCAAGGTTAATCCGTTGGGCCAAGAGGATGCCCGCCGGCGCCTATCTCGCCTTGGCGCTGTTTCCTCTGATTTCACTGTTTCCTATCCCGCCCAGCGAGATCAAAAAGTTGCAACGTATCAAACAGGAAGAAGTAAAATGGGATCAGGAGTCCGGCGACCCGGCTGGCGATGATCCGCCTTCAGGTGCTTTGTAATTAGCGAGTTCAGTAAAAAGCGTCTGTTTGGCAGGCGCGAAAGACCTAAGGAGTATGTGTGAAAATCTACGGTGATCTACAATCTGGCAACTGCTACAAAGTCAGGTTGTTATGTACCCTGTTAGGGATTAAACATTAGTGGATTCATGTGGATATTCTCGCGGGCGATACCGGCAATAGTGAGTTTCTGGCCAAGAACCCCAACGGCAAGATCCCCCTGCTGGAGCTCGACGATGGCCGCTGCCTCTCCGAGTCCAACGCCATCCTAAACTTCTTAGCCGCAGGTAGCGAACTGCTTCCAAAAGACAGCTTTACGCTTGCCAAGGTGCAACAGTGGCAGTTCTTCGAGCAATACAGCCACGAACCCTTTATCGCCGTGGCGCGCTTTATCGCTAAGTATCTCGGGCTGCCCGACAACCGCCGCGCCGACTACGAGGCTAAACAACAAGGCGGCCATAAGGCGCTGGCAGTAATGGAAGCCCAGCTACTCAAGACACCCTACTTAACCGGCGAGCAGCTAACCACGGCCGATATTGCGCTATATGGCTACACCCATGTGGCCCACGAGGGCGGTTTCGACCTTACCCACTACCCGGCAATTCAAGCCTGGCTTGCGCGTATCGCCTCTCAGCCCCAGTATGTGGCCATGGTCTAATCTTCTGTGATGGCCGGTGCAGTGGCGATGGCTTGAGTATCTGGTAATCGCCGAAGCATCCAACAATGGAAAAACGAAAGGACGCTAGATGACACTACAGGGAAAACTCTTCTTTTTCTGCGGTAAGATGGGCGCAGGCAAGTCGACAAAGGCTAAGCTTATCGCCGATGAAAACAGCGCAATTTTACTGTCGGAAGATGAATGGCTGGCGGCACATTTTCCCCAGCAGATTCAGTCATTCGATGACTATATTAGCTACTCAAACCGAATCAAACCCTTCATCAGGCGACATGTGGCGCAGCTGATAAACCTTGGCACTAACGTGGTGATGGATTTTCCCGCCAACACGATAAGGCAGCGGCTATGGTTTGCCTCGCTATGCAATGAACTTGGCTGTGACCATGAGCTAGTCTACCTCGACCTGAGCGACCAGCAGTGCCTGACGCATATCAATAAGCGTCGCCAGGAGCAGCCCGAACGGGCGCGCTTCGATACAGAGGCCATGTTCCATCACGTCACGCAATATTTTGAGCCACCAACTGACGATGAGGGGCTGAACATCACACTTGTTGAAGGCGATGCCTAGGTAAGGGTGTATGGTTGGCACTTCCTTTATTTGCTTAAATAGAATTTGGCTGCATTTTAGTTTATTAAAAATGTTTGAGGGTCGTACCTTCATGGCTATCTAGCGCCTGCCCGGCAAGGGATGCCAAAGTACTCGATAGATAATGCCCGAAGCATTGATTGTAAACGCTCAGCATAGCTGTGGTAGGTTAAGTGAATTTGAAGGTCTTACCTTCGCCGTAATTAATAGCCTGCGGCTCGCTTATGTGCAGATACATCTGCTACACGCCATGAATACTTCCTTGTAGGCTCGACGATGGCATCTGACCTACATGGACGTAGGAAATGCCAATAAATGTAGGGAACATTTTTGGCCCTGCCATCGACGTCCGCAGATGCATCTACACCCGGTATCTAACGTCTCTTCGATTTAGCGTCATTGGGTGCCCATTGGTGAGAAACATTTGGCCACATTTGTATTTACAGGGGACTTGAAGGTCGTACCTTCATTGCTATCTATCGCCTGCCCGGCGGGGGCTGTGCAAGCACTCTTTTGGCACGCCGAGGTTCCGTCCCTGGAGGCTTCACGGCGGCGTCCATGCCGCCGAGAGCCAAAAGCGTGCTTACACCCGTATCTAACATCTCTTCGATTTAACCTCATTGGGTACGCGTTGATACAAGCGATTATTTTTAAGAAAAAAGCGCACTGATATGTGATATAGCTTGTTGATTGCCACTACAAACTGCCAAATGCAGCTCAATCGAAGAGATGGATAACTAGGTGTAAACATGCTTTTGGCCTTCGAAATCATGGATGATTTCGCAGAGCATCCATGGATGGACTTGCTGCGTGCCAAAAGAATGTTTGCACATAAGGCCTGCTGCCAAGCAATTGATTAACCATGAGGCTATGGTTTAAAGCTCCCATCCAAGCACCTAAGTCAGGTAGATGCAAAACATCAAACTGAAGCAACACTTCATTCAATCTGTCACAAATGTGTAAGCACACAAGGGTCGCTCTTTTGCGTCCCTGCAAGCGCGACATTAGTGCATCCATGCACTGCACCTGCTGCCAAGCAATTCAAAACAACTTAGGTTAACGCTACAGGTTAGTCATTTAAAACCATAAATATCCCCAACTTGAGAATGAGGAGTCTCAGCTACTCCAGCTACCCCTTCGCCAACTTCAACTCCACCACATTCCCCTCAGGGTCATGGATATAGAGGGATCGCCCAAATCCTTGGGCGCCATAGCGTCTGGCAAAGCCTTGGGTGGCGATGCCGTGATGGGCTAGGTAATCCAGCAACGCCTGTTCCTCCATGGCCTCGATGAGCAGGCAGATGTGGTCGACGTTGCGGCCATCCTGCACCGGAGGGCCGCCTCCGAGCCTGCCCAGCTTGCTGTCGCAGGTGACGATATCGATCAGCGCCTTGCCCGCCCTGAGTTGTGTGAGCCCCTCCTCTGGCAACTCGCGCTCCAGTTGGCAGCCCAGTATCCCCTGATAGAAGGCCAGCATGGCGCCCAGGTCTGTGGTGCGAAACACCAGATGGTCGATTCCTCGAATGCTTAACATAGTCACCTCATTTTCCTTGTCCCTCATCAGTATAGTCGCCGATAAATGAAGATAATCACTCACTTGTGACAATTGCCGGTAGGCGAAAGCGTAAAATTGGCGTAGCTTGTCTCTATCAGGCCTAAGGAGATACGTGATGAAACAGGGTAAGCACGACGCACAGCTGTTAAAACTGGCGCTGGAGATAGGCATAGGCTACGCCAAGAAACGCGGCTTTAGCGATTTTGGTCAAGGCATCTCCCCCAAGGACAAGGTGGAATGCATCTACCGCCTGTTGGTGCAGGACAAGCTCATCCAGCCCCTGGCCACGGATAAGGAAGATGGCCCCAACATGAAACACAAGTTGATCCTCTGGATCCATCGCCAGCTCCCCGAGGATCACCCCCTCAAAGAATAACCCTAAGCCTGAGCATGGCGGGCCATTCAGACCTTTGCTCGCCCTCAAGCCGTTGATCTCTATCAAACCTTAGGCCGATTCCCGGCAGCGAGGGCTGAGATGAGCTATAGATCTAGCATCACCTCAGCCTAAATGCACAAGGAGTTTCCGTGGCCGGGCCAGGACTCTCGAGTCAAGTGGCGGCCGAGCGGCTCGAACAACATGGGCCTAATTGCCTGCCCAAGCCGGCAAGACTCAGCTTCGTCCGCCTGTTTATCCTGCAATTTAAGAGCGCCTTCATCTACGTGCTGCTCGCGGCCTTCATCGCCTGTCTGCTGCTGGGTCAGTTACTCAATGCCATCTTTATCTTCGCCGTGCTGCTACTCAACGCCATCATAGGCACAGTGCAGGAATACTCGGCCCAGCAGGCGGCCGACGCCCTGAGTAAGATGGTGCCCTCCCAAACCAAGGTGATCCGCGACGGCCACCCCAAGCTGGTCGACAGCATGAGCCTGGTACCCGGCGACTATATTCTGCTCACAAACGGCGATCGCATCGGCGCCGATATCCGCATCGAGCACCACAACCAGTTTAAGGTGGATGAGTCGGCGCTCACCGGCGAGTCGCTGGCGGTGAACAAGACAGATCTCGCCTTCGCCGGCACCCTGGTCACCCATGGACGGGCCGAGGGCGAAGTGGTCGCCACCGGCGCCCGCACTCAGATAGGCCAGATAGCCGCACTGGTGCGTCAGGGCGGCAGCGCCAAGCCCCCCTTGATGCAGCGCATCGAGCGCTTCACCCTGATCATCGCCATCGCCACCTTAGTGATCATCGCCCTCATCTTCGGCCTCACCCTGCTACGGGGCGCCGATCTCTCCCAGGTGTTCCTGCTGGGTGTCGCGCTGGCGGTCTCCGCCATTCCCGAGGGGCTGCCGGCGGCCATCACGGTCGCCCTGGCCATCGGCATGAAGCGCATGTCTCAGGCCAATGTGATCGTCCGTAAGTTGGTGGCGGTGGAATCCTTAGGCTCCTGTACCTATATCGCCTCGGATAAGACGGGCACCCTGACGGTCAACGAGATGACCATCAGCCAGATCAGCCTGCTGAGCGGCGAGCGCTACCATGTGTCAGGCACAGGGCTGTCGCCGACCGGGCTGGTGCATAAACATGGCCACGGGGTGCCAGTGTCGGCCGGGCGCGATCCCCAGTTGCACCGCTTGGCACTCACCGGCGTGCTGGCCAACGAGGCCCACCTTATCTTCGAGACCGAGCAGGGCCATGCAGATCAGATTCATGCCGACGGTGACGGGGTAGACCTCGCCTTCCTGACCCTGGGCTATAAGCTCAATCTCGAGATGGATAAGGCCAAACAGCCGCCCCAGGAGCGACTATTTGCCTACGAATCGGAGAACCAGTTCAGCGCCAGCATCAACCTGATAGAGGGGCGCTCTGTGGTCTCGGTGAAGGGCGCGGTGGAGAAACTGCTGACCATGTGCCAACTCGATGAGCAACAGACTCAGGCGGTACTGGATGAGACCCACTGGCTGGCGAAGCATGGCTACCGGGTACTGGCGCTTGCCAGCGGTGAAGTAGATAATCCGAACCGCCCCCTGGAGCACCTCGACTTTCTCGGCCTGGTGGCCATGAGCGATCCCCTGCGGGAAGATGCCATCGAGGCAGTGGCCCTGTGTCAGCAGGCGCAGATCAAGGTGGCCATGATCACCGGCGATCACCCGGTGACCGCCCTGGCGCTGGCACGTCAGCTCAAGCTGGCCAAGGATAGCGACGCGGTGATCACCGGCGAGCAGCTGACAGGCGCCCAGCAACAGAGCCTGACCGACTTCGACAGGCTCATCGCCAGCCACAGGGTGTTTGCCCGGGTGCAACCCAGGCAGAAGATGGAGATCACCGAGTCCCTTATCCGCCAGGGTGAGTTTGTCGCCATGACGGGGGACGGTGTCAACGATGCCCCGGCACTGAAACATGCCCATGTGGGCATCGCCATGGGGCGTAAAGGCACTGACGTGGCACGCGAGAGCGCCGATCTGGTACTCACCGACGACAGGTTCAGCTCCATCGTCAAGGGGATCATCGAGGGGCGCATCGTCTACAACAACATCCGCAAGGTGATCTATCTGCTGATCAGCACAGGCGCCGCCGAGCTCTTGCTGTTTATCTTAAGCGTGCTGTTTGCCCAGCCTATCCCACTGTTTCCACTGCAGATCCTCTGGCTCAATTTGGTCACCAACGGGGTGCAGGACGTGGCGCTAGCCTTCGAGCCGGGAGAAGGCCATGAGATAGACCAGCCGCCACGCAAGCCCAGCGAGCCCATCTTCGATCGCCTGATGCTGGAAAGGCTCATCGTCAGCGCCCTATGGATGGGCATAATGGCCTTCGGCCTCTTCTCGCTGGTGCTGGCCATGGGCAATAGTGAGAATGACGCCCGTAATCTCACCCTGATGCTGATGGTGCTGTTTGAGAATGTGCATGCCCTCAACAGCCGCTCCGAGCGCAACTCACTGCTGCGTATGCCGATGCTGAGCAACCCGCTGCTGCTGTTTGGTATCGTCTTGGCCCAGGGGATCCATATAGGCGCCAGTTATACGCCCGGCTTGAGCCAGGCGCTGGGGATCAGCCCCATAGGGCTGGGACAGTGGCTGATACTGCTGAGCGCGGCATCGACGCTGCTGTTTATCGATGAATATCACAAGCGTCTCTGGCGTCAGCAGCACAGACCCAAGGTTAGGCAGGCAACAGCTGATCGTCAGCTGGAATGATGAGCACATTGCTGCGAATGCGACTCAACATGGCCTCGGCGGTATTGCCTATGACCATGCCCATCAGCCCCTTACGCTGGCGGGCGCCCATCACCAGATAGGCCGCCTTGAGGCGACAGGAAAGCTCATACAGGCAGAGATCGGGATCGCCCGCCAGGAAGTGGACATGCTCCTGATGCAGGCCAATCTCATCCAACTGGGGCTGATACCTGTGATAGGCGTCCTTCACCAGGGTGCGGGTGTCGATAAGATCCATGTCTCGCAAGATCTTGGGCACGCGTATGATATAGGCCAGATGCAACTGGCAATTCATGGCCTCTGCCAGCTGCTGGCCATGTTGAATGACGCACTGATTAAGTTTCTGCTTGATGGCGTTGTCGCTGCCCAGATCGACCGCCATCAGCACGGTACGGGCACGCTGCAAGGGGTTGTCACATAACATCATCAGGGGAATACGCACATGGCGGATAAGTTGCCAGTCCATCGGCAGATAATGGGTCTTGTGATGCACCGCCTTAACCATGAGGTCGAACCCATGACGAATAGAGTGATGACAGGCGTGTTCGAACAGATCTTTGCTCCAGACGCTATGTACGGCAACGTCATCGGCCTTAAGCTGTTTCAGCTTGGCGGCGATCTCCTCGCTACGCTGGCGCATCAGCGCCACCTTGGCCGCCGCCGCGAGCCTGGGGTTGTAATGCTCCTTACCCGCGAAAGATTCGTAGCTGTAGGCAAACACCTCCGCCTCCTTCTCCAG
This sequence comes from Shewanella aquimarina, assembly GCF_023349185.1. Classification (GTDB taxonomy): domain Bacteria; phylum Pseudomonadota; class Gammaproteobacteria; order Enterobacterales; family Shewanellaceae; genus Shewanella; species Shewanella aquimarina. The sequence continues at coordinate 271,229 of NZ_JAKIKY010000005.1, read as the reverse complement.
CCTCTTGGCCAAGGCGATCCCCGTCTCGATGGCATCGGCCTGCTGCTCGGCTTTCTGGGAAATAATAAACACCTTGTCCATGGTCATCTCCTGTCGGCAAGTATCCACTTGAGCTTAGTCACACTCCGTGAGTTACGCCTTGATCTCGGTCATCAAAATGATCAAGATCACATTATCACCACTGCCGGGGAGTCTCGCCTACCATGGCCATAGATAACTTCGTCTTGTCCCTGTGTTTGATTCTGCTCTTTGGTCGCTTGCTCGGAGAGGCCTTTAAGCGGCTGCAACTCCCCGCCGTGGTCGGTGAGATCCTGGCCGGGATCCTCATCGGCCCCAGCCTGCTGGGCTGGATAGCCCCCAACGAGACCTTGGCCGTGATGGCCGAGCTTGGCGTGATCTTACTGCTGTTTTCTATCGGCTGCGAAACCTCTATCAAGCGTCTATTTCAGGCGGGTAACAGCGCGGTCGGCGTGGCCCTTCTTGGCATCGCCCTGCCCGCCGTGGTCATTGGCCTGGTGTGCCTCCTCTATCTGGAGCTGCCTGGCTTTACCTCCCTCTATCTGGGCTGCGCCCTTACCGCCACCAGCATAGGCATATCGATACGGGTAATGGCGCAGGCCAATCAGTCACAGAGCCAGGAGGGTCACATCATACTGGGCGCCGCGGTGATCGACGATATTGCCGGGGTGATCCTACTTAGTCTGCTGTTTAACTTTGCCAGCTCGGGCGAGGTGGGGCTGATCTCGAGCGGCCTGTTGATCCTTAAGATCGTCGGCTTCCTGATGCTGGCACCGCCCATGGCGCGGCTGCTCTTGTATCTGTTTCGCGCCGTCAAACCCAGAGAGGAAGAGACAGGCTATGAGGCGATCGTCACCATGATCCTCATCTGTCTGTTTGCCTGGCTGGCCCACGCCCTGCACGCCCCCGCCCTGCTCGGTGGCTTCGCCGTCGGCCTGGCCTTGAGTCGCCAATTTATCTCACCCCTCAATCGTTACCTGCAAAATCCCTTCGCCTTCACCCACGAGATGGAGGTGGAGTCCAAGCCTCTGGTAGACATCTTCGCCCCCATCTTCTTCGTCTATGTGGGGATAAGCTTAGATCTGAGCCAGATAGACCTTGGCTGGACTGGCCTGTTTACCCTGTTGATGCTGTCCGGGCTGGCGATAATCACCAAGATGATGGCCGGTCTAAGAGTGCCTGGCTCGCTGAGATCTAAAACGATCGTCGGCAGCGCCATGGTGCCAAGGGGGGAGGTGGGACTGGTGTTTGCCGAGATGGGGCTGCAGATGGAGATTATCTCGCCTAAGCTGTTCACCGAGCTGGTGCTGATCATCGCCATCACCACACTGGCAGGGCCTTTGCTGCTCAAGTTAGCACTTGCGAAAGACACTAGATAGGGTGGCGAACACGGGTCTAAAATCCGGCGCTAACTCACGGGCAAAAAAATACCCGCCATCTGGCGGGTATTTAGCATTTAGAGTCTTAAGTTAGACAGGAGAGACTACGAACAGTAGCTCGCCCTGTGAAACCTGCTGACCATTGCTGTTCAGGATACGCTCGATGCGGTACTGCTTATCCTCTGGATAGAGTACGGCGCCCTGGCGGTTGAAGCCAGCCAGTGTCACCTGAGAGAACATCTTCATCGCTTCGGTCAGTGCCAGTGTCTGATCCACAGTCACTATGTCACCTTCCTTAACGAAGTCGGCTTCACCCGGTGCCGGAGAGGTGTAGAAGATACCTGCACCTTGAGCCAGTACCTTAAGCTCGTTACTCTCACCCACACGCAGCGACTCGGTATCAACACCTACTGTCTCGGCGGCGGCTTCCATCTCGGCGATCAGCGCCGGAATATCCAGCTCGGCCATGAAGCGCGGCAGGTAGTTGGTGTCGTAAACGCCTTCGTTGAAGGTGCCATCTTTCAGGATGCGAGTCAGCAGTGGGATGTTGGTCGCGATACCCTTGATCACTACCTGATTAGCCAGGTAGTCATGCAGCTTGTTGATCACATCTTCACGGCTCTCACCACGGCAGATGATCTGGGCGATCAGGCTGTCATAGTATGGTGAAACCTCTTTGCCTTCACCGGCGATAGAGATGATCTCGATATCGTCACGCTCTGGGATCACACACTCGGTGATCAGGCCTGGATGTGGCAATAGCTGCAGCACACCGTTGCTGTCCAGCGCGGCCTTCTCGGCGGTCACACGCACCTCGATGGCGTAGCCAATCTCTTGTGGCTCGAGATCTTCGATAGAGCGACCCGCGGCGATGTCGAAGCCGGCGCTCACGATATCGATACCTGAGGTTGCCTCGGTCACTGGGTGCTCAACCTGCAGACGTGTGTTCATCTCCATGAAGTAGACTTCGTTGGCATCCAGGTTGTAGATGAACTCTACGGTACCTGCACCCATGTAGTCTGTCGCGTCACCTAGGGCACGGGTGTATTCCATCACCTTCTGCTTCAGCTCTTCAGGCAGCATGGTTGAACCAGATTCTTCGATCACCTTCTGGTTGTTACGCTGTACCGAACAGTCACGCAGACCCAGTACCTTGGTATTGCCAAACTTGTCACGCAGCAACTGAACTTCGATATGACGCAGTGAGGTCACATACTTCTCTAGGTAGAGGTCGCCGTTACCGAAGGCCGCAGCCGCTTCGGTAGAGGTCTTCTGGAACAGAGAGATCATATCTTCTGGACGCTCAACGACCTGGATACCCTTACCGCCACCACCTTGTACCGCTTTAAGCAGCACTGGGTAGCCAATTTCGTTAGCCACGTTCACCGCCTGCTCGGCGTTGGTCAGAATACCGTGGCTACCTGGTACTACAGGCACGTTTTGCGACTGCGAGGTCTTGATCGCGTTCGACTTGTTACCCATAGTCGTCATTGAGTGCACACTTGGACCAACGAAGTTAACGCCGTTGTTCACACACAGGGCCGCAAACTGCGGGCTTTCCGATAGGAAACCGATACCTGGGTGCAGCGCGTCGACCTGCTCGTACTCGGCAACCTTCAATACCGAGTAGGCATTGAGGTAACTCTCGTCTGAGGTGTTACCACCGATACAGACCAGCTTGTCGTTTTCGTTCAGCATGTCGGCTGGTACCGAGGTCATGTCAGGGTCTGACGCCACCAGTACAACCTTGATGTCGTTGTCGTGAGCCTTGCGGATCAGTTTCACCGCAGTACAGCCACGGGCATGTACCAGTACCTTGTCGATCGGCTTCATCAGCTGACGCGGATCGTCCTGTACCAGCTCTTCCTCGGTGATTAACATCTCAGGCACCAGGGTCGACAGGGCGTTGCCAATCACATCCACTACCTTGGCCGTTGGCTTAGGCATGAGTGGATCTATGCTGCTGAGCTGATCGTCGATAGTGTCGCTAAATGGGTTGGTGACCAGGGCGTTCATGGCGCCAGGAACCTTAGACAGATAGTTCGACAGGGTCGAGGTAGACGGCAGGTACGCAGGTACTACCATCTGACCGGCAAACGGCATGTTGGTGCCAGAGAAGTAGTAGGTCTGTACTAACGGGTGAGTCACGAAGCTCGCCTGTGCACCACCGGTACAGTCACCGAAACCAAACATCAATACCGGCAATTCGTTGTCACGAATGAAACGGGTAATACGGTCGTTCACTACCGCCATAGAGAAGAGCGCCGCAGCACCTTCTTTAGTCTGCATACCACCAGAGCTGATGAAGCAGATCACCGGCAGCTTACGCTTAGCACACTCGATCAGCAGCGCTGAGAACTTCTCTGCAGAGGCCATATCGAAGGCACCGGCCTGGAAGGCGGTGTTAGACACGGCGACACCGACGCGCATGGTTTGTCCATTGTGCTCGAAGTCCGCGGTACCTGTGATCAGGCCGCAAGGACGGATCCCCTTGTCTAGCGCGTCTTCGATAGAGAGACGGAAGCCTGGGAAGTTCAGCAGGTTAGCCGACATCTTGTCGCCGTTTAGCTCTTCAAACTCGGTGAAGAACTTGGCAATCACACTATCCCAGCTCATCTTACCGGCGCGCTTCTCGTCACGCAGCACCTTCTGGATCAGCAGATCCTGATAACCCATGGTCAAACGGTTCCAGAAGTCTTTACGACGACCGATACGCACTGGGTTGATGGCACCCGTGTACTCGCTGCTCTCCTCTTCGCTGGCGAAGTATTCTGGCAGCAGGCGCTCGAAGAAATAGGTCAGGATAACGAACAGAGAGTCGTTAAGCTGAGGGAAACCAACACTCTTCCACTGCTCAGTCTTGGTCAGCAGATCGGCGCGGTTAGACTGAGACATGAAGTACTTCAGCCACTTGTAGAACTTGTTCTTGTCGTTCGCGGTATCCTGCTTAGAGATAGCACGATCGATAGAGTCATGCAGCAGGCCGTCAACCGAGGCGCGCGATAGGCTCTTAGACATCATGGCTTCTTTCGCGATAGAGGCAAGGTTGCCCACGACGTTGTCGTACAGCGCGTTGAAGATCAGGATGTTATGACATTGCCAGATGAAGTCTTCGCGCAGCTCTTCGTGCACGATCACATCCAGTACTGTCAGCTGGTTCAGCTCAGGCCAGTCTGCCTGAGTCACTTCGTCCGGAAGGCTCTCAAGGTAGTGGATCAGCCCCTTGAAGTTGTTCTCGGCGTTGCTCTTCCATCTGTGGTACAGCGACCAACCGATGTTAAACAACAGCGCCTTACGGGCCTTCTTATAGTTCTGCTTCGGCTCACCCAAGATGAGGCGAGTCAGCATGTTACGCTCGGTAGAGACTTCGTCACGCTTGGCGGTGAAGTTGCCCCACAGCTTGTTCAGCTCTTCATCGTACACCAGCTTATCTGGGCTAGAGAGCCAAGACTGGAATACCTTGTCCTGCTCCTGCTGAATACGCGCCAGCAGATCACCCTCAGGCACACTCACCTTAGACAGGCGACCGTACTGCTCCTGAGAGATCGAATGGATACGGCTACGCAGCGTCAGATAACGCAGGTAACGGTATGAGCTACCAAACAGGTTGAGGTGCATGGTGGGGTTGTTGGCCACCGACAGCTCGGCGTGATGCTCAAGCGCTTCCAAGTTCTTTGAAGGCTCAAGGAAACGGTTAAGGCTGCGATCATAGTGCTCGCGCAGATCCTTAGATTCGCGTACAAACTGTACCGCCGCATGCTCAACCGCCTCGATGCTGCTGATGATGGCGCGGCGTAGGTTGTGCTGACGCTCATCCTTATCAGAAGGTGAGAAGTCGATGATGCCGTCGATACAACCTGAGGTGTAAAGCTCCTCTGGCGACACGCCTACCGACTTAGCACACTCCTGCCAAGAGAGGTTGTACTTGCGAGCAATGCTTTGCAGACCCTGTGGCTGAATGGTGTTGAAGATACCGTCGCGCAGGGACAACAGAATGTTAGCCGCGGCCAGTGGGATGGCACCACCAGAGTAACCGGCACCGATAACGATACCTACGGTAGGCACGTCGACGTTGGCACTCTCGGCAATCGCCTTAGAGATGGTGTGCGCCTGGTTCTGACTGTTGGCAATTTCACCCGCATCGGCACCCGGTGTGTCGATGAGGTAAACGATAGGCATTGAAAGTTCGGCAAAATGACGAATGGCCGTACAGGCCGCCAGGTGATGCTCTGGCATCCAGGCACCATTGCTCGTGGTACGTTCCTGGGCGATAAAACCGATGCGGCGAGTGCGAGATCCAAAATTCAGTTCGATCTCGGCACTATAAAAAGGCCCCATATGTTTTTCGACAATTAACTTGCCTTTCAGATCCGCAATCACGCGCTTGGCGCCTGGGCGGCTCTTATCTAAGGTAGGTTGAATGACTTTGGCCACATAGCCGTCAACATCCAACTGTTCTAACTCTTTTAAGTTAGCTTGTATTTCATCGTCGCTGAGCAGACCCTTGATCTGCTGTGAAAGGCTCTGCTTGCTATGCTTAGGAAACAGAGAAAAATCCTGTGCCAAATGTTCAGCTTGAAGAAAAAGCGGATCGGCTGTTTGAACCTGAGTCGTGTTTGTGGGCTGATTGTTGCTGGTCATCAATAGATCCTCTGCTTTAGCCTCTAAAATTTTTAGCCCATAAATATAGCTTTGTTATAGGGTCAAATGCTATTAAACTGGCTTAGACGCTTTGTTCCATATTTGAGACAGTGATAAATAATGCCAGATTTGAACGGTATGATGCTCTTTGCGGCCGTCGTTCGCGCCAAGGGTTTCTCCCAGGCAGCCCGCAATACGGGCATGCCAAAATCAACCATTAGTCGTAAGGTGGCTCAGCTCGAAGAGCAGCTCGGCGTGCGCCTGTTACAGCGCGATACCCGCAATCTTAGCCTGACTCAAGTTGGGGCGCTTTTTTACCAGCATTGCAGTAGTATTAGCGATGAAATCGAGGCTGCCAAGGCGACCATAGAAAATACGCATAATGACGTATCGGGTTCACTGCGCATCGCCATACCGGTTTCCTTCAGCCAGGAGCTGATTGCCAGTCTCTGCAGCAGCTTCATGCGTCTCTACCCTAACGTAGATCTCGACGTCCAATTTACCGATAGCGATGTGGGCCTAGTGGGCGAAGGTTATGATATCGCCATCAAGTACGGGCCGCTGCAATCCTCCGACTTAGTCGCCCGCCTGTTGTTTGAGCGCCAACCCATACTGGTGGCCAGCCCAGGCTACCTCAAGGCCAAAGGCACCCCGGCGACCCCCCAAGATCTCAGGGAGCACAGCGGCATACTGCTGGGGACCTCACGCTCGGCGCCCATCTGGCCCCTGGGTAAGGGCGATCGCAAGACCATGGTCAACTTTAAGCGTAAGGTCAGGGTGAACAGCGCCATCATGGTCAAACAGCTGGTATTGGATGATTTCGGTATCGCCATGCTCTCTAACTCAGTGTGTAAGAACGAGCTTGCTGGCGGCAGCCTGGTGCCTCTGCTGCAGGAGTGGCCCATGGAGCCCTTCAAGGTGTATGGCGTCTATTCCAGTCGACGACAGCTGGCCACCAACATCAGCGTCTTCCTCGATTTCTTTACCAAACGCTTCAACAGCCATGAGTCGCTGCAATCTTTGATGATGTAGCTTATGGTCTTACATCTGGCAGCCTTAACAGCTTCCTAGCTTCTGCCATCACATCCTATCCTTACATCCAGCCCTTGGCCGTGAGCAGCTGTTTCACCACACGCTTGCGTAACGCCAGATCATTATCCGTGGCAATATCCATATTCATGGCGAAGAAGTAGGTGTTCTCCTCTCGCTCGAGCCAGCCGACCCACCAACCAAGCTTCTGTCCCTGGCGCACGCCATAGCCTGTCTTGGCTCTGAGCACCCATTCGCCGTTGGCCTGGTTAAGCATCATAGTCTTGACGATACGCTGACTGCGCTCGGACACCGGCAGTTGATTGTGATACAGGCGCCGCAGGAAGTGCACCTGCTCAAGGGCCGAAATCGCTAAGTCACCGTCGAGCCAGAAGCTGTCGAGTCCACCGCCGATATTGGCATTGCCATAGCCGAGATGAGTCAGGCCTTGGGCCATGCGCTCGGCCCCCAGCTGCAATGCGAGTTTCTGATAGATGGGCACCACGGAATACTTCATCGCACCAGTAAAGCTGTGGTCGCGATTCCAGGGGGTATAGGCACGTTTCACCCCATCCCAGGCAAACTGGCTATGCTCGTCTTTCACTATGCCCGCCTCAAGCAGCAACAGGCTATGGGGGATCTTAAAGGTAGAGGCGGGTATATAGGCATGGCGGCTGCGGGCGAGATCGTTGGTGCTTAGGGCTCCCCTGTTATCATCCATCAATACCAGGACGCCCCTGGCACCGAGCGCTTCGAATGCCGCCTGTATCTCACCGTCTAGCTCGATCCGCTCGGCCGTCTCATGTTCGGCGGGCTTATGTTCGGCCGCCTTATTTTCGAACACAGATAGTGAAGCCGCCTGCGCCTGAGACGCCGCGGCCGCACTACCCGCCCAGATAAACAGGCCTAAGCTGAGCAGCCCCAGATAACTTAAGGTGCAAATCAATCGATAAGCCAAGATTTTACTCAAGCCATTACTCAGGCCACTACTCAAGCCATTAGTAAGACGACTGCTCAGGCTGTCACCCAGCCGTTCACCTAGACTGACGCGTATTGTCATCGACCCCCTCCCCAAAAAACAGTTAGCCCCAATAGCCAAAATTCACCATCAGGCCCCATCAGATTACCTGGCTCAAGTCTAGCAAGTCATCTCATCGCCAAGCGGGCAAACTCATGATGATTTGTGTCAAGAATCTGGCATTTTATCAAGCCATCTCAAGTCTTTATTTGCAGGCAGATGTCGTGCATACTCAGTTGTTGACTATAATAATTTCAAATTGATAACCGCCCTGAGCCATCATTGCCCAACATCGGCCACTGGCTGAATGTCTGGGTAAGAGGTTTTTGCAAAGGAACCATCTCATGCGTAAAACAGCCATAGCCCTGGCGATGACCAGCTTACTGAGTGCCAGCGCCTTCGCCAGTCTGGATCTCGAAGAACTGCGCCTGCCTAAGGCGACACAGGCCATGCCCGACGTCGTCAATCGCTATCAAGCCCTGGTCGACAGTCTGGACGAGAAATATCGCCAGCAGAAAGATGAACTCATCATGACACAGATGGTGGCCCACCAAGGCGAGCGTCTATGGCAACAGGCCGTCAGAGACGTGCAATCAGGCGGACAGGATGACAGATCCCTCTACTGGAGCCGTCTGGCGATGAAGAAGACGCTCAAGCAGTCGAAGCCCGCCTTTAACATGGCCGACTGGCAGCGCACCATATTACTCAAGGCGGTAGAGAAATCTTCCCGCGGCTTCAGCGACATCCACTTCGATGAGGACAGCCAGATCCGTATTCTGCTCACCGGCTTCGACCCCTTCTTCCTGGATCGCCACATAGATCAGAGCAACCCCTCGGGATTAACCGCACTCGCATTAGACGGCTACAAGTTTAGCGTCGACGGCAAGAAGGCCCAGATAGAGACGGTGATGATTCCGGTACGCTTTGCCGACTTCGACCAGGGGATCATCGAATCCTTACTGACCCCTGTCTATCGTGAAAACAGCGTCAACGCCATCTTCACCGTCAGCATGGGACGCGACGACTTCGACCTAGAGCGCTTCCCCGGCCGCAACCGCAGCGCCGCCGCGCCCGACAACCTCAATGTGCTGACCGGCGCCACGGCCCAGTCGCCACAGGCGCCTATGTTCGATGGCAAGCCCCTCTATGGGCCTGAGTTCGTCGAGTTCTCGCTACCTGTCGGCGCCATGCAGTCGGTTAAGGGGAGATGGAAAGTCAACGACAACCATACCGTCACTACCCTGTCACGGGGCGAGTTCGACGCCAGCTCATTGGCTGAACTGCAAAACGCCACATCGGTCAATGGATCTGGCGGGGGTTATCTCTCCAACGAGATCTCCTACCGCGCAGTGTTACTGGGCCAGCGTTTCAACAGTGGCATCAAGGTAGGTCATATCCATACGCCTAGGGTAGCCGCCTATGAGGCCGAGACAGAGATGGCGATAGTGGATCAGGTCAAGGAGATGGTCAAAGCCGCGGCAACCCGGCTATAATCCTCCCCCTGAAGACGCCCGCCAAGACGGTGGGCGTCAATGACCCTAAGCCCTAATATGTTTCGACCACTGCAATCCCTGTTTCGCTCAAAGGCGCAAGACACACAGGCGCCCAAGTCAAGAGTCATCAAATCCGATCTCAATGCCCATCAGCAGCGCATCGTCGCCGCCGTCGAGTCTTGCTATCAGACTGCCGAGCAGAAGCTTGGACGCAGCTTCCCCCGCCCCGAGGTGAACTTCAAGCTCAGGGGCAAGAGCGCCGGTACCGCCCATCTGCAGCTCAACAAGCTCAGGTTTAATCCAGTATTGCTCGAGGAGAATCCAGAGGAGTTTGTCGACCAGGTGGTGCCCCATGAGATTTGCCACCTGATCGCCTATCGCCTCTATGGCCGGGTCAAGCCCCACGGCAAGGAGTGGCAGGCGCTGATGATAAACCTCTATGGCCTGACACCCAGTACAACACACAGCCTGAATACCGCTTCTGTCGCCGGTCAGACCTTCGATTATACTTGCCGCTGCGGCGTGGTCCCACTGAGCATTCGCAGGCATAACAAGGTACAGCGCCAGCAGACCCAGTATCGCTGTCGGCGCTGTAAGAAGACCCTGAGCCGAGTCCATGACCAACCATGATGAACCCGGCTTAACTTGCCTGAACTGAGTCGATTCCCGTAGAATCGGCTTAACTATCTGCTTAGATATCGAGTTAACTTTCGGGTTAGATATCGACATAGCTATCGGTGTCCTCACCATGGGGCCGAACACTCACCTTGTCACCAAGCCAGCCAACCCAAGAGCCAGGCAGAGATAGGCAAGGGATTTTTTGTTTTTTAGGGAATAAATGTGCTAACAACCTCATACGGTCTGAGGCCACTGCTGCGTGGCGCCTTGGCGCTGCTTGCGCTCGGCCTCTCGACAGGCGCCCTCGCCTCCCATCCCACCAGTTTCAACCAGGCCAAGAAGGTCGCACGTAGTATTTACAGCGACACGCTTCCGGCCAAGAGCTTCTACTGTGGCTGCGACATCAGCATCTCAGGCAAGCTATGGCAGCCCGACTTCGAGCGCTGCGGGTACCAGGTGCGTAAACAGGAGAAGCGCGCCAAGCGCATCGAGTGGGAACACATAGTCCCCGCCTGGGAGTTTGGCCATCAGCGTCAGTGCTGGCAAGAAGGCGGCCGTAAAAACTGCGGCAAGACAGACAAGCAGTTTAAGAAGATGGAGAGCGACCTGCATAACCTGGTACCCGCCATCGGCGAGGTCAACGGCGATCGCAGTAATTACCGTTTCAGCCAGTGGAACGCCAAGGCTGAACAATATGGTCAGTGCGCCATGGTAGTCGACTTCAAGGGCAGAAAGGTGGAACCGCCGAGCCAGACGCGTGGTCAGATAGCCCGCACCTATCTCTACATGCAACAGGCCTATGGCCTCAAGATCGCCAAAAGTCAGCTAAAACTGTTTCAGGCATGGGATAAAAGCTATCCAGTTGATACTATTGAGTGCCAACGAGACCAGGCCATCGCCGCCAGACAGGGCAACCACAACCCCTTTGTTCAGGCACAGTGCCAAAAACTGACCGAAACCCAGCGTATCGCGGAGTAATGCATGAGAATTCCAAGGATCTATCAGCCCGGCGACTATGCCCCTCAACAGCAGCTGATGCTGGATGAAGAGGCCGCCGGCCATGTCGGGCGCGTCTTGCGCATGGGCGCAGGCGAGCAGCTCGAGCTGTTTAATGGCGACGGCCACAACTATCTGACCGAGATCGTCGCCGCCAGCAAGAAAAATGTCGAAGTGCGGGTCCTATCTAAGGAAGCCAACGACAACGAGTCCCCGCTTAACCTGCACCTGGGTCAGGTGATCTCCCGCGGCGATCGCATGGACTTCACCCTGCAGAAATCGGTCGAGCTGGGGGTCAATACTATTACGCCACTGTTTTCCGAACGTTGCGGTGTCAAACTGACCGGCGAGCGTCTGGAGAAGAAGATACAGCAGTGGCAGAAGATAGTGATCAGCGCGTGCGAGCAGTCCGGTCGCAGCACTGTGCCCCAGGTGAGACCGGCGATGCATTTGGCCGATTGGTGCGCCGAGCCAACCCAGGCGCTAAAGCTTAATCTTCACCCAAGGGCCGCCCACGGCATTCAGGGGTTAACGATGGCGACCGACAGGGTGCGTCTGTTGATCGGCCCGGAGGGCGGCTTATCGCCCCAAGAGATCGCCATGACGGAAACCCAGACCTTCACCGACGTGCTGCTCGGCCCGCGCGTGCTGCGCACCGAGACCGCCGCCCTGACGGCCATTAGCGCACTACAACTGAAATTCGGCGATCTGGGCTAAAGGCCCGGCTCCCTTCGCATTAATATAAGGAAAAATGAGATGATTAAGCTTGGCATAGTGATGGATCCCATCAGCGACATTAACATCAAGAAAGACTCCAGCTTCGCCATGCTGTTGGCGGCCCAGTCGCGAGGCTATCAGCTCTATTATATGGAGATGCAAGATCTGGCCATGATGAACGGCGTGGCCATGGGTAACATGCGTCGCCTGAGGGTGAAGCAAGACCCTGCCTCCTGGTATGAATTGGACGACGCCGTCGATACGCCGCTGGCGGATCTGGACGTTATCCTGATGCGTAAGGACCCGCCATTCGATACCGAGTTCGTCTACGCCACCTATATGCTGGAGCGCGCCGAGGAGCAAGGCACACTGATCGTCAACAAGCCCCAGAGCCTGCGCGACGCCAACGAGAAGCTGTTTACCGCCTGGTTCAGCGAGTTTACCCCAGACACCCTGGTGACCCGCGATGCCCAGCGCATCCGCGCCTTCTATCAGGAGAAGAGCGATATCATCTTAAAGCCGCTCGACGGCATGGGCGGCAGCTCAATCTTTAGGGTCAAGGCGCAAGATCCTAACCTTGGGGTGATCATCGAGACCCTCACCAATCATGGTCAGCAATATGCCATGGCTCAGGCCTTCATTCCCGATATCACAGCCGGCGATAAGCGTATTCTGGTGGTCGATGGCGTACCTGTACCCTACAGCCTGGCACGCATCCCACAGAAGGGCGAGACCCGAGGTAACCTGGCCGCCGGTGGTCGCGGCGTGGCTCAGCCCCTGTCCGAGAGCGACTGGGCCATCGCCAATGCCATAGGCCCTGAGCTGAAGAAGCGTGGCCTTATCTTCGTCGGCCTAGATGTGATCGGCGATAAGCTCACCGAGATCAATGTGACCAGCCCGACCTGTATCAGAGAGATCGAGGCCGCCTTCGACGTGGATATCACTGGCATGCTGATGGATGCCATCGAGGCGCGTGTCGCACGTTAAACTGGAGCCAAGATGAAGTTCACCCGTTTATATAACCTGCTCTGCCTGAGTGCCGCCCTGGTATCGGGCAGCCTCTGGGCCGAAAACCTGCTCGGCCCGCAGACGGCGCCGAGTCGTCCCAAGAACATCGTCATCATGGTGGGCGATGGCATGGGCCCTGCCTACACCAGCGCCTATCGCTACTATCAGGACAACCCAAGCACCCAGGAGATAGAGCAGACGGTGTTTGACCGACTATTGGTAGGTAACGCCAGCACCTATCCGGCGCCTGTCAGCGGCTATGTCACCGACTCGGCCGCCGCCGCGACCGCCCTGGCGACTGGGGTAAAAACCTATAATGGTGCCGTATCGGTCGATACCAATAAGCGCCCGGTACCGACCCTGCTTGAGCTGGCGAAAAAGCGCGGCATGAGCACGGGCGTCACAGTCACCAGCCAGATCAACCACGCCACCCCAGCCGCCTTCCTAAGCCACAACGAGAGTCGCCGCAACTATGAGGCGCTGGCCGAGAGCTACCTAAATACCGAGGCAGATGTGATGCTGGGCGGCGGTCAACGCTACTTCTCCGACAAGCTGATCGAGCAGTTCGAGGCCAAGGGTTACCAGGTAATCAAGGATGCCGCCCTGCTCGATGGCGTGACCCAGCCTAAGGTGATGGGCCTGTTCGCCGACGTGCAGCTGCCCTGGGCAATCGATGAGCCAGAGGCCAGACGCCTGAGCACCATGACGGCCAAGGCGTTAGATCTCTTGTCACAGAATGACCAAGGCTTCGTGCTTCTGGTGGAAGGCAGCCTAATCGACTGGGCCGGCCACAACAACGATATCGCCACCGCCATGGCCGAGATGCATGAGTTTGCCGGCGCCATCGAGGTGGTCGAGCAATACGTCCGCCAGCATCAAGACACCCTCTTGGTGGTTACCGCCGACCATAACACCGGCGGCCTCTCTATCGGTACCCATGGCGACTATCGCTGGGACAGCCAGGTGCTGCGCCAGGTTAATGCCAGCCCAGCACGCATCGCCAGCCAGGCACTGTCCGAGGATGAATGGCAGAGCGGCGTAAGCGGCGCCTTGGGCTTTACCCCAAGCGGTGAAGAATTTAGTGCACTGGATAGTGCCCGGATGCAGGGCGAGAAGGTGTTGACCAGCCAGCTTAAGAAGCTTATCGACCAGCGCTCCAATACCGGCTGGACCACGGGAGGACACACGGGTGTCGACGTGCAGGTGTTCGCCGCCGGCCCGGCCTCGTCACTGTTCGCCGGCCACCAGGACAATACCGATATCGCCCATAAGCTGATCAGCCTGCTGCCTAAGCCCGCTAAGGCAAAGCCCGCTAATGCTAAACCCGCTAATGCTAAGCCTGTTAGTGCTAAGCCAGTTAGTGCTAAGCCAGCGAGTGTTCTGCCAGCAGAGCCTGAAACAATCGAATCACCTAAAACAGAGGCGCCCGAAACGGCGCCGCTAGAGGCCGAGGAAAAGGCTGAAACCACAGCCCAGGACATCGCTGCCATGAACACCTCTGCCCAAGCTGATGTGGAGGCGCAAGCGGCTGAACTGTCTGAAAAGATGCAATCGACGGCCAGTGAGCCCGATGCCGAGGAGGCATTTCGCCAGGCAAGCGATCTGCTTAGCGAGGGCGCCGAGAGTCAGTCTGCCGCCCCGGTCTCTGAGGTAGATAACCAAGACTAATGCCATCCTCCAGGCTTGTCTCTACCACCAGATTAGCCCCACCTCCTGATTAGCCCCTACTCCTGATTAACCTCAGGCGCCAGGCTAGCTCCCCTGCCTGACCAGCTTAGGTTGGGGAGCCTGGCTGATGGGCCAGAGACGAGTCTCCTCTATCTCCTGCAACACCACAAACACAGATGCCACATCCAGCGGGCGGGAGAAGTAATATCCCTGACCCAGTTCACAGCGCTGACAACTCAAACATTCGGCCTGCTGCTGTGTCTCTATCCCCTCGGCCACCACCTCACGTCCGAGGTTATGGGCCAGCTCGATAACCGTAGTGATGATGTGGGTATCGGCCTCGCCGTCGAGCACGTTGGCGGTGAAACAGCGATCTATCTTCAACAGGTCGAAGGGCAACTGCTTAAGATAGCTCAGCGAGGAGTAACCCGTGCCAAAGTCGTCGATGGCGATCCTTACCCCCAGCGCCTTGAGCGATGCCATGGCCGCCATTGCCAGCTCCACCTGCTCGATCACGCTCTCCTCCGTCACCTCTAACACCAGTGAGCCCGCCGAGATCTGCTGCGCCTCTACCTCCTGGCGTACCACGGTAAGCAGGTCGGCGGCCAGGAAGTGCTTGGCCGACAGGTTGACCGCGATATAGAGATCGTCCCATCCGGCGGAATTTAGCCGGGCAATTAACTCGGACGCCTTGCGGATCACATAGTTACCCACCTCGATGATCGCCTCACTGTTTTCGATATCGGGAATAAACTCCCCCGGCATGATGAGCCCGCGTTCGGGATGAAACCAGCGGATCAGCGCCTCGAACCCTCGCAGACGCCCAGACGGGAGTTCGACTATGGGCTGGAGGAAGAGCACCAGCTGCTCCTCGTTGATGGCGGTCCCTATGCTCTGTTCTATCATGAGGCGGTTATTGGCCTGATGTAGCATCTCCTCGCTAAACACCCGGTAGTTACTGCGCCCGGCGCTCTTGGCCTGATACATGGCCAGATCCGCATGCTGGATCAGCTCCTCCGCACTGAGGCGAGAGGAGTTACAGTAGGCCAGGCCGATACTAGTGGTAACAATCAACTTGTGGCTGCCCAGCACCACTGGATGTTGCAGGGCAGAGAAGATCCTGTGGATCACATTGCTGACCTCCTGCTCGTCGTGTACCTGCCTGAGCAAGATCAGAAATTCATCGCCCCCCTGGCGAAATACGGTATCCATCTCACGCACGCTGTTTGTCAGCCTGGCCGCCACTATCTTGAGTAGCTCATCCCCCTGAATATGGCCCAGGGTATCGTTGATCCGTTTGAACTCATCGAGATCCAGAAACATGAGCACCACGCAATCTTCCTTACTGGCGATACAGGCGATGGCGGTCTGTAGCTCATGGTGAAGCATCGCCTTGTTGGGTAGGCCCGTAAGGGTATCTAGCATGGCCAGGCGCTCCAGCTCATGGGTGTACTCATCCACCTCATTTTCCATGCCCTGCATGTTATCGGCCAGCTGTCGCGTCGCCAGATGGATCAGATCCACCTCGTCGGGAAACAGCGAAGGCTTGCTAGGTAAACTGGCGCGCACGCCCGCAAAGTCGTGGTCGGCCAGCAGCGGCAAGAGGTTGGCATGGCGCGCCAGGCTGATCACAGGTGACCAGGCCACCAGCATCACCAACCCCGCCGCCAGGATCAGCCCCACCAACAGGGTAACGACCATCCCCAGCTGAAAGGTCGATAGCATCTGTTGCCACTGCCCCAGGCTCATCAGCACCACTATGGCGGGGGCATTTTCCACCTTATCCAGGGGGAAGGACCACACAGCCCAGTGGTTATCCTGATAGTTATAGACGCCGTCGCCCATAGAGATCTGCTGCCAGGAGTAGCTATCGGCCATGTGACGCAGCAGGGCGAAGCTGCTGGGGCGATTGCTGATACTGTAGAGGTGACGCCCCCACAGTGGGCCAGGCTCGGCATTACCGGACTGGGCACCTAATACCGCCAGCTCTATCGACTTGTCGGTGCGAAAGTGGCTGATCACCTCGGTGAGTGCCGACTCGAAGAAGAATAGATGGGGCCTGCTGTTCACCAGAGTAGGTACCAGCACCTGGATAACGCAATCCTCGACGCAGACTACCCTGGATGTCAGCTCAAAAGAGGCTTCACTCTGCAACAGCCACCTGAGGTCGTCCTGAGAATGGGGCTCGCCCGCATGGGCCAGTCGCTCACCATCGAGCTGATACAGACCAAACCCCTTGAGATCCCAGTAGAGCTGTACGTCGGGCCAGTTCTCTGCAAGCAAGAGTTGATAGCCCTCGGCCCCATCATCGCCCTTGGCGTTAGCCACAAAGCCTAGCTGCATCGCCGCCTGCAGCGAATGCTCTACCGCTGTGTTCATGGAGAAGGAGAGAGACTGGGCCAGCTTATCCCGCTGGGCCTCGAGTAGCATCTTCTGTTGATTGAGTAGTTGCTGATAGGCCAAGGTACATATCACCCCGCCCACCAACGTCAAAATAAGAATCACCGCGATAAGTAATTTCCACTTAATACTCAAGAAGCGATCGGGGTGATTCACTATCATGGCATCACCACTGGAACTTGTAGGATATTTCGATGGCAAACAGCGACCAATCCTTGTCCTGCACCGCCGGATTAGGCATCAAGATAGGGGTCACCCAGGCGGCGCCGCGTACCTTGTGATATTCCGCCGCCACCATCCAATCTTTCGCCGGTAACCAGCGCATGCCGAGCGTCCAGTCTTGGGCATAACCAAAGTAACCGGGCACCCCGCGCTCAACTAGCTTATCGCCGTCGGGATCGCTCTCATCAAGCACCTGATGATCGTAGCGAACAAACACCTCGACATCACTCGGCAGATAGCCACGGACATCCAGGTAATAGCCATAGCCCCTCACCTCATAAATCCCCAGCTCAGGGGGGACAAACACCCCGCCCACATATCGGTCCCAGTGCAGATACTCGCCGGTAAATTCGAGGAAATTTACCCGGTACTGTGCCGACACTATCCAGTGCTTGGAACGCAGGCTGCCATCGCCGAAGGGACCGCCAAGATGGGATTGATAGCGACTCTCGGCATCGAAATAGGTGAGCCCCAGTCGCAGGCTATCGTCCTGATACTCGAGATCCGCCCCCCAATAACCGTCGGCATCGAAGTGACCGAACTCCTCGGAGCCTACCACGTTGCGGATTAGGTCGTCTGAGGTTTGCGCATCCCCAAGTGTCAGATGCCACTCGATCGAGCCGTCCAGCACGGGATGGCCACCAAATAGCTCGCCGCCGGTAATATGCAACAGGGCATCGCGAAGATAATCACTGTATACCGACTGTGGCAACAAGATCCCCGGCCGGGTGAAGGAGACGTCCCGGGTACTGGTATAGAAACCAGCCTCACTCTTAAACAGGCCACCTCTGGCCCCCACATAGCCCTGATCTAAGATGAACTTATACTCGGCAAACAGGTAGTCGGCACTCAGTCCCGACTCATCCAGGTTGCCCCACTGACGGTAACGTGCGGCGCCCGCCACCCGAAAATGTTCATCGGGCACCCAGGAGAGATGCAGCGCCGCCTCGGTGACATCAAATGCATCTCCCGACTCGCCGACGATAAATTCACTGCCATCGGCGGCAATATAACCCTGACCGACAAAACCATTGACCTGCCACTGACCGACCTGCGCCAACGCAGTGAAAGAGATGCACAGGGCCAGTGACATCCCAATCGCAAAGGCCAGCGGGCTTAGGCGTCTCAGACTTAAGTGACTAATGCTCGACTTCATCTTGTCCTCCTTGACGCTCGACACCTATCTCGACGGCGACCTCACCGCCTCCGGACACATAACCTATGGCACCGGGCGTATTTGCCACCCTCTCTCGCATCTCCACCTCCGAGTCTAAGGTGATCGGCCGCTCGCCTACTCCGGAAAACACCAGACGATCCCAGCGATGCCGCAGCACATAGGGCATAAGCTCCAATTGCTGATAGCAAAACTCTTGATGTATGGGGGAATCGCTGGGGAGGATAAAAACCTGGATCTTCTGGCCGTCAGGCCAATAGAGCTTCTGCATGGCGAAGATTAATTTAAGATCTTTCGGGGTAATATCTATGCTCTCCACCGAGGCATTGACGATCACCTGAGCGGCAAATACATTCGCGCAACAAAGGCCCAGAAGGCACATCCATGTCGACAATCGCCGCATCCCCGCTCCTCTATCTCCTACCTACCCAAGTCATGCGCCAAATCTCACATAACAAAGGAAATTTATCGTCTGATGAGATATAGCTTAGGCAAGAATCGGCGAACTGGCATAATAAATGTTACTGATAATATAGAGGCTTGGGCTATAATTGCCGCAAATTCCCCTTTGGCCTGTGGTTGCGCGTGTTATCTAATCCTTCTCAAGTCGTCCTAAGAAATATCGAACTGTTTGAATCAAAAAATGTTTTACTCATCAATCATGAGAGCGATCTTCTGGCGACGACCCTGTTGGAACATGCCACAAAAGTCACCACTTTGGCCCTGGATTTCAACCACTATCAGCATGTGCAAGGCCATGAAAACGCCCGCCTGCAATGCCATTTCGGCCATAAGCTGCCATCGGCGCAAACTTTCGATGTCGTGCTGCTCTTCTATCCTAAGTCCAAGAGCCTTAGCCCCTACCTGCTCAACCTGGCCGGGCGCCATCTGATCCCCGGAGGCGATCTGGTGATCGTCGGCGAGAAGAAGGGCGGCATCCGCTCGATAGCCAAGCAAATGCCAGACTATTTCGACGCGGCCATTAAGCGTGACAACGCCCGTCACTGTATGCTCTATACCAGCACCTTGCAGAGCGAGGCCCCCGAGATAAACCTGAGCGATTGGGTCAAAGCCTATTCGCTGAGTACACCACAGGGCGAGCTGACCATCTGCAACCTGGTGGGCGTATTTAGCGAGAAGCGACTGGATGAGGGCACAGAGCTACTGCTACAGCATCTGCCCACGCTCGAGGGACGAGTACTCGACTTTGGCTGCGGCGCAGGAGTGATCACCGCCGCCCTGCTCAAGGCCAATCCCGCCCTCAAACTCGAATGTGTCGACATCAATGCCATGGCTCTCGCCTCCTGCGAGCTAACCCTGGCGGCCAACGGCATGCAGGCCAAGGTCTATGCCTCCGATGGCTTAACGCAAACCCAAGGAATGTTTGACGCCATCATCTCCAACCCGCCGTTTCACGATGGACTGGACAGCACCACAGAGATCGCGACCCGCTTCGTGCAGCAAAGCGAGGCCCAGCTCAAGTCTGGTGGGATATGGCAGATAGTAGCCAACCGCCACCTGCCCTACAGTGACACCATAGCCCAGTTCTTCAAGATGGTGAATGTGACCGCCGAGAACAACAAATACAAGATCTACGCCAACCAAAAGGCGTAACTACTTTAAAAAGCACTGTTTAATCTGTTAGGGAAGGTGCGAACAAGTCGTCGCACAGCTCTGGCTTTGATAGCAGCGACAGTTCAAGGCATTCAACTGAGGGCATGCCGAGGCATGCTGAAGTTGAATAACGCCGAAATGGTGTTGCTATCAAAGCCCCGCGGGGCGAGGCTTACAGCGGTATTTTCTGCGTTACAGTTCTTGCGAAGAACTAGGGCCATTCGCTGCAACTGTGCCTTGCATCTATCCACTTTTAGCACACGCAGAGCAAGCACGGGACTTATTCGCACCTTCCTTAGTTATCGCCGGGGCCACCCGGCTTTTGTCGTACAAGATCTCATTTCAATCATGCGCTTCATCTGCATCATAAAATAGGGCTTCATAGGTCAAACTTTATGCTGTTATACTCGGGAGAATACTAACTAAAATAATAATTAACCTGCGGAAACTTCTATGCTGGATCCTGGACTGATTGAACTGAGTAGTGACGGAAACTTAGCCGAATTTAAAGTCATTCCCAATACCCATGGCCCATTGACGGTGGACGCCATTCTCGAACTGCTCACCCTGCCCGAATTTTGCCAGCTTTATCCCCGTAAGAATGTTATCGAAAAGGCCGTCGCTCAGGTCAACAAGGTGATCGGCCAGGACGATGGCCAGTATGAACTCTTCTTCGAGATCGCCGAGCGCCGCGACGCCGAGATCGCCATCAACCTCAGCGACGACAAGATGAGCGCCGAGATGACGCTCACCGCCCCCTGGGGGGGCAAGTCACTGACACTGCAAGATATCTTAAGAGCCCTCAAGACAGAGCAGATCAGCATGGGACTGAGCAAGGTCAAGATCGAGGCCCTGCTCGCCAAGCTACCGACCCTGCCACCGGGAGAGAGCTGCAGCGAGGTGTTCGCCCACGGCAAGCCCGCCATCAATGGCACCAACGCCATCGTCGAGCGCAAGGTGCCACTGGCGAGGGAGCGCCTGCTTCAGCCTCAGGAGCGTGCCGACGGCACGGTCGACATGCGTAACTTGGGCGAGATCATCATGGTCAAACCCAAAGACAAGTTGATGATTAAGATCCCCGCCACCGAAGGCACTAAGGGCTACAACGTTCAGGGTGAACCGCTACTGCCGATCGCCGGCAAAGATCTTAAACTCACCGCAGGCACGGGCGCCGAGCTGCTGGAATCCGATCCCAATGTATTGGTCGCCACCGTCGCCGGCCAGCCGGTAGAGACCAAGAGTGGCATGCAGGTCGATGATGTGCTGCAGATAAAAGATGTGGATATCGGCTACGGCAATGTCGACTTCAAGGGCAGTGTCCTAGTTACCGGCGACGTACATGAAGGCATGGTGGTCAAATCCACCGGCGATATTACCGTGATGGGATTTGTCGACTCGGCTCAACTGATCGCCGATGGTGATATCACAGTCAGCAAGGGGATAATTGGCCGCCAGCTCAAGGAAGATCAACTCTCTACCAAGCTCTCAGCCAAAGGGCAGATCTCGGCCCAGTTCGTCCAATACTCAGAGTTAAAGGCCGAAGGCGATATTCTGGTCACCAAGCAGCTATTGCACAGTCATACCCAGACCGCAGGGCACCTCATCGTCAGCGACGCCAATGGCCGCCGGGGCGATCTTGTGGGTGGTGTGGCCCAGGCCGACAAGGGTGTCAAGGCGGTGATCATTGGTGCCACGGCCGGTACCCGCACCGAGGTCTTCTGCGCCATGAAGCACGGCGAGCTCAAAGAGGAACTCAAGCAGTTGGATCAGGGGATCAAACAGATGGTGGTGGCCAAACTCAACATAGAGGCCAGCCTCAACAAGCTGCCCCCTAAGGCAGAGTGGCAGGACGACGCCCTCATGGTCGAGCAGGTCAAGGGGATGCTGGAAGAGAAACGCCGCATCACCCAGGAGTGGTCCCGCGAGGAGCAGGAGTTCAACGCCATCGAGCAGGAAGTGGAACGCTACTATCAGGAGTACCGCATCGAGGCCTGCAAACATATCTTCGCCAACGTCGAGCTACATATCGGCCCCGCCTTTAATCGCACCCAGCGTGAGCACGGCCCCTGCATAGTGGTCAACGAAGGCCAGGAGATCAGCTTCGACTACAGCAATCGCAAGTGATCGCAATCTATTAGCAGATCAACGAGGCTCGGCAAATTGTCGGGCCTCTTTTCTTTGCCATGACTTTACAGGCATAATCCCCGCCAGATAGCGGTAACGGATAACGGAAAACAAGTGGAACTACTGAGAATAGACTGTTTAGGCAAAGAGTTGCGCCTCGAAGGCTCGCTGGCGGGCTGGCAACAACTCTTCTGGGACAATCAACTGGTGTCGGTCAAAGAGGCCAGTGCCGATAATCAGGGACTGAGAAACCATGAGTTCGAGTTAAGCCGCCATAACCCTCAAGATCAATCGGTACAGAAGATCCCCCTCACCCTGGAAGTAGATCTCATCTGGCAACCCTTTAGCCTCAACTATCGCCTGCTGAGCGAAGATGCCGTACTGAGCCAAGGTAGCCGTGACGCCAAAGACATAGAGCGTCAGACGCCCGTCACCCCGGTTAAGGCTTCGCAGAAACTGAGCCTGGTGGGCCTGGCCTCCCTGGGCTTTAAGCTGCTCAAGAGCGCCAAGGTGATTAAGGTTGTGCTGGCCGGTGCCAGCGTGGCCGCCTACTCCTGGCTCTTCTCCTTCGAATTTGCCCTGGCATTGATCGCCTGTCTCATGTTCCATGAGTACGGCCATATTCGCGCCATGAAGTATTTCGGTATGAAGACCAAGGGGATCTACCTCATCCCCTTCATGGGCGGGTTGGCGCTGAGCGACGAGAAGATCAACACCCGCTGGCAGGATGTGGTGATCTCCATCATGGGGCCCACCTTCGGCCTCCTGATGTCGATAGCCTCCCTGATCGCCTATTGGGTCACAGACAACCCAATGTTTGCCGGGCTCGCCGCCTTCAATTCGCTCCTTAACCTGTTCAACCTGCTGCCCATATTGCCCTTGGACGGAGGACATATTCTCAAGAGCATCAGCTTCTCCATGAACAGTCTGATGGGGCTGATTGCCTGCGTGGCGGGCGCCGCCATCGGCGTCTTTATCAGCTACAGCCTAGGACTGGCGCTGCTGGGCTTCCTGCTCCTCATCGGCAGCCTGGAAATCGTCTTCGAATGGAAGACCCGCCATCAGAGTCATCTGCTGCCGCTGGACAGATACGGCCAGGTGTTTTCAGCCATCTGGTACCTGCTGACCGTCGGCGCCCTGGTCGCCATCATCTGGTATCTGGCCGGCAGCGGCGACGACATGCTTGGCCTACCGCTCAAGATCTTGCAAAGCTAGTCCTCTGATCTTTGCATCATCATTTAAAATACTGCCTCGCTCTTTTAGATGAGAGCCGAGGCAGGCAACCAGATCAACGAGACAATACAACATCCACATGCGTCTCCCATTTGTAAGCCCCTCCAATCCATTAATCTGTCGAATCAGACAATAGGGAATAGCTCTGAGACAACATGCCAAAAGCCTTCTTTCTAACCCGAAAAACGCTCAAAAAACATCCTCACCATCCTGTCCCTCTTTTTTTATACCTTTTTATAGTTAACTTTTTACGACAGCGATTATCGCTTTACCCCAAGATACTAAAAACTTTTCCAGGTAATCAGTTTTGCTTTTCAAGGCAAAAATCATATAAAAAAACAGTACACACAATTAAATTAAGTAGCACTTTTTAATCTTTATTAGGGTAGATGCCAATCCAATACACAAATTTATCCATTTAATTTGTTGTCGTCTCTATACCATGATAAAAATGAATAAATATCTCGAATTGCCTTCTCTTTATGAACATAGACAAACTCGATTATCAGTCACTGATCATTTTCGAATCCATAAGCCGTCACCTGAATGCCGGTTTGGTCGCTAACGAACTAGGCATAAGCATCTCCTCCGTTAGCCGCCATCTGGGCACCCTGCGTGACATTTTTAAAGATGTGCTTTTCATTCGTCGAGCACAAGGATTTGTTTTATCGGATAAGGCTGTTCAACTCCTTCCTTATATCAAACAGTTGCTACATGATTATCAGGTAATTAAACACAACCATATTCATTTCAACCCACTTACAGCAAAGGGTCACTTTAAGATCTACGCCTATAATGAGTTCACCTATGTGATAAACAAGGTAATCAACCAACAAATATTACCTCAGGCGCCTAACTTAACCTTCGAAGTACGCACCCTTTCCAGCGATTGTAGCCGCGCTATCGAGCATGGTGAAATAGATTTCGCAGTGGTTTATGAAAACTTTAAAGATCACAAAATAATTCACGAAATGTTATCACCGACGGAGGAGCTTTTTTTAATAGCCAAGGAAGGACATGCAGTATTTTCAGAGGAGTTTACCTTAGAAAACTTATGTCAGTATGATTATTTCGCTATGGATAATTATAACGACCTAAGTAAGCCATTAATTGCACAACTTGCCAAACAGCAGGGAATCGCTGTGAATGTAATCGGAGCTACCGATAATATTGCTGCACTCAGTCGCCATATCCTCGATAGCCGAGCTATTTCCATGAGCTGCAACGTTTTTACCCGTGAGTTTTGCGAAATGATCAAAGGCCTACGAACCGCCACTCTACCAAGCAAATTAACAGCGCATCTGCTGAAGCAGATTAATGTCGGCCGCAGGGTTGGCAACTACCTAATCTCTTCTGAAATAAACCAATCAACGACTCATCACTGGCTCAAGCAACAGTTGTTTAATAACATTCGTGATGAGTGGTATCTAGCGATGAAGCGCTAAGAAGAAAAAACTCTATTTATCAATTAGGGATAAATAGAGTATCTAGGTAAAGTCTTTGTCGCTAAGACAGGAGATGGGGGAAAGTATCCTATCCGAGTGATTGGCAACAAAGATAAGCCTAATAACAGAGCACATCTAATCTGAGCCAAGCAATTATGAGCGCCGTCTCACTTAAGACGACGCTCATATTGCAATTACACCTTGCGAATAGCTACCGGCACTCCGTGTCTCGCAGTCGAACCAAAAGTTTTATCACGGTAGAGACTGGCGCCCTTACGACTAGGATCCACTATGTTGAAAGGGTTAGGGCAGACACCCGTTCCTCTCGATGGAATGCCAGGGATCACCTGACCATCGACCTCCAGGTCGCTCGCGCCAAAGCACCAGTGGCCATAACCCATTCCCACCACTATGGTGTTGCGGGCCACAGTTTTGTCTGCCTGCACTATTCCCTCGA
Organism: Shewanella aquimarina; assembly: GCF_023349185.1. GTDB lineage: Bacteria > Pseudomonadota > Gammaproteobacteria > Enterobacterales > Shewanellaceae > Shewanella > Shewanella aquimarina. The sequence continues at coordinate 245,975 of NZ_JAKIKY010000005.1, read as the reverse complement.
TATACTTCCCCTTAGGAGACAACACCTGCGCCCTATCGCCATCCTTGATATCAAACTTGGCGGCATCATCCTCATGCAGATGGATATAGTTGGTCTCACCCAGGGCAGTGATGCGCGGCAGCGCCACAGAATAAGGGCTACGAAGATGCAGCTTGAAGGTCGACAGGTTAAAGGGATACTCATTCACCTTCCACAGCGCACGCACCGCCGAGCCGTCCCAGAAGCGATCCACATCATAGACGGGTTGGCCATCGTTAAACTCGCCACTGTAGGAGTCTTTCACCCTGGCCAGGGACTCGTTGTACACCTGGAACTGAGTGTCCATGCGCATCATGGGGTTGAAAAACTCCCCTTCGTAACGCTCATCCACCCGCTCGTAACGACCCCCACGGGTCAGCATATAGGCGGTCGGCCCCACCTCCTCGGGCTTGAGTCTGGCCTTGAACAGCGGCAGCACACGATCCACGCTGGTAAAGGCGATATCTTCCTCCGTGGGCGATGGCAACACAGATCCTGTGTGAGCGATATTGGCAAACAGCGGCACATAGAAGTCGGCCGGCTCATGAATCGGCAAGTCTCGTCCCTCGACGTCCTTGAACGCCTTCTCACCAAAGCCTGGCAAACCTATCGCCTTGCTAATATCGATCAAGAATTGCTCCATGTTGACCTCTTGGCCCTGAGCAGTCTTGACGTTACGTGAAGTCACCACGGGCACACAGGCCACATCGCCGACAAACTCGCTGCCCCACATGCGTGAGTTGGCCCACTGCTCATACTGCAAAGAATCGGGCACTATGTAATCGGCGAACACATTGGTCTCGTTGATGTAGGGATCTAGGGCGATGATCAACCCAAGCTGCTTAGGATCTTTGATTGAGTCCTCCACCTGATCCTGCAGACCTGAGCAACCATAAATCGGGTTGGTCGCCCAGGTGATCCAGGCTTTGAACTGAAACGGGTTCTTGTTGGCATGGGCCACCAGTAACTCGCCACTGTTGTCCTGCACAAAGGTATTATTCCAGGGCTGATCTGCAGGGTAAGGATCTAGACCCTTAGCCAGCTTCTGCTGATACTCATGGCTCAGTTCATAGTCGCCAGAGCGCTCGGCATTAAAACCGGTCAGCGAAGCGTGCTCAAAATCCATCAGGTTATACAGAGGACCGTCATAGATATCATACATGGCGGCGTAGCCCACACCGCCCATGTGCATCATGCCGCCCTTAGCATTATGCGCGCCCACCAGGGTCGCCAACATAATCATGGCAAAGGCGAATTGTCCGCCGTCTGAGGCATTACAGCCGGTATTAGTCTCGATAGCCACGCTGCGGCCATGGGAGGTGAACTCTTTAGCTAACTCCTCTATCTTGGCCACAGAGATGCCACAACGCTCAGAAAGCTGGCGCATCGAAGTTTCGTTGACCCGGTGTTTAAGCAGTGAAAAGGCTGTTTCCACCTGCAGCTCGACGCCATTACCGATCGCCAGCTTACCCTTGTAGAAGAGCTCCGCCGGTTGTTCGCTCTCGCCTGTCACCAGCTGACCCGTAGCCTTGTCGATCACCATCTTGATCTCGGCCTCGCCCACACCGCAAGCTTCGGCGGTCAGGAACTGGTTAAACAGGGGATGACCAGGCTCTTTCACCACCAGATAGGTGGCATTGGTGTAGTTGATCTCGCCTATGGCATCGGCGCAGGCCTGACTCGGCGCCTCAAGATAGGCTCGGCGATAGCGATCATGATTGATGATGTACTGCATCATGGCAAACATCAGCGCGGTATCGCCGCCCGAGACAATTGGCAGCCACTCACCCTGGCTGTTATCCACCTCTGAGGTCAAGGAACGTAAGATAGGATCGATCACCACATACTTAAAGTCAGGACGATCGCTGCGGGCCTTGGCCAGACGACGCGAGCCCACGTTGAGGCCGTTACCACTGAGCCCCGGGTTGGTGCCTATGAAGATGGCAAACTTGGTCTCTTCATAATCCACCTGGGGCAAGGCCATCTCGTCGACGGCATCGAAACAGCCCAGGGCGCAACCCGCCACCTGTTGGTGACCACAGTAAGAATCTTTATTGCCTATGTTGGGCGTACCCCAGGATTCCTTGACGAAGCGATGTAAAAAATCGGCCCGCGCCCCCTGCTCAGAAGAGGTAGAGACCAGCAGTTGATTCTTCACCGGACCAAAATCTGGATAACGCGGATTGGCCAGCGCAGGGTTGTCGTGGATCGTCCTCAGCCCCTCGACCTTGCCCTCGCCGAACAGATCGCCGCCCTCAATGACCTCCTTGAGCAGCTGCTCATAGGAGATGCTCTGCCAGCGATTCTCACCTCGCTTACCCACCCGCTTGAGGCACCGGGTGATACGGTGCTTATCCTCGAACGCATCGGGCACCGCATTGCCGCGGCCACACAGAGTAGCGCGATTGCTCTGGCTCAGGCCGCTGACGGCGGAGAGTTGTAACATCGCCTCCTTAGGCGGCGTCTCCATGGTAAAGGGCTGACCTGCGTTGTTGGTCAGGGTATAGGGATTACCCACGGCGCGTAGCACCTTGTCCGTCTTATTATCTATGCTGACCCGAGCGCCGCAGACGTTAAAGCAACCGAAACACTTGGAGAAGGCGAAACGCTGCTCAGGGTTTTCCACCAATTGCTTGTCCTGATCAAAATAGTACTCAGGAGTCAGCGAGGTCGGGGCATAACGGCTGATCTCGGCGTCGCTGGTGCTCGCCTTTGTTGCGGCCTTGGCACCTAAAGTGCCTGTTGTCATCACGGCGGCAACCGAACCCGCCTTTAAAAAATCTCTACGATCCATGCTGCTACCTCTGCCAGGTTTGAGGAGAATTGATACTGTTTGCCCTGTTGCTCTCGTCTTGGGTCAAGCCGATATAGAACACATTTGGGGAGGTTTGCTTACCGGCCTGCAACACTAGCGGCCTGTGCTGACGTATCAGCCTGGAGACCTCGCTCTCGGGATCGTTAATGTCACCAAAGACACGGGCGCCACCGGTACAGGTCTCGACACAGGCAGGCAGCAAGCCGCGGCTGGTTCGCTGAATACAGAAGTTACATTTATCCACAGTGCCCGTGGCCGAATGGGTGAAACGCACCCCATCGTAGGGGCAGGCCTGGATGCAGTAGTTACAACCGATACACAACTGTGAGTCCACCACCACTATGCCATCCTGCTCGCGCTTGAAGGTAGCGCCTGTCGGGCAGACAGACACGCAGGAGGGCTTGTCGCAGTTGTTGCAGAGGAGCGGCAAATTAAACACATACTGCTTACCATTTAGATCCACGCTGTGTTGCGGCACTTGGGTTCTGTGCTCGTCAGGCAGGTTGCCGTTCTCTATACCACAGGAGACCACACAGGCCTTGCAACCGTTGCAGCGACCGAGATCGATCACCATGGCCAGACGCTTCTTACCCTGACGACGAATATCGGCGATCACAGGATCGGCGGGGATAAACATCATGCCTGTGGTAGCGATGGCGCCGCCAGCCAGGAGTTTGAGTGTTCTTCTTCTATCTAACATCTTTAGCTCCTAATAAGACTGACCGGCCAGTAAGACCGAATAACGTAAACAGAAGGCGCCAACCAAGGTTAGTGCGGCGATGCCATACTCCTTAGCGTGAGACACGCCGACTCTGCCCATGATGGAGGTAAGGTTGAGCAGCAGCGGCAGCAACAGGCCAACCACTACGGCGCCAAGCCACCAGATCTTACCGGCCGATGTCGCCATCCCCAGCAGGTTATCCAGGCCATAAAACTTGCTCACATTGGCGATGACGTAAACGAAGATGCCCAGTACAAACAGCTCGATGAGCATCACCATGGAATCTGCCTTGGCGAAGTGATGATGTGGGTCGCTCTGCTTTAGCCAAGTCTTGACGATCAGCACCACTGCGGCGCCGGAGGAGATGGCAGACACCAGGAAGATCACCACCAAGATGCTGTTAGACCAGACGATGTTGTGCTTGATGTCGCCAATCAACAGGGCTGTATAGGAGGCGACGCATACAGCGAGGATAAGATTGATTAGCGCATAGCCACGGCTGGTAAAGGTCTCCTGATCATGCCGCTTGAAGGAGAAGCAAAACAGCAGCGCGAAGATGATCGCCAGGGTCAGCAGCCAGGTACCTATACTCATCATTGAGCTGGGCTCGAAGGTCATAAACAGGCGATAGAAGCGCAGCAGCTTACTCATGTCGCCATTGAAGATGCCGTACTGGAACGAGGTCAGATCGAAGACGATCATCCCTGTGCCCAGCATCAAGAGTAACAGGCCCGCGATGGCGCTAAACTTCGCCGTCGACCAGTGGTGGGCGTGAGCCACCTTTTCGGACAGAACCAGGGCGCCGCTGATAAACAAGGCCCCCGCTCCCGCACCGGCCAAGAACAGATAGGCTGCTACCAACAGCCCCCAATGCACTTCGCTCATAGACATTCCTTATTATTCTATATACCTCTTTATTCCAGCCGATTAATTCATTGGCATAGAAATAAAGAAATTCAAAACGATATATAACAGACCAAACGGGCGAAATTGTTTTTCACCTTGGTTAAATCATACAAACCAAAACGGAATAAATAAGGAGCCAGATCACACTAGTTATCAAACGTACCAGATAAATACCAAGAGTTTGAATAAAGTGGTTATTTTTACTTTACAAAAAAAATATTTACTAAAAAACAGAAAACTCAACCAACAAAAAACAACAATAAAATCAACTCAAAATCATATAGATACAAATGAAAAAACCTTTACCGCCATACAGAACTCACTCCTGAAAAATGCAAATTGTATTTTTAAAAAATCAAAAAAAACAAATCACATCACAAACAAAAGATATTATAACAGCTGGCAATTATTTTATTTAAATATATTTATTACAATCTACAAACCACAAAGACGTGGAAAAAAGCAAGCGCCAAATTATGTTGGCATTGATTAAAGACAAAAATATTTTAAGGGTTGATAATGAATAAAGTAATACTCTCCTCTTGCGCCTTAGCTATCGCCTGCACCATGAGCCAACCTCTATTGGCCGAAGAAAGCCAGTTCGCTACCTCAGGCGTACTCATGGGACTAAGCAACTACCTGTGGCGTGGTCAGACTATCAGCGACAACAAGCCTACCCTGCAGGGCGACTTGATGGTGGAACATGAAAGTGGCTTCTATCTTGGAACCTCATTCGAGACCTATCGCTATGAGGATGAAGGTAGCGTCTACAATGATTATGAAATTGATTACTACGGCGGTTACTACCAGATGATCACCGAGGATCTAGGCCTAGGCTTCAACGCCATGAAATACACTTATGGGGCTGGCGGCTACAGCATCGAGTATTCAGTCAGTCTCGACTATAAGGCACTTAATCTGATGGTAAACTACGACCAAGATGTAGAAGCTTGGTACACAGAAGTTAACTATGGCCTCGACCTTTTTAACGAGAGCCAGTTAACCGCCCATCTAGGGCTATTCACCGATGCGGAAAACTATGGCTATCTCGACAAGAGCAAGGTGGCAGACAGCATCTATGATATAGGATTGCGCTATCGCTATCCTCTGCTATCTCAACTCGATCTGATGTTAGAAGTCAGTTATCAGGAATTCGAACACGACCACTATATGGTTGGCCTTGCCTACAACTTCTAATTACCAGCAGTTAATCAGATAAAAATAAGCCAAAATGGAGCGCCGATGGCGCTCCAAAGTCTAAGGGGGGTAATTGCCGAGCAACGACAAATTTCAGGCATAAAAAAACCTGCTATTAAGCAGGTTCTTATCTCTTCAAGAGAGGATTGCATCAACAAGTTGGTACAGATGGCGAGACTTGAACTCGCACGGCCGTTAAGCCACTAGCACCTGAAGCTAGCGTGTCTACCAATTCCACCACATCTGCATCTTGTCTGTCTGATCTTACCGCTATTCTCTCAAGGAGAGCAACTGATAATGGTACCGAAGGACGGACTTGAACCGTCACTCCCGAAGGAAACGGATTTTGAATCCGTCGTGTCTACCAATTCCACCACTCCGGCTCATCAATCAGACCTTACTCTCTGTCTCGAGTAAGTGAACGGAATTATACCTTTGCTTTTACTAATGGCAAGCCTTTTGCGACAGCTTTATTACCGACTGCCGATTTTTCATCCTAAGCGCCTAAAACTCGGCACAATCAGACTATTCACACGGGGGAAATTTGCCACCAGGCTCACAAAATTCTCAAAACGATGACAAGGCGTTATCAAATTGACAGCATTAATTGATCGAGATCAGCATTTCTCATATCCATTCGCGCTAATTTAGCTTGGACAACGATATAAACAGCTGCGAAAGAGGACTTCTCACATGGCATTTTGGTTAGATTTAATGTTTGGTAACCCCATTGGTCTGCTATCTATGATAGTTATCTTCACAACCATTGGCATAATGTCATACATCATGTGGTTGTTTATCTCGAAGTCGAAACCAGAATAGATAGGACCTCGAAGTCCACAAAATCATATTTCTAATGCAAATGGGGGCTTATGCCCCCACTTTTTTATCTATCGATCTGCATTTCCCACCAATTCCCCAAAGGAGATCAGGCGGCGTGTTTACGACTGGACACCACACTGTGAATGAAGTGGGGTCTGGCCTTAATCAGCAGCTGTAGCTGCTCGGGATTGGGTTCGCCCTGAGGCAGACGCAATACCTGACGATTGAGATGGGATCTTGCCTCCATGGCAATCTTAAAATCTGCGGTCGGGCCATGAATAGCGTACTGTTGCTTGTTACCCAGATACTGCAAGATATTGGCCTCCAGCAGGCTCTGCACCGCCGCCTCATTCTCTGGCAGGGTCAGCACTGTCTCCCCTTGCAGGAAGAACTCTCTTAACAGGGCGCGCTCGGTCGGATCCAGCAGCCGCACCTTCTTCTCTATGGTCTCAGTGGTACGCTTGCCCTTGAGATGCTTGATCGCCTCATCGAGAAAATAGTTGGCCACCTGGGTCAGGAGATAGGCCGCGCCGATAATCAATCCCAGGCCGATGAAGTGGGCATATTGACTCACCAGCAGCTCTAGCCTCAGAGTCTGCATCAGGGAGGTGGGCGCAAAGAGTAAGGCGGCGCTGATCAGGGTCAGCCACAACATCAAATTGAAGATCACTTGCTTAGGACTCGTCTGTTTAAACAGCATCAGATTTAATTTTTCCATCTTGATACCTAGTGTCAAAAAACCTGCAGTAAGCAGAATAACTGCAAGTAAAATGCCAACCCGCAGAGCCACATAAAGACTTTACAAACATCATCTTGGCGACATTTTTATTCCTTTGCGCGAGCAGAACATAAGAATCAGGCTATGCTTAAAGCTATGTGATCTGGACAGCGCACCTAACGTCAATTGTCGGCCGTGCTTATGGTGCTTGGGATAAGCGATACCATAAATGGCAAACCACACAGCTCAGCTACTCAAGAGTCCCATCGGCAGAAAACTCACCCTGTCGATCATCCTCTTCAGCTCCTTAATCACCCTGCTCACCACGGGCTTCCAGCTGGTCAACGACTATCGCAGCGACGTCAATCGCATCACCCGCCAATTCGACAGCATAGAGAAGGTCAATCTGGACGTGCTGGCGGCCAGCATCTGGGTGATCGACGAGCGCCTGATCAACACCCAGATCGACGGCCTGATCCAGCTGCCTGACATCACCTACATAGAGATAAACGACGACAGCGGCCAACACTGGCAGGCGGGCACGGCAACCCCGGAAAACACCATAGAGCGCAGCTTTAAACTGGTTTATGGCTCAGGCAACGAAAACATAGACGTTGGTACCCTGTTGGTGCAGGCGGATCTGAGAGTGGTATATGAGAAACTGCTCGATCGCGCCATCATCATACTCCTCTCCAACGCCATCAAGACCTTCATCGTCGCCGGTTTCATCCTCTTCCTGGTGTGGTTTCTGGTCACCCGCCACCTGCATAAGCTCAGCGACTACAGCCAGAACATCAACCTGGACGGCGAATTCGAGCCCCTGGTGTTCGTCAAGAACAGCCATAAGAATGACGAATTCTGGCTGGTTGCCAAGGCAATCAATGAGATGCAGCAGCAACTCAGGCGCTCCTTCGATGACATCAAGGCCTCCAAGCTGGAACTGCAAGAGGCCCTGGCGGATCGCGAGCGACTGCTGGAACTGGAACGCAGCTACAAAGATGAACTGGCGCGCCAGGTGAAGGAACGCACCCAGGAACTGGAACAATCCCTGCTGGTGCTTAAACGCGCCCAACAGGTACTGGTCGAACAGGAGAAGATGGCGGCGCTCGGTGGCCTGGTATCTGGCGTGGCCCACGAGATAAACACCCCTATCGGCATCTGTCTCACCGCCGCCAGCACCCAGCTGATCCATATCGAGGAGCTGATCAAGTTGATCCACAGCGAAAACGCGACCCTGGAGGAGATCAATGCCATCCTGGAGGAGTATCAGCAAAGCTGCGAGTTGATAATCAGCAACATCACCCGCGCCAGCACCCTGATCCAGAAGTTCAAGACTATCGCCGCAGAGCAGAGCCTGGAAGACAAACGCAGCATCAACCTCAAACAGGGGCTAGAGGAGCACCATGAGTCGATGCATTTCATCTACGGCGACAAGCAGGCCGAGGTGGAATACCGGGTCGATCCCGACCTTAACATACTCACCAATCTCAGCCTGTTTAAGCAGATCGTCACCAACCTGGTGTCCAACGCCTATGCCCACGGCTTTAAGAATCGCAAGCAGGGTAAGATCAGGATAGACGCCGAGGTGGACGATGGCATGCTCAACATCCGCATTCAGGATGATGGGCCAGGGATCGGCAGCGAGGCCAGCAGTCATATCTTCGAGCCCTTCTATACCACCACTCGCTCGGAGGGCGGCACCGGCCTGGGACTCTCCGCCGCCTTCAACGCCGTTACCCTGCTCAAGGGCAACATTCGCTATCGCGACGACGGCGAATTAGGCGGCGCCTGTTTCGAGGTGAGCTTTCCGGTTGAGGTACTCGACAGCCCAGCCATCGAGCTCAACCTCTCCAACCAATCAGGCATTTAACCGCCCCTTTAGCTGCTTAGCCCTTTAACTGCTTAGCCGTTAAGCGGCAGATCGCCATGATCACCTCGGTCGCCTTCACCATAGACTCCAGGCAGATAAACTCATGCTTGCCATGGAAGTTGTGACCACCGGTAAACAGGTTAGGACAAGGCAGGCCCATATAGGAGAGACGACTGCCATCTGTGCCGCCGCGAATAGGCTTGATCTTCGGCGTGATCCCCAGTTCCCCCATCGCCTGCTTGGCGATATCGACAATATGAGGATGCGGGATCAACTGATCGCGCATATTGTAATAGCTGTCTGTGATGCTGACGCTTAATGAGCCCTGGTGCAGCTGGGCATTACAGGCCTCGACCCGCTCGGTGAGCCAGCGCTTACGCTGCTCGAACTGATCCAGATCGAAGTCGCGAATGATATAGGTAAGCTGCGCCTCTTCGGTAACCCCTTTCATTTCAGCCAGGTGGAAGAAACCGGCATAGTCCTGGCTGTTCTCTGGGGTATCGCCAAGGGGCATCTTGGCATGAAATCGCGCCGCCATGGTCTGGGCGTTCACCATGACACCATAGGCAGAGCCAGGATGGCAGTTGTTTCCCTTGGCCGTCACCACGGCCGTGGCGGCATTAAAGTTCTCGAACTCCAGGCCCCCTAGCTCGCCACCATCCACAGTATAGGCCCACTCGGCCTTGAAGGTCTCGAAGTCAAACTTATCGGCGCCGCGGCCTATCTCCTCATCGGGGGTGAAACAGAGATAGATATCGCCATGAAGGCTACCCGGCTCTTGCATCAGGGTCGATAGTGCGGTGACTATCTCGGCGATCCCCGCCTTATCGTCGGCGCCCAGCAGGCTTGTGCCATCCGTGGTGATCAGCGTCTGTCCCAGATACTGATCTAACTCGGGAAACTCCTTGGGGGAGAGCCGGTTCAGCTCACCAAGAGGAATATCGCCGCCATCATAGTTCTCAATCAGTTGAGGGCGCACATTGGCGCCACTAAAGTCTGGCGCCGTGTCCAGATGGGCGATAAAGCCGATGGGGGGAACCCCTTCGACTGTCGCGGGCACCAGGGCGGTCAGATAACCCGTAGAAGATAGCGCCACCTGACTGAAGCCTAACTTGATCAGCTCCTCTCTGAGTTGATCCGCCAGCGCCAGCTGTCCCGGCGTACTGGGGCAACCGGCCTGACTCGCATCAGACTGAGTATCAAATTGCACATAGCGTAAGAATCGATTTAACAGGGCCTGTTTCATAATCAATCACCAGCAAAAAAAGTCGACTGAGTCTAACAAGTGACCCCAAGGTGACTTTAGACTTAAATCAAGTTTTTGGTGATTTACACCTCAGGCCAGCAGGCGATTGGATTCACGCCTTGGCGGCAAGCTTAGTGAGCACACGACTCACGGCGGTAAAGCCAAAGCTGCCGGTGACCACGGTCACGGCGCCAAAGCCCGAGGCACAATCCATACGCATACTGCCCTCTGCCGTGGCCTTGACATTACAGACACTGCCATCGGCCTGAGGGTAGACCAGCTGCTCGGTGGAGAACACCGCCTCTATGCTAAAGCGGCGCTGTACATTCTTAGAGAAGTTATATTCACGGCGCAGCAGGTTACGTACCTTGGCCAGCAGAGGATCTTGATAGGTCTTGGCCAGATCCGCTACCTGGATCTGAGTCGGATCTGTCTGGCCGCCGGCACCCCCTACCGTCACGATAGGCAGCTTCTGGCGTTTACAGTGGGCGATCAGCGCCGCCTTAGGCTTGACCGCATCGATACAGTCCACCACATAGTCCAGGCTACCACCCTGCTTGCGACCACTAAAATAGTCATGCAGATTGTCTGTGGTGATGAAATCTTCCACCTGATTCACCCGGCACTCAGGATTGATCTGCATGATACGCTCGGCCATCACCGCCACCTTAGACTCGCCAATTGTCTCCTTGAGGGCGTGCAGCTGGCGATTGGTGTTGGTCACACAGATATCGTCGAGATCGATCAGGGTGATCTCACCGATGCCGCTACGGGCCAGCGCCTCGGCCACCCAGGTACCTACTCCGCCTATGCCGACTACAGCCACGTGGGACTGCGCAAATCGGGTCAGCGCCTTGGCACCATAAAGGCGGCCAATACCGGCAAAGCGATTGAGATAGGCATCAGAGAGTTCAATTTGGCTCAAGGTGGGCTCCGAGTAAGATAACTAAAAACCCGCCGATTTTACCGCAATCCCTGGCAAAATCCTAAAAAGAAAAAATGCGACAAGTGTTACAGCTATGGGGCGATTGCAGCAACTTGGCAAGTAGAAGGTGACGCAGCGTAAAGACCAAATTAACCCACTGTTTTTAAATGTAAAACAACATGATAAAACTCACGTAAAACCAATGATTTGCGACACAGATCACATCTCAAGCTTGCACTTCTGGGCACACTGACGCCGCAACACAGCAATGCGGCCAAGAAAGCTCCCTCTGGGCCCGTGACTCTCGTTAGCTAAAAATTCAAAGGCCCTCTTCGAGATGGGCATAATCGCTACAGGAAGATGACAATGAAAAAATCTGTTCTATCGGCAAGCATTTTCGCCACGTTCGCAGCCACCTCATTCACGGCACTCGCCGACGGTCCTCAGTTCTACGGCCATGCCGATCTTGCCTTGACTCACTCAGATAACGGCATCGCGACCCAGAACCAGAAAGATGGCACCATCATAGAGAACAACTTCTCCTGGTTAGGGGTGAAGGGCAGCGAGAAAATCAGCGATGGTCTGGAAGTGATCTACCAGATGGAATTTGGCGTCAGCAACTACGACAACTCCGGCGACACCTTCAACGCCCGTAATACCTACCTTGGTTTAAAAAGCGTTGCCGGTACGGCACTCATAGGTCGTAACGACACTGTGTTCAAGTCTGCTGAAGGCGGTTTCGACCTGTTTGGCAACACCAACTCAGACATAGATCTACTGGCTGCCGGCCAGTCGCGTAAGGCCGATGGTATCACTTACTACTCACCAAAGATTGCCGACCTCTTGACCCTAAACGCGACATACCTAGTTGAAGACAACTACGTCACCTATGATGGTGACGAGCGCGTCTCTCCAGATAGCATGTATGCCCTAAGCGCAACCATCGGCGATAAGGCACTCAAGGCGCAGAACTACTATGTTGCCGCAGCCTATAACGAAAATATCGATGACGTTAAGGCCTATCGTGGTGTTGCTCAAGTCAAATTCGGTAACTTCATCGTTGGTGGCCTCTATCAGAACAGTGAACATATTGACGCCAAATATGCCAACCTAGAGGGTGATACCTACTTCGTTAACGCCGCATACGTGCTGGGCAATGTAAAGATCAAGGCCATGTATGGTAGTGACGACTCAGGCCTGGGTAAATATGTCAGCCGTTTCGTGGGTAATGCCGATGGCGCTGGCATGGAAACCGTATCAGACGTTGACTTACAACAGTTCAGCATTGGCGCCGATTACCGCATCAGCAAGAGCACAATGTTTTATGGTCACTACACTAAATATGATGGCGACCTGAAACTGGCCGGCACCAAGCAGGATCTGGGTGACGATATTGTCACTATCGGCATGCGTTTCGACTTCTAATACCAATCACAGGCAAGTATGCGCTCAGATAAAGCGCAGGAAAAACGCTTGAGAACACAGCTGGATTTTTAGATAAATCGTTATCTGCTGATTAAGAGGCGGCCACTGGCCGCCTTTTTTAGTGATAATCGCCACTCAATCTCAGTTGCCGCACAAAAGATTCGAATGACCTGCTGGCGCGTCAATCGCTCGTGGAAAACCGATTATAGAATATGGCGATTAACCATCCTATAAGACCGGCGACCAGCGCCCAGACGATGCCGCCAAGCACAAATCCACTGAAGGTTAGCTGCCACCCCATAGTCTGCCAGTCGGTATGCAACATATGCCCCGTCATGTCAGACATCATCATGGGCATGGCCACAACCAAGAGGGAGCAGACTATCCAGGCTAGGGCGAAGGCAAGTGCGCAGGCAAAGGCAAATGCCGCTTCATTTAATTTCATTTTACCCTCCTATCGCCTCTTCGATGATCGAGGCGTCGGTCGAACCCTGCTTGGCGCATTCAGTCCATAAAACATCAGGCTTAAAGGCTCGACCTTGCTATAGCACGTCAGTGATGACCACCGCCATCTTCCTCATCTCTGGCCGTCAGGATCTGATATTGCTCTGGCGTCAGCTCGGGCAAACGCTCGAGGAAGGCCACCATATTCCAGATCCTTTCATCATCATGTGTGGGTCCCCAGGCCGGCATCCCAGAGGCTTTGATGCCATGTTTGATGATCCAAAAGTGCTCTCGCCGCCTCTGCACAATATCCGCCTCCCTCTCGGATGCTGAACGGGTCAGATTGGGCGGCGCAGGATAGAGTCCCTGAGTGAAATCACTCTGTGCACGTCCCGGCCTGAGGTGACACCCAGAACACATCTCGTTGTAATCGGGACCACCCGCCAACAATCGAGACGGTGTTGCTATATCGGCGGGCACAGTGATCGCCTTGGCGGCACGCGCCACCGAGTTTTCCCTCAGGGTTTCCAAGGCCCAGTAGGTCAACTTGTTATGTGGCGTATCGGCACCTATAGGATAAAGACCTGAGTACAGATACCCGCCCAGAATCACCACGCCCAACAGCACTATCACCACTAGCGTCTTTACATAAACCATTAATCTCACTGCTATTGTTCTCCTCTGCCTATTCGGTTTGCCTCGACGCTAAACCTGATATCCGATTACCCGTGTGAATGACCCTTGTCATGCTGCTCCATCTTGTGGTGATCGTCTTTTTCCTGCTGCTCCTTCATGCACTTTTTCCTTAACGCCTGCATCACGGGGTCGTCCATATCCATCTGATGCTGATCTTTATGCATATCTTCCTTATTCATGTGCATCTGGCTTTGATCCTTATGCATCTGACTTTGATCCTTATGCATCTGGTCCTGATTCATATGCATCTGGCTCTGATCCATTTGCATTATGCTGCTGCAGTCTGGCTGCTCGTCTTTTGTCATATGTTCCTTAGGATCATGGGCCTGCGCCGACAATGACAACAAGAGCGCCGACACGGCGACCAAAGAAGTTTGTATACTCGTTTTCATGAATGACTCCTTCTGTTGTTTGACCAATAGGGTTAAAACCAAAATCGGATCCCTGCCAGCACACGGGTGTCTCCCGCCGATTCACCGGCCGCCTCGAGATAATCAGCCGTCGTGCCGAATGTCTCTTTGCGCTCGATACCCACATAAGGCGCGAATTGACGAGAAAACTCATAGCGTAATCTGAGGCCAAGGCTGGCATCGGATAGACCACTGCCTATGCCGTTTTGCGGATCGTCCTTGCCATATAGGGTCAGTTCGGCTCTGGGTTGTAAGATCAGCCGCTGGGTCAGCAGCCACTCATACTCTGCCTCCAGACTCAGGGCGCTGCGGCCCTGCTCTCCCAAATAAGCCGTTAGATCCAACTCGAACCAGTAGGGAGCGAGCCCTTGCACGCCAAGGGCCAGCCATTGACGGTTTTGACCATCTGCATAGTAGTCAAAGCGTGTCCCCAGCTGAAAATCGAAGTAGCTGCTGATGGCATGCCCCCAGAGCAACTCTGCCTGGGTCTCCTCGAGGCCATCCTGGTTATAATCTCCCTCTAACTTTAACCACACTCGGTCATAGGTACCGCCGTACCATACCGAAAGATCAAAGGCGACATCGTCATCGTTATCATATTCAAGACGATCGCCCATGACGGCCCAAAAGGCATCCTCATCCGCCAACCTGAGGCGTTGTGAGCCAGGCAGAGCATAAGGACCTTCACTCAGGGTGTGCCCGCCTGAATAGGCATGGGGGTCACGACTATCTGCCGGTGCATCGCCGCCCTGCATCTGCATCTCTGGCATGGCCTGCATGGAAGTTGCTTTCATCGCTTCACGCTGCTCCTCGCCTTCCGTGCTCGGCATGGCGCCACTCCCCGCCAAAGCCTGAGCCGATAGCAAGCACAAGGCGGCTGTGATTGAATGGATTAGGTGATGATTTTTCATGACACTAGTACCTCCCTGAACATGCCGGCATCCATATGGAACAACAGATGGCAATGCCAGGCCCAGCGCCCGACCTCCTGTGGCGTCGCCAAGAAGCTAAGACGTTGAGCGGGTTGTACTGGAATCGTGTGACGCCTGACTCTTAACTGCCCCTGGGCATCTTCGAGATCGCTCCACATGCCGTGCAGGTGCATGGGGTGGGTCATCATGGTGTCGTTTTGTAAGATGATACGAATACGTTCGTTTCGCTTGAGGGCGACCGGCGTACTCTTACCAAACTCCAGCCCGTCGAAGGACCAGGTGTAACGCTCCATATTGCCTGTGAGGTGAAGTTCCAGCTCCCGAACGGGCATGCCGGTGTCGGTCAACACACCTTCGACGGCGCACAGATCGTCTAGCGTCAACACCCTACGACCATTGTTTCTCAGTCCAGCGCCCGGGTCATCCAGGCTGGTTCTTGGCATATCGACGCGCATGTCCACCGACGGGCCATACTCGCTGGCGGCGTGACGCACCTGCTGTGACGGGGTCGCGAGCCCATGCATGCCTTGATGCTGGCTGTGATCCATCGCCATGCCATGGTTCATCGACATGTCATGGTTCATCGACATGCCATGGTTCATCGACATGCTATGCCCTTGATGTTGCATGCCACCATGTTGCATAGAAGATTGGTGGTCCATGGCCCCCATCATGTCGGCCATGGTCAACCATTGGATCTTATCGAGTGTGGGAACGGGAGCCGACAGGCCATCGCGCACCGCGAGCGTCCCCTTGGCATAGCCGCTTCTGTCCATCGACTGGGCAAAAATGGTATAGGCATCGTCCTTGGGATAGACAAGAACATCATAGGTTTCGCCGGGGCCGAAACGAAATTCATCCACAGATACCGGCTCGATATTTTGTCCATCGGCCTGAATAACCGTCATCACGAGTCCGGGAATACGAACATCGAAAAACGAGTTGCTCGCGCCGTTCACAAAGCGCAGACGGACGGTGTCGCCCGGCTTAAAGATGCCGGTCCAATTTCCATTAGGGGGCTGTCCGTTACATAGATAGGTGAGCGTGGACGCCGATAGGTCGGCCAAGTCAGTCGGGTTCATCCGCATCTCGTTCCACATCTCGCGCTTCGCCATTGCGGTGCGCAGATCGTAACGCGATACATCTTCGAAGAAGTCAGCCACTGTTGGCTGGGCATAATTGTAGTAGTCGCTCTGCTGCTTGAGCTTGGCAAACACTTCCATGGGGTTTTCATCTGTCCAGTCCGACAGCTGCACCACAAAGTCCCTGTCGCTCTTCACGCCGTCTCCGCCACGGGGCAGGATAACCAGGCTGCCGTACATGCCCGACATCTCCTGGAAGCCAGTATGTGAGTGATACCAATAGGTGCCCGACTGCTGTACCCGAAATCGATAGGTAAAGGTTTGGCCTGGGGTGATCCCCGCATAGCTCAGGCCGGGAACGCCATCCATCTGATAGGGCAGAATTATGCCGTGCCAGTGCACGGACGTGGGGACCGATAATCGGTTGGTCACCCGCAGCGTAATTGTATCGCCTTCTCGCCAGATCAGAGTCGGCGCGGGAATCGAGCCATTTATCATGATCCCTGTGTTGGCCTGGCCGGTAAAATTCACCGGCCCTTGGTCGATAACCAGGTCAAACTCGGTCCCCGTCAACACATCTGGGCTTCTGGTGCCATAGGCGGTCGGTTGCCCGATGGCAAAACTGGGCATGCTGGTGCCCAATACGCTTGTTCCAGCTATCAGCCCCTGCACAAAACGGCGGCGACTGAGGCTAAACGACTCACTATCTCTCATGTCCATACTCGACTCGCATTTTAGGTGTATAAGTTAAAGATAGTGGCCAGTACCTGACCAAGAAATGACGTGATGATTACAAAGCTGTAATCTTGAACTTATGTGAGTAAATACATGGTTAAATAGGCAAATCAGCTTAACCCTAGTTAAAGGC
Organism: Shewanella aquimarina; assembly: GCF_023349185.1. Lineage (GTDB taxonomy): Bacteria > Pseudomonadota > Gammaproteobacteria > Enterobacterales > Shewanellaceae > Shewanella > Shewanella aquimarina. Next base: position 228,880 of record NZ_JAKIKY010000005.1, on the reverse strand, counting down.
TTGCGGGCAAATGCGAATATTAGTGATCGAAGACGAGAGCAAGATAGGCGACTATCTCAAAAAGGGATTGGAAGAAGCCGGGTATACCATCAGCCTGTGTCGAAATGGCTTGGACGGCTATCACTGCGCCATCTCTGAGTACTTTGACCTGATAATCTTAGATGTGATGCTGCCCGACATGAACGGATGGCAAATCCTCGAAAAAATCCGCCTCAACAATTCGAATATCCCTGTCATGTTCCTGACGGCAAAGGACAGCCTGGAAGACAAGATCAACGGGCTCGGGTCCGGCGCCGACGATTACCTGGTGAAGCCCTTCGCCTTTGCCGAATTACTGGCGCGGGTAAAAACCCTGCTGCGCAGAGGCACCAAACAGCTGCAGTCTGACATCCTAGCCGTTGATACCCTGAAACTGGATATCGCCAAACGCCGGGCCAGCCGCGAGCAACTGAAACTGCATCTCACCAATAAAGAATTTTCCCTGCTTGAGTTATTGGTCCGTCACCAGGGAGAGGTACTCACTCGCGCCTTTATCGCGTCTCAAGTATGGGACATGAATTTCGACAGCGACACCAATGTGATCGACGTCGCCATCAGGCGCTTAAGGGCCAAGGTTGACGACCCCTTCTCGATGAAACTTATCCATACCGTGCGTGGCATGGGATACAAACTGGACACGGAAGCCTGACATGTTTAGCAGCCATCCGAAGATCTCATTAAAAGCCCGTACGCTCAGTTTAGTGGGGGGCACATTGATCGCCTGCTTCCTATTGCTTGGCTTCATGATCGACGCCCAAGTTAAAGCGCATTTCCTGCATCAGGATGAGGAAGAATTGAATGTAGTCGCTAACTCGGTGAAGGGCATCCTGACTTCCCTATCAATGGCTCAAGATAGCCATCAGCTTGATACCGCCCTATCACAAGCGGTGGTCGGCCATCACGGCATCTTCTATGCACTCTACAGCGATGACAATCAGCTGATTTACAGTAATAAAACATCCGATCTTTCTCAGTTTCTCCAGCAAGGTGCCAAAGAGCGAGTCGAGGCGACAGCGCTAGTCGTCATCGAGGCGCAGCAGCGGCACCTACGGGGCACCTTACTCAAGGTGACGCTTCCCAATGGGGCAACCGCTAAGTTAGTGGTGGCCAGCGAGATCGACTTTCACCTGGCGTTTCTTAGCGAGTTTCACCGCACCCTCTGGTCGACATTACTCCTGGTATGGCTGTTAACCATGCTGGCAGCCTGGCTGGCCATTAGGTTCGGCCTGCGCCCACTGCAACGATTGAGTAAAGACATCAGCGAGATAACAACCGAACGTTTGCATCTGAGATTGAAGCCGGAATTAGCCCCCGTTGAATTATCAGAATTGATCGCCAGCTTCAATCACATGATTGGTGAAGTCGAACTGGGTTTCAAACGCCTTAGTCACTTCTCGGCAGATATCGCCCATGAACTTAGAACGCCACTCACGGCACTGGCGATGCAAAATGAAGTCCTGTTGGGTCAGGGGCGAAGCACAGAGGAATACCAGGAATTACTCTATTCCAATCTGGAAGAATTAGAGCGCCTCACCGTCATGGTCAATGATATGTTGTGGCTGGCCAAGTCGGACAATGGACTGATTGAGCCCAAGAAACAAGAAATTGCCCTAGATATGGAAGCAGACAAGATCATCGATTATATGAGCCTGCTCGGCGATGAAAAAAATGTCTCCATCATAAGAGAAGGTAGCGCTGCGCTTATTGCCGATAAGGGAATGGTGCAGAGGGCGCTGGGCAACCTCATAGGCAATGCCGTGCGTCATGCCGAGCCAGGATCAGAAATCGTCATTGCCATTGAACAAACGCCTCAGGCCACCAGCATTAAGGTGAACAACCAGGGCACGCCTATCCCGAAGCAGCATGTCAATCACCTGTTTGATCGTTTCTATAAGGTTGAAGCCGCGAGGCAAAGAGAGGGGAGCAGTAACGGCCTGGGGCTGGCCATCGTCAAGTCCATCGCGGATATTCACGGCGGAAGCGTCACCGCCGAGAGCCATGACGGCAAGACCTGCTTCACTCTGCTTCTGCCAACAACTAGCTCTACCAACTTCTAGCTCTGCCAACTTCTAGCTCTGCCAACTTCTAGCTCAGCCAAATAAGGTCGGCTCACCAAAGCATAAGGTGTAGACCCGTTCCTATAGGTTTTCAGCTTTCTGCTTTCAGCCCGCCGGGGTCTTGCCTTCCCCGACGAAACGATGCTTTTTGTTCACCTAACACGCAGATGTCAAACCGCCATAAAGACCAAGCTCACAGGCTATTTTTTATCCCAACTTATGTGCGCGAGCGCACACTTTCCAAACATATTTGAGCTTTCCCAAGCAAAATACCTACAATTTTAGCAACCTCTTAATAAGTTACAGTTTGTTTACATCGACAGCAGAGCGCATACCCCTTTAGAAGTATGCTCAATACGTTAAATTTACAAGGATTGGCTGTTTTTTAAACGCCCGAGGCAGATCTGTCACAAATTCCTCGTAAAGCTAACCTAGATAAGCAGAAATTTGATCTGCACCACACTCTTACTGCCATAAAACTGTAAACTTCTGGCCAACTTTGTTACGAGAACGGACCCTCGGAGCAAATTATGGAAACTATGTTAATAACCATTAAAAAATGGAAAAGAACTCAGTTCTTGGGAGCACAAAACATGAAAAAATCTCTAATCTCTGCATCAGTCGCATCTGTTATTGCACTGACCTCATTCGGCGCGCTAGCCGATGGCCCTAACTTCTACGGTCGTTTAGACCTTACTGTGACTAACTCTGACACAGGTCTAACTACTCGTGAAGCTAAAGAAGGTACTGTACTTGAGAACAACTTCTCTCACCTAGGTGTGAAGGGTACAGAAAAGATCGCTGACGGTATCGAAGTGATCTACCAAATGGAATTCCAAGTTGAAAACACTTCAACAAACAGTGACGTATTCAAGGCTCGTAACACTTACCTAGGTCTTAAGAGCGCCGCAGGTACTATCCTTGTTGGCCGTAACGACACTGTATTCAAGCAATCTGAAGGTGGCATCGACCTATTCGGTAACTCAAACGCCGATATCGACCGTCTAGTAGGCGCACAGACTCGTAGCGCAGACGGTATCTGGTACTACTCTCCAAAGATTGCTGACCTATTAACCATCAATGCAACTTACCTGATGGAAGATAACCAAGCTTCTGATGACAGCCAGTACGCAGTTAGCGCGACTCTGGGTGACAAGAAGTTCAAGGCACAAAACTACTATGTAGCTGGTGCATACAACAAAGGCATCTCTGGTATCGACGCATACCGTGGTGTGGCTCAAGTTAAGCTAGGCGACTTCAAGGTTGGCGGTCTATTCCAAAACTCTGAAAGCGTTGCTATGCCAAACCTTGAAGGTAACTCTTACTTCGTAAACGTTGCCTACAACCTGAACGGCGTTAACCTGAAAGCCGAATACGGTAAAGACGAAGCTGGTCTAGGTGTATACGCTAAGCGTTCTGGCATCCAAACTGCTGATACTACTGATGTAAACATCACTTCTATCGTTGTTGGTGCGGACTACAAGGTAGCTAAATCAACTATGGTTTACGGCCACTACGCTATGTACGACGGTGACTTCAAAGCTGCCGGCATCAAGACTGACATGGAAGATGACAACGTATTCACCGTTGGTGTTCGTTACAACTTCTAATTCGATGAGCCTCAGGCTCTGACGAAAAAAGGCGACCATAGGTCGCCTTTTTGTTATCTCGCGCGCGCGATTTAAACGCTTTAGCCTAACGCCTCACCAGACGATAGACGGACTCGGTCAACCAAGGCACCTGCTTCTTCACAAACCTTGGGTTCTGTGCCAGCACATCCTGGGTGCTCAAACACTCGACCTCGAAATAGGGGCTCATATGCGCCTGGATCCAGGCATCGGATACTGCAAACGGCGGGCCATTGAGGGCCTCCTGGGGATAATCTAGGGTGATAAGCAAGCCTATGCTCTTAGGGGGCAATAACTCTGCCAGACGCTCCACATATTGCTGGCGCATCTCGGGAGGCCAGGCGATCAGCGCCGCCCTGTCATAAAATCCGCTCACCGCCTCGAGAGGCTCTTTCGGCAGCCTAAACAGATCTCCCTGGTAGATGCTCACCTGCTCGGTACGATAACACTCATGCTCGCCTTGCGTCTGACACTCGACGGGCAACTCATTATCACTAAAAAACTGCTCGACCGCACTCTGATTGAGCTCGCAGCCGATCACCTCTAGCCCCTGCTCGGCCAGGTAACAGATATCTAGCGTCTTACCGCATAGGGGAACAAAGACCTGACTACCGGCAGCCAACTTGAGCTGCGGCCAATAGTCGATAAGTAGGGAGTTGACCTCATCGAGATGAAAACCTATCTGCTGAGAGGCCCATTTGTCATGCCAAAAACTGGGTTGCATCGGTAGCTCCACATAAGCAAGTGTTTCATTATGCAGGCTACTCTAATCTGTCGCCGCCTAAGATGCCAGCTTACCGAATATATCGGCAAGCTTTTCTCTTGGTCGTTATTGGATATCCAGAACCTTCTGAACCCGCCTTAACCAGACACAGTTTTCACATTCGCAGTTACGGCGCGATAGGTGATGGGGGGTGAGACTGGAGTCGATAAAGTCGACGGCGATCAGCAGTTGTTGTTTCAGCTCTGCCACCGATTTACGCTCGACGGCCACCAGCTCGTCGTTATGATTCATCCAGACGCACTCCATGCCTTGATGGCAATGGATACACTGGGGATCTGTACTATTGAAAAAACCCGCGTGAGGACAAAATTTTAGCTCCATCGACTGTACGATGCGCTTCCTCGGGTATTCTAATAACTCTATCAACAGGGCTTTGTTTAGTTCCGTCATTTCGCCCTCCTCACTCTTCAATGTCGCTCAAAAATGAAGCTTAGTTTTATATTAGCTTCAGGTTACCTGTATGTGTATGTAACAGATTTGATGTAGGTCAACATCTCATCCGAAAATATCGGTTAGGTATCGCACTGCTGAAAAATCTAGCTATTGTGCCTTACGGTCGCTTCTTGCTATAAAAACATATCGATATTCAGTGAAGTGCCCCATGCCCGACAACCAAGCCCCCAGCCCAGAACTGCAACACTTTTACATCTCCGAAGAGCAGTCTATCTACCTGCTCAAGGCCGATGATGCCCGCAAACACAGGGCCTGGATAAGACTCTGTAAACAGCAGCTCAGCAAGCTAGGCTACTCAGACATAGAACTGGTGGGCAAGGGGGCCTACGGCTTCGTCTTCGCCGGCATCAATCGTCATGGCAAGGCCCATGTGTTCAAGTTTTCCCGCATCACCCTGCCCCAGCAGATCCAAGACAGGCTGGAGGAGGAGGCCTATATGCTGTCTCAGGTGATCCACCCCAATGTGCCACCTGTGATCAAGTTTGAGCATGTGGGTAAGCAGGGGATCCTGGTGATGGCCAGGGCACCAGGGGAAGATCTCGACAAGCTCTGCCTCAGGCATGGCGCCCTGCCGGTACGTATCATAGTCAGCATCGCCCGCCAGTTGGCGCAGATCCTCAACTATCTGCACAACGGCCGCCCCCTGGTACATGGCGACATCAAGCCCTCTAACCTGGTGTACGACATGGAGCGGGATCATCTGTCGCTCATCGACTGGGGCTCGGCGGTATTTGCCCAGCGCGATGGCGAGGGGAACCCGGTCAATGGCAATGTGATGGATCTGCTCTCCAGCGATCAGCAGCACACCAATGCCCGCATGGGGGATGTCTACTTCATCGGCGAGGAGCAGCTCAACGGCGCCCTCTCCAGCCCCAGGTTTGACGAACAAGGGGTGGCCGCCACCCTCTACGCCCTGGCCTCGGGTCAGGCTAGCCGTTTCGGCAGCAAGGTGATCCCCGCCAGCAGCATAGGCCTGCCCATAGAGTTGGCCCGCACCTTAGACGGCATGCTCAGCGACGATCCAGTCACCCGCAACCGCGCCGGAGACTATTTCCTCAGGAGCATGGCCCACAGCCACCGTCTGCACCTGCCGGATCTGCCCGCGGCGCCGCTGCAACCCGAGATCCCGGTATGGACGCTCAAGCAGGCCAAAGATGTGGAGACGGTCACCTACAGCTCACGTAAATCCTTCCTGAGAGAACACAACGAGGATGAGCCGATAGAGAAGATGGACGATCTCCAGCTGGAGAAGTACTACCGCAACTTCATGGCAGGCATGGGAGATACCGAGAAGGGCTTTATCGCCGCGGTCAGCCGGGTGGGACAATACTCTCTTGTGGGCGGCCTGGCGATCCACTGGCAGGAGTCCGGGGTGTTTATCGACTCCAACCTGGCCACCTATAACGCCGAGGAGAAGGCGGCGCTCATCTTGGCAGTGAACAACATGGTGACCCTGGCACGGGGCATTCGCCGCATCGGGGTGTTTAAGGCCTGCTTCTTCAACGCCCGCGACACACTGCACCTTGAGCGCGACGACACCAGTCAGCCCTTCAGGCCGAGTCCAGACCAGCAGCTGCCCTTCGAGGTGGGCGATGTGCCCTCGCTGGAAGATAAGTCCAGACTGCACTCCTACTTCGAGGATGGTCGCGACCCGGATGAAAACCTGGAGCTGCCCAAGGAGATCATGACCGAGCTGGGCTGGATCAACCAGATCCACCACACGGGCTGCATCATCTTCGAGGTGCTACCTAACCATATGAAGATTCATAGCTATCTTAGACTGTTAAATCCCCGCAAACAGGCCGCCTTCAGGGCAAGCCTCGACAGGATCCTCAGCCATGTGGATAAGATTCAGGGGAAAGGCGTTTCGGGCTTCATGAAACTTCCCTATAAAAATACCCGTCGCTTTCAACATATCGACAGGAAGGCGGACCACTTCTACCCCAGAAATCCCAAGGAAGTGATGGCCCAACTGGAAGAGTAATGGCTCAACTGTAAGCCTAATGGCTAAGCCGATTTACTTCGGCTCGCGCTTGTCCTCGTCGCTCGCCTTATCATCCTCTGGCTTGTCGCCCAGCTGACGCTCTTCGTCCAGCTTGTCGGAAGGATCCGGCTTGCGCTCATAGTCGCCATCGAAGGTGTTGCCCTGCTCATCGAAGGGTGAGCGGTCGAAGGGTGAGCGGCCACCGGCCGAACCATTTGACCCAAATGGCCCCTGCCCAAACTGGCCGTGAAAACCTCCCTGTTGACTCACCTTGACCTGCATCCGCTTATAGAGGAATGCGGCGATAGGGGCGCGCGTGAGCGGGGTTAATAGCAATAAACCGATAAAGTCGGTCACGAAACCCGGGATCAGCAGCAATAGACCGGCCATGGCCAGCATCATCCCCTCGACGATCTCCTGACCGGGCGCCTCGCCGCGCGCCAGCTTCTGCTGCACCTGCATCAGGGTATGTATCCCCTGGCTGCGCACCAGAGAGACCCCCACCACAGCGGTGAAGATCACCAGACCCACGGTAGTCCAGCTGCCTAAGGTTTCGCCAACGCGGATCAGCACATTGAGCTCAATAACGGGAATGAGAACAAAGATAATCAATAGGATGAAAAACACGCTGACCTCACAAACTGACGAAATTTCTAATGCATTGAAAACTAAATGGGGGCGAACGGGTCTACTTTCAAGTCGGACGGCTTTTTTAGCGAATTTATCCAAGTGACAAACTTGGGATAAGCTCACTATTTTAGCAATAGCTTAATGCAAGTCGCCGACAAAACACGTAAAGTAGCTAGGGTCTGTTGACCTTTCCTGTTTGTTTTTGCAGCATTTTGTAGGGGATTTATACAAGGCAGAGCCTGTGTAGTGTAGTTAATCTACATGAACAGGAGATAACGCCGTAGAAATAGCCTACAAAAGCTGCCCGAAGGGTTCATTTAAACGCGCCTTGCCCTGTGTTGCGTGCTTTTTACATAGAATAACTATGCGACACAGCACGCGCCTTGAGCAAAACGCGTTTAGATTGAACAAAAATTAAACCTGAAAGATAAACAGACCCTGGCGCTCACGATACCCTCGAGAGCCAGTATAACCCGGTTACCTTAACACCCAATTAATGACCATACAGGGTAATAGCAACAGATGCAGGAAAAATGTCTACTCGTCACCACCAGCTGCCCGGACAATGAGACGGCCAGCACCCTGGCCCGCGCCTTAGTGGAAGCCAAGCTGGCGGCCTGTATTCAGATCTCCGCCCCCGTCACCTCACTCTACACCTGGGAGGGTGAAGTGTGTCAGGAGACAGAGGTGTGCCTGCAGATAAAATGTCTCGCCCGTCATTACGACAAGCTGGAGCAGACCCTCTTGTCGCTGCACCCCTACCAAGTTCCCGAGCTGATCGCCACAGAGATCCACACAGGTTCGGCGGCTTATTTAGCATGGATAAAAGAAACCTCACTATCATGAAGAAAATACTGTTCCTCTTCCTCTCGACTCTGCTGTTGATCGCCCCCGGGGCGCAAAGTGAAAGCCTGTTCAGCAAGAGTAAGTTTGATTTTCTGAAAGACGAACCTCAGCTGATGCCTGTGGATCAGGCCTTCGTCTTCGATGCCCAGCAAGAGGGCAATCTGGTCAAGATCAGCTATGTGATCGCCGACGGCTACTACCTGTATCGCGACAAACTCAAGTTCGCCGCCGACGGCGCCACCTTGGGTGAGATCCAACTGCCCAAGGGCAAGGCCCATAGCGACGAGTATTTCGGCGAGCAGCAGGTCTACTACTCCTATGTCGAGATCCCTGTGGCACTCAAGGAGGCCGGCAAGGATTCCAGCATCGAGGTGACCTTCATGGGTTGCGCCGAGGGTAAACTCTGCTTCCCGCCCACCACGCGCAGCGCGCCCCTCACTCAGGTGAGCGCCAACGCAGGCCTACTCCCCGAGGTTTTGAAAGAGGCTTCAGCGGCCAGTGAAACCGCCGACCAGCAGGCGCCCATTACTCAGCAGGACTCTCTGAGCCAGATGCTCTCGGGCGACAACCTGCTGTGGACCCTGGTGATCTTCTTCGGCCTGGGTATCGGCCTGGCGCTTACCCCCTGCGTCTTCCCCATGTACCCCATCCTATCTGGCATCATAGTGGGCCAGGGTGAGAAGCTCTCAACCGGTAAGGCGTTTAGTCTCTCCATGGTCTATGTACAGGGGATGGCGATCACCTACTCGCTGTTGGGGCTCATCGTCGCCTCGGCGGGCATGAAGTATCAGGCCGCGCTGCAACACCCGGCAGTATTGGTGGTGCTAGCGATCCTCTTCTTCGTGCTCAGCCTCTCCATGTTCGGCCTGTACGATCTCAAGCTGCCATCGAGCTGGCAGGAGAAGATGAACCGTTTCTCTAACAACCAGAAAGGCGGCAACGTCGCCGGTGTGTTTGTCATGGGGATCATCTCGGGTCTGGTGGCATCTCCCTGCACCACGGCGCCGCTGTCGGGCGCGCTGGTCTATGTGGCACAAACCGGCGATCTGCTGCAAGGCTTCCTGGCACTCTATGTGCTCAGCATGGGCATGGGGCTACCGCTGCTCATCATAGGCTCGTCGGGCGGTAAACTGCTGCCACGTGCCGGCGCCTGGATGGATGTGATCAAGACTGTGTTCGGCTTCCTGCTGATCGCCGTCTCTATCCTGATGATAGGCCGTATCTGGACAGGTCTAGTATCTGACCTCCTCTGGGCGTTGTGGGGTATCAGCCTGACCGCCTACCTGATGCATCAGAACAAGCTCACCGAATTTAACTGGAAGCAGACGGTGCGCTCCGTACTACTGTTACTTACCCTGCTGGCTAGCTTCTCCTATGGCTTCCAGGCTGTCATGAACAGCCTGGGCTATGAGACCCAAACCGGTGCGGTAAGCCACAAGGTGAGCCATAAGACCATCAAGAGCCTGGAAGATCTGCAGGCCGAGGTGGCCGCCGCCAGTGCCCAGGGTAAGCCTGTGATGCTGGATCTCTACGCCGACTGGTGTGTCGCCTGTAAGGAGTTTGAGAAGATCACCTTCGTCGATCCGGCCGTGCAGTCTCGTCTGTCGCAGATGGTGTTCCTCCAGGCCGATGTGACCCGAAACGACACCCTAGACATAGAGCTGCTGGAACACTACGACGTACTGGGCTTGCCCACACTCTTGATGTTCGATGCCAATGGCGAGATCCGCGACGACCTGAGAGTCACTGGCTTCATGAAGCCTGAGGCCTTCGCCGCCCATCTGGATCACTTGCTAGCCAAGTAATCCCGAACCGACTAATAAAAAACCTCCTACGGGAGGTTTTTTATTAAGAGCTAAAAGATAGCTCGCTCATCAAAGTTTTCATTTATAGTTAACCCAATTCCTATACAATCAGGGGTATACCTCACGGAACACAAGGAGCAACATGGAACCCGCCATTCTCATCATCACCTTAGCCTGTGGCATGCTTGTCAGTCGTATCGGCCTACCGCCACTCATAGGTTATCTGGTCGCGGGCTTTGTGTTATTCCTCTTTGGCATAGACGAGAGCAGCCTACCGTTGCTTGAGCAGCTGGCCGAGCTGGGTGTCACCCTGCTGCTGTTCGCCATCGGCCTCAAACTGGATATTCGCAGCCTGTTTAAGGCCGAAGTCTGGGCCGGCTCCAGCCTGCATCTGCTGGGCTCCATCATCTTCTTGGTGCCCCTACTCAAGCTCCTCGGCCTATTAGGGCTGGAACAACTGAGCGGCCTCGCCTTCAACCAGCTGACCCTGCTAGCCTTCGCGCTGAGCTTCTCCAGCACCATCTTCGCCGTTAAGGTGCTCGAAGATAAGGGCGACATGCAGTCCCTCTATGGCCGTGTCGCCATAGGTATTCTGATCATGCAGGATATCTTCGCCGTCGCCTTCCTCACCATCTCCAAGGGGGACATTCCCTCTGTCTGGGCCCTGGGACTACTGCTGCTGCCCTTCGCCAGGCCGCTTATCTACAAGGCCTTTGATAAAGTCGGTCACGGTGAACTCCTGGTCCTCTTCGGCCTGGTGATGGCCTTAGTCGTGGGTGCCGGCCTGTTCGAGCTGGTCGGCCTCAAGCCGGATCTCGGCGCCTTGATCATCGGCATACTACTGGCGGGACACGCCAAGTCTTCGGAGCTGGCCAAGTCGCTCTTCTACTTCAAAGAACTGTTCCTGGTGGCCTTCTTCCTCACGGTTGGTCTCAACGGCCTGCCGAGTTTCGGCGACATCGGTCTGGCGGCCCTCTTGGTGCTTATCGTACCGGTGAAGATAGTGCTCTTCCTCTATCTGCTGACCCACTTCAGGCTGCGTTCGCGCACCTCGCTGATGACATCGCTCAACCTGGGCAACTACAGCGAGTTTGGCCTGATCGTCGCAGCCGTGGCCACCAGCAAGGGCTGGCTACCGGGGCAATGGATGGTGATCCTGGCCGTGGCCCTCAGCCTCAGCTTCCTGTTTGCCGCGCCGCTTAACGCCGCATCGGCCCGTCTGTATCAGAAATTTCAGAGCCGGCTGCAGAAACTGGAGAAACACCCGCTGCATCCCGAAGATAGACAGATCCCCGTGGGCAACCCCCGCTTCCTCATCCTGGGGATGGGACGTATCGGTAGCGGTGCCTACGACGAGCTTGCCAACCAGTTTGACGGTGAGATCCTGGGGATAGAACACAAGCAAGAGTTGGTGGACTTTCACCGACAGCAGGGGCGTAACGTGGTACAAGGCGACGCCTCGGATACCGACTTCTGGGAGAAGCTGGACAGGGCGCCAAATCTTGAGCTGGTGCTGCTGGCCATGCCCCACCACGCGGGAAATCAGTTTGCGGTGGAGCAGCTAAAACGCCTGGATTACCAGGGTAAGCTCAGCGCGATCGTGCAATACAGTGAGGATGCCCAGTCACTCAAGGCATCCGGAGTGCACAGCGTCTTTAACCTCTACGAGGCCGCCGGTGCCGGTTTTGTCGAGCATGTGATTTGCGAGCTGAAATCCGGTAAGCAGCACGAGGCCGATATCGCCGTCGAGCCCCAGGAGGCCACAGGCTAATCCTGTGTCATCTCTAGATCACGGATTGTATACATTATTCTAAATATCTTGTATTGTACTTGCCATCCTGCGATAAGATGGGAAGTACAATACTGTGCCGACAAAAAAACTAAAATCTAATCAATACCATTACTTCGGAAACATACTCAGGGCAGGTGTCTGGCTCTTAGCTGGCATGGCCGCACAGGTCGGTGCCGCTGGCTACGACATCTGGCTCTATCCCCTGGCAAAGCTGGAAAAGGCACCTCATTGGCGACTGGGCGAGCCTATCAAGGTGAGCGACCGTGCGGGCTATGACAATCAGGCGGCCTTCAGCTTTGATGGCAAACAGCTGGTATTCGCCTCCGACCGCGCTGGCAGCCACAACGACATCTACCGCTTCGACATCGCCACGGGCCGCATCGATGCGCTGACCCACACCCCGGAAATCAGCGAATATTCGCCTCAGCTGACAGCCCATGCCCTCACCTATGTAGCCGAACAAGGCGTGCCCCATCAGAGTATCTGGCAGCAGTCACCGAGCGAGCAGGCAAGCCCCCAGCGTGCCGTCGCTAGCCTGATCCCCGCCGGTTACTACGCCAAACTGGAGGGGCTCGGCACCCTGATCTGGGCGAGATATGCCTACAGCCTCTACTATGAGCCCGAGGGCGAACAGGCCGATGAACGCCACTTCGTGATCAATAATGCCGGGCGTAGCCTGCACGCCCTGCCAAGCCTCAAGCAATTCAGCTACCTTCATAAACGCATCGATGGCGAACGAGTCATCAGCCTGTTCGATCCCCATACCGGCAGCCACACGCCCCTTATCGACGTCGGACAAGGCAGCGAAGATTACGCCTGGAGCAGTGATGGCTGGTTGTTCAACCTGGACGGTCTTAACCTGCGCACCTGGCCCTATGGCCCCATCACCAAAGGCACTCCCCTGGCGTCCTGGCAAGGGGTGAGCACACTCACACCGCCAAGCTCCCATCACCACCAGCCCTCGCGAATCGCCATCAGCCCCAAAGGGAATTTTATCGCCATCACCTGGCAACGTAAGGACACAGACCAATGATCAAGCGTTCATTTTTCTCGCTGGCGCTCGGCCTAGCCTCAGGTCTAGTCTCATGCCTGACGTTAACCGCTAACACGGCATTCGCCAGCGATCGCTGGCAGGACCACACACTATTTGAGGTCAACAAGTTGGCGCCCCATGCCAGCTTCTTCGGCTATGAATCTGAGCCGCTGGCGCTGCTAGATGAGATGTCTCGCAGCCAGAACTACTTAGATCTCAACGGCCGCTGGGTGTTTCATCTGGCAAAGAATCCCGCCGCCACACCCAAAGAGTTCGCCGCGGCCGATTTTGATGCCAGCCATTGGGGCAGCATACAGGTGCCGGGCAATTTCGAGACTCAGGGCTATGGCCACGCCATCTACCTGGATGAGCGCTATCCCTTCGACACCGAGTGGCCCGATGCGCCTGATGATCACAACCCCACCGGCCTCTATCGCAAGACCTTTACCCAGCCCCTGCAGTGGCAAGACAAGCAGGTGTTCATCCACATAGGCGCGGCGCGCTCGGCACTGACTCTATATGTGAACGGTCAGGAGGTCGGCTACAGCCAGGGAGCCAAGACCCCGGCGGAGTTCGACATCACCCCCTATCTGCAGACAGGCGAGAACCTGATCGCCATGCAGCTGATCCGTTGGAGCGACGCCAGTTATCTGGAAAGCCAGGATATGCTGCGCATGACGGGCATAGAGCGTGAGGTCTACCTCTACGCCACGCCGAAACAGCGCCTGCAAGATATCGAGGTGGTCAGCGAGTTAAGTGCCGATCTCGGCCGCGCAGAGGTGAGTGTAAAGGTAGATCTTGTCAGCCACTCGACTAACAAGAACAAACTAAACCTTAGTTATCGTCTGCTCGATCCACAGGGTATGACTGTGGCCCAGGGTGACCAGGCCGTCTCCCTTGGCGATAAGGCCAGAGTCTCCTTCGATGCCAAGCTAATACGCCCTTTGCTGTGGAGCGCCGAGATACCGAAACTGTATCGGCTGCTATTAAACCTCAAGACGCCTGAGGGAGAGACGCTCCAGGTGACCAGCCAGCAGATAGGCCTGCGCAAGATTGCCATCGAGAAGGGCCAGCTTAAGGTGAACAACAAGGCGATCATCATACGCGGCGTGGATCGTCACGAGACAGATCCCCAAACCGGCCATGTGGTCAGCCGCGAGACCATGGCGCTGGATATCCGCCTGATGAAGCAGAACAATATCAATGCGGTGCGCTCCAGCCACTATCCAAACCATCCCTACTGGCTCAGCCTAGCAGACCGTTATGGCCTGTATGTGATCGATGAGGCCAACATAGAATCCCACCCACTGGCGATAGACGAAAAGACCCAGCTGGGTAACGAGATGAGCTGGCTGCCGGCCCATCAGGCACGTATCGAGCGCATGGTCGAGCGCGACAAGAACCATGCCTCGGTGATCATCTGGTCCCTGGGTAACGAGGCGGGCGAAGGCAAGCTGTTCGAGCGGCTCTATCAGTGGATAAAACGGCGCGACCCCAGCCGTCCCGTGCAGTACGAGCCCGCGGGCGAGGCCGCCTACACGGATATCGTCGCCCCCATGTACCCCTCCATCGAGCGGATACGCGAATATGCCGAGCGCGCCAGCGACAGGCCGCTGATCATGATCGAATACGCCCACGCCATGGGTAATTCGGTCGGCAACCTGCAAGACGACTGGGATGTCATAGAGGCCTACCCTCATCTTCAGGGCGGCTTCATCTGGGACTGGGTGGATCAGGCGCTAGCCTTCACTAACCCGCTGGGTCAGAGATACTGGGCCTATGGTAAAGACTATCACCCAAACATGCCCACCGACGGCAACTTCCTTAACAACGGTCTGGTGGATCCCGACCGCAATCCCCATCCGCACCTAAGCGAGGTGAAGAAGGTCTATCAGCCCATCAAGCTGAAAGAGTTTCACATTGAGGGCAAGCAGGCCTTCGTCAATCTCATCAACGGCTTCGACTTCGTCTCAACCCAAGGACTGAGCCTCAAGTGGACGCTACAGCAAGATGGTCAGGCGATAATGAGTCGCCGCCAAGCCATGCCGCTACTCCCCCCAGGCGAGCAGGCCCGCGTGACCTTCAGCCTGGCAAACGAACAAACCTTGGTCGAGCCCTTCGAGTATCATCTGCTAATCGAGGTGCTCGTCGATACCCCAAGGCCACTGCTGCCGAGCGATCACCGCATCGCCTTCGAGCAGTTTGCCCTGCCGCGCCCACACAGCAAATCAGTAGAGAGAAGCAAGCGAACAGGGAGCAGCGAGCAGAGCGTCAATCAAGCAAGCATCACAGAAGATAACAAGGGCTATCGTCTCACTGCAGGAGAGCTGAGCTATGAATTTGATAAACGCAGCGGCTGGCTGACCCAGATAAACCTGGGCGGCGAGCCCCAGCTTAAGGCGCCGTTGATGGCCAACTTCTGGCGCGCCCCCACCGACAACGATCTGGGTAATCAGATGCCCGAGTGGGCCGGCGCCTGGCAAGACGCGGCAAAACAACTTAAGGTCAGTAAGATAGCGAGCGACCCCGCACTCGGTCTAACCATCAGCCAGACCCATCCCGAGATGCATTTTAGCCAGCGTCCCCGCTATAGCCTGGATAATGCGGGGCGCCTGGCTATCGACAGCCAATTTATCCCTGGGAATAAGCCGCTCGCCGATCTGCCCCGCTTCGGTTTCAGCACCAGGCTAAGCTTTCAGCACAGATACCTGAGTTACTTTGGCCGTGGCCCGGAGGAGACCTACGCCGATCGCCAGTCAGGCAATCCCCTGGGTTGGTATGCCCTGCCGATAGCACAAACCTATCACAGCTACCCAAGACCTCAGGAGACGGGCCAGCGCACTCAGGTGCGTTACGCCGCGGTGACAGATAGTGCTGGCCGAGGTTGGTTGGCGATTGCCAACCTAGCAAAGCCAGAAAACCAGGCGAATAGGCTCGCCACCCTACAGACCAGCCTCTGGCCGTTCGCCCAGGCCGACATCGATTTTCGACGCGGCGATGCCCAGGACTCGGCCTCGGGTCTGGTAGCGGTCACCCGTAACCACAGCGCCGAAGTCCCGCAACGTGAGTTCGTTACCTGGAATATCGACTACCACCAGATGGGCGTCGGCGGCGATACCTCCTGGGGACGTCCGGTACACGAGGCCTATCGCATCAAGGCAGAGCCAATCCATTTCGGCTTCAGCCTGATGCCAATCACCACAGATGACGATATCCGTACCCTGGCAAGACAATAACAACAAGGAAGCATGCAGATGGAACAGACAATACAGGTGGCAATTTTTGTTGCCCTGACGACCCTGGTCGCCCTGATCACCTACCTCAAGTGCCGCAAGGTGACGCGAGACGCCAACGACAGCCGCGACTACTTTCTCGCCGGTGGCGGCCTGAGCTGGATAGTGGTAGCAGGCTCCTTGATGATGACCAACATCAGCGCCGAGCAGATCGTCGGCATGAACGGCGCCCAGACCCTGCTAGTTGCCTGGTGGGAAATTGCCGCCGCAATCGGGCTTATCATCCTCGCCAAATGGCTGATCCCCATCTACTACCGCTACAACTGCACCACCACAACCGAGCTGCTGGAGCGCAAGTACCAGGACAAGGGGATCCGCGCCATGGTTTCTGTGCTCTTCATGCTGGGCTACGCCTTCATCCTGTTGCCCGTGGTGCTCTACACTGGCTCGCTGTTCATGAAGTCCATGTTTGGCCTGTCGATTTCTGTCACTGTGCTGGCGATCATCTTCGCCGTGATGGGCGCCATCTATGCCATCTTCGGCGGCCTGAGGGCGATCGCCATCTCGGACACCCTCAATGGCCTGGGGCTGATCCTCATGGGGCTGGCGGTCTCTTACCTGGCGATGCACGCCGTGGACTGGGATCTCTCCGGCGTGCCGCTGGAGCGCCTTACCCTTATCGGCGACAGCCAGTCGGACATTCCTTGGTCGACCCTGCTCACCGGCATGATTTTCATTCAGATCTTCTACTGGGGCACCAACATGGTGATCACCCAGCGCGCCCTGGCGGCCAAGTCGGTAAAAGAGGCGCAGAAAGGCCTGTATGCCGCCGTGGTGATGAAGCTGGTTATTCCTGTGATCGTGGTGCTGCCCGGTATCGTCGCCTTTAAGCTCTATGGCGATGTCGGCGATGTGGCCTATGGCAAATTGGTGGGCGACCTGCTGCCCAGCTGGTTATCCGGCGCCTTCGCCGCGGTGATCGCCGGTGCCGTACTCAGCTCATTCAACTCTTGCCTCAATTCGGCCGCCGCCCTCTACACCTGCGACATCCACCAGAACTATATCAATGCCGATGCCGACGTGCGCAAGATAGGCACCCGCATCGCCCTGTTGTTTACCCTGATCTCGGTCGCCCTGGTGCCCCTGTTTGCCCGCTCCGAGAGCATCATCGCCCTGCTGCAACAGCTGAACGGTCTCTACTCCATGCCGGTACTGGCTGCCTTTATTTGTGCCCTCGCCTTCAAGAATGTCAGCGCCAGGGCGATAAAATGGGGGCTGGTCTTCGGAGTATTGCTATACGCCTTGTTTACCTTCGTCTGGAGCCCACTGCACTTCATTCATCTGATGGCCATCACCCTGCTGGCGACCATACTGGTTACCCTGGTCTTGAGTCGCCTGATTGCCCAGCCTGTCGTCGCCCCCGTCGCCGAGCCGACCCTAGACTAAGCTATTTGGCGAGGCCAAACAGATCCGTTCCAGGTTATCCCTGCCGAGCCCATGATGGCTCGGCAAGTGGCCAAGATAAAACATCTGGTTAACACTAGAGGCAGTCGGCAATATTTTCCCAATCCAAGCGGTCAAATCCCAGTTACATCAATGACTGAGACGTGATATAAAAATGACAAGGATGACTCATGGTTGTTGCCACCATGAACAAGACTGCCCACCGGGGCAGAGAACGCTAACATTTTCTGAGAAGTTCAACACCAATGTCGAATACCGCACAGCGCGCCAATAAACTATTTGTGCAGACCTTTGGCACCACGGCCGACGACCTGTATCGGGCGCCCGGCCGGGTTAACCTGATTGGCGAGCATACCGACTATAACGATGGGTTCGTCCTGCCTGCTGCCATCAACTTTCATACTATCATCGCCGTCAAACAGCGCGATGACGACAAGTTCCGCGCCGTATCCGACGCCTTTCCCGGCAAGATCCACACCTGGCATTTCGGTCATGAGGGAACAACCGATCCCGATGACACCTGGGTTAAGTACCTCAAGGGCTTTACCGCGGCGGTTTGCGCCAGCGGCCTACCCGCCAAGGGGATGGATCTGGCCGTGGTGAGCAATGTCCCTCTGGGGGCCGGCCTCTCCTCATCGGCGGCCCTGGAGCTCGCCTTCGGGACGGCACTTAACGATGCTAGCCAGCTCAGACTCTCTCCACTGGCGGTGGCCCAGATGGCCCAGCGAGGTGAAAACCAATATGTCGGCTGTGCCTGCGGCATCATGGATCAGATGATCAGTGCCATGGGCGAGGAGGAACATGCCCTGCTGATCGATTGTGAAGATCTCGACAGCGAACCTGTACCGATTCCCGAAAGCCTGAGCCTGATCATAGTCAACTCCAACGTGCCCCGCGGCCTAGTAGACAGCGAATATAACCTGCGCCGCGAGCAGTGCGAGCAGGTCGCCGAACATTTCGGCGTCGAGAGCCTGCGTCACCTGGACCTGCGCACCCTGGAGAATGCCAAAGAGGAGCTGCCGGAAGTCTGTTACCGCAGGGCGCGCCACGTGCTCAGCGAAAATCGCCGCACTCAGAACGCCGCCCATGCGCTGGAGGCAGGCAACATCGCCAGGCTGAGTGAACTCATGGCTCAGTCACATCAGTCGATGCGCGATGACTTTGAGATCACCGTACCCGAGATAGACAAGCTGGTCGAGATCATCGACGCCGTGGTGGGCGATCGCGGCGGCGTACGCATGACAGGTGGCGGCTTCGGCGGCTGTGTGGTGGCGCTCGTGGATCACGATCTCACCGATGCCGTGGTCGAGGCGGTCGAACGCCAATATCATACAGCCACAGGTCTGGAAGCCAGCGTCTACCTCTGCTCGGCCAGCCAAGGCGCCTCCAGGTTGGACGAGGAGCTCTACTAATAGACAATTACTGGTAGAGAGTTATTAGTAGAGAGATGCTAGCCACAAGCCTGCAATCGCTGTTTAGAATACGTATTCATGCCTTCGACCGGGAGCAAGGTTATACAATAGGCAACAACCGATTTAATACGATGTAAATTAACCGCTTAAGGAAAAGATTATCATGGTACGTTTTCGCCCGCTCGACGCCTGGGACGATCCACGTGGTGGCCAGATTGAACGCATCATCATAGACAACGGCATACTGGCCATGGAGGTCCTCAGCCTCGGCGGCATCATCCGCTCCCTCTGGGTACCGGACAACAAGGGCGAGCGAGGTAACGTTGTGCTGGGCTGCGACAGCGCCCAGGACTACCTCGCCCAGCAAGCCCACCTTGGCGCCATCGCCGGGCGCTACGCCAACCGCATCGCCGGTGCACGCCTGAGCCGGGACGGTCAGCAATTCACCTTAGACAATAATCATCAGGCCAACTGCCTACACGGTGGCCGCGAGGGCTTCAACCGTAAGCAGTGGCATATCGGCCAACTCAACGATGGCGTACGCCTCAGCCTGTTTAGCCCGGATGGCGACATGGGCTTTCCCGGCAACGCCAATATCCAGCTCGATTACCGCCTGGTGGGCAATAACCTCTATGTAGAGATCCTCGCCAGCACAGATGCCTCCTGCCCCATCGGCCTGACCCAGCACAGCTATTTCAATCTCGACGGGGCCAGCGAGACCAGCAGCCTAGGCCATCTGATTCAGAGCGACTGCCAAGACTACCTGAGCACAGATGAGCAGGGGATCCCGACCCAGGTGAGTAAGGTAGCCGATACGCCGCTGGACCTTAGACAAGGCAAGTCACTCGACAGCCTCAAGACGGCACTGGCAGATAGTCCGACGAAAGGCATAGATCACTGCTATCTGATGCCGGGCCATGATGGTAAGGCCCTGAACCGCTTCGGCGCCATCAGCGCGCCGAATTCGGGACGTTGTCTGACTCTTTACACCAATCAACCTGGGGTCCAGGTTTACGGCAGCAACTTCCTCGAAGGCACCATAGGCAAACAGGGACAGACTCTGGAATCTTATCAGGCGGTCTGTATCGAGCCGCAGCAGCTCCCCGACGCTCCCAATCAGCCAGACTTACCGGGCACGCCATGGCTCATGCCGGGCGAGGTGTATCACCACATGAGTCGCTATCAGTTCGATCTGATTAAATAACAGGTTTAACGGGGAAGAGAGATAGAGTAGGGAAAGGGTTTAGGTAGGGGTTCCAGATAAACCGGAACCTCATACCTAAAGATGGCAACTAACTAAACTGGGGTTCTAGTTGCGGTCGTCATCGTCAGACCAATCATCATAACCGTCGTCCAGGCTATCGACTTCGAGCTCGACATCGTCGTCATCATCGTCACTGGCGACTTCTTCGGCTTCCACCTTCACCTTCTTAGGGGCCGGGGCAGGTTTAGCATGAATCGCTTCAACCCAGCCTGCGTGCTGCTGCATGAAGGCAGTTCGGGTAGCTAACCAGTTCGCGTCATATTCGGCTTTGGCAGCCTTAAGTTCCTCTTCCGTAAGGTCATGCAAGTTCACCTTAACGATGTCCTCGGCATATTCAATCACGGCATCTCTTACCGTGTTATAGAGATAAACTCGTCCCGCACTGGCTTCGGGAAAATCTTTGTCGTGAATGAGGATAGTATTGCCTCGAGCCGTACGAAGTTCACCATACCAAACAGGTTCTTTAGACGTGTCATACATATATGCTAATACCCTTAAATCAACACATACCAATATAAAATTATAAAGCTGACAACTGTTAGCTTAGTCGCTGCCATCGTCAGAAACGCCTCTGGACAATAGCCCACACATTTTTAATAAATACCGCCAGAAATCAATAGCCAAATAGATCTATTTTATTTAATTGCTATCAAAATGCTCACTCGGTAGTTACTAGTAACGAATTTAGCCGATCAAATCAGTTATTCAAGTTTTTTCTAACCGACTTTATACCAAAGTTAAAAAAGCCCTCTACCCCTTTAGAGCAGTAGCTGGCGCCATACTTAGCCCTCAGCTTTAGGCGAGTTACCGGCCACCTTGAGCACCAGCTTTCCCCTGTGTTGCCCCGATTCCATCAAGGCGTGGGCCTTGGCCGCATCACCCAGGGCAAACTCGGCAAACAGGTGAGGCACCAGGCTGCTGCCCTCCTGTGTGTCGAACTTAGGCCACACCTGCTCACGCAGGCCATCGGCAATCGCCTGCTTGGCCTCAACCGATTGCGGCCTCAATGTCGCCCCAGTCCACCAGATACGCTTAGCCATCAGCAGCGCCACATCCACCTCGGCGCGCCTGCCTCGCTGCAGCGCGATGGTCACCAGGCGGCCCTCGAGCGCCAGCGCTTTGAGATTGAGATCGATAAGGTCACCCGAGGCCATATCCAGCACCAAGTCCACCCCTTGAGGCGCCACCGCCTTTATCTGGGCCAGCAGATCCCCGTCATGATAGTTAAAACCGTGATCGGCCCCCAGGGCGAGGCAGTAATCTATCTTCTCCTGATTGCCGCAGGTGACCAGCACCTTAACAGCGAATTGTTTCGCTAAAGTGACCGCCGCCGAGCCTATTCCCCCCGAGCCACCATGGATCAATACCGTCTCCCCCGCCTTGAGGCCGCCGCGCATAAACATATGGCCCCAAACGGTGAAGAAGGTCTCGGGCAGGGCCGCTGCCTGAGCCATGCTGAGCCCTTGTGGAATAGGCAAACAGTGTACGCCCCAGGTCGCCACATATTCGCCATAGCCACCGCCGGGCACCAGGGCGCAGACCTTGTCTCCCAGCTGCCAGCCTGTCACCTGCTCACCCAGGGCGACCACAGTGCCTGACACCTCCAGTCCCAGGATCTCGCTGGCACCGGCCGGCGGGGGATAGACGCCACGGCGCTGGGCAACGTCCGGGCCATTCACCCCGGCGTACGCCACCTTGATCAGCAGCTGATCCGGCGCGATGGCGGGCAAGGTGCTCTGCGTCAGCTCGAGCACCTCTGGCCCGCCCGGGGCGTTAAATTGCACATGGGTATAGCTTGTGGGAAGCGAAGACATATTGGCTCCTGGCTTAAAGGGAGTTGTTGATGCCGAGGCTAGCGCGAAAATGGTTAGCGGGGCAAGCCTTAGCCACAATCCTTGCGCTCAGAGTATGGATAAAACAAACAACAGCTCACAAATATCTTTACCATTAGTAAGTTAGCTATAAAAGATTTGTCGCACCGCTTAGGCTTTATGTTATTGTGTTTCTGAGCAAGCAGGCTTTAAGCCCAATTATCACCTAAGCTTAAAGACCTATATGCTGCGATCTGTTATCACCAGAAGGGGCTGCACCTGCGATGAATGTTGACTTTATCAATCCTTTTCTCGACTCCCTGCTCAATGTGCTCAAGACCATGGCCAACCTGGAGCTTAAACCCGGCAAACCCAACCTGAAAAAAGATAATCTGGCCAAGGGCGATGTGTCGGGTCTCATCGGCATGGTCGGTCCGCAGACCAAGGGATCTTTATCGATCACCTTCGAAGAGTCGCTGATCTTAGAGATCATGAACAAGATGCTGGGCGAGAAGCCCGAAAGTATAGATGAAGAGGTGACAGACTTGGTGGGCGAACTCACCAACATGGTGACCGGTGGCGCCAAGAATCTCCTCAGTGACAAGGGCTACGAATTCGACATGGCCACCCCAATCGTGGTGTCGGGTAAGAATCACACCATAGCCCACAAGTCCGACGGGCAGAAGATCATCATGCCTTTCAGCAGCATCTACGGCACCGCCTATATCGAGATCTGCTTCGAGAGCTAACCGATACCTAACTCATCAGAAAGGCTGGTTCACCATGATCCAGAACTGGCCTTCCTCCTCGCCCACGGCAAAGTCCGTGCGCACCACCACTCCTTCGACCTCAAAGCGAATCCCCGCGCCCACAGTGGTCTTCATCTGGCTGTGAAGGCTATCTAGACTGAACTCGTCGCTGACCTTGCCCGCCTCGGCAAACGCCGTCCACTGCCACCAGGGAATGTCAAACCAGCGAAATACGGGTAGTGTCTGCAATGGATTCCACTTGGGAGTCAAACGATATTCGGCGGCGTACAACACAGCGCTGCGGCCGGTAAATTGATTGCCGCTGTAGCCGCGAAGACGCTTGAAGCCCCCCAGGCTCACCCCGGCAAAGCTCGGCGGGCGCTGGTAGGCTTGGCTGGCCTCATCATAGCTATTCCAGGTGGGGGTATCGGCCAGATACACATCGAATGCCAGCACCCGACTGTCGAACCAATCGCTCTGCCCCAAATACAGATAGAGACTCTGCTCAAACTCCCAGGTGGTCCAGCTCTGACGCTGACTGCTACCCCAGTCTCGCGTAAAGGTCAGGCTGGTGCGCCCACCCTGCTGGCCGTTCTCGCGGTTATCACGATTGTCCCAGGCCAGCTCCAGCTCGAGCCCGCGTGCCGATTGTGGCAGCGACTCATATCCCTCCAGGCGTTGCTCGGTATAGAAGGGAGTCAGCTCGATACTGCTCACCCCAGAGGTGAGTGGGTTCCATTCGTGGCTGCCTAAGGGTGCGCTGCGCAGACTGGCAACCGCCCCCTTGGCGCCCCGCCCCCAGGGCAGCACGTATTTAAGATGCAGCCTGGCAAAGGACTCATCCCCCTGGGTCACCACCCGCGTAGGCTGAGCAGCCATACTCGCAGGCGCCTGCCCGGGCACATAGAAGATCCCTTCGGTGTAGCGGGCACGGTAATACTCGCCGGAAAACAGCCAGCTATCGACGCCAGAGATCTGATAGTCATAAGCCCCAAGATAACTCACCCAGGAATCGTTGGCCGAGCCTAGCCCCAGGGCAAATAGAGAAGCCTGACGCTGCCCGGCGTGTTTCACCACACCGGCGGCGCCCACAGAGGTGCTAAGGGTCTCGGTGGCGAAGATAAAGGGTACGGCTACATACTCGGCGCGCGCTCCATCACCGCTATTGATCTGTACCTGAGGCGCCAGATCATCACTGGCCAGCGCCTGACCAGCAAGTAGGGCGAGCGTTGCGGCAAAAAACAAACGGCTAGCCTGAGAAGCTAGCCGCGTGAGCGATGCTCTAGGGGTGAACAGATCCGGCATCGATTACTCGAGACAGACGGCGACGCGCGGGGTCAACTTAGTCACCAGCTCGTAGGCGATGGTTCCTATATGCTCGGCCACCTCTTCGACCGGCAGCGCCTTGCCCCAGAGCACGGCGGTATCACCCACCTTGTCTGTGGCATCTATGCCCAGATCCACGGTCAACATGTCCATGGAGACTCTTCCCACCACAGGCACCAGGCGGCCATTGACCCAGACCGGCGTGCCTTCGGGGGCGTTGCGGGGATAACCGTCACCATAGCCGATAGCCACCACGCCAAGCTTGGTATCTTGCTTGGCCTGCCAGTAACTGCCGTAGCCAACGGGATCGCCCGCCTTATGGTCGCGCACGGCGATCAGCTGGGAAACCAGCTCCATGGCGGGCTCCAGGCCATGATTGCGGCCAAGATCGCCAACGACAGGCGACACGCCGTACAGGGCGATCCCCGGACGGATCCAGTCGGCCTGGGTCGCGGGCCAGTAGAGGGTGGCGGCCGAGTTGGCCAGGGTGCGGTCGCCCGGTAGCTTGGCAGTCATCTGCTCGAAGCGCCTCGCCTGCTCGGCGGTAGCGGGATTCTCCGGCTCGTCGGCACAGGCAAAATGGGTCATCAGATGAATAGGCTTGGCCACCTGTGGGCAGGCAAGCAGACGCTGATAGATGGCCTCAAACTGATCTAAGGTGAACCCCAGACGGTGCATGCCTGTGTCTATCTTCATCCACACCGTCACCGGCTTGGCAAGGCTGGCGGCCTCGAGCATCTCGATCTGCGACTCATGGTGCACCACGGTATCGATGTCGTGCGCCACCAGGGTGGGCAGATCGCTCTGACGGAAGAAGCCTTCTAGCAATAGTAGCTTAGAAGAGACGCCGCCGGCTCTCAGTTCCAGCGCCTCTTCCAGACGCGCCAGGCCGAAGCCGTCGGCGGTGGCCAGACAATGGGCCACATTCAGCAGGCCATGGCCATAGCCGTTGGCCTTCACCACGGCCATCACCTTACTCTGGGGGGCCAGCTGGCGTAATCGCTTTAGGTTAGCTTTCAGCGCATCGCCGCTGATCTCTGCTCGGGGAAAGGGTTTCAAACAATAACCTTAATGTTAATGGCGTCGAGACTCGATGAGGGTAACGCAAAATAACGACCCATAGGGCTAATTAAACCAAGTTTAATCTCACCCTATGAGCTTAGTCGGATTAATCTTCTTCGAACTGCGGACCGGCGTAGTTATCGAAACGGGAGAACTGGCCCTGGAAGGTCAAACGTACCCGGCCGATGGGGCCGTTACGCTGCTTACCTATGATGATCTCCGCGGTGCCCTTATCTTCGGAGTCGTCGTTATACACCTCATCACGATAAATAAACATGATCAGATCCGCATCCTGCTCAATAGAGCCAGATTCACGCAAGTCCGAGTTCACCGGGCGCTTGTCGGCGCGTTGCTCCAATGAGCGGTTAAGCTGCGACAGGGCGATCACCGGGATCTCGAGTTCTTTCGCCAGTGCCTTGAGCGAGCGGGAGATCTCGGCGATCTCCAGGGTACGGTTGTCTGACAGAGCGGGTACCTGCATCAGCTGAAGGTAATCGATCATGATCATCGACAGACCGCCATATTCGCGGGCGATACGTCTGGCGCGGCTGCGCACCTCGGTCGGTGTCAGGCCCGAGCCATCGTCGATATACATCTTGCCCTGTTCGAGCATGATCCCCATGGTCGAGGAGACGCGCGCCCAATCGTCATCGTCGAGCTGACCCGTACGTATCTTGGTCTGATCCACCCGGCCCAGTGAGGCCAGCATACGCATCATGATCTGCTCCGAGGGCATCTCGAGACTGAAGATAAGCACTGGCTTGTCTTCATGCAGCGCCGCCTGTTCACACAGGTTCATGGCGAAGGTGGTCTTACCCATAGAGGGACGCGCCGCGACGATGATCAAATCGCCCGACTGGAAGCCCGCCGTCATGCGGTCGAGATCGTTGAAGCCACTGGACACCCCGGTAACACCGTTGTGCGGGTTGTTATACAGCTCCTCGATCTTATCCACCGTCTTTTCGAGGATGGTCTTGATCCCCTCAGGGCCCTCGTTGGCGTTGGCGCGCTGCTCGGCGATCTTAAATACCTTGCTTTCGGCCAGATCCAGCAGCTCACCTGAATTACGCCCCTCGGGGTTAAAACCGGCGTCGGCGATCTCGTTAGCGACCTTGATCATCTCGCGCACCACGGCGCGCTCACGCACGATGGCGGCGTAGGAGAGAATGTTGCCCGCGCTCGGGGTGTTCTTGGCGATCTCGCCCAAATAGGCGAAGCCACCGGCATCTTCTAAGTGATCTTCAAGCTCCAGCTGTTCGGAGACGGTGATCAGATCGATAGGCTGACCCGCAGCGACCAGGGCCTCCATGGCGGTAAAGATCATCTTGTGGGAGCGGGAGTAGAAGTCATCCTTCACCACGGCCTCGGCCACCTTATCCCAGGCATCTGAATCCAACATCAAGCCACCGAGCACAGACTGCTCGGCCTCAATCGAGTGGGGCGGCATCTTCAATGCGTCGATCTGTATATCTCTAGGCTTTTTCTTAGCCTGAAATCCACCTTGCTGTGACATTAACTCTCCAAATTTCCAACGATTAGGCAAAATATGATATAAAACCCGGGTCAAGCAGAAACAGGCCTCTGACCTGTTCGTCCTACAAACTTACACATAATAATTAAGGAATAAACATGCGCAAAGCATTGGTTGCAGCCTTAATGCTGTCATCTGGCGTTGTCATTGCCGATGAAGGGCAATGGCAACCGTATCAAATGCCATCGATCGCCGACAAGCTGAGCGAACGCGGTATCCAAATTCCAGCAAAACAACTCGCCGATCTGACCCAATATCCGATGAATGCAGTTGTCGGACTGGGGTATTGTACCGCCAGTTTCGTGTCCCCCCAAGGGTTAGTTGTAACGAATCACCACTGTGCCTACCGCGCGATTCAATACAACAGCAAGAAAGAGCACAACTACATCGCCGATGGCTTCCTGGCGCGCAAACAAGCGGACGAACCTTCTGCCGGCCCTAACGAACGTCTCTACATCACAGAGGCGGTCACCAACGTGAGCGAGCAGGTCACCAAAGATCTCAGCGACGACCCGCTGAAACGCTACGAAGAGATCCAGGCTAACCGCAAGGCACTGATAAAAGAGTGTGAGAGCGACGACAACTATCGCTGCTCGGTGCGCAGCTTCCACAACGGCCTGGAATACTACCTGATCAAGCAGCTCATCATTCGCGACGTGCGTCTGGTATACGCGCCACCTAAGAGCGTCGGCTCCTTCGGCGGTGACATAGACAACTATGAATACCCACGCCACTCGGGCGACTTCACCTTCCTGCGTGCCTACGTAGGCAAAGACGGTAAACCGGCCGCCTACTCGCCAGACAACGTCCCCTTCAAGCCTAAGAGCTACCTGAAGATCAATGCCGATGGCGTCAAGGCGGGCGACGGCGTATTCGTAGCCGGTTACCCAGGCTCGACCAGCCGCTACCGCCTCACCAGTGAGCTAAAATTTGCCAGCGACTGGCTCTACCCCACCCTGGCCAAGCGCTATCAGCAGCGCATCGACACCATAGAAGCCATGGGTGCACAGGACGCAAGCGTTAAGATCAAGTACGCGGGCACCCTGGCCTCGATGGCCAACCGCATGAAGAAGTACAACGGCCTGCTTGATGGCTTTAAGGCCACCGACATCGCCGGTATCAAGCAGGCCCGCGAAGACGATTTCCGTCAGTGGCTAACCACAGACAGCCAGTACCAGAGCTATCAGGCTAAGTTTGACCAGCTTGAGACCCTGTTGGTTGAGCAGCGTCAGGCACTGCAGACCCGCTACTTCTTCGAAAACGCTCAGTCCAGCGATCTGCTGGCCACCGCCAATCGCCTCTATCGTCTGGCCAAGGAGAAGACCAAGCCGGACGCCGAGCGTGAGGAAGGCTATCAAGAGCGCGACATGAAGATGTTTAAGGCGCGCCTCAAGCGTATCGATTCAAGCTTCGCCATCAGCGTCGACAAGACCTTGTGGATGCAAGATCTAAACGCCTACCTGGCCCAGGACAACCGCGTACCTGAGCTCGATGCCATGCTCAAATCAGACGATCCTGAGGTAAGCCTGAGCGACAAGCTCGACGGCCTCTACTCGCTGACCGGCCTGACCAATCAGGCAGAGCGCCTTGCCTGGATGGACGCCGATGTGAAGGCATTTGAGACCAGCGCCGATCCTTTCATCCGCATCGCCGTTGCCCTGTACGACACCAACCTGGCTCAGGAAAAAGCCCAGAAGACCCTGGCCGGTAAGCTGTCTAAGGCTCGTCCTGGTTACATGGAAGCCGTTATCGCCTACTACAAGGCCAACAACTGGCCGGTATACCCAGATGCCAACGGCACCCTGCGTATCACCTACGGCATGGTGGATGGTTATCAGTCGAAAGACGCCCTCTACAAGCAGCCCTTCACCCGCCTGGAGGGCATAGTCGCCAAGCACACGGGCGTCGAGCCGTTTGATGCGCCCAAGAAGGTACTGGATGCCATCAAGGCCAAGCGCTACGGCAGCCACAAGGTGGAGTCTGTCTATCAAGACCCAGCCTCTTGGTTATGCCGCCTGTTCTCTTGCCTGGACAAGCCTGAAAGCTTTGGCTCAGTGCCGGTGAACTTCCTCTCCAGCGTCGATACCACAGGCGGCAACTCTGGCTCGCCCGTGTTTAACGGCAAGGGCGAACTGGTTGGCCTGAACTTCGACTCTACCTATGAGGCGATCACCAAAGACTGGTTCTTCAACCCGACCATCACCCGCGCCGTGCATGTGGATTTCCGCTACATTCTGTGGATGATGGATGAGGTAGATCACGCCGACAACCTGATCGGCGAGCTGGACCTAGTCAGAAACTAGTCAGAAACTAGTCAGAAACTAGTCTTACAGCTGTCCGTTTACACCATAGACAAATACCCGGCATTGCCGGGTATTTTTTTACTTGTCGCTAACTCGTCAGTAGCATAGCGTAGTAATACCAATCACAGTAAGTATGTGATCAGAAATAGCGCAGGAAAAACGCTTGAGAACAAAGCAGAATTTTTAGATAAGTAGTTATTCTACAATTAAAAATACTAATACAGTTATCGAGCGTTTTAACAAGCTAGAATGATCAATTATTTATTACGATTGGTATAAGATGCCAACCGAAATGAGATACAAGATGAGCAGCCCATTAGGCGGATTCTATCTCTCTGCCCAACAACGAAAAATGCATGCCGAACAGCGCGAGCGCAACACATTTAAGTTCCGCCTCAACTTTAGCCTCACCTGCGACCATCAAGTGCTTATCGAGCGGTTGCTCACACTCGAGCCTGGGACAAGTGAACTTGCCAATCGAGCAGTGAGTATCAAGCTTTGCTCAAGCTTCACCCCTACAGGTCTGCTCAAGGTCGTCAGTGACATCTATCTATGCGCTACTACTGAACCTCGCCACATAGGCAGGCAAGAACTCTACCTAAGCTATGACGACCCCGTAACCAGCCTGGTAGCGGGCAGCACTCACTATCGGCTCTCCTTACTGGCGACACAGATAGAACCCGGCGAATCGCGCTAGGCAAAATAGCATTAAGAGTACGCCGCTTCTTCGTCTATTTCAGGCATAAAAAAACACCGCACTAATCAGATTAGCGCGGTGTTTCTTTAATCTTTTAAAACTGTGTATTAGTCTTCTGCAACAACAGAAAGCTTAACAACAGCCTTAACTTCAGCGTGAAGCTGAACGTCGATTTCGAATTCACCAGTAGTGCGGATAGCACCTAGTGGCAGACGAACTTCGCTCTTAGCCAGTTCAACGCCAGCAGCAGTTACTGCATCAGCGATGTCACGGTTACCGATTGAACCGAACAGCTTGCCTTCGTCGCCCGCTTTAGAAGCGATAACAACAGCTTCAAGAGCAGCCAGCTTCTCAGCGCGCTCAGTAGCAGTTGCTAGTTCAGCAGCTAGCTTAGCTTCTAGTTCAGCACGACGTGCTTCGAATACTTCAGTGTTAGCAGCGTTAGCAACTACCGCTTTACCTTGAGGTAAAAGGAAGTTACGAGCATAACCAGCCTTAACTGACACTTGGTCACCCAGGTTGCCCAGGTTAGCGATTTTATCAAGTAGAATAACGTTCATTATTAATTCCTCTAAATTGATGCGCTATTACTGATGTAGATCAGTGTAAGGCAGTAGAGAAAGATAACGAGCACGCTTGATAGCGCGAGCCAGTTGACGTTGGTATTTAGCGTTTGTACCAGTGATACGGCTAGGAACAATTTTACCACTTTCAGTGATGTAGTTCTTTAGAGTAGCGATATCTTTGTAATCGATCTCAGTAACGCCTTCTGCAGTGAAACGGCAGAACTTGCGACGACGGAAATAACGTGCCATTTTGACAGTCTCCTAAGTTTTCAATTCGACATTTTCAGCGTGTAATACCAGGCGGTTTTGACCATTGCGTCCTCTCTGGAGGGCGATGAAACCTTTGACCTCGATATCCACACCGGTTTTCAGTTTGTCTGTGATGCTGTTAAAGCGTTCGCCACTGAATATCACTTGCATCTGGCAGTATACGTTTCTCAGCATCTCTGCTTCATAAACCTGCGATTTGTGTTCCAGCATGATCACACAATGTGGGATGCCTGCCGGGCTACTAAAGCTTCTGGACCGAGTGATGGTTCCAGATAACACCAAGTGATTGGTGGCCACAAATAAACTTACTCTGCTGCGTTTTCAGCGGCTTCTTCAGATGCTTCAGCTTCGGCAGCTGGAGCTGGGCGCTCTTCGCTAGAACGACGCGCTTCGCGCTCGTCTTTCGCTTTAGCCATTGGAGAAGCTTCGGTGATGGCACCCTTGGTACGCATAACCATGCTACGAAGAACAGCGTCGTTGAAACGGAAAGCTGTTTCTAGCTCTTCAACCGATTCTGCAGTCGCTTCTACGTTCATCAGAACATAGTGAGCCTTATGCAGTTCGATGATTGGGTAAGCCAGTTGACGACGGCCCCAGTCTTCTAAACGGTGGATTTGACCGCCAGCTTGGGTAAGGATACCCGTGTAACGTTCGATCATACCTGGCACTTGTTCACTCTGATCAGGGTGAACTAAAAATACGATTTCATAATGACGCATTTTTTTGCTCCTTACGGTTATCTAGCCTCGTTGTTGGCTCAGTCAGACCAAATGGAGGCAAGGAACTAAATAAAGTGACTGAATTAAGCCGCGGAATAGTACATGGTCACACCTCAAAACTCAAGCAATATCTTTCCTTAATCACTTTGCCCATCGCCCGGTGAAACGGTATGATAGTCCGCTGTCATTTTTGTGTTCCAGACGCGTGCAAAAAATAAAAATAATGTTAAGAGCAACAAGTTTATTTATCACACTCGGCCTCAGCCACAGCGCCTGGGCCTTGGTGCCTCCGGACTATCAGGAACCCCCTAGCGACTTCTCTGCCGAGATAGAAGCCGGCCTGCAGATCAACACGGGTAACACAGAGTCCAGCAGCTTCAACGGTCGCACCAAACTGGTCTACGACACAGACAAGTTTCGTCAGGAAGGGGTATTCAAGGCCTACTTCGCCTCCGACTCGGAAAAAACCACCTCGGAGAAGTACGATGTCCAGCTCCAGTCGAGCTACAAGATCTACTCGGGTTATATCTTCGCCCGCGGTGACTTCACCGAAGACAGATTCGGTAGTTATACCCGCATCTCAATCGTATCGACCGGTTATGGTTTCGATGCCATCAGCGACAGCAGCACTAAGCTGAGTCTCGAAATCGGTCCTGGTTATCGTTACAACCTGCCCCAGGTGAGCGAGTCGGTGCCCGACCCCGAGGCCGATCGCGAGGCGATTCTGCGTACCGCCGCCAAGTTCGAACAGAAGATCCACGAATACACCAGCTTCAACGCCGACCTCACCGCCGAAACCGGCGAGTCCAACAGCACAGTCACCCTGGACATGAGTTACAAGAACACCCTGTTCCAGGACTGGGCGTTTAAGATTGGCATGAACGTCAAGTACACGGAAGTGGTACCCGAAGGGTCGAAGCAGACAGATACCGTCACTACTTTTAATCTGCTGTACACCTTTAAGTAAGGTTTGCGAACCTTGATGGGCACAAGGATTCAATGCTGCTCTGGTAGATTAAGCGCTGCTTCCAATGGTTTTGGCTTTAAGCCGGATTGAAATTTGAAAGGGTGCTTTGAACCATACCTTCATGGTGTATCAATTGCCTGCCGCAGGCTTTATGTGCAAACACGTTTTTGGCACGCCACTAGCACTTCCCTGTGGGCTCTGCGAAATCATCCCTGATTTCGAAGGCCAAAAACGTGTTTACACCGTTATCTATCGTCTCTTCGATTTGACGTTACCTATGTCAATTAGATGCAAAAAAGAATCTCTAACGATTGCTTGATCAGGGGTTTATATTCTGCTGCCGCTTTCACGTATAGATACATTCGTGATCACCACCAGTAAACTCCCAGTAGGCTATACAATGACCTCCACATAACGGAAAGGCAAAGCTATACCGAGTTATTCCCTCTCCTATTTGACCTTTTGTGAAGCTTCTAGACAAGAATGCGTGCGGCCTAAAACTCCATACATGACTATTTGAATTAAAGAAAATCTTGCAATAGTAAACTGCAATTACACTGCAAGCAGGATGCGACGAAAAAGAAATCCACATCGGAAGGGCTTACCTGACGCATATTATTAACTACTGCTCACACAAAACTCGCTTATAGCTACAGCCTTAGTGATTTTTGGCACTGTAGCATCTTTAGGCACCTCGACTATCCAAACACCCGTAAAAGCTTTCGATTGAATGAATGCAGCGTGTAACTCCAAAAGTAACCTCACGTCTCTAATTGCAACCTCTATATCCTTGGCTAAATTTTGGAGATTTTTATTTGTTCCCCAAGGGTTGTCGGCATGCAGAAACTTACCCAACCTATCGTAAATATTTTGAAATCTTTTCTCAGTTAAAAACCCACTACTTTTTCGTTCAAAATGCCACTGGTGTTCCGCAATTTTTCGTGCAGGAATTAATGGCATAGGATAAAAGCTTTTATTGATACTACGAAGATTATGGAAGATCTTAGTTGCATTAAAATCCTTAGTGAAATCCTTGCTTGTATCAGCTTTGCTTCTAAAAGCTTGATACTTTTCCTTGTTTGGGGCGATAGAAGCATATGCGACAGCCTCTAAGGCCTTTCTAAACTGTAATACACCCGAATCAAACTCTGATTCATCCTTACTTTTAAAATACTGCTGTATATAGCTCGAAGCTGAATTCAGTCTACTTACAACCTCAACCATCTGCTTTGTATAAACTTGCCGAAGCTTTAACTCAGAATGTTTCATATTCATTTAACGCCTAAAAACCAGCTAACAGTTACCAAACCACTCTTTTGAACTGCCTTCCTTTGTATGCGCGTTGTAATTTGGCTCGTTAAGTGGCTAAACTCTACTCTCAACTAACCTAACCTTTTTTCCTCAATTTCATTCTACGAATCTCTGCTTCATTCACATAGTATCCCTGTTTAAATTGCTCCTCAAAAACCTGCTCCATGCCCCTCGGATACCTGATATAAAGATTAATTTGAGCCAATTCGGAGTAAAATTTCTGTAGTTGCCCCTCCTCAAACACTGCAGATATAATCTCTTTCCCACGACCCCTCAAAGTAGATATTACTTCTGGAGTATTTCGGTCAAATATCCACATCCCGTGAATTAAAGAGTTTCGATAATCCTGATAACACCGAATCTTCTCATATTGCTTTTTTAAAACCACTTTATCAGCTTCAGGTGCTCCAGCAATCACCCTTTCCTTCCATACCTCTAGCACTTTAGAGAAGCTTAAATTATTCATTTCTTTAGGCAGTTCTGACAACTCGAAATCGACACCATAACTCTCCAAGGCCTGCTGGAATACCTCGCCTTCAATTGCTCCCCAATGGGCAACAATCAGGCCGAGAAGTTTGCTCTCGGATGGTGACAACCCAACATCCCATACTTGCTTTATTTCTTGATCTGACATATTCGCATGTCCTTTATAGCCAGCAAAGCCATTGATTAATAAGTACTCTATCAAAGTCGGGCCGCATAAACGAGCGGAAAACATTGACAGTAAAATGAGATATTGTGCCTTCTCAGAAGCCTTGACTACCTGTAACTCACAAAGGGCTATAAACACCTTTTCGCTTTAACTCCCTACTCTCACCAAACGACGGCAAATCGAAGAGACGATTAGATACAGGTGTAAGCACGCTTTTGGCTCTCGGCGGCATGGCCAAAAATGTTCCCTACATTTTTTGGCATTCCCTACATCCATGTAAGTCAGTACCGCCGTGAAGCGTATAGGGATATATTCAAACAACATCCCTGTTTAACAGCCAGTTCGGCATCCATGCCTCTCGCTCGTGAGCACGAAGCTGCGCTTCACTCACCGTGCCAAAAGAGTGCTTGCACATCCCTCGCCGGGCAGGCGATAGATTGCAATGAAGATGCGACTTTCAAACTCTCTCGATAAGTACGCATGCAACAAGACGCTACACACAGAGGAAAACTATCCGATTCCATATCGGATACAAAAATGCCGATGAAGTCTCCCTCATCGGCATTCATCAACTCTGAGTCAGCAACTCAAAAATTGAAAGATCGAATTCCCGATCACCCCAACCTTTGACGAACCGCCTCGAACAAACAGATCCCTGTGGCTACTGAGACGTTGAGGCTAGAGACGCTACCCGCCATCGGGATAGAGGCCAGCGAATCACAGCTCTCGCGAGTCAGGCGACGCAGGCCCTTGTCTTCGGCGCCCATCGCGATGGCGATAGGGCCCTTAAGGTCGGCCTTGTAGAGGTCGTGCTCGGCTTCGCCGGCGGCGCCGACGATCCACACGCCCTTCTCTTGCAGGGCCTTCATGGTGCGCGCCAGGTTAGTCACCTGAAACAGGGGCACCACTTCGGCGGCGCCGCAGGCAACCTTGCTAACGGTTGGCGTGAGGCCAACCGAATTGTCGCGCGGCACGATCACCCCATGTACCCCGGCGGCGTCAGCGTTACGCAGACAGGCGCCCAGGTTGTGGGGATCGGTCACGCCATCGAGGATCAACAGAAACGGCGTCTCTGTCTTGTCCAGCAGGGCCTGCAGATCGTTGTCATTGAGTTGCTTGGCAGGCTTGGCGCGTACCAGCACCCCCTGGTGCTGACTGCTGCTGGCCTTGTCGTCCAGCGCCTTGCGTGACGCCTGCTGCACCGAGACGCCATACTCGGCGGCCATAGCCAGCAGCGGCATCAGACGTTGATCGTCGCGCCCCTGCAATACCCACATCTCGATCACCCGCTCAGGGCTGTTCTTTAGCAAGGCCTCGACGGCATGGATGCCGAAGGTGAAATCTTGTTTCTTCATCTGGTTTGAGTCTCTTATTTCTTACTGCTGCGTTTCTTCACGCTCTTACGTTTCTTGGCACCCGGCTTGGCTGATGACTTCTTGGCCCCAGTCTTAGACTTACTCGCGCCAGCCTTACCCGCACCGGACTTACCGGCTGCGGGCTTGCCAGCTCCAGATTTGCCTTCGCTGCGTCGGGCGGAGCGGCGTTTACCGCTGGGCTTGTCATCCTCTTTACCCTTGCGGGACATCTTGGCCCCTTCCAGGTTGACCCGCTCGCGCGCGGTCAGCGGCTTCTTGGCGCGGCGCGGACGTGATGTCTTACCATCGTCGCCCACCATCATGAGATCGATCTGGCGATCGTCCAGGTTAACCGCGGCCACCTTGACGGTAACGGCATCGCCTATCTGATACACCTGACCCGAGGCCTCGCCCACCAGGCGCTGACGCATATTATCATAGTGATAATAGTCACCGCCCAGGGTGGAGATATGCACCAGGCCGTCGATGAAGAGGTCGCTCAGGCGGACGAACATGCCGAAGTGGGTCACAGAGGCCACCACAGCCTCGAAGGTGTCACCCACATGGTCACGCATAAACTCGCACTTGAGCCAGTCGCTGACGTCGCGGGTCGCCTCGTCGGCGCGGCGCTCTGTGTTGGAACACTCTTCGCCCAGCAGGTCCAGCTCTTCTATCTGGTAGTGATAGCCACCATCAGGCGTCCACTTGTCGCTGGCCTCGCCACGCTCCTTGGCCAGCAGGTAACGGATCACCCTGTGCAGGATCAAATCCGGATAGCGACGAATCGGCGAGGTAAAGTGCGAGTACTCCTCCAGCGCCAGGCCGAAGTGGCCCTCGTTGTCCGGGTTATAGGTTGCCTGACGCATGGAGCGCAGCAACATCACCTGAATCAGCTCGGCATCGGGCCTGTCGATCACCTGCTCCATCAGGGCCTGATAATCGGCAGGCTCCGGCTCCAGGCCGCCGCCCATGGCAAGGCCGCGCTCCTTGAGGAAGTCCTTGAAGTTAGTCAGCTTCTGCTCCGACGGCGCCTCATGCACCCTATAGAGCACCTCGCCCTTATGCTTCTTCACAAACTTGGCCGCCGCCACGTTGGCCAGGATCATGCACTCTTCGATGATCTTATGGGCCTGGTTACGGGTGCGCGGCTCGATACGCTCGATCTTGCGATCGGCGTTGAAGATAAACTGAGTTTCCGTAGTCTCGAAGGCTATGGCACCGCGCTGGGCGCGGGTATCATCCAAGGTCAGGTAGAGCGACTGCAGGGTCTGCAAATGCGGGAAGATTGGCTTGAGCTCATCGCTCACCTCGCCGCCCTCGAGCATATCCGCCACCTGGGTATAGGTGAGGCGCGCGTGGGAGTGCATCACCGCCGGGTAGAACTTATAACCCGACAGCTTACCCGCCGCCGAGATGGTCATCTCGGCCACCATACAGAGGCGATCGACACCCGGGTTGAGGGAGCAGAGGCCGTTAGACAGCTTCTCCGGCAACATGGGGATCACCTGAGACGGGAAGTAGACTGAGTTACCGCGAGCACGGGCTTCTTTATCCAGCGCCGATTCGGTGCGCACATAGTGACTCACGTCGGCGATGGCTACCCACAGGCGCCAGCCGCCACTCTTCTTGGTCTCGGCGTACACGGCATCGTCGAAGTCACGGGCATCTTCACCGTCTATGGTGACCAGCGGCAGCTTACGCAGATCGACTCTGCCCAGCTTGTCCTCTTCGGTCACTTCGTCGGGGATCTTGCGCAGCTTCTTCTCGATCAGGCTCGACCAGGTATGGGGCAGATCATAGTTACGCAGGGCGATCTCTATCTCCATGCCCGGCGCCATCTCTTTGCCCAGCACCTCGGTGACCTTACCTGCCGCCTTCATGTAGCGACCGGGACGGCGAGTCAGCTCGACCACCACCACGTCACCCTGACGGGCACCGTTGCGATCGCCATCGGGGATCAGGATCTCC
Source organism: Shewanella aquimarina (assembly GCF_023349185.1). Lineage (GTDB taxonomy): Bacteria > Pseudomonadota > Gammaproteobacteria > Enterobacterales > Shewanellaceae > Shewanella > Shewanella aquimarina. Next base: position 191,169 of record NZ_JAKIKY010000005.1, on the reverse strand, counting down.
TGGGTGATACGCTTGTCATCGGCGATCACGAAGGCCATGCCGGAATCCAGGTGGAAACGCCCCACCAGTGGCGCGGTGCGCTCATGGGTGAGACGGACGATGCGCGCCTCGCGGCGTCCCTTACGGTCGACACCGGCCTTCTGGGCCAGCACCTTATCGCCGTGGAAATACATCAACATGTCACGGTTATTGATGAAGAGGTCGTCGCCACCTTCATCGAGTTTAAGGAAGCCGAAGCCATCCTTATGCCCCAGAACGGTACCGCTGAGCAGATCCATACGCTCGGGCAGGCCATAGGCCTGGCCACGGGTAAAGACCAGCTCGCCGTCACGCTCCATGGCCCGTAGGCGACGGCGCAGGGCTTCGAGCTGCTCTTCGTCGGTTATCTTGAGCGCCTGAGCGATCTTCTCGCGATTGAGGGGTGATTGCTGTGAGCGTAAGTAATCTAAAATATACTCACGACTAGGAATGGGGTTGTCGTACTTCTCTTGTTCACGCTTTAAATGCGGATCTTTGATCATTCATTATCCATAAATTTTGCCCAGGCTCTCCTGCTGTTGCTAAGGGGCTTAGGGCGTTTACCGGGATCTCAGGTGCGCCTGCTTAGCCCTCTCAACTGCACTTGCGGGCATCTTTGCTTCCAGCACCATCAATAATTTCAGGGCTTCCTGTTTGGTCGCCTCATCACTAAATACATCGTTGTATAGCCAGTGGTAACCCATCTCATAGTCTCTGGGGCTACCATAGCCTTCGCCAAACAATCTGACCAGCATCATGCGCGCAGGCAGATCGCCACTGGCGGCAGCGGGCAGTGTGTATTGCACCGCACGCTCCTTATCTTGGATCACGAACTTACCGTCATGGTAATACTCGGCAATCCTGACCATGGCCTCGGCGCTCCCCTGCTCTGCGGCGTCGCGTAGCATGGAGATCCCCCGTGGCGGGTTGGCCTTGACGCAGATGCCATAGTTAAGCATCTCCGCCCATAAATATTGGTACAGCGGCTGCTTCAATACCTCGGCACGCGCCTCGATATCTTGCACCAGCTGACAATCATCTCCCGTGACGCGGGTCAGGTAAGACTTGTCACGGATCATCTTGATAAGCTGCTCTTGGCTGTAGATATTGACCGCCTTCAACCCTTCCGACCTGTTTTCGGTGGGCTTATTATCAACCGCCTTAGCGGTTTCGGGCTCGGCATGGGCCAGGGTTGATAGCCAGGCCAGCAACATAACACACACTAATCTTGCCATAAGAAAGCTCTCTTGGTTGATCTCACGCCTTATCTCTCAAATAGACTCAGGCAGTATACCTTATCTTATCGGCCGCTGCGGCATTAGCTTAAAAAGTGATCGTATGCTTATCGCTAATAGATCTCAATTTACCCACAGATATTCGAGCCTGGTGCGCTCAAAGTATCTGCGACAAAGTCATTTGCGGTAAAAGCATTTGCAATAAAATCGCTTGCAATAAAAAGGCCGCTTAACGCGGCCCTTATGATTAACTGAACGGATTCACTAGAATCATGGTCTCGTTTCTGTCGGGACCCGTTGAGATAATATCGACTGGCGTTTCCAGTAGCTCTTCTACACGCTTAATGTAGTTGATCGCTGCCTGTGGCAGTTGATCGATAGAGGTCGCACCAAAGGTGTTCTCGCTCCAACCAGGCATAGTCTCGAGCACAGGAGTAACCTGCTCGTAGCCTTCGGCTGCCAACGGCGTAACCGTTGCGATGCTGCCATCTGGGTACTGGTAACCCACACAGATCTTAACTTCTTCAAGGCCGTCGAGTACGTCAAGCTTAGTCAGACAGAAACCGCTGATGCTGTTGATCTGTACCGCGCGCTTCATGGCAACGATATCTAACCAACCTGGACGACGCTTACGACCAGTGGTCGCACCGAATTCGTGACCCTTAGTACCTAAGTGATCGCCGATCTCGTCTTGCAGCTCAGTTGGGAAAGGACCCGCACCCACACGTGTGGTGTATGCCTTCATGATACCGAGCACATAGTCAAGGTGACGTGGACCGAAACCTGAACCTGTCGCCACACCACCTGCAGTAGTGTTTGAAGAGGTTACGAATGGATAAGTACCGTGGTCGATATCCAGTAGGGTACCCTGTGCGCCTTCAAACAGAATAGGCTCACCGGCCTTACGTGCTTGATCCAGCAGCTCAGTCACATCGGTACACATGCTCTTCAGATAGTCGGCGATGGCCAACGCATCTTTTAGCGTGGTCTCGTAATCAACCGCTTCGCAATCATAGTATTCGGTCAGCATGAAGTTGTGATATGCCATCACTTCCTTCAGCTTCTCGGCGAATAGTTCTGCATTAAACAGATCGCCAACGCGAAGACCGCGACGAGAGATCTTATCTTCATAAGCAGGACCGATACCACGACCCGTTGTACCAATAGCTTTATTACCGCGTGCTTTTTCACGTGCGATATCTAAGGCACAGTGGAAGGGAAGGATCAACGGACACGCCTCGGAGATAAGCAGACGCTCCTCTACAGGGACGCCACGCTCTTTAAGCATGTTGATCTCTTTCATCAGGGCGTCGGGCGCAAGCACAACACCATTACCGATAATGCATTTTACATTATCGCGTAAGATTCCTGATGGAATAAGATGAAGAACGGTTTTGTCACCATCGATAACAAGAGTATGACCAGCATTGTGGCCACCTTGATAACGAACGACATATTTGGCCTGTTCGGTAAGTAGATCGACTATCTTACCCTTTCCTTCGTCACCCCATTGGGTGCCGAGAACTACAACGTTTTTGCCCATTATTTGCTGCAAGGTAGTGGTTAAAACGGGATTTTAGCAGATCTTGGGGGGGAAGTGGCAAGTAATTTATGAAAAAATAATCAATATGACCACGCCCGCGGTCACTAAAGCACCGCCTAACCTTTGCAAAACTCTTTGATTTTGGCTGGAAATTTCTTGCAAATATGCCCGCCAACGATTCGGAAATAAAAGCGGACCTATCCCCTCGATAATCAGCACTATCGCCAAAACCAGCATCAGGAGTTGGAATGTCATCTAGGTGTGTTTCCTATAGCGAACAATTGAGCCTTAAAAATAGCAGAAAACGGCCATAAAAAAACCCAGCACAAGGCTGGGTTTTTCCAATCTTCGCGGCGTAATATTAACGCTTTGAGAATTGTGGCTTACGACGTGCTTTACGTAGACCGACTTTCTTACGCTCAACTTTACGAGCATCACGGGTAACGAAACCAGCGGCACGTAGAGAAGGACGTAGAGCTTCATCAAGCTCCATCAGGGCACGAGTGATACCGTGACGGATTGCACCTGCCTGGCCAGTGATACCACCGCCCTTAACAGTTACATAGATGTCTAGCTTTTCAGTCATTTCAACTAGCTCTAGAGGTTGACGAACAACCATACGAGCAGTTTCACGACCAAAATATTCGTCAAGTGGACGTTGGTTCACGACGATGTTACCACTACCTACTTTAGCGAATACGCGAGCAGTAGATGTTTTGCGACGGCCAGTGCCGTAGTACTGAGTTGCAGACATTAGCTTACTCCCGGATTAGATATCAAGAACTTGTGGTTGTTGTGCAGCATGGTTGTGCTCTGCGCCAGCGTAAACTTTCAGTTTACGGTACATGGCACGTCCCAGAGGACCCTTTGGCAACATACCTTTTACTGCTTTCTCGATAATCATTTCTGGCTTATGATCTTGCAGCTTATCAAAAGTAATCTGCTTGATACCACCTGGGAAACCAGAATGAGAGTAGTAAGTCTTAGCTGCTGCTTTGTTACCAGTTACAGTTACTTTCTCAGCATTGATAACGATGATGTAATCGCCAGTATCAACGTGAGGAGTGTATTCTGCCTTATGCTTGCCACGTAGACGACGAGCGATCTCAGTAGCGATACGACCTAAAGTTTTACCTTCAGCGTCAACAACGAACCATTCGCGCGTCACTGTTTCTGGTGTAGCAGTATATGTAGTCTTCATTTACAAAAACCCAATGTTTAAATTCTGTCTCAAATGCCATTATCTTTTAATAAATAACAACACAAAAAATGCCATTCTCCGCCCCTTCGAGCAAAGAATAAGGCTTTACAACTTCCGCCGTTTTGGCGGAGTAACGAGGGCAGGTCGCGAATTATAGACAAAGCTGAGTTAAAAATCACCTAATTTTTTCAGCTAATTTAAATGATTTACTCAGCTTGGCATCGATTAGATGGCGAAAGGGCAAAAAGCGCCATTTATCGGTTGAATCTCGCCCTATGGCAGGTGTTCCAGCGCCAGATAGTCGTGCGATTGCATCTCGGTCAGGCGCGAACGACAGCGTCTGAATTCGAAACTCAACAGCCCCTGGGTATAGATCTCCTCCAGTGCTACCTCGGCCGAGATGATCAGCTTAACGTGGCGCTCATAGAACTCGTCCACCATGGCCAGGAAGCGTCTGGCGATATCATCGCCCGTGCTCTGGCTTCCCATCTGCTCGACACCGCTGAGCAGCACTGTGTGATAGAGACAAGCCAGCTCCATATAGTCGCGCTGGCTACGGGGACCGTCGCACAAATCGCGAAAATCGATCAACAGCACCCCTTGGGCCTGCTGGCGGATGGCGATCTCACGGCCATCGATATCAATCGCCTCGCGGGAGACCTCCGACTCCGGCGCCAGCTGCTGGAAATACCCCAGCAGGTTCTTATCGGCCTGAGGGTCTAGTGGATAATGGTAGATCTCGGCCTGCTCCAGGGTGCGCAGGCGATAGTCGATGCCGCTGTCCACATTCAACACCTGACAGTGCTTGTTGATCAGCGCAATCGCCGGCAGGAAACGCGCCCTTTGCAGGCCGTTACGATAGAGCTCATCGGGAATGATGTTCGAGGTAGCGACCAGGGCCACCCCTTCGGCAAATAGCGCCTGAAATAGTGTGCCCAGCAGCATGGCATCTGTAATGTCTGAGACGAAGAACTCGTCGAAACAGATCACCTGATAGCTCTCGGCCATCCGCTTGGCGATCACCAGCAGGGGATCACGCTGCCCCTTGAGGTTGTCGAGATCCAGATGGATCTGATGCATGAAGCGATGAAAGTGCGCCCTGAGTTTACGCTCGCCCGGCAGGGCATCATAGAAGGTGTCCATCAGATAGGTCTTGCCGCGCCCGACTCCGCCCCAGAGGTAGAGGCCTTGCACCGAAGGCGCTGGCTTAGCCAGGAACCCCAGCAGTTTCGCCATCCCCGTCGGCTTTTGCTGCGCCGCAATCAACTCATCATAGACACGCTGCAGGGCCTTAACCGCCTGCTCCTGAGCGGGGTCATAGGAAAAGTCATCACGTTGTAGATCGGCTTGATAATGCTGCCAGGGGGTGAGATGCGACACTGAAATTATTCTCTTCTATCCTTAATCCAATCGCTAAATGGTATCACGACACGCAATCTCAAGGTATATGTGGGCCAAGCTAAAACCTTGGCAGGTACAGACAAACGTAAAAGGGACGACCAGGGCTGTATCGCTCGCTAGTCGATGAAGACTAACGAAAAATTAACCTTTGTTAATCACCTGAACTTTATCGAGAAGGCGAGAGTCGGATTGAATAACACAGTCTTTTAATCACTTGATTTACGTCCGAGTAGCCTTATATCTACAGAGTCATAAGTTCATAATTGCAACATTGGAGTCATGAATAGATGAAAACGAAATTATCACTACTTTCCGCCGCACTGCTCGGCACGAGCCTGATGGTTATGCCTGCCGTTTCTCAAGCCGCCATTCCACTGGCCGTAGACGGACAGGAGCTACCTAGCCTGGCGCCCATGCTGGAGAAAACCACCCCTGCCGTGGTGGCCGTCGCCGTATCTGGCACCCATGTCTCTAAGCAGCGTCTGCCCGACGCCTTCCGCTACTTCTTCGGCCCTAACGCCCCGAGAGAGCAGGTGCAGGAACGTCCCTTCAAGGGACTAGGTTCTGGGGTCATCATAGATGCGAAGAAAGGCTATATCGTCACCAACAACCATGTGATCGACGGCGCCGACGAGATCTTGATTGGCCTGCACGATGGCCGTGAGATAGAGGCCAAGCTTATCGGCACAGATGCCGAGTCTGACGTGGCCCTGTTACAGATCGAAGCCAAGAACCTGGTCGCCCTCAAGCGCGCCGACTCAGATGAACTCAAGGTAGGTGACTTCGCCGTGGCAATTGGTAACCCCTTTGGTCTTGGCCAGACAGTTACCTCGGGTATCGTCAGCGCCATGGGCCGCAGCGGCCTAGGTATCGAGATGCTGGAGAACTTCATTCAGACAGACGCTGCCATCAACAGCGGTAACTCGGGCGGCGCCCTGGTAAACCTCAACGGTGAGCTGATCGGCATCAACACCGCCATCGTCGCCCCGGGCGGCGGTAACGTAGGCATCGGCTTTGCTATTCCGGCCAACATGGTCAACAACCTGGTGGATCAGCTGATCGAACACGGCGAGGTACGCCGCGGCGTGCTGGGTGTCAGCGGTCGAGACCTAGATAGCGAGCTGGCCCAAGGCTTTGGTCTGGATTCGCAGCACGGCGGCTTCGTCAATGAGGTAATGCCAGACAGTGCGGCGGATAAGGCGGGCATCAAGGCCGGCGACATCATAATCAGCGTCAACGGCAAGCCGATCAAGTCCTTCCAGGAGCTGAGAGCCAAGATAGGTACCATGGGGGCCGGTGCCAAGGTGAAGCTCGGCCTGATCCGCGACGGCGATGAGAAGACGGTCACCGCTGTGTTAGGCGAGGCTAACCAGCAGACAGAAACCGCGGCCGGTGCCGTACATCCTATGCTGGCGGGTGCAACGCTAGAGAACAATAAGAAAGGGGTCGAGATCACAGAGATCGCCCAGGGTTCTCCGGCGGCGGCTAGCGGCCTGCTCAAGGGCGATATCATAGTCGGGGTCAACCGCACCCGTATCGAAGATCTTAAAGAGCTTAAGGCGGAACTTAAGGAGCAACACGGCGCCGTAGCCCTGAAACTGCTGCGCGGTAACAACAGTCTCTATCTGGTGCTCAGATAGGACGCCTTGGAGGCCATGGCCAGGCTTAACCGCCTGCACCATGGCCTCTTTTATTTCTCGCATTATGCACTTAGGCCAATAGTGCCCTATAAATAAACATGTTAATCTAACGCTACTTTCCCCATAACACCTTAAATCATGACGCTTAAAGACACGGTAATTTACATCGCGAAAGCTGTTTTTTTCGGCCTCATCATGGCCGCCGTCTTTCTGGTCATCACCCCATGGATCACAGGCACGGCTAACCACGGCAACTTCTTCCAGAGCCGCGGACAGAACGGAATAGAACTCTCCTTCTCCCAGGCAGTACGCCGCGCCGCACCGGCGGTAGTTAACATCTATAGTCTGAGCATAGATCAGAGCCGTCCGCTCAATTCGGGCTCGCTGCAGGGGCTGGGATCTGGCGTGATCATGAGTAAAGAGGGTTACATACTCACCAACTATCACGTGGTCAAGAAGGCCGACGAGATAGTGGTCGCCCTGCAAGATGGTCGCAAGTTTACCTCAGAGGTGGTGGGTTCAGATTCTGTCACCGACTTGGCGGTGCTCAAGATAGAGGGCGATGCCCTGCCCGTCGTCCCCATTAACTTAGATGTGCCGGCCCAGGTCGGCGACGTGGTACTGGCCATAGGCAACCCCTATAACCTGGGGCAAACCATCACCCAGGGAATCATCAGCGCCACCGGCCGTAACGGCCTGAGTTCGGGCTATCTGGACTTCCTGCAGACAGACGCCGCCATCAACGCGGGTAACTCGGGCGGCGCACTCATCGACACCAGCGGCCGACTGATCGGCATCAACACCGCCGCCTTCCAGATTGGCGGCGAGGGTGGTGGCCATGGCATTAACTTCGCCATCCCCATCAAGCTGGCTCACAGCATCATGGGCAAACTGATTAAAGATGGCCGGGTGATCCGTGGTGCGTTAGGCATAACTGGCGAAGCGATCAACCCTGTGATGGCGCAGATCCTCAACCTGCCGGATCTGACCGGTGTCATGGTGACGGGTATCGATCATCAAGGGCCGGCCGCCCAGGCCAAGCTCAGACCCAGAGACGTGATCACTAAGTTTAACGACGAAACCGTTCCCGGTGTCGAGATGCTGATGGACAGAATTGCCGAGACGCCACCTGGCACTCAGGTCACCATGACCATCATACGCAGCGGCAAGTACTATGAGGTACCTGTCACCATAGGGGAAAACCTGGGCTCTGAGTAACGGGTTCTGAAGAATAGCGACTCAAGTCCGCAGACAAAAAAGCCAGCAATCGCTGGCTTTTTTGTCTTTTCATTATCACGCTAATCTCATGATATCGAGCGGCTGACTTGCTCAGGCTCCGAGCATTAGCGCTTAGCTTAAGCCCTTAACTTGGGCTCTTAAATAGTCGCAACCAGAAACCACACTCTAGCAGCGCGCCGACGACCAGCAGGCTCAAAGCCCCCAGGTGCATGCCCACGCCGTAACAGATCAGGGCACCGATCAGCAGCCCCACTAATAACGCCATCCTTTTGCCATGTGCCATATACTCTCCTTAGCATAATTAAATTGGCCGATCTTTTTATACTACAAGTATCAGCAGATCTGTACCGCCTAGATGAGATTAAATATGTTTCATCCCTGCAGAGGAAGCTCTTGCGAAGGACTAGGGCCATTCGCTGCAAACTGTGCCTTGCATCTATCCACTTTTAGCACACGCAGAGCAAGCACGGGACTTATTCGCACCTTTCCTAAGCCTTACTAAACCTGGCATGGCGATTATCGCCAATTTCACTGTTTAGACCATAGGCGAGTCTATACCGGCATAGCGGTGACTCATCCCCCCCCAAAAAAAAGACCACCTTAGCGCAGTGGCTGAGATGGTCTTCACCTATGGGGAAGGGCAATGAATCACTTTTTCACTTCATTATCGTGGGCACAACCCACACTTATTATCTAACCTGTTATTTATGGATCTTAGTCAGGGCCGCCGCCTTCTCTGTGTAGTCGCCATGACAGTTACCACAGGTAAACTTGGCAGTACCCCAAGGCATTTGATACTTACCATCGTCGGTAAACTGTTTTGCATCGGGTGACAGATCCAGGGTAAACAGGTGAGACTTGATATCACCAAACACCACATCGGCACTGCCTAACTTAGGCCCAGTAGTTACCGCACTCTTAGCAAGTTTCGGCATATGGCAGTCGGTACATTCGGCAATGGAGCTATGACCGTAGGATCCGCCACCATCGGCAAACGCCATGGTATGACAATCGCTACAGGCCTTCACCGCGCCCGCATGTAGACCGTCGCTGCTATCCTGATTCTTGGTTGACTTGTGCGCATCATGACAGCTGGTACAGCTCATGCCTTTCTTGGCACCAATCTCTTCGCCGGCTTTATAGGCTCCATGATCTTGCGGTACGACACCCAGGAGTTCGTCGGCGGTTTGGTGATGCTGAGCCAGGCCTCCCTTAGCAATGATACGTCCCCCTACCTGACTGCCCGCAGGGAAAGCACCGTTGTACTTGCTGACGAAGCTTGGATAGTCCTTCTCACCGTCACGGGTATGACATTCGGCGCAGGTAACGGCCTTGCCATATGCCATATCCTCGGCGAGGAAATCATCCGTGGTGCGCGCCGTTGCTATCTTGGTGATGTTGTCTTTCGAAGGCGCCTTGACGTGAAGACTACCGGCACCATGGCACGATTCACACTGAATACCCTGCTCGGCAAAGGTTCCGTTCATGCCGGGTAGATCGCCTTGACGATCCGGATTACGGCTGTCGCCACCGGCCACGTCTGTGGTGCGCTTCCAGCCCGTGGTGTGACAGTTACCACAGCTGTACTGCACATCAAATTCGGTATCTTTGTAGTTACCCATGACGTCCGGGTCGGCGGGGTGATTGTCGGGAATGTTCAACTCGCCTTTACTGTTATGTATGTTGTACTGGACATTCTTACCCGTCACTATGTAACCGTCTTTATCCAACCAACGCATCTTCCAGTGATAACCGCCCACCACATAGCTCACCTCATCATAGCTAGTCGGCGCCCCCAGGGTATTGTTTGGCGTCGAGTCGACCAGCAGATCTATGGCTCCGGTAATGGTGCTCTCTGGCGTATAAGGAAAACTCGGCTGCTCGCCAGCGGTGATCTTCTGAATCTTGAAGTTATGGCCCGTCTTGGCGAATGAGGCATGCTGATCCCCATGACAGCCAGCACAGGCGGCAGAGCCGACATAGGCTAAGGCTTCAGGCTCAGGCAGCGCCTCGACGGTCACGGTAACCTCACCAACCGCCTCATCTGTGCCATCTGTGATGGTATAGGTAAACTTAACCTCTCCCGCCGCGTCACCCGCGGTATATTCAACCTTACCCTCCTTGATGACCGCACTATCTGAGCTGACAGAGACGATTGACAGGGTATCGCCATCGGCGTCGGTATCGTTTGCCAGCACATCTATGCTGACCATTTCTGACACGGTAACGGTTGCGCTATCGGCAACAGCAACGGGCGGGGTGTTGCTTTCAACTGGTGGAGGGGTGTCGTCATTATCACTACCACACGCCACCAACATAGAGATCATGCTAGCAAGCAATAGCTTTTTACATGGAATTTGGCTGCTCATATATTCATCCTCTCGTGGCTTATGACAATCACCAACTTGCAGGAAGGGTGACTGATATGTCTCTTCGGACATGGTCACAGTATTTGCGACTTACCACTTAAGGGATAGATTAGGCGATTTCACAATAGCCTGACTATTGTGAAGTTTCCTTATCAGAACAAGATTAACCTACTGATTATTAGGATTTTATGACGTCATGAAAGATTGTGATTTTGTAAAACAAATTGCCCAGTTGTTGTCAAAATATAGACCTTACTCTCATTTTGTTGCACCAGACCGGCCTTCTTTAATTGGCGCAGATGAAAGTTAAACCTGGTGTGATCCTCGACGCCCACCAGGCGGCAAAGATCCATAAATTTAAGTTGCTTATGAGTCCCCAGCTGTTTCAGGGTCGAGCGCCGCAACGGATTGGCCAGGGCGGCATAGACGCTATCGGCGTCGATATTGACGGCCGACTTCAACAACTGCTTCTCCGCGATACTGCGTTTAATCCCCATCAATAGCTCACCGGCATTGAAGGGTTTGGTCATCACGCTATCGGCGCCCTTCTTCATGGCATCGACGGCGGTATCGACCGTGGCGTAGGCGGTGACTATGATAATGGCGATGAAAGGATTCAATTGGCGTAGGTTAGAGATCGCCTCGACCCCTGTCATACCCGGCATGAGCAAATCCATCAGCGCGATGTCGAAGGTGTGCTGCTGGCAGGCCGAGATCGCCGCCTCGGCGCAATCGACCGCAACAACCTGATGGCCTTCCAACTCTAAGATATCCACCATATTGGTGCGTAAGTCGGCGTCATCTTCGGCAATTAAAATGCTGGCCATCAGGCCTCCTCAAATAAAATCGACACCTGGGTTCCCTGCCCCAGCTGGCTGTGAATATCCATGCTTCCCCTGTGGGCCCTGACTATCGACTCGCAGATGGCCAGCCCAAGTCCGGTACCCTTACCTATCGCCTTGGTGGAGTAAAAAGGCTCTAGCGCCCTAGCAAGACTCGCATCGTCCATCCCCTGCCCCTGGTCCGTGACCGACAGAGAAATGCCACCCGCTTCGCTTGCCACATCGACGCAGATAATGCCGCCCTGTTCACTGGCATCCATGGCATTGTTGAGCAGATTGATCAGCAGCTCTTCAAGCTTAATCTTCTGCCCCAACATCGACAGCGATTCGGGACAATTGACCCGGATCTCGAAATTACGTTGCTTATGTGACAGCAGCTTAATCGACGAGCGAATCACCTCAGCCAGGCACACCGGCATCGCCTCCTCCGAGGTCGGTCTGGCATAAGCCAGTAACTCCTTGCTGATCTCGGCGGCGCGGCTGATCCCGAGTCGAATGCGGTTGATGTACTCTTTGTACGCGTCATCTTGTGGCGGATGCTTTCGCTCTAGCAGATCCAGCGCCAGGGTCGAGGATGCCAGCGGATTGTTGATCTCATGGGCCACCCCCATGGCCAGCTGACCGATCGCCTTATACTTATCGGCCTCGATCGCGCGCTTTAACTTCACCTCAGTTTGCTGCTCCCGCTCGATGTCGAAGATCTTGAGCGCCTTAAACAGGGTGATCAACACCAGGCCACTGGCCAGGGTACGCAGCACGGGAATGGTCATATGCAAGTCGGTCGGCACCAGACCCGCAAGCACGCCGTAAATCCACAGGCCCACACCGGTTGCCACAAAATACTGGCCATAGTCATGCCGCGCCTGTAGCAAGCCATGGCCATAGATAGCCATGCCGGAGCCGGCCAGAAACGCGCTGCCAAACCCCAGCAACAAACGCGTACAGTGGGCCGCCTGTGAAAACATCTCATCGGAGAGATCCAAGGAGCCAGATAGACGCGCCACTGAGATACTGTAGGCCAGCAGAACCAGCAGGATCGCCCCATGACCTATGCGGGCTATGCGCCGCGACAAGATAGCGAAGAGCAGCCAGGCAAACACCATCAGGCTGGCAAACGAGAGTGCCAATTTAAGTAGCCTAAGCCACTGCACCAATACCTGATATTGCTGACTGATGTCGTCGGCAAACAGGATGACGTATAACTCAGACCACTCGTGGAAGGCGTGGGTAAAGCCAAACAGGGCCAGGGCCCAGAGCGTTGGCGAGATAGAGAGCTGACTGTACTTAAAATTGCGAAAAACGACTACGCAGCCAATGGAAAAAAACACTAGGCCATAGAAGAGGTAGATGTTAAACACGATAAACGTCAGCATAGGAAGACTTTAACACTGGCTCAACATAGGCCGCCGTGACAGTCTCGACAATATCAACGCAAATTTATCTCGGCCACAAAAAAGCCACCCTAAGGTGGCTTTTTCATGATAAAGAAAAGGTTAGCTGACCCGCACGACTTCGCCGCCTAGGCCCTTAAACTTCTCTTCGATATGCTCATAGCCTCTGTCGAGGTGGTAGATACGATCCACCGTAGTCACACCATCGGCCACCAGACCGGCAATCACCAGGCTCGCCGAGGCGCGCAAATCAGTCGCCATCACCTGAGCGCCGTTGAGCCGCTCACAACCCTTGATGATACAGGTATTGCCTTCCAGCTCCATGTTGGCGCCCATACGGATAAGCTCAGGCACATGCATGAAACGGTTCTCAAAGATGGTCTCGGTAATGGTCGCCGTACCTTCCGCCAGGACGTTTAACACACAGAACTGCGCCTGCATGTCCGTAGGGAATCCCGGATAAGGCATGGTCTTGATATTGACCGCTTTAGGGCGTTTGCCCTGCATATCCAGTTCGATCCAATCTTCACCGGTTGTGATGCTGGCGCCGGCGTCTTCGAGCTTAGCGAGTACGGCCTCCAGGGTCTTAGGATCGGCATCGACACAGCGTATCTTGCCTCGGGTTACCGCAGCGGCCACCAGGAAGCTACCCGTCTCGATGCGATCTGGCATCACGCGATATTCACAGCCACTTAGCGACTCGACACCCTGGATACGAATGGTATCACTACCTGCACCGCTGATCTTAGCGCCCATGGCGTTGAGACAATTAGCCAGATCGATCACCTCAGGTTCGCGGGCAGCGTTTTCGATCACGCTCTCGCCATCGGCCAGGGCCGCCGCCATCAGCAGGTTCTCTGTGGCACCGACGCTAATCATATCCATGAAGATATGGGCGCCCTTGAGGCGACCATCGACACGTGCCTTGATATAACCCTCTTTCACCTCAATCTTGGCGCCCATCTGCTCCAAGCCATGCAGGTGCAGGTTAACCGGACGGGCACCGATGGCGCAGCCACCAGGCAGGGATACGTCGGCGGTGCCGTAACGGGCCAGCAAGGGGCCCAGGATCAGGATAGAGGCGCGCATGGTCTTCACCAGTTCATAGGGCGCGCAAAACTCCTTTAGGTGAGTCGTCGAGATGGTGATCTTGCCGTCATCGCCACGGCTCACGTCGGCACCGAGGCAGCGCAACAGCTCACAGCTGGTGTTGACATCGCGCAGGTTCGGCACATTGCTGACCACAAAGTCGGTCTCGGCGAGCACACCGGCCATCAGAATAGGCAGGGCGGCATTCTTGGCGCCTGAAATCACCACGTCACCGGCCAATGCACCACTGGCCTGAATTGTTAATTTATCCACTGTGAGTCTCTAACCTGGCATGTTGAAGATTTTTTCACGCTTCCACTGCGTCGGGGTAAAGGCATTGATAGTGATGGCATGTAGCGCCCCACTGGTCACATGTTCCATCAAGGGGGCATAGATCATCTGCTGCTGCTTGACGCGGCTCACACCGTCGAAACACTCGCCGACGGCGACAATCTTATAGTGTGTCCCATCCTGACTCACGTGTACTTCATCTAGTGCCAGCGCTTGAGTAAGCAGCTGTTCAATCTCATTACATTCCATAAACGGATAACCCTTTTATTTGGCTTCTTCGGTGAAGAAGTCTTGTAAATCATATAAATCTATTAGCTTTTGCAGTTGCAATGGTGGGTTGCAAAGCGCCAGTGATTTTCCCTTCGCCTGCTGCTCTGCCACCAGATGCAACAAGAGAGCGACACCTGCGCTATCGCTATAGGCGACCCCAGAGAGATCCAATCGCTCACATGGCCCGCTCAGCAGTGTCTCCAGTTTAGGCCAGAGCTGTACCACGGCCGCCTGTGACAGCTGGCCGCTCACCTTGCACTGGCCAGCGTCCTGCTCAAAGGCCAGCATTATAGCTTAGTCTCCTTACTCGCCAAGCTGATACGACCTGCCGTGTGCGTCTCTAGCTCCTTGATCACCGCATCTATGCCATTCTGGCGGATGAGGTTAGTGATCTCGGCGCTCTTTGAGGAGAGCAGGCTGACCCCTTCGGCCACCAAGTCGAACGCCTTCCAGGTGTCGTCTTTGAGGCGGCGAACCCTGAAGATCAGCTTGATAGGCGGACGTCCCTGCTCGATGATCTGCACGTTAACATCCACCATCTTCTCATCGTCGAAACGCTTGGCAGGGGCAAACTCTACCTGCTGATCCGTATACTCGGTAAAGGCCTGAGCATAGGTGGCAATCAGATAGGCCCTAAACGCCTCGGCGAAACGCTCACGCTGATCCGGCGTACTCTGGCGTAGGTAAGGCCCCATCACCTTGTAAGAGGCATACTTGTAATCGATATAAGGCATCAGCTCGTCAGAGACTATCACCTTAAGATGGTCAGGATTGGCCTGAATTGTGGCAATATCCTGATGAAATCGGGCAAAAGTCTTGTTGGCGACCGATTCCACCATGGCATAGGGGTCCTTGGTATTGACCGAGATCTCCTCGGCGCTAACCGCACCGCCGATCAGCAATAACATGGAGGAGAAGAGTACTTGCAACAACTGTTTCATATTCGTCCCTATTAATTTTCTTTAGACTTCATACTGTATAAGAACTGGCCGATCAGATCTTCGAGCACTAACGCCGAGTGAGTATCGTCGATACGATCGCCATCTTTGAGCATGCCGATATCGTCCATCACGAAACCCGGGGTCAGGCCTAGGAACTGCTCACCCAAGAGGCCAGAGGTCAAGATAGACAGGCTACTGGTCTCGGGGAACTGATCGTACTCTTTATCCATCGCCAACTCGACCACGGCCACCAGTTCGTCGGGATCCAGGCCTATCTTGGTCACCCGACCGACCACCACGCCACCCACTTTGACCGGCGAGCGCACCTTGAGACCACCCACATTGGTAAACTTGGCATACAAGGTGTAGTGGCTCTGCCCAGGCTTCACCTCGACGTTGGCGACATTGAACACCAAGACCAGGAAGGCCATCAGGCCCGACAGAATAAACAAACCAACTAAAAGTTCAATTTTGCGAGTCAACATACCCAATTACCACTCAGTTCTATACATACCACGAAGGCTGGCATATAGGTTTATCCATAAACAAAAATTCATCAGCGGCCAAACATCATGGCCGTCAACAGGAAGTCCAGCGCTAACACCGCCAGGCTGGACTGCACCACGGTCTGTGTGGTCGCCCTGCTAATCCCCTCGGGATTGGGGATCACATGATAGCCACGATACAGGGCTATCCAGGTGACCACTACGGCGAACACCAGGCTCTTGATCAAACAGTTCACTATGTCCTGACGCCACTCTACCGAGGCCTGCAGTATCGACCAGAAGCTGCCGCTGTCGATCCCCTTCCACTCAACCCCCACCAGATGACCGCCATAGATGCCCACGGCGGTAAACATCAGCGCCAACAGCGGCAGGCTGATCACCCCGGCCCAGAAGCGCGGCGCGATCACCTGACGCAGAGGATCGATAGCCATCATCTCCAGGCTGGAGAGCTGTTCGGTACTCTTCATCAGGCCTATCTCTGCGGTGAGCGCCGAGCCTGCTCGTCCGGCAAACAGCAGCGCGGTCACCACGGGGCCAAGTTCACGCAGCAGACTGAGCGCCACCATGGGCCCCAGGCTGTCTTCGGTACCAAAACCCACCAAAATATTATAGCCCTGCAGCGCCAGCACCATACCGATGAAGAGGCCAGAGACCAAAATGATCACCATGGACTGCACGCCGATCACATACAGCTGCTTGATCAGTAGCGGCGTGCCCTTACGTACCCTCGGCACCTTGGCGATGGCGCCCCACAACATGAGCCCGGCGCGTCCCAGGCCGGTGACACTGTCGATCGCACCACGACCTAAGCGGGCGATTTGATCAATCACGCTCACCTAACATCTCCTTCTGGTAATCCTGGGCGGGAAAATGAAACGGCACGGGCCCGTCGGGCTCGCCGCCGATAAACTGTTTCAATTTCGGATTGTCTGCGGCCCTTAATTCGGCTGGCGTGCCGTGGGCGATCACCTTCTTATCGGCCAGCACATAGACGTAGTCGGCGATCCCCAGCACCTCTTGCACATCGTGAGACACCACCACAGAGGTGAGGCTCAGCGCGTCGCTCAGCTCGCGGATCAGTTTAACCAGGACGCCCATGGAGATAGGGTCCTGACCGGCGAATGGCTCATCGTAGAGTACCAACTCGGGCTCCAAGGCGATGGCGCGGGCCAGGGCCGCACGTCTCTGCATGCCGCCAGAGAGTTCGCTCGGCATCATCTGAGCCGCGCCGCGAAGACCGACCGCCTCGAGCTTCATCAACACGATGCGGCGAATGATCGCCTCGGGCAGCTCGGAGTGTTCCCTAAGGGCAAAGGCCACGTTGTCGAACACATTCATGTCGGTAAACAGGGCGCCGCTCTGAAACAGCATGCTCATGCGCTTACGCAGGGCAAACAGCTCGCCCCGATTGCATTGATGCACATCTATGCCATCGACCTTGATGACCCCTTTGTCTGGGCGCAGCTGGCCACCGATGAGCTTGAGCAGTGTGGTCTTGCCTATGCCGCTGGGTCCCATGATGGCGGTCACCTTCCCCCTGGGGATGGTGAGGCTGACATCATCATAGATAACATGGGTGCCACGACTGAAGCCCAGATGACTGATCTCGACCAATGGCTTCGCTTGTTCCATCGGCGCTTGTTCCATCGGCTTAGTCTCACCCTCTGCTTGGTTGTCATGACTTAACGATTGATGACTCATAACGGGACCTAGTGCGTTCCATGGTTAGGCGGCAGGAAAAGAGGCAAATTGTACGAAATTGACGGATTGTGCACAACTGAATCGACACTATCTTTGCGCAATACTTTCAATTTTGTTCAAATCCAGCGAAAATGCGCGGCAGACTCTTAAATAAAAAGATTTTCAATGCTATTTAATATTTTCTTACTGATTGCTGGTTTGGGTGCACTGGTTTGGAGTGCCGACAAATTTGTCTTCGGCGCCGCGGCATTCGCCCGTAATCTCGGCCTGCCGCCTATGTTGATTGGCCTCACTATCGTCGCTATGGGCAGCTCGGCCCCGGAAATGTTTGTGGCAGCCACCGCCTCCCTCGAGGGAATGACAGACACGGCCATAGGTAATGTGCTGGGCTCCAACGTCGCCAACATCACACTGATCTTAGGGATCACCGCGCTGTTAGGCGCAATCTCGGTAAGCTCACAGACACTCAAGCGGGAAATCCCTATGATGCTTGGCGCCACGGCGCTGGCAGGATACTTTCTCTATGATGGTCAGCTGACCCGCATCGAAGGGCTGGTGCTGTTGGTACTCTTCTTCGCCCTCATGGGATACCTGATCTGGCATGCGATCGCCAATAAGGAAAAGGATCCACTCATCGATGAGGCAGAGAGCGAGGTGCCTAAAGATGTCCCCACGCCCAAGGCGATCCTCTGGCTCGTCATCGGCCTAGTGCTGCTGCCCCTGTCTGCCGACTGGATGGTGCAAGGCGCCGTGGGTATCGCCAAGGCCTTCCATATGTCAGACTTAGTCATAGGCCTGACCATCATTGCCGTCGGCACCAGCCTGCCAGAGCTGGCGGCCTGTGTGGCAGGCGTGCTGAAGAAGGAAGACGATCTGGCCATAGGTAACGTGGTCGGCTCGAACCTGTTTAATATTCTCGCGGTATTGGCGCTGCCCGCCCTTATCGCCCCAGGCGCGGTAGATGCCGCCGCCAGCAGTCGCGACTTTTACATGGTGATGGCAACCAGCGTTGCCCTGGCCATACTGATTTTATTAACCGGCAAAGCCCGCCAACTTCGCCCTTGGCATGGCGGCGTGTTATTAGCGACTTTTATCGCGTACCAAGTCACGCTTTTCCTATCCTAATAACGTTTAGGCCGACAAAATAGAGAGAACAAGATGGTAGATGCAGATCAATTACGTCATTGGGGACGCAAGGTTATCGATATCGAGCGCAACGCGCTGGACAACCTGTATCAATATGTCGACTCAAGTGAATTTGCCAAAGCCTGCCAGCTGATCCTCGCCTGCACCGGCAAGGTAATTGTGATGGGCATGGGCAAATCCGGCCACATAGGTAACAAGATCTCGGCCACCCTGGCCAGCACTGGTACCCCCGCCTTCTTCGTCCACCCCGGCGAGGCCAGCCACGGAGACCTGGGCGTACTGAGCGAGAACGATATCGTGCTCGCCATCTCCAACTCGGGTGAGGCCAGCGAAATTTTAACCCTGATGCCGGTGATCAAGCGCATGGGACTACCGGTCATCGCGGTGACGGGGAAACCCGAATCCAACATGGCCAAACACGCCATAGTCCACCTGTGTATCGAGGTGCCGGAAGAAGCTTGTCCGCTGGGGCTGGCGCCAACATCCAGCACCACGGCCACCCTGGTTATGGGCGATGCCCTGGCGGTGGCCCTGCTTCAGGCTCGTGGCTTTACCAAAGATGATTTCGCCCTGTCCCATCCAGGCGGTAGCCTGGGCCGCAAGCTGTTGCTCAAGGTGAGCGATGTGATGCACAAGGGCGATGAGCTGCCATTGGTTAGCGAAGATATCTGTATCACTGAGGCCCTGTATGAGATCTCCAAGAAGGGGCTGGGCATGACTGCTGTGGTCAATAACCAGGGGCTGCTGGTCGGCATCTTCACCGATGGCGATCTGCGCCGGGTGATCGACGCTGAGATCAACCTGCGCAAAACCTCGATCTCAGAGGTGATGACCCATGGCTGCGTCACCGTCAGCGACGGTATCTTAGCCGCCCAGGCGCTCAAGGTGATGGACGAGAAAGAGATCAACGGCCTGATCGTCACCGACGATCAACAAAGACCGATTGGCGCACTCAACATGCTGGACATGGTTAAGGCGGGGGTGATCTAACATGGCACATCAAGGTTTCTACGGCCCCATCAGCGACGAAGTCTGGCTGAAGGCGAAACAGATCAAGCTGTTGATCTGCGACGTCGATGGCGTCTTCTCCGACGGCCTGGTCTATATGAGTAACTCGGGCGATGAACTCAAGACCTTCCATACCCGCGACGGCTATGGCGTCCGCTCTCTGCTGACCAGCGACATTCCCGTGGCCATCATCACGGGGCGCAAATCACAGATAGTAGAAGATCGCATGACGGCACTGGGCATCACCCACATCTACCAGGGTGTCGACAACAAGCTAGAGCCCTACCAGGAGCTGCTAAGCCTCTACAAGGTCACGCCAGAGGAAGTTGCCTACATAGGTGATGACATGGTGGACCTGCCTGTGATGGAGAAGGTTGGCCTGTCTGTCTGCGTGGCCGACGGTCACCCCTATGTGCGCCAACACGCCGACATGGTCACCCATATCAAGGGCGGTCATGGCGCCCTGCGTGAACTGACGGATCTTATTCTGCTGAGTCAGGATAAGTTTGCCTCGGCCCACGGAATGAGCATATGAACAGAGTCACCCTGGCGATCATCGCCTTCTTCGGCACCGCACTGCTGCTCTATTGGCAGGTGCAGTCGAAAAAGGGCAACGAAGATCTGGCCCTCAAAAATGTCGATCGTCCCGACTACATCGTCCGGGATCTCAAGAGCGTGCAATACAATGATGAGGGTGGCATCAACAGCCGGGTATCGGCCAGTCACATGGAGCACTACGCCGAGCGCAACCAGACCTACTTTACCCAGCCCATCTATCTGGTCTATCCCGACAACGGCGATGCTCAGTGGCGCCTGAGATCCACCAAGGGCACACTGGACAAAAATAGCGGACGGGTCACCCTGGAAAATAATGTTATCATTGATGCCATTAGCCCAGAAGAACCGATTCAGACCATAGAGACCACCTATCTGGAGCTGGATCTCAATACTATGATTATGACATCCGACAGAAGCATTCGGGTCACAGGGCAAGATTTCCTCATTACCGGGGAAGGCTTATATGCCGATCTCAACGCACAAAATATACGACTGACGAGTCAAGTAGAAGGAACATATGAAACTAAATAGCCTTATTCTTGCGGGCCTGCTGTCCCTGGTCAGTATTGGCGCCCACGCCAAGGAAAACGACCTGCTGCAAGAGGTTAAGATCTCTGCCGCCAGCCAGGAAGCCGACATCAAGAACAACCAGATCATCTTCCACGGTCCGGTAGAAGTCACACAAGGCTCAATCAAGATTTTGGCCAGTGAGCTGCGCGCCTTCAGCAAAGAGAAGAATAGCGGCAAGATCCTCATCGCCACCGGCAACCCAGCCACCTACTCTCAGGTGATGGAAGATGGCCGCCCAGCTTCTGCCAGTGCCAAGGAGATACGCTACGAGCTTTCCAGCCGCACCCTGACACTGATCGGCGACGCCACCCTGGAACAGGAAGGCAGCCAGGTCACAGGTTCGCAGATCCGCTACAACATAGAGCAGCAACAGCTGATCGCCGAGAGCAGCGGCAAAGACAGAGTGATCACCATCATTCAGCCTGAGAACTATCAGGAGCAGATCCAGCCAGAACAGAAACCCGAACAGCCCAAACAGGAAAAACAATGACACACCTAACCTTGAAGGCGGAGAACCTCGCCAAGAGCTATAAGAGTCGTGCCGTTGTCCAAGACGTGAGCCTCACGGTCAAGACCGGGCAGATCGTCGGCCTGCTGGGGCCAAACGGCGCCGGCAAGACCACCACCTTCTATATGGTCGTCGGATTGGTGCAGAGCGACAAGGGCCGCATCTTTATCGACGATGACGACCTGACGCTGGATCCCATGCATCTGCGCGCCCGCAAGGGCATAGGTTATCTGCCTCAGGAAGCCAGCATCTTTCGTAAGCTCTCGGTACGCGACAACATCATGGCCGTACTGCAGACCCGCAGCGACCTGAACAACGACGGCCGTGAAGAGGAGCTGGAACACCTGCTGGAAGAGTTCCATATCACCCACATCCGTGACAGCCACGGCATGGCACTCTCTGGTGGTGAACGTCGCCGGGTAGAGATCGCCAGGGCGCTGGCCGCCAACCCTAAGTTTATTCTTCTCGACGAGCCTTTCGCCGGGGTCGATCCCATCTCGGTCATCGACATCAAGAAGATCATCGAACAGCTCAAGAATCGTGGCCTGGGGGTGTTGATCACCGACCATAATGTGCGCGAAACACTAGATGTCTGTGAGAAAGCCTACATCGTCAGCCATGGTAATCTGATCGCCGAGGGCACACCCGCCGAAATCTTAGACAACCAGCAAGTACGAGCAGTGTACTTAGGTGAACAATTCAAGCTATAGTTAATCTTATAACGGGGCCACACAGAAAAACCTATCTTAGATTGTGGCCTTAGCGACTATTCGATATATTTGTCCGGCACATATAGCCAGAGCTTTCTCATTTTATAATTAGAAACAAGGGAATAGCAGTACGATGAAAGCGTCACTTCAGCTCAAAATGGGTCAGCATCTCACCATGACGCCCCAGCTACAACAGGCCATACGTCTGTTGCAGTTGTCGTCATTAGAGTTGCAGCAGGAGATCCAGCAGGCATTAGAATCTAACCCGCTACTGGAGTTGGACGAAGAGCAGGAGAGCGCCAACGTCGAGCTGCAAGATGATGCCGTCAGCGACAACTTCGACACCAAGTACGACGACAAGATAGAGCTGGATTCGAGCCAGGATAATTCAGGTGTCGAGACCTCTGACGCCCTGACCCAGGACTCCATGCCAGACGAGCTGCCGGTCGATACCACCTGGGACGAGGTCTATACCGCCTCGCCCAACTCAAGCTCGGGCGCCATGCGTGACGACGACATGCCTTTTCAGGGCGAGACCAGCGAAGGTCTTTACGAACACCTGGAATGGCAGAAGAACTTGACCCCCTTTTCCGATAACGATCTGGCCATCGCCACCGCCATCATAGATGCCATCGACGAGCGTGGTTACCTAACCCAGACCTGTGAAGATATTCTCGAGGCCATGGGCGATCCTGAGATCGAACTCGACGAGGTCGAAGCCGTACTCAAGCGGGTACAACACTTCGATCCCATCGGCGTGGCAGCAAGGGATCTCAGCGAATGCCTGACGATTCAGCTCGCCCAATACAGCGACGACACGCCGCACATTGCCAACGCCCGCATGCTGATCAAGGAACATCTGGACCTCATCGCCGGCCGCGACTTCCGTCTGCTGATGCGCAAGACCAAACTCAAAGAAGATGACCTAAGGGATGCCATCGCCCTGATCCAGACACTCAACCCCCGTCCCGGCCTCGCCATCACCGCCAGCCGCGACGAATATGTGATCCCGGATGTGACCGTCACCAAGAAGAAGGGACGCTGGGTAGTCGAGCTCAATCCCGACAGCATGCCCAAGATCAACGTCAATCAGCAGTATGCCGCCATGGCGCGCAGCACCAAGAGCCAGGCGGATGGCCAGTTTATTCGCGGCCACCTGCAGGAAGCCAAATGGTTCCTCAAGAGCCTGGAGAGCCGCAACGAGACCCTGCTCAAGGTGACCAACTGTATCGTCGACTTCCAACAAGGCTTCTTCGAATTTGGCGAAGAGGCGATGAAGCCCATGGTACTGAACGACATTGCCGAGGCGGTGGAGATGCACGAGTCCACCATCTCACGTGTGACCACACAAAAATATATGCATACCCCGAGAGGGATCTTCGAACTCAAATACTTCTTCTCCAGTCACGTCGGTACCGACGATGGCGGAGAGTGCTCTTCAACAGCAATACGCGCCTTCATCAAGAAGCTGGTTGCTGCGGAAAACCAGAAAAAGCCATTGAGCGACAGCAAGATGGCTCAACTCTTGGCCGAACAGGGTATCAAGGTAGCTAGACGCACCATTGCCAAGTATCGCGAAGCGATGCTGATACCGCCGTCGAATCAGCGCAAGAGCTTATAAAACAAACCTGGAAACTGGAGGACTATCTTTATGCAAATAAACCTGACTGGGCACCATATCGAGATCACCCAATCTCTACGAAGCTACATCGAAGAGAAATTCACAAAGCTTGAACGTCATTTCGATCAGATCAATAATGTGCACGTTGTATTAAATGTCGAAAAGTTGCAACAGAAGGTTGAGGCAAAGTTACATCTCCGCGGCGGAGAAGTGTTCGCAACATCCGAACATGCGGACATGTATGCCGCGATAGACTCCCTGATTGACAAACTCGATCGTCAGGTCATTAAACACAAAGAGAAGCTTACTAAACATTAACGATGGAACTGAGTACCATCCTGCGGCCGGAGTGCACCACCTGCGCCACTCCGGGCAGTAAGAAAAAGGTACTGGAGCTTATCAGCGACTTAGCCGCTGTCCAGTACCCCACCCTCTCCTCTCAAGAAATTTTTGAAAGCCTTCTGGCTCGAGAGAAAATGGGCAGCACAGGTATAGGCAATGGTATCGCGATTCCTCACGGGCGGCTGACCAACATAGAGCAACCCGTGGCCGTACTGGTGAAATGTGCTGAACCAATCGCATTCGATGCCATTGACAATCAGCCCGTCGATATCCTTTTTGCATTATTAGTGCCCGCAGATCAATGCGAGCAACATCTTAGCACCCTAGCCGCCATGGCCGAGAAGCTCAATGATAAGGCGATCATTAAGCAGCTAAGAAAGACCCAAGATGAATCCGAACTCTATCAGGTGATCACCCAATGAAATTGGTTTTGGTATCAGGACGCTCAGGATCGGGAAAATCCGTCGCGCTTAGGGTCTTAGAAGATCTAGGCTATTACTGTGTCGATAATCTGCCACTGCAGATGATGGAGTCCTTGCTGGAGCAGCTCAAGGGACGCAACGATCTCGTGGCCATCAGTGTCGACGTGCGCAATATGCCGAGCGAAGAGATCCAGCTGGAAAAGCAGCTGGCCAAGCTTCCCAAAGATACCGAAATCTTAAGTTTCTTCCTGAATTCCAGCGACAGCGTGCTGCTCAAGCGCTATAGCGAGACCCGCAGACTACACCCGCTGTCACGCTCTAAGGTCTCCCTCAAGGAGGCGATACAGCTCGAAGGCAAGTTACTGGATCCCATCGCTAAACTGGTGGATCACTACATAGATACCTCCAACCTCAACATCTATGAGCTAAGCGACAAGGTTCGCGAGATCCTGCTTGGTACTGTGGATAAAGAGTTGGTGATCAACTTCGAATCTTTCGGCTTTAAATATGGTATGCCAAGCGAAGCCGACTTCATGTTCGACGTACGCTTCCTGCCCAACCCCCACTGGGAGCCAGAGCTGAGGCCATTAACCGGCCTGGACGAACCCGTGCAGCAGTTTCTCAGCCAGCAGCCACTGGTCAACAAGTTCATCTGGCAGATCGAAAACCTGCTGGAAACCTGGTTGCCACACCTGGAGCGCAACAACCGCAGCTACCTCACCATCGCCATCGGCTGCACCGGCGGTCAGCACAGGTCTGTCTATGTGACCGACCAGCTCGCCAAGCTGTTTAACAAGGGCCAGCATAAGGTTCAGGCCCGCCACAGAGAGCTAAAGCATGACTAAGTTGGCTCGCCAGCTGACCATCTGTAACAAACTGGGGCTACACGCCAGGGCGGCGACCAAGCTGGCGGTACTCGCCGCCAAGTTCGACGCCGAGGTCACCCTAATTCAAGGCGATAAACAGGCCTCCGCCGCCAGCGTACTCGGCCTCCTGATGCTCGAGACCGGCATGGGCAAAACCATCACCATCACCAGCGAAGGCAAAGATGCCCAGGCGGCCCTAGATGCCATCAGCGCCCTTATTGACGCCAAATTCGATGAGGCCGTATAATCGGCTCGCTTTCCGGTACCAGCTTAATTCCGTCCTATACTTATCATAGACTTACAAGCCTACCAACCATGCCGTTCAACCAACTGTCAAAGGAGGAGCTATGCCGATCGAAGTGTTAGATAGTGAGACCACAGATCAACGCCTTAATCAGCTGACTCAAGCCTTAGGCAGTGGCATGTTTGTCCATGTGCGCAGCATGCTGCACGACATGGCCGCCTCAGATATCGCCTTCATCCTGGAATCTTCGCCGCCGCGCACCCGTCAGGTGCTCTGGCAGTTGATCGACCAGCAACACACGGGGGAGATCCTCGATGAGCTGGGTGAAGAGCTCAAAGATACCCTGATCACCCAGATGAGTCCCGAGCGGGTCGCCAAGGCGGCCGAAGGCATGGACACCGACGATCTGGCCTACATACTGCGTAGCCTGCCCGACAGCGTCTTCAATCAGGTGTTGCAGTCGATGACGGCGCAAGACAGGGCCAGGGTGGAGCAGGCACTCTCCTATCCGGAAGATACCGCCGGCAGTATCATGAACACAGATACCGTGACCGTGCGGCCCGATGTCACCATAGATGTGATTCTGCGTTACCTGAGGATCCGCGGCGAGCTACCCGACGCCACAGATACCCTCTATGTGGTGGACAAGCGCGACAGCCTGCTGGGCGGCGTACGCATTACCGACCTACTCACCTGCGACCCTAACGCCTCGGTGAGAGAGATCATGAACGACGATCTCGAAGGGATCCCCGTGGCCATGGACGACGGCGAAGTCGCCCAGTTGTTCGAACGCCATGACTGGGTCTCGGCGCCCGTGGTCGAAGAGGAGACCAATCGTCTGCTGGGCCGTATCACCATCGACGATATCGTCGACGTGATCCGTGAGGACGCCGAACACTCCATGATGGGGATGGCGGGTATGGATGACGATACCGACACCTTCGGCCCAGTGGTCAAGAGTACCCTGAGGCGCTCCCTCTGGCTGACCATCAACCTGTTTGCCGCGCTGCTGGCCGCCTCGGTCAGCAACATGTTCGAGAACACCCTGGAGCAGTTTGCCACCATCGCCATCTTGATGACAATAGTACCCAGCATGGGCGGCGTGGCGGGCAACCAGACCCTGGCCCTGGTGATACGCGGTATCGCCCTGGGACAGATAGGTCAGAGTAACTCCCGCTGGCTGATCGGCAAGGAGCTGGCTATCGGCTTTCTCAACGGCCTGCTCTGGTCCTTGCTGGTGTTTGCGGCCGTCTGGTTATGGAAGGGCGATATCGCCCTGGGCGGACTGATCGGCGGCGCCATGCTGATCAACATGACGGTGGCCGGTCTGGCCGGCGCCTGTATCCCACTGCTGCTGAAGAAGTTTAACGTCGATCCCGCGCTGGCCGGCGGCATGGTGCTGACTACAGTCACAGATGTGATTGGCCTGTTCGCCTTCCTCGGCCTCGCCACCCTGTTCCTGCTGAATTGATTCTCGAGTGCATCCCAAAGCCCAATAGGATGCGCTTGAATTTCAATGTTAACGACATCTTTTTCACGCTAGGATAGATAGAGTCACCCGGCGAGAGAAAAGCCATGCAAAATACTCAAATACTCATCATAGAAGATAATGCCGATGTCGCCGGCGTCCTGGGAGACTACCTGGAAGCCCAGGGGGCTCAGGTGGATTACGCCAGCAACGGCGAACTCGGCCTGCGCCTCGCGACCGAGGGACACTTCGACGCCATAGTACTGGATCTCATGCTGCCTAAGATGGACGGCTATGCCGTGGCCAAGGCCCTGAGAGAGCAAGGCTCCAGTGTCCCTATCCTGATGCTGACGGCACTGGACGACAAACAGGATCTGCTGCAAGGCTTTCACAGCGGCGCCGACGATTACCTGACCAAGCCCTTCGATCTCGATGAATTGCATGTGCGCCTGCTGGCATTGATCAAACGCCAGCTGGGACGGGTCGCTCAAGGCTGCCAGCAGTGTGGGCCGATCACCCTCAACATCGCCGAGCATACCGCCTATCGCGATGGCAAGAAGCTACAGCTCACCCCAAGCTGCTTTCAGATCCTCCACCTGCTGATCTCCCGCGCCCCCAATGTGGTGAAGCGGGAGGAGATAGTGCAGCACCTGTGGGGGGAAGAGCCCCCCAACAGCGATATCCTGCGCAGCCACATGTACCAGCTGAGAAACCAGGTGGATAAACCCTTCGACACCCCCATCATACTGACCGTGCCTAAGATAGGCTTTCGGTTAGACGTGAATAAATAGAGGTCCAACAGGTGCGAAAAACCGCCAAGAGTATGACTCGTAAACTCAGTTTCTACTTCGGGAGTATCGCCCTTCTGGTGGCCGCGATCCTCTATATCTTGAGTATCATCATCCTCTACTGGGTCGAAGATGAACTCAACCGCCGCACCCTGGAACAGATCGCCCCCAGTGCTCAGACGGCGTTCGAACAGGGCGCCATGTCGCCGCTGGTCTTAAGCACCACGATCGTCGCCTATAATGACCCGGACACCCTACCCAAGGAATATCAAACCATTGCCGATCTCCCCATCGGCTTTCTCGATGAGCTACACGACACCTTTAAGGAAGATATCTTCATCTATCGCAGCCAATATGACGACACCAAGGCAACCCATCCCCTGATTCTGGTGATGGACGCCGAGCAGGTAGAGCTGAGCCGCGACGAATGGAACAATATCAGCCTGGTTATCCTGGCGGTCACCCTGATGTTGTTTGCCCTATTTGGCTTTGCCATCACCATCCTCACCCGCAGGCTTATCGCTCCTATCCGGGCCATCAGCGAGCAGCTCGAAGGCTCAAAGGGCAACCAGAGCTTTCAAGTCTCCAAGGACGCCACCCAGGAGTTTCATGCCCTCACCGCCAGCCTCAATCACTATCAGCAACAGATCGCCCAGCTGATCCGCCGCGAACAGGCCTTCTCTCGCTATGCCAGTCATGAACTCAGGACGCCGCTGACCATTATTCAGGGCGCCAGCCGTCTGCTCGAGCAGGAAGGCAAACCCGAGTTTATGCAACGACAACGCGGCCGCATCGTCAAGGCCGCCAGCAATATGCAGCACATCATCGACGCATTGCTGAGCCTGGTAAAACAGGAAAAAGGGCTGAGTTCACCCGACCTCAGACCGCTACATGAGAAAGAGCTGAAACAGATCCTTGCCGAGGTCGAACCGCTGGCGAGCCAGAAACAGATCCAATTAAGCCTCACCCTAGATGCCACGCCGCAGATAGCCCCCAGCGAGGCCGTGCTGCGCATGTTACTAATCAACTTGCTCAATAACGCCATCAACGCCAGCGACAGCGGCCACATCAGCATCAGCGTCGACGACGAGGGGATCTCGGTGAAAGATCAGGGCCGCGGCATGAGCAGCAGCGACACCCGCCCCCAGGGCCATGGCCTAGGGCTGGAGATCGTCGAGGCCCTGTGTCAGCGTTATCAATGGCGTTTTAGCCTCAGCAATTGCGATACGGGCTGCATCGCCAGGTTGCATTTCCCAGCGCCTATGTTGCACCCTAATGGTGCAACATAGGCGCTAAGCCAGGTTATAGCACGCCCCAGGCCTGAGTTTCTGTCTGTCATCTAATTGGCATAAGTTTCGCTTATCCTAACGCGGTCACGCACTCAGGAGGCTTTCCCTTGTACAGGCTCGAGACACAAAGACACACCAAAGACACAGACGCGTTTTGGCAGCCGCAATTCGACGGCGAGCCAAATCATCAAGAGGAGTACTACCCGCACCATCTGGGCGGTCATTCGCAGTCGCGCACTATCCATGACTGCCTAAGTGCACTAGCCAGGGAAGCGATAGATCAGAGCCGACAACGGCAGCTCAGCCTCAATCGTGAGATTGTCGCCCTGGTCGCGGAGCAGGCCAGGCTATCGCTCAACTAAGACAACTTAACTAGGCCTACTCGCCTGATGTGACTCATGTCAGAGCAACTCATGTCAGGGCAACTCATATCAGAGCGTCCAAGTTCGAGCGCCCAAGTTCGAGCGACTAGGTTCGAGTCGCCAGGTTCGAGGAACAGTTCTCGCGAACCAGGCGATAAGGAGTGAGGTAACCCCTTAAAGAATCAAGAGACCGCTAACGGGAGCGCGGCGTGATATTAGAGAGGCTGTCGAAAAATCTCTGTCTCTGCTTCTCGGCATCGAAGCGGCGCACTACCTGCCACTCCTGATACAGGGCTATTGCAAACCCTACGACCACTACCAACAAGCATCCGGCTCCCAGGTAAGTGATGATGTTTACGGCGACATCTGCTCCTGCAGAACTACTGGCGCTGCCAAAACCTATCATACACAAGCCCTTCACATAGTCTCTGGGTGACCACAGGTCACCTTCGAGCTCAGGGTAGCGATGAAAAATGAAACAAGCCTTAAGCCAGCCCGCCCTCCATGATCAGCGCCGGTTAGTAGATGCTAACTCACTGAAGTAATGTGAGTTATGGCAAGCAGCTAAATTGCGACAAAGTGTATCTCTGCGCGATTTACACAAGGGTGCGACTACTGGGTCATGATCACCAAGAACTGACTCTGCAAGGCCGGCTTATCCTGCCTGCCATACTTGATCAGCAGATCTGCCTTACCGTCCAGATTTAGATCTTCGCTACTCAGCATGTCACCATCTTTAGGCAGGGCGATCTTCAGGCTCTCCCTGCGAGCGAACAGCGACCCCTTGGCACTCCCCAGAAACAGATCCAGCTCCTCTTCACCATCGGAGAGCAGCAGGTCCTGACGCCTATCGCCATCGATATCCGCAAGCTTTACCACGGGCGCGCCGCTCTGCCCCGAGGTCAAGCTGAAACTCAGCTCCACCGACTTGCTCATGTTTGGCTTGGCAGCGAAACGCCGCTTATCGTCCATGGTAAACAGGTGCACATCCTGATCGATACTGCCCGACACCAGGGCGCCGATGATCTGCGACAGGCCGATATCGAAGCCAGACACCAGCACCTCGCTGCGACCATCTAGGTCGATATCCACCAGCTCGAACCCCGTCAGGGTACCATCGCCGCGGATCACGCTCTGGGGCTGTTTGCCGAAAGTCACCCCCTTGTCGCCCTTCACTCCCAGATAGATCTCATAGTCGTTAACCCTATCGAGCACGCCCGAACTCTTGGTATAGCGCACCACCATATCCACTACCTCGTCACCGTCGACGTCTTGCAGGGCCTCCACCTTACGGTAGACCAGGTCGCTCTGATCCAGCGCCTCGCCATAAGCATCGCGTCTGTCCCACCAGTCCAGGCCACTGATCGCCTGGCTCACGGGCTGAAACCTGGGGTAGGTCTCGAACCGGCCATCCCTGTGTTGGGCATAGATCTCCAGCTCTCCCTCGCCAACCTTGATGATATCGTCGCGCCCATCGCGATCCATGTCGGCAAAATAGAGCTTGGTCTCGCTGTAGCGGGCACCGTCGCGATACAGGAGCACCTTAGGCTGAATCGCCAGGGTCTGGGTCTTCCAGCCGTCGTCCTGGCTGAGGAAGAGCTGCGTCTGCTCAAACTGACCCAGGATAAAGTCGTCACGGCCATCCCGGTTGAGATCCCTAACAAACTCGCCGCGCGCAATAAACTCGATGCGAGGCTTCAGCACCAGCGGGGCGACATCAAACAATGGCTCAAGTATCAGCCCCTGCTCCTTAACCCTGAGCACCGAAAGCTGAGCGCGCGACATGAAATAGACCGACTGCAGCGCATCAGCCTGCTGTGAATTGCCCTGCTGTGGCTTGGCACTCACATCGTATCGATAGAGATCGCCAGGCAGCGGCAGCTTATGCAGCAGCCGATACTGGCTGCTTTCGCCATCTAAGCCATAGACGGCGAGCCACTTGGTCTGGCGATCATCGACGCCGATCGCCAGTAGCTCCTTGTTGGCATCACCAAGCAGGTTCAGACTCTCCAGCGGATGGGTCAGTTTAAAACCGGTATCGATTGTTTGGGACACGAAGGCCAGCGGTGCAGCCTTATCGGCCCAGGCCTGCATGGCGCAGAGAAGCGTCAGGCTCGCGGTGAGCCAAGGCGCGAGTGCACGAGTTGCCAGTTTTTTCACAGATCATTTCCCTATGTGAAGCCAAGTGGGTTCTAATCTATCGATTCCCGGCAAAAAAGAAAGTTCAGTTAATGACTTGTTACAAACAAAAAAAGTCCGCGAGTCAGAACGGAATTTGCCTGACTATTCTGGCTTGGGCTTCCATGCACGGGTCATCTCCCGTCGCCCTAAGGCCCCCGGGTGGGGCTTCACCCTGAAACCCGCCGCCTTCAAGTTACGCTTAAATTGACCGTTGGCACAATAGCTGACCAACATCCCCCCCGGCATCATCATAGGATAGAGACGATCGAAGTTATCCTGAGTCCACAACTCTGGCTGCTTGCTCGGCGCAAAGCCATCGTAGAACACCAGGTTTATCGATTCACTCGGCAATGCCAGGCTATCCCAGGAGGCATGGATCTTATGCAGCACGAAGCCAGGAAACAGGGTGACATCCTCGCCCCAGGGCGCGCTGTGCAGGCGATCGAACAGATCTTGCAGCGCAGGCGCTAAATGCTCCTTGTAGTTCAGCTGGGCGATCACATCACTAGGCACTGGATAGGCCTCGACCGTCACGAAGCGGATCGGCCTGGCGAGCTTATCCGGCTTACCGTCTGCACCTAGCACCTGCTTGAGTGTGAGCATGGCATTCATGCCCGAACCGAACCCCAACTCGAGAATATTCACCCGCTCGAAGCTGGGATCCAGCTCGGCAAGGCCCGACTGAATGTAGACGTGTTCAGACTCGCTGATGGCGCCATTGTGAGCATGGTAACTGTCGTCAAACAGGCTGCTCATCAGGGTGTGGGACCCATCTTTGGTCATCTGTACATGGATCTTGTTCATTCTCGGCTCGTCAAAAAGTGTTTACTGGCGCCGATTGTACCTTAGACCCAGGCTTCGCATGCAAATGTTTCCCCTTAAGAGATCTAGCCAGACTGGTGCCAAAACTAAAACCAAAACCAAAACCAAAACCAAAACCAAAACCAAAACCAAAACCAGCCAAGAGTGATCCATCTCACAGCCAAGTAGCCACAGTAATGGGAAAATCCGCGCCACTTTCGGTCGGGATTTTCCCGGTAACCCCATGCACAGCTAACTAATACCAATCACAGTAAACATGTGATCAGAAATAGCGCAGGAAAAACGCTTGAGAACAAAGCAGGATTTTTAGATAAGTAGTTATTCTACAATTAAAAATACTAATACAGTTATCGAGCGTTTTAACAAGCTAGAATGATCAATTGTTTATTACGATTGGTATAAACCGCCTTCACGCGCTCACCAAGACCCAAAACCTCGAAGGGAAGCCGAGTTAAGCGATGGCAAAGTCGTGCATGACACACAAGCCAATGCAACCAAAAGCAAGATAACACCTAGAGCCCCTATGCCCAGCCACACCCAAGTTAGCGCCAAAGGCAACGCCCTGGCGATCGTCTCATTCCTACTGTGGGGACTCCTGCCCCTCTACTATCAGTTTCTGCCCGGTGCGGATATCAGCGAGATGCTGGCAATACGCCTGCTCTGCTCTGTGCCCTTCATGCTGTTGGTCTTTCTGCTACTCGGTAAGCCTCTGCCCAGTCTGGCAATACTCAAGGCCAACCTCCCCTCGGTAGCCTTGTGCGCCCTGGCGTCTATCATCATGTGCGTCTCCTGGTACAGCTTCACCTGGGCACTCACCCATGGTCAGGTGCTGGCGGCGAGCCTGGGCTTCTTCATCAACCCGCTGTTTGCCATAGGATTAGGCGTGATCTTTCTAAAAGACAGGCTATCTGTCGCCCAGAAATGGGCTGTCATGCTTGGCGGATTGGGCATAGCTTACATGGTGATAGCCTATGATCAGCTTCCCTGGCTGGCGCTACTCATGGGCAGCTTCTTCGCCCTCTATGGCCTGTGTAAAAAATATATCCACTTCGATTCGCTCACCTCAGTCACCATAGAGGCGGCTTTACTGAGCCCCATCGCCGCCGGCTATCTGCTCTGGCTCAGCGCCACGGGGCAGAGTGAGGCGCTCTCGAGCGGTACCGGTACTCTGCTGCTCTACATCGGTTCGGCGCCCGTCACCCTGCTGCCGCTGATTTTCTTCGCCCTGGCGATTCGTCACACTAGCCTCTCCATGGTCGGCCTGTTGCAGTACATAGAACCCAGCATGCACTTCCTGCTGGCGATCTTCCTGTTTAACGAGGCATTTGACAGCGTCAAGGCCGTGAGCTTTGCCCTCATCTGGCTGGGGCTAATCCTCTGCTCGCTGGAGGCCCTGCCCGGCCTGTGGCGTAGCCTCGCCAACCGACACCAGCTGAACCACTCCCGCTAAGATCTCGGCCACCACCCGGCGACTGAAGATCATCGACAGATGAAGCGGTCGCCAGATAACTCTATTCTCGGCGCCAGGCCAGTGAGAACTACGACTCGGCACTATGGTAAAGTCGATGGGTGTGCGAAACGAGTAGAGGACTATACCCTCCAGGCGCTCCTGGCTATCGGCCAGCTGGGACAACAACTGACTCTTTGGCCTTAGCTCACGCATCGCCCGCGACGGATAGGGCAGCCAGGCGAGATAGCTGCCGTGATGGGGAGAGGAGATGGAAAACAGCGCCCGGGTACGTTTATCCCCGCCCAGGTGCTGCAGATAGTAGCGGGCGACGATACCGCCCATGCTAAAACCTATGAGGCAGATCGCCTCATCCTCGCCCAGGGCCGACTCGATATAGCTTTGCAGCTGCTTAGCCGCAAAGGCGATTCCCCGACGGCCATCTAAGGGGCTCAGGGTCGGCGTTAGACACTCATAGCCCTGGCGCTCAAACTGGCGACGCATCCACCCCATCACATGACCTGTATTAAAGATCCCATGCACCAACACGAGTTTCATCCCTAGGCCCTCATCCTCAACATCAGAGTTAATCACCCCCAAGGGGTAAATATTTGCTATGATCCGCGCGCACTCCAGCATACCACCGATTAGGGATCATAAGCTCATGTCGAACGCCGACCTGCTGCGCCAGGCGATCAGCCAAAGAAGCGAGCTACTCGCCGCGGCACAAGCCGCCAACACCAACTGTTTTCGCGTGTTTCACGGTACGGTCGAGGGGATAGACGGACTCACCATAGATCGCTATGGCGACGCCTGGCTGATCCAATCGTTTCACCAGAGTCTGACCCAGGAAGAACTGGATAGCCTAGGCGATGAGTTAAGACATACCCAAGATCTTCCCGTCATCTACAATGATAGATCCAATAAAAACTCACGTATTCTCAACCCGCTAGCCCCCGAGCTCGACGCCTTTGCCCGCGACGAGCAAGAGATGAGCGAAAATGGCATCCGTTTCATCAGCAAGTTGCGTCACGAGGGACAAGATCCCCTGCTGTTTCTCGATATGCGTGTCGGCCGGGAATATGTGAAGGCCCATAGCCAAGACAAGTCGGTACTGAACCTGTTTTCCTACACCTGTGGCATAGGCACGGCCGCAGCGGTTGGCGGCGCCGATTCGGTGACTAACGTCGACTTCTCCTCCTTTGCCCTGGCCGCAGGCCGTCGTAACGCCGAACTCAATGGGGTGAGCGACAAGTGCGAGTTTATTCAAAGCGATGCCTTTCCTGCCATGCGCCAACTGGCCGGGATGAAGGTTGGTGGACGCCGTAACCAGAAACTCCCCAGCTACCCTAAGCTGGCACCGCGTCAGTTCGATCTGGTGTTTCTCGACCCGCCGCGTTTCGCCAAGAGCCCCTTCGGCACGGTAGATCTGATCAACGACTACCAGAGCCTGTTCAAACCCGCCATGCTGGCCACTAAGGCGGGCGGCACCATAGTCTGCTGCAACAACGTCGCCAAGGTGGAACGCCAGGACTGGCTTGACGCCTTGATTCGCTGCGTCGAGAAACAGGGACAAAGTGTCGCGAGTCACCAATGGATCCACTGCCATAAAGACTTCCCCTCCTTCGACGGTAATCACCCGCTGAAGATAGTCACCCTCACATTAGCCGAGGATTAACCGGCTCGCCCTAAAATTTGTCATGCTCATCCTTGGTTAAACTTAGCCTGGATGAGCATGGGGACGTTATAACGGGCATAAAAACGGTAAAAAATTGACCGCAAACCTGAAATTTACACCTTTAACCAATAAATTTCCAACCAGAAACAATAAAGCAACAAAAAAACGAGTAATAAAGTCGCCAAAATAATCCTAAAAAATTAAAAATCGGTATCGAAGACCAAGCCTAAAAATGGTTTCCCCGAAGAGTTCAGACGTACATTCCTTAATCGAAAAACCGATTTTAAGAGCGAAAAACCTACTTTAAACACGAATTTTCTATCAAAAAATCATCAAGCATCAAAATTCACTTTACTTGGCGCCTCACCCGCACTACATTTCGCTTCCCGCTAAACCCTTAATAAATGACGGCCCAACAAACATATCCCTCCAAGCTGCCATTTACACAACTTAATTTGGAGATTATTGGTGTTAGACGTCGCCGATAACTGTAAATCGAACAATCCTACGGCACCCGTAATAGGCCTCTCTTTCTTTGCCGTCGCCTCCGGTTTTCTGATGAGCCTGATCCCCCTATCATTGGGCAATTTTGGCCTCTCGCCGGATCTCGCCCCTTGGCTCGCCAGCATCTTCTATCTGGGCCTGCTACTGGGCGCGTTACGGGTAGAGCGACTTATCACCAAGATGGGCCACAGACGCGGCTTCGTCCTCTTTCTAACCCTGCTCATTGCCAGCATAGTGGCCATGTTGTTATTGCCCCATGCTGGCATCTGGCTTGGGGCGCGCCTGTTGGCGGGTTTCGCCGTCGCGGGTGTCTTTGTGGTAGTCGAATCCTGGCTGCTGATGGCAAACAGCGTCAAGGCACGTGCCAGACGACTGGGGATCTACATGGCCGCGCTTTATGGCGGCAGCGCCCTCGGCCAACTGGCCATCGGCGAGCTGGGCACTCAGGGAGTCTTACCCTACCTGTTTGTCATCGTCCTTCTCATGATGGCCATACTGGCACCTGTACTGATCCGCTCCGGTGAGCCGGCCCATCAGGCCCAGCTGAGGCTCTCTTTTGCCGAGAGTGCCAGCCTGAGTCGCCCGGCCATCATAGGCTGCCTGGTATCAGGCTTGCTGCTCGGCCCCATTTATGGACTGATGCCTGTCTATATCGACAATCAGGTCGACGAACCGACCCAGACGGGACTCTTGATGGCGGCGATTATCTTGGGGGGTATGGCGGTGCAGCCGTTGATCAGCTATCTCTCGCCTCGGATGGATAAACGTCTGTTGATGGCCATGTGTACCCTGGTGGGCCTAGTCGGTGTGGTCGGCGCTATCGAGACCAGCGCCTTGCAGCTCAAAGCCTTGAGCTACTTCATCCTGGGCGCGGCCAGTTTCGCGCTCTACCCTATCGCCATCTCACTAGCCTGTGACAGACTGCCGAGCATCAAGATAGTCTCGGCCACCGAGGTGATGTTGCTCTGCTATAGCCTGGGTTCTGTGGCTGGGCCACTGCTGGCGCTGACCCTGAGCGAGAAACGCCACGGCATGATGCTCTACTTAGCCATCTGCCTGCTGAGCACCTGTCTCTATATGTTGCTCAAGAGTGTGCAGAGGCTCGACGGTCAAACCGATAGCCTACAGAATTAGACCTTACTGTCCTCGCCATCGGCCTCAGGCTCGCCCTGCCGATGGCGTTTAGCATACCAGTTAGCCAGAGGCTGAGCCGAAAGGCCATGGGCCAGTATGCTCATCAAGACGGTCACAGTTACCACGGCATAGAGGGTCTCGAACCCCTTGATACTGCCCATCTCATGGGCGACGATCAACACATAGAGAATAGAGGCGATCCCGCGAGGGCCGAACCAGGCGATAAAGGCACGGGTCGACAGATCTAACTTGGTGCCGATCAGCGAGATCATCACAGGCAGCATGCGCAGTAAGGTCAGACTTAGCAGGGCATAGAGCATCACCTCCACAGTGACATAGGGCAGGGTCATGGGCACAAACGCCAGACCGAAGATAAAGAAGCTGATCAACACCAGCAGCTCCCCCTCACTCTCGGCAAAGTCTTTAATATGCCCCCTGGCCATCTTGCTGGTGTTACCGGCATAGAGACCGGCGAAGAAGGCGGCGATGAAACCATTACCCGAGAACGCCTCGGCCAGATAGAAGGCCAATATTGCCAACGCGATGGGGATCAGGTTGAGGTAGGTCTCCACCATGCCATCACGCTTAAAGCAGAAGGTTTGCAGCTTGGTGCCAAAATAACCGACGGCACCTCCCACCAGGGCGCCAAACAGGATCTGCTCCATCACATAAACCATCCAGTGTTGATCCTGGGCATGCTCCAAGCCACTCATGATCAAGGCCACTACGGTAATTAACACAGGAAAAATAATGCCGTCATTCAGTCCGCTCTCCACATTGATGGTGGAGCGTATCGTCTTGGGCACCTTAGGATCTGAGACCACTGCCTTGCCAAGGGCCGCATCTGTAGGCGTCAGCAGCAGCGCTAGCATCAAGAGATAGAGAAAGGGCAGGCCGGGAAAGAAGAGCCCGGCCACCAGGGTCCCCACGGCGACCGTGATGGGCAAACCAACAAACAGCAGGCGCGCCGGTAACTGCCATGACTGCTTCAGCAAGCTGAGATCCAATAGGGCGGCGTCGCTAAACAGCACCAACACCAGGGCTATCTCCACCATGATGGTGACAAACTCGGCGTCGACCTGCACCTGAGTCACATCCAGACCGAAGGGAGACAAGAACAGCCCAAAGCTGGTAAACACCATGGGCCCTGAGATATCGAAACGCGCCAGCCACTTAGAGATATAACCATAGAGCAATACGACTAAGGCAATGATAAGTATGACGATATGTTCATCCATTGAGGCTTTCCTTGGCGGTTTACTATTGGTGGACTTCTCGCACCTAAGCTAACAGAAATTATGTTCCATGGCGCTAACTGAAACGGACTATTCTTGACCAGGCAACCAAAGCAGTTCGGGCAAGGCGGTAAGATCTAAGGTATCACCCCGCTGGGCTATCACCACATGGGGAGAGCGACTCCCTTCTGGCGCCAACTCAGCCTTGAGCCGCTCCTGGGCCTCACGCTCACCATGGATCAGTATCAGCGGTGGCGTGTGTTTAAAGTGTCGATACCAATGGATAAGCTCGGCCTGATCCGCGTGCGCCGACAGGCCGCCGACCGTATGTATCTTGGCCGCCACCGGAATGTTGCGGCCATGTATGGTGAGTGACTCGGCACCATCGACCAATAAACGCCCCGGCGTGCCTAAGGCCTGAAAGCCACAGATGATCACATCCGACTGGGGATTCGCCAGGTTATGTTCCAGGTGGCTGCGGATCCGGCCACCATTACACATGCCACTCCCAGCTATGATGATCAAGCCCTGATGGATCTCGTTGAGCTCCATCGACTCCTGCGTGCTGTCGATAAAATCCACATTCGAGAGCAGCGGATGTTTACCCGGTGACAGCCGGGTGAAACGCTTAAAATCCTCATCCATCAACTGATAGTTGGCCACATAGATCTGGGTCGCCTTGATCGCCATGGGGCTGTCGAGACAGATACGCCAGTTGGACAGCGCCCACTCCTTGGCATAGAGATGAAACAGATAGAGCAGCTCCTGGGCCCGGCCGACGGAAAATGCCGGCAGCAGAATGTTGCCGCGACTCTCCT
Source organism: Shewanella aquimarina (assembly GCF_023349185.1). Lineage (GTDB taxonomy): Bacteria > Pseudomonadota > Gammaproteobacteria > Enterobacterales > Shewanellaceae > Shewanella > Shewanella aquimarina. Next base: position 151,771 of record NZ_JAKIKY010000005.1, on the reverse strand, counting down.
TGATGGTCTTAGCGAAGATCGCCTTGAGCTCCTCAAGGGTATCGTCCCAACTACGGTGCAACCGATCGCCATAGGTACTCTCCATCAACACCAGGTCGGCGTCATCAACAAGCGTGGGATCATCGAGAATGGGCATGCCCGCCCGCCCCAGATCGCCACTAAACACCAGTTTCTTGCGGTCACTTCCCTCCCCCAGCCACAACTCGACCACGGCCGAGCCCAGAATATGCCCGGCATCGCTTAGACAAGCCGTCAACTGAGGCACCACCTGCACCGACTGACCATAATCCAGGGCAACAAACTGCTTGATCACCAGCGCCACATCTTCTTCGTCGAACAGGGGCTCCAGCGGCGGCAGCTCCATCTTCACCCGCTTCTTGTTGAGCCGCTCCACATCGCGTACCTGCAGCATGGCGGCATCCCTGAGCATCACCTCACACAGCTCAACCGTCGCCTTATGGGTATAGATGGGGCCGGTAAAGCCAGACTTGACCAGCAGAGGGAGACGCCCCGAATGATCGATATGGGCATGGCTGAGCACCACGGCATGAATTTCTGTAGGTTCGAAGAGGAAGGGCTCGTGATTGCGCAGGGCATCGAGCTTACCGCCCTGGATTAGGCCGCAGTCGAGCAACACCTGACGACCCGAAATATCGAGAAGATGACAGGAGCCCGTCACCTCCTGGGCCGCACCGAGAAAAGAGAGCGTCATCTGCATAACAATGTCCTGTGCATAACAGTATCCTTAGTATGCCCGCGACGAGCGAGGCAAACGGAATACCAGGTCCAAACGCGCCTGGAAAAATGTATCGGCTTATGATCAAAAGATAGTCTTTTTAATAGCTTCCAACCAGGCGCATCAAAGAGAATCACAAACCCAGAAGCGATAAATCTAGTTCTGCCCCGCACCATGAAGGCCAATGAGCATTCCGACGAGTAAACTCGAATATTCTCATTCCTTAGTCTTATTTTATTGCCTCTTTATTATTGACCGTGACGCAACAAGTAAATAACATACCAACAACAAATATTATTGATGTACAAAGACTTAGTTAAGTAAAAGCGAATCTAATACGAGATAAGATACGGGTGATGTGATTAAGCCTCGCCCACAATAACAACAAACAAAAAAATAGGGATATTCACTATGCTTAAGGGATTAATGCGTATAGGCTGCATGCTTATACTCGCAACGCAGCTCAGCGCCTGTGGCGGTGGAAGCGGCTCATCAGATACAGAAAAGGTTGCTGTAAAACTCGGTCAAACTCTGAGCTTTAGTCAGGGCGGCCCCATAGATAAAACCTTCGGTGATGAGGCTTTTAGCAACTCACTTCAAGGGTTTTTAGGAACTGGAGCCATTAGTTATACCAGCTCTAACCCAGAAGTTGTCAGCGTCTCCAGTGATGGCTTAGTCACCATAATAAGCGCAGGTTCCAGCACAATAACAGCCCAGGTAGCAGAAGATGCCAAGTACCTGGCAGCCTCCGCCGCCTACCAAGTCAATGTCGCCAAGGCCGAGAGGGCTATCGCCTTCGACAACACTGGCACTGTGGCGCTCTTTATCGATCAAACTTATCTGAATCCCGTCAATGTCGAGGTTGCTAACGTCACCTTTAGCAGCCAAGATCCTGCCGTGGCCTCGGTGGATGCAAGTGGACAGGTGACGGCGCATACGCCGGGCGAGACGCAGATCTTTGCCGAGATAGCCGAAACCGCTAACTACCTTAAAGCCAGCAGCAGCTTCTTTGCTTCTGTCGCTCCTACATCGCTAACACTCAAGTTGCTGATAGGTGCCGATGACACAGAAGTGTTTACTGATGTAGATACTCCTCTACAACTAGCTAGAACCACTCAGGCTGACTGTGACTTTAACAATCTCAGCAACTGCGATAACGGGCTGGTCGACAAGCTATCCACACAGCCGCTAATAGACAGCAGCTTAACCACGACGAGTGATGCCTACTTTAACCTCTTCCACGGCCAACATGCTGGTCAGGCAAGCTATGTCGCCAATAATAACCTCACTCGCCGCACTTCGGCCAAGGCTGTTTCCTTCGATGGCTATCTCTGGCTCATCGGCGGCTATGAGCAAGCAGGTAATGATGCCAGTATCTGGCGCTCAAAGGATGGCAACATCTGGGAAAAAGTGGTTGATGAAGCTCCTTTCGGCGAACGCCACCCCATGGCAGTTTATACATTTACAGACCATATCTGGCTCGTAGGTACACGAAGTAATAGTAAGCTTAACGATGTATGGCGCTCAGCAGATGGCATCAATTGGACGCAGGTGAATGCCGATATTGGCTTTAGCGAGCGCAACGGCTATTCGATGACCACTTTCAATGACAAGATGTGGATATACGGCGGCTATGACTTTCAGGCCGGAGACTATGTCAAAGAGATCTACTCCTCTACCGATGGCATCACCTGGAAGCTGGAGTCGTCAGACTCGACAGCAACCCAGAGAGTAAGCGCAGCCTTTGTCGAATTTAAAGATAAACTTTGGCAATTTAGTGGCAGAAACGATACCCAGAAGACTGCCGATATCTGGAACTCAGACGACGGTATTCACTGGACGAAAATATCAAATGACGCTGGATTCTCGGGCAGAGAACGCCATGAAGTAAGGCAAATCGGTAATCAATTAATTTTGCTGGGCGGTTATATCGATCAGCTCGATCCAAATCGTTCAGCCTTTCCAAATGATGTATGGATCTCCACCGACGGTGCCTCTTGGACGTTAGCAACTGCAGACGCAAACTTCGGCTTAAAATCCTACATGGTAGATAGGGTACGTAAATACTTCACCACTGCGGTACATAATGATGCCCTGGTCGTTATCGGCGGCAGAAGTGAGAATGGCATCATACTCAACGACAACTGGCAAACAACAGACGGAAAGCATTGGCTGCCGCTCAATAATCAGATACCAGCCATGACAGACATTCAGGCAGTCAGTCACCAGGGAGAGATACAACTGCTTTCTGGCACCAACGAAGATTTCGAGAAAGTAAATACTCGTTGGCACTCTACTGACGGTTTCAGCTGGACATTAGATGATTCCACGACGCTTCCCTTTCCGACGGACAGCAAACTACTTACTTTTTCAGGCAAGATTTGGGCCTTGCACGCAAGTGGTAGCTACTCATCACTCGATGGTAAAACCTGGACCCAAGAGGCACTTACCGGACCAAATGTTGGCACGCAAAACGGTCAATACTCAGTCTATTCATTCGACAATAAATTATGGGCTATCAACACACAAAACGGCGTCGTATATCGCTCGGAAGATGGCATCAACTGGACAGATGTGGGCAACAATAACTTTCCCACGCGCGCCGTAACCCAAATCAGCAGCTTTGGCGGCAAACTCTGGGCTGTTGCGGGTCATGAAACCCAATCACGAACGACTCAACTCAGTGACATCTGGTCCACCACAGATGGCATCACCTGGACAAAAGAGACTGATACCACAGGGTTAGGCGCGAGACATATTCATCATCTCGTTGAATTTGATGGTAAATTATGGGCCTTTGGCGGATATAGCGCTAACCAAACCTTGACCGATCTCTGGTATTCGCAAGATGGCTCCAGCTGGACCAAGGCCATGGATAACTTCCCCTTCGATGCTAAGCGTGGTTATCGCGCCATGGTTCACGGCAGTCAGCTTATTATTTTAGGTGGATTGATGCCCCATCCTCAGGATCCAGACCTTCAAATCAACGCCAACCAAGTCTGGATGACGACTAACGGCACTGAATGGCGCCGAGCGTTACAGCAAACGCTGAGTTTCTAAGCCCAAGCGGCTAACGGCAAGAACGAAAAGGCTCGATGAGATAACCAATCATCGGGCCTTTTTTTTATTTTTCAGCCTATGTCATCGCGCCAACCAAGTAAGTTTTTGCGTTAAAGCAAACCGAAAAGAAAAGCAAAAAATAGCCCTAAACCTGCCACTGATTAAAAAAACAACAAACCAGCGAAAGACAGGGATGAAATCTTTAGGTTATAGTTAGTTAAATGGATGGCACACACGCTTTTCAGGATCCCCTATGAACCCCTATCAAGACGCTCTCTCATTGCTGGAGCAAGACCCGCTCTTCAGCCAGACTCAGGTCAACACTGCCCAGCTTGCAGTTCCGGATGAGATGTTTAACGGCTGGCAGCAAACCTTAGATCTGCTATCGGAAATCGTCGACACTCCGGCCATCCTGATCATGCGGGTGACGGAGAAAGATATCTCTGTCTTCACCACCAGCCATCACCCGGACAATCCCTACAAGCGCCACGACACAGAAAGCCTGGGCCACGGTCTCTACTGCGAGACGGTGATCCAGCGCCAAGCCGAGCTTGTGGTGCCCAACGCCCTCAAAGATAAGGAGTGGGATCGCAATCCCGACATCAAACTAGGGATGATCGCCTACTGCGGCTTGCCGCTCACCTGGCCCAACGGTCAGCCCTTCGGCACCCTGTGTATGCTGGACAACAAAGAGAGAGACTATGGCCGCACTTTTCGCCATCTACTAGCACGCTTTCAAAATGCCATCAATGCCAATCTCGCCAGTCTGTACCAGAGTGCCAAGCTCTTTCATCTCAACCAGATCTTAGAGACCAAGGTGCAGCAACGCACCCAGGAACTCACCAGGCTCAACAAGAAGTTATTAAGCGAGATAGAGCAGCGCACCTCAATTGAAAACTCGCTGCAATTTCATAAGGATCACGACCCATTAACAGGCTTGGCTAATCGGTTGGGCTTTGTGAACCAGCTATCGCAGCAGCTCAGTCAACCCGATGACTTGTCGACCTATGTGATCTATTTTGGCCTGCGGAACTTCAAGTCGATCAACGAGAGCTATGGCTATGTGGTCGGCGACAAGGTACTGCAACTCTTTAGTCAACGTATCAAACGCATCCTGGATAAAGAGACCCTGTTTGCCCGCATCGCCGGCGCCGAATTCGTCATCGCTCACCGCGGCAAGAATCCCCTGGAGATCCCGCTGATCGACAGCATATTACAGACCGCCAATATCCCCTTCGCCCTGGCAGAGTTCAGCATCAAGATCCCCTGCTGCATTGGGGTCGCTGTCGCACCAACCGATGCCCACGAGGCCTCGGAGCTGATGCAGAAAGCCGGTGCCGCTATGAGCATCAGCAAGGCCGAATGCACGCCCTACAGCTTCTTTAACAAGTCGACCCAGACCAATATCGAACGCCGCTGCCTGCTGGAGTCACACCTGGTGGACGCCCTGAAACATCAGGAGCTGAGCCTACACTATCAGCCGCTATTTAGCCTGCAACACAAGCGGGTTATCGGTGCCGAGGCGCTGCTTCGCTGGCACAGCCCTCAGCTGGGCAATGTACCGCCGGATCAATTTATCAGCCTGGCGGAGCACAATGGTCAAATCATCGCCATAAGTAACTTCGTGCTGCATACCGCCATAGAACAGGCAGCCAAGTGGCTAAGCCAAGATCCCAACAGGCGCTTTCGGGTGGCGATCAACATCTCGCCGCTACAGTTTCGCGATACCGATTTTGCCGACTATATTGCCAACCTCTTGAGACTCTACCGCCTGCCGGCCTCCTCCCTGGAACTGGAGATCACGGAAGGGGTGCTGCTACAGGATGAGCAGCTGGCGCAGCATATCATAGGCCAGTTGCAGGCCCTGGGGGTAAGGATCTCCCTCGACGATTTCGGCACCGGCTACTCCTCACTGAGCTATCTGCAAAAATACTCCTTCGACACCCTGAAGATAGATCGCTGCTTCATTACCAATCTGGAGAAGAACGAGCAAGACAGGGAGCTGACCCGGGCAATTATCGCCATGGGCAAGAAACTGACGCTCAACGTGATCGCCGAAGGAGTGGAGACCCAGGCACAGGATGCATTTATCCGCCAGGAGGAGTGCGACTTCGGCCAGGGTTATCTCTATGGCAGACCCGTGGATGCGAAAAGCTTCGAGCATGACTATCTGAACGCTGACAGTGAATAGTCTTAGTTTCGGCTAAATGACCGCCTATGAATAGAGGCCGAGTAAGCATAAAACTGGGCGAGAGTGTGCCCGCCGACAATCAAAGCAACAATTCATTAACAAACCAATTCACTCGACGCCGCGGCTGTTTTATAGTGTAGAAAAAGAAAAAGATTGCTTATGAATATTGACCCCATTGCCGAGCTGCTGGTGTTATTTATCTGCCTGCTCGCCAGTACCTCTACCTTAGCCTGGGGCCTTATGGCCTACCCTTTAGGCATAGCTCCCCGCGCCAGCACCTATTTCTCCCTTGCCAACCTATTTATCTTAATGGGAGTGCTCCTCACCACACTCAGGGATCAGACGCCGAGTTATCTCTACTGGTTGGGGGCAGACATGCTGCTGTTACTCGGTTTCGTGTTGCTTCGTAGCGGCACCCAACGCCTGTTTCGCCTGCCAAGCAGCATCAAAATAGATCTCGCCTTACTGCTCCTGACGGGGCTCTTGATGTTAACTCAGCCACCCAACATAGAAGCCAGCGATACCCTGGGCATCTTCTTCTCCTTCATGGCCGCCAGCACCTTTCTGCTCATGGCCAAAGACAACCTGGTCGCCCTGGAAAACACTGTCAAACGCCCCATCGCCGTGATCCTCTTGAGCCCCATCGCCCTGATGGGCGTCATTTTCGGCCTCAGGGCGCTGTTGCTGCTCATCGAGCCTGCGCTCAAATCCCATCTGGCCAGCATTCAGAGCGCCGACGCCATCCCCATGTTGTGGCTGTATGTCGTCATGACCTTGTGGATAAACGTGATCATGATGGGCAACGCCCTCACCCGCCTGGTGCAGAAGATGCGTCAACAGGCTGACAGGGACTACCTCACAGGGCTGTGGAACCGGCGCGCCATGCAGCAGCAACTGGAGCAGCTACATCAGCGCTGGCTCAGGGATGGTCAAGCCTATAGCCTGATCCTGTTCGATCTGGATTTTTTCAAACAGATTAACGACAAGTTTGGTCACTCGGCGGGAGATGCTGTGTTGGTCAAGACGGCGCAGCAGATAGGTAAGGTCACCCGCGCCATGGACATCTTCTGCCGACTCGGCGGCGAGGAGTTTCTGCTGGTGTTACCCGGCACAGATGGCGAGGTGGCGGAGATCATCGCCCAGAAACTGCAGCAGGCCCTGAGACAATCCAGCCTCAACTGGCAGGGCAGCCTGATCCCCATTAGCGCCAGCTTCGGCATAGTCACTACGGCAACAGGCGATACGCCGGACAGCCTATTGGCGCTGGCAGACAAGGCGATGTACCGCGCCAAGGAAACCGGCAGGGATCGCTGCTGCACGGCAGAGCGGCTAGAACAGGCTCAGGCTACACCATCTCAATAGCAATCTGCTGACAGGGCGCCTTATTAGAGCGAATAAGGGGCTCACTAGGATTCATCCCTTGATTGGCCAAGGGCAAGTTGGCACTGGTATAGAGCTTAGCGAGATCGTTAATGTCTATGGCACCACGTGACTCGCTGATGATCCCTTCGGTTACCATCTTCTTCATCAGGCGGGAAAAGGTTTCCGGCTGAATCGATAGGCGCGATGCCAGCACACGTTTAGGAATATCCAACTCGACCCGTCCCTGGTTGTCGCCTATCTTTTGCATGTTTCGCAGCAGAAAAAGCAGCAGACGCGACTGGGCATTCTGCACCGAGAGCAGCTCTACCTCGTTAATATCCTTACGCAGTCTAACGCTCATCTCCGCCATCACGGCGATACAGGCATCGGGATTGCCCCTGAGCATGGCGAGATAAGCCTCGCTATCGAAACTCACTAAGGTGCAGTGGGACACGGCCTGGGCCGACACGGGATAGGAGGCCTGACGGCTAAACATCAGCGCTTCGGCGAAGGTGCGTCCCTCGCGTACTACCTCTATCACCTTATCCTGGCCCTGCAGGCTGGTGCGATAGAGTTGCAGATGCCCCTGGATCACTAAGTAGAAACGTTTAGCCAGATCCCCTTGATAGAACAAGTTTTCATGGGCGGCCAGGGTGATCTTGGCTGCCTGACCGAGCAGGCGACAAAGCTCCTCTTCGCCCAGTGTCGAAAACAGATGGTGTTTGTGAATGCAGGCCTTAATCTGTGGATCGGTTATCATCGCGCCTTCCTTAGTCCTGTTGCTCCGTTAATCTAAATCACAACCTGCTGGCAAGTCGTGATCTAGATCATAATGAACAGGTATTAAAGATGAATCAAATCAAAAAGCGCGTGAAGGCATTTTTAGTGATGCATGCTATGGTCGTGAGCCTCTCCCTTGGCCGTCACTTTTGCCACCACAGACAGGATCTCACCATCGGCCAAGGTCAGCGTAAGCGCCACCTCTTCGCCGAGCGCAGGCACCCCGGCCTTAAAGTCTGACATCATGCCGTGGTAGCCACCGGGCGCCAATTTCACCATGCCATGGGGTGGGATCTGAATCGCCTCAACGCCCTGCATACGCATCACCTCATTCTCCATCAGGGTCTGGTGAAGCTCGACGATGCCTCTAGGGCTGCTGATGGCCTTCAGCACCAGTGGTTTGTCGCTGGGGTTATGCAACGACAGGTAGACAGGCACGACCCGAGAAGTGGGCGGCATGCCGCGGATCCAGGCGTCGTGTACCATCAACTCGCTGGCCTGAGCGGCACCAATCCAACTACAAAGCAAAACAAACAAACAGAATCGAGCTTTCATATAATTTCCTTCTTTCATGATTAGAGCAGACTCTCTATCTGCTGACGCATCTCATCTATGGGGGTACCTGTGTAGAAGAAGCCACGTACCCGCTGTTTACCGTCGAGCACGAAGATCTTGGCGGTGTGGGAATAGAGATAACCCTGACGCTTAGGCGCCTTGCTATCTTCCAGACTCAGCTTCTTATACTCTGTCGTCACCTTCTCTTCGGCCAGCTTGGTGTAGTCGGCCTTAAAGAGCGCGGCCACTTCATCTATCTTCTCCCGCTCGTCGACCAGGCCAATAAAGCTGGGGTCGAAATAGCTGAGGTATTTATTCAAATGCTTGGGCGTATCATAGTCGCTGTCGATGCTGATGAAGAGCACTTGAATACGCTCGCGGCTCTCGCTCGGGAGTTGATTCATCAGCTGACTGATATGCGCCATGGTGGTGGGGCAGATGTCGGCGCAGTTGGTGTAACCGAAAAACATCATCACCACCTTGTCGCTAAAGTCCGACAGGCGTACCTCACCCCCCTTGCTGCTGCGCAGGCTAAAGTCGCCGCCAATCCCCTTGAGGATAGGCATGTTCGCCATGCTAGTGCCGCTAACCAGGCTGCCGATGAGCAACAGGCAGAGGCTCAGGGCCAGATGAAACTTACCTTGAATAACTCGTGTCATGATTAATTCCTTCTCTGTCAACAACGCACCTCGGCGCCGAGATCTGTTACCGGCGGCAGATACTCTGCGCGGTATAGCACTACCTTGGCCCCCTCGGGCGTGGCGACCAGCAACATAGTGACGCCGACCCTCGCCAGTTCCACGTCGCCGTCGCTATTGGTGGCGGTCCACTGATACTCGAAGCTCAGACGATATTGCCCATCCTCTGGCGTGAGACTGTAATTCTTGATCACCCGGCGACTGTTACTGTGATTAAGGCTGTGCAGATAGGCGAGATACTGACTCGGGGTCTGGCTAACATCTTCGGGGCCGGTAAAGCTTGCATCCTTAGCTAACAGACCGAGCAGAGCCACGTCATCCAGCCTGTCGAGCGACTCGGTCCAGCGGTATAGCGCGGCGCGAACCAGGTTTATCTCTGCCGCAGGGCGGTAGCGAGAGGTAAAATCATCATACTCGTTGACCAGGGTGACGCTGCTGCGCACCAGGCCCTGGCTATCTAGGCTCAGGCGCTGCACCACATATTGGCCCCGCACCTCTGTCTCGCCCTCGTCAGTAGCGGGGTTGGCAGAGAGATTAGGAGAAGTGAGCTGAAACTCTGTCTCCACCTCTACCTCTATACCATCTTGGCTGCGGCTGATGAGGTTAATAGACATCAGATGATGGGCGCCGTTGCCGGGTTGGCTACCGGCATATTCGGCGTGATCGACCAGATCGCTCTGTGGCGCAAGACGCTTGTCTGCTTGGCCCATATCCAGACTGGCGTACCAGAGATACACGCTGGCCTCCAGGCCATAATCCACCTCGGCGGCCTCTGCGCGTGGACTCATAGAGACGAGTCCCAGCATCATCAGCAATCCCATCAGGAGTAACCTTTGCATCTGCACCTCCCCAAGTCGTGATGATAGGTGGCTCGAGCCTAACCTAGACTCGAGCCTTGTGGCCTTAGGCCGTGGCTATGCTAGATGGCTTCTTGATCTGCACCATCAGGTTGTCATCCCACTCACCGTCGACCTTAATGTGGGCGGCAGCCCCTTTCATGATCGCCTCGATCAGGTTGTGGTTCACATAGGCATAGAGGCCAGGCTGACGGAAGTTATACAGTGCGGCACAGGCGCTACCACCGGCGACCATCCAGGTTTCCAGGTTGGTCTGCGGCGCATCGGTGAAGGAACCGGCCGGCCAGACATAGTCGCCGTGTCCGCCGATGATGTGAGGACGGGTGTCTCGGTTGGCCTGTGAGTGAATGAAGAGTACAGACTCACCCACCTTGGCGGTCATGGCATTCTTGCCTGTCAGGGCACCCACACCACCGTTAAACACTACATGAGAAGGGGTAAGCGTCTTCATCACTTCCAGCACGTCATTCATGCTGCCCATCACAGTGTCATAGGCCTTGTATTTACCCTTGGCATCCTTAGGCACATAGAAGTCGGCTTCACCAATATAGTAGGCCTTGTCATATTTGATTGGCTTGCCGGCGGCGTCTGTTAGCCCCTCACGAGGCAATACCATGATGGCACCATGCATACCCATGGCCACGTGCCAAGGGATCATCACCCCGCCCGGCGCACAGTGATAGACGAAGGTACCCGCCTTGGTCGCCTTGAAGCGGAAGGTAACCTCCTGACCTGGAGAAACCAGGGTCAATTCGCCGCCGCCCAGCGCACCTGTGGCTGCATGCAGGTCGATGTTGTGGGCCAGGGCATTGCTGGCAGGGTTAACCAGTGTCAACTCGACAAAGTCATGTTGATGGCAGACGATGAGCGGACCAGGCACGCTGCCATTGAAGGCGCAGACCCAGGCCTTGGTGCCATTTTCCAGCTCTATCTGCTTCTCTTCTACCACCAGTTTCACCTGTACCACCTTGGGCTTACCCTTGGCGACCTGATCATGCTTAGGCACCATAGGTGGTGGCACTAACTCTTGAGTCACGCGTTCCAGCTGATCCGCCTTGTAGTTAGCCATGCGGTCCGACTTAGTCTGTGTGGTGGCCGAGGCACTGCCAGAAACCAGGCCTGCCGCCATACCCGCACCCACTATGCCCAAACCGACTGAACCACTTAAGAAGCTACGACGTTGCTGATCGACATTGACTGCAGGGGTAGAAGATTGCTTTTTCATAAAATACTCCGTTGTTAGCGCATTTCACCAAAGGGGTTCAAACTGCCAGAGCCACTGTGATGAAGGTGTTATTACCTTGTTGCGCTAAGATTATTCCTTTGGCGCGGATTGAAATTGACTTTGGTCAAGTCGCTCAAGAAATTTCAATTTGGCTAAATTAGCCAAGAAAGGCGGCTAAATGTCGGCGAAAAAACGGGCATGAATTGAGGTGAAAATGCTCGCTAACCCAGGCGGTAAGCGAGTTAAAAGGACAATAGAAAGCAAGTATCAGGCTGTCAAAGTGACCAAGCGAGTCCCACCAGCCTAGACCAAGCGTATACTTTTATTTACAGAAGAAATGGGAAGAAGCGATGAAAAAGTCGGCAGTCAGCAGCGGCTGTCCACCGACAGATGAAGGGCAAACTTAAGACTCAAATGCCTGCAACCAATGTTTAAATAGCGCATTAACTTGCTGTTTCTCATCGAGCGACAGGCGGCTGGTTAGGGCCTGCTGCACCGCCACATGGGCCAGGATAGCCTCGTCGATCAGCGCGAGCCCGGCCGCCGTCAGCCCGACACTGACGCTACGCCTGTCTTCCTGACTATGGCTGCGTAACACCAGCCCCTTCTTCTCCAGTCCGTCGACGCGATTGGTCATGGCCCCCGAGGTGAGCATCATGGCCGCGAGCAGATCCGACGGTGTCAGGCGATAGGGCTCTCCCGAGCGGCGTAGGGTCGCCAACACATCGAACTCCCCCATACTGATACCAAACTGCTTGTGGCAGGCGCTTACCTCTGCCTCCAGATGTTTATAGATACGCATCAGACGGCCGAGAATCGCCATAGGCAGGGTATCGAGGTGCGGCTTCTCCTTGGCCCACTGGGCTGTGAGGCGATCGACGCCATCGAGGTGATCTGAGTTCATCTGCTCTCCGGGAACAATTGGGGTTAATGATTACGACTTACTTATCCCGCGCTCAGGATAGTTAGGTGACAGTGCTACCATCGCAATTTATCTTCAGGTAAAGATAATTAATCCTGAGGTACTTTACAAGCAGAAACAAAAGGCGCAGACTAATATCTTTACATAAAGATACTTTTTGTTGAGATAAAAATGAATGTCCTCCTTGCCATGATCCCCGCCTTCTTCTGGGGCACCACCTATGCGGTGACCCAATATACGCTGCCGGACTGGCCTCCCCTGTTGCTTGGTGCCTTACGGGCACTGCCGGCTGGCCTTATCCTGCTGGCAATCAAACCCAGCCTGCCCAAGCGTCAGGAGTGGAGCCTGTTGTTTCGACTCGGCTTTATCAATATCGCCGCCTTCTTTAGCCTGATCTTCGTCATGGCACTCACCCTGCCCTCGGCCATCTCGGGCGTCGGTATGATCTCTGTGCCGGTATTTGCCATGCTCTACCAGTGGCTGTTTCATGGGCGGCGCCCCGGCCTGACCCAGGGTTTCTTCGGCCTGGTGCTGATCGCCCTGGCCTGGCTACTGTTTAACCCCAACTCCATCAGCCTCAACCCCATAGGTCTGCTCGCCATGTTGGCGGCCATCAGCTGCATCATAGTCGGTAGTGGCATCACTAAGGCCCTTGGGGATCGCATGCATTGGTGGACGGTATTGACCTGGCAGCTGATCATCGGCGGCGTGCTGCTGAGCATGGCTGCAAGCGTGCATGCCTGGCTGGCGCCCCAAGGCTATGGCAACGCGCTTAGCCAGCTCAGCCCGAACAACCTTGTCGGCATCGGCTGGATCATCCTGCTCAATACCGTACTGGGCTATATCATGTATGTCTGGCTGTTGCAGCGCATGAGCGTGGTGGACTTTACCTTTGGTGGCATCGCAAACCCAGTGGCGGGTATCGTCTCGGGCATGGTGCTGCTGGGCGAATCCTTCACGCCCCATCAGTACCTGCTGATGCTGGCCATGATAACCGCCTCCCTGATGCCACAGGTCATCGGTCTGATCGGCGAGCGCAGGCGTGTAGCTCAGGCTAAACCCCAATAGGCTTCACAAATATCTATATCTGAGTATCCCCAATTTACACTAAGGGTTACCATGGTTTTTCATTATTTAACAGGAAGATAAATCAGTATGAAAATTAGCGCACGCAATAACCTCACAGGTAAGATCAAGGCAATTGAGGAAGGCTCGGTAAACAACGAAGTAGTGATCGAATTGGCCCCAGGCGTTGAGATCACCTCTGTGGTCACCAAGAGATCATGCCAAGAGTTAGGCCTGGTGGTGGGCGGCGAAGCCTATGCCATCATCAAGGCAAGCAATGTGATGATCGCCGTCGACTAATCACTCTTTCGAGATTGATTTAGGCATAGGGCTGAAAGATGCCCTATGCCGACACAGCTTAGTTTAACCAATAAAATCGAGGCGCTTTAATCTAGGTGCTTTTAATCTAGGCGATTTTAATCCAGATACTGCCAGGTATCGGCACCATCGAAGTGGCGGATCTGAATGTTCTCGCGCAGCGCCTGTGGCGCCATCCTGAAATTCAGTGCTATCCTGGGCTCGCTTACCTTGTCCGTCGTCAGCGTATGGGTCACGCAGCCACAACGCTTGCAGTGGTAGAAGACCAGATACTTATCCCCATGGCTATACCCCACAGACGCACTCTCCTCCTGGCCGGACGTAGCCTGCTCGTTAAGGCTGACCTCCTTAGGATCGAAATAGCCCCACAGGGCGGCGTAACGACTACAGATGGAGCAGTTGCAAGAGGTTAAAGTGTCCGGTGGTGTCGCTAGGGTCAGCTTTACCTGCCCACAATGACAAGAGAGTTGCATGCTAAAACTTCCTTATTTTTGAGCCATGCCTGACCTATGAGGTTAACCCTCTCATATCAAGGCGCTCTCTATGAGCGCTCTCTATCAGGCCTCGCTATACCAAGGCGAACTCTATCAAGACGAGCTCATCAAGCGATAGCGAGCGAATGTCGGTTACTGTTAGCCGTTAGTTATATCCCAGGACATAACAATCTGGCTCTTCATCTTTAAGATCTGTCTCGTTACCCGCCAGCATCTCCTGCAGCCATTGTCGACGTGTCATGGCGCCGTGATCAGAGTCAGTCTCGGTTACGCTACGCGCTGTGTTTGTTTCATGTTCCATAATCAATACCCAATTTATCTTAGCTCGCCGGTAAATCACCCGACCCTAATTAAGCATTTGAGAGCACAACAAAACGCCCGCCGCGTTTAATTTATCAAACACCTGAATTTGATTAAAAGACTGAAAACTATTGATGTCAATGAATTTTATTGGTCATACAAATAAACCAAGAAACATGGCAAAGGAAATTACAAACCAAGTAAGTGTTTAATTAAATTGAGTTTTATAAAGTGAATTTTATATTCAATCTTACAAAAACAATAAACCAAGCCAGATTTATCCTTAAAATAATTAATCTTCAGACCATAAAAATCACTTCTTACACACTGATTAAAAAAGCAAACACTTGTTTGAATCTCTGTCTGATGGCGCCGAAATCCTGAATCTTAGATGCCAATCCCCTGGGGGCGCAGCGGGTGCGACACCTTGTCGCACTATCTGAGTTTGTCTTTGTCACGCCTAAACCGGGCTGCCAAAATGCCGCCACCTAATAACCTAAGAACTCAAATATTATGGCGCTGCGTCTCTCTTTCCTTACGCTCTCAATCGGCACTGCCTTGCTGACACTTCCCCTTGCCCAGGCTCAAGAAGCCGCTTTCGAGATCATCGAAGTCCATGGTGCCCACCAGGGTAACTATACCTCTGTGACGTCCGAAGCCCAGGCGCCCGTCAGCGACATCAGCGGCTTGCTGACCCAACTGCCGGGCACGGCCGTCAACGGTAACGGTCCACTGACCGGCATAGCACAATATCGCGGCCTTTTCGGCGACAGGGTCAATACTCAGGTCAATGGCGTCTCCCTCGCCGGTGCTGGCCCCAACGCCATGGACACGCCGCTGAGTTATGCCAGCCTGATCAACAGCGAACGCATCGAGATGCACCGCGGCATAGCCCCCGTCTCGGCCGGCACTAACACAGTGGGCGGCAGCATCAAGGTGATCGAATCCCAGGCCAGCTTTAACGACACCCAAGGACGTGTCGCCGCCCAGTATCAGGGCAATGGCGGCCAGAGCCACCTTGGGGCCAAAGTCAATGTCGGTGGTAAAGAGCACGCCCTGCTGGTCTATGGCGATCTCATGCATGGGGATGAAGATATGAAGTCCGGTAACGATCTTCGCATCTCCCCCAGCGGCTACGACAAGCAGATCGTCGGTGGCCAATATCGCTTTAATCTCAGCGACAAGGGGCTAGAGGATGAGTCAATCGCCATCGGCTATCAACACCTGGAAACCACAGAGGCGGGCACCCCGGTGCTGCCGATGGATATCGACTTCATCCGCACCGACAGGGTAAAAGTGGAAGGCGAGCACAGGCTCAACACCTGGGAGCTCGACTGGCATCTCGCCTATAGCGATGCCAGACACGGCATGGATAACTTCAGCGAACGCCAGAAGCCCGAGAGTGCCAACGCCCGTTACAACAACGCCGAGAGCAAGAGCTATGATATGGCGCTGACCCTGGGCAGAGACGCCTGGCTATTTGGCCTCGACAGCCAGCTCAGCGAACACAACTCGGTGATCACAGAGCCCACCAAGCCCATGTTCAGGGTCGACAACTTCAACAAGGTGCAGGACGACACCTATAGCGCCTTCGCCCAATGGCAACAGGAGATCGACCAGTGGCATTGGCAGCTCGGCGCCAGGGTGAAGCACTACCGCACCGATGCCGACGAGGTCAGCCACTCGATGGCTGGCGCCATGCCCGCCATCAAGGTGTTGATGGACAGATATAACCAGGCCGATCGCGCTCAGGCTCAAACTGGGGTGGATCTGGTGATCAACGGCCGTTACCGCGTCAATGAGGAGTTAACCTGGATACTGGGACTGGCCCGCAAACAAGACAGTGCCAGCTACCAGCAGAGATACCTGTGGATCCCGATGGAGTCCACCGGTGGACTCGCCGACGGTCGCACCTATGTGGGCAAGATGGATCTCGACCTGGAAACCGCCTATCAGCTGGAACTGGGCGCCGACTTCAACCGTCAGGGACTAAGCATCAGCCCACGATTTTTCCTGCATCGCATCGACGACTATATCCAGGGGGTGAAATCGACCGATCCTGCGGTGATCATGGCCGCCAACATGATGGGCAGCCAAGATCCGATGGAATTTGCCAATGTCGATGCCCAGCTACTAGGGATGGATATTAACGCCAGCTATGAGATCACAGACCAGTGGCAGCTGGATCTCCTGGCCAGCTATGTCAGCGGCGAGCGCCGCGACATCGATGACAACCTCTACCGCATAGCGCCGCCACGGGTAAATCTGGGTCTCAACTTCACAGAGGGTAACTGGTCGGCCCGCATCGAAGGGGTCATGGTGGCGGCTCAGGACAAGGTCTCACACAGCCAGGCCGAGCAAACCAGCGCAGGCTACGGCCTGGTCAACCTAGTACTGGCCTATGACAGACAAAACTGGCTGGTTAAAGCTGGGGTCAACAACCTGTTCGATACCGACTATGAAGATCATCTCGGCGGCTACAACCGTGTGTTCAGTGCCGACCTAACGCCAGGACAACGCATGCCGGGCACAGGCCAAAGCGCCTGGCTCACCGGGGAGTATCGCTTCTAAAAGTTAACTCGTTTTTGGGAACCCTCCACTGCGCTCCCGTCCCCGAGCACCCTGCACGCTCGGGGCTTTTTTATCTACAGGGCCTGTTTATCGCGCTTACGCCTAAACATATCCTCATCGGCCTGAGCCAACAGGACATCCAGGCGGACATCCTGATCCACTATCTTATGGCCTATGGTCACAGTCACCTCGGGCAGATGGCTGTCGAGCATGGCATTATCCAGCCCCTGCATGATGCGCGTCTCGGTGCCAATCACATCCTCATCGCTCTGACACATGAGCAGCACCACAAACTCGTCACCGCCTATGCGCCCCACCACATCTGACCCTCTGACGCTCTGCTTGATGATCCCCGCCAGCAGCTTGAGCACCTCGTCGCCCACCGAATGGCCGTGGCCATCGTTGATCCCTTTGAAGTCGTCGACGTCGATATAGAGCAGGGCCAAGCGGCTCTCGTTTCGCTGGGCAAGCTTCATACGCTGCCTGGCGAGCCCCTTAAATCCACGACGATTATTGATATGACACAGGTCATCTAGGTGGGCCAGTTGCTTGAGTTCACCATAGATATCCAGCAGGGCAAGATCCGCCTCGATGATCTCCTTAAGTTGGTGGATCAGCTCGAAATAGCTGGCCTGGTAATCTGTCTTGTCGCGATCCATCACGCAGAAGGTGCCGAAACAGCTACCATCGGGCCAAAACACCGGCACCCCGAGATAGGAGGAGAAGCCATCTTTCTGCACCTCGGGGTTGGTTTCCCAGCAGGGATCTATCTTGGCGTTGGGCACATAGAGATCCGAACGGGTCTCGACGATGCGCCGACAGAAGATATTGGTATCGGGTGCGATAACCACTCCGGGCGGGTAGGGATTGCTGACCTGTTTACTGGCGATGGTTACCTGAAATCCCTTGGGGGTATATTGCACCAGAAAACTCGCCGGTGCGTTAAACACCTGGGCCAGCAGGTTGACGGTTTTCTGCCATTTATCGAGTGAGATGAGATCGATAGGATTATCGAGAAGAAAGCGCTCACTGCTGTACAAAGAATCTGTCGACATCGTCTTTCCTTTCTTGAGGATAACGAAATCGCCTTCCTAGCGTCTCAACCTAAGGTCAAGCGCACCTGCCTGTGAACTAGCCATGTCTTAGAGCATAGAGGCCAACGGAGAGCAATTCAAACCCCAATAATAAACATAAAAAATACATCTTTTATCAAATTATGGGACGAAAGACTCGGTAGGGCAATGATCCAATCTGGTTATTGACTGATATCCTGCGGCTTCTTGAGTAACTTACGTTGCAGGGTTCGTCTATGCATCCCGAGTTGCCGCGCCGTCGCCGACACATTGCCCTTGTTGGCGGTCAGCACCTGCTGTAGATGTTCCCACTCCACCCGCTTGGGGCTCAGGGGCGCCTCATCCACCTCGGGAGCGATCGCCTTGGGCGCCTTATCGTCCAGCACCTTAAGCAGGGTGGCGGTATCGGCTGGCTTGGTCAGGTAGTTGTCGGCGCCAAGGCGCATCGCCTCGACGGCGGTGGCTATGCTGGCATAGCCGGTCAACAGCACCAGCACGGCCTGGGGCACGGCGCCCTTGAGCGGGGGAATGAGCGCCAGGCCATTGTCATCGGCCAGCTTCATGTCCAGCAGAATATGGCTGGGTTTAAACTGACGGGCCTTGAGTAGCGCCTGAGTAGCATCGTGCGCCAACGCGCACTCATAGCCGTGCTTGCTCATGCGCCGCGCCAGGATCCCGGCAAAGCTCGGCTCATCTTCGATGATCAATAAGCGCTTCATGCAGCCCCCTGTATCGGCAGGTAGACCTGGGCCACGGCGCCACCATCCACATGACTGCCGAGGATTAATCGCCCGCCGAGACGCTCCAGGCTCGCATGACTAAGCAAGAGGGCAACCCCCATCCCCTTGGGCTCCTCGATTATCTGATGCCCGAGCTGCTGCACCAAAGACGCCGGAATACCCGGGCCGAAGTCGCGTACCCCAAGCACCAGCTCATTCCCCTGACGCTGGGCGGAGAAGCTTACCTTCTGCTCGCCTGTCGCCTCCTGGCTGGCCCTGGCACCATTCTCGATAAGCGCCAGTAAGGCGGGCTGCAGGCTGGCATCGACTCGCAACTGCAGCCTGTCGAGGCCATCATCTGGCTCCAACGACAGTTTCACCGCCGGCATCAGCAGATTGACCTGCTCACTCAAACCGCTCAGCAGTTGCTCGGCGGATTCCAGCCGCTGCGCCCCCTCGCGGATCGATTCGGTGGCGCTGCGCAGCGCCGTCAGGGTGGACTCGCAAACCGTCAGTGCCGATTGCATCTCCTGCAGCGCAGGCCCATTACCATCGGCCTCCTCCTGCAACTCATCCACCAGCAACCTCATGCTAGCCAGTGGGGTCGCCAGCCGGTGAGCCATCTGCGCCGAGGCGGTGCCCAGGGCGATCAGCTTCTCCTGACGCAGCTGCGCCTCACGCATAAAGGCAAGCTGAGCATCCTGACGCCGCATGCGTTTGGCCAGCAGGGCCACACTCGTGGTCAACACCAGGGATGAGATGATGAAATTGACCCACATCCCCAGGTAGTGAGACTGCATATCCATGCCGTGATGACTCATGGCGCTCTCAGGCATAGAAAACAGCATCAGGCTGTAGGCCAGATTTGACAGCAGGGCCAATGACCAGGGCGCCCAGAAGGGCAGCAGCACGGCGGCGATGGCTATCGGCAGCAATAGCAGGGAGATGAAGGCGTTGGTGGCGCCGCCGGAGAAATAGAGCCAGGAGATCCACAGCAGTGTATCGAGCACCAGGGCGATAAACAGCCCCGAGTCGCTACTGAGCAGGGGCTTTCTCAGCCAGAAGGTGAAGCTTAAATAGAAGGCCTCGAGGATCAGGGTGAGGTTCAGCGCCGGGCTGTGAAGCGACAGGCCGAAGGTGTCGGCAAACAGGAAGGTGAGACAGAGTTTCAGCATCAAGGCCATGATGCGCAGCAAGGCCAGTTGGTCGGCGGCCCGGTAGCGGCCATAACTCAGAGTCGTCACATTGCTTTCCTATTTGAGATCAAAGACTAATCCTATCTTCGCCAGGGCGTCACCCGAGCGGGACAGGCTGTATTTTACGCCCTGTTCGAAGTCGATTTCACTCTTTATTGCCAAAGATTTGAGGCGCGCCATACTCAGGCTGCAATCCTTGGGTCGCTTGGCCAGGTCGCTCGGGCTCGACTGAGGCGAGACGTGCTGGCTGCTCAGCCCCATTATCTCGGCCATCTTAAGCAGCATCTGGTACTTGGTCATGCGCTCTTCGCCGGTGAAATGATAGATGCCCGCCACATCGCCCGCCTGTTGTTGGCGCGCCACCAACTTAACCAAAGCGTTGGCGATATCCAGTGTCGAGGTGGGGCTGCGCACCGCCCAATCATCCTGCTGGGTAGGCGCCTGATTCACCAGCTGTTTGAGCATCACCAACACCGCCGACTCATCCAGCGACTCGACCCGACCATAGAGGATTGGCAGACGTAGCACGGCGAACTCACTGGACACCTCAATCAGTGCCAGCTCCCCCTCACGCTTGGTCTCGCCATAGAAATTGAGCGGATGCGTCTGGTTCTCTTCGTCATAATCGGGTGAGGTGCCATCGAACACATAATCTGTGGAGATGTAACAAAGCCAGGCGCCATTGGCCTTCGCCGCCTGGGCAAGCTGCCGGGTGGCGGCCAGGTTGAGCGCCTTTGCCGCCTCGGGGTCGCGCTCGGACACATCCGGTCGCCGCTCTGCCGCGCAGTGTAGAATCACCTCGGGTTTGTGGGTCTCGATAAACTGGCTCACCGCCCGTGCATCGGTCAGATCCAGTCTATGCATATCGGCTCCGGCGCGCGAATAGCCGCAGGCCAGCAGCGTCACAGGCTCTTTTGCAAATTGCTCAACTAAAGCGCGCCCCAGCAGGCCGGTGGCCCCGGTTATCATTATCTTCAACATTAATGGGTTTCTCTGTTAATCGGCTCGCTGCCCGGCTGTAGCATGGGGCAATCCTTGGGCAGCACCATGGCGATCGCGCCAGCCTGAAGCTCGAACTCCACCCGAGACTCGGCGATGGGCTCGCCATCGAGATTAATGGGCATAGGCGGGGTGGAGCGCCAGCTGGCCTGGGTGTCGCGATGATACTTCACATACTCATTATCGGCCTTGGGCGACTGCAGCTCGGCGATCACCTGGGCCAGTGCCTCGATGGGAAAGTGATGCAGGGCCACCAGATCCATCAGGCCATCGTTGATATAGGCATCCGGCGCCAACACCTGACCACCACCGGCCTGACGTCCGTTACACACGGCGCCCACCAGCAGCTGCTGGGTACTGGCCTCGCCATGTATGGTAAATTCGCCGTCATAGGGCTTGAAGTTAAGCGCCTGCACCAGCCCGGACAGGGTATAGGCACCGCCACCGAGAAAGTGTTTCAGCGCCACCGGCGTGTTGGCCGTGACCTGGGCGCCGAAACCGCCGCTGGCGATATTCACCACATACCTGTCATTGGCCCGAATCACATCGACGCCATAGGCCTCTCCCTGGGCCGCCAGACGCAGCGCTTCCTCGAAGTCGTCGGGCACCCTGGCCGCGGTAGCAAAGTCGTTGGCCGTCCCCATAGGCAAGAGTGCCAGCTCGCAGCGTTCGTCGCTGGTATGCCGCATCAGGGCGTCCACCAACTCATTCACCGTGCCGTCACCACCCGCCGCGACGAGGCGCTGACAGCCCTCGGCGATAGCCTCATCCACCAGCCGGGCCACATCCCCGGTTTCAAAGGTCACGCGCACCTGAATCTCGTGATCGGCCCGCACCCTGTCGATCGCCTGGCGAAGCACCTCGTCACCGGCCTTCTTACCATTGAGTATGATGCGAAGTTTCATTGCTAATCTCCTGCCTGGGGCCACCTGCTCAACTCATCATAGCAGCAAGACAGTATCGGCTAAACTGGACTCACACCTTTGTGCCCCATGAAGCGAGTTTCATCTCTCATTTCATATCTAAGCTCTGTTGTGGCCTGCTGACCTCTCTAAACGCGCCCTGCCCTGGATTGTTCAAAGCTCACAGCGTGCAAGCATGCGTCACAGCCCTCGACTCGCGCCAAACACTTGTAGATAAACAAATATTAAGGCTGGGGGATAAACAGGCGCCGTGGATTTGCCGCGCCCGGCACAACAGGATATGCTCATGTGTTATCAAGGATATCTGGCCCAAGCTTGGAGCTTAACCATGAAAAAATTAGCCATACTCGCCATTGCCAGCATACTGCTGCCAGCCTGCAGCCAGCAGGCCATGCAAGCCAATAGCGAGTCTTCTTCAAAAGCGCCCTCTGCAGCGCAAACCGAGAATCAGGCGCCCAACAAGCCAGAAAATCACATGGCCAACCAGCCCAGCTTCGACTGTAACGGCGACAAACTCTCCAGCATAGAGACCCTGATCTGCCATGACGCCGATCTGGCCGCGCTTGACCAACAGATGGCCAAGGTGTTCCAAGCTGCCAGCACCAAGGCCGTTAACGAGCATCCCCCCATGTTGAAAGCCGAACAACGCGGCTGGATAAAGGGGCGTAACGAGTGCTGGAAGAGTGAAGATAAAACACAGTGCGTGCGCGACAACTACCAGATGCGTATCGCCGAGCTGCAAGCCAGATATCGTCTTATCGCCCCCACTGCCGAGGTCAGCTACCAATGCGACGGTATCAAAGCCAAACAGGTGATGGTCAGCTATTTCGCCACCGAGCCTGCAACCCTCATCGCCGAATTTGGCGATAGCGTCTCGCTCATGGTCAGCCAGCCTAGCGCCAGCGGCAGCCGCTATCAGGGACGCAACGAATCACTGTGGGAACACCACGGCGAGGCGCGCATCACCTGGGGCTATGGCGCCGACCCTATGATCTGCACCCTCGCCGACTGATATGACACTACCTCTGCTGCTGACCGGACCCATGCTGCGTCACTGCGACGCAGACCATTTCACTCTCACCCTGGTGACCAGTGCGCCGCTGTCACAGTTAACGCTCACCCTGGGTGAGACTCGGCACTTGCTTGAGGGTGACGCCGTAGAGTGTCTCGAACTCGGCACTCACGCCTTCTTCTACTTGATCCATCTTAGCCAGCCAGGGCTCAATCCTGTCGGCACGAGTATTCCCTACCGGCTCAGCGACAGCCAGCATGGGGATCTGTTCGCGCCGCTCGAGCAACTGACCTATGGCGACGGCGAGTGCCCGGATTTCGTGATAAAGCCTGAGATAGACACCCTGCTGCACGGCTCTTGTCGCAACGCCCATCACCACAGCAGCGATGCCATGGTTGCCGCCGATACCCAAGTGGAAATCGCGCCGGATGCGGCAAAACGGCCGGCACTGATGATGCTCAGCGGCGATCAGATCTATGTCGACGATGTCGCCGGCCCCATGCTATTCGCCATTGGCAAGGTCATAGAAAAATTAGGCCTGTATGAGGAGGAGTTTCAACAGGCGCCACTCGGCCACAGTAAGCAGATAAGCTATCATCCGGCGGCCATGTATCAACGCCACAAGAAGCTACTGCCTCGCACCGAATATCCTGCGGGCAGCGCACTGGTACGTTGGTATATCAATCACCCCATCTTTACCTCGTCGATCGCCGAGAATCACCTGGTGAGTCTGTCCGAGATCGTCGCCCTCTACCTGCTTAGCTGGTCACCCGAGCTGTGGCAGTTGATCGATATCCCCAAGGAAGTGACCGGCCTGTCACCCAGCAATCAGCAGAGATGGCAGAAGGAGTGGCTACACCTGCTGGAGTTTAAGGCGGGGCTGACCAAGGTGCGGCGCCTGCTGGCACATCTGCCCACCTATATGATCTTCGACGATCACGACATCACAGACGACTGGAACCTCACCGCCAAATGGGAACAGGCGGCCTATGGCCACCCCTTCTCGAAACGCATCATAGGCAATGCGCTGATCGGTTACCTGGTGTTTCAGGGCCTGGGGAATCAAAAGCGCAAGTTTACCGGCGACATTCTGCCCCAGCTCAAGCAGTTTCTCGCCAGTCGCGAGGAGGCGCAGCACGACGCTTTAATCGAGGCGCTACTGGATTTTGACGAGTGGCACTACAGCCTCAATACTTCCCCCAAATTGGTGATACTCGACACCCGCACCCAGCGTTGGCGCAGCGAGTCTAACCTGGCCAAGCCTTCTGGTCTGATGGACTGGGAAGCCCTGATGGAGCTTCAGCAGCAGTTAGTGGGACAGGAGAAGGTGATTATCGTCTCGGCGGCGCCCATGTTCGGCGTAAAACTGATCGAGGCGGTGCAGCGCGCGGCCACCTTTATCGGCGCCTCCCTCCTGGTGGACGCCGAAAACTGGATGGCTCATCCCGGCACGGCCAACACCCTGCTGAGCATCTTCCTTCATCGTAAGACGCCGCAGCAGTTTGTGATCCTTTCGGGCGATGTGCATTACTCCTTCGCCTACGACATAGGGATCCGCTTTCGCACTCAGGGACCGCAGATCTATCAGATCACCTCGAGCGGCATCAAGAATCAGTTTCCCGAGAAGCTGCTACCCGTATTCGATAAATTGAACGGCTGGCTCTATGGTCACTTCTCGCCGCTCAACTGGTTTACCAAACGCAAGCGCATGTCCATTCGCGGCCGACGCCCCAACGGCATGCGCAGTCAGCGGCTGATCAACGCCAGCGGCATAGGTGTGGTGAGCTTCGCTAAAGATGGCGCCCCCTCGAAAGTCGCCGTGCTCCATGGCGACATGAGTACCACAGAGTTCCTACCGCCACGCCAGTCTCGTAACGGCTAAGTCTTATCCGGCGAGGCTTCTAGAGTGAGAGTTCCGGCAGGCAAATATCTAGCAGCCGACCCGTCACAGGATCCGTGAAAGCCAGGCGACGCGCCAGCAGCTTCATCGGCTGTTCATAATCCTCACTGCCTTTGGGCTGAAGTATGGGATAGAAGTTGTCATTGAGAATAGGCATGCCCAGGCTATTCATGTGCAGCCGCAGTTGGTGGGTCTTACCTGTGATAGGCATCAGCTCGAAGCGGCCTATCTCCCCCTCGACGCTCACCAGGGCGATCTCCGAGTGGCTATTGGCCTCACCCTCGACGATGCGCATGGTGAAGCTGGGGCTTCCTTTATCGATACGATTCTTCACCGTCCAGCGTCTGGGCAGGCTGAGTTTCCCGGCGCTATGCTCCGCCAGTAACTCAGGAGTGAGCCGCGCCAGGGCCTGGTATTCCTTGGTGATCTGCCCATGACGAAATAACCCATGATAGGCGTCGCGGCGCTCACTCTGTTTGACCAGCAGAACTATGCCCGCGGTGGCGCGATCCAGCCGATGAGCGGCGATAAGCTGTTTGCAATCGGTACGTACCCTTAGACGGTTGATTAAACACTGATTAATTACCTCTCCCCCGGGGTGCAGGGCCATGAAGTGCGGCTTGTTGGCCAGCACTATCTGCTCATCTTGATACA
This sequence comes from Shewanella aquimarina, assembly GCF_023349185.1. Lineage (GTDB taxonomy): Bacteria > Pseudomonadota > Gammaproteobacteria > Enterobacterales > Shewanellaceae > Shewanella > Shewanella aquimarina. Next base: position 126,161 of record NZ_JAKIKY010000005.1, on the reverse strand, counting down.
GAATAGACTCACTATAGGGAGGCGTCGCCTCATGGGCGACCTCACGGTAGTAGTACACCTTCTGCTGTGGCCGATAGGCGGTACAGAGTGCCAGCGCCTGACCGTCTTGCCAATGCACCTTGCCCGCATTGAAACGCTCTCGCCAGACGTCGGCTGGAATATTATCGAACCGCTGACAGAAATAGTCGTAAACGCTCGCCGGGGGATTGGCTGTTTGAGGTAAGACGATAAAGGAGGCTTGAGCCGCGCGTACCATGACAGAAAGGCCTAAATATAAAGGAGCGGCCATGGTAACAAAAATTGCGGCCCGGATGAGAGCAAATTATTGCCCCGCGTGGGACTTGATCAGTTCCAGAACAAAATCCATGGTCTTGTGACAGTCGGGCTGATTGACCAGCACCTGTTTATCACGGTTATAAAGCGGTAGCACCTCGAGCCAACGCTGACTGACCCAGGTAGCATCTTCAAGATGCAAATCACCATAGAGCTCCTGCAGGGCGGGGTTGACCAGATAGAACTGCTCTAGTGCTGCACTGATCAGCTCAAATTCCCCCTTGATGGGCTCTTCGCGCCAATTGCTACAACTCAGGGTTCTAGCTATCCAGTTACCATCACGTCGCTTGGCCGCCGAGAAGATCTTCACCCTCTGCTTACCTTCCAGTACCAGACCCAGACAGTCGTCTTCGAGTTGATTGAAGTCTATGATTTCGCACTGAGTCGCCAGTGGATAACAGGGGGGATTCGCCTGAGGGCGAGACATGGCAAAGGCTAGCGGGAAGTGCCCCTTGAGCACCTCGGCAATCAGTTTCAAGCTGCTAGGCCCCGCCACTCGTATCTCTATTCTGCCATCGGGCAAAAGTAGTTCGTCGCGGGTGATCAACGCCATCTCTTGAGTCAACATAGCAACCTCCTCCCCCTTGGTGGGTGATCGCCGTGAGTGTCGAGTCAGTGCGACTGAAAAATAACCAAGGAGCAATAATGATAAAGTGTAGCAGTTGTCGAAATTACTGCCCGAAACGCCATTATTGGATCGGCGATGCCATGCCAATCAAAATACCCGGTCCTTCGCTTATTAGACCCTAAAAGATTCCCTTTTGTTGCAGCCAATTAATTAGAAAGTGTTAATGTAACGCATAATATCGCCACTTTTTAATACCTTATCTAAGTCTTCTGCCAGTACTTCACTCATCTGCGCCGCCTGTCGCCAATAGCGCATCCGCTCCTCCGTACTCAGTCGGCTGAAGTCATTTCTGTCCGGCAACTTGCCATAGGGAAGCTGCTTTAAATAGGCCTCACTAGGGGCCAAGATCAGGGCGTTGTCATAGTTGCGTTTGGCGCTGCGCCAGGGCAGCGACTTGTCAAACCAGCCGGGCAGAATCTTGCTGTAGAAGTGGGGATAGAGGGTCAACCCAGGCGCGTGGGCCAGGGGAAGATCGAAATGATAATCTGTGATGCCACCATCGTAATAATGGCCGGCGGGAGCGCCTTCGATGCGCTCAACAGGTGCCAGCACCCAGGGGATAGAGCCGGTGGCCAGCAGAACCTGGGCAATATTCTCCCCGGTCAGGGCCAGGTGACGACCCGGCAGATCCTTTAACTCATTAAAAGGCGAGGCTGCGCCGCCGCTACCAAACAGGTAACGCTCGAAGTGCCATCCCAGGGTGCGCCGACTCAGCAGATTAGTGACCGCCGTGGTGGCAAGACCGGCACCAAGTGCGGCTCTGTGAGACAGGCGGTTGAGATGACGGCCACGACAGGCGATGAAATGGCTCTTAATCACAGGATTACTGACGATATCCGCCCCCTGCTTTGCCCCCAATATGCCAGAGACTATACCGGCTACCTTATGCGACACCTCGCTCGCGCTGGGCTTGGTCTCGTAACGCTGGCCAATATATTCCCGCTCCAACCGCTCGTAAGCCGCCAGTGGGTCTTGCTGTGCCAAACAGGCCAGACGCCAGGCGCCGGATGAGGCTCCCAGGGTGTAGAGCGGCGTCTGTCTCGCCTTGAAGAAGGTGCCAAACAGATACTTATCCAGCGCGGCGATACCGAGCCATTTTGGCCCACCCGATGCCGCCAACACCTGGGTAAATAGCTCGGGCTTCAGTCCCTGCTCGGCGATCTGTTTGTAGGCTTTCGGCCCGGCGAGAAAACGTAACTTAAGCACCTAACTCGGCTCCCTGAATTTATCTGTGTGCGTGGCTTAGGCCATTCTATAAGAATTGCACTAAACTTGTCAGCGCGATTAAAATAGGGCGGTGGCAGGAGGTCACAGAGGAACAAAATGGACGACACGGTAAAAATTAAGCCCAACCAAACACTCGCCCACGTCATCATCACGCTGACGGTCAGCCTGTTTATCATTAAGCAGCTCTTTTTGAGTGACTTAGACGGTGAATGGCTACTCTTCATGGGTTACTGCCTGGCCATGCTCGTGTGGGCTGGAGCCCTGCTGAAACAAGAGATCATTTTTACCCCCCAAGCGATCGCCTTTGCCAATATCCCTCTCACGGGCAGTGCTTCCCTTGGCAAGCAGAGCCTGATCGCCTATAGAGATATTATCCGTTGCCACGCCAGACTCGAAGGCTTGGAGATAGTGACTGACACTGAGGCCATCAGGGTTAGCCTATCACTCAACGACAGGCTCATCTCCCGTCTCAGTGCTGGCTTTGAGGCCCACGGCCTGCATCTGACCCTTGAGGCGAGCAAGCAATAGAGGCGAGCCTAAGGCCAACAATCTCTTAAGGGGGCAACTTGCCGCAGACTCACGTCACCTCGATGCTCAAGGCCCTTATGCTTATCAGCCTCTTGCTGTCGCTAGCTGGCTGTCAGCGGGCCAAGGATGTAGATTATCTCTGGCAAGACTATAGTCAGCGCCTGGCCCATGTGATCGATCAAGCCTACTCGCCGCCTCCTTTCGAGCCACTACAACTCGGCAAAGCCAAAATAGCAGAGCTGGCCCCGATCACCATCTCGATACTCGAGACTCTGTCTCTGGGTCACTGTCCCTTAGGTCGCCTCATCGCAGACCACAACAGCACGCTCGGCAAGGTGGCGCCCCCAAGCCAGCAACTCATCTACCAGATAAGGTTTATTCAACTAGCGCCCGCCTGCATCGATACCTTAGAAGAGGGAGAGCTCAAGACCAAGCTGAAACAGGCCCTCGAGCAGAAACAAGATAATGCGATGGCCTACTTTAATCGGGTGCTCACCAGAGACAGGAGTATTACTAAGAGTCTGTTTATCGGCTACGACTCTCTGGTGCTCGGCGAGATGCGCGCCGGTCGCTTCGAGCTAGAGTCGGCCATAGGCCAGCTGCTGAGCATCAAGCGCAACATCACTCAGGAACAATGGCAGCAGATAGACACGACGCAGATCGAACCCGCGCTTGCCCTCATGGCCCACCAAACGCTGCTACAAAGGTACCTGCGAGCCCTGGCCTACAGCCAGGCGCAGCTCCATGGCCTCAATGACTATCTGTCAACACATAGCGCGTCGGTCGCCTGTCGCCCCGGTCATGCCAACCGCAAACAGGAGATACTGCAAAATGTGTTTCATAAATACTACCTGGCGCAAACCCAAGCCTACCTGTCACAGCTCAACCAGCTACATTACCGCCTGAGTGAGCCGCTACTTTCCCTGTTCGAAGGCAGCAGCCATCAGCCCTTCATCGACCACTATTTTGGCCAGCAGCCTGATGCCCTGCCAGAACAGCTCAAGACCCAGATGCGCAGACATGTGAAGTGGTGGCAGGCCTTCAGGCAGAGCTGCAATATTGCCCCGCCTAGCTCCTCCACCTAACCGCTAGATAAGCTGCTACACCAGAGGCTATCCTGCCCGTCGATAAGCCTGCTACACTGTCACCACTTTAATTGCATCCTACCAGCCTGAGCATCCAACCATGATCTTAGACACCCTAGATAACCTAGCACACTACACCCACCTGGGGCCGCGCATTGCCAAGGCGCTACAGCACCTCAAGGAGACAGACTTTACTCAGCTGCCCGTGGGCAACTATGAGCTTGAAGGCAAAGATATCTTTGTCATCGTCAACGACTATGAAACCAAGCCCAGAGAGGTAGAGCCCTTCGAGGTGCATCGTAAATATATTGACGTCCAGTATGTGGTGAGCGGCGAGGAGGAGTTTGGCTATCTGCCTCTGGCGGATCAGACACCATCCGAACCCTATTATGACAAGCACGACTACGCCGAATATGACTATGAGTCCAACAAGGCGCGCGCGGCCTTTATCCCCTTCAAGGCAGGGATGTTTGCCCTCTTCTTCCCTCAGGACATGCATATGCCTGGCGTCTCGGCGACCCCGCAGGCGGTGAGAAAGGTGGTGATCAAGGTCAAGATCTAGTCCCCCTGCTGCCCGCGCCTGTCGCGGGCATGTTCACTTCCCGTCGCCCATTCAGGCGGCCATTCAATAGCCCATTCATCTGATACAAATTGTCACCCCTCTGTTGGACACATCAGCTCTTAGGCAAATCAGCTAGGAGACGCAATAGATCTTGGGCGAATTAGCTTATCTGCGCCCTAGCGCCTCTCACCAAATCCCCCATTGCGCTCCAACAACACACACATTTCGCCCTATGGGCGGCAAAAACATGATCTTGATCAATACTCACAAGCTGCTAATATAGCCACATCGAATTACATATACTATTTTGTTATATGGGAATTTTTTCTAATAATAAAAATAATCAGCAGCGAGTATCCCATGCATCACACATCCCCACTTAGCCAGATCTACCTCGACGCCAACGCGACCACCCCCGTATTACCCCAGGCCGCCAAGGCAGCGCTTGGCGCCATGGAGGAGCTTTTCGGCAACCCCTCGAGCAGCCATATCACGGGCTTGAAGGCCAAGAGCCTGATGGAGCAGACCCGCCTGCGGGCCAAACAGCTGCTGGGCAGCGGCCAAGGCAAACTCATCTTTACCAGCGGCGCCACAGAAGGCATACAGACCGCCATACTCTCCGCCCTCATCAAGGCCAAGGCCAGCCTGGAGCCAAACAGGCAATACAGCCTGCTCTATGGTGCCACCGAACATAAGGCGGTCCCCAACTCCCTTGCCCACTGGAATGATCTGCTTGAGATAGGTGCCCAGCTCAAGGCGATTCCGGTCGATGAGCATGGCGAGCTGGATCGCGACTTCATCGCCAGAGAAGTGCCCAACGCCCTGATGATCTGCACCATGGCGGTCAACAACGAGACGGGCGTGTATCAAGATCTCGATGCCCTGGATACCTGCATTCGTCAGCACAATCCTGAGGTGTTCTGGATGGTGGATTGTGTCCAGGCGCTGGGTAAACGCCCGCTGGCACTGGCGCAAACCAGCATAGATTACGCCCCCTTCAGTGGTCATAAGCTCTATGCACCCAAGGGGATCGGCCTAGTCTATATTCGCGAAGGCGCACCTTTCACCCCCTTCATCGCCGGTGGTGGTCAGGAAGGTGGACTGAGATCGGGTACCGAGAACCTGCCGGGCATGGCGGCGCTCAACGAGGTGTTCGCCATGCTTCTGGCCGAACAAGACAGCGCCTTCTATGGCCATGCAACGCTTAAAGGCTACCGCGAGCAGCTCGCTCTGGCGCTGCGCCGCGCCTTCCCGACGCTGGTGTTTAACCACAGCTTCGATAACAGCGTGCCCACTACCTTAAACTTCGCCGTGCCCGGCTTTAGCAGCAAGGAGATCATGGATCTGTTCGACGCCGCCAATATCCGCGTCAGCTCAGGCTCGGCCTGCAGCTCAAAGGTGACCCGCAGCTTCGTGCTCGATGCCATGGGACTGCCCGCCTGGCAGAGCGAGTCGGCCATTCGCCTCTCCTTCGGCCCCGCCATGACCCAGGCTGAGGTCGATCAGGCCTGCGAGCGCATCCAGTCTGCCGCTAACGCCTTGGGCAATAGCTGCCTGACCTTGAGCGGCAATGACGCCCTCGCAGATAAGAAGCCGCTTAACGGGTTGGTTCAGCTCAAGTCTGGGTCAAGCTGCAGCTGGATCTACGCCGATCAGCAGAGTAAACAAGCCGTGGTGATCGATCCCCTGCCCGAGCTGAGTCAGCGTATCGACACCCTGCTGCAGTGCCAGCAGTTATCCCCAGTCGCCTTTATCGATACCCATGGTCACGCCGATCATGTCTCGGGACGTGCGGAGTTGGCCGCACGTTATCTGCCCGAGCAGTCAAGCGATCATCTTGGCTGGCCAGAGGCACATCAGATCACTGAGATAGGTGCCAGACCGGCACAGTCGATCTCCCTAGGTCAGTTCTCTCTGGTGAAATTGGCGACTCCCGGCCACACCAATGACAGCATCAGCCTGCTGCTGTGCTCGCCCCAGGGCGAGGTGATCTACGCCTTCTGCGGCGATCTCGTCTTGATGGGCAGCCTGGGACGCACCAACTTCGACACCAGCTGCGCCAAGCAGATGTACAACAGCCTCAAGCTACTACACAGCCTGATAGGCGACGACACCCTGCTCTGCCCGAGCCACGACTACAACAACGAGTTCACCACCAGCTTCGCCGCCGAGTTCAGGGTCAACCCGCTGCTCAACGAGGTGATCAATGGCACCATATCTATGGCGCAGTTCGAGCAGCAAAAAGCGAGATTGGATACTCATCTCAAAGATGAAGCCGGCAGCGAGATCATCTGCGGCGCCTACACAGGCGATTGCGACAGGGCCAAGGTGAAGGAGTACGACTGCCAGGCGCTCAGGCTGCAAGTGGGTCAGTCACCTAAGATTAAACTGCTGGATATTCGCGAGCCCCATGAATATGCCCTGCAACATGAGCTGGGTGCCCTGGGTGAGCAGACCATCAACGTGCCTATGACCAGGCTGGTGCAGTTCGTACAGGAGCACAAACAGGAAAGCGATGTCGAGTGGGTACTGGTCTGCCGTAGCGGCAGTCGTTCACTGGTGGCGGCCCAGGCGCTGCACAGACTCGGCTTTAACAAGATAGCCCACCTCAAGGGCGGCTATGCGTTAAGCGACAGCTAATACCAATCGTAATAAACAATTGATCATTCTAGCTTGTTAAAACGCTCGATAACTGTATTAGTATTTTTAATTGTAGAATAACTACTTATCTAAAAATCCTGCTTTGTTCTCAAGCGTTTTTCCTGCGCTATTTCTGATCACATGTTTACTGTGATTGGTATAAGCCCTAAGTTCACCCTCCCCGACGGGCAGAAAAAAACCGCATCTTGTTTAGATGCGGTTTTTTATTGGTACACACTAGACCACTAGAAGTAGTAGCCGAAGTTGATGTTAAAGCGCTTATTAGTGCCGCCATCACCCACCATAGAGCCGCCGATGAAAGGCTGGTTCTCGGCCACCACGAAATCGAAATAGGTATAGAGACCACCTGCGGTGACCGCCACCCCGGTCACGTTCATGAAGGTGTCTTCCTGGCCACTCGGCTTGTCGGTAACAAGCGAGTAGTCGTTATAGAAGGTCAGGTTTGATACTGGCCCCCACTTTACCGGCAGGCTATAGGCAAGGTCGGCCACATAACTGGTCGCCTCGGCAGGGATAGAATCGTAGAAGGCATAGGCGGCGACCACCATACGTTCTACATCCATGCCATCGACATCATACTTGTAGTCGGTGAGCTGCAACTTAAGGTTCCAGCGATCATAGTTAAGCACCCCATGTACCGCCGCGGCAACCTGGTCACCATCGGTGCCGTTTTCTATCTCAAGCTGGCCCATCTGACCCGACACGCCTAGCTCAAGCTTAACCTCGTCAAATTGAAAGTTATGGCTGTAACGGGCATTGAAGGTGTTCTTCTCACCGGCGGCATAGCCAGCGGTTGGCGCATCGTATATCCCCTCGCCCGCCAGGCGAACACCTACTACGTCATAGGCATATCTGTGGGTGCGATCCGACACATAACCGTCCAGGCCACCCAGCTCATCATTCTTGTAGAAGGCGAGATCCAGTCGATTGCTGTCACTCTTATAGGTGTAGTTCAGACCCAAGTCGTAATCGTCTTCGAGACCCAGGTAGAAGTTAGAACTGAAGAAGTAGTTGTTCGAGGCATAGGTCAGGATACCGAACGGCACCTGAGTCACCCCTATCTTACCCTGCTGCTCCTCATCGAAGTTATAGCCGACCCAGGCATGATGGATCACGTTCATATACTCGAACCAACGATACTGGGCAGAGAAGATAACGTCGTCCAGATTACCGTTTACATCGATACGGAAGAGGTCGAAGTCGAAGTCACCGCCGCGATCGGTATTGGCATCCGAATAGTCCTCGTATGAATATTGGAAACGGGCCGCGCCGCCAAACTTGATAGACTTATCCATCTCCTTCTCTTCGGGCGCCTGCTCTTTCTCGGCTTCTAACTGCTCGATACGCGCCTTGAGCGCCTTAAGCTCTTCATCCACTGTCGTGGCGCCAGCATTGGCACTCAGGGCCAGCGCGATACAACTAGCTGCAAGTGTATAGCGAATCATCATTCATCCTCTTTGATTTATTTAGTTTTCTGCTTTTAAGCTGCCATCAACATCATGAGTATAGAAACCAGAGCGCACTTAGGCCAAAAGCACCTCACCCGCTAAGTCAAGCAGGTAGATGGTCACCATGGAAACCAGAGCCCTCATACGCTTAGCAAAATGAATAAACATCGAGCTAAAATAATTAGCACTCAAATCATGAAAGTTATTAGTATTATTATCGACGACAGCAAAGATGTGACCCAAATCGAACAAAAATGAGTTCGCTCTGAGCATTAGGTGAAAAAATTTAACACATTTCACCCAAAAACTACAGAAAATTGCGATACAGCAAGGATAAAGCATCGGTAAAAATGCGGAAAATTAGTTACAGATCAAATCAAAATAGGAGGTGACTGGAGGGGACGTAAGCATCTATCGCTAAGCTCTGCTTCAACCATTATCTAGGGAGTATGAGGTTTGTCCATCTAGCGGCATATAGCTCAAAGCGTATCAATCCTCCACGCCCTAGGCGGGCAAGACTATGGAGCTAAAGCCGTTTGAAATGACAGTTTAATACAGCACTTTGGAGCAGTACTTTGAAACAGTACTTTGAAAGAGCAGCTTGAAAAGACGAAAAAGCGCGGCCTCCTGCCGCGCGTGTTCACTTTAAGGAATTCCCCTTAGGGTCTCTCCTCACAAGGTTAGTAATGAGCAGAGGCTGAAAGGAGGAGGTCTCATTCCCTCAAGCATCACCAAGGAGGCGCAACTGCGATGGCAAACTGAAAACACCGCTGCCTCCGGCCGTCCCTGGCCCCATCGAATCACTTAGTCTTGGTGCAACAAACTAGTCTAGGGCTTCCAACTCCTTGCCCCCCTTAAGCGCCTTGGTCTCGTAGAGCCAGCGATACAGGGTCGGCAACACCAGCAGCGTCAGCGCGGTAGAGCTAAACAGGCCGCCTATGATCACCACCGCCAGCGGCTTTTGGATCTCGCTGCCCACACCGCTAGACAGGAGTATTGGGATCAACCCCAGCGCCGAGGTCAGCGCCGTCATCAATACGGGGCGCAGGCGGCCCACAGTGCCTTCATACACGCTGGTGTAGAGGGCTTCTCCCGAGGCGCGCCTCTGGTTGATCGAGTCCACCAAAACAACGCCATTGAGCACTGCCACCCCAAACAGGGTGATAAAGCCTATGGAGCTGGGCACAGACAGATAGGTGCCGCTGACATAGAGGGCCACCACGCCGCCGATCAGCGCCAGTGGCACGTTGGCCATGATCAGCCCCACCTGCTTGATGGAGCCGAAAGAGAAGTAGAGCAACAGGGCGATCAGGGCGATGGAGATGGGCACCACCAACATCAGCTTCTGCTGCGCCCGCTGCTGGTTCTCATACTGACCGCCGACCACGACCGTATAGCCCGGCGGTAGATCCGCCTGAGGCACTATGGCGTAGATATCCTTCACCACAGAGCCCATATCGCGTCCCGACACGTTGGCCTGCACCACCACCCGGCGCTGCACATCGTCACGGCGAATATTGGGCGGCGCCATCTCGACCACCACATCGGCCACTTCGCCCAGACGTACGGTCGCACCATTTACGCCGCTGAGCAGGAGATCTTCCAGCGCATCGGGCGCGCTGCGATATTGGCTGGCCAGACGCACATTGATGTCGTATCTGGCGTTGCCGTCGATCACCTGCCCGGCGCTGACACCGCCTATGCCCTGACTCACCAGGCTCATCACCTCATCGACGCTGATGCCATAGCGGGCCAGCAGATCGCGCTTGGGACGCACCACCAGCTGGGCCTCGCCGGACACCTGCTCCAGGGAGACATCGACCGCGCCCTCGATACCCGACACCAGCTCGCTGAGCTCCTGTCCCTTGCTGGAGAGCACCTCGAGATCTGGGCCAAACAGCTTGATCGCCAGCTGGGCCTTCACCCCTGAAAGCAACTCATCGACACGGGTGGCGATGGGCTGTGAGAAAGTAAACAGCAGGCCGGGGAAGACGCTCAGCTTCTCCTCCATCTTGCGCTGTAGCTCGAGACGGTTCTCGGCGTGTTCCCACTGCTCGATCGGCTTGAGGCCGATATAGATCTCTATGTTGCTCACAGGCTCAGGATCGCCGCCCAGTTCCGGGGCGCCGATACGGCTCAGGGCGTAATCGACCTCAGGAAAGGTCATCAACATGGCCTCGAGCTTGGGCGCCACATCCAATGAGGTACTCAGGCTGGCGGTTGGCGCCAGGGTCACCCTCAGGTTGATGGTGCCCTCCTCGAGCTCGGGCACAAACTCGGTACCTAGCCTCGGCAGTAGCGCCATGCTGATGCCGAACAGGGTCACCGCCGTCACTAGCACTAACTTGGGCCTGCCCATGGTGGCACTAAGCAGATGACGATACAGGGCCTCCACCGGCTTGAGAACCGGGCTCTCTCTCAGGGTCACGCCACGCTTAAACAGATAGACAGCCAGGGCCGGCACGCCGATCAGGGCAACAAACAGCGCCGCCACCATGGCCAGAATGATGCTCACCGCCATCGGCTGAAACAGCTTGCCCTCTACCCCTTCCAGGGCAAACAGTGGCGCAAACACCACTATGATGATGGCGGTGGCGAAGAAGATGGGGCTGCACACCTCCTTGGCGGCCAGCATCACCCTCAGGGCGATGCCGCTGCGCTCTCCTTCCTCCCGACCATCTTCCTCGCCATGGTAGGGGTCACACTCACCCGAAGCGCGGGCCTTGGCCTGATCGAAATGGCGTCTGTCCGGCTGGGTCAGATGCTTAAAGATGTTCTCCACCATCACCACTGAGCCATCCACCAGCATGCCGATAGCCACCGCCAGCCCGCCGAGGGACATCAGGTTGGCCGACATGCCAAAGTAGGCCATCACCATCAAGGCCAGGCCGATGGAGACTGGGATAGAGAGCAGCACCAACAAAGTCGCGCGCAGATTCACCAGAAACAGCGCCAGGATAACCACGATAAACAGGAAGGCCATCAAGAGGGCATCGCGCACCGTCTCTACCGCCTTGTTCACCAGATCCGCCTGATCGTAGAACACCTCGAAGGAGACCCCCTTGGGCAGGGCCTGTTCTATCATGGCGGTGCGGGCCGAGATATCGTCAATGGTCGCCTTGGTGTTGGCCCCCATACGCTTAAGCACCACGCCGGCGACGACTTCGCCCAGCGCCTGCGGCGTTCCGGCATCGTCGCGGCGGGTCATGGTCACCGCACCCACACGGATCTCGGCGCCAAAGTCCACCTTGGCGATGTCGGCCACCCGCACAGGCGTGCCGCCTGTCTCTGTGAGTGGGATCTGGGCGATGGCCGCCAGGCCAGCCTCACCCGCAGGCAGCAAGCCGTAGCCGCGCACCACCAGCTGCTCCTGTCCCTGGTCCATAAACCAGCCACCGGCGTTGCGGTTGTTGCTCTCCAGCGCCTGGGTCACCTGGGCCATAGAGAGGCCATAGCTGCGCAGCTTGTTGGGCTCTATCTGCACCTGATATTGACGCACCTCGCCCCCGAAGGAGAGCACGTCGGTCACCCCTCCTACCGGCATCATGATGAGTTTCACCAGATAGTCGTTGAGGCTCCGCAGCTCGGCGGCGTCTATGCCGGACTCGGGTGTCGCCCGTAGGATGTACTGATAGATCTGTCCCAAACCCGAGGTGTTGGGGCCTATCTCGGGCACCCCCACCCCATCAGGGATCATCTCCCTGGCGGCCTGCAACTGCTCGAATACCTGCTGACGGGCAAAGTAGATATCTGTGCCCTCGGCAAACACCACAGTCACTATAGAGAGACCGGTGCGCGATAAGGAGCGCACCTCGGTCACCGATGGCAGGGCATACATGGCCGATTCCACCGGGTAGCTGATCAGCTTTTCCACCTCCTCGGCCGCCAGCCCCTCGGCGGCGGTGTTGACCGTCACCTGTACATTGGTGACATCGGGAAAGGCATCGAGATTGAGCTTAGGTAACATGGCGACGCTGGCTACCACACCACACAGCAGCGCCAGGGCCACCAGAAGCCGATTGCGTATCGCGCTATCGATAAGTTTCTGAAGCATAGGGGCTACCTCTTAGTGGTTGTGAATGTCGAAGCCTGACTTGGCCTGCTCTGACGCCAGGAAGAAGGCGCCCGAGACAACTACACGCATCTTGGGGCTCAGCCCCTGCACCAGGTTCATGCCGCGTTGGCGCTCACTCACCTCGACCTCGACGGCCTCGAAGCCATCCCCCTCTTCGACAAACACCTGCCAGTCGCCATCACCGCCGCGGGTCAGCGCCGCATCGGGCAAGATCACTCCATCCTGGTTGTTGTCGGCCAGATAGATCTCGGCAAACTGACCGGCGTGCAGCACGTGGCCCGGATTGGCGAAGGCCACCAAGATCTGCTCGGTGCGGGTGACGCTGTCGATCTCATGGGAGCGGCCGATCACCTCGGCCTCCAGGCTAAAGTCGCCCACCTTCACCAGCGCCTTACTGCCTACCTTGATCTGTTGAGACTGAGTCGGCGTCACCTGCGCCTCGACCCAGAGGTGAGACTCGTCGGTGAGCTGCATCAGGGCGGTGCCACCGGCAAATACCTGTCCGCGCATGGCCACATCCTGCTGCACCCTACCAGCAAGCGGTGCCAGCAGCCGATAGCTGCCTATGATTTCGGGATCCGATTCCAGCGCCTCGATCTGCGCCGGCGTCATCTTGAGGGCCTCGAGTATGGCGCGTTTGAGCTCTGCATCCACCTGGGCCTGCAGACGGCGGCTGGCACTCACCGCGCTCTGGCTCATGCGTTTAACCCGGCCCCACTCGGCCGCGGCATTGATGTAATCCGCCTGGGCTTGAGCCACGGCGGCCCCTCCCAAGGTCAACAGGGGCTGGCCCTTGGCGACCTCCTGTCCCGGCACCACATGACGCGCCAGCACCCGCACATCCAGCTGAGGTGCCAGGGTCACGGTACGCTCCCTGTCCACCACCAGGGTGGCCGTCGCGACCGCGGCCAGACTGAAGCCCTGACTGCTTACCTGCCCTACACGGATCCCCGCCAGCTGACGCTGCTCCTCGCTGAGCACTAGCTCGCCACCATGGGCCTCTTGGTCGCCATGATCCTCGCTCTGATTCCTAGCCTGCGCTAGTGTCGACTCTTGTGTCAGCGGCTTATTGTCCGGCTCGGCACTATGATCATGTCCCTCCGCGCCGAGGGCGACCCCGCCCATGGCCGTCATCGTCATCAGGGCGCCAAAGCCCATGGCCCGCATCAATGGGCTTAACTGTAGGAAACGTTTGTTATTTGATTGATTCTTCATACTTTTCACCTAAATTCTTTATCCGTTTTGCTAAAATCCGCTCGCTAGCTTTAGCGCCTTAGCGCGACTAAACGCCTTCGCGGCCGAGCTGACGCTGCAGGTATTCCTCCAGCTGACCGCTCTGCCCCATCCAGTCGAGCCAGCTGCGGTAGAGGGCGCTCTCGAGGGAGAGGCCCGCCAGATAGCTGTTTGCCAGCTGCCGCTGCCCCTGCAGATAGTCGCTGGTGCTGATGTCGCCCGCACGCCATTGCTGTGACAGGGCATCCTGCACACCGGCGCCAGAGGTAAGCACCAACTCACGCCACTCGCGGTAACGCTGCTGCAGCCTGGGCAGGCTTAGGTGAAAGAGTTTGGCGGCCTGAGTGAGGCTACGCTCACGGGCCAGATAATCTTGCTCGGCGATGGCGACCTGAGTTCCGGCCGCGGCCTTTGCCTGGCGATAATCGTTGCGGATCTGAATCGGGATCGACAGCCCCACTCCCAGCTTGTTCTCCTCGCCTTCACGCTCGGCGCTCAAAGTGATACTGGGATCGGCGCTGGTATCTGCCGCCACCTGCTGGCTGGCAAGTTTGGCCATCATCACCTGCTGGTAGGCGCCGGCCAATGCGGGCAGCTCGGGGCCAACCTCGCCACTCGCCGCTGTGCCGAGGGCGCCGATAAACTCGGCGAAGGGCAACTCCAGCTCACCAAAGCGGCTGAGCACGCTGGCATCGGCGGCCAGCGAGGCCTGCTCTGCACTCGCGTGATCCGCGGCCTTACTGGCCAGATCCAGCTGCATCAGCTGCAGCTCGGCCCGTGACAGGGCCCCCGCCTCCAACTGCTGCTTGGCGATGGCGACCTGCTGTTTGGCGCTCTCTAGCAAACCTCCCTGAAAGGCGAGTAATTTCGCCTGCTGCGCCTGCTCCACCAGCGCCATCAAGAGTTCTCCATAGAGCTGGCTGCGGGCCAGACGATTATCGGCCAGCAAGATCTCGGCCTCGAGCTGGGCAACACGTGTCGCCACCCCACGCTTGTCGCCCCAGTCTAGGGTCTGACTCACCTCCAGGGTATAGGTATCTTCGCTGGCATTTTGGTAGCTCACCCCCAGCTCGGGGTTATAGACGGGCCTGTCTGCGGCCTCAACCAAGAGCCTAGCCTGACGAACCTTGGCCTGCTGCGCCTGGATCTCAGGCAGTTGATTCACCTTGCTCATCAAGGGAGCGAGCCAGCCCTGAAAACCTGTTTTATCTATCTGCGCCAGCAAGGGGGCCGGCGCAATTTCTCCCGCTTCTGAGTAAAGGGTTTCGGCGAACAGTGGCGCGCCCCATATGGCGCCCAATAATGCGGTGGCGATTAAGCTCTTTCTCATCGCAATTCCTAATCTTAAGGATCAGGCTTCTCTGCTGCCTGCCAAGGCATGGCTAGCCTTAGCCAGGCAGGCAAACGCACAGCATCGACCCGCGGCAAGATAATTCACCACGGCCCAAGTCTGGCAGTTAACAGAGAACGCCCGATAAAAAACGGTAACCCAACAGTGCCCGCGCCATACACAGGGCCTGAAAAGGCATTATTTTCAGAAGATTAAGAAAGTAAGATGGGTGGGCGATAAGCCGCTTGTTGCTCTGGTGGCAGGTAGTGCAATCTGGCGCTCGCGGGCTCATCGCTCACGGGCACAGAAGGGGTCAGGGCCAGCTGAGACACTAAGGTCACGTGACCGCCATGACACTGGCAGTCGAGGCAGAGATCGAAGGTCTGAGTCTCTGTCTTGCTGATCTGGTGTTGATGTGGCGTCTCTAGCTCGGGCTCATCGAAGGCGCACTGGCAATCGACACACTGAGCCAGGCTCACCACTTCGGCAGTAAACTGCAGATGGGGATGGGTTTCGCTCTCCTCTTCATGGCTGCCAAGATGCAACTGATGCGCGCCAAGATTCGCCCCTGCAAACTGCAGTGCGACTACGGCGATCATCATCAAGGCAATCTTGTGAACCAGTTGTCGAAAGAAGCGACTCAAGCAAACTCCAAAGGGGAAAAAGCGTAAAAAGGTCGAGTAATCAGACTCAAGGGGTGGCAAATAGTTCCACGGCTATCGCTAAATTAACAGGAGATTCCTCCCGTCATGCCAGCCAGATCACACTTGCCACCCGCAAAGTCATTACTTGAATACGCAATGCTTGGTGTAGTCGGCGGCTTCGTTAGCCGTCCAGTCACCCTTAGGCTTATCTTCCATCTGCTTACACCACTTTTCGCTACCTACCTCGGGAGCACAACCAGAAAGTGACGCCATCAGAGCCAGGGCCAGTGCAGCAGATGTCAGAGAGAGTGAAGATTTTAACATGAAGATATTCCTTTAGGAGGTCAGATAATGTTGTTCCCAGTCACCGAGCCTAAGACTCGCGCACCAGTGGACAACTCAGCTTAGCGGTGATCCACTCGATAGCCTGGGGCTTATCCTCGAGAGCATACCACGCCACCTCCCCCTGCATAAAGGGGCCCATGAGGCGCACGGCGTTACCAAACCAATCGGGCCCGCCCACCAGCACCAAGGCATCGAACCTGGGCAGTTGCAGCTCACCCACGCCAGAGAGTGACTGGCTCTCCCAGCCTTCCAGCAGCACATCGGCCTCGATATAGAGACACACCTTGCCCGAGGCCTGCTGATATTCCTCAATGATGGGGACTATCTTGCTGCAATAGTCCTGGGTCGACAATCGCCCGCTGGCAAATAAACTGATCACCCCATTGGTGATATCGGCGATTTGACATAACATACTCACACTCCGATAAGGCGCCTAATTTGGCGACCATTTTGCATCATTTTGACTAGCCAATGATACAGGTCTAGATCAAATAAGCCGAACATGCCGACAAGCGAGCCCTCAGTTGATAAAGATCTCTCAGCGCGTCCAAATAGCCGATAACGAACTGGAATGGCAATTCATCCGCTCCAGCGGCGCCGGTGGCCAGCACCTCAACAAGGTCTCCACCGCGGCTCAGCTGATCTTCGACATTCGCCAATCCTCGCTGCCGGAGTTTTACCAGCAACGCCTGCTCGCCAAGGCCGACCACCGCATCACCAAGAGCGGCAAGATCATCATCAAGTGTCAGGCCAGCCGCAGCCAGGACGCCAACCGTCAGACGGCGCTGGAACAGTTTATCGCCCTGGTGGCCAGCGTCGGCCACACCGCCAAGAAACGTGTCGCCACCAAGCCTACCAAGGCCAGCCAGCGCAGGCGGGTCGATACCAAGAAACAGCGCGGCGCCACCAAGGCCCTCAGGCAGAAGCAGTTCTAATCCGTCCTCACTCTTTGCCTCATCTTGATTTTTACTAACGAGACGCCAAAATCGCCGATAAGTGTGCTAAGTTGCAGGTATCTGACTTAAAAGACTGAATCCATAAGGTGTTGTGCATGAGTAAAGCGGTGAAAATTCTCCTGGTGAACGGCCCCAACCTCAACCTGCTGGGTCGACGCGAGCCCGGCCACTATGGTCATCACACCCTGGCGCAGATCGTCGAGCAGCTTAAGCTGCTAGCTGGTGAGCAAGGCGCCAGCCTGGATCATATTCAGTCCAACGCCGAACATGAGCTGATCGACGCCATCCATCAGAGCGACGCCGACTTCATCATCATCAATCCGGCGGCCTTTACCCACACCAGCGTGGCCCTAAGAGACGCCCTGCTCGGCGTCGCCATCCCCTTCATCGAGGTGCACCTCTCTAACGTGCACGCCAGAGAGGCCTTCAGGCATCACTCCTACTTCTCCGACAAGGCGGTCGGCGTCATCTGCGGCCTGGGAGAACAAGGCTATCGCTATGCCCTGGACTCGGCCATCGCCCGCGTCAGAGCCGCTCAGGAGAAGTAGCCTGCCATGGATATTCGCAAGATAAAAAAACTGATCGAGCTGGTGCAGGCATCGGATATCACAGAGCTGGAGATCAAAGAAGGCGAGGAGTCGATTCGCCTCTGCCGCCAGGTGTCCTGCTCGCCGAAAACTCAAACCCCAGGCGTCACCCTCGCGAGCGAGACAGAGACTGAGACTGAGACGCAAGCCAGTCAAACCGAATTTGAGGAGGAAACCCTGCTGCGCTCCCCCATGGTAGGCACCTTCTATCTCTCCCCTGCGGTCGATGCCGCGCCGCTGGTCAAGTTGGGTCAGCGGGTCGAACAGGGCGAACCCGTCTGCATCATAGAGGCGATGAAGATGATGAACCAAATTCAGGCGCCTCACGCTGGAGTGGTAACCGCACTTCTCTGCCAGAGCGGCGATGGCGTCGAGTTCGATCAACCTCTTATGGTGATTGAATAGAGGCAGATTCCAGGAGGCCATGGTGACAGCTTTGATGCGTCGATTCGACAAGGTCCTGGTCGCCAATCGCGGCGAAATAGCCCTGCGCATCATACGCGCCTGTCGCCAGCTGGGCATCAAGACGGTCGCCGTCTACTCCACTGCCGACAAGGATAGCGGCCACCTGAGGCTCGCCGACCAGCAGATCTGCATCGGCCCCGCCCCCGCCAAAGAGAGCTATCTCAACATCGCCGCCATCCTCGGCGCCGCCGATCTCGCCAGGGTCGATGCTATCCATCCGGGTTACGGCTTCCTGGCCGAAAACGCCGACTTCGCCCAGCAAGTCACCGACAGCGGCTTTCACTTCATCGGCCCTAAGGCCGACACCATACGCCTAATGGGCGACAAGGTGAGCGCCATCGCCGCCATGAAGGCCGCGGACGTGCCGACCGTGCCTGGCTCAGACGGCCTACTGGGCGATGATGAGGCCCAGAGCCTAAAGATCGCGGCCCAAATCGGATACCCGCTGATCATCAAGGCCACAGCCGGGGGCGGCGGTAAGGGAATGCGGGTCGTCGAGGATGAGGCTCAGCTGCTTGGGGCCATCGCACTCACCCGCCAGGAGGCCGAGGCCGCCTTCGGCAACGGCGGCGTCTATCTGGAGAAATACCTCACCCGGCCACGTCATATCGAGGTGCAGGTGCTCTGCGACCATCAGGGCCATTGCATCTCACTCGGCGAGCGTGACTGCTCGCTGCAAAGAGCCCAGCAAAAGGTGATCGAATCCGCTCCGGCGCCTGGGTTAACGCCCGAGCAGCGCCAGCAGATAAGTGAGAGCTGCATCAAGGCCTGTCAGGCCATCGGCTATCGCGGCGCCGGTACCCTGGAGTTTCTCTATCAGGATGGCGAGTTCTACTTCATGGAGATGAATACCCGCATTCAGGTGGAACACACCATCACAGAGATGGTCACCGGGGTCGACCTGGTAGTGCAACAGCTGCGAGTTGCCCAAGGCGAGTTCCTCGCATTGAAGGAGTCATTAATTCAGCCTCAGGGCCACGCCATCGAGTGTCGCATCAACGCCGAAGACCCCGCCAGCTTCGCCCCCTCCCCCGGGAGAATAGACAGGCTCGTGGTGCCCGGCGGCCTGGGGGTGCGCTGGGAGTCTCACCTGTCCCCCGGCGCCAGTGTGCCGCCCCAATATGATGCCATGATCGCCAAGCTGATCACCTGGGGTGACGACAGAGCTCAGGCGATCGCCCGCATGTGCACCGCCCTGGATGAATTGACTATCACAGGCATTAAGACCAATGTGCCCCTGCTCAGGGCGCTGCTGGCCGATCCAAAGGTGCAGCTGGGAGAGACCTCGATTCATTATCTGGAAGAGACCTTCTTGCCTAGACGATAAATGCCTGGAAGCTAAGTGCTTGGAAGCTAAGTGCTTGGAAGATGAGTGCCCAGGCTTCAATGCCGACGCTAATGCCAACAACCTAAGCCGCCAGATACTTGTCGATATCCACCACGTCTATCTGCTCCGGCGCCAGGTAACGCTCGGCGTACTCAAGATAGATGCCGCTGGAGAGAAACAGCTTAAACACCTCACCATCCACATGCTGGTCCAGAACCATCTTATGCAGGATATCGATGGCGACGCTCAGCGGCTTGGCCTTCTTGTAGGGTCTGTCGGCGGCGGTGAGCGCCTCGAAGATATCGGCCAGCACCAGGATGCGCTCGGGGATCGACAGCTCATCGCCGGTAAGCTTTCTCGGGTAGCCGGTCCCCTTCAGCGTCTCGTGATGGGTAGAGGCATAACGGGGCACACGGGCCAACTCTGGCGGGAAGGGCAGGTTCTCCAGCATCTTGATGGTGCTGGTAATGTGCTGATTGATCTTGAACCTGTCCTCGTCGGTCAGGGTACCGCGGGAGATACTCAGGTTATAGATCTCCCCCTGATTATAGAGCGCCTCGGGCACAGTCATCTTGATGCCAAACTTAGGGTCGAACACCTCGGGGCGATGGCGAGGAACCACATGCTCTGGCTTGTCGGCCAGCAGCTGCTCTGTCACCGGCAGGCTGATCTCCTTGGTAGACTCGGGATAGTTGAGCTCCTCCACCGGCGAGAGGCCGAGACGATCGTCAAAGTGACGCTGCCAGGTGATTTGCGACAGCGCCTTTAGCCTATCGATATCGGCTTGATCCATGAACTCGCCGCCCACGTTGGCCCCAGCGATGAAGGCAAAGTCTTCCCTCAGTTGCTCGCGGCGTTGGTTCAGCTCCTCTTTATGCACGGCAGCTAACTCGGGGCGCTCCAAGCACTGCTTGAGGTAGTGAATCTCGGCGTCGCGCCACAACACCTCGAAGCGCATGCGCACCTCGTGAATGCGGTTATAGATCAGCTCCAGCTTGCTGCCTTTGTCCACGATATGCTCTGGCGTGGTGATCTTGCCGCAGTCATGGAGCCAGGCCGCGATACGAAACTCCCTGTGTTCGTCGGCGTTATGGAAGCGAAACGCCTCAAAGGCAGGCAGATCCGATTTGGCTGCGTACTCGGCCAGCATGAGCCCCAACTCGGGCACCCGGTTACAGTGCCCTGCGGTATAGGGGGACTTGTCATCGATCGCCTGGGCGATCAACTTGATGAAGGCGTCCATCAGCGCCTTGTGGTCTTGCTCGTGCTGGCGAATCGACTCGGCCATATCCACCAGGGAAACCGCCAGCTCGTCGATCTCCTTGATATAGGAGTCTACCTTAGTCACCTCGTCATAACGGCGAAACTTCACCTTGAGGTTCTCCAGCGCCAGCTGCTTGATCGGCGAGATGATGGGGGAGGCAAACACCCAGGAAAATGGCAGCGCCAGCAGCAGGCAGAGCCCAGTGATGGCTATCGACTGCTTCACCTTATCCAGGCTAGAAGCCAGCAACATCTCTTGGGGCACCAAGATGGCAAAAAACTCCTGTTCGGCGGCGCTACTACCAAGGGGAGAGACATAGACAAAGCAGGGCTCGCCGTTGAGCGAGATGGCGACTAGCTGTTTCTGCCGACCGGGATCGGCGGCGATATCGATCAACGCCTTGTAGGGCACTGTACCCTGCACGTTCGCAGGGGCCACCTGCTGGCCCTCGGCAAACCACTTGTTGCGTAGCGCCTGCACCTGTGCTGGGCTGATATGGGCAATGGCCTTGTCGATCAGCGCGACAAGGTCGGCGTTTTCCGGATGCATCACTATGCTCAACCCCGCCCGAATGTCGATGGGGGCGTAATCCAGATCCTCGTGAAACTGTAGGTCATTGATAAAATATTGCCGCGCCGTATAGTGCAGCACTATGCTGTTATCGATGGCCGCAAACACCCGCCCCTCTTTCACCGCCTGCAGTATTCCTCGGGTCGACGACACCTCGACCACCTCTATCTCGGGAAAATACTGGCGTATGATAGGGATGATCGACCAGCCCTTGGGAATGGCCACCCGCCTGCCCGCCAGCTGAGCCACATGCTTAATCGGCGCCTGGCCCGGCCCTGTCACGGCGGCGAAGGGCATGCTCAGAAACGGCTGACTAAAGACCCCAAGCGATTGATTGGCCTCGCTGCTCAGCACAGAGTGCAGCAGGTTGATCTCCCGCGCCTTGAACTTGTCGACAAATTCGGGCCAGGTGAAGCCATTGTTGTAGTTGATGGTTAGCCCCGTCATCTCGGCCACCAGATTAAGCACGTCTATGCTGTAGCCCATGGGGCGCCCGGCGACGGCAAAATCGATCGGCGGCCAGTCTGTCTCGTTGGAGGCGATGAGCGGTGGCATATTGGCGACCAAGGCCTGCTCCTCAGGGGTCAGGGCTAGCGGCACAGGCGCGGGAAGCTCCGCCTGATTGACCTGCTGGTGATTAGAGGCCACCAGGGCGCCACTCTCTCGGTAGACATAGACCTCACGCCCCGCTTTGGCATCCCCCCTACCCAATTGTGCCAGATAGTCATCCAGGCTCGACAGGGCAACATCTACCGCCAGCACGGCCTCGCTGCCTGGCAAACGGATCGAATAGGTGATGCCAGGGGCCTGTAGGTTCTGAAACAGATAGGGCTCTGTCTTAAACACCCTGTCCGGGCGGGCGTCGATAAACCAGGGGCGGATGCTGGCGTCGTAATCTGTCGGCTCCATCCGGCTCGCGCGCTGATTGAAGTCGGCATCTAAGTAATGAAAGGCGCGAATACGCCCCTCGCCCTTACCCTGAATACTGATGATCACCCAGCGATCTTCCAGTGAGGCCTTGAGCTGGCGTCTCACTATGGGGTGGGCATCGAGGTTTACCAACTCGAACAGGTCCCCGTCTGGACTGCCGAGATAGATGGCGTAGATAAACCTGGCTGAGCGCATCGCCTGGCTGAACACCTGCTTGGCCTCTTCGCTCAGTCCCATGGGGGTATAGAGCCCCTCGAAGTTAGCCACCAACTTAGTGGTGTTAATCGCCTGATTATCGAGTTGGTTCAGGTAGCTGCCCGTGCTGTCGGCGCTCTGATTGTAGAGCTGGAGACTGGCCTCCGTGGCCAAGCGCTGACCAAAATAGTATTGCAGGCCGATCGCCACCGAGGCCGTAAACAGAGTCGCAATAATGAAGATGCCCACCACGGTAAAACGTATGGTGAGGCGTTTGGGTTTCGCCAAGTGGAGGCCCAGCATGCGGTATCCTTATCCCATGAATGTCCTACTCACAGAGTATAGTAAGAGATCCGTATGCTCCACCTTATTGTTGGGTTAACATCCTAAAAATGCAGACATTAAGGACTTTTATTGCGCCAGGACTCGGGTAACTCCACCTGCTGCCACAGCTCCTGACACAGGCGTTCTCCCTCATGCCAGTTACCCTGCTTTAGCCAGGTGACCAGGGCATCCCCCACCTGAGGATAGGCGATAGGTTCGGGCTTAGGCGCCCGCAACCAGCGCTTAACCGCGGCGGGGTCGAGCCACTTCATGCTCTCGGCGGCGCCGAGCAGCTCAAGCGCCGCCACGTTGGAGAGCTGTTCGAACTGGCCATGAAGCGGCTTCACCAGCAGCTTCTTACCCAGGGTCAACGCCTCACTGGCCAGCTCGAAGCCGGCGCTGGCGATCACCCCACCACACTGGGCCAGCTTGGCCTTGAAGCCGTCACGATTAAAGCCAGACCAGATAACATGCTCGGCGCAGCCCTGGGGCGCTGCCGATCCATGAAACACATGAAAGCGATACTCGTCAAAGTCCCTGAGCAATGCGTTGATATCCTCGGGCGACTCGAACGGCAGATAGACCAAAATGTCGTGGGAGTTATAGCTCACCAGCTCGCTCACCTCCACGAAAGGCGGCAGCAGCGGGAAGCCAAAATGATGCCAGTGGCAGCCCAGCGCCCGATCGACCGGCGCAAAGTAGTTGAGCAACATCTGGTTAAACCAACCGTTGCCCACCTTAGGCACATCGTATTGCAGCGCCGCCTGATGGCTCACCCCGATAGAGGGCACCCCCTGAAGCCGTGCCGCCCAGGCAGAGACGGGTTCGAAGTCGTTAAGCACCAGGTCATAGCCGCTGAGATCTAAGCTGCGCACATCTTTGACCAGGGCGCTCAGGGAGTTCTGCAGCGCCGTCTTGGCGATGCTGACACAGCCATTCTGAGTCGCAAAGGTTAACCCGGCCTGGGTGCGATACTCGCCGAAACACTGCATGTCGAAGTAGCGCTGACTGTCGCGTCCCGAGAAGAAGAAATCGACATCGACCTGCTGATTTTTAAGGGCCGTCGCCATGACTCTGGCACGACTGAGATGGCCATTCCCTGTGCCTTGCACGCCGTAAAGAATACGCATGTTTGTGCTGACTCCTGCTAGTGATTTATTGCCCGACGAGTGGTAAAGCCAGGTAGCAACTCGCCACGCCCAGAAGGGCCCCCGCCAGAATGTCCAGCGGGTAATGCACGCCCAAGATGATACGCGAAACACCTATGATCGTCGCCCAGCCGAAGACCAGCCAGGCAAAAGCCGGATAACACCAAGCGATGGCACTGGCCATCACAAAGGCTGCCGCCGTGTGGCCCGAAGGCAGGCTGAATTTATCCGATGGCTCGAAGGTGAGCATCAGGCTATCGCCGCCGGGCAGAGGCTGATGACAGGGACGCGTACGCCGAATACTGTTCTTGAGCGCCAGATAGAGGGGCAGCTCTATGATGAAGGCGGCGAGCGCCAGGTTGAACAGTGTCTCCCCCCGCTCATCGAGCAGCAGTAGGAGCACACACAGATAGAGATAGTAAGGCCCATCGCCCGTGGCCGAGATAAGCCTGGCCTTAGGGTTTAGACGATAAGCCACGCCATAGGCGTTGATCGCGGCAAAGGCCTGACGATCTAGCTTAGCTAAGGTCTGAAACATAAAAGGCTCCGGATCATTAAGGTATGATCAGGAGCCTAAAAACTCGCTATGACGCCTAGGTGACATCTAGCCTAAATATTTATGACAGGGATAACCCTTATGCCTCGGCGGTATTGCCCACCTGAGACTTAGCGCGGAATAACTTCACTAAGTGATAGATATTGATACAGGCGACAAAGGCGTTCATGCCGGCCACAGGCCAGGCCGAGATATAGATCCCGTAGATCACAAACAGTGTACAGCCGGTAAAGTTAAGACATCTTAGCCAAACTATATCTTTCATCATCAAAGAGATAGCCACCATCACCGAGGCGGAATAGCCGATTAGTTCAATTGTGTTTGAAGCTTCCATAAGGCACCTTCTTAAGGCCCTCTGCCGTCCATAAGCTAACTGGGGGATCCGTGCCCCTAAAGCAAGTTAAAGTTAAGTTAATCGTTGACTACCTACATGCTAACAAATTTAGCCCCAGCTTGTAATTAAAATACGTTATTTAATGACCTTGGTCATGTTTTTTGCACAATAAGAAAGCAATGAAAGAAAGATTACAACAACTTAGCCAAACGGCGCTATTATCACCAATAGCGTGAGTTATAACGCTTTTCTTTTTAAGAATCCCTTATATACTGGCTGGTAACAATATATTGCTGATTTATCCCAGTAAAATGCCTCTCTACAGGAGTATGACTTATGGAATACAACACCTCAGAACTTTGTGACACTTACATTGATGTGGTCGATGTTGTTGAACCCATGTTCAGTAATTACGGTGGTTGTAGCTCTTTCGGCGGTTCAATTAGCACCATTAAATGCTTCGAAGACAATGGATTAATCGCTGAAGTACTGCAACAAGATGGCGAAGGCAAGGTGTTGCTGGTCGACGGCGGCGGATCCCTGCGTCGTGCATTGATCGACGCCAACATCGCCGAGATCGCCGTGGCAAATAACTGGGAAGGCATTATCGTTTATGGTTCGGTGCGCGACGTCGACGCACTGGAAGATCTGGACATAGGTATCCAGGCGCTAGCCTCCATTCCCGTCGGCGCAGACGGCCACGGCGTGGGCGAACTGGAGATCCCAGTTAACTTCGGCGGCGTCACCTTCCTACCAGCCGACCATATCTACGCCGACAACACAGGAATCATCCTGTCACCCGAGCCTCTAGATATCGATTAAGCTGAAGCCCGAAATGGCATGATGATTTTGGCTAGGCTGTTTAGGCTAGGCATTTAGCCATAGTCAGGAAGCAAAAAGGACGACCATAAGTCGTCCTTTTTTGTGGCCTATCGATGGCCCCTTGTCTCTACAGTCACTTCTGCTAGTTATTGTTTCAACCGGGCTAGCTGCTTAAGGGCATGTTGATTGTTCGGCAAAAACTCGAGTACTTTTTCGTAATGAGCTATCGCTTCAGGTTTATTGCCAAGCGCTGCATAGGTTTCAGCTAGGCTATCATAGGCATTGGCATTGTCGGGAAACAGATGAACATTGAGCTTAAATATCTCTAATGCCTTTGCTAGTTCATTTTTAGCCACATAGCGATAGCCCAAAAGGTTAACTTCTTGCACATCAAACTGTGCACTTGCTTTCATTTTATCCGCTAAAGCAATGGCTTGGTTAAAGCCCTGTGTTTTCATTTCTTGGAAAAGTGTGAATAAGTCTTTTGACAATCCCCAACCATTTTCAGCTTTCATCTCAGGGTAATAAAAACCAGCAATTTCATCGATGAAGAATATCGGTAAGCTACCTAACTTATTGGTTAATACAATGATGGTTAAGTTATCTTCTGGATAAATCACCATTGAAGTGGCATCGCCACCACTGGCACTCACTGCCGGATGCTGTTCTCGTCCAATCGTTTGCCAGCCAAGGGCATAGCCATTTTCTAAATTACTAAAGCCTGCGGTTTTACCATCATTTAAACGAGTAGGTGTCCACAGCTCTTTAAGGTGTTCCTTATCGAGCAGTTTTTGCTGTTGCAGCGCTATCGCGTAATTAGCAAGCTCGGTCGCAGTTGCGCTCATACCCGCCGCGGTTCTAAAGAAGGGATCATAAGTAATTTGTACCGTCTGAAACTTTCCCTGATTGCCGGCAAAATAGGGACGAGCCTGATTGGGAACTATGGATTCAGTATGGGCAAAACCTGCCGCCAAGGTGATAGGCATATCTAGTTTAGCCAGCTGATTTTGCTGAATATAGTTGGCAAACGGCTGGCCCGATAACTTATCAATAATTTTACCGAGCAAGATGTAACCTGTTTGGTTGTATTCGAAACGGGTATTGGTTTCAGAACGCATGGGTAAGGTAAGTACTTCCTGCCACGCAGGTTCGGGTTGACCATTGGCAATTAAATCAACCCAATGACCATTTAATATTTTGGGTAGACCAGAGGTATGGCTTAGCACCTGGCGGATAGTTAGTGGTTGCCACGCTTTAGGCAAATCATCTAAATGCTTTGAAAGCGGATCGTTGACCGATAACTTGTTCTCTGCGGCAAGTTGCATAATAGCAACGCCGGTAAAGGCTTTCGTCATCGAATAAATGGGAAAAGGGGTATGGTTTTTTACCGTGACTTGATCTTGCAAGTTTGACAGACCATAGCTGGCTTTTTTTATCAGCTTATTGTCTTTGACGACTGCCAGCTGTAATCCGGGAATATTGGCTGTGCGCATTTTCTCCAGCAGAAAATCGTCTATTTCATCGGCTTTTACCTGTGAAAGTCCACCGATCAGTAATAGTGTGCTTAATGAGACAACATGTAAACGTAGACGAATGTTTTTCCTAAACATCAGAACAGGATTTCCTTAATTGTAATCGTTGAGATAAAACACCCTTTATAGCGCTTGATAAGTAGCAAAAGTATAAGGTGCAGGGTATGACACCCGAAGTGTGTTATCTAAATTAGCTTCGAGTGATAGTGCGCATAGTCTACCGATATTTACCCTAATGACAATTACTTAGGTATTGCACTGTCACCCTTGCCGTTAGACATAGATCAAGCTGACGCCGAAATCGGCTGAGAGATTTAAGCTTGGAAATTTCGCTCGACATACTGCTTCGCCGCGAAACTCTTGGGTATAGGCCTTGGTTCTTTTCTTTGTCGTCATGAGACACCTCTTTCTGACTATAGAAGGTGTCTACTTTTTTTGGGTAAGTCCTTACAGATAACGCCCGCAAAGTTTTCGAACAATTTAAGGCAATTCTTATCCGCCAGGTTTTACAGGCTGTTAACCATTCCTACCGCCCAATCTCCCCAAGCCTGTGTTTTAAAAACAGTATTCATTGCTACGGCGAGAACCAAAAATAACCCAAATGATAGTAGTGTACTAATGTAAATACGACTTTTAATCTTCCAGTCATATGCCATAAGGGTCACGTAGATTAAAAACATCAACACAAACATTGAATAACCCGGTAATGCCAATAAATGGGTAAATCGATTAAGACCCTCTGGCATCAGTTGGATAGCTGCGGCAACCATAAATCGTTTATGGTGGGCCGGATTACTAATATTTAGAATACCCAAAATATAGAGAGCTAAGAAAATTAGCCATTGGAGCAAAGTTCCACCTAAAAAGCCTCCCGCTCGAATTCTAGCTTGAGCATCTTCAGGATTAAATATGCCAAAATCTGTTAGGCGTTGATAGAATTCAAGCGCCATCATTGGGCCAGTAATCAATATTGCAATTACTAGAAGAAGACTGAGTTTTCCTAAGTTTTTGTGAGCGGAATAACGACCTGCACCAGATAATTGTATCTGATTTAATAGTAATAAATACCATGCCACACTGAATGCACCATGTAACCCGGTCACTAGAGAAATTCGACCTAGGACGTCAGGGTTGGAAATCCAATTAGACGCGAAGCCACCGAATAGTAAGAAAGTGATGAAAAGTGAGAAAAACCAAAAAAATCTCGTCTCACGACGATAAGCGTTAGGTATAACAACGTTCACTATGTTTAATGCCTTGTCCATGGTATTCCAATTTTTCCTAATCTAGAACATTCTCAATCGGCGTAATAAGTCCTTAGCCCCAATTAACTAAGCAGGAGCGCAAGCCAAGCTTTTTTCGTCCTATTGAGTAAATTGTTATGTGCTTACCACTCGAACACCTTCGGATTCTAGACGCACGGTTAATAGCCTTTTTGCTAAAGGGTGCAACTTAGCTTGATCTATAGATTTTAATCTGCGTTTTCCCAAGCGTTTATCAAGCATTGCAAGGGACTGAATTAAAGGGTCTTCAGAAGATATTGACTCATCAATAGTAAGATCGTGCACGAAACTCCAGCAGGCCTCATAAGCATCTTGCCTTGATAGTTCACCGTA
The DNA here is from genome assembly GCF_023349185.1 of Shewanella aquimarina. GTDB lineage: Bacteria > Pseudomonadota > Gammaproteobacteria > Enterobacterales > Shewanellaceae > Shewanella > Shewanella aquimarina. The sequence continues at coordinate 97,436 of NZ_JAKIKY010000005.1, read as the reverse complement.
TTCCATTTCTCCGTAAGACTTTTTCTGGTTCGCAGAGACATGCTCTGGAATTGGTGAGTCCGTAACCCACCGTCCATCCTTAAGATAGTAATTACCAGCGGCACGATTCCAGAATGCTCTTGTACAGAAATTAGCGATAATTTCCTTATCAAGGGTTAGCCAAGCGTGACCACAAGTACAATTACCATATCTTGTGCTGAAAATAGCAACTCTCCCGCTAAGGGATTGAGAAAACTTGTCTTCTACCAGCGATTTCAACTTACTCCATTTCACTGATAACCCCCTTTAAGCACATAACTCTGCGAACACACACGTGTCGCATGCTCTGCCTTGTTAAGTATTGGCATTCCAGATGTCCAGCATGGCTGCATAATGTGATGCCTTTGGTGTTGTTTCGCCTAATAAGGAGATACTTGAGGCCTCCAAGTCACCGAAAGTGTCAACAATTAGTTCTTTTTCAAACTGCTCCAGTTTCACCCGAAAGAAATCAGTTTCGGGGCCACCGCAATGTTTCTCAGGTTTATCAATAGGGCCGTAATTGATTATTCCCTGGAGCTTATCAGCGATCTTTGGGTGAGTAGATCGCATGACACAGATAGTCTCTTCTAGAACGCCCCTTCGGAAGACGATTTCCTGTTTAGTTATTTTCTTGTACTCGCACTCATTCATATCGCTACTTAACATTTTATTAGTGCACCTGCCCGTTTACCCCATCTGACCAGTAAAAACACTCTTAACTAACCAGCTGTATTCCAAAGAACTTATCAGCTTTCCATTCAATACACCATACTGAAAAACGCCGATGAATACGGACTTTAAATCACCCAAAACTCACATAATTTAAATACGACTGAATGCTTGTCTACTATGCCGCCTAATCGAAGAGATGAAATGCCCCGGTGTAGATGCATCTGCGGACGTCGATGTCAGGGCCAAAAAATATTCCCTACACTTTTTTGGCATTCCCTACATCCATGTAGGTCAGATGCCATCGTCGAACCTACAGGTAGCGTACTTGCAGCGTCTCACAAGGGTATCTGCACTTAAGGTCGCTCTTTCACATCCATGTGATCACGACATTGGTACTTCCATGTACTGCACCCGCCGGGCAGGCGCTAAGTAACAATGAAGGTGCGACCTTCAAACCCCCTCCCAACAAACATTCGGCTAAACGCTACAGTTGACAAAAAAAGCTGGCACATCCAATAAAGCCCAACCGATGAAGGATAAACCTAGGAGTAAGCAGAGGCGGTGAGTATCAAGCCCAAATCAAATATAGATTGCCTATTTACTGATACGCCCAATTGCCACTACAGCCCTGTTACTCGCAGGTTGCAAACAAGGCGTCTTCATCGAAACCTTGTTCGCGGGCCCGGGTGAGCCAGGCCGACAGGGTTTCATCCACCACCAGGGGCTGCGGTGCCTGCGGCAACAGGCGATTGATGAGTCCAAAGGCCGGATGCTCAAACTCAGGATTGGCCAAACCACGGTTCTGCCGCAGCTTAAGCAGCAGCAAGGCACAATAGGGGATGAACTGCCAATTCATGTTTCCCATCTCAACGAAAAACTTGCTGGGAGGCGACACCACCTGCAGCATCTGGTCGTCGCACAGTTGCTGCAGGAAAGCGTGCACTTGGTCCAAATCCTGGGTATCCCAGTGGGCCACAATCTCGGCATAGGCGAACTTGTCCACTGTGGGCACCACGGGAGCGCTCACATAGGCTGAGTGCAGCAGCACCACAAAATCGCTCAGGTGGCTCTTGGAGCGCAGCAACCAGTTCCTCGGATAGCCGATGCGATAGAAGCGGCCCAGGTTTTGCGCATGAGCTGTCAAGCCGAGGAGCTCGGCGATACAGAGATTGAAGACGGACTCAGGCCTTACCCCATTTTCAAACTCCCGGCCAAAACGGCTCGGGTACAGGGACTGGCGCTTGAAGGCGATGGCGCTCTGGCAGCAGCCGTAGCCTAATGCCTGCGCCAGCAGGGCGGTATTTAGCCTGTCCTCCAGGATCAGTTCCCGCTCCGCCCGCATCTCCCAGTATTTTTGATTTATCACCAGTTCGCTATCGAACCATTCCCAAGGCAGGAAGTTTAGCGCCGGATCCGGCGTCACTGGGCTCTGAGTATTACCATGGTCGATATAAAACTCTAATGCAGTTTGGTTGTCATCGAACACCGCTTGGTACTTGTCGGGATTGTTCCTGGCAAGCTTGCGCTTGCGTAAAAATTTTACCAGTATCTGGCTCATGGGTTAGCACCGCGTCCTTAGCTAGCTGTCAAATCACTCATGATACTAGAGTAGTTTTGAGCCTTAAAACGTGATCGAATCAAAGTGCAGTCAAAACTATCAATGAAGGATAACACTAGGAGTAAGCAGAGGCGGTGAGTATCAAGCCCAAATCAAATATAGATTGCCTATTTACTGATACGCCCAATTGCCACTAAAGCCCTGCTACTCGCAGGATGCAAACAAGGCGTCTTCATCGAAACCCTGTTCGCGGGCCCGGGTGAGCCAGGCCGACAGGGTTTCATCCACCACCAGGGGCTGTGGCGCCTGCGGCAACAGGCGATTGATGAGTCCAAAGGCCGGATGCTCAAACTCAGGATTGGCCAAGCCGCGATTTTGCCGCAGCTTAAGCAGCAGCAAGGCGGGATAGGGGATGAACTGCCAATTTAATTCACCCATTTCGACGAAAAACTTACTGGGAGGCGACACCACCTGCAGCATCTGATCGTCGCACAGTTGCTGCAGGAATCCGCACACTTGGTCCAAATCCCGGGTATCCCAGTGGGCCACAATATCTGCATAGGCAAACTTGTCCACTGTGGGCACCACGGGAGCGCCCACATAGGCTGAGTGCAGCAGCACCACAAAATCGCTTAAGTGACTCTTGGAGCGCAGCAACCAGTTCCTCGGATAGCCGATGCGATAGAAGCGGCCTAGGTTTTGCGCATGAGCCGACAACCCCAGAAGCTCGGCGATGCAGAGATTGAAGACGGACTCAGGCATTACCCCATTTTCAAACTCCCGGCCAAAACGGCTTGGGTAAAGCGACTGGCGCTTGAAGGCGATGGCGCTCTGGCAGTAGCCGTAGCCTAAAGCCTGCGCCAGCAGGGCGGTATCCAGCCTGTCCCCCAGGATCAGTTCCCGCTCCGCCTGCATCTCGCAGTACTTTTGATTTATTACCAGTTCGCTATCGAACCACTCCCAAGGCAAGAAGTTCAGCGCCGGCTCCGGCCTCACTTCGCTCAGGATAACGCCATTGTCGATGTAAAACCTTAAACGTGCTTGGTTACGATCGAACACCGCTTGGTACTTGTTCGGGTTATTCCTGGCAAGCTTGCGCTTGCGAAAAAATTTTACCAGTATCTGGCTCATGAGTTAGCACCGCGTCCTTAGCTAGCTGTCAAATGACTCATGATACTAGAGTAGTTTTGAGCCTTAAAACGTGATCGAATCAAAGTGCAGTCAAAACTATCCATGAACTTTCAGCAAATTAGGGCTTGGCGCACAGTACGCCCAGATGATGACCTTTCGGACGAGGTCTTCTTAAATCGGTTGCTATGGTGTTTAAGGTCGATCGCGCAACATCCTAAAACTAAACCAATCTCCAAGTAACGCAGATGAAACTCTGGGCATTCGTCTAAATCGAGGTGAACAGGGTGCATATCAGCAGTGGCTAAATCTGACAGTTCTCTATTTAGGTCACATTTATACTTAGTCCTTCGCGTACAATAGCGTCATTTCGTTGAATTTCAGAAAGTTAAAAACATGGCGAAAATTTGTCATCAAACCGGGATAGAAACTCTGTTGCGACGTCTTGGGGGGGACACCCAATGGGCGTTCAACAATGTGCGTAATGCAACCGGCAACCGCAACGACAGTCTGGTATTTCTTCGTGGATACTATATGGCCAAGTCACTGCACGCCTGGTTTGTCGAGCGGGATCTGGATGCCCTTCGCCGGCACGCTTATCTCTCTGCCAAGTTGGATCGCATGTCATTCCAACTCCATCCGGGATTGTGGCAGGGAGCCTTCTGTCATTTCATGCCGCTGGTCAGTGGCGATGAGAGGATGATCGACTGGTACGGTCAGTTTATCTCGCCGCTGTACCGGGTTACGGGCGGCAAGGCGGTGCGTAACCGAGTTGGTTGCCCCGAGTATCATGCCTTTCAGGCCATACTGGCACTGCAGGGTAAATGGCAGCTGTTAGGGGAGCGGGCGGAATACATTCTGGCCAATCCCCCCGGTAAGAAGATGGCGCGCTATCAGATAGACCAGGAGTTCTATCTGGCGCTGGCCAAGGGGGACATGGTAGGAATGGAGCAGGCGCTGCACACTCTAACTGTGCCTTTGGCCAAGTTTCGTAACTTCGATGGCGCCTTGGTGTTGACCCAGCATCTGATGTCTATGTTTGGTTATATCTATGCCAAGATCGCATGGCGGGCAGGCTATCAGGTGCAGGTTGACAGTCCCTACTTGCCGATGGAGTGGTTGGCGCTTGAAGGCTTGCAACACTATGAGGAACTGGACATAACCCAAGGGTTTGATCTCTTTCAACCCTTTGCCGAGGAATATGCTGCATTGTCACCTGTTGCAGACCCCATCCAGCGCTTTGATGTGACACTGGGCTCCAGGCCAACAGATATGCAACTTAAAAAGAAATAAGGGAACAAGGGAACAAGGGAACAAGAATGATGGGATTTTGGCGTAAAAAACAGGCTAAGCCAGAGATTGAACAGAATCATATGATGGTGCCTTATCAAATGAATGAGTTTTCTCACGACGCTAGACAACTAGCTGGAATATTCAGTGATTTTGTTAACGGCAAGAAGATGACTCTATTGCCTGGGCGCTATGGTGGTGAATATAACAACGACATGCTTGCTTTTGGTGAAATGGACGATCGGCAAACTTTACTGCTGGGACTCAAAGTTACCGGCACAGATGGCGGTATTCAATTAGATCGAATGTCTATGGGGGCCTTTACTCAATGCACCTTGCCTTGGTTAAAGATGGTGCTGCATAGCCTTGTGTCTTTAGGCCACCAAGAGTCATTAATTTCAAATATTGAGCAAGCATTGGCCAGTGGAGAATTATTCGTGGCTGTTATTTTCATTGATAGAGATACGCGAAAGCTCAACATGCTCCCCGTCGTATTGGAGTGATCTGCTTAAGGATTTAGATCTATTTTTAATAGCAATTTTCAGATAGAGACAAACGCTGCAATGAAAAACCAACCAGGTTTCCTATCCTGTTCAATGAAGCCAAATCGAAGCGACGTTAGATACCCAGTGTAGATACGGCTGTGACCTTCGTCGTCAGGGCCAAAAATGTTCCCTACATTTTTTGGCATTCCCTACATCCATGTAGGTCAGATGCCATCGTCGAACTTACAGGGAACGTACTTGCGGCGTCTCACAAGGGTATCTGCACATACCTCGTTCCTTCACATCCATGTGATCACGACATTAGTACTTCCATGTACTGCACCCGCCTAGCAGGCGTTAAGTCACGATGAAGGTGCGACCTTCAAACTCCCTTCCGACAAGCATTCAGCTAAACGCTACAGTTGGAAAAAACGAGAAAGCGAGCCCATCCAATTAAAGCCAAATCGAAGAGACGTTAGATACCCAGTGTAAACACGATTTTGGCCCTCGGCGGCAGGGAAGCCGCCGTGGAGCGTATAGGGATGATGAGATGGACACCTCTTGTGAAGTCGGCGTCAAAAGCGCCATATTGAGTTTACGAAGTTCAATATCAACAAAAGGTGTCCACTATGAAAGTTACTCTAATTGGTATCGATTTGGCAAAAAATGTTCTTCAGATTTGCGGTGTCAATCAAGCTGGTAAAACACTCTTTAATCGCACCGTTAAACGCACTCAACTGTTGAAAACGCTCGTTCAATATCCTGATGCTGTCATTGCTATGGAAGCCTGTTGTGGGTCAAATTATTGGGGCCGAGAGCTGATGTCGCGCGGATTTGAGGTAAAACTCATCCCACCACAGCACGTGAAGCCCTTCGTGAAAGGCAATAAAAATGACCGCAATGATGCCTTTGCAATTTGTGAGGCAGCGATGCGCCCCAACATCATCTGTGTTAAACCAAGAACCTTAGCGCAGGTCGATATTATCATTTCCCATCGCATTCGCGAGCGTCGTATTCGTGTCAGAACCGCGTTGATCAATCAAATACGTAGATTATTGAGTGAATACGGCATTGTTATTCCTAAGGGCCGCGACCCGCTCAATCTTGCTCTACCTGAGTTACTCGAAGATGGCGATAACTCGTTAACCACCACCGCCCGTAGGTACATCAGAGAGTTACTCGATGAGTTATATGCCATCAATGCTTCGATTAAATCACTGGAAAAAGAGATTCGACTACAGGCAAGAAATCATGAAGATACCAAGCGATTAACCGCTATACGAGGTGTCGCTGAAATTATTGCTACGGCGGCGGTATCGTTCGCTGGTGATGGTTCAGGTTATCAAAATGGGCGACATTTCTCGGCAAACTTGGGGCTGGTGCCGAAAGAGTTCTCAAGTGGTGGAAAACAGAAGCTGGGGGCAATTACCAAGCGGGGGAACAGCTATCTAAGGCGACAACTGATTCAAGGTGCTTGGTCTGTCATACGCTACGCCAATAATAACGACGACAGGCTATCTGTCTGGGCAAGAAAGGTCATTGAACGAAGAGGCAAACAGAAAGCGGCGGTAGCTGTGGCCAACAAACTCGCCAGAATCATTTGGGCGATGCTTTACTACAAAACTGAGTACAGACCTGGCTAAACAACAAGAGCAATTACATACCCGAAAAACCGAACACAATTAATGAAGTAACAGGTAATACCGGCCTTCGAAAATGCTGAGAGAATATAAGGTGTTGTAACACCGAAGGGACGATAAGCAGCGAAGGCGCGGTTCTCATTAAGGCCAGAGCACGAAGATGCTCACAAACAGGTCGGATATACGTACGCAGTATTACTTTCTGTTACTCACAAAATGTTTGATCTATCCGAGGTGTCCATATACATATTCACAGCGTGCCAAAATAGTGTTTGCACATAAGCCCACCGCAGGTGATAGGTTGCCATGAAGGTGAGACCTTCAAACATTTCCCCAGCAAACATTCGGGTAGAGGCTACTCAGAAAAACCTGTATTTTGTGCAGCCCACAAAAAAATCAAACTTTTCTAAATATTATCCATTAAAATTACCCCACCTTTGCATCAACAACAAAAAACAGAACCCATAATGCAAACCCTAATTCCATTTACCGCCGAGCGTTGCCAGGGCTTTGTCGCCAAGCGCGAAGGTGAGACCAAGATAGGCCAGACCCTGCACTGTTATGAAGGCAAGGCGCCGCTCGGCGAGCAGCTGGCAAAGGCCAAGGCCGACGGGGTGCGCTTCGTCATCTTAGGCATAGGCGAAGATATCGGCCCCAGGGCCAACCTGGGGCGCGGCGGCGCCGTAGACGGATTCGAGGCCGCCATGGCGCAGTTTTGTAACTTCCAGTCGAATCAGTTTCTCGACGGCAGCCACAGCATGGTGCTGGGCCAGATAGCCACAGACGATCTACAACTGCCAGAGGGCAGCAGCGCGCAGGCCCTGAGGGACAAGGTCGAACGACTCGATGACAGAGTGATCGACATCGTCAGCCAGATCATGACGGCAGGCCTGGAGCCGATAGTGATCGGCGGTGGGCATAACAACGCCTATGGCCTCTTGATGGCCACCAAGCAGGCGACAGGTAAAATGGTAGCGGCAGTTAACCTGGATCCCCACTCAGACTTTCGCCCCAGAGAGGGCCGTCACAGCGGCAATGGTTTCAGCTACGCCGCGGCCAGTGGCGCCCTGGGGCACTACCATGTGCTGGGGCTGCATGAGCTGAAAAACAGTCAACAGACCCTGGAGCAGCTGAGTGCCTTCGGCGGCAAGTGGCACACGCTGCAGGCCATCTGGGTGAGACGAGAAATCAGCCTGGAGCAGGCCCTGAAGACGATAGTCGATGATCTTAACGGTAGCGATCTGCCGGTGGCGCTGGAGCTGGATCTCGACGCCATCATCAATATGCCCAGCAGCGCCTCGACGGCCGCTGGCATCCCCCTGCTCGATGCCCTCTATTATGTGAATCAGGTGGCCAGCAAGACCCCAGCCGCCTACCTGCATCTGGCCGAGGCGGCCCCCAGCTGTCACGTGGCCGGTGTCGAGGCGGGACGACGGGAAACGGGCCAGAGCATCGGCGAGCTTATCTACGCCTATATTCAGGGACGACTGGCACAACACCCCCTGGGGTAAGTCATTCGGCGCATTTGGCATATTGCTAATATTATGCTGTAATGCGCTCCACATTTTTAAACTCTGCGCTATCACGCATTTTTCGATTAATTGTGCGCGGATTATTTACATCGATCACAGAGTGATAGACCAATGATTCAGCAAATTGTGTCAATCACTTACACTCGCGGTTAACAGCAGCAATAAATAGGAAGCCAGTAATGTCAGAGGGCAGCTCAAACAGTACCCACTTTGGATATAAGACGGTCGAAGCAGAGAAGAAGGCAGATCTGGTTGCCGACGTATTTCACTCGGTCGCCGCCAAATACGACATCATGAACGATGTTATGTCCTTTGGTATTCACCGTCTCTGGAAGCGTTTTACCATTGAGAGTGCGGGGGCGCGTCCAGGCATGAAGGTATTGGATCTCGCCGGTGGCACAGGCGATCTTACCGCTAAGTTCTCTCATATCGTGGGCAACACAGGCCAGGTGACCCTAGCCGATATCAACGACTCTATGTTGAAGGTGGGCCGCGAAAAGCTGCGCAACCGTGGTGTGGTGGGTAACGTCAACTATGTGCAGGCAAATGCCGAGGCGCTGCCTTTCCCTGACAACCATTTCGACATCATCACCATCGCCTTCGGCCTGCGTAACGTGACCGACAAAGATGCGGCCATTCGCTCTATGCTGCGCGTGCTTAAGCCAGGCGGCAAGCTGCTGATCCTGGAGTTTTCTAAGCCACAGCATGATCTGATGCGTAAAATTTACGACATCTACAGCTTCAAGGTGCTGCCTAAGATGGGCGATATCATCACCCAGGATGCCGGCAGCTATGAGTATCTGGCCGAATCTATCCGTATGCATCCGGACCAGGAGACCCTGAAACAGATGATGGTCGATGCCGGCTTCGAGCAGGTGGAATACACCAACATGACCGACGGTATCGTCGCCCTGCACAAGGGTTACAAGTTCTAATACAGGCGCTGATACCTATACTGATACCGCAAGAGGCCCCACACATTCGGGGCCTTTTTATTTGCTAGCTCTTCCTTGCCCACACACCCCAAATCCTACTGAATAAATTAGCTTTATCCTTAGCCCTTTTACCGCCAGTTTAGTGTAGAATAGCGACACATTTGCGCCGTCATATTTAATGGCGAGCCCAGCAGCCAACGATTCACAGGTCTTAGGTAACGCATGAAACGTGAAATTGCATTGCTGATCTGTGCGGCCCTCGAAACCGCACTCAAAAAAGTGACTCAGCAGTCCCCCGGCGCCTACGCCAAGCTCCACAACCTGCAGGGGCGGGTACTCTGCCTCGAACTCAGCCAACTGGGCTGGCCCATCTATCTACTCTTTGCCAAAGAGATTCAGGTCTTTAGCCATTATGATGGCGAAGTAACCACTAAGGTGAATGCCGACCTGACCACCCTTTACCGGCTGACCGAAGGCGCCAACCTTACCGAGCTGATCAAGCAAGACAAGCTGACCCTTGAAGGGGATCTCAACCTGCTACAGAGCTTTAGCCACTTCATGCAGCAGGTGGAGTTCGATTTCGCCGAGCCTCTGTCGCGTTACATAGGCGACGCACCGACTCACCTGCTCACCCAAGGCGCCAAGCAGCTGAAACAACAGCTGGGGCAGGTGCTGAGCAAGAGCTGGGATCATATGGGCCAGCTGGCAACAGAAGAATATCGCCTGAGCCCCCACAAGATAGAACTTGTGCATTTTAGTGATAGAATCGAGCAACTTGAGGCCGATACCAACGCCTTAAGCCAACGGATTGAGCGACTCATAAACAAGGCAAACAGCAACAGATGACAATCAAAAGCATGCGGCGCGCATACCAAGTCGTAAAGACGGTGCTTCAATATGGTCTGGATGATCTTATCCCCGCTAAGCTCAAACCCTGGTATTTCAGGCTGCTACGCTGGAGTTTCTTCTGGTTAACAAACCAACATAAAGACAAGGTGGGCGGCGAGCGTCTCAAGCTGGCGATGCAGGAGCTGGGCCCCGTCTACATCAAGTTTGGTCAGATGCTGTCGACCCGCCGCGATCTGCTGAGTGACGAATGGGCCGAAGAGCTGGCCATGCTGCAAGACAGGGTGCCCCCCTTCGACTCCGCCATCGCCCGCGCCCAGATAGAGGCCGAACTCGGCGCCCCCATAGAGACCTACTTCGACAATTTCGACGACACGCCACTGGCCTCGGCATCGATCTCTCAGGTCCATACCGCGACCCTCAAGTCTAACGGCGAAGAGGTGGTGCTCAAGGTGCTCAGACCCAATGTGGAGGAGAAGGTCCATGCCGACCTGCTGCTGATGAGCCAGAGCGCCCAGGTGTTAGAGACCCTGTTAGGCCATGGCAACCGCCTGCGCCCCGCCGAGGTGGTGGAAGACTATCGCACCACCATAGAGGGTGAGCTTAACCTTAAGCTCGAGGCTCTGAACGCCATCAAGCTGAGAAACAACTTCATCGACTCGGGTGCCCTCTACATCCCTAAGATGTATGAAGAATTTTGCTTTACCCGCCTCATCGTCATGGAACGCATCTATGGCGTGCCCGTGTCAGACAGGGCGGCGCTAGAGGCCCAGGGCACTAACCTCAAGCTGCTGGCAGAGCGCGGCGTCGAGCTGTTCTTTACCCAGGTGTTTCGCGACAACTTCTTCCATGCCGACATGCATCCGGGCAACATCTTTGTCAGCACAGAGCATCCGGAAGATCCCTTCTACATAGGGCTGGACTGCGGCATCATGGGCACCCTGTCGGAGCAGGATAAGCGCTACCTAGCGGAGAACTTCCTGGCCTTCTTCAACCGCGACTATACCCGCATCGCCCAGCTCTATATCGAGTCAGGCTGGGTAGCCGCCGACACCGACTTAGTGGCCTTCGAGCAGGCGATAAAGGTTGTGTGCGAGCCCATGTTTAACAAGCCGCTGGATGAGATCTCCTTCGGCCATGTACTGCTGGAGCTGTTTCGCACCGCGCGCCGCTTCGACATGGTGGTACAGCCTCAGTTGGTGTTGCTGGAGAAGACCCTGCTCTATATCGAGGGCCTGGGACGTCAGCTCTACCCTCAGCTGGATCTCTGGAAGACCGCCAAGCCTTTCCTCGAAGGCTGGATGGCCGAGCAGATGGGCCCTGTTGGCATGGCGAAGAAGATCAAGAAGCAGTTCCCCTACTGGACAGATAAGCTGCCAGAGCTGCCTGAACTGGTGTATGACAACCTGAAAATGGGCAAAAATTTCGTCAATAGCCAGAATCAACTGCTTGATCGCTACCTAAAGCAGCAACAAAAAGCCCATAAAAGCAACTACCTTTTGATCACATCAGCAGTTTTAGTGATCTGTGGCAGTATTTTGTTTTCTCAAGACGCTACACTATGGGCCTCTTATGCTTGTATCGGCATCGGTGCAACCTTCTGGTTACTCGGATGGCGATCTAGACCAAAGAATCGCAAATTTTAGCTAGCACTAAATAACCAAAGGTTCATAATAGAACCAGTATTACATCAAGAGGAAAGTTACATGGGTGGCATCAGTATTTGGCAACTTCTTATCATTGCTTTAATTGTTGTTTTGCTTTTCGGAACTAAGAAATTGCGCTCTTTAGGTGGTGACCTCGGCGGTGCTGTTAAGGGCTTCAAGAATGCCATGTCTTCTGAAGAAGAGAAGAAGGCAATCGAAGACACTAGCGCAGAAAAAACTGCTCAGACTGAAGAAAAAAAGACTGAGTCCAAGGATAAAGAACAGGCGTAATTCCTTATGTTCGACGGTATCGGCTTTATGGAGCTGCTGTTGATTGGTATTTTGGGGCTGGTTGTACTCGGCCCCGAAAGACTACCGGTCGCAGTGCGCTCAATTACAGGCTGGATTCGTGCCATGAAACGCATGGCTAACTCGGTAAAAGATGAGTTGGAGCAAGAGCTTAAGATTGAGCAGCTACATGCCGATCTCAAGAAGGCAGAAAACCAGGGCCTGAAAAACCTCTCCCCCGAGTTACAGGATTCAATCGATCAATTAAAAGAAGCAGCCCAATCTGTTAATCGTCCCTATAAGGTAGAAGATATTGCCACTGGCAGCGACAATGCCAGCAGCGAGGCGAAACCTGCAGCGACCACGACAGCCAAGGCCAGCAATTCAACCGAAAAATCTGACGGGTAGTTCATGTCGCAACAGCAGCCGTTAATCAGCCACTTGCTTGAGTTACGCAACAAGTTGCTCAAGGCCATTGGCAGTGTCCTTCTGGTCTTTATCTGCCTGGTCTACTGGGCAAACGATATCTATCACTACATGGCCACGCCGCTTATGCAGGCGCTACCCGAGTCCAGTAGTATGATTGCGACGGATGTGGCCGCGCCCTTCTTCGCCCCCTTTAAGCTCACGCTGATCCTGGCGTTTTTTATCGCCATTCCCTATGTCTTGTACCAGATCTGGTCGTTTATCGCGCCAGGCCTCTATAAGCATGAGAAGCGTTTGATGCTGCCGCTACTGGCGAGCAGTACCTTACTCTTCTATCTGGGTATCGCCTTCACCTACTACATAGTGTTTCCCGTGGTGTTCGGCTTCTTTACCAGCGTGGCGCCCGAAGGGGTACAGGTAGCGACCGATATCAGTAGCTACCTAAGCTTCGTGCTCAAGCTGTTCTTCGCCTTCGGTCTGGCATTCGAAATCCCGATCGCCGTTATCCTTCTCTGTTGGGCGGGAGTCACCACGGTTGAAGATCTCAGGGCGAAACGTCCCTATATTGTTGTCGGCGCCTTCGTCGTCGGCATGCTGTTAACGCCGCCGGATATCATCTCGCAAACCATGTTGGCCGTCCCTATGCTGATATTGTTTGAGGGGGGATTGATTGCCGCGCGTTTCTACAGTAAAAAGGACTCTGACGAAGACGAGCTCTCCGAGCAAGACAGCCCAGAGTAATAACGCAGAATCTTGCTTCAAGCTATCCGGTAACGGATAGCTTGTTGTTATTTTTTACCCCGTCACCTGCCTGTCTCGCCGCGAGCCCTCCATAATAAAAAGGAACTCTCTATGCGCTTAAGTTTTGCGGCACCAACCAGCTGGATAGCACTCTCCACTCTACTCTTCTCACTCAATGCCTCTGCCGGTATCGAGCAGCAACTCAGCCAATGTGCGGCCAAACAGGACAAGCTAGACAGGCTGATCTGCTACGACAAGCTGGCGGCCAAGGTTGGCAACAAGGTGCAAAGCAGCAAACATGTCGCCCCCGTCTCTAAGTCCGCACCGACGCCACAACCTAAGCCTGCACCACAGGCGGCCACCGTCGTAGCCAGCACACCCGCTTCGGCAGAAGCCAGTTTCGGTAAGGTGTATAAGGAAGAAGTCACCGAAGTCGAAAAGATTGTCATGACGGTCGAGTCGGTGAAGAAGAATCCCCGTGGCATCCTGACCATCAGCTTCGACAATGGCCAGGTCTGGAAACAGAATGACACCAATCGCTTCAAGGTTAAGGCGGGTGAGAGCGTATATATCGAGAAGGGCGCCCTAGGTTCTTTCCTCTTGGGCAAAGAAGACACTAACGCCACTATCAGGGTTAAGCGCATCGACTAATGCCCAGCTACATAGACATAGCTGTCAACCTGGTTGGCAGCCCGTTAGAACAAGAGTGTGACACGCTAATCAGTGATGCGGCGGCCCAAGGGGTATCGCCGCTCATTGTTATTGGCTCCAGCCTAGATGAGAGTCAGCAGGCGATCGACTGCGCCGCCCGTTATCCAAACGCCCTCTACACAACGGCGGGAGTGCATCCGCACCACGCTAGCGAGTGGGATGCCAGCAGCAGCGCTCGGCTCACCCAGCTAGCGAAGCAGGCCGGCGTCGTGGCCGTCGGCGAGTGTGGCCTAGACTATAACCGCGACTTCTCACCCAGGCCGAAACAGCGTGAGGCCTTCGAGGCACAGCTAGCCCTAGCCGTCGAACTCGATATGCCCGTACTGATGCATGAGCGCGATGCCCACGAGGACTTTGCCGCCATCTTGCAGGCCTATCGCCCACGGCTAAAGGGCGCCCTGCTGCACTGTTTTACCGGCAATCGTGCCAGCCTGGAACGCTATATCGAGCTGGATCTGCACCTGGGGATCACCGGCTGGGTGTGTGATGAGCGCCGTGGCCAGGAACTTGCCAAACTAGTGGCCGATATTCCAAGTCATCGCATCATGATAGAGACCGACAGTCCCTATCTGCTGCCCCGCAGCATGCGTCCCAAGCCAAAATCGAGCAAAAACAAACCTCAGTACCTGCCTTACATCGCCAGGGTCATCGCCGATCTCAGGGGCGAGTCTGAACAGGCCTTTGCCCGTCAGGCCTATCACAACAGCTGCGCCTTCTTCGGCATAGAAGAGGACTATGAGCCCATTTAAGCTATTGCTCCTGCTGATCACCCTGAGTTTCCCCGGCTTTAGCCAGGGGGAGTCGCTGCTGGCAGTTAACAGAGACCAGTCGATCCAGCTCACCTCCTGGCTCTATTATATTCAGGATGACAGCCTTACGACGCTGGAGCAGGTCAGCAAGCAGAGCAGTCATCGCTGGCAGCGGCTGACTCCTGAGTTTAATCAGCACCTTGGGGTCAAACCTTTCTGGGTCAAGTTCAGCCTCTATAACGCGACCCAGAGTCATATACGGCGCTATCTAAAGCTGGGTAACCCGCACCTGGATAAGATAGACCTGTATCACCTACAGACGGGTCAACCCACGGTGCATCTTGAGATGGGCGACAGCCTGCCTTTCCGTCAACGCCCCATCATCAACAATGACTTTCTCTACCGTTTCGAGCTGACGCCGGAGCGGGTGCACACCTTCTACATACGGATAGAGAGTAAGGGCAGTGCCAACCTGCCTATCTCGCTGCTGTCGCCTGACCATATCGTCAAGGCCACCGAGACGCAGTCCCTCTACCAGGGATTCCAGCTGGGCGCCCTGATGGCGATTGGCCTGTTTAGCCTGTTTATCGCACTCACCTCGCGCTCCTACAGTTACAGCTACTATTCCGGCTATGTGCTGTCAGCGACCCTGTTGGTCGCCAGCCTGCATGGCCTCTCCTTCAGGTATCTCTGGCCCAACTGGCCTGTCTTACAGGCGATCATGGTGCCTATCCTGATCCCTATCGCCCTCACCTTCGTGCTGATGTTTTCCGAGAAGGTGTTGCAGCTCAAGTACCATAACCTCAAGATGCTGAGAGTGTGTCGCTACGGCGCCGCCACCGGCTTGTTGCTCACGCTAATCACGCCCTTTTTAAGTTACTCGGTGGCGCTCAAGGTCAATATCATCGCCGTATTGATCACCACCAGCATACTGATGCTCATCGCCCTGCTGCTGAGCCTGCGAGGCCATAAGTTGGCCAGACTCTACACCCTGGCCTGGTCTGGGATGCTGATAGGCTCCTTCGTCACCGCCATGATGTACCTGGGGGTCATCTACCTGCCCATCATGCACCAGACGCCTATCATGGTTGGCCTGAGTTTCGAAATCGTCTTTATGGCGGCCGTGCTGGCGATCCGCTATAACGATGAGCGCAAGGCCAAGCTCAAGATCCAGCAGGAGGCCCTGCTACAGGCCCAGCGAATACGCCAGGCCCGCGAAGAGGCCCTCAAGGCCGAGGCCGACACCAACGAACGCCTGGAACAGATGGTGCAGGAGCGCACCCTAGAGCTCGAGATCGCACTTCGAGAATTAAATGAGGCCAACCAGAAACTTACCGAGCAAAACACGGTCGATAGTCTCACAGGCGTGAAAAATCGCGCCGCCTTCGAGAAACGCCTGCAGGCCGAGGGCCGCCTGAGTCGCCGCCAGCAGACACCGCTGGCGATCCTGATGATAGATATCGACCACTTCAAGGCGATCAATGATACCTATGGCCACCTGGCAGGGGATCAGACACTCAAGAGCATCGCCCAGGCGTTAAAGGCAAAATTAAGGCGCCCAAGTGATCTAGTGTCACGTTTCGGTGGCGAAGAGTTTGCTATGATACTGCCCAACACCTCCTCAGACGGGGCTCAGCAGGTGGCAGAGCTGATGCGCAGCACTGTCAGTCAGTTACCCCTGGCATGGGGAGAGCAGGCTATTCCGCTCACCATCAGTATCGGGATCTGTGCCGAAGTGATCGTCGATGATCAGCACACTCAGCTGCTGGTCGACCAGGCAGACAAGGCACTCTATCGTGCCAAGCATGAGGGCCGAAATCGCGTTTGCGTCTATTCGCCCGAACTCGAAGAATAAAATTAACCGACTTAGCGGCTATGCGCCATCTAGCCATGTGCAGAGAAGTGTGTAGCCCAATAAAGCAAGCAACCCTAAATTAGGAGTCGAATGTGAACATCATTACCAGTGCTTTCCCTCAGCGCAGAATGCGCCGCATGCGTAAACACGATTTTAGTCGCCGTCTGATGGCCGAAAACCAGCTATCGGTCAACGACTTAATCTACCCAATGTTCGTGCTCGAAGGTAATAACCGTACTGAGCAGGTCGCTTCAATGCCTGGCATCGAGCGCTACTCAATCGATCTATTGCTCAAGGAAGCGGAAGAATTAGTCAAGCTGGGGATCCCATTAGTGGCGCTGTTCCCTGTGACCCCAGCCGAGAAGAAGACCCTGATGGCCGAAGAGGCCTACAATGCCGATGCCCTAGCGCAGCGCGCGGTGCGCGCCCTGAAAGAAGCCTTCCCCGAGCTTGGGGTCATGACTGACGTGGCGCTGGATCCCTTCACCACCCATGGTCAAGATGGCATCATCGATGAAGATGGCTATATCCTGAATGACATCACCACAGAGATCCTGGTGAAGCAGGCGCTGTCTCATGCCGAGGCCGGTGCCGATATCGTCGCGCCATCTGACATGATGGATGGCCGCATTGGCGCCATTCGTCAGGCGCTGGAAGAAGCTGGCCATGTGAATACCCAGATCATGGCGTATTCGGCCAAGTACTCCTCAAACTACTATGGTCCCTTCCGTGATGCGGTTGGCTCTGCCGGCAACCTCAAGGGCGGCAACAAGCACAGCTACCAGATGGATCCGGCCAACAGCGACGAGGCGCTGCACGAAGTCGCCCTGGATATCCAGGAAGGCGCCGACATGGTGATGGTCAAGCCAGGCATGCCATACCTGGATATCGTTAATCGCGTGAAGACAGAGCTGGCGGTACCAACTTTTGCCTATCAGGTGAGCGGTGAGTACGCCATGCACATGGCGGCCATCGAGAATGGTTGGTTGGCCGAGAAGGCGATCGTGATGGAGTCACTCCTGTGCTTCAAGCGCGCAGGTGCCGACGGTATCCTGACCTACTTCGCCAAGCGTGCGGCCCAGTGGCTGAAAGAAGCTGAAAATAAATAAGCTCAATCGCCGTTGATAATAGAAAGCCAGTTGCAAACAACTGGCTTTTTTTATGATGCTATTCTAGCGGCTATTATAATGGCTATAAAGCATAAAGCCCAACAGCCCTACGAAGAGCACAATGGGGAACCAGGTATTAATACTGAGCACAAACTCCACTTGGGAATCTTTATGTATCCCAGTGGTATACATAAACTGCCTTACTTTTGAGAGAGATAGATAGTCGTTCCAGATACTCACCAGTCCCATCAGTTGAATACAGGAGATCACAAACAAAATCTTACTCTGCTTGGTGTTGGTGCTTTCCATACGACGCTGATAGGAACGCTCAAGGTAATCTTTAAATGACGCCACATAAGATTGCGCATTATCGAGCGCGTTACATATATTCCATTTACTCTCCATCGGTACATATATCTTGTCATTATCAGACTCAAACAGAGACTTCATGTCCTGATTCTGGATCCTGAGCAGTTCAAACTTATTGATATATTCGTCGATAACCACACGATTCTTTTCAATACTCTTGTTGCGATCATCGATTAGGATACGACGATTGAGCTCATCCATGAGATTGATGAAGTAAGCCGTGGAGAACCACATATATTGAATGTGGTATTGAATCGGGAAAAATCTATGGTAGTAACTTCTATCATTAGAAATAATCGAATGAAAGCGGCTGTAAAAGCGGTAACTGACCTTGTCATTATCCAGAATAGTGGTCTGATTATAGGAAACACGTTCGGCCTGGGTATTACAATCAAATATGGCCTCTTTCAACCCTTGGTTAGCCGCGTCGGTTCGATAGAAAAAGGTGATATTCCCTGTATTATTGAGCAGCTTCACCTCATGATTACGCTTGTTATCAATCAACTTAAGGCATTCAATTGTCTTCATCTTCGCCAGTTCAATCACCTGAGATGCCCAAACGCTGATCTGACTGTCATTATGCTCTTTAACCAATAGGTTACGCACAGTGTTATAGAGATTATTCTTATCTTGATCCTTATAATCAGTAGCTAATAATTGCATCAATCTGGCTTCTTCAAACTCGAATACCAGCTCGTAAACCAAAATAAAGCTGTAGAGACGATAATCGAAAATCAGATCGAACTTACACTCCTTGGGAAGCAAGTTGTCAGAAATATCATACTCATCGTTAACCCAGAACATTGACTGAGCGAGATCAGCCTTCAGTAACTGTCCCGATACCGGCGTCCTAGTCGAAGAGAGTATCGACTTAAAATTTTTACTTCTCGTATGGATTTTTAAGAAGGAGTTAATCCAATCGATGCTTGGCTTAACATCCATATTTGCGCTGAAGAATTTCTTGATATTACGATTATTAGTCAGTGCCGCATCAAAGGTATCAACGCCGAGTTCTAGCGGCTGAACACACATCACCGAAGTTTTAACCATTTACAAAAAATCCTTTACTGGGTTATTTACATAGGCTTCTGGCAGCGGCTCTTTGCGGTAATCAATCGTTAGTTCCTCTCCTGCCACAATCTTTCTCAAAGTCACGACACGCAGCGGATCGCGCTTGAGCTCGAGATTAGGCGTGCGACTGTGATTGATGTAACTGTATTTGCTTCTAAAGGGCCTGACCAACAGTTTATCTGCCCCTAAGTAATTACATTCCATAAAGATATAATTTTTATAAGCTAGGATATTTGGCGCAACCAACGCCTCTATCTTCTCATAATGCTCAATGGTGACAACCTGACCATCGAGCACACATAGCTCCTGTCCAGCTTCAAAGCCAAACTCTTGGCAAAATAATCCGAACCCATGTAATTCACTAACATCAATTTGGGTGTCGCCAATATTATCTACAACCACACTGCGAACAAACTGCAGATCTTGAGTCACATCCATATTTAGTTCCTCTGACAACAACTGACCGCTGCCCTGATGAGATGAATTGATCATCCCGCCTCAGTCTTAAAGTGATTTTTATACAATAACTTATCTATTATTCAATCACATTTCCACTGCAATAGCCCAATCTTAAGTCAACAAAATTACACTCAATGGATAGAGCTTGAGTAACCTTTCACTTGCGGCCCAGAACCTCTATAGCCTCAAACCCATTGATGTAAGCCTTAAGAAGCAAAATAAGGTTAGAAAGAGGATCCAAAAAGGAGCAGAAAGGGAGCGATTTTCAGCGTGGTAAAAACAAAAAAGCCACCGTCATTGGTGGCTTAATTGGCGATATAGGCACTACAGCAAATAATCAATACCCAGGGCCAGAAACAGCGTCATGCCGGCCCAGTTGTTGTTCAAAAAAGCCTGTAAGCAGGGAGCGCGCTCGCGGTCAAAGATCAACTTCTGCTGGTAGAGGGCGAAACCGATGAAGGTGAGGATCCCCAGAGCGAAGACCAGGCCACGATCGGCGCTGAGCCCGGCCATGATGAAACAGCCGAGGGCGGCCAGCTGAAACAGGCCGATGATCTGACGATCGAAACGGCCAAAGAGAATCGCCGTCGACTTGATGCCCACCTTGAGGTCATCGTCTCTGTCCACCATGGCATACATGGTGTCGTAGGCCACTGTCCAGCACCAGTTAGCGGCAAACAGCCACCAGGCTTCTACCGGCACTGTGCCTAGCTGCGCCGCATAGGCCATAGGGATCGACCAGCTCCACACCACGCCGAGGAACATCTGCGGCATGTTGGTGAAACGTTTGGTAAAGGGGTAGATGATGGTCAATAGGATGCCGACGAAAGAAAGCTGCACCACCAGCGGGTTGAGCATCAGCACTAAGGCGAAGGCCAGCAGGCCAAGCACCACAAACAGGATAAGCGCCTCTTTGACCGTCACCTCACCACTGGCCAGGGGGCGGCTCTTGGTACGCTCCACATGGGAGTCCAACTTGCGGTCGGCATAGTCGTTGATGATGCAACCGCAGGCACGCATCACCACCACACCGATAACGAAGATGATCAACACCTTAAGATCCGGCATACCACCGGCGGCCAGCACCAGCGCCATCAGGCATGGCCATAACAACAAAAAGGTTCCTATAGGCCTGTCCATCCGTGCCAGACGCAAATAGGCGTCCAATTTATCCCTTAAGCTCATTTTCTAGGCTCTCCTAACGACTGCTTTGGCCTTTATCATTACTTGGCATTATGACTGACGCCCTACGAGTTTCAAGCGCTTTATCACCCTAGGGCCTGTTGACCTTTTGAGAACAATTTTTGTTCTAATTGAGCACGTTCAAATCGCGGCATGAGGCTTGAAGTATAGTTATTCTATATAAAAGCCGAGTAACGAAGAGTTGAACATGCTCAAGACGAACCCTACGGGCAACGTCTGTATCATTTTTCTACTGGGTTATCGCTCATTGATGTAGCACACCACATTACAATCGCTCTGCCTTGTATAAAAGCGATACAGAATGCTGCAAAAATGAACGCGAAAGATAAACAGGCCCTAGGATTACAGCGTCTCCAAACGCGCATAGGCCACCACCAGCCACTTGCTGCCCACGTCGAGAAAATCGACCTGGACTCTGGCCTGGGCACCACTACCCTCGAAGTTTGTCACCTTCCCCTCACCAAACTTAGGGTGGTTCACCCGCTGGCCGATATTGAAGCCTGAATCGTTGAAGGCTGAACCGTTAAAGGAAGCCTGCGCCTGACTAAACCTATTAGTGCTGGCTGGCGCGGTAACGCTGGTCCTCATGCGGATCTCCTGCACATAGTCGTCAGGGATCTCCTTGATGAAGCGCGACGGGCGAGCATAGTTTTCCCGGCCATAGATGCGGCGCGACTCGGCGTAGGTGATATAGAGCTGCTTCATGGCACGGGTCATACCCACGTAACAGAGGCGGCGCTCCTCATCCAGTCTGTCGCCCTCATCCATCGCCATCTGGCTGGGGAATATCCCCTCTTCGACCCCCGCCATGAAGACCATGGGGAACTCCAGGCCCTTGGCCGAGTGCAGTGTCATCAGCTGCACGGCGTCGGTGAAGGCATCGGCCTGCCCCTCGCCTGCCTCGAGGGCTGCATGGGAGAGGAAGGCGTTCAGCTCGCCCATGTCTTCGAGATCTTCCGGCATCACGAAGGTGCGCGCCGCGGTGACCAGCTCTTCTAAGTTTTCTACCCTGGCACGGGCCTTCTCGCCCTTCTCCGCCTCGTACATGGCCTTGAGGCCAGAGGCTTGGATCACATGATCTGTCATGCGATGTAGCGACTGCTCCGCCGTCTCCTGCTGCAAGTTGACGATAAGATCCATGAAGCCACGTACCGCGTTGGCGGCCCGGCCCGAGAGCACCTTCTCATCGAGCAGGCGCAGACAGGTCTGCCACAGGGTCAGCTCCTGCTGACGCGCCGTGCTGCGCAAGATCTCCAGGGTACGGTCGCCTATGCCACGGGTCGGCGTGTTGATGATACGCTCGAAGGCAGCGTCGTCGTTCTTATTGCTGATCAGGCGCAGATACCCCATGGCATCTTTGATCTCCTGACGCTCGAAGAAGCGCAGGCCGCCATAGATGCGATAAGCCATTCCCTTATGCAGCAAGGCCTCTTCCAACACCCGCGACTGGGCATTGGAACGATAGAGGATGGCGCAATCGCTGAGGTTACCGCCCATATCCTGCCAGTCCGTGATGCGACCCACGATGAAGCGGGCCTCGTCCATCTCGTTGAAGGCGCAGTACAGGCCGATCTTCTCCCCATCCTTGTCTTCGGTCCACAGCTTCTTGCCCAGTCGGTCCGGGTTGTTAGCGATCAGCTCGTTGGAGGCGTTAAGAATGTTGCCGCTGGAGCGGTAATTCTGCTCCAGGCGTATGGTCTGGGCCGCCGGGAAGTCCTGCAGAAACTTATGCAGGTTCTCCACCTGGGCACCGCGCCAGCCATAGATGGACTGGTCATCATCGCCGACGATCATCACGTTGGCCGTGCTGCCCGCGAGCACACGGATCCAGGCGTACTGGATGGCGTTGGTATCCTGAAACTCGTCCACCAGTATGTTCTTGAAGCGCTCCTGATAGTGCTCGAGAATATGGGGCTTGTTAAGCCAGAGCTCATGGGCCCTTAGCAAGATCTCGGCAAAGTCCACCAGGCCTGCGCGATCGCAAGACTCCTGGTACACCTGATAGATCTTCAACAAGTTCTGCTCAATGGGGAAACCGCCGGCGTCGATATGCTTAGGCCTCAGCCCCTGATCTTTCTTGCCGTTGATATAACCCTGGGCCTGGCGCGGCGGATACTGTTTCTCATCCAGATTCAGGCTCTTGAGGATCCGCTTGATCAGCCTGAGCTGATCGTCCGAGTCGAGAATTTGAAAACTCTGGGGCAAGTTGGCATCTTGATAATGGGTGCGCAGCAGGCGATGGGCCAGGCCATGGAAGGTGCCGATCCACATGCGGCCCATGTTGCTGCCGCTGACCTTCTCCACACGCTCGCGCATCTCGGCCGCGGCCTTGTTAGTAAAGGTCACCGCCAGAATAGAATAGGGACTCTGCTGCTCTACCTGCATCAGCCAGGCGATACGGTGGGTCAGTACCCGGGTCTTACCGCTGCCCGCGCCCGCCAGCACCAGCATGCTAGATTGTGGTGCGCCGACGGCCTCGCGCTGTTTGTCGTTTAAGCCGTCGAGTAAAGAAGATACGTCCATTCTTGCCTCCAAAAAATCAGGCGGCAAGTATAACAGGAGGTGTAGCCCGATCCTACCGTCGCCCGTATCCCTAAGCGGTCGTCACACTAAACTGCGAGTAAAAAAAAGCCCAGGCTAAGGCTTGGGCTTTTAGGGAAAGGGCGGGGGTTAGGCGAGGCTTAGTCCTTGCTCTCTTCCAGCCCAATGCTGTCCATCCAGTGATCGAAGTCCATCATGTTGCCCGGCAGGACAATCTTGTTGGCGCTGTTGGTCAGGCCGTCGAACTGCTTGAGGTACTGGGCGCCAAGCTGCATACGCACCACGTTTTTACCGCCGGGTGCCGACACCACCTGGGCCATGCGCTCTATAGACTCGGCCGTCGCCTTGGCGATGGTGAGGATCTCCTCGGCCTTACCCTCGGCCTCGTTGATCCGTTTTTGCATCTCACCCTCGGAGCGGTTGATCATCTCGGCCTTGACCCCTTCTGAGCGGTTGATCTTGCTCTGCTTGTCACCCTCGCTCTTGGCCAGTAAGGCGCGGCGTTCACGCTCGGCGTTCACCTGCATCTCCATGGCGTTCTTCACCGTCTCAGGCGGGGCGATATTCTTGATCTCATATCTGTGTACCCGGATCCCCCAGGTAGCACCGGCCTGATCCAGCACCTCTACTACCTTGGCGCTGATCACGTCACGCTCCTCGAAGGTGCGGTCGAGATCTAGGGTGCCAATGACAGATCGGGTCGTGGTCTGCGCCAGCTGAATGGCGGCGAAACGGTAGTCGGTCACGCCATAGCTGGCCTTTACCGGATCCACCACGGAGATATAGATAACCCCATCTACCTCGACGTTAACCTCGTCGCTGGAGAAACACTCCTGAGGCGGCACGTCTATGGTTTCCTCTTTAAGGTCATGCATATATGCCACCTTATCGATGAAAGGCACCAAGGCGTGGAAGCCGGCATCTAGGGTGGTGTGATACTTACCCAGACGCTCGACGATATAGGCCGACTTGGTAGGCACCAAACGAATCGACTGGAACAGCTTGATAATGAAGATGGCGAAGATCAGTCCCCAGATCCCCAATACGATTAAATCTGTGTTGATACCTGCGATCATGCGCGACCTCCTTTTACTTGACCCACACTCTGAGTCACCTGCTCCATGCCCTCAAAGAAACCTTCCAGCTTGGCCATCTCGGCCGGCACCACAGAGATATCGGCTTCGTTGAGTATCTTACCAACCTGATTGATGAACTGCTCCTTAAGCTGCATATTCATCGCCTCGTTACCGCCTTCGAGCGCCAATGCCTCGGAGACCAGCGTCATGGCTTCCGCCTTGGCGCGGGCAACGATGGCAATCTCCTGGGCCGTACCCTTGGCCTCGTTGATCCGTTTCTGCTTCTCACCCTCCGACAGATTGATCGCCTCCTGACGCTCACCCTCTGAGAGGTTAATCATCGCCGCCTTCTCGGCATTGGCCAGGGTGATCTCGGCGCGCTTGCTGCGTTCGGCCTCCATCTGCTTCTCTAGGGTGTGGATCACCTTGAAAGATGGCGTAATATTTTTGATCTCGTACCTGAGTACCTTGATCCCCCAGGGATCGGACGCCTTATCGATCTCCCGCACGATAGATTCGTTGAGGCTGTCTCGCTCGGAGAAGGTCTCACTCAGGCTCAGCTTACCTATCTCGGAACGCATGGTGGTCTGCGCCAGGTTCACCGCCGCGCGACGATAATCTTCGATACCATAGCTGGCCAGCTTACCGTCCATCACCTTGAGATAGACTAGGCCGTCGACCTCCAGCTGAGTATTGTCTTTCGAGATACAGCTCTGTGGCGGCACATCCAGCACCTGCTCACGTGTGTCGTGCCGATAGGCGACACGGTCGAAGAAGGGGATCAGAAAGTGAAAACCTGGCTGTAACACCACCCGGAATTTGCCCAGACGCTCGATAACGTGTACCTCACGCATGGGCACGATCAACAATAAGTTATAAAGAATAAAGAAAACGAAGAGTATTAATAAGGTAAATTCGAACATAGATTCCATCCTGTAAATAAGCAGCCAGGCTAAGCCTGCTCTGTCAAAGGTTCAACGACCAGGGCAATATTTTCGCGACAGATCACTCTGACGCGCGCGCCGACCGGGATCTCGCTGCCATCACCCAGTGCTGGCCATTCGCTTCCCTGAAACTCGACGCGCCCCTGCTGCTGTGCCGGGCCGATCGCCGTCTTGACGACGGCAACTTGATTATAAAGGTCAAACTCCTCATCGGTATTATCCACATGGGAATCACCACCCACCAGACGCTGTGTTACCTGGCGAAATGCCAGCAACAAGACGATGGCAGAGATGAACCAGAGCGTCAGGGCCTGCACAAAGCCTTCGACCCAGCCTAGGGTCAATGCGCCCGCGACCACCAAACAGGCGGCGCCCAGGAAAATAACGATACCGCCGGGCAGAATGATCTCGGCTAACATCAAGACTATACCAACGGCAATCCAGATAAAGATAGGATTAGAAAACTCCATATTTCCCCCCCTGAAATGAGAGTATCCCTGCCAAGACTATATCAGCTCTTTTCTCGCAATGCGACATATTATGTCATGATACAAATGTGACACAGGCAACAAACATTTAATTTACCAGGGTAAAAGACATTGTTTTGGAATTGGGCACAATAGCGAAATCCCGTATACTTGCGGCGCATAAAACATACGGCGTGAAAACAGTCCGAAAAGGCAGCTAAGAGTGCCGAGATTGTTTTCAAATTAACCACAAATAGCAGTACCGCAAAATAACTCAAAAAACGACGATAAAGGTAAACAGATGATGAACAGGAAATGGCTTCTCCTCGCGCTAGTCGCCGCCCAGCCCGCGCTAGCCGATGATATGATCCAATGGTGGGACTTCAGTGCCACCGCCCTCTACGGCGACAACTATGATCTGGCTCCTTCGGAGCGACAAACCACTATTACCCTAGAAACCGCCGGCGGCTGGAAGTATGGCGACTGGTTCGCCTTTCAAGACTTCATCTACTTCAATGGCAATAACGGCGGCAAAGACAGTACCACCTATGGTGAGATCTCACCCCGCTTCAGCGCCAGCAAGATCTTAGGCAAGCCTGTGGGCGTAGGCGCCATCACAGACGTATCACTGGCACTCACCTACGAAGAGGGCGAAGGCCCGGTGAAGAGCTTCCTCTATGGTGTGGGTCTCGACTTCAAGATCCCTTATTTCAGCTACTTCCAGCTAAACACCTATCGTCGCGACGCTATCAGCACCGGCAACCTGAGCGACGGCTGGCAGTTGACCCCAGTCTTTCGTATGGACTTCCCGGTAGGTCACTCGAACATCGTCTTCGACGGCTTTATCGATTGGGTATTCTCGGCCGACAACACTGGCTATGAAGAGAACTTCCACTTCAACCCTCAGGTTAAGTACGATTTGGGCGCGGCCATCTTCGGTGCCCACAAGAAAGATAAGCTGTTCGTCGGTATCGAATACGATTACTGGAAGAACAAGTATGGTGTTAAGGGCATAGATCAGAACACCTACTCGGTGATCGCCAAGTATCACTTCTAATCCGACAGTGCAAAAGCCTGCTCAGATGCAAGCAAACAAAAAAGGCGCCATCAGGCGCCTTTTTTAATATCGTTTAGCGAGACTTAAGCCAGCAGTTTCTTCGCCGCCGCAACCACGATAGACACGGCACTGGTCTCGGTCTGCTTCATGGTCACCTCATCAGGGATCTCCTGCTGAGTACGGTTAACGATCACACCGGCCACACAAGCCGCGCGCCAGCCTTGCGTCGCACACATGGTGAACAGGGTAGACGACTCCATCTCATAGTTGAGTACGCCCATGTCCTGCCACTCTTTCATCGAACCGGCGAAACGACGAGTCACGCGACCCGTCACGGTATCGTAGCGCTCCTGACCTGGGTAGAAGGTATCTGACGAAGCTGTGATACCGATATGTGGCTCTAAACCCGCTTCACGGCTCGCCGCCACCATGGCAGTGGTACATTCGAAGTTCGCCACGGCTGGGAACTCCATAGGTGCAAAGTGCAGACTCGCACCGTCTAGACGCACTGACGCCTGAGTCACGATCACATCACCCACGTTAACCTGTGGCTGAATAGCACCAGTAGTACCTACACGCAGGAAGGTGTCGATACCCAGCTGAGCCAGCTCTTCTACGGCGATAGAGGTCGATGGACCACCGATACCGGTAGAGCAGACCACCAGCGGCTTACCGTCGATATAGGCAAGGTAGCTGGTGTATTCGCGGTGACTGGCCAAAAATGTTGGATTGTCCATCAACTCGGCAATACGCTTCACGCGCTCTGGATCACCCGGAACGATCGCAAGTGTTGCACCATCTAACATATCTTTCGTCAGGCCTAAATGAAATACATCTGACATTATGAAAACCCCTTTCAATTTTGATTATAAAATTCTTATTAAATGGACTTTAACCTAGTATGAAAGCCATTAAGGTTAACCTGATCACACTTTCCCCGCCAGTAGTTAGATAATTTGTTGTAATGAATTTACCAAAGCAATTCCGCTAGCAGCACTGAAAATATAGCAACTCCCACCTAGGCTGCCAGCCAGCCGACAAAATTTATTGCTTCCCCTGAGTCTTCGCCGAAATTCAGGTCTTAGTCCTAAATAAAAAGCAGAAAATAGTCTTACACGACAACAGGTTGAAATCGCTGTTGCAAAGTGACAGAAGCGAAACCCCAGGCGGTGAATTTGATCACAAAACAGACAGCAAGATCGCGCTAGGCTGAAACCATAGCAAAGGAAAATTAACTACTTTTGCTATGACCTCTCACCCATTTTGACCAAGAAGGACGGCCAATATGTTTCCAGAATACAGAGACCTAATCAGCGAACTAAAATCAAAAGACGCGCATTTTCTCAAGATGTTTAACAAACACAACGAACTCGATGACGAGATTAAAGAGCTAGAGCAACATGCGGCCAGCGATTTCACCCCAGAGGTCAAGATGCTTAAACAGCAGAAACTGCATATCAAGGAGGAGCTACATCAGATCCTTCAGGCACACGACAAATAGCCAAACGGCAGACATAGTAAAGGGCGCCCAGGCGCCCTTTGTTGTCATCTCTTTAGAAGATACTTAGAGATAGTAATCTTTCAGCGGCGGGAAGCCATTGAAGCAGACCGCCGAGTAGGTGGTGGTATAGGCCCCGGCCGTTAGCCAGTACATACGATCCCCTATCGCAAGATCCACAGGCAGGCCGTAGCTGTAGTGCTCATACATGATGTCGGCACTGTCACAGGTAGGACCGGCGATCACGCAGCGATCCAGCTCACCCTGACGTTCGGTATAGATGGGAAATTTGATCGCCTCATCCATGGTCTCGATAAGCCCCGAAAACTTACCCACATCGGTAAATACCCAGCGCTCCAACGCCGTCTGCGACTTCTTGCTGATCAACACCACCTCTGACACCAGCACCCCGGCGTTAGAGAGCAGCGAGCGGCCGGGCTCGAGGATGATCTGCGGCAGCTGATCGCCAAAGTCCTCTTTGAGGAAGTGGGTGATCTGCTCGGCATAGGTGCCCAGCTCGTTGGTCTTATCCAGATAGTTCGCCGGGAAACCGCCGCCCAGGTTGATCATCTTCAGCTCTATACCATGCTCTTCACGCAGGCGCTCGAAGATGCTCTTCACCTTGGCGATGGCCGAGTCCCAGGCACCAATGTCGCGCTGCTGTGAGCCCACATGAAACGAGATGCCATAGGGCTCGAGCCCCAATTGCTTGGCCAGCACCAACAACTCGAAGGCCATCTCATTCTGGCAGCCGAACTTACGTGACAGGGGCCAGTCAGCCGTGTGAGTGCCTTCGGTAAGGATGCGCACGTAGACGCGCGAACCCGGCGCCTCCTCGGCGATCATACGCAGATCTGCCTCGGAATCAGAGGCGTACATGCGCACGCCGCGCTCATAGAAGGCGCGCACATCTTTGCGCTTCTTGATGGTATTGCCATAGCTGACTCTGTCGGGCGTCACGCCGATGTCGCTCACCATATCCAGCTCATAGATAGAGGCGATATCGAAATTGGCGCCACGGTCACGCAGCAAGGTCAATACTTCCCTGGCAGGGTTAGCCTTGACGGCATAATAGATACTGGCATAGGGGAAGTTATGCACCATGTCATCATATTGTTTTGCAATGATTTTAGTGTCAATCACCACGAAAGGTGTCGGTTTATCCTGAGCAAATGCCTTGATACGCTCAAAGGTAGCCTGGTCATAATACTCATTAACATCAATCGCTTGAAATTGGCTCATCTCGCCAGTATCTCCGTAGCAGAATAAAAATAGTTTAGCGTGATTCGATTAAAAATCGCTGCGAAGTAAACGCTATTTTTTCGCCGAGATCAACGAATTTTTATGCTTAATAAATAAATTTTTATTCCAAAAGAGATAATGCCTTTTACCCCTGGACGGAAACCAGGCTATCCTTTTGATTAATAAGATAAATTGTCATCACCAACAGACGACATTGCTTGGCCTATTTCACCGCCTCGAGCAGGGCCTTGGCCGAATCGACCCGAATCACCTTGCTGATCTCGAGTCCCTCCAGGATGATCACCGTCGCCGTCTCCTTATCACCCGGCAATAGATGAGTCGCCTTGCCCTCCTGATCCAAGCCGATGGCGAAGTCGAGATCTTGCATCTTGGGGATCGCCGCAAACTTGGCGATCAAGGAAGGCATACCGCTGATATCGGCGACATAGCGCCAATTGTCCGGCATGGGCGTATCAAGCGACTCCAGCGCCTCCTGAATGATCTGCCCTCCTTTCATGCCACGACTAAAGAGTAAAACCTGAGTATTGGTGTTGAGCTCCCACAAGGCTTGATGTTGATCCACCAAGGTGATCGCCTCGATACGGTCACCCGTGGTCAGGCTGCTGGCTAGGCTCGCAGCCGAAAACAGCACGCCCACAGCCAAAATTAGCGCTTTCATAATGCCTCTTTCACGATAAAGGTTAGGTTACTTAGGGGTGAAATAGACTATATCTTATACTGGTCGTCATGCCCTCGGATGCATGCCAATAGCTTGATATGCTTCACGCTAATTATTGTCATGGGACATGGGTGAGATATTGGTTATCAAGCCATTGAATATTAAGTAACATACCCAGGTTAGAATCCACGGCCGGGCGGGCGACGTTCGGGGAAAATTTTAGGATGAGTGTTATGAATGAGAATGGTCTGGAGCAGGAGCTGGCGCAACTGCAAAATGTCTACAACCTGTTGACCGAGTTTCTGGTGAAATACAGCTTCCAGCTGGTCGGCGCCCTACTGATCTTCCTGTTGGGCCTCTGGGTCGCCAATAAGATCTCCAACTTGGTGGCTAGCCAGTTTGAGAAGCATGAGATCGACATCACCCTGAGCAACTTTGTCTCCAACCTGGTACGCATTCTCATCATAGTTATGGTGGGGGTTATCGCCCTGGGCAAGCTTGGGATTAGCATCACGCCTATGGTGGCGGCTATCGGTGCGGCCTCACTGGGTGCCGGCCTGGCACTGCAGGGCATGCTCTCTAACTACGCGGCGGGCGTCACCATAATCGTCACCCGCCCCTTCGTGGTGGGCAACACCATAGAGATCCAGGGGGTCAGCGGCGTGGTCAAGAGCATTCACCTGGGGCTGACCCTACTCACCAACGAGGAAGGCGAGGTGATCAGCATCCCCAACAAGCACATCGTCGGCGAGATCCTGCACAACTCCTTTAGCGAAAAGCTGGTCGAGATACGTTTCAACATCAGCTACGCCGCAGATGCCAATCAGGTGCTGGCCATCGCCCAGCGAGTCCTGGATGCCAACCAAGAGGTGAATCAGGAGCGCGCCCCCCAGATAGGGATCAACGGCTTCAACAGCATAGGCTTAGAGATAGGCCTGCGTTACTGGGTGCCCACCAATCGCTACTATCAGAATAAGTACCAGGTCAACCTGGATCTTATCAACGCGTTGCGTCAGGCCGGCATAGAGATCCCCTGCCCGGTGCGCGAGATCCATATCGAGCGATAAAGTCATATCGAGCGCTAGCGCCAAAAACACCAGGCGCAGGCCTAGAGGCCGCGCTGCCACTCCTGGCGCAGGGGCACCAGCCCCTGAATCGCCTGCTCGACCTGGGCCAGCAGGCTTTGCTTGTCACGGCCCAGTATCCCCTTGAGCACCAGATAGTTAGAGGCGTGATCTGACCTGAATATGGTCTTCTCCAGCTCGAGTTCAGCCAGCAGCAACTGCATCTCGGTCAGCAGGCCATGTTGGTCCGGCAGTTTGAAATCACCATCGAATCCGGCGTCCATGCGCGCCTTGCCAAGGGGCAGCGTCACCACCAGGGTCGACAGATAGTCTGGCTGCGCCTCATTCATCAGGCGCGCCGAGTTGAGCGCGTGTTGCGCTGATAGCTCAACGCCCCCCAAGCCATTGAGTATCATCACGGAAGACTTCATGCCGGCGGCGCGTATCCGCTTAAGTGCCATCAAGGAGGAGTCGAAGGTCTCCCCCTTCTCAATACGGGCCAGCACCTCATCGTCCCCACTCTCGCAGCCCACATACAGCAGGCTAAGCCCAAGCTCTCTGAGCCGGGTGAGCTGCGCATCCGTCTTATTGTTGAGATTGCGCGGCAGGCAGTAGCTGCTGATGCGGGTCACCTGCGGCAGATGCTCACGGATCAACAGACAGATGGCCTCCAGGCGATTAAAGGGCAGGCTCATGGCATCGCCATCGGCGAGGAATACCCGTGAGATCGGCAGGTTTCGCTGTGCGACCCGTTGAATATCCTCTGCAATTTTATCTATTTTTTGTGCACGAAATTGCTTCTGCGGCGCGGTATACATGTCGCAGAAGTGGCAGCGATTCCAGCTACAACCATTGGTGACTTGGAGTATGAGGGACTTCCACTCGGAAGGCGGTCGAAATAACGGCTCGATATAATTAATCATTTTATGCCTGTCTCAAAATGTGACCAAGATGTGAGCATTTTCATAATTTTTCGCTTTCGGGCCCACTTCTCGCCCCAGAAATTGATCTCGTTCAATTAATGTTCAATTAAAGTCAGTAAAATGACTGACGTTAATCTAATTAAGATTAATCTTTTAAAACTGGCTGGCGGTGCCAGCACAGAAAGAAATATTGGCTACATCGGCCGACAAACGTGTAGATAATAACATGCAAATAGCACAGCAACTGCAAGACAGGCGAGGGAACGTCCTGCATCATGATGAGCATTGGAGCTCGATGAGTGCGGAACAAAAGATGGCCCTCTATAGCCTGCATCGATACGGGTATCGGCTGTTGTTTGTTCGCCATTTGCCTTCGGGTCCGCTGGCGATCATCGCCCAACAGAGCCAGCTGTCTACCATAGACAGATATGGCGAGGTTGAACATGATCCTAAGATCCAACTCAGGGAACAGTCGCTGACGCTGTGACTGACAAGCCTGACGGCTTAATTACCCAACCATAGAGGAGCACACCCTGTGCTCCTCTATTTGTCCCCGCCAGATTTCCTCACCTATCGAGCAGCATGTCGAGATGGGGAATACCATCCTCCAGATAGACCTCAGACACGGGCCTAAACCCCACCCCTTGATAGAATCCCTTGAGGTATTCCTGAGCGCCAATCTGAATCCCCTGCTCTGGCCACGCCTGCCTGGCAATAGCGATCGCCTCCAGCATCAATGGCTTAGCAACGCCCGCGCCCCGGGCCGACGGCGCGACGATGACCCGGCCGATACTGGCCTGGGGGTAACTCACCCCTGGTGCCAAGATTCTGGCATAGGCGGCAATCTCTCCCTGCTCGTCCAGCCCCAGCAGATGTCGAGTCTCGGCCAGGGTGTCTTTGCCATCCAGCTCGGGATAGGCACAGGCCTGTTCCACCACAAACACATCGACGCGCAATTTGAGCAGCTCGTAGAGCCGCTCGCGGCTCAACTCGGCAAACGCCAGATTCTCCCAACGCACTACAATCCCCTTATCGTTAATCCTGAGTCACTCGCTTGTTATATTTAGATTATTCCTGCGTCTGCAACGAGTTGACAAGATGTGATACCCGCCCCAAATTTCGGCTAGACTTGACCTTGGTCAAATACATACATTATAAATACACCTAAGATTCACATGCCCAATTTAACCCAGTCTAAACTAGGAAGCATTCGATTGACGCCGCCTATTTTTAGATGACCTAAGTCGTCTGTCATCAGATATTGCGACAACAATTGTTCTTAAAAATAAAGAACTTATTTAAATGGAGTTCATATGAAAAAGATTGCCCTCATCGCTTTTGCAAGCCTATTCACGCTGTCGGCACACGCAGGCGATATCGAAGCCGGTAAAGCAAAATCTATGCTTTGTGCCGCCTGCCACGGTGCGGACGGTATCTCGCTAGCGCCCATCTACCCTAACCTCAAAGGTCAGAAGGCTCAATACATTGAGAAGCAACTGAAAGCCTTTAAAGAAGGCACACGTCAAGACCCAGTCATGGCACCTATGGCTATGCCGCTGACAGACGAAGATATCGCCAACCTGGCGGCCTATTACGAGAGCCTGAAATAAATCGGTCCTAGTTCATCGAGAGCTACTATACTCTCTCAGCAGGTCGCGGCCATAGCTCGGGTGACGCGACCTGTCATTTAGCACTAACCATTCAGTTAATAAAAAAGTAATTAATAACAAGGCGGCCAACTCAATTTCAATGCCACTTGTTAACCGCCCGCCAGGGTGATCCAGCCCCCGCACCGCTCTCGCAAAAAGCCTGTCAAATTAACAAATTTGCAATTTATTTGATCTCAATCACGTCACAAACATAAAGATGCATTTAGGATGCACTATAGATAACGCTAGGTTGACACACCTTGAGACTGACTGTAGGAGCGTTCGAGTGGCAAGATTGATACACCATACGACACAGGCAAAATGGATTTTACTCACCCTACTGGCACTTATGCTTGCCACGCCCAGCTACGCCCTGTTCGTCAGCCCGCCAAAAGATCCCCTGCCTATCCTGCATGAGCTATTTCCAAATGCGACCCGTATCTCAGACAAGCAGGGCGAGCCTGCCCTAAGGACCATCTACCAAGACGAGCAGATCTTAGGCTATGGCTTTGAAACCAATGATATTGCTCGCATTCCTGCCTACTCGGGCGAGCCGGTCAACATACTCGTCGCCATAGATCCAGCGGGTAAATACCTGGGCGCTAAGGTGCTGGAGCACCATGAACCCATCATCCTGGCGGGGATCCCCGAGAGTAAGCTGTGGAAGTTTGCCGAGCAATATACCGGGCTGTCGGTCAAGGACAGGCTCAAGGTGGGCGGCAACGAGAAGGAGGGCATAGTCGCCATCGACGGCCTCTCCGGCGCGACGGTAACCGTCATGGTGATGAACGTCGCCATCACCAAGGCCGCCACCCAGGCCGCCATCGCGCTCGGGATTATCGACCAGCAGGCCGACCAGATCCAGCCTATCTCGACCATCAAGCAGGAACTCTTCTCTCCGGCCAACTGGACCAAGCTGACCGGCGATGGCTCGATTCGCAAACTCCACCTGAACCGCGGCGCCGTCGACGAAGCCTTCATGGGCACCGCCGCCGAGGACGTAGACAAGGCCAGTGCGGATGAAAAACAGGAGATGTTTGCCGAGATCTATTACACCCTGGCCGACATCCCCACCATAGGCAAGAACCTCTTCGGCGAGGCCGACTATCAGTGGATGATGCAGAATCTACAACCCGGCGAACACCTGGTGGCCGTCATGGGCAACGGCTACTCGTTCAAGGGCTCAGGCTATGTGCGCGGTGGTATCTTCGATCGCATCCAGGTCCATCAGAAAGATAACGCCATCTCCTTCAGGGACCTGGACCACAACCGCATCAGCGACCTCTACATTCAGGGGGCCCCCAAGTTCAAAGAGATGTCAGTGTTTCGCATCGCCGAGCATCACGAGTTCGATCCGGGTGCAAGCTGGCAATTCGAACTCTTGGTCAGACGTCAGAAGGGCCCTATCGACAGCCTGTTCACCAGCTTTAAGGGTCAGTACGATCCGCTCGATAAGTATGTGGACACCCCGGCGGCCATAGTCCCAGAACCCGAACTCACCATGGTGCAGCAGATCTGGCATGACAGACAGGTAGAAGTCGTGTTGCTGCTGATCCTCATGGGCGTCTTGCTGCTTATCCTCTTCTTCCAGGATATTCTGGTCAAACACCCTACCTTCATGCACCGCCTGCGCCATGGCTTCCTGGTAGTGACAGTGCTCGTGATCGGCTGGAGCTGGGGCGGGCAACTCTCTGTGGTCAACGTGTTCACCTTCCTGCACGCCCTGATGAAAGATTTCTCCTGGGATCTCTTCCTGCTCGATCCCATCATCTTCGTTCTTTGGTGCGCCGCCGCGGTCACCATGTTGCTGTGGGGACGCGCCGTCTACTGCGGCTGGCTCTGTCCCTTCGGCGCCCTGCAGGAGTTGGTCAATGTCATGGGCCGCTACCTCAAGCTGCCACAAATAGAGCTGCCCTTCGCCGTGCACGAGCGCCTATGGGCCATCAAATATCTGATTTTACTGGCGCTGTTTGGCCTGTCGCTGGATTCACTGGCCATGGCCGAGCAGTTTGCCGAAATAGAACCCTTCAAGACCACCTTCTTGCTCAAGTTTGATCGCGAATGGCCCTTCATTCTCTGGGCGCTCTTGATGATCTTCTCCAGCCTGTTTAATCGCAAGACCTTCTGCCGCTATCTCTGCCCGCTGGGCGCCGCACTGTCGGTAAGCAACAGCGTGCGACTGTTCGACTGGCTCAAGCGTCGCCCCGAGTGCGGCACGCCTTGTAAGACCTGTGCCAAAGAGTGCGAGATCCAGGCGATTCATCCCAACGGGGTGATCAACATGCGCGAGTGCCACTACTGCCTCGACTGTCAGGTGACCTATTTCAACGAAGAGAAGTGTCCACCGCTGAAGAAGATGGCCCGTAAGCGCAGGCAATATAAGGAACAAGAGATCCCAACGGTCACTGCCGTATAGGACCAAGCAACACACATTTAAGTGCAGGTAATTAAAGTCAATACAACTATGATGGAGATGGACTATGCAAGATAACAATAACAAACCGGCAAACCAGTTGGAAAACGCCGGACGACGCGAGTTTATGGGCAAGACGGCCCTGCTCGGCGCCGGCGCTGTCGCCGCGCCCATGAGCGCCGCCATGTTCGCCTCGATGGCCAAGGCCCAGGCGGCCGAGGCTGGCAACAGCCCTGTGGTGCATCCGGGTGAGCTGGACGAATATTATGGTTTCTGGAGCGGTGGACACTCGGGCGAAGTGCGAATCATGGGCCTGCCCTCGATGCGCGAGCTGATGCGTATCCCGGTATTCAACATCGACAGTGCCACCGGCTGGGGCATCACCAACGAGAGTAAGGCGGTCAAGGGTGACAGCGCTCACCTGCTGGCGGGCGATGCCCACCATCCTCACATGAGTATGCAAGACGGTCGTTACGATGGTAAGTATCTGTTTATCAATGATAAGGCCAACACACGCGTGGCGCGTATCCGCTGTGACGTCATGAAGACAGATAAGATGATCAGTGTGCCTAACGCCCAGGCCATCCACGGCCTGCGGGTACAGAAGGTTCCCTATACCAAGTATGTCATCTGTAACGGCGAGTTCGAGGTCCCACTGGACAACAATGGTAAGGAGACATTGGAAGATGTCAGCACCTACCGCTCACTGTTCAACGTGATCGACGCCGAGAAGATGGAGGTCGCCTTCCAGGTGATGGTCGATGGTAACCTGGACAACACTGACGCCGACTACGACGGTAAGTACTTCGCCTCCACCTGTTACAACTCAGAGATGGGCATGAACCTCAGCGAGATGATCACCGCCGAGCGTGACCATGTGGTGATCTTCAACCTCGCCCGCTGTGAAGCCGCGGTCAAGGCCGGTAAGTTCAAGACCTACAACGGCAACAAGGTACCTGTACTGGATGGCCGTAAGGGCTCAGATCTGACCCGCTACATTCCCGTGCCTAAGTCGCCTCACGGATTGAACACCTCGCCAAGCGGCAAATACTTTGTCGCCAACGGTAAGCTGTCACCTACCGTCTCTATCATCTCCATCGAGAAGCTGGACGACCTGTTCGAAGACAAGATCAAGCCAAGAGACGCCATCGTCGGTGAACCTGAGCTAGGCCTCGGCCCGCTACACACGGCATTCGACAACAAGGGCTACGCCTACACCACCCTCTTCCTCGATAGCCAGATCGCCAAATGGAACGTAGAGGAAGCGATTCAGGCCTACCAGGGCAAGAAGGTGAATTACCTGCGCCAGAAGCTGGACGTACACTATCAGCCGGGCCATAACCATACCTCTCAGGGCGAAACCCGCGACGCCGACGGAAAGTGGTTGGTATCTCTGTGTAAGTTCTCCAAGGACAGATTCCTGCCCGTGGGTCCGCTACGCCCAGAGAACGATCAGCTGATCGATATCTCAGGCGATGAGATGAAGCTGGTGCACGACGGTCCGACCTTCGCCGAGCCCCATGACTGCATCATAGTGCACCGCAGCAAGCTCAAGCCGAAGAAACTGTGGACTCGTGACGATCCGTTGTTTGCCGACACAGTGGCCATGGCAAAAAAAGATGGCGTGCGCCTCATGATGGACAACAAGGTGATCCGCGACGGCAACAAGGTTCGCGTCTACATGACCTCGGTCGCGCCAAACTACGGCATGAGTGAGTTTAAGGTTAAGTTGGGCGACGAAGTTACCGTGGTGGTCACCAACCTGGATCAGGTGGAAGACGTGACCCACGGTTTCTGTATGACCAACCATGGGGTGCAGATGGAGATTGGCCCGCAGGCCACGGCATCTGTTACCTTCATCGCCGATAAGCCAGGCGTGCAGTGGTACTACTGCAACTGGTTCTGTCACGCCCTCCACATGGAGATGCGTGGCCGCATGTTGGTAGAAGCCTAAGCGTGATGCAAGGGCCTGACGCACCGCGTTAGGCCCTTGCCTTCTATAAGTAAAAACCGGTAAAAAAATAAAAGCGGTAAGCGCAAGAGGTGTAATACGCTTTGAACCACAGCCATGAAACACCCAAGACTATATCCGGCCTGCTTAGCGCCTTAAGGTGCCTTTGCCTGCTATGCATCATGCTGGGTCTGGCCCTGCCGACTCTGGCGGCCGAAATCCAGGTGACGCCCGAGCAAGATCTCCAACTGGTGCTAGAGAGTGCCAAAGCAGGCGATACCATCCAGCTACAACCGGGCCGCTATCTGGGCAACTTCATCGTCAACAAAGGGATAACCCTGTCTGGCGCCGATGGCTACACCAGCATCATAGACGCCCAGGGCAAGGGCAATGCACTGCTTCTGCAAAGCTCCAACGTCACCATAGAGAGACTCAAGATAGTCAACTGGGGCGATGATCTCACCGCGCAAAACGCCGGCATCTACTCGGACCAAACCGCCAACCAGCTCATCATCAGAGAGAATCGGCTAAATGGTGATGGCTTCGGTATATGGCTGCAGAAGGGCAAGGAGATCAAGGTTCACCATAACCGCATCCAGGGCAATCCGGCGCTACGCTCCGCCGACAGAGGCAACGGCATTCAGCTCTCCATAGTGCAGAATGTCGAGGTCAGCGACAACGAGGTCAGCCAGACCCGCGACGGCATCTACATCATCTCAAGCCAACACAACACCATTAAAAACAATACTATGCATGACCTGCGTTACGGAATTCATTATATGTATTCCCACAGCAATCGCGTGCTGGACAACCTGGCCTACGACACCCGCGCCGGTTATGCCCTGATGAGCTCACGCCATCTCACAGTCAGCGGCAATGAGAGCCGCGACAGCCAGGACTATGGTTTCCTGATGAATTTCATCACCTACTCAGAGATCAGCCATAACCGCATCTACCGTGTCTGGACCAAACCGGAAAACAAGGTGCTGGGCCGCGAGGGCAAGGGGCTGTTTGTCTACAACTCGGCCTACAACAGCATCAATCACAACCTGATCGACACCGCAGAGATCGGCATTCACCTCACCGCCGGCTCGGAGCACACCAAAGTATTTGGCAACAGCTTCATCAACAATCCGGTGCAGGTGAAATATGTGGCCAACCGTCAGGCAGAATGGAGCCTGGAAGGCGCCGGTAACTTCTGGAGCAACTACCTGGGCTGGGATCTCGACAACGACGGCTATGGCGACAGACCCTTCGAGCCCAACGACGGCATCGACAAGCTGATCTGGCAATATCCAGAGGCCAAGATGCTGCTGGATAGCCCGGCCGTGCTTATCCTGCGCTGGATACAGACCCAGTTTCCCGTACTCAAACCCGTAGGCGTCAAAGACAGTTTTCCACTCATGCAGGCCCCCTCTCTGGGTGCCCGGCAGGCAGTAATCAATGAGGCAGAGTGACACTATGCAAGCATCTTATCCTTCGAGCCCCATAGTCTCCCTGAGCGGTGTCGCCAAGCATTATGGCAAGGTCGCGGCGCTCCAGCAGGTCGACTTTGAACTCTTTCCCGGCGAAGTCATGGGGCTGTTTGGCCACAACGGCGCCGGCAAGACCACCATAATGAAACTGATCCTGGGGATCATCCCGGCCTCGGACGGCATGGTTAAGGTATTCAGCCAAGACCCTCTCTCCAAACAGGCCTTCGAGGCGCGCAAGCAGGTCGGCTATCTGCCGGAGAATGTCAGCTTCTACGATCAGCTCACCGGCCGCGAGGTGCTGCGCTACTTCGCCCGCCTCAAGTCTGTGCCTAAGCAGGCGATCGAACAACTGCTGGAGCAGGTGGGGCTGACCCACGCCATGGATCGCCAGGTAAAGACCTACTCCAAGGGGATGCGCCAGCGTCTGGGCTTGGCCCAAGCTTTCCTCGGCAGCCCTAAGCTGCTGCTACTAGACGAACCCACAGTAGGGCTAGATCCCATCGCCACCCAGGAGTTTTACGCCAGCGTCGATAAGCTCAAGAGCGAGGGCGCCAGCATCATACTCTGCTCCCATGTGCTACCCGGCGTCGAGCAGCATATCGACCGCGCCCTGATCATCTCAGGTGGCCGCCTGCTGGCCAAGGGCAGCCTGAGCGAGCTCAGACAGCAGGCGAAACTCCCCGTGGCCATCAAGACCCAGGGGCTCAACGGCGCCCTGAAACAGGATGCTCGCTTCACCCCCTATCTTATCGCCCCGGATCAGCTACTGGTACCCGAGCAGGAGAAGCTCGCCATCATACGTCAGCTGGTCGAGCTGGATCAGCTGGGAGATATTCGCGTCGAGCCCGCCGATCTGGAACGTGTCTACCAGCACTATCTCGGCCAGGGCACCGGCGCAAGCAGCCCGAATGCCAGCCACCAAGGAGGGCCAACACAATGAATGCCATTCTCGCCGTCGCCATCAAGGAGTTTCAGGACGGGCTGCGCAATCGCTGGCTGATCTCCATTACCCTCATCTTCGCCGTGCTCTCCCTAGGGCTCAGCTACTATGGCTCGGTCGCCTCTGGGCAGCTGGGCACCGCCTCGCTGTCGTCCACCATCGCCAGCCTGTCGAGCCTGGCGGTGTTTCTGATCCCGCTTATCGCCCTGCTGCTGGCCTACGACAGCTTCGTCGGCGAACAAGAGGCCGGCACCCTGCTCTTGCTGCTCACCTACCCCATCAGCCATACCCAGCTCTTGCTCGGCAAGTTTGTCGGCCAGGGGGCCATCATGGCACTGGCCACCAGCCTGGGCTTCGGTAGCGCCGCTGTGCTACTGGCCAGCCAATCCGATGCCAGTGCTGTGCTGCAGAGCTTCGGTCTGTTTATCGCCACCGCGATCCTGCTCGGCCTCTGTTTTATCAGCATCGCCTATGTGATCAGCCTGTCGGTGAGTGAGAAATCCAAGGCCGCCGGGCTGGCGCTGATGCTCTGGTTCTTCTTCGTGCTGGTGTTCGACCTCGCCCTGCTGGCGGTATTGGTCGGCATAGAGGAGGGACTGAGTCAGCAGCAGCTGGTGCAGCTGATGATGCTCAATCCGGCGGATCTCTTCCGCTTGGTGAATCTGGCCAGCCTGGATACCAAGGATATCAACGGTGTGCTGGCGGTGGCCATCAACAGCAGCATATCGGCCGGCGGCCTATTCTCATTACTACTCGCCTGGGTATTCGCCCCGCTCTCTTTAGCCGCCCTC
Organism: Shewanella aquimarina; assembly: GCF_023349185.1. GTDB lineage: Bacteria > Pseudomonadota > Gammaproteobacteria > Enterobacterales > Shewanellaceae > Shewanella > Shewanella aquimarina. The sequence continues at coordinate 55,995 of NZ_JAKIKY010000005.1, read as the reverse complement.
ATCTTTAACAGGAAGACACTCTAATGCGCCAAACCAGAATGCACCAAACCAAGCTTACCAATTCGCCACTTTTCATGGGTCTCGTCAGCCTACTCCTGCTGGGGCTGAGCGCCTGCGGGCAAGAGAGTGAGCATAACGCGATTCGTGAGGCGGTCGCCATGGAACACGGCGACGAGTGTCACCTTTGCGGCATGTTGATCGGTAACTTCCCCGGCCCCAAGGGCGAGCTCTATCTCAAGACAGAAGAGACGGTGAAGAAGTTCTGCTCCACCCGGGATCTGTTCAGCTTCCTTTTGGACCCCGAGTATCGCAAGCAGGTCAAGGAGATCTATGTGCACGACATGGCTAAAAGCCCCTGGCAGGCGCCGCTGGACAGTCACTTCATCGACGCCAGACAGGCCTGGTATGTGGTGGGTTCGAGCCAGACAGGTGCCATGGGCAAGACCCTGGCCAGCTTTGGCAAGCGGGAGGATGCCGAGGCCTTTGCCGCCGAATTTGGCGGCCAGGTTTACCCCTTCGGGCAGATCAGTCTCGCCATGCTCTAGGCTCTCTATGCTCTAGCTCAGGCTGGCTAATTGCTAACCACTAGGCGGCGTCGGGCTTAGGCTTGCGGATCATCAGTACGGCCACCACGGCCAGCATCAGCAGCACAGAGATGCTCAGAAACACATCGTTGTAGGCCTGAATATAGGCCTGCTGGGTCATGGTCTTGACCAGCATGGCCTTAGCCTGCGCCTGAGCGGTCACGGGATCCGAGCCTGCCTGCACAAACAGCTGACTGGTCTGCTGCAGATATTGATAGGCCTGGCCACTCACCGCCGCCACCGTCTGTTTCATCTCCGCCAAATGAGTGCGCGACTGATTGTCGATCAGGGTGGCCACCAGGGCGATACCGAAGGCGCCGCCGAGATTACGGATCACATTGAGCACGGTCGAGGCCGACGGCGTCTGCTGCGCGCTGATATGCATGGTCGCAATGATGCCGATGGGCACCAAGATGAAGGGCTGACCAAGGGCCCTGACGATCTGCGCCGCTATCATCTGATCGCCGGCAAAATCCAGCGTCATATGGCTGTTCATGTAGTAGCTGAGGGCAAACATGCTAAAGCCGAAGGCGGCCAGGTACCGCCCGTCGAATCTCTGCAGCAATCTCGGCACCAGCGGCAATACCAACAGCTGAGGAAAGCCCATCCACATGATCACCTCGCCGATCTCCAGCGGACTATAGTCATGGATCTGCGACAGATAGAGGGGGATCATATAGATGGCTGAGAACAGCGCCATCCCCAGCAGAAAATAGGCCAGGGTCGACAGGGCAAAGTCACGCTGTCCCAGTAGCCTGAGGTTCACCAGCGGCGATGACTTTCGCAGCTGAATAAAGACAAACAGGGCGATATTGATGACCGCGATGATGGTCAGATGCTGGATCAGCTCAGAGCCAAACCAATCCTTACGATTGCCCTCCTCCAGCACCACCTCGAGACAGCCCATGCCCAGTGCCATGGTGACTATGCCGGAATAATCGGCGTTCTTCAGCTTGTCCCAGTCGATGGGGCGAGATCTCAGGCCATAGGCCAACATGGCCATCACCAAGAGCCCGGGCGGAATATTGATATAGAAGAGATAGTGCCAGCTAAACTGCTCGGTGAGCCAGCCACCCAGGGTGGGGCCGATAGATGGCGCGAAGGTGGCAGTCACGCCAAACAGCGCCATGCCAGTGGCACGCTTCTCCTCGGGGAGCAGTTCCAGGATTAACCGAAAAGCCAGGGGGATCAGCGCGCCGCCGAAGAAGCCCTGCAGGGCGCGAAAGGCGATCATCGCCTCCAGGTTCCAGGCGAGCGAACAGAGAAACGAGGCTAAGATGAAGGCCGCCGTGGTCCACAGCAGATAACGCCTGACCGACAGCCCATGACTCAACCAGCCCGATAGCGGGATGGCGATCATCTCGGCCACCAGGTAGGCGGTGGCGATCCAGGAGCCCTCTTCCAGGGTCGCCCCCAGGCTGCCCTGGATCTCCTTCATCGAGGCGTTAGTGATCTGAATATCTAAAATCGCCATGAAGGCGCCCAGCAGGCCGGCAAACACGGCGACCCAGGAGCGAAAGCTGCCGCGCTCATAGCCCTGGGGCTTTGTCGCCTGGGGAGGAACGACTTGCTCTGCTATCTCGGCAGGACTCTCTTGGGCGACACTCACGCTGCTCATTGGGTGGCCTTAACCGAAACCTGCTTACGATTGCTGGCGATCACTGTATCTTGCGGTGCGCCCCGGGTATCCACCTTCACCACGGCACTAAGACCGGGCACTATGTTGGTGCTCTCATCCAGCGCCAAACGGATCCGCACAGGAATGCGCTGCACTATCTTGGTGAAGTTACCGGTGGCGTTTTCCGCCGGCAACAGACTGAATTTGGCGCCAGAGGCGGGTGCCAGGCTATCGATCACACCAGTAAAGCTCTGGTCGGGAAACGCGTCGAGATGAACCTGAACCAACTGCCCAGGCTGCATATGCTGGATCTGGGTTTCCTTGAAGTTGGCGGTGATCCACACCGCGCCATCCGGCACCAAACTGTAGAGCGACTGCCCCGGCTGCACATATTGGCCGGTCAGGGCACCGCGTTTGCCAATCACCCCAGAGAAGGGGGCTCGAATCTGGGTATCGGCAAGCTGGATCTCGGCCAGCTCCAGACCCGCCTTGGCCTGCGCCACCTGGGACTGACTCTGGTTCAGCTGGGCGTTAAGCACCGCCAGCTCAGCCTGTTTGGCCACCAGGGCCGCCTTGGCCTCGTCTAAATGACCTACGGCCGAATCGAAGGCCGCCGTCGCCTGATCCACCTCATCTTGTGAGCTGTAGTCTCTGTGTCTTAACTTGGTGGTACGCTTTAGCTGCTGCTCGGCGCGGATCTTCTCCGCCTCGGCGCTAGCCACACCGGCGGCCGCCTGACGTATGATCGCCTGTTGCAGCGTCACCTTGGCCGACAGGGTCTGCAGCTCTGCCTGACGACTCTGCAGGCTCGCCTGACTCTGGCTCACCTTGGCACGGTATTGGTTCGACTCCAGCTCGGCCAGCAACTGCCCCTGCTCCACATGCTGGTTATCTGTCACCTTAGCGGTCACCACATAACCCGGCACCTTAACACTGATATTAGAGATATCGGCCTCGACATAGGCGTTGTCGGTCGATTCGATGAACCTCACCTGACTCCACCAGTAGTAGCCGGCAACCACCGCTGCAAGCAACAGCAGCGGCAGCACGATAAATAGGCGACGTTTTGACATCCAACCCCCACGAATAAACACCTTGATTAGAATTTGATAGTTTACTACTGTCTTATAATGTTTATTAGACAGTTAAAAAATTACCAACTGTTTCACAGGTGTAACAATAGATGGATTTGAATCGTATTCAGATGTTCGCCCAGGTGGTGGACAAAGGCAGCTTCACCGCCGCAGCCAAGGCGATGGGACTCACCAAGGCGACGGTGAGCCGTAAGATCGCCGAGCTGGAGACTGATACCGGGGTGCAGCTCTTGTACCGCACCACCCGCGCCCTCAAGCTCACCGAGGCGGGAAGCATCTATTACAACAAGATACAGAGAATCCTGATGGATCTGCAGAGCGCGGAAGATCAACTCAGCGCCAGCCAAGAGACCATCAAGGGCAACCTGAAGATAGTCTGCCCCATAGAGCTGGGACAGCTGTTCTTCGGCCGTATCTTCGCCCGCTTCCTCGAGGCCAACCCAGGGATGACTCTGGAAGCCGAACTGACCAACCGTAAGGTCGATATGATAGAGGAAGGAATAGATATACTGTTTCAGATCTCAGATGTACACGACTCTCGGCTGCAATCCTACCGGATACTCAACACGGACAAATCTTTGGTAGCCAGTCCCTATTATCTGGCTCGTCATGGAATCCCCGCCACGCCGCAGGATCTAATCGACCACAAAGCGATTCGCCTAAAGTCGACTCACATTGACGGTGGCTGGACCCTGTTTGATGGCCAGCAATGGATCACCATAGAACCCGAGGCTCAGCTGACGGTCAACAATGTCACCCTGGCGCGGGAAGCCGCCATCGAAGGATTGGGAATCGCTACGGCGCCGACCCTTGTGGCTCAAGCCGCTATCGAAGAGGGGCAGCTGATAGCGCTGCTGACCGACTTTCCCATGGCGCAGACCGCCATTACCCTGAGTTTTCCCCGACGCGCCTACCTGCCGCGCAAATATCGCGCCTTTATCGAGTATATCTATCAGTCGCTATTCGACCGCAGGCCTGGCGAGATACTGGAGATCCCAGATTTCATCACCCCGCCTGAGCACTAGGGAGTTGTCGAGCCACAGTTTTGACAAAATAAGCAGCGGAGTCTGCAAAATCGTCGACAAAGCTGCTAACATTGGGCCAATTTTTTTCGCTTAAAGAGATATCGCAAGATGGGAAGAGCATACCAGAACCGCAAAGAATCTATGGCCAAAACGGCTGGGCAAAAGACGAGACTCTACTCTCGCTACGGCAAAGAACTCTATGTTTGCGCAAAGAACGGTGGCTTCGATCCTGACGGCAACCTGGCACTGCGCCATATGATCACCAAGGCTAAGAAAGATCAGGTTCCTGCTCATGTCATCGAACGCGCCCTGGAGAAAGCCAAGGGTGGCGGCGGTGAAGACTATGAAACTGCACGTTACGAAGGCTTTGGTCCCGGCGGCACCATGGTAATCGTCGACTGTCTGACCGACAACGGTAAGCGTACCTTTACCGAGGTGCGTCAGGCGTTCGTGAAAAACGATGCCAAGCTGGGCAGCCCTGGCACCGTTGGCCATATGTTCGATCATCAAGCGGTATTTGCCTTCAAGGGCGAAGATGAAGAGGCCGTACTTGAGGCCCTGATGATGGCCGACGTCGATGTCGCCGACATCGAAGTAGAAGATGGCATCATCAGCGTGTTCGCGCCAAACACAGAGTTTTACAAAGCGAAGACGGCCCTCAACGAAGCCTTCCCTGAGACAGAGCTGGAAGTAGAAGAGATCGCCTTCGTTCCTCAGACCATGACAGAGATCAGCGACCCTGAAGTGATCGCCCAGTTCGAGAAATTCCAGGCCGCCCTGGAAGACTGTGACGACGTACAAAACGTCTACCACAACGCCGATATCAAGGCATAAATTAAAGTTTAACAGGCTAACGCTATTAGCTTGTTCTGTTATAAAAGCGATTCGTAGCACTTGCGCACGAATCGCTTTTTTATTCCTATCCATTGTTATTTTTTTGACTTGTGCCAAGGGCTTGGCGCAAAGAGTGAGTACTCACTGCCCGGCCTATTAAACTTTATTAATACTTGCCTCTTTTGTATAACTTTCGGTGGACTTAGGCGTCTGTTCACCTATCCTTATAGCTGCACTGATTAAAATAAATAACCCCATCAAGCTGCCTGGCTCACCATCTACTCTCCTGGATGGCGGGCCGGGCATACTTGATAAACCAACATGACGAACGGGTAACCTATGAAGTATTCAAAATCGATTATCGCCATCACACTCACCAGCCTGCTTGCCGCCTGTGGTGGCAGCGATGATGCGCCAGAAACACCAGAGACAGGTGTCTTCAGCCTAGGTGTTTCGGATAACCCAGCCGATGCCAAAGTGGTGAATATCGCCTTCAAACAAGTAGTGCTTAAGGGTAACGGCGAGTCTCTGTCATTCGACGTATCCGAAGACGGTGAGCTGAAACACGTTGATCTACTGACGGTACAGGGTCAAGAAGTCGAAACTTTGGTTAGCGGCCAGTCTATCCCGGTCGGTGAATACCAGATGTGTATCTATATGCAGAACAGCGAAGTGGCTGACACCAACAGCTCTTATGTTAAGACCATAGATGACATGGATGCAGGCCTAGTCACCAACAGCAATGGTAGCTGCGGCGGCGTTGGCGCCGAAGAACCTGGTACGGGTCGCCTCTTCTTCAACAAGGCCTTCACCATCGCGGCAGGCGTGAACAACTTCGTCGCCGAGTTTAACCTCTCTCAGGGGCTACAGGCGCCTCACGGCAACAAGGACTACTGGACCCTTAAGCCTACAGCGGTACAGTTGGTCAACAACGCCGAAGTCGGTGCCATTCACGGCATGATCGACGCCAGTGTGATGGCAGACTGTGAAGCCGCCGCCGGTGGCTCTGAGTTCAGCCCGGCCGTCTATCTCTACCCAACGACAACCACACTGGAAAACATGCTGGATTTCCGCCTGGAAGCCGACATTGTCGACCCTCAGGTAGCACCTATCGCCTCGGCACGTGTTAACCCTGTTACCGACGAAACCGAGACGGTGACTGGCTATGAGTATGAGTTTGGCTTCGTTGCCGCGGCTAACTACAGCCTAGGTTACACCTGCCTGGCACAGAACGATGATCCAGAAGTGGCCAACGGCGCAGATGATGTTGAGGCACCTTTCTTCATCCATGTGGATGAGCAAGACGTCACCGTCACCCAAGGTGCAACGACTGAGCGTGACTTCGAGGCCGCCGCAGTGACTCCTGCACCTTAAGTTAGACTTAAACAGACAGCAAAAAGGCACTCATTAGAGTGCCTTTTTTATTAACTAGAATGTGCTAACTCGATGTTATGAGCAGCAATCTCGGCGCCACCAATTTTTCGGCAGCTTGGCCAGCAATACCTTAAGCATCAAAATTGCCAGTATGATCCCCGAGGCATTTACCACCAGGGAAGGCAACAGGTTATGCTGCTCACCCACCTGCGGCATCACCTCAAAACCGAAGGTCGCCACCAGGTAATTCACCAGGACTCCCGCGATCAGGGCCACACCCAAGACACCACCGAGATAACCATAGAGGGCGCGCTTACCCAATTCCTTGGTCACCACCCCCAGGGTTGCGATATTCGTCGCAGGGCCCGCCAGCATGAAAACCAGCACGGCACCTGGCGATACCCCGGCCAGCAACAGGCCCGCAGCAATCGGTGTCGATGCCGTGGCGCAAATATACATGGGCACAGAAATAAGCACCATCACCAGCATGGCCAAGATGCCATCGCCCCACTTGGCCATGAAGTCCCCCGGCACATAGGTCTGCACCAGTGCCGCAAAGAAGAGGCCGATCAGCAGCCAGACTGTAGTGTCACGCACCAGATCAGTCGCCGCATAGTGCAGGCCCTTACCCATGCGCGCTAGCACCGAGGTGCCCTTAAGCTCGCTGGCGACATCTTTGGTGGACTCGCAGCAGCTCTCACCCGAAGACTGGCTGGTGTTCTGCTTGTCTGTGCTAGTACTCGAGCAGCATGAGCTAGCCGCCTTCACCTCTTGCTTACTGCTACAACATGAGCTGACTGGCTTTGGCTCGGGGGCCGCCTTGCTGGCGCAGCATGAACCGCTCGTGGACTTAACCGCCTCAGTTTTAACCAATGCTACAGGCTTAACCACCGAATCTGAGCTCACGGGGCGCATCATCATGGGCGAGGCATCCGCCGTCATGCGCACAGGCGCACTCGGCTTGTCGCCACAGCAACCGGATGTCACTTGTTTTACAACTGGCTTCTCGGCAGGCTTGCTACCGCTGCAGCAGCTTGCCGTTGCTTTGGTTGCCTTCTCTGTCATGCGCTGATTCGAACTCGCCTGAGCCATCTCCTCGATCTGACCTTTATCATCGTCACGTCCCACCAGCAGGCCGGCGACAATGGCGCTGGTGACCGCGGCTATGGGTCTGACAACCGCCATGAAGGGCCCGAGCAGCACGTAGGAGACGCTCACAGAATCGATGCCCGTCTCAGGGGTCGACACCAAGAATGAGGTGGTGGCGGCCTTAGAGGCGCCCGAGCGGCGCAGGCCGACGGCGGCGGGGATCACGCCGCAGGAGCACAGTGGTAGAGGCGCGCCTAACACGGCCGCCTTGATGGTGGTCTTCACCCCATGACCGCCCAGCTGCTTCTGCATCCAGGTCATGGGCACAAACATCTTCAACATACCGGCAAGCACCAACCCCAGCAGCAGCCAGGGCGCGGAATCGAGAAAGAGATCGATAAAATTAGATAACAACATAGGTTAACCCTTTAGCTTACAACTGGTTTTATATTCGGTTTCGCCGTGATCATGGCTGTGGTTCTCACACTTCACCTCGACGTTAGACTCGAGCGCCTCAAGGATGGAGCAGTGTTCGGCGCTCTCCGGCCCTCCGCAACAGGCATCGGATAACCGCTGTAGGGAGACGCGAAAATGGTTCAGCTCGGCAATCTTCTCTTCCACATTGGCCAGCTTGATATCCACCATTCCCTTCACGTCGGCGCAGGCCCAATTGGATTTGTCCAGATCGATAGATAACAGCTCGGTGATCTCCGACAGGGTGAAGCCCACCGCCTTGGCCCGCAGAATGAAGCGCAGACGCTCGGCGTCCTGTTCTGTGTAGAGTCGATAACCCGACTCGCTGCGCATCGACGGCGACAACAAGCCATGTTTCTCATAGAAACGCAGGGTATCGGCCTTGACCTCACACTCTTTGGCTAACTCTCCAATACGAAACATCTTGCCTCCACGGCGCCTTTTTCATTGCGATAGTGCCAGTATAAACCTTAGAGTTAAATCTAAGGTCAAGGGTTATTCTGCCGTAAATTGCAATCTGTTGCTTGTTCGCCATGGCGTATTGTGAAATCGCACAGAAAAAAACAGCATGGCACACAGTTTTACGGTAAAATACGCGCGCCGCGATGGGGAGTTAAAAAATTGAGGGGCTTTTGGAAAGCAATACGCCCGGGTTAGTTGGCACTAACTGTTCTGTTTTCCGAAAGATCCTTAAAATAACCACTGGACCCTGTACCTAAAATGAATAATGCCAGACCTATTCGTCGCGCGCTGTTAAGCGTTTCTGATAAAACCGGAATCCTGGAGTTTGCACAAGCCCTGCACGCTCAAGGTGTTGAACTGCTATCTACCGGCGGCACAGCCCGTCTGTTAGCAGACAACGGTGTGCCTGTCATTGAAGTCTCTGACTACACAGGCCATCCTGAGATCATGGACGGCCGTGTAAAGACCCTGCACCCTAAAGTGCACGGCGGCATCCTCGGCCGTCGCGGTATCGATGAGATCGTGATGGAACAGAACGCCATTAAGCCTATCGATCTGGTTGCCGTTAACCTCTACCCCTTTGCCGAAACTGTGGCCAAAGAAGGCTGTACCCTGGCCGACGCCGTAGAAAACATCGACATTGGCGGCCCGACTATGGTGCGCTCTACCGCTAAGAACCACAAAGACACCACCATTATCGTTAACGCCAAAGACTATGATCGCGTGATCCAAGAGATGCAGGCCAACCAGGGCAGCACCTCGCTGGAGACGCGTTTCGATCTGGCTATCGCCGCCTTCGAACACACGGCCGCCTACGATGGCATGATCGCCAACTACTTCGGCACCCAAGTGCCACCGCACGCGGTGAATAGGGTACCGGCGCACAGCCAAGACGAATGCCACCAGGACTCTAAGTTCCCGCGCACCTACAACACTCAGTTGGTGAAGAAGCAAGATCTGCGTTACGGCGAAAACAGCCACCAGAGCGCCGCCTTCTATGTGGATCTCAACATAGACGAAGCCTCGGTTGCCAGCGCGACTCAGCTACAGGGTAAGGCACTGTCTTACAACAACATCGCCGATACCGATGCGGCGCTGGAATGCGTTAAAGAGTTCAGCGAGCCAGCCTGTGTTATCGTCAAGCATGCCAACCCTTGTGGCGTCGCCATCGGCAAGGATCTGCTCGAGGCATACAACCGCGCCTACCAGACCGACCCAACCTCAGCCTTCGGCGGTATCATCGCCTTCAACGGTGAGTTGGATGCCGAGACCGCCAGCGCCATCGTCGAGCGTCAGTTTGTCGAGGTGATCATCGCACCAGTCGTTAGCCAGGCGGCACGCGACGTGGTGGCAGCCAAGGCCAATGTTCGTCTGCTGGAGTGCGGTCATTGGACTAGCAAGACCCGCAGCCTGGACTACAAGCGCGTCAACGGCGGCCTGCTGATCCAAGACAGAGACCAGGGCATGGTCGAGATGAGCGATATCAAGGTAGTGACCAAGCGTCAGCCTACCGAAGCCGAGATGAAAGATCTCATGTTCTGCTGGAAGGTGGCCAAGTTCGTTAAGTCTAACGCCATCGTCTACGCCAAAGACAGCATGACAATCGGTGTGGGCGCCGGCCAGATGAGCCGCGTCTACAGCGCCAAGGTGGCCGGTATCAAGGCTGCCGATGAGAACCTGGAAGTCGTAGGTTCTGTCATGGCATCCGATGCCTTCTTCCCGTTCCGCGATGGCATAGATGCCGCGGCGGCCGCCGGTATCAGCTGCATCATCCAGCCGGGCGGTTCGATTCGCGATGAAGAGATCATCGCAGCCGCCGACGAGCATGGTATGGCCATGGTATTCACTGGCATGCGTCACTTCCGTCATTAATTTGCTTTCGCGCCTGGGTCACAAGCCCGGGCGCCGTTTTAAGGATATAGCATGAACGTATTAGTAATAGGTAGCGGCGGACGCGAACACGCCCTGGCCTGGAAGGCCGCCAAGTCACCGCTAGTCGAGAAAGTCTTCGTGGCGCCGGGCAACGCCGGTACAGAAATGGAGCCTAAGCTTGAAAACGTTTCGATTGCCGTCGAAGCCGTCTCTGAGCTGGTAAGCTTCGCCAAGGAGCAGGCGATCGAGCTGACTATCGTCGGCCCTGAAGTACCGCTGTCATTAGGCGTGGTCGATGCCTTCAACGAAGCTAAGCTACCTATCTTCGGTCCAACCCAAGGTGCGGCGCAGCTAGAGTCTTCTAAGGCGTTCACCAAGGACTTCCTGGCCCGTCACAACATTCCGACAGCGGCCTACTCGAACTTCACCGAGATCGAGCCTGCCAAGGTTTACGTTACCGAAGTCACCGCCAACACTGGCTTCCCCATCGTCATCAAGGCCGACGGCCTAGCGGCGGGTAAAGGGGTGATCATCGCCCAGGATCAGGCCGAAGCCGATGCGGCTATCGAAGATATGCTGGCCGGCAACAAGTTTGGCGAGGCCGGTTCTCGCGTGGTGATCGAGGAGTTCCTGAAAGGCGAAGAAGCCAGCTTCATCGTCATGGTCGATGGCAAGAATATTCTGGCCATGGCCAGCAGCCAGGATCATAAGGCCAGAGACAATGGTGACAACGGTCCGAACACGGGCGGCATGGGCGCCTACTCTCCGGCGCCAGTGGTGACACAAGCGGTTCACGACTGGACTGTTGAAAACGTCATTCGTCCAACCGTAGATGGCATGGCTGCTGAAGGAAATGTCTACACAGGTTTCCTCTACGCCGGTCTGATGATCGCACCAGATGGCAGCGCCAAGGTACTGGAATACAACTGCCGCTTCGGCGACCCTGAGACCCAGCCTATCATGATGCGTCTTCAGTCAGATCTGGTCGAACTCTGCCTGGCCGCCACCCGTGGCGAGCTGGACAAGGTGACCGCCGAGTTCGACAGCCGCGCCGCCGTAGGTGTGGTGATGGCCGCCGGTGGCTACCCAGATGCCTATCGCAAACACGATGTGATCGAGGGACTAAGCCTGGGCGGTGATGATGCCAAGGTATTCCACGCGGGCACCAGCATGAAGGATGGCCATGTGGTCACCAACGGTGGGCGCGTGTTATGCGCAACAGCATTAGGTAACACTGTTACTGAAGCACAAAAATCCGCCTACGCCTTAGTTGATGCAATTCACTGGGATGATGTCTATTTCCGTACCGATATCGCCTATCGAGCTATCGCCCGGGAAAACGAGCAGACCTAATACCCACAAAGGGATATTCATGGAAAGTTGAGATCTACATCACGCTCAGTTTTCATGCAATAAAATCGCATAAAAGCACCTATATTCCTTAAGGGTATTAGGTGCTTTTTATACGACTCAATAAGTTAACAGCGAATCCCGAATCATGTATTAAAAATAGCCTGAATACATTATTTCCATACAGCAAAAGCCACAACATTAGCATAATTCAATATTTTACCCTCATATTGCAGCAGAATATTCACATCTGTATACTCGCCGCCTCTGTTTTTTAAGCTGGAGGCTTAATGAGATACTTCATCCTGTTGTCCACCCTTTTACTCACCGCTTGTGGCGGAGGCGACTCGGACAGTCCTGTACCGCAAGCCGAAAAACTAGCGCACCCTGGCATTCAAATTCAGGAACTGGTGCAAACCTATGCGCCAGATCAGCGCCTCACCCCAGCCATCACGGGCAAGTTAGGCAGCATCAGCTATCAATTGGTTAACGGCGCCCCAGCCGATGTGGTCAAGATCTCTGCCGACAAGCAACATCTCGCTATCCTCAATGCCGGCACCACAGAACTGATCGCCACAGATAGCGGCAACAGCCAGACCAAGCCTGTCAGCCAACGTTTTAGCATCAGCATCAATAAGGCTCCTCGCTCGCCGCTACTGACTAACGACATCAGTCAGGGCTATGTCGCCGGCGCCCAGCTCTCACCTAGCATCGGCGGTGTCAAAGGCACCCTCAGTCTCTCTCTAGCGGAGAATCAGTCTACTGACGTGGTATCTATCGATGCCCAGGGCAAACTCACCGTTATCGGCAGTGGCAGCGTTAACCTGCTCGCTAAGGACGATGGCGGGCGTAACTACCAGGCTGATACCCGTGAGTTTAAGGTCAGCATCTCGCTAGCCGAGACAGCCTTTGCGACTTATCAGGCGATCACCAACAAGCCGCTGATCTTTGGCGGCCAGCTAGTGCCCGTCTACAGCGGCACACCCACCACAGAGGCCCACTACCAGCTGGTTGCTGGTGCCGATACTCAAGTCGTTCAGGTACACCCCACCACAGGGGCGATGAACATTCTGGGCGCCGGTGAGACCCAGGTTGAGGTGCAACAAGTTGCGCCGGCCAACCATACACAGGTACCGGTTCAGCGCTTTAGCGTGCAAATCGACAAGGCGCAGAATCTGGCCTTCAAGGCGAGCGATGTGACCACACGTTTCGATGCCGAGAAGACGGCTAGCTTCGATGTCACCGGTGTCCAGGGTAAGCTGCACTACGCCATCAAGGCGGGCGCGGCCGAGGATGTCATCAGCATCACAGATGCCGAGCAAGGTGAGTTTAGCTTCCAGGGCGTCGGCGAAACTGAGGTTGAGGTAACCGACGCCGGTAACCACAACTACCTGAGTGCGACTCGCACCTTCAAGGTCAAGGTCGAGGCGATGATCGCCAGCTCGCTGCAGGCGCTCAATGTCGACAGCCAATATCAGGCCAATCAGACGCTGTCGCCACAAGTTACCGGTGCCAAGGGCACCCTAAGTTACCGCCTAACCGCCACCAGTGCCACAGATGTAGTCACACTAGACAGCAAAACCGGCCATATGCAGGTATTGAAGCCAGGCACTGTAGAGGTGATTGTTACCGACGATGGCGGCGAGCTGTGGACGAGTCAAACGCAGCAATTTACCGTCTCCATAGACAAACAAGACAATGACCTGTTCGTCGTGGAAAATAGCCGTGTGGACTTTGCCGCTAACGCGCCCTTCGTCCCTCAACCTAGCCATAGTCAGGGCCAGGTAAGCTACCAGGTAGACAATGGTGGCGACGGCGTTTTCAGCCAGGATGCCAATACCAAGGCTATCACTATTGTGGGTGCCGGCCGCGGCTGGATCACAGCAACCGATGCGGGCAATGAGTTTTATCATCCGGCCAGCAGCCGATTCTTCGTCGACGTGGCGCCGCTAAACGGTAGCCTGCAGATCTCCTCTGTGCGCAGCCAATATGCACCGAATAAGACGCTAACCATTCCACTAACGGGCGCCATCGGCAGCCTGAGTCTGAAGCTACATAGCGGTCAGAGTGATGTGGTCAGTGTCGACCTAGCCAACAAGACACTGACGGTTAAGAACGCGGGCAGCGTAACCTACATAGTGACAGACAGCGGCGACGCCGGTCATGTGCCACAAAGCGCCGAGCTGAATGTGGTGATCGACAAGGGCAGCGAAAACCCTGAGCTAAAACTTGGCTCACAGTTGCTCAGCACAGTCTACGATCCGAGTACTCGCCTCAATGCTCCGGCCATCAGCGGCCGCGGCGTCGACAGCCAGATTAGCTACTATGCCGATATTGCCTCGAGCAAGGTGGTGAGTCTCGACCAGACCAGCGGTGAGATGACGGTGCTGGCGGCCGGCATGGCTAAGGTCACGGTTATAGAGCAGAGCCGTAACTATGAAAGAACCCGGCGCGACTTTAACGTCAGCGTGGCCAAGGCGGTTCACCCAGGCCTCAGCCTGGATGAGATCACTCAATCAGTGGTCTACTACCCGGACCGCAAGGTGTTACCGCCAGAGTTTACCAACGCCTTTGGTAACCTCACCTATGCCTTCGGCCTACAGGTATCTCCCGAGTATGCCGAGCTCACCTCGACGGGCGAACTCACCCTGCATGCCTATCCACGTTCTGGCGATAACGACTACTTCGACATCATAGTCACCGACGATGGCGGCAACAATTATCAGAGCACCAGCCTGAACTACAAGCTGTTCCTCAAGGATATCGAGCCAGGCCTTGGCGAAGAAGCCAGCCTGACCTTCGATGGCAGCGAGCTGCAGCTAGTCTCTCCGGCAGAGGTTGCCGCAGGCGATGTCACCTACTTCACCGCCATCGGCGGGCGCAGCGATGCCGTAAGTAAGGATGGCGACGATGAACTGAGTGGCGGCTATACCACTATGCTGACTCAGGTGTGTACCGACCCTGACAATTACAAGGGCTGCACCTTTATCACCCTGAGGCTGCAAAACACCAGCCTGTGCAGTGATGGCAGTCGAGTCGCCTATCCGCTGGCTTCCAGCAGTCGCTACACCTGCCCAGGCCTGAGCCAGCCGGTCAGTTCAGAGGTCAGCGTCAGTATGCATAGCGAGGATCCTTACAACGCCTGGTTCGTTAATCCAGGACGTTTTAAGACCCTCAAGCCTATCGTAGTGACTCATTTTGCCAAGCCATATCGCAGCGGCGACATGGTAGAGGCAGGCGACGTTCAGGCCAGAGCCTGGTGGCTGATCAACCTGGATATCACCAAAGAATAAGCTCGACTTTACTCCTTACACAAAAAAGCCCAGTTTAGACTGGGCTTTTTTTATTGCTCTTCTGCTTTTACCTGAGATATTAGGAGCTAAGACAGTCCTTAGCGAATCTAATCAATGTCCTGAGGCGATCGCCTTGCGGGCGATCTTATCGATAAGCCCAGGTGCGACTATCTTAAACCAACGACCTAATCGTCCCCGCAGCGAGGTGATTAGCAGCCGCTTGCGCCCGGCAATCGCAGGCAACATCATCTGGGCACACTGCTCGGCGGTGATGATCTTAGCCTCCTGCATAGGGCTCTTGCCCAGCGGCTTCCCCTTACCGTCCAGCGCCCGTTTATGGATCTCAGACACCACGAAATCGGGGCAGATATGGGTCACGGCCACATCATGCTCGGCCAGCTCGATACGCAGCGAGTCGAAGAAGCCCATCACCGCATGTTTAGAGGCGCTGTAACCACTGCGAGTCGGCACGCCGGTTAATCCCGCCACCGAGGCCACCACCACGATTTGGCCACGACTGGCCTTGAGATGTGGCAAGGCATAATGGGTCAGCATCGCGGGGGCCAGGTAGTTGACTCGCATCACCCGCTCTAAGATGGCGAGATCTTCGAGGTCTTCGAAACGCGACCACATGGTCATGCCGGCATTGTTGACCAGGATATCCAAGCGGCCGAAATGAGCCACACAGGTATCGATGAGGGTGCGACAGGCAAAGGCATCTGTCACATCGGCGGGAACGACCAGGGGCGGCACGCTGGCGATGGACGAGAGCTCCTGCTGCAGGGAGTGCAGTCGCCCCTGACTGCGGGCGGTGAGCACCAGGCGACATCCCAGGGGCGCCATCGCCTTGGCCAAGGCTCTGCCAATTCCCTCTGAGGCCCCCGTGATGATAACGACCTTGTTGGCTAAAGTTTGCATCTAAGACCTAAGGTATGAATAAATGGATAGGCTCCAAATTCACACACTTAGCCCGAAAGCACAAGCCTTAAGGCCAGGTGGCTAGGCTCGGTGGCTAAAGGACTAGGCCATCAGCCGATGCACATTGTCCAGCGGTGCTGTGAGGTATTGATCTAGGCTCTTGGGGCGACCGATGGCATAGCCTTGGGCATAGTTGATGCCGATCGACTCTAGCCTGTCGATGATCTCCTGATTCTCCACAAACTCGGCCACCGTCTCTATGCCCATCACGCGGCAGACATCGTGTATCGATTTGACGATGGCATAGTCCTTGGCATTGCTGGCAAGCGACTTGATGAAGCAGCCGTCGATCTTCACATAGTTCACCGGCAGCTCCCGCAGATAGCCGTATGACGCAAAGCCGGTACCGAAATCGTCCAGGGCGAAGGAGAAGCCCTGTTTCTTCAGCTGATTGAGCATCTCCATCGCCCGGTTACGATTCTGAATCGCACTGGTCTCGGTGATCTCGAAACAGATACACTGGCTGGGGATGGCGAAACGCTCCAGTTGGGCGATGATATAGTCCACCATGCCCTCGGCCCCCAGGCTGTTGGCCGAGAGGTTGATCGACAGACAGTGATCTCCCCACAGCTCCTCGTGCAAGGATAGCCAGAGGAAGGTCTTACGTATCACCTCTTTATCGACATCTGTCATCAGCTTGAAGCGCTCGGCCGCGGCAATAAACTGTGCCGGGGCTAGGATACGCCCACAGGGCTCCTGGATACGCAGCAACACCTCCATACGCTTCTTACCCTGAGGCCCGAGGGCCTTGATGGGCTGATAGTAGAGCAGTAGCTCGTTGTGTTCGATCGCCTGGGCGATACGCACCGCCCATTTGGGGGCATTACGCTGATAGGTGAGCTCCTTGTCCTTGTCATCATAGAAATGCACCTGATTGCTGCCCTTGCGCTTGGCGGCGATACAGGCGATATCGGCATCTTTGAGTAGCTCAAGCGGATTGATATAGGGCGCCCTGGCCAGTGCCACTCCGGCACTGATCCCCACATGATAATGGCAGCCGTGATGCTCCATCACCTGTTTGCCGACGGCGTCGATGATCTGTTTCACCTGCTGTGCCAGTGCCACCACCCCCAGATCTTTCAGCGCCAGACCAAATTCGTCGCCCCCCAATCGGGCCAACAGACCCTGTCCACTCAGGCTGGCCTGAATCGCCTTGGATACCATCTTCAACATGGCATCGCCGGCGTTGTGGCCGCAGGAGTCGTTGATAAGCTTAAACTGCTCCAGGTCGAAATAGCAGATCGCCAGAGTCTGGGCATCCTCGGCAAACGCCTGTAGGCGCTCCTCGAAGGCGCAGCGGTTGAGCAGTCCGGTGACATTATCATAGTTGGCCCTGCGTCTGAGCTGATGCTTGAGCAGCTCCTCCTGGGTGATATCCCGCAGCACGATCACAGTGCCGATGATCTTGTTATTCGGCCCCTTGAGGTTACTGATGCTACGCTCCATCAGCCTGGGGGTATGACTGGTAAACTTGACCTTGCTCAGCAGGGGCGTCGCCGTGCCACTCGCCATGAAGGCAAACAGCGACTGATTTAGCTCGGGTTCGCTGCGAAACACCTTATCCAGGTTCATCCCCACCGCAGACTCGGCCTTCACCTTGAGCAGACGCTCCGCCTGGGGATTGAGGTAGATCACCTTGGCCCAGCTATCGGTCAAGATCACCGCCTCGGCAATCGCCTCCAGGGTGATCTTGGAGCGCTCCTTCTGCTGGAAGATACGCGCCAGCAAACTGTTGACCTGTTCGGAGATCACCATAAATTCCGAGGTGCCTTTAGCCCGGATCGGTTGATAGGTCTTCGCCGTCGGATCTACCCGCGAGAGCTGACGCAATAGCAGCTTGAGGGGATCGACCACCCCATGACGCAGCCAGAGGTAGCCCATCAAAAGAAGCAGCAGGCTGATGCCGCCGATAAGGTACACCAGAGTTGCCGGAGCACTATCTAACTGACTGACAGGCAGTTTAAGCTCGATATCCAGCAGCAAGGAGTGCTGACCAAGCAGGCTTGGCACCTCCAGGGTCACACGCTGCGGCGAGGGCTGCCCCAGCAGCGTCGGCGCAACGCTCGCCAGTCTCAGCCCCGCCATCGAGGAGTCGGCCTCATAATATTCGAACAGTTGATTATCAACCCGACGGACCATCAACAGGCGTCGACTATCGGATAGCGGGAGCACGCAGGCCAGAAAGCCTTGCTTCCCCTGAAGCAGAAAACCGGTACGAACGCCATCGAGCATCAGGAGCTCGCGGCGCAGTGAGGCGAGGTCCAATGCCTGGGTTTCCGGGCTGAGATCACCAAAGGGCGTGATACCCGTCTCTTGCACTGTGTAGAGGCTGACATGGGCAGATAAGGACATGGCTTGCCAGGTCGCCGACAGGCTCTGGCGCTGCTCGGCGGGCAAGAGTGCCATAGGGACGCCGTAGAGCTGGGCCAACATCTCAAACTGCGCGAGATCTTCCTCGAGATGGTGGGCGATATTCTGCTGCGCACGCTGACTCACGTCCTGGTGCAGTTCGCTCAGGCGAAGCTCATACCAGGCATTTAACCCATAGGAGATGGCCATGATGG
The DNA here is from genome assembly GCF_023349185.1 of Shewanella aquimarina. Taxonomy (GTDB): domain Bacteria; phylum Pseudomonadota; class Gammaproteobacteria; order Enterobacterales; family Shewanellaceae; genus Shewanella; species Shewanella aquimarina. The sequence continues at coordinate 37,384 of NZ_JAKIKY010000005.1, read as the reverse complement.
CGGGCAGGCAGAAGCCGGCCACAAAAACCACAATTTTCTTGCTAATGCGCATCTTGTTTCTGAGCCATCCTATCGGGGTCGCTTATAGGGCTATGTTCGAATCGGCGAGGAAAATACCCTATTTGTCCTAGGGTTTAAACCGCCTGGCGACTGCCCGTTGCAAAACTAGCCAATAGCCTGCCTGCGGCGAACGGCCGCCGCATTGACTTAGCGCAGGAATTGACGATTGAGACGTAAATCAAAGCGTAAATTGAGAGCCAGTTCACCGCCCGAGAGCAGTTGTGAAACTTTTGTGATAATTTGGCGATACTTAAGTGATCTCCTGAGGCCATGCTTGAGATACAAGTCTTAATGTCCATCAGGAGAAACCTCATGACCCTACGCAAAGTCACCGCCGGCCTACTATTAGCTGGCTTAGTCGCCACACCTGTCGGCGCCGCCGAACTCACCATCAGCATCAGCAACCTCACCCATGGCAACCACTTCACTCCGGTCCTAATTGCCGCCCACGATGCGCAGATGCACCTGTTCCAGGCGGGCGAGCCTGCCACGAGTGCGCTACAGAAGATGGCGGAAGGAGGCGACATCGCCGATCTCGCCGCCATGGTCGATGCAGCCAATGGTGTCACCCTGTCTAATCCGGCGGCCGGCCTGATGGCGCCTGGACAAAAGGTCGAAAGCATCACCTTAGACAGCCAGGCCATGACCCATCTGTCGCTGGTTGCCATGATACTCCCCACCAACGACGCCTTCGTCGGCTTAGATGGCTGGGAAATTCCAACCACTCCCGGCACCTATAGCCTGACTCTCAACGCCTATGACGCCGGCACAGAGGCAAACGATGAGATCATCAATGGCGGCGGCATGCCAGGCACTCCAGGGATCCCTGCGGCGCCGGGTGGCGATGGCGGCAGCAATGGTAGCGGTGTGGCCGACACCAGCGCCAACGACAAGGTTCATATCCATCCCGGCGTCTTAGGCGATACAGATCCGGCAGGCGGCATGAGCGATCTCGACAGCCGGGTCCACCGCTGGCTCAACCCGGTCGCCCACGTCAGCATCACAGTGAAATAGGAGGCCAAGATGAAACTGCAAGAGTTCAAGAGCAGCCTACCGCTGTCGATAGTGGCATTGAGTGTGGGACTGCTGCTCAGTGCCTGCTCAGACAATGACCATGACAACAATATGCCAGAGCCGCCGGCACCGCCCGTAGAGCGTAGCTTTACCCTGACGGTGACAAACCTCACCGCCAACCAGCCTATGTCTCCCCTGGCACTGCTGGCCACCTCAAACGGCTATCACGCCTGGCAAAGTGGTGAGCCCGCTAGCTTGGCACTTGAGCAACTCGCCGAAGGCGGCGATCAGTCAGGTTATAGCGCTGAGATGGACGGCATCGATATGGTCGTTAGCGGCGCCGGCATACTCCCTCCCGGCGCGAGTGAGAGCCTGACCCTGACCCAGGTCGAGACGGCTGTCTCATCGCTTTCCTTGCTTACCATGCTGGTCAACACCAACGACGCCTTCAGCGGCCTGGATGCCATAGATCTGAGTCAGATGGCGGTGGCACAGACCCAGAGTTTCTACACGCCCGCCTATGATGCCGGCACCGAGGCCAATAGCGAGATCAAGGGATCAATACCCGGGCCGGCCGATGGCGGCGAAGGCTTTAATGCCGGCCGTGACGATGTAGATCGTGTGCATCTGCATCCTGGGGTGATCAGCCAGGACGATGACCTGAACGATTCGGTGCTACATGCCAGTCACAGGTTTGACAATCCGGTACTGAGAGTGACGATTCAGCGCACCCGCTAATAAGCCAGGTTAACCGACCAGCATTATTTAGCATCGACGAAATAAATTCCCTCCGGACTGGGTCTACTGGATGTAGGCCAACCTGAGGGAATTTGCTATGTCTGTGATAAACAGCGACAGGAGTGTGTGTGAACGCCGGCGCATCTTACTGGTCGAGGATGAGCCCGATCTCGCCCGTCTGATCCGCCTCAACCTGGAATCCCTGCAACATGAGGTGACACAGGTAAGCAGCCTGACTCAGGCAAGACAGGTGCTGCAGAGCAAAAGCTTCGATCTCTTGCTGCTGGATCGCATGCTGAGTGACGGCGACGGCCTGACCCTATGCCAACAGCTGCGCCAGGAGGGCAAGCGCCTGCCCTGCATGATGATCACCGCCCGGGATAGCGAGTCAGATATCGTCCTCGGCCTTGAATCCGGCGCCGACGACTACATGGTGAAACCCTTCAGCGTGCTGGAACTCAGGGCCAGGGTAAAGGCGCTCCTCAGACGCGCCGACCAGCAGGCCGCCGACCAGTACGCCCTGACGTTCGACGAGTTAGTGATCGACAGCAAGACGAGGGAGGTCACCGCCGCCAACCAACCGCTGACCCTCACCGCCAGAGAGTTCGACTTGCTCTACTACCTGGCCCAACATCCGCGCCAAGTATTCAGCCGCATGCAACTGCTGGAAGCCGTGTGGGGCTACTCCTATGCGGGCTATGAACACACGGTCAACAGTCACATCAATCGCCTCAGGGCCAAGCTGGCCTGCTGCCCCAACAGCAACGAGCTGGTACAGACGGTGTGGGGTGTGGGCTATAAATTTGCGCCACCGGCGGCGCACTAGACATGGTCAATAGCCTGTTTGGCCGCATCCTGCTGCTTGCCAGCACCTGTGTCCTGCTGCTGTTTATCGGTTTCTGGCAGTGGTTTAGCCTGAACCAGCAACACAGCCAACGTCTGGTGCAGCAATCCCTGCATCGAGAGCTGGCGACCCACATGGCCGAGATCAATCCCCTGCTGTCCCAGGGGATCACCTCCAACGCCGCCCTCAAGGAGGCCCTTCACGATCTCATGCTGCTGGGCCCCAGCTTCGAGATCTACACCTTAGACCCCCAGGGCAAGGTGATCGCCTTCGATGCCAAGGAGGAGCAGATCAAGACCCACGGCGTCGATATCACCAAGGTGCAGGCCTTTCTGCAGGGTGAGTCCTTACCTATCCAGGGCACAGATCCCAGGAGTGATGGCCAGCAGAAGATCTTCTCGGTCAGCCCACTTCATAGCCCAGACGGGGCCCTCAGTGGCTACCTGTATGTGATCATCGGCGGCGAAGCCTTCGACAACTGGCAATCGCTTATCCAGGCAAAAGACCTGCCCCAGCGCTGGGGCGTCGCCTTGGGCGGCTGGGCGCTGTTTACCCTGATCCTGTTTTCACTGCTGCTGCGCTACCTGACGCGGCCGCTCAAGCGTCTCACCCAGGCACTTGGGGAACTAGAGCAGAAACCGATCAGCCAGCCTCTCGCCCTTCCCCTGGCGCCGAGCCGCAGCCAGGAGATGGCCCAACTTAACGCCCAGATCAACCGCCTGCTGCAGGAGGTTGCCCAGAAGCAGCGCCAGGTGACCCAGCAACAGGCGGCTAAACAGGAGTTTCTGCTGCACCTGTCACACGATCTCAAGACACCGCTCACCACGCTGCTAGGCTATCTAGACACCTGGCTAATCAGCCCGGTCGATGAGCGCGACGACAGCCTGCTCGAATATGCCAGTGCTTCTGGGCAGAGGCTGCAACAGCTGCTGGCGCAGATGCTGGAGTTGGCGGCGCTGGAGAATGGTCAGATAAAGGCGAACCTGCGTAAAACGCCGCTGCAGGCGCTCCTCGATGAGGTCAACCAGACCTTCGCCCCCAAGGCCAAACAGGCCGGAATTAGCCTGAACATCTGTCGGGACGAGGGGCTGCTCCTTTACACAGATCCCCAGCTGATGGGGCGAGTGCTCAACAACCTGCTGGACAACGCCCTGCGCCACACGCCAGCCGGCGGCGAGATAAACGTCTATGCTCAGACCCTGCCTTCGGGATCTTATCTCGTCATACAAGACACGGGCAGCGGCATGCAGGCGCAAGCCATCGCCACCCTGGAGCAGCCCCCCAGCCAAACCCAGCCCGAGCTCTACTATTGCCAAGGCGACGCGCTGCCACAGCTAGGTGTCGGCCTAGCGATCGTCAGACAATTACTGGCCAGACTGGGTTGTCGTATCGAGGTGCAAAGCACAGTCGACCGGGGTAGCCGGTTCATGATCGCGTTGAGTCACTATCAATAAGACGAGCAAGTGCTTAAGCATTGAGACAAAAAAATAGCCAGTCGAGTTGCCCCGACTGGCTAGCTTTAACATGTTATTGCCACTTACTTGTGGTATTGCGCCGACAGTTCGTGTACTGACTTGATGAAGGCGCCCGCATGCTCTGGATCCACATGCTGGTGAATACCATGGCCCAGGTTGAATACGTGACCAGAACCTTCGCCGTAACCGGCCAGGATCTGACGCACCTCTTCGTGAATGCGCTCTGGTGAGGCGTAAAGCATAGAAGGATCCATGTTACCCTGCAGGGCAACCTTGTGACCCACGCGGCGACGCGCATCGGCAATATCCACGGTCCAGTCCAGACCCAATGCATCACAGCCAGTCTCGGCCATCGCCTCTAGCCATAGTCCGCCGCCCTTAGTGAACAGGGTGACAGGCACCTGACGACCGTCGGCATGACGCGTCAAACCATCGACGATCTTCTGCATGTAACGCAGCGAGAACTCACGATAAGCGGTATGAGACAGCGCACCACCCCATGAATCGAAAATCATCAGCGACTGAGCACCGTTTGCCACCTGAGCGTTCAGGTACAGGGTTACCGAATCGGCCAGCTTGTCTAGCAGCATGTGCAGCGCCGTAGGTTCGGCGTAGGCCATCTTCTTGATCTTTTCGAAGGTCTTGCTCGAACCGCCCTCGACCATGTAGGTCGCCAGTGTCCAAGGTGAACCAGAGAAACCGATCAGCGGCACTTCGCCTTTCAGCTCGCGGCGAATGGTGCTAACCGCATTCATCACATAACCGAGCTCATCTTCTGGATCCGGTACGGCCAGCTTCTTGATGGCATCAAGGGTATCGGTTGGACGCTCGAAACGAGGACCCTCACCGGTTTCGAAATAGAGACCCAGGCCCATGGCATCTGGCACGGTCAAAATATCAGAGAATAAGATCGCAGCATCGAGATCGTAACGACGAAGCGGTTGCAACGTCACCTCACACGCCAACTCGGCATTGCGGCACAGAGACATGAAGTCACCGGCTTGTGCACGGGTTGCTTTGTATTCAGGAAGGTAACGACCCGCCTGACGCATCATCCACACAGGAGTCACATCAACAGGCTGTTTTAGTAAGGCACGTAAATAACGATCATTTTTTAGTTCTGCCATAAGGCTCTATTCCTACGCTTATTGATTTTCGCTGGGACAGTAGTTTAGCATTTACGCGAGTAAAGTAACCTCCATCAGCACATTTATGTGACAAACGCCGCTTGATTATTTTTTTACCCCCGCGTCCCTTCTCTCAGGGTTTGGCTTGGGCCGCAAATTGCCCGCCTCACCCCGCAATTCGTTAGAAAAAAGTTGCACCCCCTCTTTGCCTTTGGTATAAAAAGTCTGCGCTAGCAAGAACAATCAAGAAGCTCGTCGCATCGAGCCCGCAAAACTTTACTCGCCCAGCGATAGATTTCTATCGCTGGGCATTTTATTTCTACCCCTCTCAGCGGCTACTTCCACGTCATTTTGTATACAAAACAAGCAGATTCGACCAGCTGAAAGATCGCCAGGATAGACTAAAAAATGGTTGATCAAAGCGGTGGTTCTCACCTACATTAGAAGTCATAGAAGAACAATGCGATGGGGACCATTATGCTAAAGCAATTGGAACGGGCCGAACAGAAATGGGGTGGCTCCAATACACTGATTGATCAATGGCTGAATCACCGTCGTAAGCTGCTGATTAACTATTGCCAAATTGCCGGGCTGCCGCCCTACGAGGCGATAGACAAATCACTTCCCGCCTTCAAAGCGGTCAAAGAATTCTGTGATCTCCTGGTCGATTATGTGTCCGAGGGGCACTTCGAGGTCTATGATCGCGTGGTCACCGCCTGTGAGAAGAATGGCGAATCCAGTCAGACATTGGCACAGACCATAGTCCCTAAGATCAGCGAGACGACGGATCTCGCCCTGGACTTCAACGACAAATACACCAGCGCCAGCGACGACAAGATCCTCTATCAGCTGGACAAAGATCTCTCCTCTCTCGGCGATGCCATGGAGACACGTTTCCAGCTAGAAGATCAGCTGCTTGAAGTGCTGCACAGCAAGTACTCCTAATTCCCCCTAATACCAGTATCTGTCCGGATGCCTATGTGAATCTCACCGAAGAGCAGACATAAAAAAGGCCAGCTAATCAGCTGGCCTTTTTACATCATCAATCTTGATTACACGGCAGACTGGAAGATCACTTCGCCCGCTTTTTGTGTGTATGAATCGATCTGGTCGAAGTTCAGGTAACGGTAAGTATCGGCTGCTGTCGCATCGATCTCTTTGGCGTACTCCTGATACTCTTCAACACTTGGCAGACGACCCAGCAGTGCGGCAACCGCGGCCAGCTCGGCAGACGCCAGGTAGACGTTAGCGCCAGTACCCAGACGGTTCGGGAAGTTACGGGTAGAGGTCGATACAACCGTCGCGCCCTCGGCAACACGAGCCTGGTTACCCATACACAGAGAACAACCTGGGATCTCGATGCGCGCACCGACACGACCAAAGATGGCGTAGTAACCTTCTTCTGTCAGCTGATCACGATCCATCTTAGTTGGTGGAGCGATCCACAGACGAGTTGGCAGCGTCTTGGCAAACTTGTCCAGCATCTTACCGGTTGCACGGAAGTGGCCGATGTTAGTCATACAAGAACCAACGAAAACCTCGTCGATCTGGGTGTCTTTCACCTGAGACAGGAGAACGGCATCATCTGGATCGTTAGGCGCACACAGGATAGGCTCTTTGATCTCGTTCAGATCGATCTCGATCACTTCGGCGTATTCTGCGTCAGCATCGGCTTCCATCAGCTCTGGATTCGCCAGCCACTCTTCCATCGCAGCGATACGACGCTCGATGGTACGACGGTCACCGTAACCTTCGGCAATCATCCACTTCAACATCACTATGTTAGAGTTGAGGTATTCGATGATAGGCTCTTTGTCCAGCTTGATGGTACAACCGGCGGCACTACGCTCGGCTGATGCATCAGACAGTTCGAATGCCTGCTCAACCTTCAGCTTCTCTAGACCTTCGATCTCCAGGATACGACCAGAGAAGGCGTTGATCTTGCCCTTCTTCTCAACGGTCAGCAGACCCATTTCGATCGCCTTGTGTGGGATAGCATGTACCAGGTCACGCAGTGTGATACCAGGCTGCATCTCGCCCTTGAAGCGAACCAGTACAGATTCAGGCATATCCAGCGGCATAACACCGGTCGCGGCGGCGAAGGCCACTAGCCCTGAACCCGCAGGGAAAGAGATACCGATTGGGAAACGAGTATGCGAGTCACCACCCGTACCGACGGTATCAGGCAGTAGCATACGGTTCAGCCATGAGTGGATAACACCGTCACCTGGACGTAGCGACACACCGCCACGGTTCATGATGAAGTCAGGTAGTGTGTGGTGAGTATTCACGTCCACAGGCTTAGGATAAGCGGCTGTGTGACAGAATGACTGCATGGTCAGGTCGGCACTGAAGCCAAGACATGCCAAGTCTTTCAACTCGTCACGAGTCATAGGACCCGTGGTGTCTTGTGAACCCACAGAGGTCATCTTAGGCTCGCAGTATTGGCCAGGACGCACACCGGTTACGCCGCATGCCTTACCCACCATCTTCTGCGCCAGGGTGTAACCCTTGCCAGAATCGGCCACATCTTGTGGACGTACGAATACGTCAGAGGCTGGCAGACCTAAGGTCTCGCGAGCGCGGTCAGTTAGACCACGACCGATGATCAGCGGAATACGACCGCCGGCACGGACTTCGTCCAGCAGCACGTCTGTCTTAAGCTTGAACTCAGAGATCACTTCGTCGCTGCCGTGCAGCTTAACCACACCTTCGTATGGGTAGATGTCGATCACATCGCCCATGTTCATCTTGCTCACGTCCAGCTCGATTGGCAGGGCACCGGCATCTTCCATGGTGTTGAAGAAGATAGGTGCGATCTTGCCACCCAGGCAGAAACCACCGGCACGCTTGTTAGGCACGTATGGGATGTCGTCGCCCATGAACCACAGCACAGAGTTGGTCGCAGACTTACGTGAAGAACCTGTACCCACAACGTCGCCCACGTAAACCAGTGGATGACCCTTCTCTTTCAGAGATTCGATCTCATTGATTGGGCCTTTTACGCCCGCTTCGTCTGGCACTATGCCATCGCGCGCGTTTTTCAGCATCGCCAGGGCATGCAGTGGGATATCTGGACGAGACCAGGCATCCGGTGCAGGTGACAGATCGTCTGTGTTGGTTTCACCCGTCACCTTGAATACGGTCAGGGTAACCTTGTCGGCCAGCTTAGGACGGCTGAGGAACCACTCGGCATTCGCCCAAGACTCAACCACTTGCTTAGCATGGGCGTTGCCCGCTTGCATCTTCTCAACCACATCGTGGTAGGCATCGAACATCAGCAGGGTGTTTGATAGTGCCTTAACCGCCAATGGGGCCTGGGCATCATCGTCGAGTTGAGCAATCAGCGGCTCGATGTTGTAACCGCCCTGCATGGTACCCAGTAGCTCAACGGCACGTGCCGATGACAGGATAGGAGACGTTGCCTCGCCTTTGGCAACCGCATCGAGGAAGCCGGCTTTCACATAGGCCGCTTCGTCAACACCTGGTGGAATTCTGTTTTCAAGCAGGTCGAGGATAAATGCCTCTTCACCCGCAGGTGGATTCTTCACTAATTCGATTAATTCGGCCACTTGATGGGCATCTAGTGGCTTAGGGACTACGCCCTCTGCAGCACGTTCTGCGACGTGTTTACGATATGCTTCTAGCACGGCAACATTCCTCTTTGTTTGGCGTTCTAACAGCGAAACTGCACGTCTTCAATTCTGAAGCTCACAGTCAAGCAGGCTCAACCCGTATTTCCGGCCGCATTATACTACAGCTTTGCAAAAGTATGAATCAGATCACACTCTTAGAAGTGAGAAATTACCGGGATTTCCTAGGGTGCCCAGCAAATTAGCCTAGCCCTGAAACAAATGAAATTAGACAATAGTTTGAATACCTAGATAACCTATTGTTATAAAAACAATTAAAGAGTTATCCTAAATTCATTCCAAACGATGGAATTGGTGGCTTTCGCGGGAAAAATAATCTTAAAAATTTTCGTATCTCACTCGTAAATACTCGAAGAATTCGCATAATATTCCACTTCCTTCGCCAAAATGAACCAGTAAGGGCCTACATCATGAGCCAAATGCATTTATCGGCCGTCATCTTCGATATGGATGGCGTACTTATCGACTCAGAGCCGAGTTGGCAGGCCGCAGAGTACAAGGTGCTGAGCCAGCTTGGCCTCCCCATCAGCCTCAGCGATACCGAGCAGACCACAGGACTGCGTATCGATCAGGTCGTGGCCTACTGGTATGAGCGCCATCCCTGGGCAGACTATGATAATCAGGTGACATCAGATGCCATAGTGCAGCAGGTCGCAAGCGAGATCCTACGCAGTGGCGAGGCGATGCCAGGCGTCCATAGGGCGCTTGAGGCCTGCCAGCGGCGCGGCGTCAAGATAGGCCTGGCCACCTCATCGCCTCAGGAATTAATCGATGCCGTGATGCAAAAGCTGGCCATCGCTGAGTTATTCGATGCCATCGAAAGCGCCGAGGCACTGCCTCTGGGCAAGCCACACCCAGAGGTGTACCTCAACTGTGCCAAGGCCCTGAATGTCTCACCCTCACAGTGCCTGGCGGTGGAAGACTCCTTCAACGGGCTGATCGCCGCCAGGGCCGCCAACATGCATACTGTGGTGATCCCCGCGCCCCATGAGGCGAGCCAGGCTAGATGGGCCGCCGCCCACCAGCAGCTGGTCAGTCTCGATGAACTGGCGGACTATCTCGCCCGATAATTCATACCAATCACAGTAAACATGTGATCAGAAATAGCGCAGGAAAAACGCTTGAAAACAAAGCAGGATTTTTAGATAAGTAGTTATTCTACAATTAAAAATACTAATACAGTTATCGTGCGTTTTAACAAGCTAGAATGATCAATTGTTTATTACGATTGGTATCACAGGTTTCAGACAGTAAAAAGCCCATCCTAAGATGGGCTTTTGTTGCTTTAAGCTGCTTTGAAAAGCGAACCTAGGCCTACCAGATCTTGACGCGATCTTCTTCGCTCAAATACATCTTGTCGCCCGCCTTCACATCGAACGCCTCGTAGAAGGCTGGAATGTTACGCGGCGTGCCCATGGCGCGGAAGTGGCTTGGTGAGTGTGGGTCGGTCAACAGACGACGTCCCAGCTCTTCGTCGCGATAGTTACGACGCCACACCTGCGACCAGCCGATAAACAGACGCTGCTCGCCGGTCAGGCCATCGATCACTGGTGCCTCTTTTCCGTCAAGGCTCAACTTGTAAGAGCGTGCCGCCACGGTCAGGCCACCCAGGTCGCCAATGTTCTCACCCAAGGTGAGGTCACCATTAACAAACTTACCCGGAAGGGCCTCGAAGCTAGAGTATTGCGCGCTGAGCTTAGCACCACGCTTCTTGAACTCTTCTCTGTCTTTGTCTGACCACCAATCTCTCAGGTTACCGTCACCATCATACTTGGCACCTTGGTCGTCGAAACCATGGCTGATCTCGTGGCCGATCACCGCGCCGATACCGCCATAGTTGATCGCATCATCGGCATCCATGTTGAAGAATGGAGGCTGCAAGATGGCCGCAGGGAAGACGATTTCGTTCATCACAGGGCTATAGTAGGCGTTAACCGTCTGCGGCGTCATGTGCCACTCGGTGCGATCGATTGGCTTGCCCAGCTTGTCCAACATGGTCTTGTATTCGAAATGCGCATAACGCTGGTAGTTACCCACCAGATCATCGGCCTTGATGCTCAGGTCTGTGTAGTCTTTCCACTTGTCAGGGTAGCCGATCTTGTAGTTGAACTTAGACAGCTTCTCTTGCGCCGCAACCTTAGTCTCAGGTGTCATCCACTCTAGCTCGTTGATGCTCACCTCGAAGCCCTTGATCAGGTTCTGGATCATCTTCTCCATACGCGCCTTGGCTTCTGGCTTGAAGTGACGTTTGACGTACTCTTTACCCACCAGCTCGCCGATCACCTGATCCGCGGCATCAACCGCCTTCTTCCAGCGCGGCTTCTGCTCTTCGATGCCCATCAGGGTCTTGCTGTGGAAGACAAAGTGAAGATCGACCATCTCTTTGTTCAGCAGCTCGGCATAGCTGTCCACCAGGTGGAACATCAAGTAGTCTTGCCACTGCTCGACGCTGAACTGGTTAAATTGCTTGCCAAACTTCTCGAAGAAAGAGGGCTGACGCACGATCACCTCGGTGACCTTGTTCATGTCGGCGCCATTGGCAAACTGTGAATAATCAAAGTTGCTGACCGTCTTCTGCAGGCCAGCGATATCCATCTTGTTGTAGCTCTTGTTGGCGTCACGAGACTGGGTGCGCGTCCACTGGCTCTCGGCCAGGAAGTGCTCGATCTCGGCCACGTTTTTCGCGGCGCGCTTGGCGTGGGCATAACCGGCGTTATCTAACAGGTCGGTGACATAGCTTTGCAGTGCGGCGCGGTTGGCAACAAACTTAGCATCATCTTTGAGGTAATAGTCACGATCCGGCAGTGTCAGGCCAGACTGATAGAAGTAGACACCATACTGAGTCGACTTCTTAGCGTCGTTATTCACATAGAAGCCCAATGGCATCTGCACACCCGAAACCAGCAGCTTACCCATCTGGCTGGCGACATCCTGATGGCTCTTAAGCCCCTGGATCTCAGCCATCGGTGCCTTGATTGGGGTCACGCCCAGCTGCTCGGCCAGGTCGGTATTCATGTAGCTGGCGTAGAAGTCGCCCACTTTCTGCTCGCTAGAGCCTTCGGCCTTGTTTGGCTTTGCCGCTACTTCGTCGATGATCTCCTTCAGGGCGTTCTGGCTCTGCTCATAGAGTACGGAGAAGGCACCATAGTTAGACTTGTCGGCTGGGATAGGCGTGGTCGCCAACCAGTGACCGTTGACGCTGTAATAGAAGTCGTCCTGATGACGCACCTGAGGGTCGAAGTTTTCTTTCTCAACGCCCGACACCTTTGTCGTTTGTACACTCTCTACCTGAGTGGTGTCATGGCTACCACAGGCGCCTAGGCCCAAGCCCAACGCCACAGCCAATGCTAAATGACTGACTTTTTTCATCTCGAATTCCCCGGTTCTTACTTTTATCTTGTTTATAGCCTGATTGCACAGACCTTTGCGAATGACACACTAACACCCCAGCCCCAAGGACTGTAGGGTGATTTTGTAACTTTGTATGACGCCTTAGCTGCCCTACCAGTTCTTACCTAGGAAGAGGAAGACGGTATTTTCGCCATCGTCTGTCCAGCCGTAACCTATGGCCGCCGGGCCTATGGCGGTATCCGTGCCCAGATAGAGGCTGCCACCATAGATGAGATCATTCAGGCTCACGCTGTCGCGGATCGACCAGACGTTACCCGCCTCAAGGCTAGCGCCCAGATAGAGAGGGTAGTCTGTCATCCCCAACATATCCCGGCCCAGATCGTATTGATAGACGAAGGCACCGAACAACTTGTGCGGCCCAACCAAGGCGTCCTTATGGTAACCAGACAAGTTGAGGAAGCCGCCTAGTTCGGAGACATTCACGCTGAAGCCCTCCTCCTTGTCCACCGTCGCCAGCGAGGCGATACCCACGAAGGCATGATTCCCCACACTCAGGGCACCACGCCAATCGGCCATGATCTGCAAGGAGTTCTCCGATGGTTCATCGTCAAAGATGTAGGGAGATTGCTCATGGCGGTAGTACATGTTCAGGGTAAAGCGATTACCCGAGGTCGGGAAACTGATGCTGTCCAAGTCATCGAAACCGAACTTGAGATAGGCGCCGTAGGAGCTAAAATCTGCCCGCCCGTCAAAGGCCGCATTATCGAGATAGCCGGTCTCCCCCATCACCCCCAGCTCTACCACGCCTTCCTTGATATAGTTGACGCCAATACCCAACTCGGCGCGATACTTGACCTGCTCGAGATCCAAGAAGCGGTTATTCTCTTCATACAGGGTCCAATCTTTCTTCTCATAGCCCAGTTCCGCGCGAGAGAAATAGCGCTGATCGGAATCCATGGGCAGATAAAACTCTGAGGCGAGCATCTTCTCATACCCCAGGCGCAGCTCGTTGCGCCACTCGCCACCATAGGCGGTCAGATCTGTCATGGTGTAGGCCACATCCAGTGCCACCACAGAATCTAGGGTGAAGTCATCCTCCCAGCTAAAGCCAAGTTGGAAATAATTGGGCCCCCAAGACTTGGCCCGGGTCTGCAGGATCAGTATCCGCCCCTCATCTGTGTCGACAAACTCGGCGTTAACCCGCTCAAATTTGTCGAGCGCATAGACTTTGTTGATCCCCTGCTCCAGCTTGGTCTTATCGACCACTTCACCCGGCTCGATACCTAAGGTCTCCGCCAAGAGTTTCTCGCTCACCTTAGAGTTGTTGTCGAAGCGGATCTCGATCACCGGGCGAGACAGGTTGTAGAGCCAACCCACGCTGGCGGCATCCTTGTGAGCCTGATAGGCAGCATACTGCTCATTGGTCACGGCTAACTGTTTTAGCCTTGTCAGCTGGGCCTGAACCGCCACCTCACCGAGGCGATAAGCCTCCGGCATGATGGAAAAGTCTGTAGTGCTGAGCTCGCCAACCTCTGGACGGATCAGGATATCTTGTGTCGTCAGTAGCCGCTTTTGCTGTTCGGTACTGGCATTGGTCAGCATGGTGGATAGTTGGTTCAATACCGCGATCGTGCTCTCTAGCTGGTCCCGCTTAACCAGAGAGGAGCCGATATCCACGGCGATGACGATGTCGGCGCCCATGGCCTTCACCACATCCACCGGCATATTGTTGGCAATTCCGCCGTCAACCACTATATGCCCCTTATACTGCGCCGCCTGCAGCGCACCTGGGACTGTGGCCGACGCCTGCATCGCATCCACCAGGCTGCCGCTGTCGATCACCACGGCGCCACTGGTCTCGAGATCTGTGGCCACGGCGCGATAGGGAATAGGCAAGTCGTCGAAGTGTTCAAACTTATGCACCAGATCCGTCGAGTGCTGCAGCAAGAGCGACATAGACTGACCACGCAACACGCCATTAGGAACTTTGACTTGGCTATCGCTGTAGCCGATGTTGAGCGGGATATTGAATCTATCCCGCTGCTGCTTGCCACGATAGCTGAGGGCCGCACGGGGAATGGTATCTGAATAGCCGGCGTTCCAGTTGGAACCCATCATGATATCTTCGATCTCTTCGGCGCTATAGCCCAGGGCATACATGCCGCCCACATAGGCGCCAATACTGGTACCGGCGATGTAATCGACGGGAATATGTTCCGCCTCTAAGGCCTTAAGCACGGCGATATGGGCCGCCCCTTTCGCGCCGCCCCCGCTGAGTGCCAGACCGATCTTGGGGCGTTCCTCGCTCGTGGCAGAAAAGGTGAGGCTTGCCAGCAGCAAAGAGAGTAGAAAAGGCTTGATCATCGGCGATTCATCTTCCTATGAATAGAGGGACAAAATATTCTAGCAAACTTCTAGGGCCTGTTGACCTTTCCTGTTTGTTTTTGCAGCAGTTTGCAGGTGATTTATACAAGGCAGAGCCTGTGTCGTGTAGTGATTCTACACAAACTGGCGATAACGCAGTAGAAATGGCCTACAAACGCAGCCCAAAGGGTTCATCTAAACGCGCCCAGCCCTATGTTGTTCACAACTCACATAGAGCACTATGCTTCAATGCCCACGCGTAGTGCATAACGCGTTTAGATTGAACAAAAATAATACCTGAAAGATAAACAGGCCCTAGCAAACAAGAAAGTTTGCCCTATCGACGCGATGACGAAGCCGTTATTTTGACTTGATGTAGAGGTATTTCTCGAACTCATCGATAGTCATCGGCTTGGCAAAGTAGTAGCCCTGTATAACGTAACAGCCGCGGCTAAAGACCTGTTCTAACTGCTCCTGGGTCTCAACCCCTTCGGCCACCACCTTCAGCTTGAGGTTACGGGCCAGCTCTATGATACTGCTGGCGATCGCCTGATCCGCCTCGTTATTGGCGATATCGATCAGGAAGGAGCGGTCAATCTTAAGCGTGCTGACATCGAAGCTGCGCAGATAGGCGAGCGACGAATAGCCGGTGCCGAAGTCATCGATAGCGACCTCTATGCCGATCTCCCGCAGTGCCTTGAGGTGATCCTTGGCCACATGCAGCTCTTTCATCAAGACACCTTCGGTGATCTCCAGCCCCAGCATCTTGGCCGGCATGCCCGACTCCTTGAGCGCCTGCTGCACATCTTGAATAAAGTCGGGTTGCCTGAAATGCACCGCAGAGACGTTAACCGACAGCTTTAGCTCATCGCCAAAATGTTCGGCCCACTTAGCCCCTTGAATACAGGCCTGCTTGATCACCCAGCGGTCGATGTCGATGATCAGGCCACAGGACTCGGCCACCTTGATGAAGATATCTGGGCGAATGTAGCCCTCCTTGGGATGATGCCAGCGCAGTAGCGCCTCCATCCCAACCACCTTGTCGTCTTTGAGAATATCGATCTGCGGCTGGAAGTAGAGCTCAAACTCCTGCCTGTCCATCGCCTTACGCAGTTCGGCCTCCAGTTTGAGGTGATAGAGCGCCTCGGCATTGCGCTCGGCCGAGAAGTACTGGAAGTTGCCACGCCCCTCTTCCTTGGCGTGATACATGGCCTGATCGGCGTTCTTGATCAACACCTCGGGCTGCTTGGCATCATCCGGCCACAGGCTGACCCCGATACTGGTGGAGATAAAGAACTCGCGGCCGTAGAGCTCGAAGGGTTTCTCTATCTGGCGGATCAAGGCCTCGCACAGATGGTTGACCTCATCGATATCGACCATGTCACGCATCAGGATCACGAACTCGTCGCCACCGAAACGGCAGAGGGTATGGCTTTCACTCACGCAAGATTGCAAGCGACTGGCGGCTTCCACCAGCAAGGCATCGCCCATGCTATGGCCATAGGAGTCGTTGACGTTCTTGAAGCGATCTAGGTCAAGGAAGATCAATGCCAGCTTATCTTCGGTCTGCTCGGCGCGGTGGATACACTTAGCCAGGCGCGAGGCGAACAGGGATCGGTTCGGCAGGCCGGTTAGCACATCGTAGTTAGCCAGACGTCGCAGGTCGGCCTCCGTCTGTTTGCGCTCTGTGATATCGGAGAATACCGCCACATAATGGCTGATGACCCCTCGGTCATCTTTCATGGTGGACAGGTTCAGCCACACGGGACAGATTAGCCCCTCGGAACACTGAAACTCATGCTCGCCGGTCCAGGTGATCCCCTGTTCCAGCAAGATGCTTATCTCATCGCTCCTGTCTTCGCTGCTATGAACCAGTTGGGAAAAGTATCTGTCGATCAGTTCATCGGCGCTCATCCCCAGGATGCTCTGAGCGGCCTTGTTGGAGACCCTCACCCGCTCATCGGCGTCTAAGATAAGTACCCCTTCAGAGGTGTTGGCAAAGGCCTGCGCCAGGAGCTTAACATCATCCTCCAGTCGGCGCTGGGTAGTGATATCGGTGTAGATACCGGCAACCTTCTTCACCCTGCCGCTGATGGGATCGAACTCCAGGGCGCGTCCTCGCACCCGGGTCCAGCCCCAGGACTCGTCGGGGCGACGGTAACGATAATCCACATCCAACCTGTCATCCTGCTTAGAGAGCAGACGCTTCCAGGCCGTAAACACCTTATCCTGGTCGTCGGCATAGATGGGAAACTCATCCATCTTGAGCTCGAAGGCATCGCCCTTGTCAGGGAAGTAGCGTCCGCGGTTTTCCAGCAGGAAGGTTTCGCTCTCGCTGTGCCACTCCCACAACTCGGAATCACTGCCCCGCAGCGATTGACGCAGCCTATCCTCGCTCTCCTTGAGCGCCTTGTTGACCCGCCTGAAGGCACCGATCTGCTTCTGACGCAGCAGCAGGAAGTAGAGCCCCACCAGCAGCAACGAAATTAATAGTAAGCCCCTGAACCAGTCATAGTTCCACCAGTAATCTTCGACCACGAACCGGAAAGAATAGGGGGTCTGCGACCAGACACCGTTTTTCTCACTGAGAATGTCTAAGGTGTAATGGCCTTGCTTGAGACCTGAGACGTTAACCTGCGACTGGCCCATCAGCTGCAGATACTTGCTCTGCTCAGAGCCCTTGCCACGACGCAGGCGGTACTGTAACTGAAACGGGATATCGGTCAGATAATCCAGGCTAGTTAACTGGAAGCTGATCAGGCGCGCACCTGGCTTGATCAACATGCCAGCTTCAGGCACTAGCTTGGTTTCCGTGTTTTCCTCATAGAATACGGAGACAGACTCCATCATGATGCCATCTTCCGCGAGGCGGTTTCGCATCTGGGGCACGTCCACTAGGGCAACCCCGTCCGGACTGCCGACAAACAGGCCTGCACCGGGCTGATAGAAGGCGGCGCCGTCGTTAAGTTCGTGACTGATAAGCCCGTCCTGCTTCTCGATAACCGTGAGTCCCCCCGTGGTGAGATCTTGCCGCACCAGGGAATTGGCGCAGCCCAGCACTCGATAACCGGGAAGCTGCTCGATGAAGTAGACGGAGCTGCATTCCACCTGCCAGTTGTCGGTAAGAAAATAGGTCAGCCCTGTCTTGGGGTGATACTCCACTAACCCCTTGGGCGAGGTGCCGAGCCAGAGCACGCCTGAATCCACCTCTTTGATATAACTAACATCGATAGAGATATTCTCGTCGGCGAACAGGTCGATACGGGAATAGAAGAGCCCCTTGCTATCGATATAGCCAAACAGGTTTTCACCGCCGATCCACAGCTTGCCGTCGGCCGCCCGATAGATGGAGCGCAGCGGGATCTGATGCTGGGTGCCGTCGACCCCTTTGACCTGCATACGAGTCGGCTCCAGACTGCCCTTGTCCCAGTAGAACAAGCCCGTGGCGGTAACGAACCACCAGCGGGAGGCGATCAAAGGATCCTTGTAGCTGAAGTAGATCATCTTATTTTCGAGCGAGGTGCGCCCGCCGGTGATCGCGGCAAATCTCTGTGTCTTGTGCGCCAGGCGGTCGTAGGTGAACAGGCCATTGGTGGTGCCCAGTAGCAGATGCCGTTTATCTAACTCGTTTACCGCATAGACGCTGTCGTTGACCTCCATCTCCTCTGGCTGGTAGGTCTGACTCTTCCTGGCGTCACGATCCACCTCAATGAGCCCCTTGTCTGTGCCCAACCACAGCTTATTTTGATCGGCAAAGATACTCCACACCATCTCATCGCTGAGCCCATAGGGTGCGTTACGGGTGAAGTTATCCAGCACGAAATCGGGGTCGTCGGCGACAATCGCTAGGCCATCGCCCGAACCACCCACCCAGACCAGGTCATTGTCGTCCACCGCCAGGTCGTAGATATAATCGAGATCGGCCGCCAGCTTCAGTTCATTGCTAAAGTGCTTTATCTCCAGGGTGTCGGGGTGCCACTTGATCAGCCCCTCTCGGCCAGACAGCCAGAGAAAGCCCAGCTTATCCTGAGCCATCTGGGTCACATAGAAGGGGATCTGCTCCACCTTCTCGAGGGTTAACGAGTCGGGATAGACGCGATATAAACCATTGCTCGAGCCCAACCACAGACGCCCCGCCCTGTCTTCAAACAGGCTCTTGATCTGGCCCTGCTCCTCTGTCCAGGGGAAGATGCCTCTAAGCATCCCCAGGCTGTCCCTGAGTTGCAGCTCATAAGTCTTACCCACAATCAGCTGAGAGTCGCCAAATTGCGACAACACAAACCAGGGCATATCGGGATCGCTTGGCAGAGCGCTGATGAAGGTGAGCGACATCGCCTGGTAGTCCAGACGGTAGAGCTCGCCGACATAGCTGAGCAGCACATAGCTGCCATCTTTCTGGCGGGTGATTGCCTGTAGCCCACTGGGATTGAACTTGGGAAACAGCTCGCTACTTCCCAGCTGGACAAACTCATCTTGAACTATGTCGTACAGGTAGGTATTGGCATAGCTGCTAACCAGCAGGTGCTGTTTACCCAAGGATTCGACGAGATAGATATACTCATCTGAGAGGCGAATATGGTTGGCGTCTTTGTCGATGCGCCGCGCCTTAGTGTCGCTGACGCGGTACAGGCCCTGCTCAGTGGAGAGCCAGGTGTAACCGTACTCATCGAAGCTGATGTCGTTTACCGTGGCATTGTTGAGGCCGTCGCGAGCGCTAAAGACCCTCTGTACCAGATCACCCGCCAAACTTGGCGTGGTAAAGCCAATCATGAATACCAAAAAGCCTAGTAAGCGAAACGCCTGGGTAAAACTCATAGAAGATCCCATTTCAGACAAACAGCACGGCGGGGTTGGGACATAGCGCGATAAACTTATAATTGTTACAAAAATATAATATATAAGTTAGCCAGCCAAAAAAAAAGCGCTCAGTGAGCGCTTTTTCGGATTTCAGAAGCAATTATTTCTTCTTCTTTGCCTTAGGGTTTGGCAAATCGGTAATTGAACCTTCGTAGATCTCAGCCGCCAGACCGACAGACTCATGCAATGTTGGGTGAGCGTGGATGGTCAGCGCCAGATCTTCGGCATCACAACCCATCTCGATAGCCAGACCAATTTCGCCCAGTAGTTCGCCACCGTTAACACCCACGATAGCACCACCGATCACGCGATGAGTTTCCTTATCGAAGATCAGCTTAGTCATACCGTCTGAACAGTCAGAAGCAATTGCACGACCACTCGCCGCCCAAGGGAAGCTTGCCGTCTCGTAGGCGATGCCTTGCTCTTTGGCTTCTTTCTCGGTCAGACCAACCCAAGCCACTTCAGGATCTGTGTACGCGATTGAAGGGATAACCTTAGGATCGAAGTAGTGCTTCATGCCAGCAATCACCTCGGCAGCGACGTGGCCTTCATGCACACCTTTGTGTGCCAGCATTGGCTGACCCACGATGTCGCCGATAGCATAGATGTGTGGCACGTTGGTGCGCATCTGCTTGTCGACATTGATGAAGCCGCGCTCATCGATATTCACGCCAGCCTTGTCAGCATCGATCAGCTTACCGTTTGGTGTACGACCGATAGCCACCAATACCGCATCGTAGCGTACTGGCTCAGTTGGCGCCTTCTTACCTTCCATAGAAACATAGATACCGTCTTCTTTCGCTTCAACGGCAGTCACTTTGGTCTCGAGGATCAGGTTGAACTTGTTCTTGATCTTCTTGGTGTAGACACGAACGATATCTTTATCGGCTGCAGGGATAACCTGGTCGAACATCTCAACCACGTCGATCTCACTGCCCAGTGAAGAGTACACTGTACCCATCTCAAGACCGATAATACCGCCGCCCATAACCAGCAGCTTGCCAGGCACTTCTTTCAGCTCAAGCGCATCGGTAGAATCCCAGATACGTGGATCTTCATGAGGAATGAAAGGCAGTTGAATTGGGCGAGAACCCGCAGCGATGATTGCTTGCTCGAAGTGCACCACTTTCACGCCATCTTCACCAGCAACTTCGATGGTGTTAGGACCGGTAAACTTACCCAGACCGTTAACCACGTTGACTTTACGCATCTTAGACATGCCGCCCAGACCGCCTGTCAGCTGGCTGATAACACTCTGCTTAAACTCACGTAGCTTATCGAGATCGATCTGTGGCTCGCCAAATACCACACCGTGGCTAGAAATGGCCTTAGCTTCTTCGATCACTTTTGAAACGTGCAGCAGTGCCTTAGATGGGATACAACCCACGTTCAGACACACACCACCTAGGGTGCTGAAACGTTCTACGATAACAGTCTCCAGACCTAAATCGGCAGCACGGAATGCTGCTGAATAACCTGCAGGGCCTGCACCTAAAACCACTACCTGAGTTTTGATTTCGTTACTCATGTTTTCCTCTATTCTTTCTCATTGTGTTGGGAGGAATTCCGGCCCAACCCATTATGACGCCAGCTTTTTGAACGTTAGTTCTTGTAAGGTGGCCGCATTTTAACCTTTCAAGGAGTTAAACAAAAGGCTACTCATGGTGAGTAGCCTTCATCATTACAAAATAAGTGTGCGTATGTCGGACAGCATACTTGACAGGGTCACGCTAAAGCGTGCCGCCATCGCGCCATCGATCACACGGTGGTCGTATGATAAAGAGAGCGGCAACATTAACTTAGGCTCGAAATCTTTACCATTCCACTTAGGTTTAATTTCAGACTTAGAAACCCCTAAGATCGCCACATCAGGATAGTTGACGATAGGCGTAAACGCGGTACCGCCTATGCCACCTAGGCTAGAGATGGTGAAACAGCTGCCCTGCATGTCTGCAGCCTTAAGCTTGCCATCACGGGCCTTCACCGAGATCTCCATCAGCTCGGCTGACAGCTCGATAATGCCTTTCTTGTCGACATCACGTACCACAGGAACGACCAGGCCGTTTGGCGTATCGACCGCCACACCAATGTGGTAGTACTTCTTCTTGATCAGCGACTCACCATCGGCGCTCAGGCTGGCGTTAAACACTGGGAACTGCTGCAGTGTCTTGGCAACCGCCTTCATCATGAAGACCAGCGGGGTGATCTTGACGCCAGTTTTCTGCTTGGCGGCGATCTCGTTTTGCTGCTTACGGAAGGCTTCCATCTCTGTGATGTCGGCTTCGTCAAACTGAGTCACGTGTGGAATAGTGACCCAGTTACGGTGCAAGTTAGGTCCAGAAATCTTCTGGATACGACTCAGCGGCACTTCTTCCACTTCACCGAACTTAGCGAAATCAACCTTAGGCGCTGCAATCACCTGCAGACCGCCTTCACCGGCGCCCACGCTAGTAGCTGCAGAGGCTTTAGGACGAGACAACTCATACTTGATAAAGGCCTGGACGTCTTCCTTCAGAATACGTCCCTTAGGACCAGTACCAGTAACCTTAGTCAGGTCAGCACCAAACTCGCGAGCCAGACGGCGAACCGCCGGCGAGGCGTGCACGGCACCTGTTACCGGCTTGCTACCGGCACTTGGGTGATGCGGCACAGGCGGCTTGCTCGCCGCTGGCGCTGGTGCACTGGCTTGTGCGACTGGCGCAGGTGCAGCAGCTGCCGGAGCAGGAGCCGCCGCAGGGGCACTCGACTGTGTCTCAATAGTTGCGATGACGCTGCCCTGAGAAACCTTGTCACCCACCTTAACGGTCACAGAAACCAGCTTACCGGCGAACGGTGCAGGTACTTCCATGGTGGCCTTGTCTGTTTCCAGAGTGATCAGGCCTTGGTCGGCCTCAATCACATCACCGGCCGCAACCAATACCTCGATAACATCGACGTCAGACGCGTCGCCGATATCGGGTACGGCGATCTCTTTCACTTCGATGCTGGCAACTGCCGCTGGTGCTGCTTCTGCGCTTGGTGCTGGAGCCGCGCTTGCCGCAGGAGCCGCAGCTTCACCACCGCTCACCTCAAGCATCAGAACCAGAGAGCCTTGAGAGACCTTGTCGCCAACGGCCACTTTCATCTCTTTCACCACACCGGCTGCAGGCGCTGGTACTTCCATGGTCGCCTTGTCAGTTTCCAGCGTGATAAGCCCAGTGTCGACATCTATGCTGTCGCCCACGGCCACCAGCACTTCAATCACGTCGACATCTGAAGCATCGCCGATATCCGGCACTGTCACTTCAATCACTTGTGCAGAGGCTGGCGCCGCAGCAACAGGCGCTGCCGGAGCAGGCGTAGCCGGTGCTGCTGCAGGAGCCACTTCGGCTGCCGCTGGTGCAGGCTCGGCGGCCTGCGCCTCACCCGCTTCCATCATAGCGATAAGTGTGCCTTCAGAGACTGTATCGCCCACGGCGACCTTGATCTCGGCAAGTTTACCGGCGAAAGGCGCAGGAATATCCATGGTCGCCTTGTCGCTTTCAACGGTAATGATCGATTCTTCGGCGGCGAGGGTATCGCCCACCGCAGCACAGATCTCAATAACCTGTACTTCATCCCCACCGATATCGGGGACTAAAACTTCTTTTAATTCAGCCATACTCTATCCCCTTACGCGAACTGTGGGTTGATCTTGTCAACATCGATGCCGTACTCGGCAATTGCTTGCGAGAGTACTTCAACTGGCAATTCGTTGCGGTCAACCAGCGACTTCAGTGCGGCGATCACGATGAACTTAGCGTCCACTTCGAAGTGGTGACGCAGGTTCTCGCGGCTGTCACTGCGACCGAAACCATCGGTACCCAGCACCTTGTAGTCGGTAGGAACATAGGCACGTAGCTGCTCGCCATATATCTTCATATAGTCGGTGGCAACAACGGCAGGTGAATCGCTAGACAGCACCTGGCTGATATAAGCCTGCTTAGGCGTCTCGGTTGGGTGCAGCATGTTGTAACGCTCTGCCGCCTGACCATCGCGAGTCAGCTCGTTAAAGCTGGTGACGCTAAATACGTCTGACGAGATACCGAAGTCTTTCGCCAATGCCTGCGCCGCCTTACGAACCTGCTCAAGGATGGTGCCACAGCCCATTAGCTGTACCTTACCCTTGCCGCTGCCAGACACTGATTCCAGCTTGTAGATACCCTTGACGATACCTTCCTCGGCCCCTTCTGGCATTTCAGGCTGAACATAGTTTTCGTTCATCGTGGTCAGGTAGTAGAAGATATCTTCCTGGTTCTCACCATACATGCGACGGATACCGTCTTGAACGATAACCGCAATCTCATAACCATAAGTTGGATCGTAAGAGATACAGTTCGGAATCGTGTTAGCCAGTACGTGGCTGTGACCGTCCTGGTGCTGCAGACCCTCGCCGTTCAGGGTAGTACGGCCCGATGTGCCGCCGACCATGAAGCCGCGAGCGCGCATATCACCTGCCGCCCATGCCATGTCGCCAATACGTTGGAAACCAAACATTGAGTAGTAGATGTAGAACGGAATCATTGGCGTATCGTTGACCGAGTAGCTGGTCGCCGCAGACACCCAAGAAGACATGGCACCAAGCTCGTTGATACCTTCTTGCAGTACCTGGCCTGACTTATCTTCGCGGTAGTAAGCCACCTGATCCGAGTCTTGTGGTACGTACTTCTGCCCTTCGTGAGCATAGATACCTACCTGACGGAACAGACCTTCCATACCGAATGTACGTGCCTCATCCGGAATGATAGGCACTATGTTCTTACCTATCTTCTTATCTTTCAGCAGCGCGGTCAGAATACGTACGAACGCCATGGTGCTTGAGATCTCACGGCCGTTAGAGCCTTTCAAGATAGAATCGAAGATCTTCAGCGAAGGCACTTCGAGATCTTCAGAGAACTTCTGACGGCGAGCCGGCATAGAACCGTGCAGCGCGGCGCGGCGTTCCTGAAGGTACTTCACCTCTTCCGAATCTGGACCTGGGTGATAGAAAGGGATCTCTTCTAGCTTGTCGTCAGGGATCGGGATATTGAAGCGATCGCGGAAGTAACGTACGGCGCTGATGTCCATCTTCTTAACGTTGTGCGCGATGTTCTTACCTTCACCGGCATCACCAAGACCATAACCTTTAACGGTTTTCGCCAGGATAACGGTTGGGCGACCCTTAGTGTTCTTCGCGTGTTGCAGCGCGGCATAGATCTTCACAGGATCGTGACCACCACGGTTGAGGCGCCAGATGTCGTCGTCAGACATGTTGGCGACCATCTCGGCAGTTTCAGGGTACTTACCGAAGAAATGCTCACGGGTATAAGCGCCACCTTTGGCCTTACAGTTTTGGTATTCGCCGTCGACGGTTTCTTCCATCAGCTGCAGCAGCTTACCGCTGGTGTCGCGAGCCAATAGCGGATCCCAGTAACGCCCCCAGATCACCTTAGCCACTTCCCAACCAGCGCCGCGGAATTCGCCTTCAAGCTCTTGAATGATCTTGCCGTTACCACGTACAGGACCATCTAGACGTTGCAGGTTACAGTTAACGATGAAGACCAGGTTGTCCAGCTCTTCACGCGCCGCCAGACCGATAGCACCTAAGGTTTCTGGCTCGTCACACTCACCGTCACCCAGGAAGCAGTATACGGTTTGCTCTGAGCAATCTTTCAGACCACGGTCGGTCAGGTACTTCAGGAAACGAGCCTGATAAATCGCCTGAATTGGACCCAGACCCATAGAAACCGTTGGGAACTGCCAGTAGTCAGGCATCAACTTAGGGTGTGGGTAAGATGATAGACCCTTGCCGTCCACTTCCTGACGGAAGTTAGCCAGTTGATCTTCGGTCAGGCGACCTTCGAGGAAAGAGCGCGCATAGATACCTGGTGCGATGTGTCCTTGGAAGTAAACCAGGTCACCGCCATCCTTCTCGTTTGGTGCACGGAAGAAGTGGTTAAAGCAGACATCGTAAATGGTTGCACTAGAGGCGAAACTAGAAATGTGGCCACCCAGCTCAAGATCTTTCTTTGAACCGCGCAATACCATGGCCAGGGCGTTCCAACGAATGATGGCGCGAATGCGACGTTCCATCTCCTGGTTACCAGGCATATGAGGTTCCTGACCCGCTGGAATCGTGTTCAGATAGGCGGTAGTTGCCTTATAAGGCAGATGAGTACCGTTGCGACGAGCCTTGTCGATTAGCTTCTCAAGAAGAAAATGAGCACGTTCCGGACCTTCTTGCTCTAATACGGCTTGTAATGAATCGACCCACTCTTGAGTCTCTAACGGATCTAAATCTTGCAGCATATGTTCAGACATTTCGCAGTCCTTCCCTATATACATTAATTGTATGAATTGAATAATAAAAAGTGGCGGTTAGACAGACTGCCTACGCGCCACTCTTCAAACGGCGCAGACTACGCTGCAACCGGCTATCTTCTTCCCTCACAGACAACATCACTTCCTCAATGTAGCTTAGATGCTCGTTTGAGGCTTCTCTTGCTGCTTCAGGGTCACGACGCACGATGGCGGCAAGAAGATCTTGCCTATGCTCGTTCGCCATTTTAGAGGCATCAGCTCTGCGCTTTAGCAACTCTAGGTTTTGCGCCACATTCTTATGCAGCACGGGAGATAAACTCAGTACCAAGTGCAGCATAGCCACGTTGTGTGAGGCCTCGGCAATGGCGCGATAAAAACACACGATCGCCTCTGCCTTCGCCTCGATGTCAGACGCAGCTTCTACCGCTTGGATTTTTTCTTTGATGTTTTGCATGTCGGCATCGGTACCCCGAAGTGCCGCAAAGTAAGCCATCATGCCTTCAGTGGCGTGACGAAACTCGAGAAGATCGTACTGACTCTCGGAATCGCTGTGCATCAGCTCCACAATAGGATCAGCAAGACTCTGCCAAAGTTGCTCTTTGACATAGGTACCACCGCCTTGACGACGCAGCAGCAAGCCTTTTGCTTCTAACTTTTGAATTGCTTCACGAAGAGATGGTCGAGAGACTTCGAATTGCAGTGCCAATTCACGCTCTGGTGGTAATTTCTGACCCGGTTGCAGACTCCCCTCTAGGATCATCTGCTCCAGCTGATTCATGATCACATCAGAAATTTTTGGCTGGTTGATTTTGCTATAAGCCATATGGCCCTCAGCTCCTATTGTAAATTGGTCTTACCAATTTAATTGACTGAGCGCACTTTATCAAATCACATTTCAGATGTCCAGTTCGTGATCTGCTTCATGTAAACTCACGATTTGTGAGAATAGCTTATATTTAAGATAAAGGGGTCTGACCATTGCCCCAAGAGCTTAGGGCTCGCCTTGAACAGCAATAACGAGGCGAACAAGCCGCAATACAAGCGTCCGCCTCGCCCGGCAGCTACACTACCACCCCAAAGATCGTCAGCAAAGAGAGGCCGATCACGAGTAAGATAAAGTTACGCTTACTCAACTGTAGCAAAGAGATGGTCGATTGGACGCAAATTGGTGTCGGTGAATTAAATTCAATGGTCTCTGCCGCCAGGGCGACCTCAGATATGACATCGCGCGCCGGGCAACGCCAGCACAGCGCCTGTTGTCGCCAGCGAGCAAATGCCAGCGAAAAGTGTCCACTGAGCACATAGCCTAGCGCGATCAATCGGCTCGGCAGCCAATCCAGCAACAATAAGGCAGTGTCCACTAAAGGAAGATCGATTCCCCGGCTCTTGGCATCGTCCGAGAAATAACGCACGGTACAGTAGAGTACGGCCCCGGCAGGTCCGAAGAAGATAAGATATAACGCCACGGCGCCATAGAAACGATAATTGAGCCAGGCAACCGTCTGACCGACTTTCTCACCGAGATCTTGCTCTGATACGGCATCGAGCGACACATAAGGGTCAAGCTCATCGGCAAAATGGTAACAAGCCTGTGCGTCGCCACGACAAGCCGCCTGTATATACTGTTTGAAGACCTGACGCTGTTTGAGATGACTGAAACAGAGAATCGACACCCCGACCCAGAGCCCGAGGCTCAACAGCCCCCAAAACATGCCGGCCACGAACCAAGCCAGCACCTGCACGGCTATCGCAGGGAGAATCAGCGCGATCGCCATCATAAGATCGTTGGTGAGCTGCTTACGGCCAAAGAAACTCTTGGCATATAAGGCTAATAGGGTTTCTAGCTGCCATGCCTGGGGTAATAGCTTGAGACGTTCTATCATGATCGCCAGCAATAAAGAAAACAGTGCCATCTTACTCCCCTCTCCCTTCCATCTAATTGTTGTGTTTAATGGTAAACCAAGCTTTTAGGTAAGTTACGCTTCATCCAAACTCGCGCGATATCTGTCCCAGTCGAAACTCTCACCGGGATCAGTCTTCCGTCCTGGTGCTATGTCGCTATGCCCGACGATAAGATTTCTATTGAGCATAGGATATGCGTCAAACAAGACCAAGGTTAATTGCGTGAGCCGATCATACTGAGCATCGGTATAGGCCTGGCTATCAGTGCCTTCAAGCTCTATACCTATGGCAAAGTCATTACAACCGGTACGCCCGGCAAACTCAGAGACGCCAGCATGCCAGGCGCGATCATCACAGCTGACATACTGCACCAACTCGCCGTCTCGCCGGATCAAAAAATGCGCCGACACCTCTAAGCCTTCGAGCTCACAAAAACTCTCATCGGCTTGAGTATCCAAACAACCTTGAAAAAGCTGGTCAATATAGGGCAAGCCAAACCGGCCAGCAGGCAGGCTGATATTATGGATCACCAAGAGGCTCACCTCTCCATCTGGACGGGCATTAAAATGTGGCGAGACACACTGTCGACACTCTTGAATCCACCCTTTTTGCAACGTCATGTTAGCCACAGGCCAATCTACCTCCAAACAATATCAAGCCGTTAGCACTTTAACCCAATTCGGATGATAGCCGCCAGTCACACGAGACCAACGATTACAAATCGGCACAAATTGCGTCTATCTTCACCGCGTAGCGCTAAATATCCCTGCTTTTTCAATCTGGGATTTGTTACTATTAACGGCATATAGCTAAGTGCTCGCAGCCATTGAATCAACAGAGATAACCCATTCGAGCCACAAGTGATGCGCTCAGGGAGTGCGGCGAGCCGCCATGAGGATAGAAAGATGCTGGAAAATGACATTAGATTAGCCGTCAAAGTCGCACTAGAAGAAGATTTAGGTTTTCAGGCTGACTCGAATCTAACTCCACAAGAAAAATTGAGTCTGGACATCACTGCTCAGCTTATTCCTGGCGACAAGTATGCGCAGGCCACACTGATCACCCGCGAAGAAGGCGTCTTTTGCGGTAAAGCATGGGCTGAACAGGTCTTCAACCAGTTAGGCGGTGAAGTCGCTCTGCATTGGCATGTGGACGATGGTGACCTTGTGTTGCCGAATCAGGTTTTATGCGAAATGTCGGGTTCTGCTCGCGCCATTCTGACCGGTGAGCGCACCGCGATGAACTTTATCCAGACACTCTCCGGCGTGGCGACCTTGACGAAACTCTATGTCGATAGACTGGCAGGCACTCACTGCAAACTGTTAGACACCCGTAAGACCATACCGGGTCTGCGCACAGCACAAAAATATGCAGTTACCTGTGGCGGCGGAAAAAACCATCGTATTGGTCTTTTTGATGCCTTCCTTATTAAGGAAAATCACATCATGGCCAGTGGCTCGATCGCATCAGCCATCAAAGCCGCCCGTAGGCTTGCCAGCGACAAGTTAGTGGAAGTCGAAGTAGAAAGTATTGATGAGCTCAAACAGGCGCTCGATGCCGGTGCCGATATTGTCATGCTCGACAACTTTGACGTCACCATGATGATAGAAGCGGTAGAGCTTAATAATAGCTATAGCGAAAACCAGCGGGTAAAACTCGAGGTGTCGGGCAACGTGACCCTAGATACCATCTCAGACTTCGCCAAAACCGGCATAGACTACATCTCGGTCGGTGCCCTGACCAAACACGTCAAGGCGTTGGACTTGTCGCTTAGGCTGAAAGATTGATTTCCTGTAATAAGAAGCCTGCAGTCACAAGAATGCTCAACTTGATACTTTTACCCCGTCAGGTTGGGCAACATTTACGCAACAAGTCAAATTACCATTAAAGATTGTACGTAAATTAATCAGGGCTAAAACGGCTTTCTAGCCGCTATAAAATTGACACTCCTGGTATGATCGCCAATTTTTCAGCCAAAGTCATAATTACGCTATAACTTTTTTTTACAAAAAAAAATTTTATTAGACAAATTCACCATCAAATTAGTACTTTGATGCGATTTACGGTTCCCTTTTTGTTAACTTTGTACTAACTTTGGCTGTAGGCGAGATGGCCCTTTCGGCCAGCTTACCATGAAGGTAAACCGACTTAGTAAGTCGAAAGCATTAATTATCGTTAATTGAAGATTTTCTAGACTAGCGACAAGTTTAGTGAAACATACCGTTAACAATCTCTGTGTTTGCGAGAGCGCGATACGGGCAAGCATTAAACGAGTCACAGCTTAAAAGCCTGCTGGAAAAAGTTAAGATGCTGACGATAAAGATATGATTTCTACTGACTAAATTGCCAAATGGTGCAGTTTGCCGAATGAAGATTAATCAAACTTAGAGTGAAAGCCAAGAATGTAGAGGTAAAGCATGGTAAAAATTGCCAGCTTACTGAACTCATTTTAGGAATTCATAAAATACTAGTTGATAGCAATAACGATTTGACCAGGGACGACGTCTTAAGTTACGCAGGAGCAAGCTGAACAAGAAATTTTGGCGCCTTAGTTCTAAGCAAGTAACCCAAGTTATAGTGTTTTACGACAATTTTGACTATAACGAGAAAGTTGATATTAGAATCATTGTGCAACCATACCATCTGTTCAACATCGAGATGAGTCGAGTCAGAGTTCTGTCAAACGGAGAGAGTAAAAATGAAAGGTTTCAAAAAGAATAACGCTAAGGGTTTCACCCTGATTGAATTAATGATCGTTGTTGCAATCATCGGTATTCTCGCCGCAATTGCACTACCTGCGTATCAAGACTACACCAAAAAGTCTCGTTTTGCGGAAGTGAACACGACTTCAGATAGCTACAAAACTGCTATGACAGTATGCTTACACACCCAAGGTGACGGCACTCAGTGTGGAGCAGGTAGCAACGGCGTACCAGCAGATATCGCCTCTGGTTCAGGAACGAAAAATCTAGATTCAATAGCGTCAACCGCTGCAGCTGATAAATTTGTAATCACGGCAACAGGAACGACTGCAGCAGGTGCTTATACAAATATCTGGACTGGTACAATCGCCAATGGCCAGGTAACTTGGGCCCAAAGCGGTACCTGTGAAGGTGTAGGCTACTGCCAGAAAGACTAAGTAAAAGTACATAGAAATAAATGCCAACTACCGGCCTCCATCTCGGGTTATCGACGCTTTTCATCCGCAAAGGGCTGCTCTCTGAAGAGCAGCTATCGGAGGCCGTATCGCTTTCGCGAAAGAGTAGGCAATCACTGGTCACCACCCTGGTGACCAGCAAACTCCTATCTGCAAGAGAAATAGCTGAGCTCTGCTATGAGGAATATGGCACTCCCCTACTCGATCTTAATGAATTCGATATCAGTAGTATTCCGGAAGACTTCCTTAACAAAAAGCTGATCGAAAAACATAAGTGCTTGCCCCTGTTTAAGCGCGGCAACCGCCTCTATATTGGCACTTCAGATCCGACCAATATCGCTGCATTAGAAGACTTCCAATTCAGCGCAGGCCTGCACGCCGAAGCCATTCTAGTTGAAGACGACAAGCTAACAACTGCGCTTGAAAAAGTGCTTGAAGAAGATATCTCAGCACTCGATTTAGACGGTATAGACGAAGACTCGCTTTCCGGTATAGAGATCACCGACACCGATAAGCGTCAGGAAGAACAAGCCGGTGATGCCAGTGACGATGCGCCTATCGTCATCTATATAAATAAAATTCTCACCGATGCGATACGCAAGGGCGCATCCGACTTACATTTCGAGCCTTACGAGAAACGCTATCGTATCCGTTTTCGTATCGATGGCATCTTACATGAAGTCTCTGAGCCTCCGGTTAACTTAGCGGGCCGCATATCCGCACGTCTTAAAGTGATGTCTAAGCTGGATATCGCCGAGCGCCGCGTCCCTCAAGATGGCCGCATCAAGATGAAGCTATCGCGCACTAAATCTATCGATTTTCGTGTCAGCACCCTGCCGACAATTTGGGGCGAAAAGATAGTGATGCGTATCTTGGATTCATCCTCGGCACAGCTAGGTATCGAAAAGCTAGGTTATGAGGATGACCAAAGAGCATTGTATGAAGAAATGCTCGCCAAACCCCAAGGCATGATCTTGGTCACAGGCCCTACAGGTTCGGGTAAAACTGTCTCCCTCTATACTGGCCTGAATATCCTCAACACCGAGGAACGTAACATATCAACCGCAGAAGACCCTGTTGAAATTAACCTAGAAGGCGTCAATCAGGTTCATATTAACTTAAAAGCAGGCTTGACCTTTGCTTCGGCGTTACGTTCATTCCTGCGCCAAGACCCCGATGTGGTTATGGTAGGTGAAATCCGTGACCTAGAAACAGCTGAAATTGCCATCAAGGCCGCACAGACAGGTCACCTTGTATTATCAACCCTGCATACCAACTCTGCCGCTGAAACCCTTACTCGTCTTATCAACATGGGGGTTCCTGGTTATAACATTGCCAGTTCAGTAAACCTGATCATTGCCCAGCGTCTTGCAAGAAGACTGTGCACAGAATGCCGTCAACCAGAAGATGTTCCCGAACACGAACTGTTAAAACTCGGCTTTACCCAAGCCCAAATCAATGAAGGATTTACTGTCTACAAACCTATAGGTTGCGATCTCTGCTCTGGAGGCTACAAAGGACGTGTCGGTATCTATGAGGTGATGAAGATGTCAGATGAGATTGCCCGTACTATTATGGAAGGAGGCAACTCATTACAAATAGCCAATCAAGCTAAAGAGCAGGGCATGCGCGATCTTCGAGATTCAGGCCTACGCAAAGTCATAGCAGGGGTGACCAGTATCGCCGAAATAAACCGCGTCACCAGTTTTTAAATAGTCATAAAGGGTAAACCGTAAGCGTTAAGCTTGCTTTTTTCTGGTACTTACCCCCTATTACTTAAAGCTTTTTAACAAAGGATTTTCCATGGCTAGCGCATCACTCGCAAAAACAACCAATAAAAAGCAAAAAGCTGCAAAAGCACAACCCAAAGTTGTCACTTTTGAGTGGAAGGGTACCAACCGTGATGGCAAGAAAACCAGTGGTGAATTGCGCGGTACTTCTTCTGCGGAAATTAAGGCGCAGCTAAAATCTCAAGGGGTTAACCCTAAGGTCGTTAAGAAAAAAGCTGAAGCTCTTTTTAGGAGCGACCCTAAGATCAAGGCGATGGATATTGCCATGATCACTCGCCAGATAGCCACCATGCTGGCGGCGGGCGTCCCCATTGTAACCACATTAGAAATGTTGGGGCGTGGCCATGAAAAACCCAAAATGCGTGAACTACTAGGAGCCATAGTCACAGATGTGCAAGCAGGTATCCCTCTATCTGACTCCCTAAAGCCCCATAGGCAATATTTCGACGATCTTTATGTCGATCTAGTGGCGGCGGGTGAACATTCAGGTTCTTTGGATGCGGTATTCGACCGTATCGCAACTTACCGTGAAAAAGCAGAGGCTCTAAAATCAAAAATCAAGAAGGCAATGTTTTATCCTGCTGCTGTAGTTGTTGTTGCAGTTTTAGTTACGACCTTATTACTTCTCTTTGTTGTTCCCCAATTCGAAGAAATATTTAGCAGTTTCGGTGCGGAACTTCCAGCCTTCACTCAAATGATTATCGGTATATCAAGATGGCTACAATCATCCTGGTACTTCTTTGTCATTGCTATTATTTTAGGGGTCTGGTCTTTTAAACGTGCCCACCTTAAATCTCAAAACTTTCGAAATAGGGTAGATGAAGCGGTATTAAAAATTCCTGCTATAGGCCCGATACTTCATAAGGCTGCTATGGCAAGATTCTCAAGAACTTTAGCCACAACCTTTGCGGCCGGCGTCCCCCTTATCGATGGATTAGAATCTGCTGCCGGAGCTTCTGGTAACTATGTTTACCGTAGTGCTCTTACTAAAGTGCGTACCGAAGTCATGTCAGGCATGCAGATGAATGTGGCCATGCGAACTACAGGCTTGTTCCCTGACATGCTGATACAAATGGTGATGATCGGTGAAGAATCCGGCGGTCTCGATGAAATGCTCAATAAGGTTGCCAATATCTATGAGATGCAGGTCGATGATGCCGTTGACGGCCTATCTAGCCTAATTGAACCTATGATGATGGTGGTGATAGGTACGCTAGTGGGTGGTTTGATTGTCGGTATGTATCTTCCTATTTTCCAGTTAGGTAACGTCGTCGGCTAGCCATCCACTTTTACTTTTTAAATAATAAGAATTAGCTTTTACAATGATTGAATTTATCCAAATATTGGCTCAGCATCCTTTGCTGTTTGCCGCAATTTCTTTCGTCTTTGCTGCCGTAATTGGCAGCTTTTTAAATGTAGTCATTCATCGCCTTCCCGTGATGATGAAAAGAGAATGGCAAGAGGAATGCAACCAATATCTCGACGAATACCACAAGGCTACTGTTACAGGAATTAAAGATAAGCTAGTCCAACCAATCGATGATTTTCCGGAAAAATACAATCTTATCGTTCCTGGCTCATCTTGCCCTAAGTGTAAAACCGATATAAAACCTTGGCACAACCTCCCAATAGTTGGGTGGTTAATGTTAGGAGGTAAGTGCGATCATTGTAAGACAAGTATTTCTGTAAGGTACCCCATCATAGAAGCCTTAACAGGATTTGCAGTGGCCTACCTCGCTTACCAGTTTGGCCCAACCTGGCAATTTGTCTTTGCCACCTTGCTAACCTTCGGCCTTGTAGCCTTAACAGGGATAGATCTCGATGAAATGCTATTACCTGACCAGATCACACTGCCACTGCTATGGCTAGGCCTGTTGATCAACTTAGACAATACCTTCGTTTCAATTACCGATGCTGTCATTGGCGCTTCAGCGGGTTATATGAGCCTTTGGAGCGTCTTCTGGGGGTTCAAACTACTAACCGGCAAGGAAGGCATGGGCTATGGCGACTTTAAGCTGCTCGCGGTTTTTGGTGCCTGGTTCGGTTGGCAATTACTACCTCTTATCATTCTACTCTCTTCGATTGTTGGCGCTCTCGTCGGCCTAATGCTCATCGTCAATAAGAAGATCAATTCGGGTAACCCAATACCATTTGGCCCTTATATCGCCCTCGCGGGCTGGATCGCCATGATTTGGGGAGAAAAAATAGTAAACTGGTATTTATCCACCTTATAGCCATCTATTCATAAAACATCATGTCAAAATTTGTTGTAGGCCTCACAGGCGGCATAGGAAGCGGCAAGACGACTGTCGCCAACTTGTTTGCTGAACTAGGAGTTGATCTTGTTGATGCAGATGTTGTCAGCAGAGAAGTTGTTGCCAAAGGAACCAAAGGACTAACAGAAATCGCTAAGCATTTTGGCCCAAGCGTCCTCCTTAAAAATGGTGAACTTAATCGATCCTTTTTAAGGGATAAGATTTTTAGAGACCCTGTAGAAAGACAATGGTTGAATAGTCTTCTTCACCCGTTGATTAGGACCGAAATGTTAACACAATTGCAAAATGCGACCTCGGCCTACGCAATTTTAGTTGTCCCCTTGCTATTTGAGAACGGTTTAGATAGGTTAGTCAATTGCACTTTAGTGGTTGATATTTCGCCAGAGTTACAAATAAAGCGAACCACGGAGAGGGACGCAGTCGATGCACAGCAAGTAAGAAACATAATAGCTAGCCAGGCAAGCAGAGACGAAAAGCTATCTAAAGCCGATGATGTTATCGACAATCAAGGTGACATATCGGCATTAAGAGACAAGGTCGCTGCTTTACATAATAAATATATAAAATTAGCCGCCCAGACTTAACAATCGTCATGAATGAATTGATCTACGAACAACCGTTAAACGAGAAGACTCGAAGCTACCTTAGGCTCGAGTACCTCGCTAATCAAGTTCAAAATAATTTAGATCAAGATCATCAACACCGCTGTTTTTATCCATTATTTTCCCTGTGTGAACTCACCGAGCGTTGTGATTATCGCAGTGAAATTATAAAAGACATCGACAAGCAGCTTATAAATCTCAAAAAATGGCAGCACCTACCCCACATAGATGAGCAGCAAGTAGAAAGTTATATTGAGCAGATGCAAGAGGCGAGAGTTAAGCTCGTTCGCTGTGAAAGGCCAGGTCAAAAACTTAAGCAAGACAGGTTTCTCTCTGCCCTGCGTCAACGATTCGGCATGCCAGGTGCTTGCTGCAACTTCGATCTTCCGCAGCTACATTACTGGTTAGCTAAACCCTGGGATACGAGGCAACAAGAATATAAGGCTTGGACGGAACATTTTGAATGTCTGTTAACGCCGATCAAATTGTTACTTGAGCTTACCCGTAAGACGACAGTGTACAAGCCAGCAACCGCCGTTGCTGGCTTTTATCAAGGTTCTAGCGCCCAAGCCCTCTCGCTTATCCGAGTCAAAATCGATCCTTCCCAGGGATGCTATCCGACCATCAGCGGTAACCGGAATCGCTACGCCATCCACTTCGTATTATTTGATCAGCAGAAACACTCTGACAAATCGATAGACTTTATGTTGGCAACCTGTACCTAAAGTGGTTTACCATAGCCGACTGTCACAAATCGGCCTATGGGAATGATTATGCCAACCACAGTTAAGTGCCCAACCTGCCAGAAAGAGGTGCTTTGGTCCAAAGAGTCTCAATTTAAACCTTTCTGCAGTGAAAGATGCAAACTCATCGACCTGGGTGATTGGGCGTCGGAGAAACATGCTATCCCTGTAAAGCCTGAGTTTGATCCAGAGCTCCTAGATTCACTAGGCTATGAAGAAACAGACTTTTTTAAGGATCACTAAATGAAGCGTGTACACGTCGCGGTAGGCATAGTATTCAATGAAGATAATCAGATCTTACTCGCCAAACGCCCAGTGCATCTGCACCAAGGTGGAAAATGGGAATTTCCAGGCGGAAAAGTCGAGTCCAGTGAAACGACATCTGAAGCATTAATAAGAGAGTTAAAAGAAGAAGTCGCCATAGAAGTTACCTCCACGAGCCCTCTAATGGTGATTTCACACGATTATCCGGATAAGCAAGTATATCTTGATATACACACAGTAAACGCTTTCTCAGGAGAAGCTCAGGGGCTTGAAGGGCAAGAGATCAAATGGGCTAGACTCGACGAGCTCAAGAGCTATGACTTCCCAGCCGCAAACGCCCCCATAGTAGAAAAGTTACTTTCTTTATAAGCCAGTTTAAAAGCCCGAAAATCAATACGGGCTTTCCCTCCCTCTGATAACTATCGCTTTCATAATCCCAATTCCCAAACTTAAATCTTATCGACTAGATATGTTTGGTAACGATATGAACGACCTATCACTGCCTTAGGACTTAGGACTTAGGACTTGGGACTTAGGACTTAGGACTTAAGTATTTACATTATTGACTGATAAAAATCTTACTATTCGGGTTGCTTAAATTGAGTTCAGCAATCAATCAGATCTTACTTGGGGGCGTAAGACATCCACTTATCAAGCGAAGCTTGATGGATGACTGTAGCGCGAAGCGGCTAGGCTGCGAGCTGGGGAGCCCGCTCAGCGGTGGGACGAAGTAGGGAGTGTAGTGGTCAACTAAAATTGGCCACGGTTTTGTATTCAAGCCAGTATCTTCGCTCTGACTCATTGGGTGTCAGCCCACCGTTATATTGATGTGGTCTCAGCTGACTGTAA
>NZ_JAKIKY010000004.1 GCF_023349185.1 Shewanella aquimarina | reverse complement strand
TCTCTCGTAAGAGGAGCCGCCATTCAATCGAGCTACTGCATAAAGACCCTCAACGGCCATTGAGGGTGGGCCTCCAATTTACCCTAAAATGGAACAGGATTAACCATACAATCTGTTTAAGATTGATTCGCAACGTGTGGCATTTTTACTATGCGTTGCGTTTAGTTTAGTGTTTAAGGTGGTATGCAGGGGCTTCGATATTGCGTTGCTCTCACCTTAATGCTGCGTTAGCACATAGAAATATTAACCCTAGCTAATATAGAGAGCTAAAGTTCTAATCCGGAAATATCCAAAAAAACTGGTGCATCCATACACTGCACCTGCCGCCAAGCAATTAAAAACTATAAAGCATTGGTCTTCAGCAAGCTTGACTCTATCACAACTCAAATACCTATGCTTACCAAACGCGGGGAAATCGAAGAGAGATAATAACCCAGTGTAGATATGGCTGAGGATATCGAAAACATGGATGTTTTCGTTAAGCGGCCATGGATGGCGCAAAGCGTCCCGAAGCCGTATCTGCACATAAGCGAGCCGCAGGCTATTCATAACAATGAGGGTTAAAGCTTCAAACACACCAAATCAATGACAATTCAGCCAAACGCTACAACCAAAAAATATTACCCAATTTGTTATTCGACAAATCCCCTCCCCCTCTGGTTTAACGCCCCCTTTTAGGTGTAGAATTCTCTCTTTCGTCAACGCCTAGCCATACTCGAGCAACATAGAGCCAGATAATGCCTAACGCCTTGTTTTATTTGATGCCACAAGCAGCTTCTGCCGCAACCGATGTTGCAAAGGCAGAGCGAGAGAATGTCTATCTGTTTGCCTGTCGGCTCGCCGAGCAGGCATATCGCGATCAACAACTGGTCTATATCCACTGTAATGATCAACAGCAGGCCTATGAGATTGACGAAATATTATGGCAATTTGAACCCACAGCATTTGTGCCCCACAACCTCAAAGGTGAAGGGCCAACGGGTGGTGCGCCAGTAGAGATAGGCTTTGATAAACTGGGCCCCAATAAAAATCGTCATCTTCTGATTAATCTTGCAGACCAAGCGCCGCAATTTGCGGTAAACTTTGGCCAGATTATCGACTTCGTTGCCAACGATGCTGCTATGAAAGCGACCGCGCGCGATCGCTATCGCCAGTATCGCGAGTTAGGGATCCCCCTGACGACCCAACAACCAATTAATTAGTTTGAGAAGCACACGCTCCTATGGAAAAGACATACAACCCACAGTCAATCGAACAGGCTCTGTACCAGAACTGGGAAGAGAAAGGTTACTTTAAGCCGCACGGCGATGAGTCGAAGGGCAATTACTGCATCATGATCCCGCCGCCAAACGTGACTGGTAGCCTGCACATGGGTCATGCCTTCCAAGACACCATCATGGATACCCTGACCCGTTACCACCGCATGAAGGGTAAGAACACCCTGTGGCAAGTGGGTACCGACCACGCGGGTATCGCCACTCAGATGTTGGTGGAGCGCAAAGTCGAAGCCGAAGAGGGCAAGAGCCGTCACGACCTGGGCCGTGAGACCTTTATCGACCGTATCTGGGATTGGAAAAACCAATCTGGTGGCACCATCACCAAGCAGCTGCGTCGCCTAGGCGCCTCGGTCGATTGGGATCGTGAGCGTTTCACCATGGACGAAGGCATGTCTGCCGCGGTGCAAGAGGTGTTTGTGCGTCTGTACAACGACGAGCTCATCTACCGTGGTAAGCGCCTGGTTAACTGGGATCCTAAGCTACACACAGCCATCTCTGATCTCGAAGTCGAAAACAAAGAGAAGCAGGGCAGCATGTGGCACTTCCGCTACCCGCTGGCCGACGGCGAACTGACCGCCGACGGTAAAGACTATCTGGAAGTGGCGACGACTCGTCCCGAGACCATGCTGGGCGACAGCGCGGTTGCGGTGCACCCAGACGATGAGCGCTATCAGTCGCTGATCGGCAAGTTCATCCTGCTGCCTATCGTTAACCGTCGCATCCCTATCGTGGCCGACGACTATGTGGACATGGAGTTCGGTACCGGCTGCGTGAAGATCACCCCGGCCCACGACTTCAACGACTATGAGGTAGGTAAGCGTCACAGCCTGCCTATGTTCAACATTCTGACCATAGATGCGGCCATCCGCAGCCAGGCAGAGGTGGTTAATTCAGATGGCACCGCCAACGACGAGCTAGACGGTAGCCTACCAGAGCGCTTCGCCGGCATGGACCGTTTCAAGGCGCGCACCGCCATCGTCGAAGAGTTCGAGTCACTCGGCCTGCTGGGCAAGATTGACCCACACGCCCTCAAGGTGCCTTACGGCGACCGCTCTGGCGTGGTGATCGAGCCGCTACTGACAGACCAATGGTATGTGGCCGTGGCCCCTATGGCCAAGACCGCCATCGAAGCGGTTGAGAACGGCGACATCAAGTTTGTGCCGCAGCAGTATGAAAACATGTACTTCTCTTGGATGCGCGACATTCAAGACTGGTGTATCTCGCGTCAGCTGTGGTGGGGTCACCGTATCCCAGCCTGGTACGACGAAGCCGGTAAGGTATATGTAGGCCGCGACGAAGCCGAAGTACGCGCCAAGCATAACCTGGATGATTCTGTCGTGCTGCGCCAA
Organism: Shewanella aquimarina; assembly: GCF_023349185.1. Lineage (GTDB taxonomy): Bacteria > Pseudomonadota > Gammaproteobacteria > Enterobacterales > Shewanellaceae > Shewanella > Shewanella aquimarina. Next base: position 285,634 of record NZ_JAKIKY010000004.1, on the reverse strand, counting down.
GACCCAGACGTACTGGATACCTGGTTCAGCTCGGCGCTGTGGACCTTCTCAACCCTAGGCTGGCCAGACGATACCGAGGCGCTCAAGACCTTCCACCCAACCGATGTGTTGGTGACAGGTTTCGACATCATCTTCTTCTGGGTGGCGCGCATGATCATGATGACCATGCACTTCATCAAGGATGAAGATGGCAAGCCGCAGGTGCCGTTCAAGACGGTTTATGTAACCGGTCTTATCCGTGACGAGCAGGGCAACAAGATGTCCAAGTCTAAGGGTAACGTACTGGATCCGCTGGATATGATCGACGGTATCGATCTCGAGGCCCTGGTTGAGAAGCGCACCGGCAACATGATGCAGCCTCAGCTGGCCGCCAAAATTGAGAAGAGCACTCGCAAAGAGTTTAGCGAAGGCATCGAGGCCCACGGCACCGACGCCCTGCGTTTCACCCTGGCTGCCATGGCCTCTACCGGCCGTGACATCAACTGGGACATGAAGCGTCTGGACGGTTACCGCAGCTTCTGTAACAAGATCTGGAACGCGTCGCGCTATGTGCTGATGAACACAGAAGATCAAGATTGTGGTCCTCAGTCGCCTAAGGGCGCAGCCTATGGCGAGATGCAGCTGTCGCTGGCGGATCGCTGGATTATCGGCCTGTTCAACCAGACGGTTAAGGCCTTTGACGAGCACATGGAGAACTACCGTTTCGACCTGGCTGCCAACACCCTGTACGAGTTCACCTGGAACCAGTTCTGTGACTGGTATCTGGAGCTGACCAAGCCGGTACTGCAAAACGGCTCCGAAGCCGAGCAGCGCGGTACCCGTCATACTCTGGTTACCGTACTGGAAGCCATGCAACGTCTGCTGCATCCTATGATGCCATACCTGACAGAGACCATCTGGCAGCGCGTTAAGCCGCTGGCGGGCGTCGAGGGTGACACCCTGATGTTGATGCCTTTCCCTGAATATCAGGCAGACAAGGTAGACGAAGCCGCCATGGCGGATCTGGAGTGGGTCAAGCAGGTGATCGTTGCCGTGCGTAACATCCGCGCCGAGCTGAATATCGCGCCGAGCAAGCCGCTTAACGCCCTGCTACGCAGCGTCAGCGAGCAAGACAAGGCCCGCGTCGAAGCCAACCAGACCTTCTTCGCGACCCTGGCCAAGCTGGAATCTATGACGATTCTTGCCGACGATGAGACGGCGCCTATGTCGACCACCCAACTGGTGGGCGAGATGGAGCTGCTGATCCCTATGGCGGGTCTTATCGATGTGGCCGCCGAGATGGCCCGTATCGACAAGCAGCTGGAGAAGCTTGCGGGTGAAGCCAAGCGTATCGAAGGCAAGCTCAATAACCAGGGCTTCGTCGCCAAGGCGCCAGAAGCGGTTATCGAGAAGGAGCGCGCCAAGCTGGCCGAGTTCCAACGGGATATGGACAAGCTAGGCGAGCAGAAGGCCGAGCTGGCCAAGCTGGAAGGCTAAAGCTAGAAGGCTAAGCTAGAAGGCTAAGCTAGAAGGCTAAGCTAGAAGCGTAAGTGCTTATCTAGAAAAATGAAAAAGGCAGTCAATCGACTGCCTTTTTTATTGCCTCATTTTATTAGGCTGGGACTACACCTTATAGTGGGCGATATCTGCCTCCATGGACTCCGCCAGCCTGGCGAGATCTTCGGTGGCATCGCTGCTCTGTCTGGCGCCCTCGGCGGTCTGATCAGAGATCTCGCTGATGTTGGTGATATTGATGTTGATCTCCTCGGTCACCGAACTCTGCTCCTCAGAGGCGGTGGCGATCTGCGCGTTAAGCGCGTTGATCTCCTCGATGCTGTTTAAGATCTGCTGCAGGGCATCGCGCACCATCAAGGATTTATCCACGCTCAGTTGTACCTGATCTGTGCCGCTCTGCATCATCTGCATCGAGTCTCGCGCCCCCTGCTGCAGGCGTTGAATCGTCTTCTGGATCTCCTCGGTCGAATCCTGAGTACGTTTGGCCAAGGAGCGCACCTCATCGGCCACCACCGCAAAGCCTCTGCCCTGTTCGCCCGCCCGCGCCGCCTCGATGGCCGCGTTGAGCGCCAGCAGGTTAGTCTGCTCCGAGATCCCCTGGATCACATCCACCACAGTGCCTATCTCATTTGAGTGCTGCGCCAGCAGGGTCATCGCATCACTGGCACGGCTTAGTTCCTGCGCCAGCGCCTGGATAACGGTGATACTCTCATCCACTACATCCTGAGCACCGTGGGCGGCACCGTTGGCATCCTCTGAGGCACTGGCCGCGGCCGCGGCGCTCTGGGCGACCTCGCGCACCGTCGCGGTAAACTCATGAATGGCGGTGGCAATCAGCTGGGTCTGCTGCTGTTGATCCAGCACGTTACGCTGGGTCTGGGTCGACACCACTGCATTCTCTTCGGCCGCGCTGGCCAGGCGTGAGGTAGACGCATGGGTGTTGGTCACCGCCTGCTGGAAATCCGCCGCGATGCGATTCACATGCTCGGCGATATGGGCAAACTCGTCATGGCCGCCGAGACGAATGCGTTTGGTGAGATCGCCCGCGGCAATATCCACCGCCGTCTCTTCGAGCTGCACAACTGACAGGCTCACCCGGCGAATGATAAATACCGAGCTGACACTGATGCCAAGCATGGCGACGCCGGAGAAGATGGCCACCAGCCAGATATAGAGAGAGACGGTTTCCTGGGAGGCCTCATAGCTCTCCTTGGCCTCACCTATCTGCATATCCAGGAAGGCCTGGGCCTGGCTGGTAATATCCTTAAACAGCGGGTTGATCTTCTCCAGCAAGAGCTGGTTAGAGCGCTTGTATTCCCCCTGACTCAAGGCATCAATGGCAGGGTTAAAGCCTTGCTCTGTCACCTTATCCAGCAGCGACACTAGACGGTCGACCTGAGCACGCTCATCATCGGCAAGGTCTGATGCCAGGATCTGATTGTCGATGATCTCATGCAGCGCCTTTATTGAGGCACGACTGGCATCGATGTGGAAACTCAAGGGATGATTGTGCATATCGGCGAAGGCGTTGGCGGGGTCATGCTGAAACCCGAGCAAGAGGCCGCTTCTGGCTTTTTCGAGCTCGTTGAGCACCTTACCGGCCCTGATGCTATGCTGCATCCCCTGTCCGTAGAGTTCACCTATGGCATCTCCCGCATCCAGCATGCCAGTGATCCCCTTGTAGCCGAGGAAGATAAAGGCAAAGATGATCAGAAACACGTTGAGTCTTAGTTGAAATCGTACCGACTTGATCCGCTCCATCAAGCCCGCCTCCTGCTCGGATGCTCCCGTCATCGCCAGTACCTCCTGGCGGTTTTGTTCAGACATATTCGCTTCCTTTTATGGCCAATTCACTAGATCCGGGTCGACAGGCATCAAAGCACCTGGATTAAAGCACCCAGATAAAAATCCTGAACCAATTTGGGCTCAGGTAAAATCAGTTAAGCTGATAATACTTAAACTAATAACCCTTAATACACCAGAGTGCCATCAGATATGATTACCTATTTAGTAGTAGATCACAATTAACCAATCTTTTTAACCGATCTTCACGTTAACGCCTCGCCCAAGAGCTCAGAAATAGCTGGTAATCGGCATTAGCAAGCTACCATGGCTCGAAATGTTACTTCTAGGTCGATTTCCTGGCGTTAAATCGCTTGGTCATCTCACCGTCAAAAAGTTGCAGGCGTCAAAATACCGTCTTAACCATTGTTTTTATTGAATAATTTTTTTATTTTCATTTGCATTCGGCGACGATTGCTATCAGAATGTCGCAAAATGGAAATGAGGTGTTAACAATGAAACCATGGATACTCCCCGCCTGTATCGCCCTAGGGCTCACGGCCTGCGGCGGTTCAGAGGATAACAATACGGATACGGGTAACGGCGGCACCGTTACGCCCCCCTTGGCCCAAGCCCCGAGTGTCGAACTCGGTCCGGATCAGCAAACCTGGAATCATGAAACCCTCTCCCTCAAGGCAAGCGTTACCCTGTTTAACCCGGGCGATGCCAGCTACCAGTGGCAACAGACCAGTGGGCCGAGCGTTAAACTCAGCGGTTTGAGCAGTGATACCATCACCCTGGATGCCAGTGAACTGCTGCAGGATGAAGAGGTCGTCCTCTCCCTCAAGGTCACCGACGGCGCCGGCCTGAGCAGCGAGGACAGCCTCACCCTCAAGCTGAAGGATAAGATCAGCGCCGCCAGCCAGAGCGGCGATGTCAGCCTGATTAAGGACCTGGAGCCTCAAGTGATCGCCCGTGGCCTCACGCTTATCCAAGACTATCGCAGCGCGCAGAAGAGCTTCTTAAACACCATCTATCAGGCAGACAGAGTCAGCTACGACTCGGGTCAACACTCACAGATGATCCAGATGCCCCTGGCCAGCAAGGGCTTCCCACTCAACCAGAGTTTCGAGCTGGTGCGAGGCAACCAGGGCCGCTTGTTTGCCGCGGCGAGTGACCTGCAGGGCCAGCGCAATGCCGCCTTCGGCACCGACATCATCGCCAGCATGCAGAGCGGCAATAACCTGGCCTTCGAGCCTAGCATGATGCGCCTGCTAGCCTGGCTGACGGGTGAAGCACAAGAAAACCTGGCGGCGACCAAGCAGGTCCGCCTCTTCCTTATCAGCGACTGGAGCAAGAGTCGGGTCACCGACTGGCTCACCGGCCACTACCCCAACTGGCAGGTGAGTCGCTGTGATGTCGCCAGCGAATTGGCGAGCTGCCTGGATGAGGCCGAGCTGGTGATCGCCGGCTCCATCGAGGCCTTCGATGACGCCGAGGTCGCGGCAAGGTTGGCGGCGCTTAAGCAAACCAAGACCCCACTGCTCTATCTTCACAGCCATAGCTGGAACAGCGTACCGCTCACTCAAACCGTACTGGGGACCATGGGCTTTGCCATGCAGGGCCCAGGTGGCCCGGGCAATTACTTCAGCCCGGATAAGGCGGATTGGAGCGACTACCTCGCCATGCAGGCGGCTAACCCGGCGCTGAGCCACGAGGCGCTCTGGCTGGAACTGCTGCAAAGCGAAAGCCCAAGCTTTGATCTGGCCAAGTGTAGCGATACCTGTGATCCCGTCTTTAGCGAGGAATACCGCAGCGCCCTGGCGCATATTCGCAGCAGCATCAACCGTCTGGACACAGAGAAGACGGCCATCTTCGACAGCGCCGAGTATCAGCTATATAAGTATCTGATTTTGCTTGGCGATAACTATCGCAGAGAGATCCAATACCCCATGGATGTCAGCAGCACGGCGCCGATGAGCTACCTCAAGGCGCTCTTCGCCGACAGCAGCGTGTATAACACCCGGTCCATCAACCCTGTGCCTGTCGATCTCGGCAATTTCAGCCGCACCGATTTTTCCCATGTCACTCCGGTAGACAAGACGATATCACTCAGCAGCAAGGCGCCGTTTCGCGCCGCAGGCGTCTATGCCCTGCCGGGACAGACCTTTAGCGTGAAACGCACCGACAGCAGCGCGGTGGAGACCAAGGTGTTTATCAATACCCAGCGCTCTGGCTCGACTCACGAGTATGCCAGCCAGGGCTATAACCGGCCTAAGTACCTGCAATCACCCGCCATAGCGATAAAACCGGGGGAAACTATCACCCTCACCTCTCCCTATGGTGGCCCGGTGCAGATAAGATTTAGCGCCAACGATCAGCCGGTGGAGTTCGCCTTTAGTAAGGTTGGCCTGCACCCCTTCTGGCGCAGCGACAAGGATGACCAAAGCTTTACCCAGGCACTAGCCAAGGGAGATTATGACTGGGCCGAGCTGGCGACCGAACACTTTGAGGTGCACTCCAGGCTCACCAAGATGCGAGAGACCATGAGCCACGAGCCCAGATGGGACACGCCGCAGAAGATGAGCCAGGCCATTAGCCAGTATGTACACAATTATCCGCACCTCTTGGCTGGCTTTCAGGGGCCGGAGATCGACAGCGTCGATGAGATCACCAACTTTGCCGCCAGTAAGGGCTGGCAGCTGGATCAACTCGACATGGTCAAACATATGAACGCCGACCAACCCACCTGTGGGTCGGGCTGCTCGGGCAACCCTTACGACGCCTCCTGGTCATTTAGCCCAACCGGCCACGGCGACATCCACGAGCTGGGCCATGGCCTGGAGCGGGGACGCCTGAGATTCGACGGCCACGAGGGACACGCCTCCACCAATCCTTACTCCTATTACACTAAGTCGCGCGCCTACATAGAGACGGGCAAGCTGCCTCAGTGTCAGGGCCTGTCGATTCAAGATGAGTTTGAGGTATTACAGGCCAGTCAGCGCCAGGCCGATCCCTTTGCCTACGTGCAGGCCGCCAACCTGACCAGCTGGTCGAGCGGCATGGCCACCATGTTACAGACCATGGTGGCCGCCCAGAAACAGGGGGCGCTGCAAAACGGCTGGCATCTTCTGGCCAGGCTGCACATCTTACTGCGCGAATTCGAGCGCGCCCAGGCCGACGAGGCCAGCTGGCTGGCCAAGCGCGACCAACTGGGCTTTGGCCGCTTCGATTTAGCCTCGGCCAAGGCGATGAGCAACAACGATTTTCTGATGATCGCCATGAGCTTCTCCACAGGGCTCGACTATCGCGACTTCTACCAGATGTGGGGACTGGCAACCTCAGATGCCGCCAAGGCACAGGTCGCCAGTTTCGCCTACCCCGCCGTGCCTAAGGCGATTTATGTCTATGCCCCTGGGGATTACTGTTTTGGTTTAGATCTGCAATCGGTTGCCGTCGACGGCGAGCAGGCCTGGCCACTATAACCCTGAAAAAAACATTGTTGTCACACCCTTTTTGGCGGGCCGGAGTGCTCGCTTTTTTTTACCTGCTGATCACACCAGTGCCACCCAATGTGAATGGTTTTGGTCTTTAGGGTCATTTTTAGGTAAAGTGTGCTGTCAAATGACGAGCTATCACCCCTATAGCGAGCGCTTGTCACTAACCAAGACGAGATGTTGCCAATAAGCAGCACAACAAAAAGATAAAATTAAGGAAGGGTATGAGCGACGCCAATGATGCTTACGCAGAAAATGATCTGCGTGAAGTTAAGCAGCTGGGAATGTGGGCCTCCATTGCTAGCCTAAGTTATATTTTCTGGATCGTCGGCGGCATGGAGCTGGTCGAACGTATCGCCTACTACGGCGTGAAAGCCAGTGCCGGCCTCTACGCCAAGGCGCCTGTATCACAGGGCGGCCTGGGGATCAGCCTGCACGACTATGGCATTATCATCTCCGTCTGGGCCTTGATGCAGACCTTTATCCCTGTATTTACCGGCGGCATCTCAGACCGTGTCGGCTACAAGGAGACCATCTTCGCCTCGACGATCATCAAGATCTCCGGTTACCTGATAATGGCCTTCTTCCCCAACTTCTGGGGTTTCCTCTTCGGCGCCATCCTGCTGGCGGGCGGCACGGGTATCTTCAAACCTGGGATCCAGGGTACGCTGGTGCTCTCCACCGGCCGTCAAAATACCTCTATGGCCTGGGGGATCTTCTATCAGGTGGTCAACATAGGTGGCTTCCTCGGTCCACTGGTCGCCGTGCATATGCGTCAGCTCTCCTGGGACAACGTCTTCTACGCGTGCGCCGCCATCATCTCGCTCAACTTCCTCTTCCTGCTGGCCTACAAGGAGCCGGGCAAGGAGGAACGTATCGAACGTAACCGTAAGATCAAGAGCGGCGAGCTCACCCAGGAAGCCCTGTGGAAAGATGCCCTGCATGAGCTGAAGAAGCCTGTGGTGATCTACTACATGCTGGTGTTCGCCGGCTTCTGGTTCCTGTTTAACTCATTGTTCGATGTCTTGCCGATCCATATCGCCGAGTGGGTCGATACCAGCGTGATCGTCACCAGCCTGTTCGGCCCGGAAGGCACCTCCAACGGCATCTTGCAGTTCTGGCTCGGCCTGGATAATTCGGGCACTAAGGTGATGCCAGAGGGGATGCTAAACCTCAACGCCGGCATGATCATGACCAGCTGCTTCCTGGTGGCGGCGCTGACCGCCAAATACCGCATCACCACCGCCATGCTGGCGGGCTGTCTACTGAGTATCATCGCCTTCGTCCTCATCGGCGCCACCAACGCAGCCTGGATGATAGTGTTGGCGATTGCCATGTTCTCCTTCGGCGAGATGATGATCAGCCCCAAGAAGAATGAGTTCATGGGTAACATCGCCCCTAAGGGCAAGAAGGCCATGTACCTGGGCTTCGTGATGCTGCCTCAAGGGATAGGCTGGGGACTGGAAGGCTACTTTGGTCCTAAGCTGTATGAGATGTTTGCCTCGAAAGAGATCTTCTCGCGCGAGCTATTGCTTGAGCGCGGCATGAGCGCCAGCGATATCGCCGCTATTCCCCAGGGGGAAGCCTTTACTACCCTGGTAAGCTTCACCGGCGAGTCGGCGCAGTCGCTAACCACCCTGCTCTATAACAGCCACAACATAGGCATGGCCTGGTATATCATCGCGGCCATAGGCACCATCTCTGCCGTGGGGATCTTCATCTACGGCAAGTGGTTGCTGACCCTGCAACGGGCGCGCGCCTAATAGTGACAGAGGGAGCCTATGGCTCCCTTTTCATTTCCGCCTCGCCAGCCTCTTGGCTAGCGCGCCCTTGTAACAGGGCATACTGTCTGGCCTCATCGGCAGGCAATGCCTTGGCATATAGCCAGCCCTGTACCGTCGATACCCCAGCCGAGGCAACGAAGGCCTCCTCCTCTGGGGTTTCTACCCCTTCGGCCACCAGATTAAAACCTAGGCTGCGACACAGCATGCAGGTATGGCGATAAAGCACCTGCCCCTTACGATACTTGATGTTCTCCAAGATAGATCTGTCTAGCTTGACCCCCTCTATGGTGATCTTACTCAGCAGGCTAATACTGGAAAACCCGGTACCGAAATCATCGAGCACGAAGGAGAAACCAAACTGGCGAAGGTGAGCCATGCTCGCCTCGACGGCGTTAAGGTCTGCCACAAACATAGACTCGAGCACCTCGATATCGACTCTGTCGGCTATATCCCCCAAATGTTCGATCAACATAGACTGAATATCCTGGCTCAGGACGCTGTTGGGATTGAGGTTAATGCTGACCCTGGGCCGGAAACCTTGTCGGGCCCAGGCCTGCATATCGTCTCGTACACGTTTAATCACGAAGGTATCGATGAGATTGAAGTAACCCGCCTGATCGAAGGCTGGAATAAAATAGGGGCCTTCCAGCTGACCACGCTCATTTCTCAGCCTCAGCAACGCCTCAAAACCCACCACCTGTCGGTCACTCAGGCGCACCTTAGGTTGATAGTGAAGTAGTAACTCGCCATTGAGCACCTCCTTGATGGTCTTCTCCAGGTTGAGGTTGGCCGCCAGATCCTCAGACTGCTGGCGGGCATAGTTTCGCTCGCTGATCTTGTCGATATCCTGCTGCAGCTGCACCCGTTTAATCAGATCTCGCTCGAAGCCCTTATTGCCCACCAACAGGCTGTAGCGTCTAACGAAGGGAAGATAGACAAATACCCCAAGGCAGACCAGCAAGAGTTGCACCAGGGGCAGTGCCAGGCTACCACCCGCCACGTAGCCGTTGAGAAAGATGGGGGTGATCCAGGGAAAGTCATTGCCACTGAAACTGACCCAGCCGCTAACGATCAACAAGGTGCCTATCATGGTATTTAGCAGGGGCACCAACACGAAGGGCAGTATCAGCCTGGGATTAAAGATGATCGGCAGGCCGTAGATGAGGATCTCATTGATATTAAACAGAGCGAAGGGCAAGGCGAGCTTGGCCACATTGACGGCATTCTTATCTTTCGAGGCGATAAACAGGGCGAACAATAGCGAGTGTGTAGCCCCGCTGCCACCAAGTAACACAAAGAGATCGGTAAACTGCGACAGCGTCAGGTTAAGTGCCACCGGCTGCAGCCCGTTATCGACGCCAAGCACCAGCATATAGGCGATATCACCATGAACACCGAAACACCAAAGCAGATGGGTGGCCAACACCCTGACAAATAGCTGAAACAGGGGACTGCTCGCGGCTAAGGAGTCGATCAGCGGGCTCAGCACTAGCCCCAGGAGCTCGCCAACCCAATAGATGCCAGTGGTGACCAGAAAGAAGCATAAGATCAATGGAATAAGCAGGTTAAGGTGCAGTTTGAGGTAGCTGCTCAGGCTGCTACTCTGCAGCAGATTAAGCGCCTTAATCGCCATCAGGCGTTGCAGCAGGTAGGCAACCAGGATCGGCGTGATGATGGCCCTGGCATCGCCAAACAGAAAATCGAAGCCATGGCTGAGATCGATAGCCTCACTCCCATGAATATGCAGGGCAATTTGACTGCCGATAGAGAGGGACGCCACCACGACCGCCGACACATGGAGATACTTGGCAAAATGAAAGGATAGCGAGAGCAGTGCCAACAGGGGAAAGAAGCTGAACAACAGGCGGCTAAACTGACTCAGCCAGCCATAGGCCTCACTGCCATGCCAGCTGGGTTGCCACACATCGACCAGGGCAACAACCAGAGCCAGCAAGGAGTTAACGAAAATAAAGGGCAGGAGGGCAATAAAAGACTCTTTTATCGCAATGAGAAACAGGCTGGATGAGGTGTCTTTAACCGCCAACTTATGGCCCCAATGTTTGCAGATTGAATCTATTTAACTTAGACCAAGATACTGAAAACGGACAATGAACTGCGGGAGTCTGGGCAAACTCCGCCCATAAAAAAGGGGAACCTGGTCAGGTTCCCCAAGATTATTGCTATCTCAATGGGCATTTAGCAGGGGTATGCCCACTTAGCGAGAGTTATTATTGTTGGCGTCTAGTGACCACCACCGGCGTGAACTTTATCAACACCGTATGTCTTGCCTTCGGCGTGACAGGTTGCACAAGACTCGACAGGTAGGTCTGCAGTTGTATCAGGATTACCGTTCACGGTCGCACCATTGCTCTCGAAGTGAGCGAGTGCAGAGGCGCTGATGTGACATGAGCGGCAAGTTTCGGCTACAGGTGAGATGAACTCAGTTGCAGAAACTTGAACTGAACGCTTACCAGAAGTCAAACCACCATCGGCTGCGAAGAAGGTCGCACCATCTTTGTGACAAGCTTCACAGTCAGTCGCTAGCGCTGGGTAACCTACAGTTTCCAGGTTCTTATCTAGATAGATACCACCACCGTAAGTACCAGAGTGGAAACGGTGAGCCGCAGTCATCAGATCTTTGTGCGCGAAGGTTACACCTTCTATTGGCGCAGTGATTGGAGCACCGCTTTCGTCAACTTCACCAGTTTGATACTTGGCTTGTGGGTAGTAAGTACCAGGATTTTTATCGTTGTGACAATCCATACACTGAGTAAACTCGGTCACACCATGGTGTCCTTCCTTAGGATAAGTCAGGCTACCGTGACAGCTGTTACACTTAGCTTCGCTCACAGTGACACGAGCAGGGTCGCTCATGCGGGCTTGCATTGGTGCAACCGCAGGGTCATCCAGGTTGAAGTACTTAATAGGTGAGCTTACGGCCACTTTCGAAGGTCGATCTTCGTCAGCACACTTAATAACCTCACCACTAGCCGCACAAACCAACATATCAGCGGTTACGTAGATAGAACCTGTCAGACGTGCAGAGTCGAAGCTCTTAGTCGTGGTCAGGATACCGCCTGTAATTGCCACACCTTTAACCGACATACCTAATCCAGTAATCGGAGCTCCTTTACTATCAACATTACCAATTAACAACTTGCCAGCCATAGTAATATATGGATCTAACATAGTACCATCGACAGGTGCTGCACCGTTGATAGTGACCTTAGTCTTCACTGTCAATGCGCTAGTACCATCGCCATTGTCAGTCACAGTCACACCTTGGAATTCAAATACAAGCTGTTCCTGTTCAATCGCTCTGTTACCTACCTTATGCACTATTTCTGGGCTCAGGTTACCTATGTGACAGTTCATACATTGTGAATCGTCAGCCTGTGGCAACTGGAAGTCAGAGTGACCTTCACCAGTTTCGAAATTAACCGTTACGTGACAACCTACACAGGCCTCACGATAAACGTTCTCTTTCCACTGATTGCCATTGTCGTGACAGGTCTTACACTCGTTGAGCTCAGCTGGGAAGTGAACGCCAGCAAACTCTTCTAATGCTTCACCTTTCAGCACACCCCACTCTGCAAGATGACCACCCGCGTGAATGGTATGGATCATAGCGTTGAAGTTAGGGTTAAAGCCTTTTTCAGGATCATTTTGATCGGCGGCATAAGCAGGGTTATGACACGCGATACAGTTTTCCACTTTCTGATAGTTGTGGTGAGCACCGATATTAGCAATACGCTTATCGTCATCACCATAGCCCATCAACTCGCTGTGACACTGAATACATGCGGCGCTTGATACCGAATCTTTGGCCGATACGGCCATCTCACCCGTTGCAGGAATGAAATCGAGCGGAGTAGAGAGTAATTTATCGGAAATCGATTCACCGTTGGCATCGGTCACGTTGTAGGTACGCACCATGACGCGGAACATGCTGTTAGGATCACCAGCCGCGGCCACTACAGGGGCATTACCGTCATGCTCCCAAGTACCTGTGTATGTACCTGGATTTTCAGGATCTTCCACCAGAGTACAGGCATTAACTTCGGCGCCGCCACGGGCAGTTGCCTTACCGGTAGGTGTACAGTACATGCTAGAGCCAAACTCGTTTGCGATCGCATTGTTTGACCAGAGCATAGGTGCGCCACTGTCAGTAGCGTTAGCGACCTGGTTGGTAACATAGAGGGCAACCTTGTCCAGGCCAGTGAACGGAACATCATCTCCTTTACTATTTTTACCTGTCGCGGTGAACTTAATAGAGAAGTCATCAGCTCCTACTACTACGATATCGGCAGGTTGTAGAGTCAGTTTGAAGTCTGCGGCTGTGGCTACAGCATCAACAGTCGATCCCGCGGGTGCACCAGGTGTACCAGGAGTACCAGGAACGCCAGGTTCACCTGGCGCGCCATCTTTACCATCATCACCATCACCACACGCACTCACACCAATGGCACAAAAGAGTGCCATGGCTAATAAGGTAATTTTATTTTTTTTCATCGCCATATCCCTTTGTAGGTATTTTCTGCTATTGCAGTACCTCAAATATAAGGGAGTAACGACAAAATGTTAGATAATTGAGTCCAAGTTGTGACTGCAATTTAAAGATTCGTTAACAGAAATTTCAAAATCTGAAAGTGTAAATTTCAATTTGTGGAATTAACATTTAACCAGTAGCTGTTTGATAAGCTGGATAATTAATTCTCTCTGCTCCATCGAGTAACGGCGATACTCGGCAGGATTCTCCAGCAGCAGGTATTGGGGCGACATGCTTTCACCATGAAGCCGAGCCACCTCCTCGTCAGACAGGCGTACCACACGGATCCCGGGCAAGGCACCGCAGATCTCGGCCTCGGAACAAGGCAGGAAAGCCACCGAGTTCATGGTCAACAGATGGCTATACCATTCATCTCGCGAACTGACTCTCTCTATACAATCTATGTCGGCACCGTTTTGGCGAGCGAACACCTCTAGTGGGTCGATCTTGTCGTTAAACCCCTTACCATCCAGGCAGAGAAAGGGGTGACGACAGATAGTCTCTAGGGTCAAAGGCTCACTCTGAGTCCAGATGGCATGCTCCTCATTAGCCGCCAGACAGACACTGCTCAGACAGCCTAAGGTCTCGACCGATAATGAATGCTCGTTGCAGGCATCGAAAGTCACCCCCATATCCAGCTCACCGTTATGGATCTGATCGGCTGAGTCATCCCCCCAGATCACAAACTGAAGTTGACTAAAGGCGGTCTTGGCATCGCTACGGGCAAAAGCCAGGGAGAGGCTGGCCATGATACTCGAGGTGACAGCGATTCTCAGGCGATCGCTGGCCAACTCACTACTCTTTTCGCTGATAGACTGTTCTATTTTTAAGACGGCTTCACAGAACTGACATACGGGCTCGTAGAGAAACTCCGCCATAGGGGTGGGCTTGAGCCCGAGTTGGCGACGATAAAAGAGCTCATCGTCGAAGGTGGCGCGTAACATATTCAAACAACGGCTAATTTTAGGTGCAGATACATTAAGCTGCTTTGCCGCTATGTTGGCATGTCCAGTTTGAAAAATGACTTTAAACACCATCAAACAAAACACATCGAGTTCGCTGATTTTCTTAAGTGTTTGATTGCTCATCGATACTATTGTTTATGTGAGTAATCTAATATTTATAACACAAGAAATATAGAAAACGATATAGCCATTAGTCACACAATTATGCTTGGCTTGTCGAAGTCAGAAATAAGTGCTAGACGGGGGCAATGCAGGCATGTCCCCTACTAACCGGAAATGCTCGCCACCTCGGATGGCGTTAGCGGGCGATATTGGCCAACGGGCAGGGTCTCATCCAGAGTTAGCTCCCCCACGGAGAGCCTGTGTAGTGCCATCACCTGATTACGAAAACGGCCAAACATCCGCTTAATTTGATGGTAACGTCCCTCATACAGGGTGACGCGTGCCAGATGAGCGTCGAGGATCTCCAGCTGTGCCGGCTGAGTGGTAATGTTCTCATAGGCAAAATAGAACCCCTCGGCGAAGGCTTTCACATAAGCCTGGGTGAGTGGCGCCTTCAGGCTAACCAGGTACTGCTTGGCCACCTTGTGCTCGGGTGACATGATGCGTTTCGACCAGCGACTGTCATTCGTCAGTAACAGCAATCCCGAGGTGTTGAGATCCAGCCGCCCTACGATATGCAGCCCCTTTTCCTGATAGTCAGGCAAGAGATCCAACACCGTCTTGTGCTCGCTATCCTTGGTCGCGCTCACCACGCCCACAGGCTTATGCAGCATCAGATAGATGGCCTCCTCCTGCCTGAGCGACTGACCGTCAAGCATCACATGGGAGAACTGATCTATCTGACAGTCGGCGTCTCGCACCAGCTGACCGTCGACGCTCACCCTGCCCTTGGCCAAAATCAGCCTCACCTGTTTGCGCGGGATCTGACACTGCTGACTGATAAACCTGTCCAATCTGGCTCGCTTAGCGGACATTGTCATCCGCCATAGCTTGCTCGGCCTTTTCAACTTCAGTGCAAGGCACCAGCTTATAGGCGCAGCGCCTAGCTCCCTCTATGATATGCTCCTCTCGGCTAACCTTAGCCAGTCCGGCAAACAGCTCCTGGAAGAGTTGTAACTCGGAGCGGCAAAAATTGGCGCAACGAGTCGCAGCCGCGCAAATGGGGCAGTGATTTTCCAGCAGCCAATAGACACCATCTTGCGCCTCGACGGAGGCGACATAGCCCTCCTGTGTTCTGAGCCTTGCCAGCACCGCGAGCTTGTCCGCCAGGCCGGCGGCTGGCGACAGCGCCTCTTGGTACAGGCGCCGACTCGCCTGCTCTCTATGTTCGATCAACTGATCCAGCCCTTGGTCGCCAAAGATCACCCGCACCGAGTCGATCAGCTGACTGGTGAGTTCATCGTGACGATCGGGAAACAGCTTATAGCTCTTCTCGGTAAGTCCCCAGTACCGGGTAGGGCGACCGCGACTGGCCTTTCTATCTTCGATACTCAAGATCCCCTCATCCTCCAGGGCCTGCAGATGCTGTCTGACCCCCATGGTGGTCAGCGCAAATTGCTCGGCCAATACCTTGGCGGTACTAGGCCCCTGGGTCTTGATATAGTCGATGATCTTTTCGCTGGTCTTCTTACTCACCCGCCGTCTCCTCTGAACTCACATGCGCCCATTATTACCTATTCAGAGATTAAGTAAACTTTTTTATTTACTTTAGTCTTTACAAAATTAAATAAAGCAACTAGTGTATAAAACATTAAATAAATAAAAAGGTTTACATAATGAAACTTCTTATCGTCAGTGCCAGCCAACGTCTAGGTTCTCAGAGCGCCAGAGTCGCCGGATATCTTAGCGAACAAGCCAGTCAATTCAGTGAGATACAGCATGTCGAATTGTGTCGCTACGATCTGCCCTTCTGGGACGGCGACAGAAATGGGGCCGCACTCCAGGCGAGCGACTGGCACAAGCTCGACCCTCTGGTAAAGCAGGCCGATGCATTGGTGCTGATCACCCCTGAATGGGGCGGCATGGCCTCGCCAATGCTGAAAAACTTCCTACTGCTTTGCGACAACCAGGCTACGGCCCACAAGCCCGCCCTACTGGTCGCGGTCACCAGCGGGATCAGCGGCGCCTACCCTATCGCCGAGTTAAAGATGAATGCCCTGAAGAACAACAAGCTGGTACCTATCCCTGATCATCTGATCATTCGTAATGTCGAGCAGGTGTTAGGCGACGGTGAAATCGATGCCAGAGAACAGGGACTGAGAGAGCGTATCGATTACAGCCTGCATATGCTCGGTCAATACGCCGACGCCCTCGGCGCCATACGCCGGCGTCACAGGGAACAAGCCTACCCCAAACAGCAAGAGTATCAGTACGGCATGTAGCAGGCCGCGAGCGCTAAAGCCAGCGCGCTAAATCCAGAGCGCTAAATCCAGAGCGCTAAAGCTGCACAAATTTAATGGAATACCACCAAGCTAACAGAGAAGGAATTTAATCATGATCCAGCTAGAACATATCAATCTCGTGGTCACAGACTTAGACGCCAGTCTCAACTTCTACCGCGCCGCCTTCCCTCACTGGTCGGTGCGTGGCGGCGGTAAGGGCAGCTGGTATGGCAAGCCACGCAACTGGGTTCACTTCGGTGACGACTATCAGTATCTGGCCTTCAACGATGACGGTGAAGGGGAAAACCGCGATCTCAAGGGCCATCGGGTCGGCCTAGCGCACTTCGCCTTCACCACCCAAGATCTCGAAGGCGTGATAGCCAGGCTGAGTCGAGCGGGTTTCGAGGTCGACAAGGTGGGACAGGACGATCCCTTCCGTCGCAACGTCTATTTTATCGATCCCGACGGCTATGAGGTGGAGTTTGTGCAATATTTAACTGACCTGCCAGCGCAACGCAATCGCTACGACGCCTGATCACAGCCTCGAACTTTAAGTCAACTGGGTATGATAGGCCGCAATATTTTGCAGCGAAAGGCCTATCCCCAGTAAACGACTAGGGTGAACAGCAGAAGATAGAAGAAAAAGCCTGCCAGGTAGACGGCATAAAAATCGTTTTTCGCTAGGCGTTTCTCCCGATGGAACAGCGCCGGCCAATACAAGGGCTTCTGTACCCGGCCAAGGGTCAGCAGCGCGATCACCACGGCACCGGTAGTATAGAGAACAAATGAGAGGCATATCTCCCAGACAAACCAGATAAAGAGCTCGGTAAGACTCGCAGCTAACATAATGCCTCCTAGTATTGCGCCGCCATCTTGAGAAGAAACAGCGCAAACCCGGCCCCTGCGAGCAGAAAGATGATCACCATGATAGTGAGCGTCTTGGAGCGCATCATGGACTGCAGCAGGGCAAATCCGGTATCCATCTCAAAATAGTCTTGCATGAAAGAGGAGCCGGTCTGTGGCGCAGTAGCTATATTAGGCTCGGTTGCGGCAGCCTTATCTGGCGCTGCCATCGATGCCTTATCTGTCGTTGCCATCGATGCCTGATGTTTCGAGGCCTGATGTTTCAAGAAATTGTTTGGGGAGGTTTTCATCGGCTTTCCTTAGCGAGAAATATCATTGGACTCTATTACTTAACCTGGGGAAAGTCAGGTTAACTTTTATTCACTTCTCGCTTGTGAAGTGCCAATTTATCGCTATCGCGGCTCGAAAAGAGCTGTTGTTAGAAACAGTTGATAAGAGTCCTCAAAATACATGCTTAAGCCTGATCGACCGGCCCATCGGGTTTGATGAAGAAATGAATTTCGAAACGGGTATCAGGGGTAAGGGGCTTGATACTGTGCCAGTAACCGGGATGGGAAATCGCCGTTTCGTTAGCCAACAGGCGCACCTCGCGATTGACCTCTCCCTGTTTGTCTAGGTTGCCGAAAAACATCAGCTCCCCCTGGATCACATGGATCTGCTCATACACGCCGTGACGGGTAAAATGCCGCTCACGGTAGATGGCTGGCATATCCTGCTCGCTATACACAGGGGTCTTCTTACACTTCACATATCCTTTAGGCACAAATGACATTATAAAGCTCTCTTATCACGGCCGGTTGCCGTCTATCCGAAAGCTAAACTTAGTCTAAATTTTGCCAAAGATCTAAGACAAGCTAACGGCAAGATTGCACTTCATCCATAAGGGATTACACTGTGTCCAAAATTCAGCTATCTCAATGACCATGACAGCTTCATCTGACTCTTCGTTTCACTACAGCACACACTTTATTCTGGACAAAGCCTATTATGGCGAGTGCTTCGATGCCTCTGTGACCCAAGATGCCCCCCGCACCGCATATGCTAAGACACTGGGTTTCCTGCTCGTCGGCCTGGCGCTGCTATTAACGGGGGTCAACGCCTACGCCTCCTGGTTTATCATCGCCCTCGGCGTGCTGGAGGCCTTGAGTATCAAGTTTAAGCGTCCCTGGTACCTCGCCCGCCAGATGATGAGTAAGGCCGCCGGTAACGAAGCCTGCCTCACCCTGGACGAGCAAGGAGTCAAAACAGAATCTCTCTATGTTAAACAACTCCTGCTGTGGGACGATATCGACACCATTCAGGAGACCACCACAGGTTTTCTGCTACTGTCTAGCGGCCAAAAACACTATCTCTCGAAACGCTTTCTCGATGAAGCCAGCCGCGAGTTTGTGCGCAACAAAGGAGCCTAGCAGGGCTAAATTTGACGCAGTTATATTAAAATTTGTATAGATTCCGATAAAAACGCCTCGCTTTGTTATTATGCAAGCAAAATGCGACAATAGCGCACATAACAACAAGCCCTAAGGACGGTCTCCGCCCCAGGGCAAACCAAATATGGAGTAACGATGATCAGTAATCAGAAACTCGTCGCGGCAATCTTAGCCGGCTCGACACTTTTTATTTCGGCTTGTCAAACAACCAACCCGTATACCAACGAGACCCAAAACGCCAAGGCGACTAACGGCGCCATCATAGGTGCCATTGCCGGTGCGGCGATCGGTGTAGCCTCTTCGAGCAAGAGCGACCGGGGTAAAGGTGCCCTTATCGGTGCAGCCTCAGGCGCCGCGGTCGGTGGTGGTATCGGCTACTACATGGATGTGCAGGAAGCCGAGCTGCGTAAACAGCTACAATCGACAGGCGTAAGCGTCACCCGCAACGGCGACAACATCATCTTGAACATGCCAAATGAAGTGACCTTCGGCGTCGATCAGTCGGTGCTAAGCAGCCGCGCCAAGAACGTGCTGGACAGCGTCGCCCTGGTGGCCAAGGAATATGACGAAACCATGCTGAATATCATGGGCTTCACCGACAGTTCGGGCAGCGAGTCATACAACCTGCGCCTGTCTCAGGTACGTGCCGCTGAAGTGGCTAACTACCTCATGTCTCGTGAAATCGAGAACCAGCGCATCAGCTCTATAGGCATGGGCGAATCTCGTCCGATTGCCGACAACTCGACGCAACAAGGCCGCGCACAAAACCGCCGTGTCGAAATCGTACTGAGCCCAATGCCAAAGGCCTAACCCGCTAGTATTTTAGCGTCCCTCGCTCTCTGCAGCCGAGGGACGCTCCTTCCAAAGCTTTCCCGCAAAAAAGATTCACAAATCCATTCCCCAAAATTGCTCACATAGGTCTAGACTTATTCTTAAGCAATAACAAGGATGTGGATGCCATGGCGCCTACAGGGAAAAGCATTGACCACTCACCATTTGCGCAGCTTATCTGCGATGAGCAAGGACTGATCATCGAGGCCAACGACGCCCTTTGCGCCTTGTTTAAGCTTAATGATGCGGCCATCATCGAGCACCCACTCGATCAGCTATTGACCCTTAATCAAATCGATTCAAGCACCTCACTCATTGATGCCATCGCCCATGCATTAACAGAGGAACGATCCCTCGACGTACGCCTCCACCGCCAGTCTCAGACTCCTTGGTACCAACTGCTCCCCCACCGTCTAGACGACAGTCACTACCAGCTGCTGTTTGTCGCGCAGAGAGATGATCCCAATATTCAGCAGGCCTACCTCAAGCGTTTCGAGGATTTTCTCTGCTCGGCAAATATCGGCATCTGGCATTATGACTCAGCCACAGGCCAGACGCGTTTCTCCAGCAGGATGAAGGAGTTGCTGCAGCTGAGCCATCACAGTCCCCTAGACTGGCAGGTGCTACAGCAGATGGTCAGGATGAAAGACCGCCATAAGTTCGATAGCTTTCTCGCCCCTTCGCCCTCGGGCAAACATAAGACTCAATTTCGTTTTCGTATCGACTCAAAAGATATGGAGAGGGTCTATGAGCTGTTCGCCGAGCATATCTTCCTGGACAATGGCCACTTTAAGCTGCTCGGCCTCATCAAAGATCAGACAGAATCCAACGCCATGCTCGACGCCCTTAACGAGGCTAACGAGTCGAAGAAGCTGGCGCTCGAGGCCGGTAACATAGGTAACTGGCGGGCACAAATAGATGAACGGGGACGATGGATCTGGCAGTGGGATCAAAGAGCCAACGAGATGTTTTGCCTCAACTTTGAAGATATTGGCGTATTAGAGAAGTGGGCCGAACGGATCCATCCAGAAGACTTACCCACGGTAATGACGGCCGTCGAGGACTCCCTGGCCAACGGCACCCCCTTTCATCAGGAGTATCGCGCCATTCTGCCCAACCAGGAGACCATCTACATACTTGCTAAAGGCAAGGTGAGCCAGGGACAGAACAATCAAAATAGCCGCATCGACGGCATCTGCATCGATCAGACCCCCATCTATCAGGCCCGTCTGGCGCTGCAGGAAAGCTACAAATCGTTGGAGAGCCGGGTCAAGCAGCGCACCACAGAACTGCAGCTTGCCAAGGAGCGAGCCGAAATCGCCAGCCAGGCCAAGAGTGAGTTTCTCTCGATGATCAGCCACGAGCTTCGCACGCCGATGAATGCGGTGATCGGTGCGCTGGAGCTGCTGTCACTGGCTGATAAGTCGAGCGAAGAAAGAGATCTTATCGAAACCGCCTCGACCTCGGCCAATAACCTCATCTATATCCTTAACGACATACTAGATATCAACAAGATAGAGTCGGGCAAGATGCAACTTGAGCAGCAAGACTTCCACCTCACCGGAGTCATCGCCGATCTGATCAAGAGTTTCTCGCCTGTTGCCAGCCGCCAGGGGTTGAGGTTCGCCGTAGAGGAAGCCCTGGATCTGCCCGAATGGGTCGAAGGAGATATCGTCAAGGTGCGACAGATTCTCAGTAACCTACTCAGCAACGCGATGAAGTTCACCCACAGCACAGAGGAACAGACGGGCTGTGTCTCGCTAAACATCGCCGTGAGCGAGCAGAATGATATCGTGACCCGGGTGCGTTTCACTGTGACAGACAACGGCATAGGCATAGACAAGGCGACCCAGAAACGTCTCTTTACCCCCTTCGTACAGGCGCAGCGCTCTACCACGCGTAACTATGGCGGCACGGGACTCGGGCTGGCTATCTGCGGCAAACTCACCAACCTGATGGGCGGTAGTGTCAATCTCGAAAGCGAGCTGGGTCAGGGCGCCCAATTCTGTGTCGAGCTTCCCTTCTGGCGCGCCCATCGCCATGAGCAGAATCATACGCTTTCCCAACACACCATAGGGATAGTGAACCTGGGACAGCCCCAGAGTAAGATGGACTGGATTAAACAGTGTTTGACCGACAAGGGTGGCAGGGTCAAATGCTACCAGGCCGAGCACCTGGGTTTCGACACCCAAAGCCTGCAGCTGGTGATTATCCTCGCCACAGGCGAGGCAGACGAGCTGAGTTTTCTGGTCAATCAGGCGGCGAGCCCCAAGGGGCATAGTAACTGGCTCGTGGCCCTGCCCCAACACCAACGCAAGGCGCTAAAGCAGGCCATTCCCCAGATAGACACCCTGGATATCTATCTGTTATCCAAGGCATTGCTGCTCAAGGCGGTGCAGAAACGTCTCGACACCGACCTCGCCATCGATCTCGAGGAGATGGAGTTAGAGCTCTTTGACTCCTTAACTCAGGAGCCAGAACCTCGACTCAAGGGGGATGCCGACATACTGGTCGTTGAGGATAACCCGTTAAATCAGAAGCTTATTCTTAAACAACTCGACATGCTTGGCTATCGTTGCAACCTCGCCGAAGATGGCCTCGCCGGTGTACACCTGTGGCAATCGGCGAATTACAAACTGATCCTCACCGACTGCCATATGCCCAATCTAGACGGTTATGACATGTCCAAACAGATCCGCCAGATAGAAACCAGCACCCAACGTAAGTCGGTGCCCATTGTCGCCATCACAGGCGCCGCCATGGCAACCGAACTCGACGACTGCTATCGCTCGGGCATGAACGACTTTGTCAGCAAGCCCGTACAGCTGAGAGACCTGAAGAAGGTCATACAAAAATGGTATCGCCATGAAGAATAGTCCCCAGATCCTCAACCCTAAGATCATGCGCGATCTCATCGGCAATGATCCTACCCTCATCGCCCAGTTCAAACAGGACTTCGTCAGCCAGGCGCGCTCCAGCCTGCGCGAACTCGCTACCCACTACAACAACCGCGAATTCAAGGGGCTCAAGCAGGGGGCGCACTTTCTCAAGACCTCTGCCAAGGCGATTGGTGCCGAAGAGGTTACCGACAAACTACAGCAACTGGAGTTCGCCGCCATCGAGCAAGATATGGCTCAGTGCAAGCAGCTCATCATCCAGCTCAAGAACGCCCTGCAATCCCTGATAGAGGTGATCAACTCATGACCCGAAAACCTAGCGTCGCCAGCCGTCACCCCGAAGTGATCATGCTCTATGAAAAGGAGGAGGATATCTCAGGCGCGGCTAACATCATTGCCGAACAGGTCGACGAATACCGCACTGTGCCTGTCACTAGGCTGGTGGGCGAGCAGATAAAAGAGCATAAACCCTCGGTGATCCTCTTTGCCATGAGCACGGTGAAACTCAGCATAGAGCTCTATACCAAGCTCTTGAAGAATCAGCAGATCGTCCACAGGCATTACGCCATTGTGCTGTGTAAGAACAAGGAATCTGGTTTGGCCTTTCGCAGCTGCATCAAGGGGGTATTCGACAACTACTTCGTCTATCTCCCCCTGTATGAGAAGTTTCGCCTGAAGATGATAGTCCACAACGGACTGAGACAGAGTCAGGGGGATGACCATTACGCCGGTCTGGATGACGACCAGCTAGAGCGGATAGACACTAACCTCGCCTCGCTGATCGAACTCAGCAGTCAGTGTAAGCGTCAACTATTGGATTCAGTCGACTCCTGCAAGGCCTCCATGGAGCAGTCGACCGAGCAACTCCCCCATGGCGACGAGGGCATGGGTCACGACAAGGCACTGGTCAAATCGCTGGCGAAGCAGCATATCGAGCCCCTACTGACCCAGCTTGAGGTGGAGATCAAAGATGGTCTGGATCTCATCCTGGCGCAGCTCACCAGTCGCCACAGCGAGATCAAAGATATCAAGCAGAAGGTACAGGCTAAACAGAAAAGCAGGCTCCCCAGTCAGGCCCTGGTTTCCTCCCTGTTTGATGAGCATGACGCCAAGCCGCCCAAGAAGAAGATCTTAGTGGTGGAAGACAATCAGATATACCGCGAGATGATCGTCAAGGTGCTGGAGCAGGATGAATATGACACAGAGCAGGCCTGCGACGGCCTGACCGCCCTCAAGATGATCAAGGGGAACGATTACTCGTTGATTCTCATGGATCTCTATATGCCCCACCTAGATGGCATCAACACCACCAAGCAACTCAAGGTCCATAACGACGGTAAGGACATTCCCGTGGTGGCGCTGACCAGCAACAACAACCGTGAGCTGATCAAGCGCTGGGCTCAGGTGGGACTGAAGGGGTACATTCTTAAGCCCTCCAATCGCACCGAGATCCTACAGGCGGTCAAGACCGCCATCGAATATGGCTAAGCTTTAGCCTCACCGATAGGCAGGATCACCCGGCCATATTCCTGATTAAGCACCTGGGCCATGGCAAAGTAGATGGCGCTGGCGCCGCAGAATATCCCTTCGAATCCGGCGATCAATCCAATCGACTCGCTACCAGTAAAGTCGCGGGCCGCCAGCAGGAAAAACAGCAGGGTCAAGGAGCCAAATACCACTTGCTTGGCGCGAGGGTAACGCAAAGAACCGACAAACATGAAGGCGGTAAACACACCCCAAAGGCTTAGGTACCAGCCCATGAAATGACTCGGACTGGCGGCGGCAAGTCCAAGCTTAGGCAGCATAATGAGTCCCACTAAGGTCAACCAGAACAGGCCATATGAGGTAAATGCCGTGGTGCCGAAGGTGTCCCCCCGTTTAAAGCACATCATGCCCACCAGCACCTGGCCCAGACCACCGTAGAAGATCCCCATCGCCAAGATCATGGCATCGATGTCAAAGAAGCCCGCATTGTGTATGTTCAACAGCACAGTCGTCATACCAAACCCCATCAGACCCAGAGGCGCAGGATTGGCCAATTTTGTCGACATTTAATTCCCCTCGTTATCGCTCGCAGTAAATGCGCCACCATGGCGCGGTCAAAATCGCGGCGGATTCTAGAGCAGTCTTAAGGACACTACAATGCCTGCCCGAGTCGGCGACGCGTCATAACAAAAATAGATACAAAACAATAAGATAAGAGGTAAAGTCGAGTGATGATATTAACGGAGCGTAAAAATATCCAATAAATTCATTGAGATAAATATCTCCCCACCGCCAAGACGATCAAGATCACGTTAACTCACTTTTTGAGGGTTGCGTCACAAAGCTTGTTTCGGGTCATCTCAGGCGAGCGCTCCTACAACAAGTAAAACCCGGGTAGACAGGACAAGCCTCACATTTTACGGCTTTACGTGATCGACCTATCAAAAAAATCAGCAGAAGATCTTAGTTAACCATCTGCTGATCTAGATCAGTTTTGCGTCTCAGATAGCGCCTGTGCCTGGGCGCTTAGAGAGCATTCATAGCTTATGCGTAAAGCTAATGTTTAAAGCTAATGTTTAAAGCTAATGTTTAAAGCTAATGTTTAAAGCTAATGTTTAAAGCTAATGTTTAAAGCTATGACTCAAGCCCAGACCTTAAAGGCAGGGCTCTAAGTCAGGGCTTAGCTGCACCTGGCCATCAGGAAGGCATTCACATAGCCGCCATCCCGAAAGGCGTAATCTTTGGCCTCGCCTTCTATCACAAAACCATGGGACTTGTAGAGCGTAACCGCGGCCTCGTTATCGGTATAGACCTCAAGTTCGATACGACGCACCGCCAGCCAGTTGGTCGCCAGATCTATCATTGCTGCCAGCAAAGCACTGCCGATCCCCTGCCCACGCGCCGACTCACACACCGCCATGCCAAAGTTGGCAACATGCTTGCGCCTGGCATTGCTGTAGACCTCCATGCCAAGCTGCCCCACTATCTGCCCATCACGAACGGCCACCAGGCTGTAACAGTTCTCCGGCAGATCCTTCAGGCGTTTCTGCCAGAAGGCCAGCGACGGATAGGGACGCTGCAGTGTACCGGCATAACAGCTAGGCTGACCGTACAAGGCGAAAATCCCCTCTATGTCGCCATCTGTGCTGTGACGAATAGTGATATCCGGGGCTTGGGGGGAATCAAACTCTTGCTCTGCCATAAACGTCCTATATTTCCTTATAAAAGAAGGCAATATGCCATAGGTACAATAAGCATAGCAACGCCCTTATTCTCCCGTGGCAATGGGTCGCTGCGCGGGGTTGCCCATGGCGATCAGCTTAGGCGCCAACTTCTGCGCCTCGCTGAAATCCTGCTTACTCTGCCAACCGAACCATTGGTTGGCGATCAGCGTCTGCGCCACGGGCCCGCCTAAGGTGTTACCCGGCCCCAGCACTATCACGCAATCAGGGGCAAACTCCTTGACCGCTACGGCCATCGCCTGACTAAAGTCATAGGGCGCCACCACCTGATGATCTAAGGTGTAGCTGTGCAGTCGTGCCAAATCAGTGGAGAAAGGATTCCACACATGCCCTCGGCCATCGACCATGGGCAATCTGGGACGATGAAACAGCGACTCGGGCAGAGCCTGCTCCCCCCGGCGCGCAATATCCATCAGCAGTGGCGAGTGAAAGGCGCCATGGTTATACAGTCGCATTGGGTAGCGCTCTTCAAGCCTTGGCAGCAAAACCTCAGCCTGAGTCAGCCCCGCCTCGTTACCCGCCAGCACCCTATATCCCCCCAGATGAATAGAGGTATAGAGCTCACAGCCGGCCTGCTCATTCACCTCGGCGATCACCCTGTCCAGCAGTGCTGTCTTGGTCTTGTCCCGGCGCCAGTTATCGTCCATCTCTGGATAGATCATCTGTCCGCCAATCAGGCCATCACTCATCATGCTGCCCATGGTGTTGATCACCTCAATCGCGCCGCGCTCATCCAGGGCGCCGGCCAGCGCCAGGGCGATATACCAGCCCATGGAGTTACCCGTGACCGCCACGATATCGAAGCGCTCACGGTCGATATCCATAAAGTCGGCCATGGCGCAGGCATAGATTAAGGCCGAGGCATTTTCCCCCGGGGTGTGCAGCTTAAAGGAGTATTTACCCTGAGCATCGAGCTCGGCGACGGGCTTCTGCCCCAAATCACGCCGATAGGCATCGATCGCCTCGATAAAGGCAAGCTTGTCGCTATGGTACCTGGCGAGATAACCGAGCTCCTCCTTGTTGTAGCACCCTCTTCCCGGCGCGACCACCAGCGCTCTTAGCTTGCCTGTCGCCGCCGTTTCGCCTGTCTTCATCATCTTAGCTTCCTGTGTCATAAGGCTTGTCTCACTCCTGTGCGCTGGATGGTTTCACTCCCCTCGTCGTCCTTTGCCTGCTCACCAATCAGGGCCAGGGCGGCCTCGACTATCTGCGAGCGCCCAGGCAGCGGCAGGGTCGCCGCCTCCGCCAGTGGAATAAAGCAATCCTCGGCGGTCAGCCTGGCCATCTGCGGCGCAAGATCCCCCAAACGCTCATGCACACAGGTGACTATCGCCTCGCTTACCGAGCCACTGCGGCGGCATTCATCGACGATCAACAGGTGTTCACACTCGCTGACCGCAGCGATGATCGCCTCCTCGTTAAGCGGGATGAGGTAGCGCAGATCGATAACCCGGCAATCTATCCCCTGCTCGGCCAACTCACGCTCGGCCTGACGGCTGAGGTAATAGCCGTTGCCATAGCTGAGAATGGCCAGGGTCTTGCCCTTACCGTAGACACCCAGCTCACCGTAGGGCAGCGCCTTGGCCTGCTCCTGAGGACAATAGGCATGACTCCAGAGGCCGTCGCCCTCCTGGTGCAGATCCCGCGTCATGTAGAGGGCGATCGGCTCAAGGAAGATCACCAGTCGCTGCTCCTGCTCGGCCAGCCGCACGCATTCACGTAGCATCCCCATGGCATCGGCGCCGTTGGAGGGACAGGCCAGGATGAGGCCAGGTATATCGCGAAACACCGCCAGAGAGTTGTCGTTATGGAAGTGGCCGCCGAAGCCCTTCTGATAACCCAGACCGGCGATGCGGATCACCATGGGATTAGTAAATTGGCCGTTAGAGAAGAACGGCAGGGTCGCCGCCTCGCCGCGGATCTGATCCTCGGCGTTGTGCACATAGGCGAGGAACTGGATCTCGGGAATCGGGAGCAGGCCGTTGTGGGCCATGCCGATGGCCAGCCCCAATATGGAGGTCTCATCGAGCAGGGTATTGATCACCCGGTTAGGCCCGAAGCGCTCCACCAGGCGCGAGGTGACATGATACACCCCGCCCTTCTTGCCCACATCCTCGCCGCAGACCACTATGTTCTGCTGACGTGCCATCAACTCTGTGAGGGTCATGTTGATCAGCTTGCCCATGTGCAGCGGTTTACCCAGGGAGTTCTTGTCTGCGCTGAATAGCCGCGCAAAGGCTTCTTTGGACAGATCTTGGTGTGACTGAACCTGGTCATTTACAGGCGGGACCACCGCCGCCATCGCCGTCTTGGCACTGGTCAGTTTTGGCCGCTCGACCGCGACCTTGGCAATGGCCGCGATGCGCGATTTGAGGCTTTGGTACTGCTCGACGATTTCATCCGGGCTCATCAGCTTGGCCTCGATGATCTGCTTGGCCGTGAGCAGCAGTGGATCCTGCGCCTCGTTGTCTAAAATCTTCTGTTTGTTCAGATAGGCAATCTCGGCGTCGCTGCCAGCATGCCCCATCAGGCGAACCGTTCTGACATGTAAGAAGACGGGACGGCGCTTGACTCTGGCATACTCAGCCGCCTGGCGACTGACCCGGTAGCAGTCCAGTAGATCCCGACCGTCACAATAGAAATACTTGATGCCGGCGCGATCTTTAAAGTTGGCTGCGATCCAGCCGCTTGGGGTGGCGGTGGAGATGCCGATACCATTGTCTTCGCAGACAAACAGCAGCGGCAGTGGCACCTGCTGATAGGCGGCCCAGCCCGCGGCATTGATCGCCGTCTGGGCGCTGGCGTGGTTCGCCGAGGCATCACCAAAGTTGCAGAACACCAGGCTGTCCTCGGGCAGGGCACTGTCGATATCCAGCCTCTGAGTCAGGGGAATACTCAGGGCTGCCCCCACCGCCTTAGGCAGGTGAGAGGCGATGGTGGAGGTCTGCGGCGGTATCATCAAGCGCTTACTGCCAAGTACCTTATGGCGTCCGCCCGAGATGGGATCTTCGCTGGAGGCGGCGAAGGAGAGCAGCATGTCCCACAGAGACGTCTCGCCGGGCACCTGGCGCGCCCTCTCTATCATGAAGGCCGCGCTGCGATAGTGCAGAAACGCCATATCGGTCGGGCGCAGGGCCGCGGCGCAGGCGGCGTTGCCTTCGTGGCCCGAGCTGCCTATGGTATAGAAGCCCTGATTACGGGCTCGCATCTTACGGGACTCGAGATCCAGCAGCCGGCTCTTCATCTGAGACTCAAACATGCCAACAAAATCGGCATCGCTGAGCCCCAGGCGAGTGTGGCACCAGCCCTGCTCTATCTCCAGGAAATCTTGCTGAGATACACGTTCGACAAATTGCCTGTCGAGGGCAATAGCTCTATCTTCCAAGTTGATCTACCTCAATTGGGCGCAACAAGGCCTATACCACGGGCGTTCAACAGGCCGCTGCGACGAGAAGGCGGAGCGACGCCGTCGCTCCGAGCTGAAGGAGAGGAATTAGCCGAAGGCCTGGATACCGGTCTGCGCACGACCCAGGATGAGCGCATGAATATCATGGGTGCCCTCGTAGGTGTTGACGGCCTCAAGGTTCATCACGTGACGGATGACATGGAACTCGTCGCTGATGCCGTTGCCGCCATGCATGTCGCGGGAGATACGGGCGATCTCCAACGCCTTACCGCAGGAGTTACGCTTGATGAGTGAGATGGCCTCGACGGGCAAGGCGTCCTGATCCATCAGGCGACCGGCCTGCAGACAGGCAAATAAACCAGTTGTGATCTCTGTCTGCATGTCGGCCAGCTTCTTCTGAATCAGCTGAGTGGCCGCCAGCGGACGGTTAAACTGGATACGGTCTAGGCTATATTGACGCGCCGCGTGCCAACAGAATTCGGCGGCGCCAAGCGCCCCCCAGGCGATGCCGTAGCGAGCCTTGTTGAGGCAGCCAAATGGGCCCTTGAGTCCCTCGACGTTAGGCAATAGCGCCTCTTCACCCACCTCGACATTGTCCATCACTATCTCGCCGGTGATCGATGCCCGGAGGCTGAACTTACCCTCAATCTTAGGCGCACTCAGCCCCTTCATCCCCTTCTCTAGGATGAAGCCGCGGATCACCCCATCGAGCTTGGCCCACACCACAAACACATCGGCGATAGGCGAGTTGGTGATCCACATCTTGGCGCCGTTGAGACGGTACCCCCCCTCGATGCGCTCGGCGCGGGTCTTCATCCCACCGGGATCTGAGCCCACATCCGGCTCGGTCAGACCAAAACAGCCTACCCACTCGCCGGTAGCCAGCTTAGGCAGGTACTTCTGACGCTGCTGCTCGCTGCCATAGGTATAGATGGGGTGCATCACCAATGAAGACTGCACGCTCATGGCGCTACGATAGCCGCTATCGACCCGCTCAATTTCACGGGCCACCAGGCCATAACTGACATAGTTGGCATTGGCACAGCCATAGGCCTCGGGCAGGGTCGCCCCCAGGAGCCCCAGCTCGCCAAGTTCGTTCATGATCTCACGGTCGAAATGCTCCTCGCGATTGGCCATCAATACCCGGGTCATCAACTTCTCTTGCGCATAGTCGTGCACCATGTCGCGGATCATGCGTTCATCTTCGCTAAGTAGCGCATCGAATTGCAGTGGATCTTGCCAATCAAATTTCACTCGAGCCATGAGTCTGTTCCTTGCTGTCGTTATTGTTGTGGTTGTCGCTGGTGACTAATTCATCACTTGCTAATTCGACTAGCATAGGCATAATTTATCCGTAGGAAAAATATTCTTTTTGTTTAGCTTACATAGTTATTTTCTATATCTTACGTAAGGGTAAAGATGAACCTGAGAGCCCTGAGCTACTTCGTCGCCGTCTACGATAAGGGCACCATCAGCGCCGCCGCTAAGCAGTGCTATATCGCCCAGCCGTCGATCTCCTCGGCCATCAGTCAACTCGAAGACGAGCTCAACACTCAGCTGTTCCAGCGTCACGGCAGAGGTGTGAGCCCCACAGAGTCGGCAGAGCGCCTCTATCCCTTGGCCCAGCGGCTGCTAAACGAGTCCAAGGCGATCGCCTCGCTGTTTAATACGCCAGAGCAGCGCCAACCCTTCAAGCTTGGGCTGATCAACTCCCTCGGGGTACAACGCATGAGCATGCTGCTCAAAGACTTCAGCCAGGCCTGCCATGATATGGAGCTTACCCTGGTCGAGGCCAACGAGCCCTGCGACGCCCGCATCATCACCACCAGTCAGCTAAAGTCGGACGAAGTGTTTCAGCCCATCTGGCATGACGACTACCTACTGGCGATCCCCTCGACCATGAGCCTGGCCCTGAAAAAGGAGATCCGCCTGCAGGATCTCAGCGGCCAGCCCTTCATCCACCGCGCCCCCTGCGAGGCCCTGGCAGATCTGCAGCAGCTGATGGACCTCGAGGGGATAAAGATGCAGATCCGCGCACGGATCCAGACGGTGGAATATGCCGTGGGTTTAGTGGCCGCCGGCGTGGGTATCGCCCTGGTGCCAGCCCTGCCGGTACTGATGGAGCAGAACAACATCATCTATAAGGCGATTGGCGACTTGCAGCTCAGGCGCACCGTCGGCCTGGCCATGCCCAGAGAGGGGGAGCGCACCGAGCAGCAGAGGCAGTTGCAACAAGTCAGTAAACTCTATAGCTAAAAGGGATCACAGGCTCCCTGTTGCTGCGCAACATTTCGCCAAAATGCAACCAACACAAGGCATCAAGCTGTATCATTTTGCATCAGGAATAGCGAAAACGCTGTGCATATATGACGTAAATGGTAATCTTTGTTCAGACTCCTGTTTGATCCAATTTAGTGTATCTATACCCATGAAAAACAAGCTGCTGACAGGCCTACTTACGACTCTGCTGTTCTCCTTTGCCATCCAGGCCGAAGAGCAGAAGGTTCGTCATATGGATGATGAATGCATCGAGGTTGGCCAGTGGCAACTCGGCCTGGCGTTAGGCTATGGTGAGCGCAGTAACCCCATCCGCGACTACGACGATATCCCCATCTACCTGGCACCGACCCTAGCCTACTATGGCGACAGCTGGTTTTTCGACAATGGCAATCTGGGCTACACCCTGGCGGACGAGGAGCTGTTCAGCCTCAACCTGACCACCAGCTTCAGCAGCGACAGTGCTTACTTCTACCGTTGGGATCCGTCGAACATCTTTATCTCTGGTACCAGCCAGCTCAGCTCGACACCGGCGCTTACCTCGCGATTTCAAGCTTTTGGCGCCGAGCCCGAGCCGTTTTTCAACGAACTCGAAGACAGAAAATTTACACTTCTTGGCGGAGCCGAAGCGTTTATTTACACTCCGGTGGGTATAATCAACCTCGCCTTGGCCCACGACCTTTTCGATGTCCACTCCGGCATGGAAGGCAAAGTCAAATGGCTCTACAACCTGTCGCTGACCGACTGGAAATTTGAAGTCGCCGCGGTGGCCAACTGGAAGAGCGAAGAGATCATCAACTACTATTACGGCGTACGTCCAAGCGAGAATGCATATTGGAGTGAACGCTATCGTGCCGGTTCTGGCACTAATTTAGGATTAGAATTGACGACACAATACATAATGAATGAGCACTGGGAGTTGCTCTTCCTGGTACGCTATACCGACTTGGCCGATGCGATCACCGACAGCCCGCTCGTCACCGAAAGTTACGCCAACACTTACTTTATCGGCACAGCCTATAGGTTTTAAGGTTTGTGTTTTCAATGACTTTCAGGCTGATACAGGCAATTCTTGCCATTATTTTACTGTGTAACATTACCTATGCCGCGGGCCAAGAGTCTACGGCCAGCTTGTCATTGTCACCCCAATTTTGCATCACGGCCGATGTCGAACAGAGCTGTGAAATTGAGTTGGTACTGAATTGGGAAACCACCTATCCCCAGGTGGTTTGTATCATGTCGGATCATAGCGACCTGGAAAAGTGGTGCGCCGATTCCCCCAATACCCACTCGCTCACCGTGAAGGTTGAGACACAAAAAGATATTCAATTTGTCATGATAGACAAAGAAAGCCACCAAACATTGGCCGGCGTAAAATTAAAAGTTACCCCTACTTCGTCGCCTCAGGTGAGGCGTCGTTATCGCAACCCCTGGAGTCTATTCTAATGACAGAATCTCAATCGACCCATAGAGTCTTGCTCGTCGAAGACGATATTCGTCTGGCAAACCTGATTGTGGATTATTTAAAGTCGCATGGAATGCACGTGGAAGTTGAGCGTCGTGGTGACACAGTACTGACCCGACTGATCAACTACAAACCAGATATCATCTTGCTCGATATCATGCTGCCAGGGATGGATGGCCTTACTCTTTGTGAAAAACTGCCCGACTACTTTGCCGGCCCTATCCTGCTGATGAGCGCCCTGGGTTCCAACGAGGATCAGATCAAAGGGTTAGAGCTGGGCGCCGACGACTATGTGGTAAAGCCAGTCGACCCTGCGCTGCTTATCGCCCGCATCAATAATTTGCTGCGCCGCACCGCCAAGCCACCGCAGGCCGAGTCTCACTGCCTCAGCTTCGGGAAACTCAGCATAGATCCCCACACTCAGGCGATTCGCCTTGGCGATCTCGAGGTGGATCTCACCAGCCATGAGTTCGAGCTTCTCTGGCTGCTGGCATCGCAGGCGGGCCAGGTACTGAGCCGCCAATATATCTATCAATACCTGCTCAACATAGATTTCGACGGTAAAGACAGGAAGATCGACGTGCGTATCTCACGGCTACGCAAGAAGTTAGGTGACAATATCGAAACCCCATTTAGAATTAAGACGGTATGGGGTCAGGGATATCTATTCGCCCCAGAAGCCTGGAACAACTAACGGAGCTGCGTTGAAACGACTCTTCATCAGCCTATACCTGCTACTGAGCCTCAGTTTTCTCGGTATCGGCTGGACCCTGGACAGCATCTGGCAAAACAATGTCGACGACGGCGGCGCCCAAGACGCGCCGCTCATCGCCTTGGCTCAGCTGATCGGCAAGCTGCCCAAGGCCCAGCGCGAGGCGTTTCTCTCCCAGCTCAGCACCCAACACAGCTACCCACTCAGGCTACTGCCTAAGGCCCAGGTGGCCATCAACCAAGATGAATCCCTCAGCCGCGACAGCGTCTTGGTGACCGCCCCGGACGAGCAACACGAGCTGCATTTTATCGAGATCGATGACCAGGAGATCCTCATGGCAGGGCCCATAGAGATAGATCCCAGGGAGCAGCTGCGCGGCCTGTTTACCCTCTTCTTCTATCTTTCCCTGGCATTGGTCGCGCTGATCTGGGTCTGGCCCCTGTCACGGGATCTCAAGACGCTGCGACTGGCGACCAAGGCATTTGGCCAGGCCAAGTGGGACACCCAGATCCAACTCTCCAGCCGCTCCCAGGTACAGCCCCTGGCGTCAACCTTCAACGAGATGGCACGCCACATCAGCGCGCTGATCGAGAACCAGAAGCATCTCTCTAACGCCGTCTCCCACGAGATCAGAACCCCCCTGGCCCGGCTCAAGTTTGCCCTGGCCCTGGTGCCTCAATATTGTGCCCCCGACTCAGATCCCGAGCGGCGCCAGGAATTTCTCGACGAGATGCAGCAAGATGTGAAGGAGATGGAGACCCTACTGCAGGAACTGCTCACCTATGCCAGCCTGGAGTCACAACAGCAGGATTTAGAGTTTGAATGCTGTGAGCTTACTCGGCTTACCCAGCAGACCATCAGCCGCCTGCAAAACCGCCACAGCATTCCAATTTATTTTGACGAGCAGACACCCGAGCTGAAGGTGATGGGCGATCCTTCGCTTATCGAACGGGCACTGCAAAACCTGATCATCAATGCCCAGCGTTTTGCCAAGAGCCATATCACCATCGCCATCCGCCAGGAAAACAAGTCGGTGCAGCTCAAGGTGATCGACGATGGCCCGGGTATCGCCGCCGTGGATCAAGAGAAGATCTTCGAACCTTTCTATCGCAGCAAGGTGGTACAGAATGGCAACAAGGGTCATGGACTGGGGCTGGCCATCATCAAGCGGATCATGCACAAGCACAATGGCCGGGTGTCACTGGCAAGCGAGCCGGGCAATACGGTATTTACCCTGAGCTGGCCCAGGGTGAGCGCGAACAGACAAAGAAAATAGCAGACGGAAAACGGGCTTAAACGAGTAAGTGGTATGTTGATGCGGCCGAACTCGACATTGGGTTAACGCCAGCCGAGATCATTCGGCATCGATGTCGAAGTCCAGTGATTGGGTCGCGGCGGCGCGCTCTTCCAAGATGGCCGTCTTCTTCGCCTTTAGCAGGGCCAGGCGACGACGGCGATGACGCTGTTTACATAGGCGAATCACCTCATTTTTTTGCGCATCGGAGAAGTGCAGCCAGTTGAAGCGCTCCTCTCTGC
This sequence comes from Shewanella aquimarina, assembly GCF_023349185.1. GTDB lineage: Bacteria > Pseudomonadota > Gammaproteobacteria > Enterobacterales > Shewanellaceae > Shewanella > Shewanella aquimarina. The sequence continues at coordinate 250,534 of NZ_JAKIKY010000004.1, read as the reverse complement.
TTCGCAGGCAGCCCTTGCAATAGCCCCGAGCGTCTGTCTGGCAGACACCGATACAGGGACTGGGGATCTCGAAAAACTCTAACTGTTCCATGGGGGCTAGCTACACCTAATTGTCTGCGACATCTTGAATATGGGCTCACTTAAGGGGTCGCTAAATGAGCCTATAGTTAAAACATAACCTAAATCTCGGCAACAGGCTAAACTTTATTCATACACTAAAACTGAAAACTCTTGTATAAATAAGCTGATAGCATCAAATTATGATTATTAAGGAGTCTCATGAGTTCACTACGCCTGCTCATCCTAACAATGGCCGCCTTACTCGTAGGCGCCTGTGCCAGCAAACCTACCACAGATTACGATACCCAGTATGACTTCGATACGCTTAAGCGCTTCACCCTGCAGAGTCCTGCCAATATCGGCGACCCCCTCAGCACGGCGCGAATAGACCAGGCCATCGTCGATAGCCTGACTCAGAGAGGCTACAGCCAGGTCGCCGACCAGCCCCAGTTTATGGTGACCTACGGCTTCAAGGTGGTAGACAAGCCCAAGAGCTCCGGGCTCTCCATCGGCCTGGGAACCGGCAGCTGGGGCAGCTCAGGCAGTGTCGGAGTCGGCACCAGCGTCGGTGTGCCACTGGGCAGCGACAGCGCCAAGATGCAGCTCATCCAGATAGACATAGTCGACAGCGCCAGCAACAAGCTTGTCTGGCGCGGCAGCGATAAGTTTGATTACGATGATGGCGGCGAGAAAAAGGCCAGAGAGACCAGGGAAACCGTGAACAAGATTCTCTCTCAGTTCCCCCCTAAGCCCGAGTAGACTCGCACCCGCTATTGATGGGCGTTGACGGTACGCCCTTGCGCCCAGTGACGCAGCGCGGCCAGTTTTTCCCGCATCACCACAGACAGGGGGCGGGTCTTCATCAACTCGCCCAATAAGAGCGCCTGAGACACGCTTTGCTCAGCCGCTCGCGCCGTATAACGCGCGGAGATGATCGCCTGCTCTATCTCGGCGCCGGAGAAGCCCTGGCTGGCCTGTGACAGCTTAACCAGGTCAAAATTGAGCGGGTCGAGCCGACGACGCTGCAGATGGATCAGGAAGATCGCCTGGCGCACGCTATCGTCGGGCAGATCCACAAAGAAGATCTCATCCATCCTGCCCTTACGCATCAGCTCGGGTGGTAGGGCACTGATATCGTTGGCCGTAGCCACCAAGAACACCTCAGATTTTCGCTCTGCCATCCAGGTCAGCAGCGCTCCCAGGATCCGCTTAGAGGTGCCATCGTCGCTGCTACCACTACTGAGCCCCTTCTCTATCTCGTCTATCCACAATACGCAAGGCGCCATAAGATCGGCCAGCGCCAGGGCGTTACGCAAATTCTTCTCCGTCTCGCCGATATACTTGTTATACAGGGCCGACATATCCAGGCGCAGTAAGGGACGCTGCCACATGCCCGCCACGGCCTTGGCCGCCAGGCTCTTACCACTGCCCTGTACCCCCAGCAGCAAGATCCCCTTGGGATGATCGACCCGCCCTTCTGCACTCGATACCGGACTGCGATGGGAGAGCCATTTCTTCAGGTTATGCAGGCCAGCCACCTGAGAGAAGTCGCTGGTGTCATATTCAAATTGCAACACACCTTCCATATCCAGCAGCTTAAACTTGCCCTGGTTGATCCTGTCCACGTCCGAGTGAGTGATGGCCCCATCATCCACTATCGCCTTATGGGCCAGACGGCGGGCATCGTCGAAGGTCAGCCCCCTGAGATTCTCGGCCAGCTTAGCCACGGCATCATCATCGACACTCTGCAGCAGACCTTCGCCACGAGCCTTGTCTATCTGTTCATAGATAAGGTTTTGCAGCTGCACGGTATCGGGCAGCGAGATGGAGAAATGGGCGCAGTAGCGTTTGATCTCGGGCGGAATATCGAAGGCATGGCTCACCAGGACTATAGTATGTTTCAGCGCCTCATACTCTAGGGCGATCTCCTTGAGCAGACGCACATTCTTGGGGGCATTGTCGACGAAGGGATGAAAGTCGCACAGCACATAGATCCCCTGCTGACTGGTGGACTTGATCTGCCCCAGGATCTCTGTGGGATCTGTGTTGAATTTCTGAGTCCCCATCTTCACATCGGCACGCGCCAGCCCTTGGGTGATGCTCCAGGTAAACAGCGGCTGATATAGGATGGTCGATACCCTTTTTAGCAGCTCGATCACCCGATACTCTTCATAGGTTTCGATCACGACGATCGGGGTATTGGAGCGCAGCACGGCGGTGAGATCGCGAATATCTTGCATAGTCATCCTTAAACAGAGCCGCTAGCGATATAAGATTAGTCACTAGCGATAGAAGCATTAGCCACCAGGGCTGGCCCTGGTTCGCCAACCCAAGCGCTATTGATACCCCAGTATCTCAACAAATTCAATTGTTCACGCCATGAATTACCCCACAAAAAAGCCCGCAACGCGGGCTTATCTATTGGCGGGACTCTATATGACTCGCCAGGCTGGCAGGCTATCAGTTAATGAAATAGATAGTTCAACCAGCCCTGCATGCGCAGCAACACCTTGCGCATCACGGCCACGTGGGAGAAATGCTCGGTATAGACGGCCGCCTGACCCGATACCCCGGCGGGAAAGTTACGTTTCGCCTCGTGATCGTCCAGCTCAATCAAGACTATGGCACGCCCCCTTGGTAGTAGCACTCTGGAAGAGACCAATGCCCCCTGAGACTGAAACTCGCCCTCGGCCATGGCTGGCAACACCTTGGCCACCCGTCCCTTAAACACCTGACCCGGCGCGGCGTCCAAGATCATCTCGGCTTCATCTCCCTCCTTGAGGCGCAGCAGGGAGTTTTGCCAGAAGGCTCCGGCAAAGTAGCGCTCCTCGTCGGGAATAAAACTCACCAGGGAGCGTAGCGGCATAGGTACTGCAATCACCCCGGGACGCAGCGCCATCTGAGTGACTATGCCATCGGCCGGCGCCCGCACCACAGTTTGCTCGAGATCGTACATCGCCTTATCCAGTTCGGCTCGGATCCCGGCCACTTTGGTATTAACGCCATCGACATTGGACTCATAGGCGAGCCTGACTCTCAACTCTTCAGAGCGCGCCGCGGCGAGCTGCGCCTCGGAGGCCATGTAGAGCTGGCGTTTGTTATCCAGCTCCAGCTCGGTAAAGGGTGAGTTGGCACCGCCACGCTTGCGCCCCTTCTCGTATCGCTCGAACGCCGACTTGCTTCTGTCTCTGTCGGCCGTGGCCCGTTCCACACTGGCCTGAGCCGTTTGCCAGGCCGCCTCTAACTGGGGCACCTCGAGTTCGGCCGCCGCCAGTGCCGCGCGCTTTTGCATCACCACCGCCTCGAAGGGCTTAGGATCGATGCGAAACAGCACATCCCCCTTCTTCAGGGGCACATTGGGTTTGGCCTCGACGCTGGTCACCAGGCCGCGCACCGCGGGGTTGATGGGAACCGTGGCAAACACCTGACGCGCATAGGGCGTGTAGGGGTGGTTATAGTTCATCAGCAGCACCAGGGCGCCGACGATCACTATGCCGCCGAGAATCGCCGTGGGCACTGTCCATTTGTTTAAGGGTATCTTGAAGATCTTAAAGATGGCGATACAGATGGCGGTGTAGGTCAGAATGAGTAATAGATCCATCTTATGACTCCTTCTCTTGGGAATCTGACTGTGTCTCGACCACATGCAAGGCCGTTTGCCCGCCCTCGACGGCGCTCAGACGCTGCTCAAGCTTAGCTATGGTTTGATTGAGCTGTTTGACCTCATCTTCCAACGCCAGCTCTCGCTCGACCACCTTGTTGAAGCCCCAGCCTCTGTCCTCGCGATACAGGGTCGCCCAGATCCACAGGAAGGGCCAGATAGCGTGCAGGGTAAACAGGCTCACCCAACCGGCAACATGCAGGGCATCTTGCTGGGGATGATTACGCTTCTTGGCTATCTCATAAGGAATATCGTGGATCACGATCACCCCATAAAACAGGAAAACGGCGACAAAGATGATGACACCTAATGCAAAGTAATCCAAAAACACGGCTCACTCCTTATTGTTATTGAACCTATTTAACCACAACACGCCGCGCCATCGAGATTGGCGCAAACAAACAGATCTCGCAGTTTTACTTTATCCATACTAGCCATAAATTGCTGATAATGCTTTCCTAATTCGCGTCATAATCTTGATCCAGTACACACTTGTCTGCGTAAGGGGTCTGCATATTCCTTGCTAAGAGGTAAGATAGTCGCCAAATAATCGAAGCTGGGCGCACGACCCACTCAAGATAAAAGGTACCCACACCATGATAGGCACACCCTATTCAAAAGGCGCTAGACGCGCCATGCTGCTAGGCTGCGGCGAACTCGGCAAAGAAGTTGCCATCGAACTACAACGCCTGGGCGTCGAGGTCATTGGCGTCGACCGCTACCCCAACGCGCCAGCCATGCAGGTCAGCCACAGGTTTCATGTGATCAACATGCTGGACGGTGAGGCCCTGCGCGCCATCATAGAGCAGGAACAGCCCCACCTGGTGATCCCAGAGATCGAGGCGATCGCCACTCAGACCCTGGTCGAGCTGGAAGCGCAAGGAGTGAATGTCGTTCCCACCGCTAAGGCAACCCAGCTCACCATGGATCGCGAAGGTATTCGTCGCCTCGCCGCCGAGACATTGGGCCTCCCCACCTCTCCCTATTTCTTCTGCGACACCCAGAGCCAGTTTGAGCAGGCAGTCGCCGACATCGGCCTCCCCTGTGTCGTCAAACCTGTGATGAGCTCATCGGGCAAGGGCCAGAGCATCATACGCAGCGAGGAGGATATTCTCTCGGCCTGGCGTTATGCCCAGGAGGGCGGCCGCGCCGGTGGTGGCAAGGTGATCGTCGAGGGCTTCGTGCCCTTCGACTATGAGATCACCCTGCTTACCATCAGTGCCGTCAACGGCATCCACTTCTGCGACCCCATAGGTCATCGCCAAGAGGATGGCGACTACCGCGAGTCTTGGCAGCCCCAGGCCATGTCTGATGCCGTGCTCGCCAAGGCGCAGGCGATCGGTCGTAAGGTAGTCGAGGCACTTGGCGGCTATGGTCTGTTCGGCGTCGAGCTGTTTATCAAGGGCGAGGAGGTCTATTTCTCCGAGGTGTCGCCTCGCCCACACGATACCGGCCTGGTCACCCTTATCAGCCAAGACCTGTCGGAGTTCGCCCTGCATGTGCGAGCCATCTTAGGCCTGCCTATCGCCAACATAATGCAACACGGCCCATCGGCATCGGCGGTGATCCTGGCCGAGGGCACGAGCCATAACATCAGCTACCGCGGCATGGCGCAGGCACTCGTTGAGCCAAACACTCAGCTGCGCTTGTTTGGCAAGCCGGATATCGACGGCCGTCGCCGTCTCGGCGTAGGCCTGGCTCGTGGGGAAAGCATTGATAACGCCATCGACAAGGCGCTCAAGGTTGCCGCTCAGGTCGAAGTGTTGCTGGATTAAATCCTCCGCAAGTGAGATCAACAAAAAGGGCGCCTCTTCTCAAGAATCAGGCGCCCTTTTCTTTTCGACCAGATGACCTTGGCTTAATTCACCTGATTAATCGGCTGCCCCGCCAGATAGCCCCTGAGGTTATCGATGGCAATGGTCAGCAGATTCTGCCTCGCCTCCCTGGTCGCCCAGGCATTATGCGGGCTGATGCTGATATGAGGTGCGCTCAGCAGCGGATTGTCAGCCTGTGGCGGCTCGCTCGAGAGCACATCCACTCCGGCGGCGGCAATCTCCCCGCGACTTAAGGCATCGGCCAGGGCCTGCTCGTCCACCAGACCGCCTCTGGCTGTGTTGATTAAGATGGCACTTGGCTTCATGGCGCTGAGCCGCTCTCGGTTAATCAACTTCTCGGTGTCCGGCGTTAGCGGACAGTGCAGTGAGATGATATCGGCGCAGGCAAAGAGCGCCTCACGCTCGCACCAGCAGACCCCCTCTGGGAGGTCATGCTTAATGGATGGCGTGTTGACCAGCACCCGCATCTGAAACGCCTTGGCAATAGTGGCCACCTGCCGACCTATGTCACCAAACCCCACCAGCCCCAGCGTCTTGCCCTTGAGGGATTGTAGCGGCGCCAGGGTAAAGCAGAAATCTGGCGCCTGAGACCAGGCCCCAGCCACCACGGCATTGTGATGATCAGACAATCTCTGGGTGTGGTGCAGTATATGGGCAAATACCATCTGCGCCACGGCGTCAGGGCCATAGCCGGGCACATTGGTCACCTTGATCCCTAGCTCACTGGCAGCCTTGAGATCCACCACATTGGTACCAGTGGCGAGCACGCCGACATACTCGAGCCCAGGCAAGGCCTTAAGACCCTCGCCATCGAGAACAGTCTTATTGGTCAGCAACACCTGGGCACCTTGAGCACGATCGATAAGCTCGGCCGGAGCGGTTCTGTCAAAGCAGTGAAACTCGCCCAGCGCTGTCAGCGGCTGCCAATCGAGATCGCCAGGGTTGAGGGTGTAGCCATCGAGTACGACTATCTTCATGAAGACTGCTCTCTTAAGGGTTAAAAAGTGTATTTAAAACCGGCATTCACCTGGCCCTGCCAGATGACATCGGCGCGGATATTCCAGATACAGCGGTTAGCATCGCAAAACAGCTCGTTGTCACTGTTGATGAAGGTGGCATAGCCGCGACCATCGGCAAACAGGCTGAAGTTATCCCCGAGCTGGTATTCCACGCCTCCCCCTATGCCCATGGAGAAGCGTGACTCGTCGGAGAAATCCCCGGACGGACGCATCTGTGTCATGCCGACGCTGACGGTAACATAGGGGCGCAGATCTCCCTTGGGAAAATAGAGCGAGCCGCCGAGGTGGGCGTAATCCAGCTCAAGCTTTGCCAAGCGGTTGGGATTAAACATGCCACCAGCGTGCATATCAGTGCTCTGGTGGCTGTAGAGTAGGTAGACATCGCCAGGATCCCGGGTCTTCATCCCCACTATGATGCCGTAGTGGCTGGAGTCCTTGATACTGATACTGCCTTGGGTGCTAGTGTCGATATCTGTGGCATCGAGTTCACTGGTGCCAAAGCTATAACCACCGAAGGGAGCGACAAAGATGTCCGACTTTGCCCAGGCAGCCTGGGCCGTCATCCATGCTAAGAGTCCCGTCAGTAAGATCAGTCTTATTCCCTTCATCGCCCTCTCCTTTACTTGTTTATGATTATCTCATGGCGCGGTCTTGCTTTACCCTGTCATAGGCGGCCTGAATATCCTGCGCCTTCTGTTTGGCCAGTTCCATCATCTCGGCGGGTAGCCCCTTGGCAACTAACTTGTCGGGGTGATGCTCATTCATCAACTTACGATAGGCACGCTTTACCTGTTGATCCGAGGCCTGCTCGTTGAGGCCTAACATCTCGTAGGCATCGTTAATGGAGGTCTGCTGGCGGCCATGGCGCTGGAAGTTCACTTCCGCCTGCCAGCGCTTGAGTAGCTCATCGAGTTGCTCGCGGCTAAAGCCCAGCTCCTTCGCCACGGTTAAGAGTATGGCATGTTCTTTGGCATCTAGCTCGGCGTCCGACAGAGCCGTCTGGATCTGGATCTCCAGAAACATCTGTAGTAGTTCACGTCGCCCCATGGAGATCAGCCTGAAGGTGCGCAGTGACGCCTTAAGGTCGAAATCGGCGGCCTTGCCCTGAGTAAAGGCCGCCTGAGCCTCGCGGCGGGCATCGCCGCTGAGCCGCAACTGATCCATCAGCGCCGTCGCCAGGCGGATATCATTCTCGGTCACCTGACCCGAGGCCTTGGCCACATGGCCCATGACGGCGAAGGCGGTATTGAAAAACAGCGCCTGTCGATCGCTGCCCTTACCCATCAATTGCTCCACCTCGCCGCGCTTCTTGTCATAGAGGTGGCCCAGCCAGAGACCTATGATGCCGCCTATGATGCGGCCAAACATAAAACCTATGGCAAACCCAAAAAACTTTCCCCAAATCTTCATCTAACAACCTTTATTGTGTTTTTTTGCCGTGCGCAGTTCGGCGTCCAGTGACTGCAATCGCTCCAGGGTGCCCACGTCGCACCAGAGGTGAGAATAGTGCTCACCAGCTATCAGTCCCTGCTGCATCTTATCCCTCAACATCGGCGCCAGGGCGAAACGCCCGCTGGGCGCGTCATCGAAAAAGCGCGGATGATAAATGGCCATGCCGGAGAAGGTCAGCCTGGGCTCGCCGCTGTCATTAACCTTGCCCGCCTCCAGGGCAAAATCTCCCTCTGGATGCTGCTTAGGGTTATCCACCAACCAAAGGTAGGCCTGGTGCTCGCCCATCAACTCGGCGACTCTTGCCTTATCGAGCGCCGCTTCGAGGGACAAGCCCTTCACCCTGGGCAGGCTGTCGATGTAGACATCGCCATTGAGCACCACAAAGGGCTCATCCCCAAGCAGTGGTAAGGCCTGCTTAATGCCGCCGCCTGTCTCTAACGCCTCTGTCTCAGGGCTGTAGCTGATGCTGACGCCCCAGGCGCTGCCATTGCCCAGATAGGCTTCGAGCTTATGCCCTAACCAGGCGTGGTTGATCACTATCTCTGTTATGCCTATCTTCGCCAGACGCTCTATGTGATAGACGATCAGCGGCTTGCCCGCGACCTCTGCCAGAGGTTTAGGCAAGCTATCTGTCAACGGGCGCAGGCGCTCGCCGCGACCGGCGGCGAGTATCATGGCCTTCATCGCTGTACCTCCACATGACTTGTCAGCTGAGACAATTTTTTGCAGGTCATGTGCGGCATCACCTCACGCCTTAACCAGGCGATGAAAGGCGCAAACTCAGGATATTGCTCCCCTATGTCGCACACGTAGCTCAAGGTCAAGGGAATATCTTTCAGATAACCCGGCTTGGCATCGCGATAGTTGAGGCGGCAGAAGATACCCGCAGCTTTCAGGTGACGCTGCATCCCCATGAGATCGAACCAGCGGCGATACTGGCTCAAGTTCACCTCATCGCCTAGGCGGCCCAGGACGCGCATCTGATTATAGTGCTGCTCGAGTAAAGCCTCGACCACGTCGAGCGGCCAGCGCACATAGCAGTCCCGCAGCAGGGAGACGGCGTCATAGGTGATAGGGCCGATAACCGCGTCCTGAAAATCGATCACCGCCAGCTCGTCATCGCAGAGCATCAGATTACGACTATGGTAATCCCTGTGCATACCCACTTTGGGCTGCTGGGCAACGTTTTCTATAAGTAGGCTAAAACACCCATCTATCATCTGCCGCGTCTGACTATCTAGGGTCAGCTTCAGGTGATGCTCGACCAGCCACTCGATGAAGATAGTAAGCTCCCGCAGCACGAAGGCGTCGTCATAATCGGGCAAGGGCTGCCCAGCCGCCGAGGTAATGGTCTGCAGCGCCTCAAGCAAGCCAAGGGCCTTGCCATAGTATTGCTCGACATTCTCAGGCGTCAGCACCTCGAGCAGCTGGATATCGCCGAGATCGGAGAGCAGCAGAAAGCCCTGCGTCAGCTCGGCGGCCTTAACTTCTGGCGCTAGGATACCATGATCATGATAGGCGTTTGCGAGGGCAATAAAGGGGGCGACGGGCACCAGATCCGGCGGCGAGTCCATGGCGATAAAAGTCTGGCTTAGATACCGAACACGATAGTAGCGACGAAAACTGGCGTCACCGGAAATTAAGGCTAGCTGCGCCTCATCGCCTAAAGTTCGCGCTATCCATGAATTAAGGGCAAGAAATCTTGGATCTGACAAGGGCACCTCATGGCTCTTAGAAGAAAATTGCTTTATTATAAAGCAAAATAGAAACAGCAATTAAGATGATTCTATCTCTTTTGCTAAGTTGCTTCCTAAGGGGGATGCAACTATTCTCACCGATAACTTGTCTAGACGAAGAAATCACAAAAACGATAAAAGATGCATATCCGTTACTTATTGGCATTGGCGCTACTCCCGCAGCTAGTCTTGGCAGACGAATCGGAAACCACTCCCGCGCCCGGTGCCCAGTGCCTGGTACTTCCGCCCGTACCTATTCCAGAACCCAGCACAGACGAACGCCCTCTGGATCTGCAGCAGATTAAGATCGTTTCCGACTCATCCAACGCCAAGATGGGTGACAAGGCCACTTTCCAGGGAGATGTGACTTTCAGTCAAGGCGGCCGTCATATCGCCGCAGACAGTGCCGTGCTGGATCAGGCCAACGAGCGCCTGGATGCTAACGGCAACCTGGTGTTCCAAGACAATATGTTTACCGTCACGGCAGACTCCCTGAGCGCCGAGATGCGCAGCAACAGCGCCCAACTTAAGGGTGCCCAATATTGGCTCCACGGCCAGCAGATCCACGGCGACGCGGAAAACCTGGAGATCACCCAGGACAACAACCTGCACCTGTCTAATACCAGCTTCACCACCTGTCCGCCGGGCGATACCTCCTGGCTGCTTGAAGCCGAGACCATCAAGATAGACAGCAGTGAAGAATGGGGCGAGCTCTGGGACGCCAAACTGAAAATCGGCGATGTACCAGTCTTCTATCTGCCCTATATGACGATTCCCGTGTCGGAGAAGCGTAAGTCGGGCTTTCTGTTCCCGTTTTTCAGCACCAGTACCACAAATGGTGTCGAGGTGGCGACGCCCTACTACTGGAACATAGCACCAGAGTATGATCTCACCTTTACCCCGCACTATATGTCGGCCCGCGGCCTGTTCCTCAAGTCCGAGTTTCGCTATCTTGCCGGCGAGGCGCAGCAGGGACAGTTAAATGTCGAATACCTAGGCAAAGACGATCTGGTGCCCAACCGCGCCGACCGTTACCTCTACAACTGGCAGCATCAAGGGGCCATCGCCGACAACTGGCGGGTACTGGCCAACTTTACTGATGTGTCAGATAACAACTACTTCAACGATCTGCCCTCTGACGTGCTGCGTGCCACGGACAATCAGATCTCGCGCATAGGCGAAATCGCCTATTTCGACGATAACTGGGACATGTCGGCCAGAGTGCAGGACATCAAGGTACTGGGTGAGGAAGAATCTCCCTACCAGGTGATGCCGCAGATTGGCTTTAACTATCGCGCGCCAGGATTGTGGCAAGGCATAGACTTCAACCTCATGGGGGAAGCGAGCAACTTCCGCCACAAGGAAGATCAATATGCCACCGCCAGCCGTCTGCACTTCGAGCCAAGCGTATCCCTGCCGATCCACGGGCCTGCGGGCTCGCTGACCAGTGAACTCAAGCTGTTACAGACCAACTATTGGCAGGACACCAAGAACTACACGGGTACAGAGCCGCTGGACAGCACTGTGAGCCGCACCCTGCCCCAGGTACGTATTCACGGTCAGATCAACTTCGAGCGTTTCACCGATTACTTCGATACTAACTACCGCCAGACCCTGGAGCCACAGTTCCAGTACCTGTATGTAGGCTATGAAGATCAGTCCAACATCGGCATCTATGACACTGCGCTATTACAGGATGACTACTACGGCCTCTTCAGGGATCGCCGCTTCTCGGGTCTCGATCGTATCGCAGACGCCAACCAGATGACGCTGGGTTTGACCACCCGCCTGTTTGACGATCATAACCTGGAGCGTTTCAAGTTCAGCCTAGGTCAGATCTACTACTTTGAAGACAGCGAGGTCGGCATCACAGATCCCTCCCGCCCGAACGAGATCTTCAAGCAGGAAAACACCTCCAACTCGGTGCTGGCGGCGGAACTCAACACCCAACTCTACAGCGACTGGTTCTTGAGCGGTGCCATTCAATATGACACCAAAAACAAGAACAACAAGAAGAGTGAGGTCACCCTGGATTTCCGCCCCGGGGTCAACAAGCTGTTGCAGCTCAGCTATCGTTACGTGCCCGATTTAGTTAACAGCAACACCAACGAATCTGTTAATGTGTCGCAAACCGGCTTGCGCACGGCCTGGCCGATCAGCGACAACTGGTATATCGTGGGCAACTGGTATTACGATCTCAACGAGAATCGTAGCGTCGAGACCTACACAGGATTTCAATACGAATCTTGTTGCTGGGCGGTGCGCTTAAGTTATCATTACCGCATTAAAACCAACTACGATGACAATTTAGATCCAACGTTCAACGACAGGGAGCTGTTCGAAAGCGGCTTCTACCTGAACTTTGTGATCAAGGGACTAGGTGGCTCCGGCCCGCTTGGGGTGTCGGACATGCTTAACGATGGCCTGTTTAACTATCGCAAGCCGCTCTACCTGAAAAACTAGTTTTAATATTTTAATCGGCTCCGCGCTGAACCTAGATACGGACTTGTAGTCCAATCAGAATAGTCGAATTAGATACTCGGTCGACGCCTAAGTTGACCGACCTGAATATGCCAAGGATTTTTGTGGATGAAACCCTGTAAACAACTGATTTTTGCTTTACTTACACTGGCGATGAGCCACGGCGCGATGGCCGAGAACGTTCCCCTGGATAGGGTAACGGTTCAGATCAACGAAGGCATAGTGCTGGAAAGCGAAATCGTCAACATGTTGAAGACAGTCAAAGCCAACGCAAAAGCCGCCGGCCAGTCATTACCTTCTGACAAGGCGCTACGCACTCAGGTGATCGAGCGTCTGATCGTCACCCGCCTGCAACTGCAGATGGCCGACCGCATCGGCCTGCATATCGGTGACCTGCAACTGGATCAGACCATAGAAAACATCGCCAAGGAGCAGAAGCTGACGCCTGAGATGATGCGTGAAAAGGTTGAGGCCGAGGGCATGAGCTGGAGCCAATACCGTGAGCAGCTGCGCGAAGAGATCACCCTGGGCGAGATCCAGCGTATTCAGGTTCAGCGTCGTATCCAGGTGTCTCCACAGGAGATCAACAGCCTAGTTAAACTTATCGAAGAACAAGGGATGCAGCAGGTAGAATACCAGATCGGCCATATTCTGATCGAAGTGCCTAGCAACCCCAACAGCGAACAACTTGAAGCCGCCAGCAGCCGCGCCAATGCGGTGCTCAAGCGCCTGCAAAACGATGGCGACTTCAAACAGACCGCCATCGCCTCCTCTTCAGGCCCTAAGGCGCTGGAAGGCGGTATCTGGGATTACATGAACGTCAATGAGATGCCAACCCTGTTTGCCGAACTACTGGTCGGCGCCAAGACGGGCGACATCATAGGCCCTGTGCGCAGCGGCGCCGGTTTCCACATCATCAAGGTAATGGATGCCCGCGGTCTGCAGACCAAAGAAATTGACGAAGTACGTTCACGTCATATACTGATCAAGCCGTCGCCTATCCTGTCGGAAGAGCGTGCCAAGGCGATGCTCGACAAGTTTGCCGACCAGCTAAGAAGCGGTGAAGCAGACTTTGCTACCCTGGCCCGTCAATACAGCGAAGACCCAGGTTCGGCGGCCAAGGGCGGTGAATTAGGCTGGGCGGATCCCACCGTCTATGTGCCAGCCTTTGCACAAACACTGGGCGCACTGAAGATTAACGAAATCAGTGAGCCTTTCCGTTCTAGCCACGGCTGGCACATAGTGCAGCTGGAGGAGCGACGTAAGACGGATGCGACAGATAAATTTAACACTAATCGGGCACACCAGCTCATCTTCCGCCGTAAGTTTAATGAAGAATTACAGAACTGGCTGGATGAAATGCGAGCAGAGGCTTACATTGAAGTATTCGATGCCGATTTCAATCGAGGTTAACCATATTGACGACTAAACGCATCGCCATCACACCGGGAGAACCTGCCGGTGTGGGCCCAGACTTAGTCATTCAACTTGCTCAGCGCGCTTGGCCCGCTGAGCTTGTTGTTTGTGCCGATCCCACTTTGCTGACCAGTCGCGCCAAGCAGATCGGTCTGCCGATCCAGCTGCGTCCCTTCCAGCCCAACCAGCCACCTAAGCCACAGGAAGCCGGCACACTGACCATAGTGCCCTTTCCGCTGGTCAACGATGCAGTTTGCGGCAAACTCGACGAACAGAACAGCAGCTATGTAATCGATACCCTGGCCTATGCAGGTGAGAAGAACATGAATGGCGAGTTCGACGCAGTGGTAACTGGCCCGGTGCACAAAGGGATCATCAACCAGGCGGGCATCCCCTTTAGCGGTCATACCGAATTTTTTGCCCACCAGGCCAATTGTCAGGATGTGGTGATGCTCCTCGCGGCGCCAGGCCTGCAGGTGGCACTGGTGACCACGCATATTCCGCTGGCCTATGTGTCTAAGGCAATCACCCGTGACCGTCTGCACCAGATCATCAAGATCTTGCACAAGGATCTGGTAACTAAGTTTGCCCTAGACGATCCTAAGATCTATGTCTGTGGCCTCAATCCCCATGCGGGTGAAGATGGCCACCTGGGGCGCGAAGAGATCGATGTGATCATTCCCGCTCTCAACGAGCTGCGCGAACAGAACATGAATATCGTCGGGCCACTGCCCGCCGACACCCTGTTCCAACCTAAATACCTGGAAGATGCCGACGTGATCCTCGCCATGTATCACGATCAGGGCCTGCCGGTATTAAAGTCACAAGGGTTTGGCAGCTCGGTCAATATCACCTTAGGCCTGCCCTATATCCGCACCTCGGTCGACCATGGTACGGCGCTGGAGCTGGCGGGCACAGGCAAGGCTGACATCGGCAGTTTTGTCTGCGCGCTAAACAAGGCTATCGAACTAGCCACCAAGAATGAGTCACTTAAAGAGTAGTAATGAGTAATAAAGTACATTTAGGCCACACGGCGAGAAAACGTTTCGGACAAAACTTTTTGACCGACAGCAATGTGATCAATCGTATCGTCGGCGCCATCTCGCCCGATAACGATCACGTGATGGTCGAAATTGGCCCAGGCCTGGCGGCGCTTACCGAGCCGGTTGCCGAAAGCATCGACAAGCTGACCGTAGTCGAGCTGGATAAAGATCTGGTGGAGCGCCTGCAGACCCACCCCTTCCTCAAGGATAAGCTGGAGATCCACCAGGGCGACGCGCTGAAGTTCGACTTCATGCAACTGGTGGAAGAAGGCAAGCAGATGAAGGTGTTTGGCAACCTACCCTACAACATCTCCACGCCACTGATGTTCCATCTGTTCGAATTTGCCGAGCATATCGAGAATATGCACTTCATGCTGCAAAAAGAGGTGGTACTGAGACTGTCTGCGGCCCCCGGCACCAAGGCCTATGGCCGTTTGACCGTGATGGCGCAATATTTCTGCCAGGTGATGCCTGTGCTCGAAGTGCCCCCTGGCTGCTTCACGCCACCACCTAAGGTCGACTCTGCCGTCATAAGGCTAGTGCCCTACAAAGAGAAGCCCTACCCCTGCAAAGATGTGGATCTGCTAAGGCATCTGTGTACCACGGCCTTTAACATGCGCCGTAAGACACTGCGTAACAACCTCAAGCAGTTGTTAAGCGACGATGATTTCGGCGCGTTAGGCATCGATGCCAGCATGCGCCCAGAGCAGATCACAGTGCAGCAATATGTCGCCATGGCCAACCATCTGGCCGACAAACGCCAAGCCTAATCATGAAGGAGGCGCATAGCGCCTCCCACTCGTTAACCTTTTAGGGATCCGAATGAAACAACTCGAATCCTCAATCAGGATTGAGGTCAAAACCGACTATATCGAAGAGCAATCTTCACCGGAAGAAGAGAGATACCTGTTCAGCTACACCATCACCATCATCAACTTAGGGGACGAGCCGGTCACCCTTAAGAGCCGCATGTGGTGCATCACAGACGCCAATGGCCATGAGAGCAAGGTCGAGGGTGCCGGTGTGGTTGGCGAGACGCCCACTATCGCGCCCAATACCGCTTATCAATACACCAGCGGCACGGTATGCGAGACGCCCTTTGCCGTCATGCAGGGCTACTATGTGATGGTGACCGAGCAGGGCGAGACCTTCAAGGCCCCCATCGCCCCCTTCCGTCTAGCGGCCCCCGGCCTGCTGCACTAATTCGAAACAGCGATCCGAGAGCATCTATGGCAACATACTTCGTGGGCGACATTCAGGGCTGTTTCGATGAACTTCAGGCCCTGCTGGCCAAGGTAGCCTTTAACCCTTCCAAAGATGAGCTCTGGGTCGTCGGCGACATGGTGGCCAGGGGGACCCAATCGCTGGAGACACTGCGTTACCTCAAGGGGCTAGAAGGCTCGGTAAAGCCTGTTCTGGGCAATCACGACCTGCACCTCATGGCGCTGCACGGCAAGGTGAAACGGGTCAACCCCAAGGATAATCTCGACGCTTTACTCGACGCGCCAGATCTCAACCAACTCATCGATTGGCTCAGGCTGCAGCCCCTGGCTCGTGAGCACAAGAACCATTCCATCTTGATGGCCCATGCCGGCATTCCCCCTCAGTGGGACGCCGAGACCGCCCTCAAAGAATCCTACGAGGTGCAACAGGCGCTAGCAGAGGATGGCTACATAGAACACCTCATCGCCAAGATGTACACCAACTCGGTCAGTGAGTGGTCACCAGAGATTCAGGGGCTCGAGCGCCTCGTCTATACCATCAACGCCCTCACCCGAATGCGCTTTCTTTACAGCAATGGTCGATTAGACTTCGATTGCAAGCTGCCGCCAGCGAATGGTGAAAAGGAAGGCTTGATCCCTTGGTTTAAACAGCCAGGACGAGCCATGAAGCACCATACATTAGTCTTTGGGCATTGGGCTGCCTTAATGGGCGAGGTCGACCAACCGGGTCTACAAGCCCTGGATACGGGATGCTGTTGGGGACACTATTTAACCCTCTGGCACCTTGAATCGAATCAAAAAATTACCCAAAATAAGTTAAAAAAGAGTTAAACTAGCCCTTAGCTTGGCCGATAAAAAAATAAGCGGATTTCACCGCCCAGCCCTGAGAATGTGTTATGTAATTAGGGATATAACAACAAAAACCGGAGTGCCCTATGAAATTGAACGTCGCCACTCGAGTCATCGGTGGATTTAGTGTCGTCACCTTACTGCTTATCGTCTTAGGTGTGGCGTCCCTGGTCACCAATGACAACATCAAGAGCAGCACCCTCGTTTTGCAAGACCTGAGCCTTCCAGCCCTAAAGAGCAGCAATGGCCTGACTCAAAATCTTGCACTACAGGAAAAACAGCTACTGGTGGCCTTCCATAGCAAGCAATCTAAAGAACTGCCTCAGGTTCGTACTCAATTCTCCAACCTAAGCAAGGGCTTTATATCCGAGCTGGATCAACTTAATCACATCATTCAGGGCCATGGCGACAACCTGGGCGGCCAGATCAAGTCCCTCAGAGCCAACTACCAGTCCTTCAACGACAACAGCCTCAAGATGATGCAGGCCAGAGAGCAGTCACTACTGACGCAAGAGTCCTTAATCGACAACCTGGAGAGCCTAGAGGTCGCGGCTGACGATACCGCCTCTCTGCTGCTGGACCTTATCGATCTAGAGGTCAGTGAAGATCCCACCGAGCGCGAAATTGCCGCCACCGCCAGCAACATAGACAACAGCTTCAGCAACCTGATCACCAGCAGCTATGACCTGGTCAATACCAAGGAGAAATCCAAGTACGAGACCATCCTCAAGGAGCTGGACTACATCATCAGCGAAGCGCAAAACAAGCTGGAATATGTGGGCCGCCACTGGGAAGGTGTCATCGACCAAGAGATGTTAGACAACATCAACGCAGAGGCAGGCAAGGTCTTTACCATGCTCAACGGCCCTGACTCGATTCTCAAGCGTAAGGGCCAACAGCTTGACTTCAATTTCCAGGCAGGTGAACTGCTTAACACGGTCGAAGCAAATGCCACCGCGGTAAATCAGAGCATGGGCAGCCTGAACAAGGCGATTGAATCTACCTCACAGGCCGTTAGTGTCAAGGCGATCGATGAGGTCGACAGTGCCAGCTATAAGACACTAGCACTGGTCCTGATTGCCATAGTGGTGGCCGTGCTGGTGAGCATCGCCGTGATCCGCCCACTCAAGCATTCACTGGATAAGGTCAACAACGCCCTCAATATCCTGGCCTCTGGCAATCTGACCCATAAGCTGGACGATAGCGGCCATGACGAATTTGCCGAGCTGTCTCGCAACTGTAACCGACTTGTAGACAGCCTGCGCACCCTGATCCAGGGGATCCTGGATCGCTCAAACCAATTGGCCGCCGCGGCCGAAGAGACTTCTGCCATTACCGCACAAACCACCGCAGGCATCCAGGAGCAGAAGAACCAGGTCGATCAGGTGGCAACCGCCACGACACAGCTCAGCTCTAGCGCAATGCAGGTGAGTACCAGTGCCGACGAAGCCCTGAATCAGATCAGGCAGGCCGATGAAGAAGCGCAACATATGCGCGCCATCGCCGATGAGAACAAGCGCACCATACTCGCGCTGGCCGATGAAGTAGCCAAGGCGAGTCAGGTGATCAACAAGGTTCACTCCGACAGCGCCTCTATCGGCTCGATTCTGGACGTTATCCGCGGCATCGCCGAACAGACTAACCTGCTGGCGCTGAACGCCGCCATCGAGGCCGCCAGGGCCGGTGAACAAGGCCGAGGCTTTGCCGTGGTGGCCGACGAGGTTCGCAGCCTGGCATCGCGCACTCAAGATTCGACCCAAGAGATCCAGCAGATGATTCAGGTGTTACAACAGGGCACCCAGGAAGCCGTTTCCGTGATGGAGCTGGGCCGTGAACAGGCAAGCAGCTGTGTCGAGAAGACAGAGCAGGCCAACGTCGCCCTGGAGAGCATCAGCAATGCGGTCCACTACGCCCATGACTCGGGCACCCATATTGCCAATGCCGCCCAGGAACAGAACCTAGTGAGCCAGCAGGTGTCTGAGAAGCTTGAGCATATTGCGGCTATCTCCGAAGAGACGGCCACGGGTGCCGATCAAACGGCGCAGTCGAGCCATCAGGTTGCCCAGCTCGCCGAAGAGTTACAGGCCTCGGTGGGTGAGTTTAAGGTGTAACGGCCGCGCCCTATAGGTTTATCTATCGCGGTTTATCTACTGTGGTTTATGCACCATAGTTTAAGAACCGCCTTTAAATAGACACAAAAAACCGGACTTAGGGTCCGGTTTTTTAATGCTCGGCTAAAAGCGCTTTAATAGATTAGTTACCCGCGAGGCGATCCTTGACTGCAGCAGTAATAGGACTGCCGCCGTGACCATTACCCTCGGCCCACTCAACGACGGTCAAACCATCGGCTTCCTTCACGCTCAACTCTTCGGTGGACAGACGCTTAGTCATAAACTCACCCACGTCGTTGGCGCCGCTCTTCATGGCAAAACGCAGCAGGCTGTCACCGTTACAGCTCACCCCTTGATACACGTTACGTAGCTTAACGCGCGCTTCCTTCAATTTCTTACGTAAACGGTTTTTATCATCGGCCTGAACATAGTTGCAGATGTTGGCAACGAGTTGATCGTTGGCTTGAACCGGTGCAGGAACAGTATAAACAGAGGCTGCAATTACCACAGCTAACGTAGTCGGTAAAAAACGCATCGGGTACTCCTATAATATTTATTATTTTTTTCAGTAAGCTATCACTAAAGTGATGCCTAAAGACAACTCGGGGTAACACCATAAGTTAACATTTTTTTGCCAAATTGATAAAGCGATATTCCAAACCTTTATCATTTATGTGAGATTCACTGTCGAGCAGCTGCCAACTGCCATCGTCCCACTCAGGGAAATGGGTATCTCCCTCGACATCAAGATTGATCTCGGTCAGATACAAGCGATCCGCCTGGGGTAAGAGCTCGGCGTACAGCTGACCGCCACCGATAACCACCAACTCCTCACAGCCTTGCACCACTTCCTTGGCATGTTCGAATGAGGTCACGCAGGTCACGCCCTCGATAACCAGATCTTTTTGTCGACTCACCACCAGGTTGTGGCGCCCAGGTAGGGGTCTGCCAATGGATTCGAATGTCTTGCGGCCCATGACCACAGGCTTGCCTAAGGTCATCTGTTTAAAGTGGCGTAGGTCTTCGGGCAGATGCCAAGGCATCTGATTATCTTTGCCGATAACCCGGTTATTTGCCATCGCGGCAATCATCGCTATTTTCATGGGCTCTCCAACGGTCTTATGCCGTTTCTAGGGTTAAGAATTAGATCACTGGGCGGGTACGAAAATAGAGCAGACTAGGCATGGCGAGTCCGACAGATAGCGCCCCTAAGATAAAGATGGTCTTCAAGCCATTGCTGATCACCTCGGCAGTCAGCTCAGGGCTCACCTCTGACTGGGCAGACAGCTGCACCAGGGCGATCACTGTGTTGTAGGCATAGGTTCCGGGGATCATAGGAATGATCGCTGCCACCGCGTACATCAGAGGCGGTGCCAGATGCTTCTTCGCAAAGCCTATGGTCAACACGCCCACCAAGGCGGCCGCGGCAAAGGTGCACCACTCTATCGGCATGCCGAAATGCAACAGCAGGGTACGCAGGCTGTGACCCAGGGCGCCGGCGAGGGCGCAATATGGCAAGAAACGTCTGGGAACATTGAAAACCATGGCAAATCCCACGGCCGGAACCGCGGAGAAGGCGGCGTCATTGAGCAGCTTAAGCAGGAGCTCCATCATAGGAAGAGTCCTCCCAGTTGCATGGCAATGGTGATCCCTATGACGGATGAGACGGTCAACAGGGTGGCGTGTCCCCAACGGGAGATCCCCACGTTAAGGTGTCCCTTCACCATATCCGAGATGGCATTGATCATGGGAAAGCCCGGCACTAACATCAGCACGCTGGCGGCCATCGGCAGCTTAGGGGTATCGGTCAGTTGCAGGTGATAGCCCATCTGCGCCACCAATGTGGTGATAAATGCGGTCACCGCAAAGTTCACCAGCAGGTTGAAATGATGCTTGGCGATGGCCAGACGCACCGACATACCCACAGAAGCCGCCAGTATGGTGATCAACACCGCCATGGTATCGCCACCAAACAGATGACAGAAGCTGCCACAGGAGAAGCCTATCATGGGCACCAGATAGCGCTTGGGATAACTCTTAGGCTGAATCCTGGAGACACGCTTGCGCACCTCATTGAGACCGTAAATCCCCTTCTCGGTCAACAGACAGATGCGCTGCAGCTCGCAGATAACAGTCATATTGATGCCATGTTCACGAATACGTCGGGTAGTGGTAATACAGCGACCGTGGACCAGGCTGGTCAGCACCAGGGAGTTAGAGGAGATAGAGATCTCGACGCTGGCGAGACCTAATGCCTTACCCAGGCGCTGGCTGATCTCTTCGACGAGGTCAGACTCAGCACCATAGGCTAGCAAGAGTTGAGCAACCCGGACAACCTGCCGGGTAATATCATTTTGAGTATCGGCGTACACAATTCTCTCAGAATGAAAGGGGTAGCTTAATAAACTTACCTTTGATAGATGATTTCGACATCATAGTCATCATCATCGAAGTCATCGTCGAAGTCATCATCATAGTCTTCGTTGACCACTTCCTGGGTCTTCTGATGATAGTTGTCCCACTTGAACTCGACCTCGGCATCGGGATCTTCCTCGACCTCTGCAGGCAGCGAATCGATAAAGTCCATCAGCTTGAGTGCCAGCTCCTGGGTGCCTTCACGGTTGTAGGCCGAAATACAGTAGACCTCGCCCTGCCAATCCAGCTCTTTGACGATGCGATCGACACGCTCTTGCAGCTCTTCTTCGAGCAGCAGATCAGTCTTGTTAAACACCAACCAACGCGGCTTACTGGCCAGCAGAGGTGAATGCTTCTCTAGCTCACCCACGATGGCGCGGGCACTGTCGACAGGATCTGTGCCGTCGATAGGCTCGATATCCAGGATATGCAGCAGCACGCGACAGCGCTCGAGGTGCTTGAGGAAGCGAATCCCCAGGCCGGCCCCTTCGGCTGCGCCTTCGATCAGACCCGGAATATCGGCGATCACGAAGCTCTGACCATGTCTTGGCGTCACCACACCCAGGTTAGGTACCAGGGTGGTAAAAGGATAATCGGCAACCTTCGGCTTGGCGCGAGAAACGGAGCGAATGAAGGTCGACTTACCGGCGTTTGGCATACCCAAAAGACCCACGTCCGCCAACAGCATCAGCTCGAGTCTCAAGCTGCGTACCTCACCCGGTGTACCCAATGTCTTCTGACGCGGTGCACGGTTGGTACTGCTCTTAAAGCGGGTATTACCCAGGCCGTGAAAACCGCCCTTGGCGACCAACAGCTTCTGACCATGGGTCTTGAGATCCCCCAAGGCTTCCTGGGTTTCTTCATCGACGGCGCGAGTCCCTACGGGCACCTTAAGAATAAGGTCTTTACCGCCATGACCGGTACAGTCACGACCACGACCATTCTCACCGCGCTCGGCAAAATGAAAGCGCTCGAAACGGTAATCGATCAGGGTGTTGAGGTTTTCATCGGCCTGCAGATAGACACTGCCGCCATCACCACCGTCACCGCCATCTGGGCCACCATCAGGCACATACTTTTCGCGTCGAAAACTAACGCATCCACTACCGCCATCACCAGCTTCTACTCTGATCACGGCTTCATCGACAAACTTCATACCAACTCCAGGCGCCAAACAATAGACCGATTATACTGCCTATCGAAACTTACCGCCAAAAAACAATGATGCAACTACCCCAGCTCAAAAGTGGCAGAGGCAATATTGGACTGGTGCTGGAGCGATATACAGGCTCATTCACCAGTAATGATTCTTCATAAACAATAAAGCCCCACCAGAGGCAGGGCTTTAGAAACTAGCTTGGGTAGCTAAGTATTAAGCTTCGATGCTAATGAACTTGCGGTTCTTAGGACCTTTAACTTCGAACTTAACTTTACCGTCAGTTAGTGCAAATAGAGTATGGTCACGACCGATACCTACGTTAACACCTGCGTGGAACTTAGTACCACGTTGACGAACGATGATGTTACCAGCTAGAACTGACTCACCACCGAAACGCTTAACACCAAGACGTTTGCTTTCTGAATCGCGGCCGTTACGAGTAGAACCGCCAGCTTTTTTATGTGCCATTAGTTAGACCCCTTATTAAGCGTTGATAGCTGTAATTTTAACTTCGGTGAACCACTGACGGTGGCCCATCTTCTTGTCGTGGTGCTTACGACGACGGAACTTAACGATAGTTACCTTCTCGCCACGGCCATGGCTGATCACTTCAGCTACAACCTTACCACCTTCAACTAAAGGTGCACCAACGTGTACAGTTTCACCATCGGCAACCAAAAGAACTTGGTCGAATTCGATAGTTTCGCCTGTAGCAACTTCTAATTTTTCTAGACGTACAGTATGGCCTTCAGCAACACGGTGTTGCTTACCACCACTTTGAAAAACAGCGTACATAGCTATTTTACTCCGATATTTCTAGCACGCAGACCCTTTTTGTTTGGCTGGGTGCTATAAAAGCTTTAATGACAATGGTCGCGGAGTTTACGCTAAGTTCGCCTGGCTGACAAGTCCTAATTCACTTTGATCAAAAAAAGATCGGAATTACTCGCACAATACTCTTCTGCTACTGTCAGGCGAGGCTTTTTTAGGTAGAATCTAATAATTATAACATTTTCGCCTTAATTTGGGCTGTCTGAATTACCTTACAACCCTCAAAGTAGAGCCATTATATGGATTTGAATGCCATTCGTCAGCTGGCAGACGCTGATATGAAAGCCGTCGACCAACTTATCTATAAGCAGTTGGAATCGGATGTCGCCCTTATTAATCAACTCGGATTCTACATCATCAACGGCGGCGGCAAACGCATGCGTCCGCTACTGTCTATTCTGGCCGCCCGCGCCATCGCCTATGAAGGTGAAGCGCATGTCAAGTTGGCGGCAATCGTCGAATTCATTCATACCGCCTCCTTGCTACACGACGATGTCGTCGACGAATCCATGCTTAGACGTGGCCGCGAGACGGCTAACGCCCTCTTTGGTAACAGTGCCAGCGTACTGGTAGGTGACTTCCTCTATACCCGCTCATTCCAGATGATGACTGAGCTGAAAAACATGCTGGTGCTAGAGGTACTGGCCGACACTACCAACGTGCTCGCCGAAGGTGAGGTTCTACAGCTGATGAACTGTAACGACCCTGACACCAGCGAAGAGAGCTATATGCGCGTCATCTACTGCAAGACGGCCAAGCTATTTGAAGCCGCCACCCGTCTGGCAGGCGTGCTGGCCGATAGTAGCATAGAGGTTCAGACCGCCCTGGCCGACTATGGTAAATACCTTGGTACAGCCTTCCAGCTGACCGATGACCTACTGGACTATACAGCCGATACAGAGGCGCTGGGCAAGAATATAGGTGACGATCTCGCCGAGGGTAAACCCACCCTACCGCTGATCTACGCCATCGCCAACGGTAACGAGGTAGAGCGTCAGCTGATCCGCGATGCCATCGAGAAGGGCGACGGCACAGAACATATCGACACCATATTAAAGGCCCTAGATCAATGTGGCGCCCTCAGCTACACAGAGAAACGTGCTCAGGAAGAAGCAGAGAAGGCCATACGCGCGTTAGATCCGCTTGCCGATAGCGACTATAAGCAGGCCCTGATATCGCTGGCGAAAATCGCCGTGGCGCGTAATCACTAACGAACTAGTTAGTCGGTTTGTCATGACGAGTTAAACATTACCCATAAAAAATGGAGCCGATTGGCTCCATTTTTTTATTTAGGACTAAACCTTACTCACACAGTGCCTTACTTAACAAAGTCTACACCCAGGGTGATATCGGCTTTCAGCGTGTCTAGCATAGCGTCGCGTGCGTTGGCTTCGAACTCGCTAACCTCACCATAGGCAAGTACCTGCTCGATACCCTTCTTACCCAGTAGTACAGGTTGTGCAAAGAAGTCGGCATGCTCGCTGCCACCATCTACATAGGCACATTCAACAACGTTAGCTTCACCCTGTAGGCCACGAACCAGTGACAAACCGAAACGACATGCCGCCTGACCCATAGACAGAGTCGCGCTACCGCCACCCGCCTTAGCTTCAACCACTTCTGTACCCGCGTTCTGGATACGAGTCGTCAGAGCCGCCACTTCTTCATCAGAGAAGCTTACGCCTTCGATTTGAGACAGTAATGGCAGGATGGTCACGCCACTGTGTCCACCAATAACATTGACTTTAACGTCGGCAACATTTAGGCCCTTCGCTTCGGCAACGAAAGTTTCAGAACGGATCACATCAAGGGTAGTCACACCGAACAGACGGTTCTTGTCATATACACCGGCCGCCTTCAATACTTCGGCAGCGATAGCCACAGTCGTGTTAACTGGGTTAGTGATGATACCGATCAGTGCCTTAGGGCAAGTTGCGGCACACTTCTCAACCAGGTTTCTCACGATACCAGCGTTGATGTTAAATAGATCTGAGCGATCCATGCCTGGCTTACGCGCAACACCAGCAGAGATAAGTACCACGTCGGCACCTTCCAGTGCTGGCGTTGGATCTTCACCCGCAAAACCCTTTACTTCTACCGCAGTAGGGATGTGGCTTAGGTCAACAGCAACACCTGGGGTTACTGGCGCGATATCATAAAGGGATAGTTTTGAACCGGCAGGCAATTGAGTTTTGAGTAGTAGGGCAAGAGCCTGGCCAATACCACCGGCGGCACCAAGTACAGCAACTTTCATAGTTATCTCCGTTAATTCTTGGATATTATGTGATATAGATCTAGATTTACCGATGGCGCAACATTACTGGAATCACGGTAAAAATTCAATTATCCCTTAGTCGTGTGGCCAGATAATTTCGAATTGCCCCAGTCAACTGCCATTTACAACAGATATAAGTTATACTGCCCGGCCTTGCCCACGGTGCTACGTCACAAGACCGCCACAAAACCCACCCGACAAACCTGAATTTTTATTCACGCAATCCGAATAACGCTTGACTAATGGCGCAAAAATATTCAAAATAAGCCAGTTTTTTGAATATAAGAATAATTCGATATGCAAGCCAATAAAAATCAAGACGAACTTGTAAAGACCTTTAAGGCTATCTTGAAAGAGGAGCGTTTTGGCTCCCAGAGCGAGATAGTCAATGCCCTGCAAGCTGAGGGCTTCAACAACATTAACCAATCCAAAGTCTCTCGTATGCTGAGCAAGTTTGGGGCGGTGCGCACCCGCAACGCCAAGCAAGAGATGGTCTACTGCCTACCCGCCGAGCTTGGGGTCCCGACGGCTGGCAGCCCGCTGAAGAACCTAGTACTGGACGTCGACCATAACCAATCTATGATAGTGGTCAGAACCAGCCCTGGTGCGGCGCAGCTGATCGCCAGACTGCTGGACTCTATCGGCAAGCCCGAAGGTATACTGGGCACCATCGCCGGTGACGATACTATCTTTATCTGCCCTTCCAACATTCAGGAAGTGGACAAGACACTCGAGACGGTCAAGTCGCTGTTTAACTATGCCGATTAAGTCTGCCGACTAAATCTAGCGACTCATTATTCGCCGATTAATCCACGCTCGGGCTTAGCCCCAGTCATACTCCTCGGCGAAAACCTCGGCGATAGATATAGAGACACCCTTTGCGCTGTTAACGCCAAAGGGTGTCTTTTTTTATTTACGCTCAAATTGAATACTGTATATACGATAGGATACACTGATGCCAAACCATCCCCTCTGTCACCCGATGGTTAAGGACCCGAGATGAATAACAATAAGATAATCAATATCGACAACCTTTGCTGGGAATCTTGGCAACACTCAGATCAATACGCCAGTCATCAGAAACATATCGGCGATGCCGCCGGTTGCCAGCAGATAGGTGTCACCATGGAGCGACTGGAACCCGGTAAACTCTCCTCCGTCGCCCATTATCACACCAAGGAAGAGGAGCACCTCTACGCGCTACAGGGCGAAGCCACTCTGTATATCGACGGCGAGCCGCATCCCTTTAAACAGGGCGACTATATCTGTTTTACCGCCAACTCAGGTATTTCCCATACCTTAAAAAACGAGTCAGATGCCGACTTTCTGTTTATGGTGTTAGGCAATCGCGATACCCACGATGTGGTGGTGTATCCAGAGCACAATAAGGTGCAGGTGCGCTCCATCGACGAGGTTTATGCCAAGAGGCCGACCAACTATTGGGATCCAGACCGCTAATCCGCTTGTAAGCGAGCATAAAAAACACACCTTAGGGTGTGTTTTTTGTTGGGTTAGGCCCTAGATATCGGCTTCGCGCGCCATAAAATCCAGCGAAGGGGCAAAGAATGCCGAGCCGGTCAGCGCCTGAGTAAAGTGCATCAGGTGATCGTGATTTCCCTCGCCGTCACCATGGATCATGCTGTGTAGCATCTTCTCGAAATTCACAGAATTGCGACAGACTGAGATAAACATCAGCCCCTGCTCTTTCATCGAACCGTAAGGCATACTCTGACGCAGGATCTCCATCGACTTGCCGTCGGCATCTTTCAGGTTAACCCGCTTGATATGACTGGTAAGCGGCTTGTCCTCGGAGGCATACTCGATATTGTCTATCTTAGTACGGCCTATGATATCTTCCTGCTTCTTCTGTGGCAGGCGATTCCACTTGCTGAGGTTATGGGCGAACTTCTGCACATGGATATAGCTGCCGCCTCGGAAGTATTCGTCTTCGTCTCCCACCAGAGCCACATCCTGGCGATGACGTCCCTTGGGATTCTCAGTGCCGTCGACAAATCCAGTCAGATCTCGGGTATCCATAAACTGGAATCCCCGCTCCTCGTCCACCAACTCGACGAGATCTTCAAACATCTGACACACCTCATTAGCCACCAGATGCAGGATATCGTAGCGATCGCAGCGCAGATGCACGAAGAGATCATACTCATGGGCCGGTGCATCGCGGTTGTCGGCATGCATGGCCGGGAAAGGCTTGAGCTCTGAAGGTCTGCGCTCACCATAGAGGCTATCCCAATAGTTAGCACCTATGGCCACGAAGCCGTTGAAGGCACTGTCGGCATACTGGTCGGCCAGTTCATAGATATACTGAGCGACATTGGCGACGCAGGGGCGCAGCTGAGACTCGACGCCATCATTGGCGTTGAACATCAGATACACACTATGTAAATTTCCTTCGGCACACACACCCAGCTGTTCACGTGGCATAACCAGATTATCCATAAATAAACCTACCCTTCGTCAGTCTCAATTTCGGCGCTATTATCCGAAACTTTAGCGATAATTAGTATTACACAACCCACAAACCGTTAAAGCGAAACGTCATTTAATGGCTAGATTAACTTTTTTTTAAGTTGGCAACCATAGCAAGACGTAAATGCGCTTCACAAAAGTGTTACATCAGCCCAGTTTAGAACAATACCGCCGGATGAGGCGTCACCGACAAGGCAACATTCTGCCCCTCTGTGAAATGATGCAAAGGCGATCGCACTGCCAATACCTCCTCGCCAATCAAGATACTGTAGTGGCAGAGGTTACCGAGGAAGCGCCGCGCTATGATGGTGCCCTCCCCTCGCTCATCCTCTGCTATCTGCAGCTGCTCTGGGCGCAGCAAGAGCTCACCGCGATAGCCTTTGGCCTTGTCCAAGTCACTACTGCTTTGCACCTCGCCCAGCAAGGTATTTAGCCTATTACGCGCACTCACCTCACAGCTGAGATAATTCACCTGACCGAGAAATTCCGCCACATACTTGTCGGCAGGCAAGGCATAGAGGGCCTCGGCATCACCGTATTGCGCGATAGCCCCCTCTTTAAACAGCGCCAGCTTGTCGGCAAAGACGAAGGCCTCATCCTTACTATGGGTCACGAACACAGCACTGACCCCGCGCTGTTTTAAGATCTCGCGGATCTCCACCATCATCTCGCCGCGCACCTTAGCATCGATATTGGAAAAGGGCTCATCAAGTAACAGCAGCTCCGGCTCATAGGCGAGTGCCCGGGCAATCGACACCCGCTGTTGCTGACCACCGGAGAGCTCGTGGGGATAACGCCCACCTAGGCCTTCCAGCTTAACCAGCGCCAGCATCTCACTGAGCCGCGACTGCCTATCAGACTTACTCAACCCTTTGACACCAAAAAGTATGTTCTCGGCTACGGTCAGGTGCGGAAACAGGGCGTAATCTTGAAAGATCATGCCGACCTCACGCTGCTCGCTGGGCACAAAAACATCTGGACCAGACAATAATCGGCCATTGATACTGATGCGTCCCTGAGAGATAGGCTGTAATCCGGCTATCGCTTTGAGTAGCGTGGTCTTGCCACAGCCACTGGGCCCGAGAAGGGCGGCTATTTCCCCCTGATGCAACACGAGATCTAAGCCTTTCAGTATCGCCTGCCCCTGATAATCGCTATGCACTTGTTCTATGGTAAGAGTCGACATTTTAGTTACCTTGCTCCAGGGAGCGATTGAGATAGATGAGTGGAACCAGACCTACCAAGACGATCACTATGGCCCCCAGGGCCCCCTGCTCAAGCTGCTCATCTGAGACAAACTGATAGACATAGGTGGCAAGATTTTCAAAGCCGACAGGCCTGAGTAGTAATGCCGCCGGTAGCTCCTTCATGCACTCGATAAACACCAGCAAGATGGCGGCAAAGATGCCGCTACGCAGCAATGGCAGGTGGATCCGTGTAAGTATGCTCCCAGGCCTCATCCCCATGGTCACAGACGCCATATCCAGCGAGGGACTGATCTGTTTATAACTGTTTTCTATGCTGCCGATGGCAATGGCAGCAAAGCGGATGGCGAAGGCAAAAATTAACACAAACAGGGTACCGCTGAAGATAAGTCCCGGCCCATTCAAGTCAAAATAGGCATAGAGATCATTTACCGCAAAATCCAGGTAGCTGAGGGGCACTAAGACACCGATAGCCAGCACTGTGCCTGGCAGGGCATATCCGGTAGAGGCCAGGCGCGAGGGCAACATGTCTATTTTCCTTGGGCTACAGCGCCGGACAAACATCAACAACAAGGCGAACACCACGGTGATCAGGCTAACCACCAAGGCGATCGTCAGACTGTTCAAACTGTATTGCCAGAAATCCTGACTCCAACTCACCTCAAAGTAATCCCAGGCGTACCCCAGCAACACCCACACGGGAAGGCCGAAGGCCAATAAGAGCAGCACCGCGCAATAACCACTGGCCAGCCACGCCTTACTCCCCGATAGCGCGTATCTTTCGTGGGAGGTGATTGGTGTCTGTTTCTGAAACAGCTGCTGCTTACGCCGGGCAAAACGCTCGGCACCGATCAGACAAAAGACCACCAACAGGATGATGGCAGACAACTTAGCAGCCGCCGCCAGACTGCCGTAGCCCAGCCAGGTATCGTAGACCGCCGTCGTTAGCGTGGGCACGGCAAAGTAGCTGACGGTGGCAAAATCGGCAGCCGTCTCCATCGCCACAAGAGCCGCTCCCACCGCCAAGGCCGGCCTCGCCATAGGCAGGTTAAGGCGCCAAAAACTGCGCCAGGGGCCGGCCCCCATCACTCGGGAGGCGTGCAGCAGGCTAGGCGACTGCTCCATAAATGCGGTGCGCGCCAGAAGATAGATATAGGGAAACAACACCAGCGCCAGCATCACAGACGCGCCGCCTAAGGTGCGCACATCGGGAAAGTAGTAATCCATGGGCGACTGCCAGCCATTGACCTGCCTCAGCCAGCCCTGCACCGGCCCGGCATAATCCAGCAGATCCGTATAGACATAGGCCACCACGTAGGCGGGCATGGCTAAGGGCAGCAGCAGCGCCCACTGAAACCAGTTGCGCCCAGGAAAATCACAGCGAGCCACACTCCAGGCGGCAGGCACGGCGATCAGCAAGGCACCCAAGCTGACAAACAACATCAAGGCCAAGGTGTTGAAAATATAGGTAGGCAGTACAGTCTGCATCAGGTGACCGAATACCGCCTCATCTGGCACCAATGCCTGAATGCAGATGGCCCCCAAGGGTAAGGCAAAGCAGATGGCGGTCAGATAACTCAGGGTAGACCAAGATTTGGGGAAGCCTAAAATCATAGAAAATCTCAATAGATCGAGTCAGGTCATTATCGGTGACCAACTTAAATCTAAGCTTAAACGCAAACGATAATTAGTTGAATGATGACCCATCTGGCATAAAAACGAGATAGCCTTCCCGAGGGAAGGCTATCAACTGATGAGTATTCGAGCTCGATTTAGAGGTCAAACTTCACCTGGTCGAGCAACTTCACCGCCGCGCCGTGGAATTCCGCCAGCTTGTGGATAGGCAGCTCATCGGCCTTGTAGTCTCCCCAGGATGCCACCAGCGTTGACGGCTTTACGTCCAACTTAACCGGGTATTCCATGTTAAGTTCGGCGTAGGTCTGCTGCGCCTGTTGACCCGAGAGATATTCCATCAGCTTGATGGCGTTCTGACGCTCTGGGGCATACTTAGCCAAGGCCATGCCAGAGACATTGATGTGAGCGCCGCGATTTTTCTGATTCGGGAAGTTGATGTTAACCGCCTCGGCCCAAGGTACCTGCTTGGGGTCTTGCAGCATCTTACCCAGGTAGTAGCTGTTACCTATGGCGATGTCGCATAAGCCTTCCTTGACCGCCTTCACCTGCGCCCTGTCGTTGCCCTGTGGCTTGCGAGCAAGATTTGCCTTAACGCCTTCTAGCCAGGTCTTGGTATCCGCCTCGCCATGATGGGCGATCATCGACGCGACCAGAGAGATGTTGTAGGGATGCTTGCCACTACGAGTACAGATCTTACCCTTAAATTTAGGATCCGCCAGATCTTCATAATCGATATCCAGCGGGCCAAGTCGCTCTTTAGAGGAATAGATGTTTCTCACGCGCTTGGTGAGGGCAAACCAATCGCCGTCGGGCGAACGAAGATTAGCAGGAATGTTCTGCTGCAAGGTCTCGCTGTCGACCGAGGCCACGAGCCCCTTGTCAGCCAGCTCCATCAAACGGGAAAAATCTGAGGTGAGCACAAGATCCGCCGGTGAAAGACGCCCCTCTCGGGCGATGCGTTCGGCGATGCCCTGCTTGGCAAACACCAGATTAACCTTAATCCCTGTCTCCTTGGTAAAGTCAGCCAGAATAGGATCGATAAGAAAAGCCTGTCGATAGGAATAAACCGTGATGCTGTCGGCCGCATTGGCCATTGAAGTGACACAAGCAAAACCCAAAACAGCCAAACGTTTCATGAATCTCATGCAGATACTCCGCGCTAAAGTTAATGATAATAATTATCAATTGCGACAAGGGTAATCAATCTGGCATGAAACGGCAAGCCAGATTGGTCAAAATTTGCGAGGCCGCTCATTTTGACCAAAAATGCCTCGCTGACTAGACTCAAAGGACTCGGCCAATAAAAGGATCTTATATGCTACTGGAAATTCTCGCGCTGATGCTTGCCGTCATTCTGCTTCTGTTCCTCTTTAAACATAGATTTACTCGGGGACGAGTCCGCCGAGCCCGCAGAGCCGCCATGACTCAGGCAAGCCACGGCACCAGTACGATAAGCGAAGAAGTTCCCCATACTCCAATCCATGATCAGAGCACTAGTCACCCCTATCACTGCGTCGAGATTGTCAACGACAAAGGTGTGTGTGACAGCGCGAAGAAACTAAAAGATAAACGTTTTCTCTCCAAAGACGCGCCGACACTCCCCCTCCCTGACTGCAACGAGGCCGAGTGTCACTGTCGATATCTACATCATGAAGACAGAAGAGGACAAACCGAGGACAGGCGGGTCGACTTTGGCGTGACCAGCGAACTCTATGGCGTTTTCGGCGAGCCCAATCGACGCAATCAACCGGCTAAGGGGCGGCGCCTTACCGATAGCCGCCACTAGAGGCAGAGCCTCAAATGCAAACGGCCTGATGCTAGGCAAAGGCTAGGCGCGGGGACGCGTGGTTAACATGGCCGCGCCCATAGAGAAAGTCTGTAGCCATCTTGCCGTAGCGGGCGCCACCTTACGCCAATCCAGGTCAGGATGTCGAAAATCTATATACTCTAACAGGCAGGCGAGACAAATCTGCTGCAACGACAACTTGCTATGCCCAGAAATGGCCATCAGCTCTATTTGTGCCAGCCCCCTGAGTAAGGCTTGCTCGAATCTCGCCGTCCAGAACGGGCTACGCAATCCTTCATCG
The DNA here is from genome assembly GCF_023349185.1 of Shewanella aquimarina. Lineage (GTDB taxonomy): Bacteria > Pseudomonadota > Gammaproteobacteria > Enterobacterales > Shewanellaceae > Shewanella > Shewanella aquimarina. Next base: position 217,554 of record NZ_JAKIKY010000004.1, on the reverse strand, counting down.
TCCCGCATCTGCTCCTGCCTTAATGCCACCGCACTGTCGATCAGCCCCTTGATCAGGGAGTATTGAGTCTCGCCATACCAAGAGTCACCCGGCTGACCAAACAGCTCACCACCGCAATATTCATGATCCAGGTAGCGCAGGATCACCTCGCTGTCATACAAGGCGCCGCCATCGTTTAACAACAAACAGGGGATCTTGGCCAGCGGATTGGCATCTAACAGTAGCTCGGTATTGTCCAATGGGTTCACCGCTACCGGCTCGATCCCCCTGATGGCAAACTGTGCGATGACGACACGCACGGTTCTTGCGTAGGGTGATGCGTCAGAAAACAGTAATTGCATCTCGCTTCCTCTACCAATATTTCTCGACGGTGATCTGTCCTGGCGCGCGGCGAAGATTTTTAGCCAGGCCGCGAGACTGCAACAGGGTATTGAGTTCTTTTATCATCTCGGGATGACCACAGATCATCACCTGTGAATCTTGTGCGCTTAGGCTGAGGCCAACTTGCTGCTCTATCACGCCGCTCTCTACCCCTTGGGTGATGCGGCAACCCAGCGCCCCTTCTACCGGCTCTCGGGTCACTGAGGTGACTAAGGTAAACTGCTCAGGGTATTGCGCCTCGAACGATTTAAGCTCCTGATAATAGGCGAGATCGTCTTGATACCTCACCCCATATACTAAGATCACACGCTCAAATCTCTGCCAGGGCTCGGCGGTTCTCATCATGGAGATAAAGGGACCCACTGCTGTACCCGTAGCAAAAAACCACAGATGTTTGCCCTGCTTAGGCAGCTCATCCAGCGTCAAAAAACCCGCCGCCTTGGTAGAGATATCGACGCTATCCCCCGGCCCTAAGGCCTGGAGCTTAGGCGAAAGCAGCCCGTCGTCGACACTTACCGCCAGCACCTCAAGCAGCGGCGCATCGGGCGCATTGACCAAAGAATAGGCCCGGGCGACACGTTTATCGTCGATATGCAGCGACAACTTGATAAATTGCCCAGCAATAAACTCGCCGATATCCGCCGACAGCTTCAAGGTAAATAACTGATCGCTCCAGTCAATCCGCTCTACAACCTTTGCCTCTCCCCACATATCGCCACCTCTGCTGGCATCAATCGACACTGATACTCCCATGATTCATAGATTTTCCATCCGAGTCAAGACAACAAAAAACCCCTTATATGAAGGGGTTTATCTTAGGGCCTGTTGATCTTTTAAGTTTAATTTTTGTTCAATCTAAACGCGTTTTGCGCGAGGCGAGAGCCATGAAGCATAGTTACTCTATGTGAATGGCGAACAACAAAGAAATCGTCTGGAACGATTTCTAACAGCGTAGCTGACCGCCTGCGGTGAAAGGCAGGAAGCCTTTCATAAAGTGCAGCGCGCGTTTAGATGAACCCGTTGGGCAGCGTTTGTAGGCCTTTTCTACGGTGTTATCGCCAGTTTGTGTAGAAGACTACACGACACAGGCTCTGCCTTGTATAAATCACCTTCAAAATGCTGCAAAAACAAACGGCAAAGATCAACAGGCCCTAGCCAAATGGTATCGAAAGAGACGCTATTCTTGCTCAGGCTCCTGATTGAAACTGTCTCTGAATGCCTGCAGCCCTTCCTGTACCAGGCCGTAGGTCTTGTCGACCCCGGCCTCAATGTCACCTTCAAGCACCTTGAGCCCAGAGAGGATATCTTTGGCCTCATCGAAACCTTGGTCTATCGCCCCGCCGATAATGTCCATGAAGGAGCTCAACTGTTCGTCGAACGACATGCCACTGTTTTGCTCCTGGTGTATGGCAAAAAACTGGGTGGCAAAGCTAACGATGCGCTCGGCCGTCGCCTCAGGCGAGGTATCGACCCCTTGAGCCACAGCCGTCTCAATGGCGTGCTCTCCCATAGTGGGCGCCAGCTCCTCATTGATCGCCTCGATTGCCGCCTTATAGAGCAGCTGCATGGGCTCATTGCCTGCGCTCAAGTTCACATCTTGCTGCGCTTCCAGGATCGCCGTATTCATCAACTGTTTACTGGCCGCCAGGGCCGTCTTGTTCTTAGCCACTTCGGAGACTTGCTGACCATGGTTAGTCGTCGAATCTGTCTTGTTATGCGCCGCCGCAGATACGGCTCCGCCGTGATTTTGAATCTCCATAATCGCCTCACTCACCAAATTAAATTAACCCTCAGCTATAATTATCGTCCATTTTATAAACAACTTTAGCCCTAAGGCCCAATTAATCTGTCATCGGCATACTCAGCGAAATAGGATATGCTAGCCAACTCGTTAAGACAGATAGGGATGCTTATGTTAAGACTCATCAGCTTTGGGCTTCTGGCCCTATTAGGTTACCTGCCTATAGCCCAGGCCAATGCGGCGATTGTCAGTAAGACAGTGATTCTGGTACGTCATGGGGAAAAGGCCACTCAAGGTCGCGACCCTAGCCTGAATGACGCGGGCAAGTTAAGGGCACAAGCCTTGGTAGAGAGCCTGGCCGATACCCCACTCACCCTGGCCATATCGACACAATTTAAGCGCACTCAGGAAACTTTGGCACCGCTTATCGCCGCGAAAGGGATTCCTCTGATCGTTATCGACGCGGGCAGGGAGATGGACAAGCATATAGCGGCTATCGTCGATAGCATCATGGCGCAGGAAGGCAATGTGGTCATTGCGGGGCATTCCAATACTGTACCACTGCTCATCAAGGCACTGAGAGGACCAGAGATACCTCAATTGGGAGAGGATGAATATGACAATTTATTTATCCTTTCCCTGCACCAAGATGGCCCAAGTAGTCTGATAAAAACCCAATATGGTGCAAGTTCAAGCAATACCCAATAAGGATTAGACATTAGTCTAGATAGCGCTAGCTTTATAGACTAAACTTGATTACATTAGCGATATATGGATTAGCAGCAGGTGCTGGCAACAAGCCCAGCCATGGAGAGTCACAGGTGAGTAATTCGTTTTTTGGAGCGGGAAATAAAAGTAAACCCTTGTCGGTTAGCTGTCAAAACTGCAACCGATTAACGGTTATCGAAGGTGAGACTATCTGCTTCAAGGGTGGAGAGATCATTAGGCTTACGCCTTATGAACCGCAAAATAGCAAACTCAGCCTCCTTTGCGACGGCTGGAGACCGGTCAATACCTCAAAGTCAGCCTAATCTTTCTACCTGCCACTCAGGCAATAACCTCTATAACATCCCCGCATAGTCATTCGCGCAATGTTTTACCTCGCGAGTCAGCCCCTCGATCACGGTCGAGGGTGGTATCATCGCCAGGGTCAGGCCCCGAGTCGTGACCCTCAAGTAGGAGCTAAGTTGGGCATAGACGGTTACCAACTCCTCCTGTTCCAGCCCCCGCTCTTTCAAGGTCGCCATGATGGCTAGCCAATCGGTATCCACAACCCGCGCCTGGCCTTCGATACTTGCATGTATAGGGATATTTTTCACGGGACCGCCTCCACAGGTTTGTTATTGACAAATATTATGCAAATCAAACCTGAACGAATACTTAATCCCCTACAATTAATGTTGATTTTGTACCGTCCACAGCTTCTTGTAGAGACCATTAGCTGCCAGCAGGCTCTGATGATCGCCGCGCTCGACGATCTTCCCTTGACTCAGCACCAAGATCTGGTCGGCATCCACGACCGTCGACAGCCTGTGGGCGATAACCAGACTGGTATGTCCCTTGGCCATCTCCTTGAGGGCATTGAGGATCGCCTGCTCCGAATGACTATCTAGGGACGAGGTCGCCTCGTCGAACACCAACAGGGGCGACCCCTTAAGAATCGCCCTGGCGATCGCCACCCTCTGCTTCTCGCCACCGGATAGCTTTAGCCCGCGCTCGCCCACCTTGGTATTCCAACCTTCGCTGAGTTGTGAGACAAAATGAGAAAGATGGGCCAGTTCTATCGCCTCCTTCACTTGCTCATCGCTCGCCCCCGGCAGACCATAACGAATATTCTCCAGCAAGGAATCGTTAAACAACACGGTATCTTGCGGCACTATGGCGATGGCGCTACGCAACGCGTGTTGGGTCAGCGCCTTAGTATCATGCCCATCTATGGTGATAACCCCCTGCTGCGCCTCATAGAAGCGAAACAGCAGCTTCACTATGGTGGATTTACCCGCGCCGCTATCCCCCACAATCGCCACCTTATGACCGGCAGGGATCTCGAAACTCACATCGGACAAGATAGGCCTGTCGCCGTAACGAAAATTGACTCCCTCAAATCTAAGGCTCCCCTGCGTGATCTGGGGCGACTTAGCGCCGGGCGCATCCTTAATCTTTGGCACTCTATCTAGCAGACTAAACATGCGCTCGATATTAGCCAGCGCGCCGCGTATCTCACGATAGACAAAGCCTAAAAAATTCAGCGGCATAAACAGCTGCATCATGAAGGCGTTGATCAGCACGAAGTCACCTATGGTCATGGCTCCCTGGCTGACCTGGCTCGCGGCCAATGCCAACATCAGCGTCATCGCCAGCGAGATGATCAACGCCTGACCGGCATTGAGGGCAAACAGAGAGAGTCGATTCTTTCGCTTGGCCACCTCCCATCGCTCGAGGGCCTGATCATATTGCCCAGACTCATAGGCCTCGTTGTTAAAATACTTCACCGTCTCATAGTTAAGCAGGCTGTCGATGGCGCGGGTATTAGACTGAGAATCCGCCATAGCAGCCTCACGCACGAAGCCGGTGCGCCACTCGGTGGCAAAGATGGAAAAGAGGATATAAGCGACGACGGCGCTTAACGTAATGATGGCAAATGCCCAGCCATAGTTATAAAGCAAGATACCCACCACCAGTGCTATCTCGAGCAGGGTCGGTACTATATTGAACACCATGAAGCGCATCAAGAAGCTGACCCCACTGGTGCCCCGCTCTATATCTCGAGACAGGCCGCCGGTGCGCCGCTCCAGGTGAAACGCCAGATCCAGCCGATGCAGATGATCAAACACAGACAAGCCCAAACGCCTTATCGCCCGTTCGGTAACCCGACCAAATAGCGTGTCTCTCACCTCGGAGATCACTGTGTTCAGCAGGCGTAGACTACCGTATGCCAGCACCAGGGCGATAGGCACCGCAATTATCTGCTCACTCGAGGCCTCGCTCAGGGTATCCACCAGGTGTTTGAGCACGAAAGGCAGGCCGACGCTTGCCATTTTCGCCACCACCAGACAGGCCAGCGCCAATACCACCCGCCCCTTGAACTCCAATAGATAGGGCCAAAGCAGTTTCAGGACCTGCCAGTTCAATTTATCGATAGGACCATCAAAATAGAGAGTGGGACGCATGGCAACTCCAGCTAGCATCAATATTGGGAGGATGGCATTTAGATGAAATCGAGATAAAAGCCATAACATCCACCATCTTACCTTAGTAGACTCATCCGCCACTAGCGCAATTGTTTAGCTTTGCCAAGGGGTTAGCATTTTGCCCTATGCAAGCTGTCCAATATCAGACTTTAGGAGCATTCGCCCGTACAAGTTAGCACAACTTTTGAATGATAAAATGATGGCAAAATTAGAAAAAAGCATTATTCTTGAGAGAATAATTATCACTTTAATGTTTCAACGGGGTAATTATTGTTATCTCTTGCCGGAGATTTTGATAATCTCAAGATCAGCTTAAGGCAGTTCAAGCCGAGCAAAAGCAGAGCGGGAATAACCCCAATTTTTTAAAGGAAGCCGATATGCCACAATCATCTGACGTGCAATACCCTCCACTGCCATTGGTACAAACTTGGGTATGGATGATGACAGAATCGAACAGCCCAGAAATTCAGCAAAAGGGTCAAAACAATTTAATATCGTCTTTTGGCAGTCTGGCTAAGGCCAATGAATATCTGGTGAAACAACAAGCCAAATAAACGGGCCAGCAGAATGCAAAAAAGGAAGCCAATTGGCTTCCTTTTTAGTTTCTCGTCGACTCCCGGCTGAGCAAGCTCAGCAGATGAAGGCCAGACTAAGCGCGACGTTCGAGCACACTCTGGTTGAGCTGTGCCAGCAAGGTTTCGGTATCTTCCCAACCAATACAGGCATCTGTGATACTTTGGCCGTAACACAAAGGTTGCCCTTCGATATAGTCCTGACGTCCCTCAACCAGGTGACTCTCAACCATCACACCGAAAATAGCCCGCTCACCGGCACTTACCTGGCTGGCCACATCTTCGGCCACCAGCATCTGACGCTTAAACTGTTTGCTGCTGTTAGCGTGGCTAAAATCCACCATGATATTTTGCGGCAGGTTAGCCTTAGCCAACTGCTCGCTGATCGCCTGCACGTGCTCGGCGCTATAGTTAGGCTCCTTGCCACCACGCAGAATGATGTGACAATCAGGATTGCCCTTGGTGGAGACGATCGCCGAATGGCCATACTTGGTCACCGACAGAAAATGGTGAGGTGCACTGGCGGCGCCGATCGCGTCGATAGCGACCTTGATGGTGCCATCGGTCCCATTCTTGAAACCGACAGGGCAAGAGAGGCCCGATGCCAACTCTCTGTGTACCTGTGACTCTGTGGTACGAGCGCCAATTGCGCCCCAACACATGAGATCCGCCACATATTGTGGGGTGATCATATCCAGAAATTCACCCGCGGTAGGCACACCTAAGTCGTTAAGATCTAACAGCAGTTTACGCGCGGTACGCAAACCATCGTTCAACTTAAAACTGTTATCCATGTAAGGGTCGTTGATCAGGCCTTTCCAGCCCACAGTGGTACGCGGCTTCTCGAAATAGACGCGCATCACCACCTCTAATTGATCCTTATATTGCTCACGCAATTTGACGAGTCTCTCACCGTATTCAAGCGCCGCCTTAGGATCATGGATAGAACAAGGGCCAATGATCACTAACAGGCGATCATCTTCTTTTTTCAGGATATTGTGTATATTCTGCCGTGCGTTAAACACTGTTGCCGATGCATTTTCGCTTGCCGGAAATCGCTCAAGAATGGCGACAGGGGGTAACAACTCTTTAATTTTATTAATGCGAACGTCATCAGTTTGATAATACATGATATTTATTTTCCACTCCGGCTCTGGATTAAATAAGGGTCTCTCTATTGCACTACTGATTTCAATTTATCCAGTATCCTCCACTATTGCAACCAAACATTAATAAAATTAAAAATATAAAAATAACCAATTGTTATATAAGATTAAATTATTATTTTTATTTAAAACTTCCCCACCTAAGCCTGCGATATAAACGGATTGAGATAAAACAAATTGTTAACATTTGTCTGGAAACCGGCTAGAAGCCTATCTATAGTAGATTATTAATGGTCATAAGAGAGTGATACCGAGGCTCTCGAGATGGCGCTACGGCCCCTGTTGAGGTAACCATCGCCCCGATGAGAAAATTGTTGTTGGCATCTGGTTTTATACTTTTTTCAAATCCGCTTCTGGCACATGCTGCAAACACAGAGATCACCTTTGCGGTCAGCAATACCATTCCCCCCTATTTCTTTGCCAACGGTCAGAGCGGGATTCAATATGAGCGTCTCACGGCGGTGTTAGCCAGGCAATCGTTATCGATCGGGCACATTCATCTATCCCCCAATAAGAGAGCGTTCCGCCAGGTCGCCAGTGGCAATGTCGATTGCCTCATCAATGCCCCCGAGAACCTAGCGGGCCTCTACTACACCCGCAGTCTTATCAGTTATCAAAACAGCGTGTTTACTCTGGCCAGCAATAAACTGCTCATCGACTCAGTCTCCGACCTGGCGGCGATCTCTGTCATGGGATTTCAGAACGCGACGCAATATTTAGGTAAAGACTTCTACCAGATGGCACTCAATAACCCGCAATATGGCGAATCCAACAGCCAGAAAAGCCAGGTGATGATGCTGTTTTCTGGAAGGGTCGAAGCCATTATCTTGGAAGGGCGCATATTTGAATATTACCGCGAACAGCTCAAGTTTAGAGTCGACACCCTTCAGGCAACGGTTCGCCATCCCCTGTTTGCGCCGGCACCACGCAAGATAGCCTGTCACAGCCAAGCCATTGCAGAAAAGATAGACTTGGGTATCGCCCAGCTGGACAGAGAGGAAGCTGAGGAAAAAAGCCAAAGCATCGACTCAGCGCCAGAGCATGAGAAGATGCCTGTAGAGCTAAAATAGTGTTGGTATACGCTGGCGATTCAAATCGCGTCATTCAACCGAGACAGGCGTGACATGAAAGACGCCTCTCACAGGCGCCTTATTTATGAATACCTTAGTGAATATATGCCTTAATTAATAAATACCGGTTTAATGAATACCTTGATGCGACTGCATCGCCTGCAACTTGGCCTGATAGCGTCGCTGGTTATATTCATCCACAGATAAGGACAAGGCCTTTTGCATATTCAGCTTAGCCCTGCGCTCATCCCCCGTGGCCCAATAGGCTCTGGAGAGACCGAAGTAAAACTCATGGCGATAGTCAGCCTTCTCCACCGCGCGTTTGTACCAGGCCAGCGCTGTCTGGTACTCGTGCTCTGAGTAGGCCTGCTGCGCCATGTCATAGTAATAATAGGGATTACGGATCCTGACCAGTTCCAGGGTCTTATGTACCTCAGTCCACTCCTCTAATCTGTCTTGGCTGGCCAGCAGCACACTGTAATTAAACAGGGCATTCATATCCTCACTGTCTTGGGATAACGCCAGCTTATAGAGGGTCTCCGCCCTATCATCCAACCCCTTGTAGCGGTAGAGAATTGCCAGAGTATTCAAGGCGGGTATAAAGTCGGCCTTCAACATGAGGCTCTGTTTCAGGTAGGCATAGGCCTGATCGTAACGTCCCTCCACCAGCGACTCCGCCGCGACATTGTTATAGAACATCGCCATGACGGTAGTTCTAGCAATACGCCGCTTAGCGTAGCCACGCATGGTACGTTCGGGCAGAAAATCGATCTGCAGCGCATTCTTGTCGGCAAGGAAGGTATCACTCGTCTCTCGTGGAATAAGCCGCAGATTGATGTGACCATTCACCAGATAGAAATCACCTGCCTTATCCCACACGGGCGGAACCTCGACCTCTTGAAACTCGACATCAACCCCTAAGGCATCGGCCAGCGAGGCACTCAGCAGCACCAGCGACAGGCAGTTACCGGCCCGGGCGTCAAAGGTATCGGCGGGGATCTTGGTCAGATTATCTCGGTACTTGAAGCCACCTTTATCGGCGTTGATGTAATTAGCCAACCACAAGTTAGCGGCAATATAATCCCTTGCCATTCGGCTACGCTTATAATCTTGCCGCAGATCCACAGTCACCTGTGTGGGCAATGCAAACAGCTTATCTGGGGTGACTTGAACCGCTACCGCCGTGAATTCTTCGTCGGCAAAGTATTGATCTATATTAGCGAGGGTTTCCTTACCCGGGCCGCTGGCACAACCGCTCACTATGAAGAATAACAGCAACATAGCGCGCCTATACTCAAATAGCCTTTTCATATTAAACCTACGCTGATGAGGGCACCGTAAGATCTATCATAAAGTAGGCTTTTTCATTTTGCCCCACGCAAAGCGTTACAAAATATTAACAATCACTGAGCAACTGGCGGATCGACCTGAATATAGAGCTGCCTAGTGGCCTTGCCCTCGTCTCGATACTGATAGGGACGATAGAAATTCGCGCCACAACGATAGTAGGCATAGGGCAGCTTAAACATCACACAGCCCAGGGGGAGACTCTGCAATATATTGATCTGTTGCTGCATACGCAAAGATTCTCGCCACGCGAAATCCTGCTGCACCTTATCTCGCACGGCAAAGGCATCGAAAGGCTCACTCGACTTACGCACCACCACCTGGCCCGCCTGCAGCTGAGCCGACATCATCATCAAAACCAATACCCAGAGAGACTGCTTCATGTTAACGCTCCTCACACCATCCCTGTCGATAGCATAATACAAAAAACAGGGTCCGCACCATGAGGCAGGGACCCTGTTTATCAGACTATCTAGTCTAGAGGAGTATCAGCTGGCGCTCTTGAGCGACACAAACTCAGGATAGGCATCGATACCACAGTCCGATGCGTCCATGCCGTTGTACTCTTCCTCTTCAGAGACACGGATACCCATGGTGACCTTGAGTAGATACCAGGCCGCAAAGGAAGCCGAGAACACCCAGGCGAAGATAACAGCCGCGCCATAAAGCTGACCCAATAGCGTCGCATCGGCATTTGATAGTGGCACTAACACCAGGCCAAACAGACCGGCAACACCGTGCACCGAAATCGCGCCAACAGGATCGTCAATCTTGATTCTATCGAACATCACGATAGAGAAGACCACCAGACCACCGGCTACCAGGCCGATAACCCCGGCCAGAGGCAGCGAAGGCGACAAAGGATCTGCGGTGATCGCCACCAGGCCCGCCAAGGCGCCGTTTAAGATCATGGTCAAGTCCGCCTTACCCCATACCATCTTACAGACTACCAGGGCTGAAACGGCGCCGAAGGCGGCAGCTGAGTTGGTGTTAACGAAGATCTTCGCCACCGCCGAGGCATTTTCGGCGTCAGACACCAGCAGCTGAGAGCCACCGTTAAAGCCGAACCAACCCATCCACAGAATAAACATACCTAAGGTTGCCATCGGCAGGTTAGAACCTGGGATAGGATTCACCTGACCGTTAGGGCCATACTTACCCTTACGAGCGCCGAGTAACAAGACGCCCGAGATAGCCGCAGCCGCGCCCGCCATGTGTACTATGCCACTACCGGCGAAGTCGACAAACCCAGCCTCGGAAAGGAAACCGCCGCCCCAGGTCCAGTAGCCTTCGACAGGATAGATAACACCAGTCATTACCACGGAGAAGATCAGGAAGGCCCACAGCTTCATACGCTCGGCAACGGCGCCAGAGACGATAGACATAGCGGTTGCCACAAACACCACCTGGAAGAAGAAATCCGATTCCAGCGCGTGGTCGGCGTCACTTGCCTGAGCACCGATGAGACTGGCGAACGATGGCAACCAGCCCCCCTCGGCGTTATCCACATACATGATGTTGTAACCCACCACCAGATACATGATACAGGCGATAGAGTAGAGACAGACGTTCTTGGTTAAGATCTCTGTGGTATTCTTAGAGCGCACCAGGCCCGCTTCCAACATGGCAAAGCCCGCCGCCATCCACATCACCAGCGCGCCTGAGATCAAGAAATAAAAGGTGTCGAGCGCAAACCTCAACTCAGATACTGTCGCACCTAATTTTACTAACTCTTCCATTGGAATTTCCCCCTTAAAGTGCTTCGTTATCGAGTTCGCCGGTACGGATACGGATCACCTGATCGAGATCCGTCACAAAAATCTTGCCGTCGCCTATCTTGCCCGTGTGCGCCGCCGCCACGATGGACTCGATAAGGTGGTCGACGTTTTCAGCCTTAGTCGCGATATCCAGTTTGACCTTAGGCAGAAAATCTACCTGGTATTCGGCGCCACGATAGAGCTCAGTATGGCCTTTCTGACGTCCGAATCCCTTCACCTCGGTCACCGTCATCCCCTCAATCCCCAACCCTGCAATGGCTTCTCGCACATCATCGAGTTTGAATGGCTTGATTATTGCGCTGATTAATTTCATTACCGCCTCCGACTCATCTTAGTATTCTTGCTGATGCCAAAGGCAATTCAATCATCAGGCCAACATTACAAACCCTTAACATTCATAAGCTTAGCAACACAGGCTCACTTAGGGGTGAATATAAATGCACCAAATAGGTGCGGCTATGCATTGGCTGCACAGAAATAGCGCAGCCAACTATTCGACTTATGACGGATTGGTAGAGGGGATTATCTGGGTATCATGGAGTCACCACCCATTGAGGAGCGCCCCATGTTAAAACCACAGGAATGTGTACTCATCATCGTCGATGTTCAGGGAAAGCTAGCCACCCTGATGCACCAGGCTGAGGAACTGGAAACCCGGCTCACCACACTGATAAAGGCGGCCGAGCTGTTTGAGATCCCTGTCATCTGGCTCGAACAACTCCCAGATAAGCTAGGCGCCACCAGCCCGGTGTTAGCTGAGCTACTTGCGCCTCACTATCAGCCTATCGCCAAGGCAACTTTTAGCGCCTGGCAGGCCGAGCCCTTCAGACAGGCACTGCGCCAGTATGACAGACCCAAGGTGCTGCTCGCCGGCATAGAGACCCACATCTGCGTCTATCAGACCTGCCGGGATCTGCTGGACAATGAGTACGAGGTGCACTTGGTGACCGACGCCGTCTCCTCGCGAACCAAAGCCAATAAGCAGTTAGGCTGTGAGATGATGACCCAGCACGGCGCCTTGCTGACCAACAGTGAATCTTTGCTGTTCGAGCTACAGGCTGAGGCCTGCGGCGACAGGTTCAAGGCCTTATTGAAGATGATTAAATAAGATCAGACATAAAAAAGCCCCGGATAACCGGGGCTTTTACTATGCAGGGGGGAGAAATTAGTAAGTTGCTTCGCGCTTCTTAGCTTCGGCATCCCACTTAGGAAGTACAGTCTTCTTGAACTCTTCCTTGTCGCCATTCAACTTCTTCATATCCATACCCAGCGCAGCTTGTGCCTTAGCCTTGGTAGAGACATCAGGGAAGGCGATAGGTTGCTTAACACCTTTCTTCGCTAGCAGCTGAGCAAGCTTAACGCGAGCATCACCAGCCTTATCTACTGAGGTACCTAAAATACGCAGTGCTTCATCAGCCGCGTGAGCCGCAACACCGTGAGAGGCAGTTGCATAGTCCCAGCGCCATTGTGAATGACGGATATCCATTAAGATAGGCTTCATTTCAGCTTCGGTTGCACCGGCATCCCAAGCAGCTTTAGCTTCGAAGTGCGCCTTAACTAACTGAGATTCAGCTCGTGCTTTAAGGTCAGCAACTTTCGCTTTACGTTCTTTAGTTAGGTTAACCATGAACTCTTTGCTTTGAGTATGACAAGTCGCACAAGTCTCTTCGAAGCGATCGAATGGATTACCTACCTTATGGTCTGTAAACTTACGGCCTTCAGCATTCTTCACCTTAGGCATGTGACAGTCGGTACAGGTCACATTGTTCTTACCATGCACACCCAGCTGCCAAGTTTCATAACCTGGGTGCTGTGCTTTCAGCATAGGCGTCTTAGAAACAGCATGTGTCCAGTCTTTGAACTCCATGTTGTCGTAGTAGACTTCCATCTGCTCAACAGTTGTACCCATATCCCATGGGAATTTCACGAAGCCCTTACGATCTTTGGTCTTCTCGAAGTAGTACTCTACGTGACACTGGCCACAAACCATAGACTGCTTGTCTTTCTTAGAAGCCTTGTCAAACGGTGTGCCTAGTGTAGCCATTGCGCGCTCGGCGAATGGACGTGACATGCGTAGCTTAGAAGAGCCTTTCTCGTGACAGTCTGAACAACCGATAGTGTTAACGATTTCGGCGCCGCCTTTGTACCACTTACCAGTGAAGTAGCCATCTTCGCCCTGCTCTTCGATAACGCGCGGTACGTCTGGGCTCTTACAAGACCAACATGCCATCGGCATTGGACCATCGTCGGCAGACTTAGGCGCACCGGTACGCAGAGTATTGCGTACGTCGGTTACCGCATACATATGACCACGTGGCGCATTGTAATCTTTCGCGAAACCATAACCTGCCCACAATACGACTAGGCTAGGAACCTCTTCAAGCATATCGACAACTTCTTTGCTTTCGGCAGTGTCATGCCAGCTGTTGTACTGCTTTGAAAACTTGTCTTTGTAGACTTCATTGCGTGGCTCGGTCTTGTCGCTTGCCATAACGCCGGTAGCCATCAGGCCAGCGGCGACCAAAGCACTCAGTGCAAAGGTTTTTGTTGTTAATGTTCTCACCATCTCATCTCCGTGTTACTTTTTTATAGTAGTCTTTAAAACCACAACATCTCCAGGGCCAAAGTTAGTCCCTTAACCCCGTTAAAAATATACCCCTTATGGGGTATCCGGGTTAAAACTTGAGGCAGATCATAATGTGAATGTGTTGTTGGTCACATTTTTACCACATTGTTAATTTTATCAGCGATTGCTAAACAAGTATGATAGTCCAAATTTCCGATTTTTCCCTATTATTTAATGAGTTCTAATACATGAAGAAAGGTAGTCTTACCTCCACCATCTTAAGGTTAATGCTGGCCTTAATTTTACTTTCCACTGGACTTGCCACCTTCGCCATAGCTAATTTGGCTTATAGCCTGGGAGATGCCAGAGCCATCAACGCCTCCGGCTCTCTGCGTATGCAAAGTTACCGCCTGATGTTCTATGCCAACTCGGGCAGCGAAGAAGCCGACGAGAAAATTAAGGAATTTGAGGCCACACTCCACTCGGATGCCCTGAAACGCTCACTCGACTGGATGACGCCGGACGATCTCGCCTCCCAATATCTGCTGGTTATCGAGAAATGGCAGGTAATGAAGCAATATATCGAAGAGGAGAACTCCCGCCTCTATGTCTCCGCCCTCAAGGATTTCGTCGACACCATAGATCTCTTCGTGCTGGAGACTGAAGAATTCGCCGCCTTCAAGCTTAAGCTGCTGGCCGCCAGCCAGATCAGCGGCCTGGGGCTGATGCTGTTGATTGCCTTCTTCGCCGTGCGCTTTACCAAGCGCAAGGTGGTCAAGCCGCTCAATCAGTTGATGGAGTCAGCCAACACCATCTCTAAAGGCGAGTTCGATGTCACCATGCCAGACAGTGAATATGTTGAGCTCAGCTCGCTGAGCAACGCCCTGGCCACCAGCGCCAGGGAGCTGTCGACCCTGTATAACAACCTGGAAAATCAGGTTAAAGAGAAGACCTTCGCCCTCACCCGCGCCAACAACGAGTTGAAGCTGCTCTATGACAACCTGGTGATGCTGCATTCGGGCAAGCTGGAGATCAGCACGTTGAAGCAGGCACTGAATCAACTCAGGGCCCATGAACCCCATAGCTTCCTCAGGCTAGTGATCGCCCAGGACGACAAGGAGAAGCTCTACATAGATGCCGATGGCGGCTGGCCGATAGCCTCCCTGAGCCAGACACGCTTCCCGCTGAAGTTTGCCGACAATGAGCTGGGCTATCTCGAGGTCACCTCCCTGGGCGAGATCAATCACCCCCTGTTTGAGAACTTCGCCATCATGTTGGCCCGCTCTATCGTCATCTATAACGCCGGCGAGCAGCGCCAACAGCTGGCACTGATGGAAGAGCGCGGCGTAATCGCCCGTGAGCTACACGACTCCCTGGGCCAGCTGCTGTCGTTTCTTAA
This sequence comes from Shewanella aquimarina, assembly GCF_023349185.1. GTDB lineage: Bacteria > Pseudomonadota > Gammaproteobacteria > Enterobacterales > Shewanellaceae > Shewanella > Shewanella aquimarina. The sequence continues at coordinate 202,343 of NZ_JAKIKY010000004.1, read as the reverse complement.
GATTCAGGTCAACCTGCTCTCCAAGGGACTCGATAGCCAGTGCCGCAGCCCTCAGGTGGAGGAACAACTCCAGGAGATCAACGAAGGGGTTAACACCGCCTATGTTCAGCTGCGAGAACTGCTATCCACCTTCCGCCTGACCATTAAGGACCCCAACCTGAATCACGCCATCGAGATGATGCTGGACCAACTCAGGGGGCAAACCACCGCCGAGATCACCCTAGAAGATAAACTGCCGATCCAGCTGCTGGGAGCCCATCAGCATATTCACGTGCTGCAGCTCACCCGGGAGGCGACCCTCAACGCCATCAAGCATGCCCAGGCGAATCATATTCATATCTGCTGCACCCGTAGCGGGAACAATGTGAAGATCAGCATCAGTGACGATGGCGTAGGTCTGGAGAAGCTCAAGGAAAGAGACCAACATTTTGGCATAGGAATCATGCATGAACGCGCAAGTCGCCTCTCGGGTGTGGTAGACTTCAGCAGCAACGAACAGGGCGGGACCACGGTCACCTTAGTTTTCCCTCCCGAAAAAGAGCCAAACCAGTAGGATGCTGGTAATATAAGACACTAATTTTTAAATAAAACAGACCTCAGTGGAGGCATAAAAAATGGGCAAACCCTATTCAGTTTTGGTTGTAGACGATCACCCCCTGTTACGTCGCGGGATCTGTCAACTTATCACCTCTGACTCAGACTTCACCCTATTTGGTGAAGCAGGCAGCGGCCTAGATGCCCTGTCGGCAATTGCCGAGAATGAACCGGATATAGTGTTACTGGATCTCAACATGAAAGGGATGACAGGACTAGATACCCTCAATGCATTGCGTCAGGAAGGGGTCACCAGCCGCATAGTGATCCTAACGGTATCCGATGCCAAGCAGGACGTTATCCGCCTGGTCAGGGCCGGCGCCGACGGTTACCTTCTCAAAGATACCGAGCCGGATCTGCTGCTGGAGAAGCTCAAGAATGCCATGCAGGGTCACCGCGTGATCTCTGAATCGGTGGAAGACTTCATCTATGAGCTGAAAGATGGCGCCGACGAGCAGGCCTGGATAGACAACCTGACACCGAGAGAGCTGCAGATCCTCGAGCAACTGGCCGAAGGCAAGAGCAACCGGGTGATCTCAGAGCAGCTGCATATCAGCGAAGGCACGGTCAAGGTGCATGTAAAGAATCTGCTGCGCAAGGCCAACGCCAAGTCGCGCACGGAGATGGCGGTACGCTACCTGAACCAATAGGCCTTGATGTAGCTTGATTTGGTTTGATTAAGCTCAAAAATGCTCATTAGACGCTAAAAAGGCAGCCCAGGCTGCCTTTCTTCTTTGTAGATTTTTCCCCTAAGCTTTCCCCTAGGTTTCAGGTTCCCCCTAGGTTTCAGGTTCACAGCTATCGACTCTCTTCGATGAAGGCCTGCCAGCTCTTGAGCGCAGCCTCAAAATCCTCCAGGCCACAGAAGGCCTGGGACTCGCCGTCATATAGCGACATAGACTCATCCAGGGGCGTGTCATCATCCATCTCTAAGGCGTTGGCAAAGACTCTCGCCTGCTCCTCATCCAGCTCGAGAGAGATGGCTTTACCGATAAAACCTTGCTCTGTCAGCTTACCCTGCTGCAATGCCTCGATAGTCGAGGCAATCTGAGCGATAAGCGCCTTATCTTCGCCCAGCTCATCGACAAACCAAAGCCCCATAATCTCATGATCCATGGTGAACTGTGCCACCAGGGTGCCGGTCAATGTGTTGCGGCGAAATTCATATTCCATAAGCTGTCTTCCCCAAGGTTACTTTGCAAATTCTAACCTAAGGCCAAGACAATTGCAGAGATATCCAAGCCGCCTGGCGCTAAGCGGCGAAAATTCCCCCTCGGGCAGTTCACTCTGGCATTTCATACAGACGCAAAAAGGGCGCCGAGGCGCCCTTTTTCAATCTCTTTAGGAGAACAGCGAATTACTTAGCCGCTGCCGCCTCTTCTGCTGCCGGTGCGGCCTTCTCGATAGAAAGCAGCTCAACTTCGAAGATCAGCGTCGAATTAGCCGGGATGCTGCCGGTATCGCGGCTACCATAGGCCAGCTCGGCTGGGATCACGAAACGGTACTTAGAACCCACAGACATCAGCTGAACACCCTCGGTCCAACCTGGGATAACGCGGTTTAGCGGGAACTTAGCGCTCTGACCACGGGCGATAGAGCTATCGAACTCTGTGCCGTCGATCAGGGTACCGACATAGTGCACTTCAACTGTGTCTTCTGCAGCCGGCTTATCACCAGTACCTTCGGTGATCACTTCATACTGCAGACCAGATTCTGTCGTCACAACGCCTTCTTTCGCCTTGTTGGCTTCTAGGAAAGCCGCGCTCTCTGCCTGAGCTTTCTCGGCCAGTGCAGTCGCCTGGGCCTGACGCTTCTCGTTTAGTTGCTCGTCAAGGCCTTGCAGTACTGTCTGCATCTCTTCTTCGGTCAGCTTCAGTTCGTCGTTCAGACCGTTGCTAAAACCTTGAATAATCAGGCTACGATCTACGGGTAGACCTAGCTCTTCCTGCTCCTTGATATGACCAGACATATATTTACCGATCGACGCGCCTACGCTATAGGCTTGCTTCTGCGCCTGGGTCTCGAGTTTAACTTCTGCCGGTTTTGTTGTTTTTTGTTCTTGGTTACAAGCAGTTAGACCAACCACCGCCAACGCGACCAGTGACATCTTATAAATGGACTTCATTAAAGCTTCCTCAGCATTTTCTTGTGGTTACAATAACCTTACTCTTCTAAGACGAACCACTTTATACTAGTTAATTAACATATACCAATTACATTGATTAAGTTTCATCAATGATGGTTTGGTAGCCTTGCGCAAGGCGAAAACCTTTGAGCTAAAGACAACTCAACCAGGAACAAGTTCATGAGCAGAAACGGCTTGCTGTATTTTTGTACACTGATTGCTTGTACACTCCTGCTGAGTGCTTGTCAGCCTAAACCTGAGGTCGATAGCCTGATCGCCGAACCTAGCTATGATGCCAGCCTCTCCCCCCAGGCGCGTTTACTTCTGGTCAGCACCACCAGCAACAACCTGCAACTCTGGGACCTCACCCAAAAAGCGCTTAAGTATCAGTGGCTCCATGGCAAAGCGGGCGGCACAGCGATCGCCACCGCCCTGTCGGACAACCTCAAATACGCCGCCTCCCTCAGCAGCGATTCGGTCGCCCTGTGGAATATACAAGATGGACAGCCCCTGGGATGGTGGTCCCTGCCCGCCAAGGGGCAGTGTCTGGAACTTGCCGACAATGGTACCCTGCTGATTGGCCTCACCGACGGCAGCGTCATGTCACTCAATCACCAGACCGACACCCTGATCAAATTCCTCGGGCACAGCGAGAAGGTTAACAGCGTCGCCCTCTCTGCCGACGGCCGTTGGGCACTATCGGGCGGCAACGACAACCGGGTCATTCTTTGGCAGGCCAACACGGGGCAGCCCCAGCAACAGTGGCAACTTCCCAGCCGGGTACTCAGTGTCAGCCTGACCCAGGACGCCAGCCTGGCTTTCGCCGCCGATAGCACCAATAGGGCCGAGATCTGGAAGACACAGACAGGCGAAACTTTGTCTCGCCTTAAAATAAAACGTCGCACGATGAACTTTTCCACCGCACGCTTTACCAAAGATAACCAGACACTACTCACCGGCACCCCTGCCAGAGAAGTGAGCGTTTGGCGGGTAGCCGATGGAAAAATGCGCGCCAACTGGCAAGTTACCCGCACCGAGCGTGCCCAAATCAAGGGCGCCGTTGTATACTCTGTGGCTGAAACCCTTAATGGGCAGATCATCAGCTTTAGCAGTAATGGCTTGCTGGAAACCTGGCCCATGCCCGATTGATAGAGGACTAACATTGGTGCAACTAGAACAAAGAATCGAAGATCTTGAGATGAAACTGGCTTTTCAGGACGACACCATAGAGTCGCTGAACCAGCAGGTGATCAAGCTCAACGACCTGCTGGCCGAGCAACAGGAAAAACTGCGCCTGCTCACCAGCAAGCTCTCCCAGGTCGAGCCCAGCAACATCGCCAGTCAGGCGGAAGAGACGCCGCCTCCCCACTATTAGACCGGCGTACATCGCCCAGGCCATTGAACGGAACTTGCTTCACAAAGGAACTGACCAACTATGCCACACCAAAGCAGCCCTCATAGTCGAGTCTCAAGGCGATACCGCACGACATTTGTTGGCGCGCTCTTATCGCTCACCTTGTCGGGCTGCGCCTTTAACAGCGTCTTTATCAGTTATCCGTCACAGCTTGCGCCGGTAAAGGCCGATCTCACCAGACAGAGCGATGCTGCCCTCTATCGACAATTCGACGATGCCATCACAGGCCAAGATGGGCTCCTGTATGCCCAGGAGGCGGGGCGTATTGCCCAGATCACGGGAGACTTCGAGGCCAGCAAGGCCTATTACCGGCAGGCCGTCGATGCCTACACCAAGTTTGACGACCAGGCGGTGATCAGCGCATCTGATCTTGGTGCTACCGCCAGCAGCCTGTTTATCAACGACAACGTGATCCCCTATCGTGGCCCCGGCTATGAGCGGATCATGTTGCATCAGTATCAGGCCCTTAACTACCTCTTTAGCCGAGATAGCCAGGGAGCGCTGGTCGAGGTGAGGCGCAGCAACGAGCTACAGCAGAGCGAGCAGGCCAGATACCAGAAATCCCAGGCGTCGGTACAGGCGATGGCCAACGGCACCATAGACGCCGAGGTCAATCGACTCGGGCAAGCGGCCGGCACCACCACAAGCTCCTTCCTCAACGCCTATAGTTACTACACCACAGGCCTGCTGCACGAGCTGCTGGGCGAAGAGAATGACGCCTTCATCGATTATCGCAAGGCGGCGCAGATAACCCCGGACAACCCCTATCTACAGCAAGATCTGGTGCGTCTAGCCAAGAAACTGGCCATGCCGCAATATGAGGATTTTAAGCGCCGCTGGGGCGATGCCAAGCTGGCCAAGCCCGGCCAGGGCCAGGTGGTGATCCTGCTCGAGCGAGGTTTTGTCCCCGAGAAGCAAAGCTTTACCGTGCCGTTTCGCATTAGCGGCAACTGGCAGACGGCCTCCTTGGCCACCTACGTTCCCAGCCGGAACAGCGTCCCCCAAGGGGAAATCATTGGCCTGGGTACTGTGCTGAAGACGGCGCCGCTCGCCAATATCGACGCCCTGGCAATCACCGCGCTTAAGGAAGAACTCCCCAGCGCCCTGTTTCGCCAGGCTGCGAGGATCTACGCCAAGGCAGAGATGGCCCGCAGCGTGCGCAGCGAATCGAAGCGGCGCAATGATGAGTTCGATGCCGGTGCCATCGCCATGCAGATCTTCAATGTGGTTACCGAGCAGGCAGACAGACGCAGCTGGTTGACCCTGCCCAGCCAGGCCCAGTTAGGACGTCGCTATCTGGATGCGGGCCAGTATCAGATCCGTCTGGGACAGTCTCAGGTGCAAGCAGTTGACGTACAAAGCGATAAAACCACATTAATTTGGATAATTGAGACTGGTAATTTCACCCGTTTTCATTCAATAATCATCTAATCAAGACTAAGGAATCGGTATTTTTATGAAAAAGTTCAACCTCATTTTTATCATCGCCGTGGCGATTGGCCTGGCGGGCTGTCAATCTAAGGTGCAGTACGGTGATGCCACTGAAGTCGAAACCGTCAATGAAAACTTCGGTTCTACGGATCTGCAGGCGATCACCGCCAAGATGGTCGACAGCATGCTGAGCTTTCCGCCCGTGGTAGCCATGACGGCCAAAGATCGCCCTGTCATCTTTGTCGACAAGATCAAGAACAAGACCTCAGAGCATATCGATACCGAATCTGTCACAGATTCGATCAGCAACAAGCTGCTACGCTCGGGCAAGTTCCGCTTCATCGACATGACCAAGGTCGACGCGGTACGCAAGCAACTGGATTATCAGAACAACGCTGGCATGGTTGACCCATCGACCGCCATCAACTTCGGTCGTCAGATCGGTGCCCAGTACATGCTGTACGGCAACCTGTCGAGCATAGTTAAGCAAGATGGTAGCACCAAGGATGTCTACTACAAGATGACCATGCGCCTGATGGATCTGGAAACCGGCCTAATCGAATGGTCAGACGAGAAAGAGATCCGCAAGACCAAGTCGAAATCTTTCCTCGGCATGTAAGCCAGGTTCACCGTTAAAAACCAGCCTAGTGCTGGTTTTTTTATGCCTAAACCTGGATAACGAAGAGAAATTTTGTCGATAAATTCTACTGCCAAGGGGCAGAGTCGGGTAGAATGTGGCGGCCTTTGGCACTCATGTATGGCGCGGGGTTTTGCCCGCCCATTGAATGCTAGCCGAACCGATAAGCCCTCGAGCCAATAATATAAGAAGGACCCGTTTTGAGACTGTTTTCCCTGTGCGCTAGCCTCCTCCTCTGCCTCCTTATCGGCGCATGCCAAAGCACCTCCCCCGGCAGTCAACAGACAGACGAGAAATCCCTCGGCATCAGCGCCAGCGTCGCCAAACAGCGTGCCAGCCGAGTTAGTCAGGTCAGCTACCAGCTACACCTAGATCTGACCCAGGCGCGACGCTTTAAGGGCGAGGCGCTGATCCAGTTTGAGCTCGCCGACAGCGAACAAGCCTTGAGCCTAGATCTGGAGCAGGCGCTTATCAGCCAACTGCTCATCAATGGTCAGAAGCTCTATCCCAACTATGATGGTCACAGGCTAGTGATCCCGGCCAGCCTGTTACAGGGCGGCAGTAACCAGATAAAGGTGGACTTTAGCAGTCCCTACAGCCATGAAGATCAGGGCCTTATCGAGTTTGTCGACCCTAAGGATGGTCGTCGCTATCTCTACAGCCATTTCCTGCCCTCCAGCGCCCAGACCCTGGCACCACAGTTTGATCAGCCAGATCTCAGGGCCAGCTATCGGCTGAGCGTGTTGGCACCCAGCGACTGGCAGGTCGCCAGCGCGGCCAAGGTGCAGAGCCATCAGGCATTAGATGAGAGCCGTCAGACTGTGGGCGAGAACCATCAGCCAGCAGGCGAAAACAGTCTTTGGCAGTTTATGCAGAGCGAGCCGGTCAGTCCCCATAACTTCTCCCTGCTCGCCGGGCCTTATCAGACCTGGCAGAGTGAGGCCGAGGGCATAGCGCTGCTGCTGTTCGCCCGTCAGTCCCAGGCAGAATCAATCGATGCCGAGACCTGGCTGTCACAAACCCAGCAGGCCCTTAGCTATTATCAGCAGCGCCTGGGCAGCCAATATCCCTTCGGTCACTACACCCAGGCGATAGTGCCTCACTTGCCGAGTGAGTTTCGCGCCAGTCAGGCGCAGACCAGCTTCAGTGAGGAGAGTCTGCCTAGAGTCACGCCTCGGAGGGCTATCCTGCGGGCATTGGCCGAGCAGTGGCTTGGCAATCTGGTCACCCTCAAGTGGTGGGATCAGCTCTGGCTCAATCAGAGCCTGGCCTATCTGGTTGCAGATGATGCCGAGGCGCAGCTGTTTGGCCAGGCCCATACAGGCAGCCAGGCTAGCTTTATTCGCAGCCCTGAACAGGTGCAGCAGCAGATCGCCAACAGCCTGGAGCTGTTTTCACAAGATCCCCTACCGAGTCAAAATAAGGCGATCGCCCAGCTCAATCAGCTCAAGTTCATGCTGGGCGACGCCAGTTTCTACCAGGGTATAGGCCAGTATCTCGAGCGCTTTGCGCTGCAAAATGCCGATCTTAACGACTTTATTTCGAGCCTAGAGCAGGTTACCAAGCAGCCTCTGAGCCAGTGGAGTCAGACGGCCTTTAAACGAGCGGGCATCATCCGCCTGGAGGCAGAGTTCAGCTGCCGCGGCGATCGCATCTCACGTTTTAACCTCATACAGCATAACGGCGATGCCGAGAGCATGCAGAGGGTCAAGGTGGGCCTGTTTACCTTGGGCCGTCATGGCCTGCACAAGAACCTGGTGAGCGAGGTCAATTACCAGGGGGAGCGCACCGAGGTGAAGCGCCTCAAGGGGGTGCGCTGCCCGGATCTCGTGTATACCAACTACCAGAACAAGGCCTATGTCAGGGTCAAGCTGGACAAGGCCTCTCTCGAGACCGCCCTCTTGCACCTTGGCAGCCTGGAAGAGGCAGAACTGAGGCGCATGCTGTGGCAATCCCTGTGGGAGTCTGTGCTGGCGGGCGAACTGCCTCTGCCCCGCTTTATTGGCAGCGCCCTGGTGAACCTGCCAGCTGAAACCGATCCCCAGGTGCTGCTCAGCGTGCAAGACCAGCTTAGAGAGGCCAAGGCCCTGCTGGAGCAGATGAGTCCCAATCAGCGGCGCTATAGCCGACAGGCGCTCAACGCCATCGCCCAGATGAGCCTGCGCCTGACCATCACCAATAAGGCCGAACCCGAACTGCAATCTCTGTGGTTCGACAACTACCAGCACTTCGCCGTCAGCCATCAGGCAAAGCGTCATCTGGCGGCGCTGCTCGAGGAGAGAGAATCGCTACCCGGCATCACCCTCACGCCCGAGCGTCGCTGGCAGATAGTGACCCACCTCAATCGCTATGATTACCCGGGCAGCGAACGACTCCTGCTCAAGGAAAAGCAGCATGACGGTTCGCCCGAGGGCGAGCAGGCAGCGCTCGGCGCCTTGGTGGCCCGCCCCAGCGCCAAGGAGAAACGCCAGTGGTTTGAGCGTATTCAGGCCCACACCAAGGAGAGCGACCCTCAGCTACTGGAGAAGTTGACTCAGGTGATGCGCCACCTCTACCCCAGCGAGCAGAAGGCCCTGAGTCAGGCCAGCGCCGAGCAGCGCCTGACGGAGCTGGCAAGCCTGGATAGACGCAACAGCCAGCGCTTTATGCAGAGCTACACCGCCAATCTGCTCCCCAGAAGCTGCAATTACGCCAGCCTGCTCAGGCTGCAGGCACTGCTCGATAAACCAGAGGGCTTTAGCCCCACGACGCTGAGAGGCATCAACCAGACGATTGCCGCCGAGCAGGAGTGTATTCGCGTGCAAGAAGCGATGCAGCAGCGGCCCTAGCCCACTGCGCAGCCTGATAGACTCAACTAAACAACTTGCTTGAAATGGACTAAGGGGCTGGTGACAAGCCAGTTTTGGGTTATAGTGGGATAATAAGTACAAGGACGCCTAACATCGACAGGAGCACGACATGGGCATTTTTCAAATCGCCGCCATCGCCATCATAGGCGCCTTCGCCTTAGCAGCCTTTAAGGAACACAACCGGCGAAAAGCCAGCGTGGACAATAGTGAAATTGATGCGCTTAAGGCCGAGATAGACAAGCTGAAATCCCGCATCGCCACGTTGGAGAAGATAGTCACTGACAAGGCCTACCAGTTGGGTGACGAGATAGACAAGCTCTAGCCAGGCTAGAGCAAGACTTAGCACCAATAAAAATGCCACCCTAGGGTGGCATTTTTTGTTGGGCTCAGAATATTACACGAAAAGCTCTTTGATGTTCTTCAGATCGCCCTTACCGTTGGCAATCTCCTCTGGCGACAGGCCAGACACCTCGTGCGGGAACACCAACCAGTCTTCAGATTCATGGATGAAGTAATCCGGCTTCAAAGATACCGCGGTATTCTTTGGCTTGTAGTATGGGCAGGCGATGCGCACGTCTCTTGGCATGTTGAGACGCATTAGCTCAGCCAGCTTCTCTTTCAGGGCGTGGATGCTGCGGCCAGAATCGAACACATCGTCGACGATCAACAGGCCATCATCGGCGTTGGCGTTCTCGACGATATAGTGCAAACCATGCACCTTGATCTGCTTGCTCTGCTTGTCTGTGCCTATGCCATAGTAAGAAGAGGTACGTACGGCTATATGATCTGTCTCGACCTGCTTAAAATCGAAATATTCTTGGACCGCGATCCCTATCGGGGCACCACCACGCCATATGCCGACAATAAACTGTGGTCTAAAACCGCTCTCATAAACTTGCGCCGCAAGGCGAAAAGAATCTTCCAGCAATTCCTGTGCGGTAATAAAGTGTTTCTCAGACATCAGGCCGTCCCCATCTTGTTCTAATTTGGTCTTTGAGAGGGAGGAAGGTAATCCATCGATTAGGCTTCGCCCCAAATCCAGCGTAGCACAAGGGGCGCGTATTGAACTTCAACACGACGACAATCGGCGCTGCGGGATTTGGAGCTGAATTTTATACTAAAAAAGCCCCCCATGCAGAACTAAATAACGAAACTTGGACGGGGGATGCACTTTTTAAGACAAAAAAGCCGCCTCTAAGGCGGCTTCAGTTACTTTGAGTCAATTTGCCTCGACTTATGCCGCGCTGATCTTGGCCTCACCCGCCTTGGTCATCGCCGCGTAGTGCTTGTCAGTTGCCTCGCTAAACTCACTATCGAGAATAGTATCGACGAAGTGCCAGTCGCTGCGTACCGACTCAGGAGTGAAGGTCAGCACCATGAAACCACGATCCCTCAAGTTGGTGTACTTGAGGCCATCGACCAGGTCGACGACACCGGCCTCGGTCACGCTCTGCTGATCGGCAGGAATACCAAGGTAATACTCGAGTCCTGGAGAGGATACCGAGCTGGTCGCGTACTCGACGCCAACGATATCGCCATGGCTGTCCTTAAGCTCGTTAGCCCAGGCGTTATGGGTATCACCGGCAATCACCACCAGGTTAGCGCCCGTCGATTTCGCCGTCGCCAGGATCACCTCTCGCTCGTAGGCGTAACCATCCCAGGCATCTAAATTGTAAGGAATAGCAGGCAATTGCAGCAGCGCCATCACCTCGGGTGTCAGCTTGTGCTGGTTACCGATAAGGTAGCTGTATTCCTGCGCCGTCAGAGTCGGGTCATTGGCCGCCGCTCGGGCCGCCAGCTGCGCCAAGGCACCTAGCTCGGCATACTCGTAGACAGAGAGCTTCTGCATGGCGATCGCCGCTGGCAGCATCATGGTGCCCATCAACACCTGCTGTCCCAGCACCTGCCACTTACCCGTGGCACTCAGCAGACTGGCCTGCAGCCACTGTAGCTGATCGGCGCCCAGTAGGGTGCGGTCGCTGCTGGTGACATCTGCCATGAAGCGAGCACTGTCCATGGCGCCAGTGGCGGCATCGACATAGTCGGCATAGTCCAGCTGCTTGTCACGGGCCAGCACCCGGGTGTCTAGCATATGCAGGTCGACCAGATCGCCGAAGCTAAATGAGCGATAGATCTCCTCGTGGTTACCCTCGCGCCATGGGCGGATAGGCAGCCACTCGAAGTAGGCTTGTAACGCAGCCGTCTTACGGGCCTCGAAGTCACCCTCACCCTCGTTGTGGTTTTCGGCGCCGCCTGACCAAGTGTCGTTCGCCACCTCATGGTCATCCCATACGGTAATAAAAGGTACCTTGGCATGTAGGCCCTGCAGTGAGCCATCGCTGCGGTATTGACCGTAGCGGGTGCGGTAATCAGACAGGGTAAAGAGCTCACCCGCAGGCATGACTTCACGGCCCAACTCGGCCGCATTTTCGCTGGCATAACCGCCGCGACCATACTCATAGATGTAGTCGCCAAGGTGCACCACTGCGTCCAGAGCGTCCTGCTCGCTTGCAAGCTGATACACATTGAAATGACCGGCCGGGTAGTTAGCGCAAGACATCACCGCCAGCTTAACCTGCTCAACCGCGCCCTGCGGCAGCGTCTTGGTCATGCCAGCATTTGATACCTGCTCGCCCGACATGAAGCGATAATAGTAGGCCGTGCCCGCGTCCAGGCCGATGGCATCCACCTTGACGGTATAGTCGCGATCGGCGTTAGTGGTAGTCTCACCGTTGGAGATCATCTGGGTGAAATTAGCATCGGTTGCGATCTCCCAGCCGACCTTGACGTCACCGTCGGTGTCAGGAGTGACTCGGGTCCAGAGGATCACAGCGCTGTGGGTCGGGTCACCACTGGCGATACCGTGTAAAAATTGAACCTTAGGGGCGGTTTCTTGCTTATCGTCGTCACTGTTCGAGCAGCCCATCAGGCCATAGGAGACAACGGCGGCACCAACACCCTTGGCCGACATGGCCAGAAAATCCCTGCGAGAATACTTGGTTTTCATTATTATTCCTTTATTTGAGCCGGTTATCCCTTGTGCCCTCGTTTCACAACATGTGAAGCTGAAAACGCCTACTGCGAAAGATAACTGACCTTGTTATTGTTATTCCTGGTAAGAGGTCTAATGACTCTAATTATCAATTAACAATATTGCAAAATTATTATGATCACGGCAACCGCTAGTTTCGACTGAGGGAGATAGCCAAGGCAGCAGAACATCTCGAAAGGGGCGGGGTTAATGCCATGCAGCAGCATTTTTCGCCGTGCGGATATCTGCACCCTCACGCCGATGGCGTGCATTTTTTAATCGCGTCGTAAATAACTGTTATGATAAATGCATCCCCATAGTTGAAGGAGTCGACCATGAGAGTCAGCGATATCATGTCCAAAGACACTGTGTGCATCAGCGATCAGGCCACCACCAAGGACGCCCACCTCCTGATGAGCAGCCGCGGCGTGCGTCACCTGCCCGTCATCAGCGAAGCCGACGGCACCCTGGTGGGCATTCTCACCCACAAGAAGATGATCAGCACCGTCATGGGCATGCTGACCCATTACGGCAACGAAGGGCTGGATCGTCAGGAGCGGCGCACCTCGGTGGCCGAGATCATGGATAGGGAATTTCAGAGGGTCACGCTGGACGAGCCTCTTGCGGTCGTGGTGGATTACTTCATCGACAACAAGCTGGGCTGCCTGCCGGTAGTCGACGAGGCCCACAAGGTGATCGGCATCCTGACCTCGTCGGACTTCGTTAAACTCTGCGCCTCACTGCTAAAACAATGAGGCATCAGAATAGATAGCCGCTCTAGCCGATACAGCCAGGCTAGACCAGCAGATAGGCGAACAGCGGCGCACCGACCACCATGGCGATACCGGTAAAGATCATGGTGAGGCTGGCCACTACGCCCTCTTCCCGACCATATTCGGCGGCCTTGGCCGCCCCCACCCCATGGGCACTGGCCCCAAGGGCGGCGCCTTTGGCCAGCGGGCTGGAGATCTTCGCCAGCCTGAACACCGGGCCACACAAGAGCATACCCAGCACCCCCGTCATCAACACCAGTACGGCGGTGAGATCCGGCACGCCGCCAAATTCGCGGGTCGCCTCCAAAGCAAAGGGGGTCGAAACCGACCGCACCAGCAGGCTGTGAGACAACTCGGGCGGCAGATAGATCACCCGGGTCAGCAGCCAGGAGGAGACCAGGCCCGCCAGCAGGCCGGTGAGCACACCCAGACTCAGGGTCAGCGGGTAGCGACGGATCAGATGACGCTCACGATAGATGGGCAAGGCGAACGCTATGGTCGCCGGTGCCAGCAACAAACTGAGGTAGTGGTTGTACTCGAAATAAGTAGGCAGCGGAATGGCAAACCCCACCACCAAGGCCAACAAGAAGCCCGGCGTCAGCACCATGGGCGATAGCCACCAGTGACCGAAGCGGCGATAGAGACGCTTACTCAGGCCATAGCTGACCAGGGTCGCCAGCAAGCAGCCAAGACCAAGCAGCGACAGGTGCATAGAAGCCAACATATCAGACGCCCACCGCTTTGGCCGCGCCGGCCTGTCTGAGGCGGCGCTCATACTTGAACACCCTGTCTATCACGAAGCCGGTGATCAGCAAGACACTGACACTCCCCAGCACTAAGGTGCAGAGCAGGCTGACACCATACTGCTCCAGCAGCGGCGCATAATGCATGGAGGCGACAACCGGCGGAATGAAGAAGAGCAGCAGCTCGCCGAGCAGCCAGGCGGCGCCGCGGGCCACGAAACGTTCGGGCAACCAGTTGAGCGCCAACAGGGCCAGAAGCGCCGCCAGGCCAATCACCCCGCTCGGCAGGGGTAAGGCCAGGCGAGTCACCAACCATTGGGCGGCCAGGGCCAGTAGAGACAATAACCCCACCTGCAACAACAGCTGCAGCAGATTTCGAAGTGGGGGGAGAAAAGTTGCCATGAAAAACTCTGTGTAACGAGATGATATGGCGATCTTACGCTTGCCATTTAAATAAAAAAAATGAATATTATTTATAAAATAAATCACCAAAAGCTATTTAATGGATCTTAAGGCACTACACTACTTCGTCGAGATCGTCGCCTCGGGAGGCTTTAACCGCGCCGCCGAGCGGATCCATATTAGCCAGCCCGCCCTGTCAAAGTCTATCGCCCTGCTGGAGAGCGAGCTGGCATTGCCCCTGCTCACCCGCGGCAAACGCGGCACTAAGGTGCAGCTCACCCCCCATGGCGAGGTGGTCTACCGCCACGCCATTAGGCTACTGGAAGACAAGCAGGCGATGATGGAGGAGCTGGCACAGCTCAAGGGCCTCAATCGCGGCATACTAAAACTGGGGCTGGCGCCGCTGGGCAGCGCCGAACTGTTCGCCCCCATCATCGCTAAGTATCGCCAGGCCTACCCTGAGATAGAGACCCAGCTGCTGGTTCGCGGCGGTGTCGAACAGACCCAAGCCCTGCAACAGGGTGAAATTGAACTCGCCACCGGCATCATAGATCTCAAGGATCGCTATGAGGGGATTGCCATTCATACCGAGCCTATGGTGGTGGTACTTCCCAGCGAGCATCCGCTGGCGAGGCACGCAGAGATCCCCCTAGGCGAGCTCGATGGCCAGGCGCAGATCCTGTTTGAATCGGAATTTTCACTCCATGAGATGGTGATCAAGGCCTGTCAGCAGGCCGGTGTGAGCATCAAGAATCCCACCCAGGTGAACCAGCCCGAGTTTGGCGTCGCCCTGGTCGCCGCCGGGATCGGCCTGATGCTGCTGCCTAAATTTATTGCCGAGCGCTACCGGCCCAAGGGCGTGGTCATCCGCCCCCTCACCCAGACCGCACTCAGCTGGCAGATGAGCCTGTTTTGGCGCAAAGATCTCAGCCTCTCCTTCGCGGCTCAGGCGATGATAGACCTGGTCAAACGCCATCAGGCGAGCGGCGAATAGCCTATTAGTCTTCCACGATGGGACACTCGCTGGGGGCGATACGCTCGATAACGACCTCCTCCAGCGGGACATCGCTGTACTCCCCCACCCGGGTGGTGGCCACTATGCCTATCTGATCCACCACCTCCATGCCGAAGAGCACCTTGCCGAACACGGCGTAGCCTGGGCTGCTGGCGCTGTAATCCAGCTGAGGGTTGTCTAGGATGTTGATGAAAAACTGCGAGGTGGCCGAATCACTCTGACGCCCACGCGCCATGGCCAGTGTTCCCCTGAGATTGCTAAAGCCCACCCGGGCCTCGTTAGATATGGGCGCACCTCCCGGCTTAGCTACCATACCCGAGGTGAAACCGCCCCCCTGAATGATAAAGTTGTGGATCACCCTGTGGATCAAGGTGCCGTCGTAAAAGCCATCGTCGACATAGCCGATGAAGTTGGCGGCCGATTGCGGCGTATGAAGGCTATCTATCCCCAGCCCAACCTCCCCCAGACTCGTGGTCATGGTGAAGCAGGCATCTATGCTCATATCGGGCACTGGGCCGGTCACCGGCGGATTGACTATCACCCCGTTGCTGCCTGCCTCACTGCCGCAGCCACCCAAGCCCAGGAGCAACAGAGCCCCCAGGACTAACTTGCCTCTTAATTGCTTTTTCATCACAGTCCCCAAAGCGTGTCACGAGAGGGATGTTACGAGTCCGTAAATTAGAAAACAATATAAGATACAAGTTGTTACTGATACATTATGCTACATCTAACGGCCAAATATCAGTTGCGAAGCCGCCCAATCAGCGACATCACAACAAGGGCCACCGCGCCCACCAGAACACCAAACAGGGCGTTGAGCAGACTCGGGGTCATCCAGGCTAAAACCGGCCCCACCAGGCTAAGCTCTGCCACCCAATGGGCCGCCTGCTCAAAATAGTCTGCGATCAGGTGAATGCCATGGGTGAGGATGCCGCCCCCCACCATGAACATGGCGATGGTGCCCACCACGGTCAGGCCGCGCATCAGGTAGGGCGCGGCGTTCACCAGGGCGCCGCCTAACTTACGACCCAGACGGCGCAGCAGGCCATCCCCCTGGCGCTGGCTCAGGTAGAGCCCCGCATCATCCAGCTTCACGATGCCCGCCACCAGGCCGTAGACACCTACTGTCATCAGCACGGCGATGATCGCCAGAGTCACCACTTGGGTCATGAAACTACTCTCGGCCACCACCCCAAGGGTAATGGCGATGATCTCCGCCGACAGCACGAAATCGGTGCGGATCGCGCCGGCCACCTTCTGCTTCTCGAAGGCCTTGAGATCCTCCGCCGCCTTAGCCATCTCGCTCTGAGTCATGGCAGGCTCATGCTTGTGGGTCAGGGAGTGATATACCTTCTCGAAGCCCTCATAGCAGAGAAACAGGCCGCCGAACATCAGCAGCGGTGTCACCGCCCAGGGGATGAAGGCGCTAATCAAGAGCGCCGCCGGCACTAAGATCAGCTTGTTTCGCAGCGAGCCCTTGGCCACCGCCCACACCACGGGCAGCTCACGATCGGCGTTGACGCCTGATACCTGTTGAGCGTTTAACGCCAGGTCATCCCCCAGCACCCCGGCTGTCTTGCGCGCCGCGACCTTACTCATCAGGGCCACATCATCCAAAATGGCTGCAATATCATCCAACAAGCTCAATAGACTCGCGCCTGCCATGCTCTCTCCTTTTCTCTACTCAATATCCTTTACCCGCTACCCGACTTGGGCACGAGGCCTCTAACCAATTAATCGCAAGAGGGCTAATGTTGACAGCTAACGTACTCTGAACCCGGGTATTTTTCCAGTCAGTCCCATGCAAATCCCCCACCACAGGCCTAAGTTGAGAGATTTCACACAAATTTCCCCTAGGGCCTGTTTATCTTTCGCGTTCATTTTTGCAGCATTCTGTATCGCTTTTATACAAGGCAGAGCGATTGTAATGTGGTGTGCTACATCAATGAGCGATAACGCAGTAGAAAAATGATACAGACGCTGCCCGCAGGGTTCGTCTTGAGCACGTTCAACTCTTTGTTACTCGGCTTTTATATAGAATAACTATACTTCAAGCCTCATACCGCGATTTGAACGTGCTCAATTAGAACAAAAATTGTTCTCAAAAGGTCAACAGGCCCTAGATAAATTCTTCGCTAAAGTAACAAACTGCGTCATTTGACATACTCCCGAGGAGAACTAAAGGTATAATGACGACAAAATACTTCGTTTATCCTTATAGGAACTCCTTATGACTCAAGATGAAATGAAAAAAGCCGCCGGATGGGCTGCGCTCGAGTATGTTGAGAAAGACAGTATTGTCGGCGTAGGTACCGGCTCGACCGTTAACCACTTCATCGATGCCCTGGCCACCATGAAGGCCGACATCGAAGGTGCAGTGTCTAGCTCTGAAGCCTCTACCGAGAAGATGAAGGCGCTGGGGATCCCGGTTTTTGACCTTAACTCTGTCGATCAACTCTCTGTCTATGTCGATGGTGCCGATGAGATCAACGGCCACATGGACATGATCAAGGGTGGCGGCGCCGCATTGACCCGCGAGAAGATTGTCGCCGCCGTGGCCGACAAGTTCGTCTGTATCGTGGATAACACCAAGGAAGTTGAGGTATTGGGCGAGTTCCCGCTGCCGGTCGAAGTGATCCCTATGGCGCGCTCTTACGTGGCACGCGAGCTGGTGAAACTAGGTGGCGATCCTGTCTACCGTGAAGGCGTTGTCACAGATAACGGCAACGTGATCCTCGATGTCTACAACATGAAGATCGTTAATCCAAAAGAGCTGGAAGAGCAGATCAACCAGATCGTCGGCGTGGTCACCAACGGCCTGTTCGCCAACCGCGGCGCAGACGTGCTGCTGGTCGGCACCCCTGAAGGCGTCAAGACGGTTAAGCCATAGGCCAGACTAAACCTTATAAAACAGCCTTAAAATAAGGCCTCATAAAAAAGCCACTCATAGAGTGGCTTTTTCTGTATCAGGGCCAGATCCCCTTGTCGCTTCTTAGTAGGCGACGCTGATCCGCTGACGGCCATAGTCATCTGAAGCGATGAGATCTAACATCGCCTTAGCGTAATCCGTTACCGAGATGCGGCTGCGTCCCACGTCATCGGTGAAAAACTGATCCCCGCCAATGCGGTAAGCAGCTTCGCTATCACCTGGATAGATCTCGGCGGCCGGGCTGACAAAGGTCCAGTTAACGGCCGAGTCGCTCTCTCTAAACACCTTAAGCGCTTCACCCTGCGCCAAAGCCTCATCCTTATACTCTGGCGGAAAGTCCGGCGATTGCACTAAGGTCACACCGGGAGCCACCTCAAGGCTACCTGCACCGCCGACCCACAACAGACGCTTCACCTGCGTCTTAGGCAGCACCTCGAGTAGCGCCTTGGCGCTCGATGGCATCAGCTGATGCTGACCCGAGGCGCGTCCGCCCACGGCGGCGATCACCAGATCGATCCCCTCAAACACCTGAGGGTCTATGGCCAGCTCAAGATCTAAGGGCCGCGCCGTAACCTGATCTGCTAACTCACCGGTTAATTTAGCCGGGTCTCTCACCAGGGCGGTGACCGGCAATTGGCGGCTTAAGGCTTCCTGCATCAAGGTACTGCCTATCCAACCCGTGGCGCCAATGATCGCTATATTCATCTTCTGTTCCTCACTATCTGACTAAATTGGCATCAGTTTACTTAGCCCGCTTATCGTGATAAACAGCTTAGGTAGAGCATCATTGTTTCACTCTGTGTTACTAATCTGGATTGCAAAATAAGGTTACTAATTTGGATAAGATCAGGGCTATCCGCAGCTTCGTCGAGGTCGCCAGCTGCGGCAGCTTCACCCAGGCCGCCGAGCAACTGAACCTGAGCCGACTACAGGTCTCCCGCCATATTCAAGAGGTGGAATGCTGGCTGGGGCTGCGCCTGCTGCATCGCACCACACGTAGCGTCAGCCTGAGCGTGCAGGGCGAAGAGGCGTTTCTCTATTGTCAGAAGATCCTCGATGAGGTCGCCGCCCTGCAAAACCGCGCCCAGCGCCACCGACAAGAATTGGTCGGCAGCATACGCATCGCCAGCCCCATCGGCCTGGGTCAGGCGCTACTGTTCGATGCGGTAGACGACTTCACCCAGGCACACCCAGAGGTCAAGGTACAGCTGGTGCTGTCGGATGAGATGGTGCAGCTGGTCGACGAGCGGGTGGATATCGCCCTGCGTTATACCCAGCAGCCCGACGAGAGCCTGATCGCCCGCCGCCTGATGCAGATTGACTCTGTGCTGTGCGCCTCGCCGGACTATCTCGCCGGGCATGAGCCCATCACTGAGCTCGGCGAGCTCGCCGTGCACAACTGCCTGATCCATGTCAGCCAAAACAGCTGGCGATTTGTAAAAGACAATCAAAACATTGAGCAACCGATTAGCGGCAACCTACAGGCTAACGACATGGGCGTGCTCCTCAAGGCCGCGCTACGGGGTAAGGGCATCATCCACCTGCCCTGCGACCTCGCCAATGCACACCTGAGCTCGGGGGAGCTGGTCGAGCTGCTGCCCGACTATCATCTGCCGAGCAAGCAGCTATGGGCCGTCTATCTGTCGCGAAGCTATCAGCAACATCTCATTCGTCACTTCATCGACTTTCTCGCCGAGCGCTGGCAGCAAGACATAGTCAAACACCAGCCCGAATAGCGCTGTCGAAGTAGAGTGAGAAACAGCGAAACCAAGCAAGGGCTGTCATTAACAACAGTAAGTGCAACAGAAAGTGCAACAGTAAGCGCTGCTATATGAGAGTCTGTAAGGAAAGCTGTGCAGGTGTAGCGATAAACTTGCAGCCAGGTCGCCTCGACAGTTTAGGTGATGACTTTACACGCCTGCCATTCAGGATATGATGCTGAGTCCGGGTAAATGGGTTACCCAATGAAATATGCGTCACAAGGAGCCTGGCATGTTGGAATCACTACTTTCGTTAATCGCAGCAACTGGATTACTCCTGGGCTCGCCAGGGCCCGCGCCACTGGCGCTTGCCGCCACAGGGGCCACCTTTGGCATCAGACGCGGCGCCCCCTTTCTTGCGGGCATACTCCTGGGACTCTCGGTCGCCATTGTTGGCGCCAGCATTGGACTCGCCGCCCTGTTTAGCCGCTTTCCCGAGCTAAGGCTCACCTGCCAACTACTGGGCGCCGCCTATATCGCCTTTATCGCCTATAAGATCGCCAGCGCCCCCTGCACCCAGTTGGATGCGGCCCAGCGTGCGCCGAGTTTTAGGGATGGCTTTATCCTCAACCTGCTCAACCCCAAGGCCTATGCGGCCTTTCTGGCCATCTTCTCCCAGTTCTTGCTGCCACTCGAGAACACCAGCCTGGGCTATCTGGCCACAGGTATCTGCGCCCTGCTTGTCGCCACCCTGGTAGACAGCCTCTGGCTAGCCTTCGGAGGCCTGCTGCGACCGCTGTTTTCCCGCCCGCGCGCGGCAAGAGCGCTGCGAATTTTCTTCGCCATCGCCATGCTGATCGCCGTCGGCTACGCCCTGTGGGCATAAAAACCACCAGCAGACCGCCAGTAATAGACCCTACACTTTAACCATATCAATAGGAGCAGCTCATGAACAAAGCCGGGCGAGATTGCATCACCACATTTACCATGATCCCCAATGTGGGCAAGGCCACCGCTGAGGACTTTCAAAAGCTTGGGCTAACGCAGCCGAGCGATCTTATTGGGCAAGATCCTTACCAGATGCACGCCAGGCTCGAAGCCATCACGGGCGAACGTCACGACCCCTGCGTCATCGATGTCTTTATCGCCGCGGTGCGTTTCATGGAAGGGGAGGAGGCGCAGCCCTGGTGGCACTACACGCCCGAGCGTAAGGTGCATCTGGCCAAGCAAAATCAGGGCTAAGCTCATTTTCCTCCTGGCCTTTTATGGCATCGAGAGATTAAAGATGCCACTATTGATCCAAGCTCATCTCAATCCGAATAAGCCATGCTCACCACCTTAGCCATCAGTAACTACCGTTCATTACGCGACATACGTCTGCCTCTTGGCCAGCTCAATCTGGTGACAGGCGCCAACGGCAGTGGTAAATCCAATCTCTATAAGGCGCTACGCCTGCTGGCACAAACGGCACAAGGCGGCGTAGTCAATGCCCTGGCTCAGGAGGGCGGATTAGACTCCTGCTTCTGGGCGGGACCGGAAAACCTTACCAAAGGAATGTTAAGCGGCGAGACAGAAATCACGCCTACGGTTCGCCAACAGACTAAGCGGTTAAAACTGGGCTTTGCCGGCGACGAGTTTAGCTACCTGATTGAGCTTGGTCTGCCTAAGCCCGACAGCACCACCCTCTTTGGGCTAGATCCTCAGATAAAACGTGAGGCGATCTGGGTCGGCAACAAGTATCGACCCGCCGCCGTACTGGTGGAGCGACGTGGCCCCATGGTGAAGGGGCGTGCCCAGCAAGGGGGGCAAGATGGCTGGCAGAGCCTGAATCAGCATATGCAGCACGGCGACAGCATCTTCACCGAGCTGTCGGATCCCACCCGCACGCCCGAGGTGTTAAGACTCAGAGACAGCATCCGCGCCTGGCGCTTCTACGATCATTTTCGCAGCGACAGCGAGGCGCCCGCGCGTCAGCCGGAGCTGGGTACCCGCACCCCAGTGTTGCACCATGATGGCCGGGATCTGGCCTCGGCGATTCAGACCATCTTCGAGATAGGCGATAAGGAAAGCTTCGACGAGGCGGTGAGTGATGCCTTTCCCGGCGCCCATGTCACCATAGACTACCAGGCAGGTGGCCTGTTAAGCGTCAACTTTCATCAGCAGGGGCTGCTCAGACCCCTCAATGCCAAAGAACTCTCCGATGGCACCTTAAGGTATCTGCTGTTGATCGCGGCCTTGCTGACACCCAGGCCGCCGGAGCTGATGGTATTGAACGAGCCAGAAACCAGCCTGCATCCGGATCTGCTACCGGCACTGGCCAGGCTTATCGCCAAGGCATCTGAGGTGTGTCAGCTATGGGTGGTCTCCCACGCCAATCGCCTAATTAACGCCCTGAACGAATTTGAATCCTGCCAGCTCATCGAACTAGATAAACAATTGGGGCAGACCAAGGTATTGGGGCAAGATCTGCTCTCGACCCCAAGCTGGAACTGGCAACAAAAAGCCCAGGGCTAGGCCTGGGCTTGTAAGGGTCGATAAGGCGACTAAATCGAGGAGTCATCGCCTAGAGCGAGAAGTTAGCGATCGTCTTCTGGATACCCACCACGTCTGTGCCCTTCTTCAGCTCCTTCACCAGGGGATCTTTCTGGCCCGAGATCCACAGCTTTAACTCGGCGTCCATGTCGAAGGTCCCGGCGGTTTCCACCTCGAAATGGGTGATCGCCTTATAGGGCACAGAGTGATAACTCACCTTCTTGCCGGTCACGCCCTGCTTGTCGATGAGGATAAGGCGCTTGTTAGTAAACACAAACATATCACGCACCACTCGGTAAGCCAGCGCTAACTGCTCGTTGTCGCCCATGATGGGTCCCAGCTCCTGGGCTAACTCATCCAGGTTCACTTCGGCAGCATTGCCCATCAGCGCATCTAACAGTCCCATATTTGATCTCCTTGAAAGTGAACTTAATTTGTTCCCTAGCCTATACCTGACGGTTAGCGCCGACAACCATCATTTCGCATTTAGGACAGTCGAAGACCAGCTTAAGCACATCTTTACCTATCTCAATCTGCAGCGGCTCCGCCTTTATACCGGGTACCTCTTTCGGGCAGAGGTTGAAGTTAAAGCGCAGGCAGTGCTTAGTCACCATCAGCGGCGCATCCTCGGTCACGCCGTTCTTCTCATAGGTGTCTTCTATCTCGATCACCCCATGACGTGTGTAGAAGTCTTTCGCCTTCTCGTTGGCCACGTTGCCCATGAAGCTAAGATGCTTGAAGGGATAGACGGCGTCTTGGTTGTATTTCCATGCCTGAGGGCGCTCGTAGCCCTCAACGCGCGCCAGCTCCAGGGCGGCAACCGTGTCACGGCGCAGGCCGTTAAGCTGGGAAGCCGGCATAAACCAGGGACTGGCGGTCTCGATATTGATCTCGCGGGCCTCGAAGTCCGTGCTGCCCAGCTTTCTTAGCTGCTTGTTCAGGTTCTTCAGCGCCTTCTCGACGTCTGTGGCCGGGCTCTTGTCGAGTTCCAGCTCGCGGGTGGCGCTCAGGCCATATTGGTCGGTCATGGTCAGGGCGACCCCCTCCGGGGTATCGCTCAGCGTCATGTCCACCTTGATGATCCGCTTAGACGACTCCTTGGCCAGCACGGTTTCGAACGCCTGATCATGGTTACGGTATAGGGTAGCGCCCACCTTAAGATCGCCCGGCACGGCGATCACATACAGCTTGTTGCCGTCGGCGCGGTTGACCCTGAGCCCCTGTAGCTTATCGTCAGACTGCTTGGCCTTCTCATAGTTAGGCGGGAAGTAACACAGGCCGTCACCATTGTTGAAGCTGTGGCTCGATTCTACCTGAATAAAGTCTTTGCCCAGGGCCGCCACCTTGCCCACCTCTTCGCCGATGTATTTTGGCGAACGGAAGTCGCTGACCCCCTGGCTACGCTCGTTAACGAAGTAGTCGGTGCGGCCACGGTTAAAGGTCTTCTCTGTGTTAGGCGTAAAGCTGTGCTCGCAGCGGCCATGGCTCGAGGCGACAAACTCGGGGCGGCGCGCGATGATCTTATCTAGCTCCTGACGATAGTGAGCGGTCACGTTCTTTACATAGCTGAGATCTTTAAGACGCCCCTCAATCTTGAATGAGCGAATGCCCGCGTCGATCAGCGCCTCTAAGTTATCCGTCTGGTTGTTGTCTTTGAGAGACAAGAGGTGTTCGTTCTGCGCCAGCACCTCGCCCTGACGAGTCTTGAGATCCCCCGGCAAACGGCACATCTGCGAACACTCGCCGCGGTTGGCACTGCGATTGCTAAAGGCATGACTCAGGTTACACAGGCCACTGTAGGCGACACACAGGGCGCCGTGGATGAAGAACTCCAGCTGCATATTAGTCTTAGCTGCCACGTCGCGGATCTGACTCAGGCCAAGCTCTCGGGCAAGCACCACCTGTGAGAAGCCTACCTGCTCTAAGAAGGCGACCTTCTCTGGGTTACGGTTATCCATCTGGGTACTGGCGTGCAGGGCGATAGGCGGAATATCCAGCTGCAGCACGCCCATGTCCTGCACGATCAGCGCGTCGGCCCCGGCCTCATATACCTGCCAGATCAGCTTCTGCGCCGCGTCCAGCTCATCGTCCATCAAGATGGTGTTGATGGCGACAAACACCTGGGCGTGATAGCGGTGGGCAAACTCACACAGACGCGCGATATCCTCGACGCTGTTGCCGGCAGTCGCCCTGGCACCGAAGGCTGGGCCACCGATATAGACGGCGTCGGCACCATGCTTGATGGCCTCGATACCATAGTCGGCATTCTTGGCGGGGGCCAGGAGCTCGAGGCGGTTTGAGCGGGTGGTTACCGGCGCACTGGCGGCGCTATCGGGGATAAAAATCTCAGGCTTGTCCATGAGGAGTCTCGAATCAGATCACAGATAGATAAAAATTAGGGGCGCGATTATAACAGACCTGGCTCACAAAACACTTCGATATCGCGCGTTTTTTCACCAAGCCAGCCATTCATCAGGCTCAGATACCACTCGAGCCTCGGCTTTAACTAATGCCGGTCGCCATATACTCAATAATGCACCGCCAGCCAGAGGGTCTCCTCCTGCTCGCTGGTCCAACTGACCCTGTGGCGACAGTGGGCAGGAATATTAAGGTGATCGCCCACCTTAAGGTGCACCACCTCGGCGCCCTCGAACACTAGGGTCGCCTCCCCTTGGAGCACCATGACCCACTCGTTTCTGTCCTGATCGTACCATTGCCCCTCTGGCGTGCGGTGGGCCTTAGAGACGATACGCTCGATCAACACGCCGCCAGTTTCCACCAAGGGTTCGAACGCCTCTAGGGTTAGATCCTCCGGCAAAGACGTAAAGAAGTTGTGCTTTTCCATCGCCATCTCTCTCAGGTTCACTTGCTCTCGAGTAGGGTCTTGAGGTTACTCAGCCCCTGGCTGAGATCCCGCTCGACCATGGCATCCACCTGCATCAGCGGCAGCAGTATGTTCATTGGATAAGCCATGTGGCCGCTAAAGCCCCAATGCACCTCGGTCTGATTTGGCCCCAGGGCATCTGTGGTGATATAGGCGGGCGAGACCGCCTCGAAGGGTGCCTTAAATCTCAGCTCATATTCGATACGCTTGCCGGGAAAGATCGCCATGATCTCCTGCTCGCCCGAACCCACATCGGGATTATCGCTGCGCCAGCCGGAGACGAACCCCACAGTACCATCCTCGCCGCGATAGTATTGCTCCATGGCCGGATCCATCTTGGCCCACACGCTGAACTGATCCTGATTTTTGAGCCTTCTCAGGAAGTCGAACACCTGCTCATTGGGTCTATCTATGACGACCTGGGTATCCACACGATAATCTTCTTCGATAAAGAGGGCGGCAATAAAGGGGGACGAGGCTAGCAGCAACACGAGTATCAAGAGTTTCTTTAGCATGACGAGTTCCTTAGGACTGGCACAAGCTGCCCCAAAGATCTGCTCAGGGCTTGCGCTACTTGTCATAACATAGTCAAGATTGCGGCGACAGGAAAGCCATCGCGCGATTAAAATGAAACAAGAGTGGATAATTAACAAGGCGTTGCGACGCCAGCTCTCCCCACATAAACAAAAAAGCGCATCACAGATGGTGACGCGCTTTACACCGACGTACAACACTCGACGATAAACAGCAGAGTGAGACTAACTTAAGTAAGGCTGGCCTGAGTGAACAGAGCTTAGCGATTGACCTTCAGTGCGGCCAGTCTTGCCTGCAGCTGCTGGTTTTCCACCTCGATATGACGATAGAACGCCTTGTCGGCCAACTTAGATGCCGCCGCCTCATCGATCACCAACACGGCGTCGCGATGCAGCTGTAGCGCAGATGCGGGACAGGACGCACTTAGGGCGCCCTCTACCGCGGCGCGAATCGCCTCGGCCTTGCTCTCGCCGGTTGCCAGCAGCAGTACCTTTCTAGCATCTAGGATAGTGCCTATCCCCATGGTGATCGACAGGTGGGGTTGATATTCCCCCTCGCCGAAGAAGCGGGCGTTATCTTCAATGGTCGCCTTGGTCAACGTCTTCACCCGGGTGCGTGACATCAAACCCGATGAGGGCTCGTTGAAGCCGATATGCCCGTTGCGCCCTATGCCGAGCAGCTGAATGTCGATACCGCCAGCGGCCTGGATCTGCGCCTCATAGGCTTCACAGGCGGCGATGGGATCCTCGGCATCTCCAGGCGGCACATGGGTGTTGGCCTTATCGATATCTATGGCATCAAACAGCTGGCTATTCATGAAGTAGCGATAACTCTGGGGATGACTAGCCGCTAAACCCAGGTACTCATCTAAATTAAAGCTGGTCACGGCCTTGAAAGAGACAGTCCCGGCCTGGTTGGCGACAATTAGGCGCTGATAGAGGGATACAGGGGTCGATCCCGTCGCCAGTCCCAGGACCGAGTCCGGCTTACGCTTAAGCTGATTGATGATGAGATTGGCGCCATATTCGGCCACCTCGTCGCTGTCTCTTAGAATAACAATTTGCATGATTTGATTCGTCTCGGCCCTGGTAATTAACGCGCTCTCTCGACGCCTGTCAGCATCACAGCTGAGCGGCGACAAGAGAAATTAACATTACTATAACCACAAATGACAGCGTTGTCATTATTAATCTGATGGTAAAATCAACACGCCATTCGTGGTAAGCTAGCCCTGCCCTTCATCACAGAGAAACCTATGTCAGTGACGCTCAATCAGACATCCAATCAGACGCACATGCAGGCAGCACCTGGGTCATCAGAACATACAAGCACAGAGGCGCAAGATACCACTCAGCCTCAGCATTTCATGATCTACAAACCCTATGGCTACCTGAGCCAGTTTGTCGCCGAGCGGCGCAAACGTAAGCCCCTGCTGGGCGAGCTGGCCGACTTTCCAAGCGGTATCATGGCGATCGGTCGGCTGGATCATGATTCAGAGGGGCTACTGCTGCTGACCACAAACGGCAAGACCAGCCATGCGGTGCGCAGCAAGTCGGTCGAGAAGGAATACTATCTGCAGCTCGATGGCGAGATCACCGATCAGGCTATCGCCAGTCTCTGCGAGGGAGTTGAGATAGGAATCAAGGGGGAAAAATACCTTACCCTGCCCTGCCGGGCACAGAGGCTGGCGCAGGCACCTAACTTGCCAGGCAGAGGGCGCAAGATCAGGGATGCTCGTCACGGCCCCACCAGCTGGCTGGCGATCACCATCACAGAGGGTAAGAATCGTCAGCTACGCAAGATGACCGCCGCCGTAGGCTTTGCCACCCTCAGGTTAGTCAGGGTGCGCATCGGCGATATTCACTTGGGAACGTTACAGCCGGGCGAGGTTCGCCCGCTTAAGACGCTCGGCTAGCATTAAACGCTAACTCAAACGCTAACTTAATAGCTAGCTCAAGCGCCGAAGCGAGCACTCATTCTGCGTCTAGCCGAGAAACTCATCCAGCTCATCGACCACCCTGGGCTTACTGTAGAGATAGCCCTGGGCCTGGTCACATCCCGCCGCTTCCAGGAAGGCCGCCTGCTGAGGCGTCTCGACCCCTTCGGCTATGATGCAGAGGTTCAGCGCATGACCGAGAGCGATCACCGCCTTAGCAATCGCCGTGTTGTTGCCGTCTCTTGGGATATCGCGAATGAAAGACTGATCTATCTTCAACTTATGTATGGGCAGGCGTTTCAGATAGTTTAGCGACGAATAGCCGGTACCGAAGTCATCCACCGACAGCTCGACGCCGAGCTCGCCCAGCTGTTTTAGCACCTCGATCACCGCCAGTGGGTCGGACATCATGCAGCTCTCGGTCACCTCGAGCTCCAGATACTCGGGCGGCAAGCCCGTCTCGTCGAGCACCTGTTTGACCTGAGTGAAAAACTGCTTCTGTTGCAACTGAGGCCCAGCCACATTCACAGATATCCGCCCGAAGGTTTTCCCTTCGGCCAGCCAGGATGCCCCCTGGGCGGCTGCCTGCTTCAGCACCCAGAGGCCTATCTCGTTGATCAGGCCGATATTTTCCGCCACAGGGATGAACACCGCAGGCGAGATCAGCCCAAGTTGCGGGTCTTCCCAACGCAGCAACGCCTCGAAGCCGACACATTGGCCAGTGCCCAATGCCAGCTTGGGCTGATACACCAGATAGAAGGCATCCTTGCTGATGGCATCGTGCAGGGCGCTCTGCAACTTGAGGTGCTCTACCGACGCCAGAGTCAATGACTGGGTATAGAAGGCATAGTTGTTGCGGCCATTGGCCTTAGCCCTGTGCATGGCGGTATCGGCGTTGCGCAGCAGGGTGTCGCCACTATCACCGTCGCCGGGATAGATGGCCACGCCCATGCTGGCGGTCAGGCGCACACTGCCTTCATCATCCAGCAGAAAAGGCGCATCGAAGGCCTCGCGCAGTCGGCTCACCATGAGGGAGACGCTGTCGTCACTCTCCACATGGGGCAGTACGGCAATAAACTCGTCACTACCTAGCCTGGCCAAGGTGGCTTCCTCGCCCAGCTTCTGCTCCAGGCGCCTGGACACCTCCATTAGGATGGCATCGCCGGTCACATGGCCATAGCTATCGTTAATATGTTTAAACAGATCCACGTCGATGAAGATCAGTGCCAGTTGCGTCTCTTCACGGGCGGCGTGGCGCAGTTCCTGTTCCAGGTTGGCCGACAGCATCAGGCGGTTGGGCAGCTTGGTCAGTGGGTCGTGATACACCAGCCTTGCCATCTCCTTCTCGCTCTGCTTCTGCGCCGAGATATCGGCGAACACGGCGACGAAATAGCGCACCTGGTGGTCGTCGCCATACATGGAGCTGATGGTCAGCTGCTCGGGATAGATGGCGCCACTCTTGCGCCGGTTCCAGATCTCGCCATGCCACTTGCCATTGGTTAGCAAGGATTGCCACAGGCGTTCGAAAAAGGCCTTGTCGTGGCGGCCGGAATTCAAGATGCGTGGGTTCTCTCCCAGCACCTCTTCACGGCTGTAGCCGGTGATCTCGGTAAAGGCACCATGAACCTCGACGATATTGCCGTTGGCATCTGTGATCACCACGCCTTCCACCGAGTTCTCGAAGATATTCGCGGCCAGTTCCAGCTGTTCCTGGGCCGCCTTATGGGAGGTGATGTTACGGGAGATGCCGATCACCCCCTCGAGGGTGCCGTCGGGCGAGACGACAGGGACCTTAGTGGTCTCAAGCCAGGAGTTAGACTGGTCGACATCTTTAGCCTCGCACTCGGCGGCCGTCACCTGCACGCCGCGCACGATAGACTCATAATCTCCCTGCACAAACTCTTCGGCCACCTCGGGGGAAAAGATCTCATCGTCGGTGCGATTAAGCAGCTCCTGCCGACTTCTTCCCCAAGCCACCTCGACACTGTGATTGATCAGCACATAGCGCCCCGCAACATCCTTCATCCATACATGCTCAGGCAGGCTATCGATAAAGAGCTGTAGGTCCACATTAGCAGTCTCTGACGGGGCAAGTTGCAGCAACTGCTGGCGATGGTCCTGGTATAGGTTAACCAGCCCATATTGCATTGACTGGCAGGTCAGTTTGACTAAGACGTCTAGCTGCTTGTCATGATGAGGCTGTTCGTTGGGCACCAGACACAGGGTGCCGAAGAGGGCCTGAGACGGCCAGAAGAGCGGATGCAGTATGATACCGCCGACATCGACAGGTTCACGGGGATGATGGGGATGTTCGATATAGTCGCGAAACAGGGTGAGTCCCTGAGCGCAGAGCTGATTCACACTCTGGCGATGTGTCTCGGTGTCGTCGCACAGGCTGAGCATAGGTGTCAGGCCATCGGTCGCGGTTAAGGCCAGCAAAAAAAGACTGCCGTCAAATGCCAGGGCTAGGGTCTCTAGCGCTTCCTGCCAATCTTGCAATGCATCATCTGGAATCTTGATATCTATCACTATCCTTCTCCGAGAGTGACCGTGAACAAGGGCCTGTTTATCTTTCGCGTTCA
The DNA here is from genome assembly GCF_023349185.1 of Shewanella aquimarina. Classification (GTDB taxonomy): domain Bacteria; phylum Pseudomonadota; class Gammaproteobacteria; order Enterobacterales; family Shewanellaceae; genus Shewanella; species Shewanella aquimarina. The sequence continues at coordinate 172,232 of NZ_JAKIKY010000004.1, read as the reverse complement.
TTTTTGCAGTATTCTGTATCGCTTTTATACAAGGCAGAGCGATTGTAATCTAGTGTGCTACATCAATGAGCGATAACGCAGTAGAAAAATGATACAGACGCTGCCCGCAGGGTTCGTCTTGAGCACGTTCAACTCTTTGTTACTCGGCTTTTATATAGAATAACTATACTTCAAGCCTCATGCCGCGATTTGAACGTGCTCAATTAGAACAAAAATTGTTCTCAAAAGGTCAACAGGCCCTAGCACTCTCCCATCTTCCCTTCGCTATTTGCAAGCATATCGCCTATTCATGCTAATAGACACCCACAAACGCTAGAAAATTAACCCTAAATTAACAAAAGTATACGAGCCGCGACAAAAAATGGCTCGTGGAGAAACTTAAGCCATCTTACACTAAAAATAGGTAGATTATCAGTGCTTTAATCTAAAACTTCTGTTCGGATGGTTATTTAGCCTCCAATCAATAGCGATAAAAAAACCAGCCCTGGGGCTGGTTTTTAGTGTTGCGTAATGGCTTATCCCTGAGGGCGCATTGCCGGGAAGAGGATCACGTCACGAATGGTGTGAGTGTTGGTAAACAACATCACTAGACGATCGATACCGATACCCTGGCCCGCAGTCGGCGGCAGACCGTGCTCCAGCGCCGTGATGTAGTCGGCGTCGTAGAACATGGCTTCGTCATCACCCGCGTCTTTAGCATCTACCTGCGCCTTGAAGCGCTTATCCTGATCTTCCGCGTCGTTCAGCTCGCTGAAGCCGTTGGCCACTTCACGGCCACCGATGAAGAACTCGAAACGGTCGGTAATGAAGTGGTTTTCGTCGTTACGACGTGCCAGCGGCGAGATATCTGCCGGGTAACCTGTGATGAAGGTAGGCTGCATCAGCTTAGGCTCGGCGGTTTCACCGAAGATCTCTTCCAGCAGCTGACCACAGGTCCAGAACTTCTCGATAGTCATGCCCAGGCTCTTGGCCAGGTTACGCATAAACTCGACGTCTTTAACCTCTTCATAGGTCATAGACTGAATGGTCTCGTTGTCTGGATTGTACTTCTTAATCGCGTCCAGCATGCTCAGACGCTCGTATGGACCGCCGAAATCGATAGTGTGATCGCCATATGGCAGCTTGGTATCACCCAACAGATCTTTGGCGATTGACGAGAGCATCTCTTCGGTCAGGTCCATCAGATCTTTGTAGTCGGCATAGGCCATATAGAATTCCATCATGGTGAATTCTGGGTTATGACGTGGTGACAGGCCTTCGTTACGGAAGTTACGGTTGATCTCGAATACACGCTCGAAACCACCTACCACCAGACGCTTGAGGTATAGCTCAGGCGCGATACGCAGGTACATCTCGATATCCAGCGCATTGTGATGAGTAATGAAAGGACGCGCAGAAGCACCACCCGGGATGCTGTGCATCATAGGGGTTTCCACTTCCATGAACTCTTTGCTTACCATGAAGTTACGGATAGCGGTAACCACTTTAGAGCGCATGATGAAGGCCGCACGTGACTCTTCGTTCACGATCAGGTCTACATAACGCTGACGGTAGCGGGTCTCCTGGTCGGTCAGGCCGTGGAACTTCTCAGGCAACGGACGCAGCGCCTTGGTCAGCAGCTGGTACTCTTCCATGTTGACATAGAGGTCGCCCTTGCCAGACAGGTGCAGCTGGCCGGTCACACCGATAATGTCACCGATATCCAGACCTTGGTACTTGGCCTTAAGATCTTTCTGAACGTCTTTACCGGCATAGGCCTGGATGCGACCGCTCACGTCCTGGATCACCAGGAAGGGACCACGCTTAGCCATGATACGACCGGCGATAGAGCGCTGGACATTCATCTCTTCCAGCTCTTCCTTGCTGTATTGACCATATTCGGCCTGGATGTCGGCAGCCTTATGTTTTCGATCGAAGTTGTTCGGGTGACCGTTAGCAGGGCAAGAAGCGCGAACGTGATCTAACTTGGCACGGCGCTCTGCAATTAACTTGTTTTCGTCTTGAGTTTGTTCAGTCATCTTCTTCTCTCGTTAAAGGCCAGATTTCAGGCTAGCTTCAATAAACTTGTCCAGATCGCCGTCGAGGACGCTCTGGGTATTACGGTTTTCCACGCCGGTACGCAGATCTTTGATACGGGCATCATCCAGCACGTATGAGCGGATCTGGCTGCCCCAGCCGATATCAGACTTGGCGTCTTCGGCGGCTTGTTTCTCGGCGTTTTGCTTATGCATTTCCAGTTCAAACAGCTTAGCTTTCAGCTGTTTCATCGCCGTGTCTTTGTTCTTGTGCTGTGAACGATCGTTCTGACACTGCACCACGGTATTGGTCGGCAAGTGGGTAATACGCACAGCAGACTCGGTACGGTTAACGTGCTGACCACCGGCGCCCGAGGCGCGGTAGACGTCGATGCGCAGATCCGCCGGATTGATATCGATCTCGATAGAGTCGTCGATCTCCGGATAGACAAACACAGAGCAGAAAGAGGTGTGACGTTTACCCGAAGAGTCGAACGGCGACTTACGCACTAGACGGTGTACCCCGGTTTCGGTACGCAATGAACCGAAGGCGTACTCGCCGGTAAACTTGATGGTGGCGCCCTTGATGCCGGCGACGTCGCCGTCGGTGACTTCGATAAGCTCAGGCTTGTAGCCCTTGGCTTCGCCCCAGCGCAGATACATACGCAGCACCATGTTGGCCCAATCCTGAGCCTCGGTACCACCAGAACCCGATTGAATATCAAGGTAGCAATCAGAGGCGTCGTTCGGCCCCGAGAACATACGACGGAACTCTAGCTCTTCTAGGCGCTTCTCTAGGCTGGCCAGCTCGCTATTGGCGTCGTTGAAGGTGTCTTCATCTTCCTCTTCCACCGCCAGCTCCAGCAGGCCTTCCACATCTTCAAGGCCGCTGTCCATATCGTCTATGGTCTTGACCACGGCCTCTAGGGAGGCGCGCTCTTTACCCAGGGCCTGGGCATTCTCAGGATTGTTCCAAACCTCGGCGCTCTCTAGCTCCCGACTGACTTCTTCTAGACGCTCACTCTTGGCATCATAGTCAAAGATACCCCCGAAGAAGTTGGGTGCGCTCGGCTAGCTCCTTGATTTTAAATTTAACCGGATTGACTTCAAACATGACTCTTTCTACTTAAAACTCGATTGGCAGGAATGCAAACGCGCTATTTTAACGCAATCGTCCCTTTTCGCATAGGGGCGAAGCAGTGCTTATTGAGCGAATTTCATCGCAAAATAACCCCTTTATCACTCCCAATGGTCGCACGGGAGAATTCAGCCCCTTTTCGGCAGGCTGGCTATACTGTTCAATATGAAACCGACGAACCAATGCTGCTATCACGAAGACGAAGGCTTCTCCTGCACCGAGCCAGCCGAGGCCTCCGGGCTCTGCTATTGGCATGATCCCAAAATCATTAAAGATAAACCGGAAGATGTCGCCCGTCTGGAGGCCTTCGCCCGCAATGGCGGCATGCTTAGGGGCATCTCCCTCAAGCGGGCTAACCTGCCCGGCATCGACCTAGTGAGGCACCATCAGAAGACAGGCTTCGACATGAGCCACGCCGAGCTGTATCGCGCCAATTTACAGGGGGCGCACATGTTTAACCTCAACCTACAAAACGCCAGCCTGATGAAGGCAGATCTACGCGAGGCCAACGTCCACTGCGCCAACCTGGTGGGTACAAATCTCTTGGGGATCAAGTGGAACGGCGCCAAGATAGAGAACATCAACACAGGCAAGGTGCTCAAACAGGAGCGACTGGCCAACGAGGCGGAAAGGGTGGGCGAAACCGAGATCGCTCTGGATTACTTCGAGCAGGCCGAGGAGATCTACCGAGATCTGCGTAAAGCCGCCGAGCGGGAGGGGCTGTTTGCCATGGGCGGCGATTACCTGCGTAAAGAGCTCACCATGCGCCGCCATCAGATGCCCAAATTTAGCTACTCGCGCATCCTCTCCAAGATGATCGACATCTTCTGCGGCTATGGCGAGGCCCCCACCCGGGTGATAGGCTTCTCCATGGGGCTCATCTTAATCTGTGCTCTGCTCTACCTGTTTACCGGCCTCAACTACGACGGCAATATCCATGTCTTCAACTGGCACAACGATCTAAGCACTAACCTGTCGCTGCTGTTCAACTGCATCTACTACTCTGTCGTCACCTTTACCACTCTGGGCTATGGCGACTTTACCCCCATAGGCTATTCACGGGCGATCGCCGCCGTCGAGGCCTTCACCGGCAGCTTTACCATCGCCCTGTTCGTGGTGGTATTCGTCAAGAAGATGACCCGCTAAACCCAAAGTGTGATCCGCCTCAAATCAAACCCTTCAAAGCATGGCGTAAGCCAACAAACCCAGCGCAATTTGTGAGCACCCCTGCAAATGCTGCACAAAAAATCACTACTAAGACCTGTGGTGAAAAAGGCTCTGGGTATACTCGAGAAAACCTTGTTTCGCTAATTTACCGATACGCCTTGTTACCCATAGGCAATCCATAAAAACCATCAACGAGAGCAAGGTTGTCGAGCTCAAGATTACCAAACTAAAGACTGTCGAGCTCAGGCTTAGATTCTAATAAAAGGTCCCTACCATGATAGAACTCACCTTCGACGGCCAGGTCGTCAAAGCCAACCGGGGCGACGATCTGCTCAGCACGGCCAAGGCCGCAGGCATAGCGATCCCAAATTTATGTCATCTGGGCAAACAACTGGATGACAAACTCGCCGGCAAACAAGATTGCAACCTCTGTTATGTCGAGGTGCGAGACGAAAAGGGCGACCTCCACACAGTCAAGGCCTGTAAGACACAGGTCGAGTCACCGCTCGAGGTGATCACCCATTCTGCCGCCCTAAGCAAACGCCGCCAGGCGGCGTTGAAACACCTTTTGAGCGATCACTTCGCCGACTGCGAGGCGCCCTGCCAACAGGCCTGCCCCGCTGGGGTAGACGTGCAGTCTTATCTGTTACATATCGCCCAGGGCAACCACAGAGAGGCGGTCAAGGTGATCAAACAGACACTGCCTCTGCCGCTCTCCATCGGCCGCGTCTGTCCGGCCTTCTGCGAATCGGCCTGCCGCCGTGGCGAGCTGGACGAGCCCCTGGCGATTCGTCAGCTCAAGCGTCATGCCGCCGATTTTGATCTCGACAGTGAAGACACCTATGTGCCGCCCAAGGCGCCCGCTACCGGCAAACGCGTCGCCATCATAGGCAGCGGCCCGGCGGGGATCAGCGCGGGTTACTACCTCTCTAACGCAGGTCACGAGGTGACCATTTTCGAGTCCATGCCCAAGGCGGGCGGCTGGCTAAGATACGGTATTCCCGAGTACCGCCTGCCCAAGGCGATCCTGGACAGAGAGATAGACCTCCTCAGTCAGAATGGCCTGATAATCCAGACAGATACCCGCCTCGGCCGCGACATACACCTTAAGGAACTCGTCGATCAGTTCGACGCCGTGTGTCTCGCCATCGGCGCCCAGAAAGCCGTGCCCATGAACTACCCAGGGGTAGATCTCGAGGGTTGTTATCTCGGGGTCGATTACCTTAAGGATCACTGCACCGACAACAACTACCACACAGGCAAGAAGGTAGCGGTGATCGGCGGAGGTAATACCGCCATCGACTGTGCTCGCACCGCCCTGCGTAAAGGCGCAGAGGTGACCCTGGTCTACCGCCGCACCCGCGACGAGATGCCGGCGGAAACCTATGAGATAGAAGAGGCCGAACACGAAGGCGTGCGCTTCTATTTCCTCACCAACCCTGTCGAAAACCATAGCGACGCCAATGGCCGTATCGAAGCTGTCACCTTCGAGAAGATGCGCCTTGGTGAGCCCGATGCCTCGGGCAGACGCTCTCCCCAGGCCACAGGCGAGACCTTTACCGAGGCCTTCGATACTGTGATCCCGGCCGTCTCCCAGACCCCGGACATGGAGTTTTTGATCCATCCCGAGAGCCAGCTCTCTAGCGGCGAGGTGGCGCTGACACGCTGGAATACCTTCTCCGGCTGTGAGCACACCATGTCATCCGGGGTCGAGAAGCTGTTTGTGCTCGGGGATTCGCGCACCGGCCCCGCCACGGCGGTCGCCGCGGTGGCCGACGGTCGTAAGGCCGCCGATGCCATCGAGAAGCTGCTCAGCGGCGAGCTGAGCTGCGAGCTGACGCCAGCCCCCTTTAACTCGCAAAAACAGACCGACAAGAAGCCAGATACCCGCCACTTCCCCGCACGCCTGTTGCAAGCCAAGGCCAAGATGCCCGAGCTGGCCATCGACAAGCGCCTGAGCAATTTCGACGAGATTGAACTTGGCTTCAACGATGAGGCGGCGATGCTGGAGGCCGCTCGCTGTCTCGAGTGTGGCTGCCAGGCCAACACAGAGTGCGCCTTGCGCGACTATGCCACAGAATACCGCATCGACGGCGCGGCGCTGGACAAGCAAGGCCACCGCGCCTTCACTCAGGATGACAGTACGCCCTTTATCACCTTCGATCCCAACCGCTGCATCAGTTGCGGTGCCTGCGTCAGCGCCTGCCATCAACAATCGGGCCACAAGGCGATCAGCTTCGAGCCCGACAGCTATCTGGCCCTGCCTCAGGAGAACGCCCAACAAGCTATCCGTCAGGCCCCTCGCGCCGGTTTTCGCGCCACCATGGCCGACAGCCAGTGTGTGCAGTGCGGTAACTGTGTGCAGGTCTGCCCGACTGGGGCGCTGACCGACGCCAGAGACAAGCGTCAGGGGGTTAAGGCGCAGCCGAAACAGACCTCCACCGTCTGTACCTACTGCGGTGTGGGTTGCCGTGTCATCATACATAGCGATCCCGTGACTGGTGAGATCAAGCGGGTATCGGGCGACAACCGATCTCAGGTCAACGAGGGAATGCTCTGCGTCAAGGGGCGCTTCGGCTTCGACTTCATCAACAGCCAGCAACGCCTGACCCAGCCACTGCTGCGCAAGGCTGGTGAACTGGTGCCCGTAAGCTGGTCCGAGGCGATCGACTACATAGGCAGTGAACTTAGCCGCATCAAGGCAGAACATGGCGGCAACGCCATCGCGGGCCTGGCATCGGCCAAGGCGACCAACGAAGACAACTATCTGTTCCAGAAGCTGTTTAGAAGCGTCATCGGCACCAACAACATAGATCACTGCGCCCGCCTGTGTCACGCCTCTACGGTGACGGCCCTGCAGGAAAGCCTGGGCAGCGGCGCCATGACCAATGATATTCCGTCGATAAAATCCTCGGATCTCATCTTCGTCTTGGGCTCGGATACCGAGGCCGCTCACCCCATCATCGCCTCCAAGATAAAGCAGGCGGTGAGCCAGCACGGCGCCCGCCTGGTGGTGGCCGACCCCAAGCGGGTCAGCATCGCCGACCACGCCGAGCTCTACCTGCGTCACCGCCCCGGCAGCGACGTCATGCTGCTCAACGCCATCATGCAGGAGATCATCAAGCAGGGCTGGCACGACAGCGACTACATCAGTCGCCGTGTCGAAGGATTCGACGCACTGCGCGCCGAGGTGATGAAGGACGACTACAGCCTGAGTAACGCTGCCAAGATCACAGGCGTCGACGCAGAGGAGATAGCCCAGCTGGCCCGCATGATAGGCACGGCAGAGAAGACCGCCATCTACTACGCCATGGGGATCACCCAGCACACCTCGGGACACGACAATGTCACCGCCATCGCCAACCTGCAACTGCTGTGCGGCAACATAGGCATCGAGGGCGCGGGGATCAACCCGCTGCGGGGCCAGAGCAATGTCCAGGGCGCCTGCGACATGGGCGCCCTACCCAACTACTTCACCGGCTACCAGAAGGTCACCGACCCCGAGGTGCAAGCCGCTTTCAGACAAGCCTGGCAGCAGGAGTGGCTACCGGATCAGATAGGCCTGGCGGCCACCGAAATGATGCACGCCCTGGCCCACGGCAGACTCAAGGCCCTCTATGTGATGGGGGAAAACCCTGTGCTGAGCGATCCCGATCAGGCCCATGTGATGCAGGGGCTTGAGTCGGCCGAGCTGCTCATAGTGCAGGATATCTTCATGACGGAGACGGCCCAGCTGGCCGACGTGGTATTGCCAGCCGCCAGCTTCGCCGAGAAGCCGGGCCACTTCACCAATACCGAGCGCCGGGTGCAGCGTCTGCAGGCGGCCATCGAGAGCCCTGGGCTGGCGCGCCGCGACTGGCAGATCATCTCAGATATCGCCAAGGCGCTCGGCGCCGATTGGCGCTATGAGGATGAAGAGGCTATCTGGCGGGAGCTGACCTGCGTCACGCCCCAGTACCGCGGCATCCAATGGCATGACACAGACCCCTGCACGCCACAAGGCCTGCTGGGTAAGCATTGGCCCTGCCCAGAGCCTGGCCATGAGGGTACCCGCCTGATGCATAAAGAGCTCTTTACCCGCGGGCTTGGCAAGATGACGCCCGTCGGCTACCGCCTGCCGGCCGAGCTGCCCTGTGAGGATTATCCCTTCACCCTCTCCACCGGGCGCCTGCTGGAGCAGTTCCACACCGGCACCCTGACCCGCAAGACGGACGGCCTCAATACCCTGGGCTCGCCCAGGGTGATGATGTCGGCCATCGACGCCGACCGCCTGGGGGTGAACAACGGCGACGTGCTGACCCTGTCCACGAGGCGTGGCAGCATCAACATCGCCGCCTTCGTCACACGCCGCGCCCAGCCTGGGGTGCTCTTCCTGCCCTTCCATTTCGCCGAGGCGGCGGCCAACAAGCTGACCAACAATGTGCTGGATCCCGTGGCCAAGATCCCCGAGTTTAAGATCTGCGCCGTCAGGGTCGAGAAGGCCAGCGAGGCCATCTGCTGGCCCTGATGCCCGGCGAATAGCCTAGACTGATAGTCCTGGCAGATAAGCCTAGCTGATAAACTGATGAAAAAAGGCCGTAACTTAGGTTACGGCCTTTTTCTATTTTTTAGCCCTTTGACTCGGCAGAGGCATAGCTCCCACGGAGCCTTAAACTGCCCCTAAACCTTAATCTGCCCCTTATACCTTAAACAGCCCCCCTAAACCTTAAATTGGCCTACCAGGGTATCCAGGTTGCTGCCCTCGTTGGCCAGTCCCTGACTGGTATCCGAGGCGCTGTTACTGGCCTGTAGCAGCTCGTTGACGATCTCCTGAATCGCAAACACGTTGCGGTTGATCTCCTCGGTCACCGAACTCTGCTCGGTAGCGGCGGTGGCGATCTGGGTACTCATGTCGTTAATGGAGGTCACCGCCGAGGTCACCGCGCCCAGGCTGTCTGAGATCGCCCGCGACGAGGTCACAGAACGATGACAGCTCTGCTGACTCGACTCCATGCTGCTCACCGCCAGCGACACCAGATTATGTAGCTCGGAAAGCATCTCGTTGATCTCTAAGGTACTGGCCTGTGTCCGGCTGGCCAGGCTGCGCACCTCATCGGCCACCACGGCAAAGCCGCGGCCCTGCTCACCGGCACGGGCGGCCTCGATGGCGGCGTTGAGGGCGAGCAGGTTGGTCTGCTCGGCGATGCCACCTATCACAGTCAGTACGCTGTTGATCTTCTGCGACTGTTCATTGAGCGAGTTGATGTGTCCCGCCGCCATGTCGATTTCGGCCATCAGGGTCGACACCTCATGCAGCGAGCTGTCGACACACTCCTGAGCATTGCCCACATCCTGGGTCGCCGCCTGAGTCGCCTCGGCCACCTGAGTCGTGCTCATGGCCACCTCAGAGGCGGTCGCCGACATCTCGGTAATGGCCGTGACCACCTGATCCGTCTCGTTGTTATGGCTTATCAATTGCTGAGCCATGGCGGCGGTCTGGGAGGAGATATTGTCGGCACCACTCTTCACCTCCACCGTGGCCCTGGCCACATCCTTGATGATCCCCTGTAGCTTATCGACAAACTGGTTGAAGGCGCGGCCCAGCATGGCGATCTCATCGCTGCCCTGCACATCGAGGCGCTTGGTCAAGTCCCCCTCACCCTTAGCGATATCTTCGAGGTTCTGCACCATGTTATGAATGGGATTGACCATGCGCTGGGCTGCCACCAGAATCACTACCGCGGTAATAGCCACCAGCACCAGGGCGAAGAGCATGATCATCATCGCCTTGTCGTTCATGTGCTGGGTCATCACCTCGCGGTAGCTGTCCACCTGCGCCTCGATATCGTCGGTATAGGCGCCGGTTCCTAAGATCCAATCCTTTCCTGGTATCGTCACCGCGTAGCCGATTTTGGGTACCAGGCCCACCGCACCAGGCTTGGCATGTTTATAGGAGAAGAAACCATCACTACGACGAGCGGTATCGATCAACCCCACCACCACCTTCTTACCATTGGGATCTGTCATGCCGATCATATTCTTGCCTTCCTGATCCGGCTTCACCGCATGAAAGATGCTAATGCCATTAAAGTCATAGATGAAGAAGTAGCCAGCACTGCCGAAACGCACATTACGCAGCGCCTTATTCACGTCCCCGGCATCGCCAAGACTCATCTGATAGTTAACAATTTCGAGGGCTATCTGAACTTGCTCCTGCAACTGCGCCTTTCTCTCTTTGTAGAGACTCTCTTTGAAGGTCGCCATATTCTCTTCGAGAGAATTGGATTCCAAGTTATAGGTAATTGAAACTAAAAATAGAAAACTTAATATTAGGGGTAGGAGAGCAAATACCAACAGCTTATTCTTCATTTTTAATTGCCACATGACCAACTCCAACAGGATTTGTTACATTTGTAAGTAAAATATAGCTAAAAAGTACCAGTGTCAGTGCCTAATGCTAGATAAATTGTAGTAGATCAATAATCCCTGCCAAGTTACTCAAATTTTCCACCTAACATAAAAAAAGCCAGCATTCCATCCCTGGAATACTGGCAATCACTTCACTTTTTGGTTTCTGCCTAGGTATCGCCCTGATAGCTAGGCACTAGGCGTTTATCGATTTGTCAGGCGGCTCAGTGACAAACCGCCTGAACGCTCTCAAGATTAGCGTGCTAACTTGCGGCGCAGGCCGGCAAACATCAGCAGCATGAGAGCCGCGAAACCGAGCGCACCACCGTCGTCTTTTTCTTCGACTTCGGGTTCTGTCTCTGGCTCAGGCTGTGGCTCGACACCGTCAGAGACGATCGTCAGCATGAAGCTGGTCGATGCCGCATCTGCCGGGTTTTCCACATCACTCACGGTAACCGTCACTTCAACCTCACCGTAGAAGTTCTCTTCTGGTGTGATGGTGATTTCGCTGCCCGAAGTATGGCCATCGACCACAGCGGTAATGTGCTCACCGGTAACGGTGATCTGATTAACGCTGTTTTGCTCATCGGCGTACATCACTGTGATGCCTTCCAGACTCGTGTTCTCGGTAACACTCTGGTCGGCGATGGCGCCCAGGGTGATGTTAGAAGCAACACTAACTGTGTGGCTCATGCTGATATCGGCCATGCCTTCGACCTGGCTGACGGCATTGACCGTCAGGTCCTGACCGGCGGCATTTTGCTTAACACTGGTCCAGGCGGTTACCTCGAACTGTGAAGACTCAGGGCCCACATAGTCGTAACAGATCACCAGACCGTCAGATAGCTTCTTGTCCAGCTCGCCATAGCTAAACTGCTCACCCAGATACTTCTGCAGTGGTCCATAGGCATACATACCGCCTCGGAAGCCCTGCACACCGATAGAACCGCGACCGCCCTGTGAACCGAAGTCCAGATTGTCATAGGCCATCATCATCTCGTACTCACCGTCGCCATGGCGGGTGTTGACGTTGAAGATCAGCTCGAAGTCGAATCTGTCATCCTGTTCGTCCCACTGGTAGACGCGGTTGGCATCGCGGCCCGCAGGCAGGTATGTACGGGCATTATCGTATTCCAGGATAGCCCAACCAGTTTGCGTACTGGCAATTGAGATACCCGAACGCTCACTGAAGTTGTTGATCAGCGGTGCCGACAAGATACCTCTTGGCGCATTAGGATCCAGTACCTCGAAGCCACGCCACATCATGCCGATCGACTCGTATGGGAAGCTCTGATACGGGAAGATGTCGTGATATGGGAAGAAGAAGGGCTGACCTTCCCATAGCGATACTATGCCGTGCGCATGGATATCCAGTGCATTCTGCTTGCCGATATTGAGGTTTTCGCTGTTGTTATACAGATGGAAGCTGTCATAACGACCGCCGAAGATCACATCGATAGGCAGTGCAATACCCTTACGGTAGAGGATGTTGTTGTCCTTACCGTTAACGGCACGACCATTGGCATCGTATTCCACCGGCGCGAAACCACTGAACATAGGATAGATACGGAACTCTTCGAGGTTCACATAGCCACCTGGGTTGCTGTTGCCGAAGTTCGGCGTACGGCACATGGCATCTTCTAAGTTAGTGGTTATGTTATAGCTGGCTTCAACATCCGCCGTATTAGGCTGAATACCGCTAATGGTCAGAGTACCATCTTCTAAAGTGATATCTGTCACTATCTCTTTTGATGAGGTCAGTACATCTTCCACATTTAGGCTCAGGCCTGCAGGGATATCTGCGCTAATGGTGAAGGCGCGATCGATACCACTGTCGTTAGGCTGCACCTCGAAGGTGAAAGGCACCTGCTCACCCAGATGGGCACCGGTTTGCGGTACATCCAGATGCACATCATCGATACCACGTTCCAGCTTGAAGGCAACCTTGCCTATGTTGCCGGCGTTAATCTCTGAACTGCCAAAGTCAATCAGCGAGTAGTAAACGTCGCCCTCAACCATCTCAGGCAGGTTCCAGTTTACCTGAACATCTACAGTGTCCTGACCATTACTGGCTGGCACGTCGATGCTCATGTTTGACGCCACAGTGTCAGTCACTACCGTAGTCGCAAACTGGAAGGTCTCTTCCATGGCGTCATAGTAGTTGTTCTGCGCCGAGCCCTTTCTTGGGTTGTAGAATACCGCCCAGTACTTGCCCTCTTCTGGCTGGTTGATGTTACAGAAGTTGTCGTATTGAATGTGGCTAGAGACACAGAGTAACTCTTCAAACGGATCCGCTTGCCCGTTATCGTTGTAGTCCTTACCCACAAATACTAAGAGATTCCCCTTATCCAGGCTGCCTTCCAGTTCACTCTCTGTGGTACCGAAAGACTCGACCATCAGACGACGGGCGTTGGCTGGCACATCGATCATCTCGACATGAGTCGCCTCATCCAGACGTTCTTCCATCGGCACAGTCATGTCGCCCGATGCGCTCCATGGGAAGTTACCATCATCATCTTTTGGCAGGGTAATGGTCTTAACATCGGCCTTGACCGGCGCGAAGATACGGCCGTGGATGTTGTCACCTTCAGGCAGGTTGATGCCCTTAATGACGACATTGCCGTCGTTACGATGCGCGGTTGCCGCCAGACGTCCAGGCATACCGTTCTTGTCGTACTTGAAGACCACTGGCCAGTGCGCCTCTGAGGCATTGCCTGTGGTTTCGGTGAAGATCAGGCTTGAATGCAGCTCAACTTCCGCATTGCTGAACCAGTCCTGGGTATCCATGATTGAGGCCTCGACCACGATATCCATGGTCTCACCTGCTTCGAGGCTAAACTCGCTCGGGGTCACCTTGATAGACACACCATTCTGCGTCATCTGTGAACGAGGATCGAATGCCCAGTTCTTCACGTCATCATGGGTCACGCTCCAGCTACCGGCTGTGGTCGCCTTGATGGTACGGATCCACTGACACTTCGGCTTACACTCGAAGTTCACCAGCTGTGGAATGTTGAGCTTATGCACGGCGCCGCCATTTTGCGGATCGGCAGCCTTGAAGTTCTCGGCAGTCTCATCCAGGACAAAACCGGCCTTGGCGGCGTTAGCCACGTTGATACGACCCGTACCTGCACGGTAGGTCGAAGCCAGTGCCACATCACCATTTTCATCGTCGAGTCTGTGATACTGCACCTTGTTCTCGGCAGTCATTGCCAGCGCAGACTGGATCTCGGTAGCACTCCAGTCCGGCTTAGCCTGCTTCAGCAGCGCCATGGCACCAGCCACATGTGGCGAGGCCATAGAGGTACCGCTGAGGAAGGCGAAGTCACCGGATGCGCCACTGCTGACAAACGGATGCTCATCGGCAAAGGCGGCGTAGATATTTACACCTGGCGCCGCTACCGCTGGGATCAGGGCTTCAGGCGTCGAAGGGCTCGGGCCACGTGACGAGAAGGCGGCCAGCCAGTCGGCGCGCTCAGGATCCAGGTCACGATCTATCGTCGTCTCTGAGATGGTCAACACATGGTCGCTGCCTTTAGCCAGCCAATCACTCAGGCCGTAACCAGACATGCCGTTGTCCCAGCGACCATCCCACTCCTGCTTGGTGATATGTATGCTTGGCACCGAGTAGGCTGCGGTTGCTACGATAGCGTCGGCATTGGCATAGTTGTACATGATCATGCCATCGGCGCCGCCCGCCTTGATGTTGTCGGCCTTGGCGGTACGGGCGATACCGTTAGGATCGCTAAGACTGTTACGCTTACATACCACAATCACATCGGTTGGGTTTCCACCAGAATCGGTCAGGTCGAAAGTCCCCGCCGGGAATGGCTCGCCACAATACTCGTCACCATAGTCGCTGGCCTTCACCACCATACCTGTTACCGAGCTGGTGTTTACCGCACCGCCGACAATCTCGCTCCAGCGAGGCATTTCGGCGCCGCCCATAGGATCGACGAGCTTGGTCTCTACCAGAATCTCGCGCGAGTGAGTGCTCGCCGCCACGTTCATCAGCCAAGGCGAGGCATGGTCGATGGCACCGAAATACTCTTTATATCCCTGAGGCTGACCCGAGTTACCCGCCGCGGCCGCCACAGAGATACCTGCTTCGCGTGCCGACAGGAAGGCCAGTTCCACATCGTCGCTCCATGGGTGAGAATCCTGACCACCGATAGAGAAGTTAATCACATCCACGCCATCGCTGATGGCATCTTCGATACCGGCGATAAGCGCTTCACCTGGACAGCCAGCGTTTAATGCGTTCGAAGGATGACATACCTGATAAGAGACGATGTTGGCATGAGGCGCAACACCACTCATGCGTGGGAAGAGTGCCTCTTTCACCACATTACCATCGTTAACCGCGCCCGGCGCTGGGTTCACAAAGTCGACATCCAGCAGCACGTTACCCGCCGTAGTCGAGGCCACGTGAGAGCCGTGTCCCTGGTAATCTTCACCCACTGCCGGACGCGTATCGCCATATTCACCGCTGGTGAAAAAGTCTGTGATCACTGGGTATGAGCGAACGCCGATCAACTTGTCGTTACACAGGCCTTCGAAGCCCTCTTTCAGACAGTCGCCCACATACTGGCCCGCGCCCCATGGGTTTTGATGGTCATAGCCATCGTCGCCCACATCGGCAAAAGATCTGTGGTCTGTGTTTACCCCGGTATCGATAATACCGACGATCACGTTCTCACCCTTGTAAGGCACAGAGTCTGTCACTGTGCCGGTCCAGATCTTGTCGGCGCCAATCAGCTCTGGGCCGACATCGCTAAGCAGATCATAGGTCTTAGAACGACGAACAGAGGCGACGTTCGCCATCTGAGAGACGCGCTTGGCCTCTTCCTGGGTCATGGTCATAGAGAAACCGTTGACCGCATTGGTAAACTGCTGACGCACAGGGCGATCGCCCAGGGTGGCCGACAGTTCAGAGATGACCGACTGCTGCTTGCTCAGCAGCTGATCGCGGTATTGTTTAATCTCGCGGTTAACCGGCTGACCGGCCACAAACAACTTAGCCTCACCAGGTTTACCCTTGACCGCACTGCGCTCGGCGCCGCCTTGAGCCAGCAGACTCGCGCCCGCCTGTGCCAACGGCTTCTGATAGAGTCTGACGATATAGACGTGCTCGCCAGTCAGCCCCTCTTCGGCGACGAACTTCTGGTTCTGATGGCTGATCTGTACGTTCAGACCATCGTTTTGCAACAGGTTAACCTCTTGCGTGCTACCGGCGTTGAGCTTTTTCGCCTGCTCGGCGGTGATCTTCAACGGCTCGAGTCTTTCGACCTTACCCGGCTGTATCGCCGCATGGGCCATACCGGCACTGTAGAGTGCGGCTGCCACGGCTGTTACTAATGTTTTCACTCTCATGAAACTTCCACCTTTTTTGTAGTTATGCCCTGATGAAGCTTGTTGTTTGCATACTTATTCACCAGCGAACTAACATATAATCATGATGGCTTAACTAATGTGGATAGCTTTGGTGTAGCATTTTGTAGTTTTGTTAAAAAACAAACATTTGGTTAACAGCGGGTTATTTTTACAACTTTCAGGTCAGACCACAGAAAAAATCAAAGCCTAAAAACAACGATAACCACAATTAAAACAAAAAATTAAACACAACAACCCGAGTTCCCCCAAAAAACACCATCCGATAACAAAATCACTACAAACCAGGCGTCGAAATGCAATAAGCTCAAGAGGCAAGTGGGATAAGAGATCATCTTGCTACATGATAGAAGGAGCTTCTGCACTAGCAAATGACCAAGCATGATTATTCAATCATTCAGTGCAAGTCGAGCGCTACAAGTCGCACAGTACAAGTCAAGCTGTACAGCCGACCGACACGGGTGGCAGTAGCAAGAAGAAAAACGCAGTACGCGAATGACGGGGGAATACAACAAAGTCACGGCTAAGCTTGGCAGGGGACAGATCTTAAATGCCTCGATTAGCGCTAACCTAAAGGCTCTACTCGAAAAACCCTGCCAAGGCATGTAGCATTTTGTACACTTATATATATTTTTACAGACTTTTAACCTGAGATGGTTTTAGATGCTAATTTCAGTTTCGGGATGTGGATGAAGGCCATGAAGTACCTCTTGTCCGGTCTTATTTTCCTCACAGGGCTGCTCCTGAGCGAGGCTAGGGCCGAAGAGCAGATAGATGACATTACCACGGGCGAATTTCATTTCACCCTCGCCTTGGGCTATGGTGGCATCGAGAACCCCAGGGCCAAGTCAGACGATATCACCACCTATGTCCTGCCGAGCTGGTCCTACTATGATGACCGCTTCTATGTCGAGAACTTCACCCTGGGCTATAGCCTGTATGAGTCAGACAGCCTATTGGTCGACCTGCAGACCCGCCTCAACGAAGATGGCTTCTTCTTCGAACTGGATGGTTGGAACAAGGTCTTCTTGAGTGACATTCTCGGCTATAAGCCCAACAAACAACCCCTGTTTGGTCCGGAAATCCCCGAGGTACCCATTGAGCGTCACATCTCCTACCTGGGTGGCCTCAGCACCACCTGGCTGACTCCCTACAGCGATTTCACCCTGGGCTATTTTCACGATATCAGTGGTGTACATCAGGGCAACGAGATCCACTTCAAGGCCAAGAAAAACATGGCATTTTCCTGGGGTGCACTGGGTTTCGAAGTCGGTGCGATACGCAAGAGCAGCCAGCTGATCAGCTACTACTACCACTTTACCCAGGAGGAACTGGGCCGCGGCCGGGCGCAACAACCCCAATCGGCGGCTATCAACTACCATACCAGCGGCGTCGTCAATGTCCCCCTGTGGCAAGATATTAATTTCGTAGCGATTGTCACCTACACTTGGTTAGGAGATGAGATCACTAAGAACCTCATGGTAGAGAAGGATGGCTACCTATCCGGGTTCATTGGAGTCAGCTATGCCTTCTAACGCCATCAAGCTGATACAGTGCATGTTGTTGCTGGCCCTGACCACCAGCTTCTACTGCCAGGGCAATAGCACCCAGGTCAATATCAAGCCCAAGACCTGCGCGGTACTCGAGGCGGGAAGTCCCTGCCATCTAACGCTCAAGATAAGCTACAGACTAGAGGCCTTGGAGCAGACCTGTATCTGGGTCGCCCTCAAGGAGAAGCCGGAGCAGTGTTTCGACCGCCTGAGCGTGGATCACCTGCTCGAGCTGACTCTCACCAAAGACACCCAGGTACAAATCAAAGATCTCAACAACAAGGTGCTCGATGAGGTGACCATACAGATCGCCACCTATCAGCCCGTCAACACCCGCAAACGCCGAGGACTCAACTGGAACCTGTTATGAGCAAACCTAAGATACTCCTGATTGAAGACGATCTGGATTTGGCCGAGCTCACCCTGCTGTACCTGACGCAGCAAGGCTTCGACCTGACCCACAGCGAATCGGCCCAGGCGGTGGCTAATTTGCCCGCCGATCTCAACTTCGATCTCATTATCTGTGACATCATGTTGCCCGACACAGATGGCTTTAGCCTGTTCGCCGAGTTACAGGCGCGCTACCAGTGCATGATCATCTTCATGACCGCCCTCGACGGCCAGCAGGAGCAGATAAAGGGCCTGGAGTTGGGTGCCAGCGACTATATCGTTAAACCGGTCAACCCTGAGCTGTTGGTGGCTCGCATCAAGGCCAACCTGAGGAAATTCCCCGGCGAGGCAGCCCCTCAGGCCGTTACCCTACACGACTTCACCATAGATCATACCCATCAACTGCTGACCATAGGCGATCGCCCCCAGAAGGTGACCACTCAGGAGTTCGATCTCTTGTGGATCTTCGCCCAACACCCGGGCAAGGTACTCAGCCGCGAATATCTGTTCGAGCAGTATGTGGGCCGCCCCTATGATGGCCTCGACCGGGCGATCGATCTCAAGATCAGCCGCCTGAGAAAGAAAATCGACAGCTATCAGATCGCCGGACTCACCATCAAGACGGTACACGGCCAGGGCTACCTGTTTAACTATCAGCCCCAGACCGCGGATAAGGGATGAAATTTCAATTCTACCGTCTCTACGCCCTGCTGATCTTAAGCAGCGCGCTGATCATCTGGTCCTTCAGCGAGATCCACAGCGCCATGCAACATCAGCTAGAGTCCTACCAGATAGATGTCGACAGCGTGTTTCACAGCCTGAATGAGGCAGACAACAAGCTTCTCATCCGCGAGCTGTCCAGAGACGAGCTCGCGCTGCCTCAAGATCTGGCCGACAAACTCGCCCGCGGCGAAACCATCGCCCTCACCCTGAGCGGTAACAAGACCTACTACTATCGACAGTCGCTCGACTCGAACAAGGCGAAGGACAAGCCGCTAGATAAAGCGACAAAAAAGGTGCTCGCCTTAGGCCCCATTCAGAGCCCAGCCAGACAACCTGTGCCCACAGAGCTTATCATCTTCGCCCTCTATGCCAGCCTGGGCTGCTTGGCCCTGCTGCTTATCTGGCCCCTGTTTCGGGATCTCGCCCGCCTGCAAGCATCCGCGGTGGAGTTCGGTGCCAACCCGAGAAGGATGGAGCAGACGATCAACAAACGCTCGGCCATCTATCCCCTGGCCAAGGTGTTCCATGAGGTCACGCTGCAGATAGTGGACTTCCTGCAGATGCACAAGGAGCTGTCGCGCACCATCTCCCACGAGGTCCGGACCCCCCTGGCTCGCATGCGCTTCGCCCTGCAGCTGAGCAAGGCCGAGCTGGATGAGAAATACTGGCAGCGACTCAACGCCGATATCGATGAGATTGAGCAGCTGGCCAACAACTATCTCTCCTTCGCCAAGCTGGAACACAGGGAGGCGAAAATACAGAAACAGACGATCGCCACCCAAGCCTTTCTCGAACAGTTAGAGGAGAAGTTTGCCCTCTATCAAGACAAGATAAGCATAGAGTTTAGCGCCGACGACAGGCTTGCGGTATTCGATGCCAACTCCATGACCATAGCCACCCAAAACCTGATCATGAACGCCCTGCGCTTCGCCAAACATAAGATCCAGGTGCGCTTTTGCTGCGACAAGGATCAATGCCAGATCACGGTCGAAGACGATGGGCCCGGCTTCGAAGGCAAGGGCAAGCAGCTACTGGCCGCCTTCGCAAGGGACAAGGAACAGGCCGATAGTTCCGGCTATGGTCTGGGGCTCTACATCGCCCGTAAGATAGCCATCTGGCATCAGGGCCGGCTAGAGGTGGCAAAGTCAGATGAACTCGGCGGCGCCAGCCTCACCCTAACCTGGCGCAACCAACAAAACTTAACTCAATAGCACTAAACGAGTGTGCCCAAGGCAGCAAGCAGCATCCCCGCCAGCGCGAAGCAGAGCAAGAGCATGAGAATGCTGGGCCGATAACGCAGCTGCCAGGCCAGCCCCGCCAGCACCAACAAGGCATCGGGCCAGGCGAGGATGGCACTGGTTATCACAGGTGAGATTAACGCCGCCAGCAGCAGGCCCACCACGGCGGCGTTAAGCCCCATGATGGCGCCGCGAAATCTCGCCCGCCCCATCAGGCCATGCCAGCTGCGCAGCAGGGAGAGTTGCAGCAAAAATCCCGGAAAGAAGATGGCGAGGGTCGCCACCAGGGCCCCCAGCAGCGGCGACTCAAACCAGGATTCGGCGCCAAGAAAGGCCGCCAGGGTAAACATGGGGCCCGGCACCGCCTGCGCCAAGGCATAACCGGTCAGGAAACGCTCATTGGTCAGCTGCTGCCCCACGCTCGCCTCCAGTAGCGGCAGCACCACGTGACCACCACCAAACACCAGGGACCCCGCCTGATAGAACTGGGCAAACAACTGCGCCAGACTATGGCCAGTCCCCAGCCAGAAAAGCGACAGGCCAAACAGCGAGATAAACAGCGCCAGCGGCAGCATCTGAGGTCGCAAGGTATCAACAACATAGCCTTGGACGCCTTTCTGTCCGCCCTTCTCGCCATCTTGCAGCGCTGTTGGCGCCAATAACAAGCTCCCAAACACACCGGCCAGAAGCAACATGCCCAGCTGGCTAGCCAGGGTGCCGACAAACAGGGTCAGCGAGGCGCAGAGCAGCATCAAGAGCCTAGTCGCGCCGCGACGGCAGAACTGTTTAAACATGCTCAGAACGGCGTCGGTCACCACCACGACCGCCATCAACTTGAGGCCATGGATAAGCCCCTGAAACCAGCTGGTATCGAGCCAGCTGACACTCGCCACCGCCAAGAGATAGAGCAGCAGAAAGGAGGGTAAGGTAAAGCCGAGAAAGGCGGCGATGGCACCTTGCAGCCCCGCCCTGTGATGCCCGATGGCGAAGCCCACCTGGCTCGAGCCCGGCCCTGGGATCACCTGACTCATGGCGACTATGGCACCGAAACGCTCCGCATCCAGCCAGCTGAGTTCATCTACGAAACGTCGCTTAAAATAGCCTATATGGGCCGCAGGCCCCCCAAAACTCATCAGTCCCAAGAGCAGAAACTGCTTAAACACCTCACCCAATTGGTCACCCTCCGTCAAGCCAGAGCCGAGATTTGGCCGCGCCGCTATGTTGCGCGCAGCCTTTTGAAATATAGGTTAATGAGATTATGACAGACAGATGACCGTCTGATGACAGACCGGGAAGTGTTAGGCGGGCTTAGAGAGCTCAGCGGCTAGTCGCCAATGTGCTGCAACATCACCAGCACCTCGAAATGTTCTGTGTGGGGGAACATGTCAAACAGCTGCACCTTGGTCACCCGGTAGCCTGAGATGCAATGTAGATCTTTGGCCAGCGTCTTGGGATTACAGCTGGAGTAGAGAATTGCCTTAGGGGCAAACTCGCTCAGGGAGTGGCACAGGGCCTCGCCGATACCGCGTCTGGGCGGGTTGACTATGATAAGCTCCGGCTTCTCTTCGCCGCGGCTGTCGCTGGCGAAGCTGGTCGAGTCCAGCGCGGTGAAGCGTACCTTATCAAGCCCCAGCGTCTCGGCCGACATCTTGGCGCAGGCGATCGCCTCGGCCTCGATCTCTATGCCGGTGAGGGCCACCTCTTTCGAGGCGCAGTGCAAGCCAAAACCGCCGACGCCACAGAACAGATCCCAAATCGATTTTGGCGCCAGCTCACCGGTCCACTCCCGCGCGCTAAGATAGAGTTTCGCCGCCACCTCGGGATGGGTCTGGAAGAAGCTCTTGGGGCGAATGTAGAGGGGCACGCCATTAAACTCCTCCTCCAACCGAGTCGCCTCGGTGAGGAAGATCTCCTCCTCTCCCTCCAAAATTGCCATATGTACGGGCTGCAGATTCACCGACACCACCTTGATCTCAGGGTGCTCGGCTAACAGTTTTGGCAGTTCACGTTCGATACGGGGGATGGCCTGCTCCGAGCGCATCACGAAACGCAGCATATACTCGCCGCGTACCTGACTGCGGGTCAGCAGGATAAACTTAAGCTCGCCCTTGGCCTTATCGACCCTATAGGGCGGGATGCCGGCCTGGCGCACGAACGCCTCTAATCGTTGCAGCAACTGCTGCATATCCTGAGGATAGAGGCTGCAATCACATAGGCTCACCGCCTCGCCGCTCGGGCTCACCAGTCCGAGTATCGGCTCATGGGCCGCGCCCAGCACCACCATCTTGGCCTTGTTACGAAAACCTCTCTCAGGCCCCACCACGGGAGGAAGCCACTGCTCCACCGGCAGATCCTTGAGCAATGCCTCTAGGGTCGCCGTTTTCGCCGCCAGCTGATCACTCAGGGGCGTCTCGATATGACGGCAGGAAAGACACTGATTAGCATCGAAATAGGCACACTTCACGGATGGTTTGCTCGCAGCTTGGCTTAAAAAAGGCGCCCTACTTTAGCCTTTTTGGGGAGAAAAATCACCTGTCGCCGTGGGCGATTCGCTTAGCAGCGCCTCATCTGTCACGGGAGTGAGGCGCAACTTATCGACATCGGCGCGTATCGGCTTGGGGCCGCGACGACTCTTGACCCAGGCCAGCGCCTCCTTGGCCGTGTGCCTGAAGGTGGTGAGCTTACCGCCATAGACGGTGAGTAGGTTGGGATGGGTATCGCGTGACAGCATCATGGTATCCCTGGGCAGGTCGAACGCCTCGCCGCCCTGCTTGGGCAGCACGCGCACGCCGCAGTATCGCCCTATGATGCGCGCCTCCAGCACGCCATCATTCTCACACAGGGGAAAGTAATGACGGTAGATCCCCAGCAGATAGGCTTCCTCGGCTGGCGTCACCCCCGCCGCCTCCACATTATCGATTGGGGTCTCTGTGGTGCCTATCATTGTCTTGCCCTGCCAGGGCATGACAAACACCACTCGCTTATCGAAGATAGACTCCAGATAGAAGATGCCGCTGGGCGCGGGGATATCCAGTACCAGGTGACTCCCCTGCACCAGCTCCACCGGCGATACCTCTACCTTAGGGGTGACCCGCTCGAGCGTCTGATTGACCCAAGGCCCGGTGGCATTAATGACGCAGCGACTGCTGAGGCAGCGAATCTCCCCTCCATGGCTAAAGCTGACGATGCAGGAATCAGGCCTGTGCTCTATCTGCTCCAGGCTGACATGGGTCAGCAGCTCGGCGCCCAGCTGTCTGGCACTCTCGGCAACCGCGCGAGTCAGGGCACCATCGTCGGTCTGGGCGTCCCAGTAACGAAACACGGCGCGCAGCCCCTTAAGCTTGAGACCGGCCAGCTCACTCCAGCGACTGGCCGGCACAGACTGAAACTGGCCCAGGGGATCCAGTTCGCTCAGCAGGGCGTACAGACTCAACCCGGCGCGAATGGCCAGGGGGCCGCGCTGACTGCCCCGATAGATAGGAATATAGAAAGGCACAGGCTTGACCAGCTCGGGGGCCAAGGTCAGTAGTGCCTTGCGCTCGGCCAAGGATTGGCGCACCAAACCAAGTTGGCCCGACTCTAAGTAACGCAGGCCGCCGTGGATCAACTTGCTCGAGTTGGATGAGGTCTTCTCGCCCAGATTATCCTTCTCAAGCAGCACCACAGAGTAGCCGGCGGCCTGGGCACACTGGGCGATGCCCACCCCAGTTATGCCGCCACCAATCACCACTAAATCCACTGCTTGCATATCGCATCCTTTCGCTTTATGAATCTAATTAGATTAACCCTGACTCGCCGCATCCAGATAACGGTAGGCCTTGTCACACAGGCGCTTGAGTTCAATAAACTCCTCGGGCTCGCCCCCAAGTTTGCAACGCATCTGCATAGGAATAGACCTAGCCTGCTGCTCTAACGCCTTGCCGGCATCAGTCAGCTGGAGTACCCGCACCCGCTCATCGGCCTCGCTGCGCCCACGGGTCACCAGTCCTTTGGCTTCCAAACGTTTCAGCAGCGGGGTCAGGGTGCCCGAATCCAGATGCAGCTGCTCACCTAGGGTCTTGACGCTGATCCCCGGCTCCTGCCATAGCACCAACATCGCCAGATATTGGGAATAGGTCAAGTCCAGCGCCTCCAGCAAGGGACGATAGGCACGCACCATGGCATTGGCGGCGCTATAAAGCGAGAAACAGATCTGATTTTCGAGGGCCAGGGGGTTAGGCTGAGTATCTTGGCTCGTGGATTGACTCATGAATTGGAACGCCATTATTAAGTTGCACACAACTTTTACCAAGTTTACGCCATGTGCTGGCCAAAGTGAAAAATTATCAAAAAATTTTTTTACTGCATAGTTAGTCAATAATCTGTCATCTTTACAGTGACTTATTAAAATAACTAAGTAAAACCATTTAGATGCGGTTCGACTGAAACCTGACGCCGGGTTAAATACGCAAAAAAGCTGGAATTTTCGCCCATCCCCTACATCAAACATGGTTGCTTTTCGAGCGATAATCCCCTAAATTCCCCCTCCTAATTCAGCTTAATACTCTAAAAACACAATGGAGGTGTTCACTATGAAGCGATTGCTACTGGTGATGTTGTCATGTCTCTTTACCGCCCAAGCCGGTGCTGCCTGCCCACAAAACATTAGCTTTGGCGATATCCCCTTCGAGAAAAACAGCTCTTACTTCGATAGCCGATATGCCAAACAGCTGCAGCAGCTGATCGAGAAGACTCAGACAGATAGCGGTTACCTGCTACTGGAGTTTCCCCTCTTTAAGGGCGAGACAGATAAGAAGCTCAGAGAATACAATTTCTGGCTCGCCAACCGCCGCATCGAACGGGTCAAGAGTTTCCTGACCAAGGCCGACTACAACCAACCTGTGGTCACCAAGTTGTTAACCGCCAGCAAGGAAGATACCCGCACCCTGAGCATCCACTGGTGCCAGCAGAGCGAGCAGGCAACTATCATCGCCAGCACCACAGCTCCAGCCCACCAGCAGCTGAAATAATAGGTTTAGGGTATATACAATTCCAGAGCCCGCCTCCCTGTAAAAAGGCGAGGCGGCAAGTTGACGATAGGCTAAAATCCGCGCCAGTTAACACTTCCTGTACATTTCAAGATTTGCGTTGCAAATCTGAAACATAAACTTAGCCTCCCCCACCACGCGCAGTACACTAGAGGCAGAGGATTCACGCCTTTGTCATCGTCTTTTGGCAAATCAGCTCCCGGGGAGGGATTATGTTTAGAGCCCTGATTTTTTGTTTTCTAATGCTCTCGAGCGCACTACCCAGTTTCGCACAGGCCGAAGGACAGCCAGCACCTCAAAATGCCACCTGGCATTATGTCGACGCCGGCGGTCAGCTGAAGATTAAGCTCTATTTCTTCTGGTCTAAGACCTGCCCCCACTGCGCCGAGGCCCACCCCTTTATCGATAGCCTGCCGGAAAAATATCCCTGGATAGAACTGGAGTCACACATGGTGTCTCAGGCGGGCACCCGGGAGAAATGGCAGGCGGTCGCCGAGCAGACCAAGGTTGCCGCCCGCTCTGTGCCCTATATCGCCGCCTGTGAACAGGCTACCGTGGGCTACAGCAGCGAGGCCGTGACCGGACAATTTATTCTGGGGCAGCTCAAGGCCTGTTATCGCGCCTTGGGTGGCGTGGTGGAGGAAAACGACCAGGCGACTCAGACTGGTACGGCTGCCACTGAAGGCGAGCCGCTGTTTGCCACCTGTAGCGCCAGCAGCCAACCCGGCACCTGTGACCTGGGACTGGAGGAAAGCACCGCTACCGCGCCAGTCACTAAGGTACAACCCATAGAGCTGCCACTTATCGGCGTGGTGGCACCAGAGCAGCTCTCACTGCCCGTGCTGACCGTGGTGCTGGCCGGGGTCGATGCCTTTAACCCCTGCGCCTTCTTCGTGTTGTTGTTCTTGCTCTCTATCATGGTCAACGCCAAGAGCCGCAGTCGCATGTTGATCGTCGGCGGCATCTTCGTCTTCTTCTCTGGCTTTATCTACTTCCTGTTTATGATCGCCTGGCTCAACATCTTCGAGCTGCTGGGCGCGGGTAGCGACGGTGGCCTCATCATTCTTGGGGCGGGGATCATGGCGCTGATCGCCGGTGCCATCAACATCAAGGAATACTTCTTCACCAAGGGGGAAGTCAGCCTCTCCATGTCGGCAGAAAACCGCACCGGCCTTATCAAGCGTATGGGCAAGCTTACCAGTGCCAGCAGCATGGCGGCGATGATCGCCGGCACTGTGGTGTTAGCCATTCTGGCCAACGCCTATGAGCTGCTGTGTACCGCGGGCTTCCCGATGATCTACACCAGCGTACTCTCTATGCATGAGCTGCCGGCCTTCGAGCGTTACCTCTACCTGGCCTTCTACAACATCGTCTATGTGATCCCACTGGCGGCTATCGTAATCGCCTTCAGCGCCACCCTGGGCAAGCGTAAGCTGACCGAGAAAGAGGGCCAAACCCTGAAACTCATGTCGGGGATCATGATGATAGGTCTGGGCGGCATGCTGGCACTCGACCCGACCGCGCTGCAAAACGCTGGGCTGGCCATTGGCTTGATCTTCGCGTCCATCGGCGTCACCTTCGTCATCAGCATGGGACGCAAGTTGCTTGAGAGACGGCGCGCCACCAATTAATTTGGAATAGGCTAAAGTTTTCCCAAACCCTGCCGATAGCACTATAGTTAACCTTAGCGAAAGTTTTTCGGTTAACTATAGGCTCTCACCCAGTTTAAGGCGGTAATCATGGCAATAACAGTTGGAACCAGTAATCTACAACCTAACCTAAGCAATGGAAGCGTTGGGGTTAAAGTTGCACAGCTCGCCAAAGAGCAGCAGCAAGCAGAGGGAGAGATTGCACTACAACTGATTGAAGCGGTTGACTCAGCGCCTAGCGCTGGGCCTGTGGGAAATAGTGGTCACAACATTAATACCACAGCTTAAATCAGAGCGAACTTCGTAAAGCCCTCATCATGAGGGCTTTTTTTTATGGTGGCTCAAAACATACAGGTGACGACTATCACCTTGCGGCAAAACATATTAAGCTGAGCCAATCCGGTCACTAAGGCGCTTATCATAGCGTACATCGAAGCGATGCAATGTAGCCAGTACTTGGAATAGAAAGTGGAAGCTTACACATGGAGGATAGACGAATGAGAGGAGCCGGCGGCAGTTCCGGAGGAATAGGCCTGTTTTTAGTGGGCCTGGTAATGATGTGCGGCGGTTTCTACCTGCTGCTGAACGCCATTTCCGTGACGTCAAACTTTAGCCTTGGTTATCGACTGTACAACGTCGGCGGCATGGGGATCACCGGGGGCACCATACTGATCCCGCTGATCTTTGGCATAGGCATCATCTTCTACAACGCCAGAAATCTGCTGGGTTGGCTTTTGACCCTGGGGTCACTCACGGCGCTTATCTTCGGCGTGCTGGCCAGTGTGAGGTTCAATCTCAGGACCATGACCACCTTCGACCTCTTGGTCATCCTGGTTCTGGCCGTGGGCGGCCTGGGACTGTTTTTACGCTCACTCAAAGCCATAGATGCCAAATATAGCTGAAGCAAAGTCCCTTCTGCCTGCCTAGCCCTCTGGGAGATTCACAGGGATCAGGCTAAATGGTGGCTGACAAGCTTATCGTCGGCCTCCTACGCCTTGGCTACCCCACAGTTAAACCGATCCCGCCCCTGGGACTTACTCAGGTAGAGCAGCCTATCTGCGCTGGCCAGCAGCTCGTTGGCATCCAGCCAAGGTTGCCAAAGGCTGACCCCTTGAGAGACGGTGACATAATCCCCCAGCATCGAGTCTGGATGGGGAATCTCGGCGCTCTTTAGCCCATTACGGATCTGCTCGGCAATATGACGCGCCCCATCGAGATCGGTATCGGGCAATATGATGGCAAACTCCTCACCGCCATAGCGCGCCGCCAGATCTCTAGGCCGAGACGCCACGCCGCGCAGCACCTCACCGAGCCGAATCAAACAGCGATCGCCTTCGCCATGGCCCAGGCTATCGTTGAGGCGTTTAAAGAAATCCACATCCAGTAAGATGATGCTCAGGGGGTCGCCGGTGCGCTCGGACGCCTTGATCTCAAGCGCCAGTACCTCGTCGAAATGGCGTCTATTGCTCAGGTCTGTCAGGCCGTCTATCAGGGCCATCCGCTTAAATTGCTGCAATAGCTGCAATTTTTCGGCGTTACGCAGAATTGCCTTACGAAACCACTGCAGCAGCACCTTCTGCCCGGTAAGTATGATCACAAAGAGACAGATAAACTTAGTGACGGCAAAAATGGGATTTTCCGGGATCTCGATAAGCCGCGTCACCATACTCACCGTCAGCAAGGGCACCACGCTCACCAAGAGCCAGCCGCGCAGGGGATAGAGAGAGATGGCAAAGGTAAACACCAAGACATCGACAACAGAATCGACTGCGGCAAGGGAGCTATATTCCCATTGAATACTTAAGGTGCTGGTCAGCCAGTAATGTCCAATCACAAAATAGATCCAGGCGACTTCGAGTACTAAGAGGTAAGCCAGCACTAGCCCCATGCGATGCTGCTCAGGCTGACGATAGAGAATCCCCGCCAACCCAAACAGGGCGATACACAGAGTGGGCATCTGCAATACCAAGAGATCCTGTAGGGTTAAAACATGATGCTTCTGAAGCATGGTCGCGAGGAAGATGGCAACCAGCAGGAACACCGAGAGATAGGCGGTCCACTTCACCGAGCGGCAAAGATAGAGGTGAGTCTCTTGGGTCAGGAGTTCGTCAAAGCTTTTTGGCTTACTGTTCATCGTATCTGCGCCCGCCCCTCTTCTGCTATCGTCATAAGCTTAAGTAATTATAAAGACGAATAAAAAAACAGCCAGCATAAAGCTGGCTGTTTATCTGTAGCAATTTGTTCCCTAAGCCGCAACCGACTCCGCCGGCTCGCCGAGACGGATCAGATAGTCGAAGGCACCCAGGGAGGCCGTTGCGCCGCTGCCCATGGCGATAATGATCTGTTTAAAGGCCGAATCGGTCACATCGCCCGCGGCAAATACCCCCGACAATGAGGTCTGGCCCTTGGCATCGACCATGATCTCGCCGCGTTCGCTGAGATCGACCGTGCCCTTGAGCCACTCGGCATTTGGCACCAGGCCAATCTGCACGAAGATCCCCGACAGCGGTACATGGTGCTGCTCACCCGTGGCTCTGTCTGTGTAGTTCAGGCCTTGTACCCGTGTGCCATCGCCCACCACTTCTGTGGTCATCGCCTGGGTGATGATGTCGATATTGCCCATGGAAGCCGCCTTACGCTGCAACACCTCGTCGGCGCGTAGCTTACTGTCGAACTCCAGCACGGTAACATGCTCGACGATATTGGCCAAATCTATGGCCGCCTCTATGCCCGAGTTACCACCGCCAATCACGGCGACACGCTTGTCTTTAAACAGCGGGCCATCACAGTGAGGGCAGTAGGCGACGCCTTTGCCGCGGTACTCTTTCTCACCCGGTACATTCATCTCGCGCCAGCGAGCGCCCGTGGCCAAGAGTACCGTCTTGCTGCGCAGCAGTGCGCCGCTTTCGGTCTGGATCTCAAACAGCTCGCCTGACTTGAGGCTCAGGGCGCGTTGGTTATCCATGATATCGACATCATAGTCGTGAACATGGGCTTCCAGGTTTGCCACCAGCTTAGGCCCTTCGGTCGCCTTGACCGAGATAAAGTTTTCGATACCCACAGTCTCGGCCACCTGGCCGCCAAATTTGTCCGCCAGGATACCGGTTCTCAGCCCCTTACGGGCCGCATAGATGGCGGCCGATGCGCCAGCTGGACCACCACCGACCACAAGCACATCGAAGGCCTCTTTCTGGCTGAGCTTTTCCGCCTGACGACTGGCCGCGTTAACATCCAGCTTATTGAGGATCTCGACCACGCTGATACCACCGACAGAAAACGGCTCGCCGTTGAGGTAAACAGAGGGCACCGCCATGATGTTGCGCTCGTTCACTTCATCCTGAAACAGGGCGCCGTCTATCATGGTGTTTTGAATATTAGGGTTGATCGCCGCCATCATATTAAGCGCCTGTACCACCTCGGGACAGGTTTGACAGCTGAGTGACACATAGGTCTCGAAG
The DNA here is from genome assembly GCF_023349185.1 of Shewanella aquimarina. Taxonomy (GTDB): domain Bacteria; phylum Pseudomonadota; class Gammaproteobacteria; order Enterobacterales; family Shewanellaceae; genus Shewanella; species Shewanella aquimarina. Next base: position 142,099 of record NZ_JAKIKY010000004.1, on the reverse strand, counting down.
CGATACTCGCCCGGCAGGTCGCGGATCTGCTCGATCACCTCGGGGGCGAGCTTGATAGGATGGCCACCTGTGTGCAGCAGTGCCAGCACCAGAGAGGTAAACTCGTGCCCCATGGGCAGGCCGGCAAAATGGATCTGACTACCGGTATCAGGGCTAGTCACAGTCATTGACGGAGTGCGCTCACCCTCAACTTGGGTCAATGACACTAATTGGGATAGCGCTGCAATATCGGTTGCCAACGACAATAGTTCTTTTGCTTTAGGACGCTCATCTGCCGATACGACAAGTTCAACTGGGCGCTTGAGGTTTTGCAGATAGGTAGTCAGCTGATTTTTCACATTCGCATCTAACATGATAACTCCTAGGAAAAAGTGGCTCCCATAGGGAGCCAAAACATAGGGAAAAATTGCCGGCTCGCATGCAGGGGGAGGTGAACCGGCAATGAAAAAGAATGATGATTAAACGATTTTGGCTTTCGCCGGGTCGCCCGAGATGATGAGGCCCGGGCAACCTTTAAGAGAGATCTTAGATCTTACCGACCAGGTCAAGTGAAGGTGCTAGGGTCTCTTCACCTGGCTGCCATGCTGCCGGGCAAACTTCACCATCGTGAGTCGCAACATACTGAGCCGCTTGAATCTTACGAACCAGCTCAGAAGCGCTACGACCGATACCCAGGTCATGAACCTCGGCAACCTTGATCTGACCTTCCGGGTTGATCACGAAGGTACCGCGCAGTGCCAGACCTTCTTCTTCGATCATCACGCCAAAGTTACGTGAGATAACACCGGTTGGGTCGCCGATCATTGGGTAGTTGATCTTGCCGATAGTGTCTGAGCTATCGTGCCACGCCTTGTGAGTAAAGTGAGTGTCGGTAGAAACTGAGTAAACTTCGACACCCATAGACTGCAGCTTCTCGTAATGGTCAGCCATATCACCCAGTTCAGTCGGGCAGACGAAAGTGAAGTCGGCTGGGTAGAAGAAAACCACTGACCACTTACCCAGTAGGTCTTGCTCAGTCACAGAGACGAAATCGCCATTGTGGTATGCAGTGGCTGAAAAAGGCTTGATTTCGGTGTTGATGATTGATTGAGTCATTGCTTGCTCCAGTGCTCGTTATTAACAGTAATTTGTGGGGTGTGGCGTCTGCCGTGACCCCGTGTTCTTTGTCGATGAGGAGATAATAACGAGACTGGACAATTAAATATAACGGGTAAAAACTATCATACTAATCGGTTTTTAAGATTGAACTATCTGTGGTGGCAAAAAACCGATTAGGCCAACACCTCAGGATCATGACTCCCAGGGTTCGAAGCGCGTCAGGCTGCGACTCAGGGGAAAATCCAACTGTTGCGACAACTGCTGCGCCTCGGCCTTAAGACCACTGGCACTTATCTGGCGCACCTGTTTGCCGGCGAGTACCACCCAGTTGCCACCGCCGGTCAGACAGGCGCGCACGTCACAGAAATGTTGCTCTAGTTGAGTTAGCAAGGCGGTGTTGCGGCTATGTTCCTTCCAACAGTTAAGCACCAGATACCCCTCTGCCTTAAGCAGACCCGCGGCGTTGGCGATGAAGGTCTCGCTTAGCTGCTGCTCGTCCACCCCGTCACCATGGTAGATGTCGGCGAAGATCACATCGGCCTTCTTGTGGTTAGCCTCGGTCAGAAACTCATTGGCATCTTGGTGGATCAGGTTGAGCTTCTTCCCCAGCGGCAACCAGAAGTAGCGCTTGGCCACCTCGATCACCGCCTCGCGCAGCTCGACGGCGGTAATATTGATCCCCCGGTCGAAGTTACGCAGTGCGTGGATCAGGCCACCACCACCCAACCCGAGTATTATCACCCGCTTGGGCTTAATAAACAGCAGCACCAACAACATGGCCTGCAGATACGTATGCATAGGCACATGCAACGCCGACTTGTGCAGCTTACTCTGCTCATCGTTATCGCCAAAGGAGAGCAGGCGAACCTCCTTATCTTCCATCACCAGCAGGGGGCCGTGGTCATCTTCGCCGGCATAAAGGGTGGTGTAATCTGACATCTGTCTCTCCGTTGCTGCGGCTATGCCTAGGGCTTCAATGAATGGCGCAAAAAAAATGCCACGGTAAAAGCCGCTAGTATGCCGCAAAATCGCAGTTAACACAGCAGGCAAATCCTTTTGACTCTATAAGTGAAGGATAAGGCTAAAGGCCATAAACAGGCATGAGGCCCCCTTCCCCACTCAGCCCGCTTTTGCGCGCTGCATTTGCCCCCACATTTTAGCCTTGCAATCGACCCGGCATTCTCACATTGCAATCATGCTAGGCTTGTAGTATTTGTTTGAAATCTTTGGCTCATTTGTGATTGACCATGACACAAACCCTACTCATCAGCTGCCTCTATATCGGCATCTTCATCTTCGCCCAACGTCTACTGACCAACTGGATCGCCAAGCTTTCCGAGGCCAAACAGGTCTCCTTTAAGCGCACCAAGATGGTGACCCAATATATTACCTACCTGCTGTTTATCATCATCGCCTGTCTCTGGGTGGTTTCTCTGGGCATAGAGTATCAACAGGTCTCCCTGTTTATCTCCTCGGTATTTGCCGTGCTTGGTGTCGCCCTGGTGGCCCAATGGTCGATATTGAGTAACATCACCGCTGGCATATTGATCTTCTTCGTCTTCCCCTACCGTATTGGCGATCGCATCAAGATCATCGACAAGGATGAGGATGTCAGCGGTATCATCGCCGAGATCAGCCTGTTTCATGTGCTGATAGAACGCAGCGATGGCATCACCATCACCTATCCGAATAACCTGATGCTACAGAAAGGGGTGTTGAAACTGACTCAGGCGCACACTCAGGCCAAGCCCTTGAGCGAATCGCCCGAGAAAGACCATACTCAAGTACAAAGCGATTAACCTACAGGGGGCCGCGATGCTCACGACATTACTCTATGATCCGCAAGATGATTCGCTCACCCGGGGAGACGCGTCTCAGGTCGCCAGCTGGCAGCAGCGCGACGACACCATACTCTGGCTCAATATCGACGGTGAGATAGACGATGAGTTGAGCGAGTCGCTGCAGCGGGATTTCGGCCTGCACCCATTGGCGCTACAGGACGCCTCGCGGGATCGCCATCCTCCTAAGATAGAGGACTTCGACGATCATACCTTTATTCTGCTTAGGGGCTTGTCGGCCGATTCAGACTCCATCAACTGCGACAACATAGTACTGGCGCTGTTTGTGGGGCCGCGTTTTATCGTGACCCGACACAGCAAGCGTTCCCTCTCCATCGAGCGCACCATGACCTCGCTTGAGGCGGGCGAGCTGTCGCTGCAAAACACAGGTGCCGTGGCGCTGAAACTCAGTCGCTATGTGATTAAGCGCTACCATAAGATCCTATTCGATCTCGAGAGCCGCCTGGAGGAGCTGGAAACTGTGATGCTCACCACGGCGGACGATAAGATCTTGGCCGAGGTGGTACTCTACAAGACAGATCTCACCCGGCTGAGACGCAACTTTCACTACCATGTGGAGCTGTTCGACAGCCTGCGCAGCGAGCCCTCAGTCCCCTTCGACGACAGCCTCTACCATGAGATCAACGACGTGTGCGAGCATCAACACAGGGCGGCCAGTCTGGCGGACCTCTTCTATCAGGTCTCAAGCGATCTCATCGACGGTTACATTTCCATCAGCGCCCACAGGCTAAATAACATCATGAAGGTGCTGACCATCATTACCGCCATCTTCGTGCCGCTGACCTTTATCGCCGGTATCTATGGCATGAACTTCGAGTATATCCCAGAGCTGAAACATAAAGATGGCTACTTCATCGTTTGGGGCGTGATGCTTAGCATCACTGCGGTACTGATCTGGCTGTTCAGGCGCCGCAAATGGCTCTAACCATTATCTAGGCCAAAGTAAAAAGGCGAACCTTAGGTTCGCCTTTTTGTTCATAATACTTCTACATAATCAGTTTAGCGCAGCACCCGATGGAAGAAGGCCACCGCCTGCTGATAGATCTGCAGCGCCAGCGCGGGATCGTATCTGTCGCCCTCATCACGCATAAAGGCATGCTGGGCATTGACCTCGAGATAGGTAAACTTGCGCCGCGTCTCCGTCAGTCTGTCATAGATGAGCCTGCGCCCCTCGCTCGGCACATGGGGATCTTGCTTGCCAAACACCAGCACTAACTCACCGTCTATATCGCCGGTACGGCTCAGGGAATCATTACCCGGATTGGCCGGCAGGGTACCTGAGTGAATGTCAGTAGGGTAGAGACAGAAGGCACCGACGACGTCGATATTGAGCGCGGCGCGGTAGGCTAGATGACCGCCGATACAGACGCCCATGGCCCCGATCTGATTGGTGCAGAATGCTTGGCTCATGGCAAAGTCGACTAAGGCCTGAGTGTCGCTGTCGTGATGCTCCAGCGCCTTGGTAAACTTGTCCTGATTGCCCTTATCTTTGCCCTCATCGTCATAGGCCAACACTGTGCCTATGGGGTTGAGCTCATGGAAGACTTCCGGCACCAAGACCACGAAACCGTGACCGGCCAACATGGTTGCGGCTCTCGCGATGGGTGCGGTCTGTTGGAAAATCTCCGAGTAAAAGATGATCGTCGAGAACAAGCCCTCGCTGTCGGGACGATAGAGATAACAGCGCATCGTGCCCGTGGGCGTGTCTATGTCGTGAACTTCCTGTTTTACCATCATAATCTTGCCCTCAGGCCAATAAACTTATCCCTAAGTTATCAGCCTGGGCTCCCCTTGTCAGGTGAAACCCGGCTGACGAAACTAAAGAAGTGAAAGAAGTAGAAGTGAAAGAAGTTAAAATAGCTGGTTCGGGCACTCTTCGCCATCGAGCAGCTGACGCACATTGGTCAAGCTAGTGTGAGCAATGGCGCCGAGCGCCTCCTCGGTGAGGAAGGCCTGGTGACCGGTAAAGATCACGTTGTGGCAGGCCGACAGACGTCTGAACACATCGTCCTGGATGATCTGGTTCGACTTATCCTCGAAGAAGAGCTCTTTCTCATTCTCGTACACGTCTAGCCCGAGGGAACCTATCTGTCCGGTCTTGAGCGCCTCCATGGCATCGAAGGCATTTAGCAGGCCGCCACGGCTGGTGTTGATCACCATGACCCCAGACTTCATCTTGTCGAAGCTCGCCTTGTTGAGCAGGTGATGATTCTCTTTGGTTAGCGGACAATGCAGACTGATGATGTCGCTCACGGCATAAAGCTCATCCAGTGACAGGTATTCGATGCCCATATCTAACACCGCCTGGTTGGGGTAAGGATCGTAAACCACGACCTTACAACCGAAACCAAGGAGAATCTTAATGGTCGCCACCCCAATCTTGCCCGTGCCAATCACCCCGACGGTGCGGCCATACATATTGAAGCCCACCAGCCCCTCAAGGGAAAAGTTGGCATCACGGGTACGTTGGTAAGCCTTATGTACCTTACGGTTAAGGGTCAACATCAGGGCCACCGTATGCTCGGCCACCGACTCGGGCGAATAGGCGGGAACGTTTACCACCCTGATCCCCAGGCGTTTGGCCGCCTCGAGGTCCACGTTATTAAATCCGGCGCAGCGCATCGCAATGATCTTAGTGCCATTTTTAGCTAGCTCTACCAACACCTCTTCACATAGCGAATCGTTAACGAAGGCGCAAATCACCTCAAAACCATAGGCCAGCTTGACCGACTGCATACACAGACGATAATCGAAATACTCAATCTGAGCGCCAAAGGCCTGGTTGGTGCGGTTGAAATGTTCCATGTCATAGTGCTTAGCACTAAAAAAACCTATTCTCATCTTAGCTACCTAAAAGTGGTTCAACATTAAGCAGAGATTTGTCACCCTAGTATCACAAAGCCTCTGCCTGTCTTGGCTCCATTATAGCCAAGGAAACATGTGCCTTAGCAAAGATAAATCGCCCTTAGATCACGAAATAGTTAACTTTGTGAGCCGCCAATGTGTTTTATGTGAATTTCCTGCTAAGCTGGCGCAAATTTTCAGCCTTCTTTCGCCCCATGAGTCAAAAGCATAAGCCGATTTCCGAGAAACAGTTTTGGCTGCAACGCCTGAGCAAGACCAGCCTGCGCGCCCTGCACATCTTAGGTATCACAGGTGCCGGTGGCGGCATCTTACTCGGGGTGGATAAAAGCCTGTGGTGCAATTACTGGATCTTGGCCATGAGCACAGGTAGTTTGCTGATGCTATGGGAAGTGGTCAGAGACTGGCGCTGGCTGATCCAACTAAAAGGCGTGCTGACCCTGGTAAAACTCTGTCTACTTGCACTGTTTATTCCCCTCGCCGACTACAAGCCCGAACTGCTGATCGCCATCGTCTTGCTGTCGGTGATCGTCTCCCACGGCCCCGCTGGGCTCAGACATTTCTCGGTAATACATGGACGACGCCTCGATGGACGAAAAGAGATTAAGGGCTGAAGCCGCCCCGCTGCTGACTCAATGCAACCAGATTCTCGGGCTCGATAGCCATCCCCAGGTACTCGACCTTGCCTGCGGCACAGGGCGTAACGGCCTCTGGCTGGCCGCCCATGGCGCCCATGTCACCTTTATCGACAGAGACCTTGGCAGGCTAGCAGCTGTACCTAAGCAGTGTCAGGCCTTAGCGCTCGACTTGGAAAGCGGCGAGCCACGACTCCCCGAGTCGCGATATGACATAGTCCTGGTGTTCAACTACCTGCACCGCTCGCTGTTTGAGCTCATCAAAGCGAGCATCAAGCCCGGCGGTCTCATCATCTACGAGACCTTCATAGAGAAGCAGGCCGAGGTGGGCAGACCCAAGAACCCCAACTTCCTGCTGGCCGAAGGCGAATTATCGCAGCGCTTTTGTGGCTGGGAGACTTTGCACGCTTTCGAAGGTAATGTAGGCTGTGAAGAGACGCCCTGCTTCAAGGCGCAATATATTGGCCGTAAACCGGCTAACTAGGATCTCACAGCGTTAAGGACGATAGATGTTTCCCTATCCCGAACAGTACCGGCTCGCCGCGCCACCATTGGTCACCGCCTTCATGGTGTTATGGTCAATCCTGTCACGCGCCCTGTTCGGCGACGACAGCGCCATCGCCTTCTACCCGCTGTTTATGCTGTTTCCCCTCAATATCTTACTGCATGGCAAGTTGATCTGGCAGGCCAAGGGGATCGAGCGGTTGGATCAGAGCATTTACGCCTTTATCCACCTCAGCCTGGCGTTCGTGGTCTGGACCTTTGCCATCATGCATGTCAATGGCCACAGCTTTTAGCCCCAAGCTCTACCGATACACCCGTCTAAACCACATAGGTTTCGTCCACAATACTTGCGCCGCCCGCGCCCTAGGGGTATCTTTGCAGCCCGATTTAACCCCCAAGGTTTGCTATGACTGATTTTGTGTATGCGCCGCCTACCGAGCCCTGGCTCGAGATCCTCCATGAGGATAAAGATATTCTGGTGGTCAATAAGCCCTCTGGCCTCTTGTCGGTGCCGGGACGCGACCCCGCCTATCATGACAGCGTCTACACCCGTGTCTTACGCGACCACCCCAACGCCCAGATCGTTCACCGCCTGGATATGGCGACTTCAGGCGTTATCGTGGTGGCGCTCAGACGCAGCGCCGAGCGGGAACTTAAGCGCCAGTTTCGCGATCGCGAGACCCATAAGATCTACTACGCCCGGGTCGCCGGTCATCTGAAGGCTGAGCAAGGTAGCGTCGACTATCCGCTGATCTGCGACTGGCCCAACCGCCCGAAACAGAAGGTGGATCATCAAATCGGTAAGGCATCTAAGACGCTGTTTGAGGTCGTCAGCCGCGCCAAGCGCTCGACCCTGGTTAAACTCACCCCGATAACGGGGCGTTCTCATCAGCTGCGTGTTCACATGATGGCCATTGGGCATCCCATTTTGGGCGATAACTTCTACGCCGATCCTCTGGCTAAGCGTCTGGCACCGCGTCTGCTACTGCATGCCCAGTCACTGAGCCTGACCCATCCCTACAGCAAGCAGCCTATGACCTTTAGCACACCTATTCCTTTTGTAGATGTCACCGAGCAGCAATAGGCCCGTCATTCACAGAGAAATTTTGCGATAAAATCTACTTAACTCGCTAAAAGGTTAGCAGTTTGCTAACCAATGCCGTAAATTACCTCATAATATTGATTCAAAACGGTATATGGCAATGGATAGTTCATTTCAACGAGACCAACTCGACAACCAGATCCTCTCGGCGCTCATGGAGGAGGCACGCACCCCCTTTGCCGAACTGGCTAAACGCTTCGGCGTGAGTGCTGGAACCATACATGTGCGGGTAGAGAAGATGAAGCAGGCTGGCATCATCACGGGCGCCCAGATCACGGTCAACCCCAAGGCCTTAGGCTATGATGTCTGCTGCTTTATCGGCATCAACCTCAAGAGCGCCGGAGACTATCCTGCCGCCATCGCCAAGCTCAACGCCTTAGAAGAGGTCACCGAGGCCTATTACACCACAGGCAACTACAGCATCTTCGTCAAGGTGATGTGCCAGTCGATCGATGGCCTGCAACATGTACTGATCAACCGCATCCAGTCGATCGATGAGATCCAGTCCACCGAGACACTCATAAGTTTACAAAATCCAATCAGCCGCGCGGTGAAGCCTTAAGTCAGTACCGTTGCGGCTTACAGGCTTAGCGAATACTACTATAAAAAAACCGCTTACAACTTTTTCTTCTACCAGCTTTAACTTTGGTAATCTTTTGTGTTAAAAAGAACAAGCCGTCAACATGGCGGCAACAAAATAAGAAAAGATTAGTAACCAAAGTTACAGCAATACCAATAGTGTTTTGTGTCTGAAAACACTTCTATTTGACAAGGAAGAAGTTGTGAAAACTAAATTATCTCTAGCCATTTCAGCGGCGCTGATCTCGAGTGCGGCTGTTGCCAGCAACCAGTACACCGCAAATCCCTACGCACCGGAAATCACTTCTGCCGATAGCTACAAGAAGCCAGCAGCTTCTCAGCCTTCACAAGTGGCTCCCCAGCGCTTCATAATTGAACTAAACTCTCCAGCCGTCGCTAAATACCAAGGCGGCATTGAGTCAATGGCAGCTACAGCCCCTAAGAAAGGCCAAAAGGTTAACGTACAGTCTGCACCAGCTCAAAGCTATGCCAGCTTCCTCGCCAAAGAGCAGTCACAATTTGTGAGTGAACTGGCGAAGAAAGTGCCTAACGCCAAAGTCGAGCAAAGCTTCAAGACCCTATTTAACGGTGTGACTATCGTTGGTCAAGGTCTAAGCATCGAGCAGCTAGCGGCCATGCCAAACGTTAAGTCTGTGTACCCAGAGACCATGTACGAAGCTAACATGGACTCATCTCACGACGTCATCAACTCAGCGGCGATGTGGGAAGCGGTTTCTGGTATGGAAAACGCTGGTAAAGACATTCGTGTAGCGGTAATTGATACAGGTATTCGCCCAGAAAACCCAATGTTTGCTGGCGAAGGTTTCACAAAACCAGCCGAAGGAATGCCAAGCGACGACTACTGTTCGACAGTAGATGCAAGCTTCTGTAACGACAAACTAATCGTTGCCCGTTGGTCACAACCTACTTTTGAAGTGTGTGCCGAAGAGCACATGAGCCCACTGGGTTACGGTGGTCACGGCTCTCACGTTGCCGGTACTTCTGTAGGTAACAAGATCACCACTACCTATGAAGGTGTTGAAGTTGAACTGTCAGGCGTTGCACCTGCTGCCTACCTGATGGTTTACAAGGCCCTATTCACTAAGACTGACTGCGCTCGTGGCAGTGGCTCTAACATCATGCTGATGGAAGCGATGGAGCACGCGGTAAACGATGGTGCAGATGTAATCAACAACTCTTGGGGTGGTGGCGCCGGTGGCGACCCAGCCAACAGCCCATACAAGGCGATGTATGAAGCCGCTGAAGCCGCTGGCGTAGTGGTTGTTACCGCTGCGGGTAACGACGGTAACGGCCCTCAAACTATCGGTTGTCCAGCCTGTATCGAATCTGGCATTACCGTAGCCAACACCACAACAGGTCGTTTCTTCGCTAACACGCTAACCGTGGATGGGGAAGAAATTCTAGCTCTTGAAGGTAACAATGGTCTGCTAGAAAGCGATATCTCTGGACAAATTATCGCTGCAGCTAATATTGATGCAGAGAACACTATTGGCTGTACGCCATTTGCTGCCGACTCTTTCAAAGACGGTATCGCGCTTATCTCTCGTGGTTCATGCTCATTCGCGACTAAGGCTGAAAATGCAGAAGCTGCTGGCGCGAAAGCTATGATCGTTTACAACAGCGTACCAGGTGCTCCAATCACTATGTATATGCCAGATTCAACACTGCCAGCAGTGATGGTCTCTGACGCTGATGGTGCTGCAATTCTTGAAGGCCTAGGTGATGACACCACAGGTACGATTGCTGCCGAAGTTACTCGTATCGTTAACAGCAAGTTTGCCGATATCCTGAACCAGTCTAGCTCTCGTGGTCCTAACGGTAACCAAAACATTCTGAAGCCAGATCTTGCAGCGCCAGGTACCTCTATCCTGTCTGCAACCTCTCCTGATGAAGATGGCACTGACTTTACCACTATGTCAGGTACAAGTATGGCGAGCCCACATGTTGCAGGTGCTGCAGCCTTGATGAGCCAGCTACACCCTGATTGGTCTGCTAACGACATCAAGACTGCTCTAACCTCTACCGCTCATATGGATGGCGTGCTTGATGATGATGCAGCCACACCAGCCGATCCATTTGCAATGGGCGCGGGTCGCATGGATTTAGATGCTGCGGCTAAAGCAGTTCTGACCTTCGACAAGCCTTCAATCGCTTCTGACTCTTGTGTCGGTCCTTGTACTTTCACTCGTACCGTATACAACAAGAGCGACGAGAAGACCTCTTGGGAGCTTTCAGCTTCTTCTGACAGCGCAGGTATCAGCGTATCGCCTTCATCACTGGAACTGGAAGCTGGCGAATCAGCAACCTTCACTGTGACTGTTGATTCAACCTTCAGCGAATACGGTGCTTGGATCTTCGGTAACGTAATGATCAAGAGTGCTTCTCACCAAGATGCTCACCTACCTGTTGCCATCTTGGCGAAAGAATCTAGTGATGATTCACTGATCTCTACCATGGCGACCAAGGCGGATCTAACAGCCGCTGAGGATATGCCAATCAAAGCCGTTGTAAACAACACTGTGTTTGAGAACACTGTGACTGTTACCGCTATGGCACCAGAAGGCACTAAGCTCACTTCTGCCGATGATGTTGAGGTGACACTAAATGGTGCAACGCAAAACGGTTTTGAAGTTGATGAAGCACTTGGTCGTATCACTTGGGTAGGTAGACTGGATCTTCCAGAGATCAAATCGGCTAAAGGTACTGGCGCAGCGCCAAGTATCTTCGACCTAGACCTGGCTTATGTTCCAGCTTGTACTGATGGTTGCGATGAGAAGTCATTCACCTTCAACCTGCCTGAGTTCAAATACAACGGTGCAACTTACACCCAGCTAACCATCTCTGACAACGGTATCGCTATCGTTGGTGGCGGTTCAGCTTCTGGCACTTGGAACAACAAGGAACTACCAGATAGCGCGAATCCAAACAACATCTTGGCACCGTTCTGGAGTGACTACGACCTGAGCGATGGCACTGTTGGTGACACTGGTGGCGGACAGCTAGGTATCAGCGTTGTTGCTGCTGGCGACAAGAAGTGGATCGTTGTCGAATGGAAAGATGCCCAGCTCTATGCAGACGATTCTGGTAACAAGTACAGCTTCAGCCTGTGGATTCAAACTGGTGACGTAGAAGATATTTGGTTCAACTACCTAGACATCCCTAACATGCCTAGCAATGTCACTATCGGTGCAGAGAACATCAGCGGTAGCGTAGGTACAACCTTCCACTACAATGGACAAGGTGGCACTGTTACTTCTGACGACTATGTTGCACTTCAAGCAACCTCTTCAGGCAGCGTAGAGATCGACTATCTGGCAACACCAACTAGCTTCAACCCAGGTCAAACAGACAACTTCTCAGTTGACGAAGAAGCGACCTTGGAAGCAAACGTGTTAGAAAACGACACTGTTAGCCAAAAAGTGGCTCGCGTCTCTATAACTGGTGACGGCATGACGGCTAATGCGCAGCGCATTATCGATGTTGCGCCTGCTGGAGCCCTAGGTGAAGCGACACTGGTTGATGAGCCTGAGCATGGTGAAGTAACTGTAGATAAAGATGGTTCTATTACCTACACACCAGAAGATGACTTCTTCGGTAAAGACTCATTCACCTACACCTCTAAGGATGCCGAAGGCAACCTGAACGCAGCGACTACTGTCAACGTGATGGTGAACAACATCAACGATGCGCCAACTGTCGCGCCTAGCGGTATGACAAGTACCGAAGGCTTCGTGGTTACCGCTAAGGCTAACGGTAAAGACGTTGATGGTGACAAGCTAACCTACACTTGGACACAGACTGCAGGTACACCTGTTACCTTTAACAACGGCGGTGCAGAAATTAAGTTCACTGCTCCAGCGGGTAACAACACCCTGACTTTCTCTGTTGTCGCCAGCGATGGTGAGCTAGAGAGTGCAGCAGGTACTGCAACAATCACAGTTAACGCCAAGGAAGAGAAATCTTCAGGTGGTGGTTCACTGGGTTGGTTCGCACTACTGATGCTACCATTTGCAGCGCTACGTCGTCGCAAGTAAGCATCTAGCATGAACAGAAAAAGGGAGCCATTTGGCTCCCTTTTTTATTGGTAACGCTTCGGGCGATTAGACCAAACTCTACGCTAACACGCTAAGTCTTAACCAAGCCTATAACTAAAGCGGAAACACCTTGGTCATCACCTTGTAGAGTTCCGTGCCTTGGTTGACAGATGCCGAGGCAAAATGCAGTACTGGCACGCAGTCTACAGGCAGACTCAGAGGCACTATCGCATCCTCCTGGCCATATCTGTCGACACGCAGGATGTTGGCGAGCGGTTCACCGGCCAAAAGAGGCTGCCCAACCTTCGCCTTATACTCCACCAAACCACCCAGTGGCGCATGATACTTCTTATAGTCTTTCAGGTGGCAGGCATAGCGTGGCATGCCCGAGGGCGAAATGCGCTCACCTATCACGCCGCGCAGGCTGAGATAGGCCAGTATCCCTTCAGCATCCACCAAGGCATCCGCCAGGTCGACATTCTCTTGACTACCAAGCTCCAAGGTAAAGGCCGATACGGGCACCTCAATCTCTCGCGCCTGAGTGGCCAGATATTCACTCAGCTGCCACCAGGGACAGAAGATAGACTCATCCATGGCCCCGCCAAACTCGTTGGGGATCAGCAGGGTATAGGGAATAGAGAAGTACTTGGCGGCATCTTGGTCATACTCGGGGCAATAGAGGTGCTTGCACGACTTAGGGCCGGTATGCAGATCCAGCACGATATCCGCCTCATGGCCCATCTGCTGCAGGCTCACCGCCAGACGATGGCCCGTAGTGATCCCCCAGGGCTCATGCAGACGGCTATAGCAACGCTCAACCAGCAAGGCCCTGAAATGGGCGATCAGCTCGGCATCATTCAGGTGTTTATGGCCCTGATACCAGCTAGCAATATCCAACTTATGGTCGAGATATTCACGGTTCCAGTTCACCCCGGTAATGGGATCGAACCGGCCCAGGGTAAACTCGCCACTCTTTTGATTAATTCCCAGAGGATTAGCCAGAGGCACCAGGGTGATCTTGCCGCGCAGCTCGCAGCCTTCGAGCGCCTGCATCAGCTGATAGATCACCGCATTACCCTGCACCTCGGCGCCGTGGACGTTGGCCTGAATATAGACACTCGGCCCGGTCAGCACCTCAGGGGCAAACTCAAACAGGTTCAGCTCGAGATCTTGGCCAGTGGCGAGCTCGCCAATCTTTAGCGTGGAACGACCCAGCTTCATAGCGCCCCTTCGAATAAGTTTTGATGTAGGGCGCTGACGACCTGAGCCGCCTCAGACTCGGCCACCAGGACACATAAGTTGTGTGGACTTGCGCCCTGACAGATCATGCGCACATTGTGGGGCTCTAACACCTCGAACACGCGGCGACATACACCCGGCGTGGTGGCAATCTTGTTACCCACTATCGCCACCAGCGCCAGGCCATCTTCGACCCGCACCCGGCAATGCTGCGACAGCTCCTGCAACAAGGCCTCGCTCAGCAGGCTGTTTCCGGCCGAATCTGAACCCGTCTTATCTAGCGTCAGAGAGACGTTCACCTCTGAGGTGGTGATTAAGTCCACACTGATCTTGTGGCGCGCCAGGGTGGCAAAGGTCTCGGCCAGGAAGCCTTGGGCGTGCAGCATCTGCAAGCTGTGCAGGTTAAGTAGCGTCTGGTCGCGTCGCACCACCACGGCGCGATAGATGGGCTCGTCATTCACCTGATGACGTATCCAGGTGCCACCGAGCTCAGGGGCCTTACTGGAGCCAACAAACACCTGAATCTTGTGTCTGACCGCCGGCAAAATGGTTGCCGGGTGCAGCACCTTGGCACCGAAGGTGGCCATCTCGGCCGCCTCGTTAAAACTTATCTCAGGGATAGGGCGCGCATTCGGCGCTAGGCGTGGATCTGTGCTGAAGATCCCCGGCACATCCGTCCAGATCTCAACCGCAGACGCATCCAGCGCCTCGGCAAGCAGGGCCGCCGAATAATCGCTACCCCCACGGCCTAACGTAGTGGTGGCCCCCTGTTCATCGGCGCCGATAAAACCTTGGGTCACGATACGCTGCTCACTAAGCAGTGGTAGCAGATGCTCTGTGCAAAGCTGCTTCACCGCTTCGATCTGCGGCTCGGCACGGCCGAAATGACTGTCGGTACGCATCACCTGACGCACATCGAAGGCGCTCGCCCGCTCGCCCTTCTCTCTCAGCACAGCAGCAAACAAGACTGATGAACACTGCTCACCCTGGGCAAGCAGTTCGTCTGTAGTCTCCTTATTACGGTTTTGGGAGAGCGACTCGCTCAGGCTGGCAATCTTACTTAAGATGGCATCGAGGCGGGCGGCCACATCATGGGGCTGACCCAACTCGTCGAGGATCTTATATTGAATCGAGGCGATCGCCTTGAGCAGCTGCTGACGACGCTCAAAGCCCACATGCTCCTGAGTTAGCTCCACCAGGAGATTGGTCACACCGCTCGAGGCGCTAACGACCACCACGCGGGGTTCAGGATTGGCCAATACGATATCGGCGCAGCGGTTCATCGCCTCATAATCGGCAACCGAGGTACCACCAAACTTAGCAACAACAATAGACATTAGCGCACCTCAACCCAAGTAGCTGACGATGACACGAAAGAAATAGATAACATTGAATACGCTCCGAACTTACTTCGTTCGAAGAGCCTGGTGCAAAGATGACGCACCCCAAGACGGGAAACAGCGATTGCCACCAGAAGCTCTCCACCAAAAAACAGGTGACAATCGATGGGATTCAGCCCAGTCGACCGATAAATAGATGAAACCAAACATCTCTTTACCTCGGCGTTAATCTCCCTCATAAACCGTCAACGGAGTTTGGACTCCTCGGGCTTACTACCTAGTTAACGCTCCTCTTCTGTATCACTAACCTTAAGGTCAGGATGCAAGAAAACTATCAAATAACAGAATAAAAAGTCAACGATATTTTAGCTTGTCTTGATGAAAGCCTCTCAAGTTCCCCGCCTGCTAGCGGCTGATGTCGGGCAGCTCGCTGACCAGACAGACCCGGGCAGAAAACTTGCCCAGGGTGAGCTCGTCATACTCCACCAGACAAGGCACCAGTTGCAGCTCGTCCTCATCGACAAAATAGATGGCGTTTTGATTAAACACCTTGCCAAGATCTACGGCTGCGGCCTTATCGATAGACACGGCCCAGCTCTTCTCCATATGGCCTCTGTCACTGGAGGCACCGATCAGGGCACGATAGGGATATTGGAGACGTTGAATATGACGTTGAAGCTGTTTGTCGAGGAGACGGTTTTGCGAGGGAGAAAGGTGTTGGCCTTTAGGATTATGAGCGGTAATGATTGCAAATGATAACGAAGGGGAGAAAGGTTGTGTAAGTAAGAACTGCGTTTGCTGATAGCATTGCCAAAGGTGTTCGCTTGCTTTACTCATCACTAAAATATTCCTAAATTAGATTCCGTCGATTATAGCAAAATTCCTCCGCCTTCCTAGAGGTGTGAGACAGGTCACTTTATTAAATTTTATTAATACCATTAAAATCAGAACCTTATGCGCACAAATGTGATTTACATCAAATCTCAAAGGAATTTTGTTAACATTTCATTTGTTAACAAATGACTAAAACGAGTACAATAAGTTCGTTGATTCACTTCCACTCATCTCACGATGAAATACTTTTTGTTACATCTTGTCGACTACAAGGTCATCAAAAGTTAGTCAATTTCCTGTATAAAATGTGAGCTTAGGCTGATTTAGCATTTAAACTTGAAAATATTAGATAGTTAACGGAACTATTCCCAACTATTGTTAATCGAAGTGAGTAACAGTTCGCGTGTCTTTTGAAAGAGATACGTATACTTTACTAATCATGAAGTGTGTTGCTGTACCAATTGGGTTTGATAAAAGCACTACGTGAGTTCGGTAATTGTCGCGAAGACAGATAGGGCGCAGCAGCACCAACTAGCGCTCATGGTTAGAACAGTTTTAAACAAATATTAGGTAAATAAATATGCAAAACCCGCACATTCTGATCGTTGAAGATGAAGCCGTTACCCGGAACACGCTAAGAAGTATTTTCGAGGCTGAAGGATATGTGGTAACTGAAGCCAATGACGGCGCAGAGATGCATAAAGCCATGCAGGAAAACAAGATCAATCTTGTGGTAATGGATATCAACCTACCAGGTAAGAATGGTCTACTGCTTGCGCGTGAACTTCGTGAAATCAACAACATCGGCCTTATCTTCCTTACCGGCCGTGACAACGAAGTTGACAAGATCTTGGGTCTGGAAATTGGTGCCGATGACTATATCACCAAGCCATTTAACCCACGCGAACTGACTATCCGTGCACGTAACCTGCTGACTCGCGTCAACAGCACCGGCGGCGAAACCGAAGAGAAGAGCGCCGTAGAATTCTACCGCTTCAACGGTTGGAGCCTAGAGATCAACAGCCGTTCACTGGTAAGTCCACAGGGCGAGTCGTACAAGCTGCCCCGCAGTGAGTTCCGCGCCATGCTGCACTTCGTTGAGAACCCAGGCAAGATCCTGACCCGTGCCGATCTGCTGATGAAGATGACAGGCCGTGAGCTTAAGCCACACGACCGTACTGTGGACGTGACCATTCGTCGCATCCGTAAGCACTTCGAAAGCTTGCCAGATACGCCTGAGATCATCGCTACCATCCACGGCGAAGGCTATCGTTTCTGCGGTAACTTAGAAGAAGCATAAATCACATCCAGCTAGCGCAAATGTGATTCGATTAATAAGCCAGTCTAACGACTGGCTTATTTGTACATGGATTGTACTTATCCCCGGTGGCCAAGGAAGGCCAAAGAGGGGGGTTGTACATGGATTTTCTGTTTATGGAGAGGTATCCCCGGTGGCCAGGGCCTTGAAATGTTCCAGACATTTCGAGGCATTTCCTCCCTGACCCACAGGGAAGTGGGGAATGTCTAAAATCCTAGGGAAGGATTTAGACCTGGAGGTCAGAAGGCCAAAGAGGGGATTTGTGTCTGGTACACTATGCCAAAGCCCAAGAATGGATAGCTTTGGTATTTGCACCTACAAATTTTGTCACACTAACCTAATTAACCTCATCACACTTCATTGCTTTGAATCACCTGCCCGGCGAGGGATGTGCAAACACAATTTTGGCACGCCGTACTTCCATCCTTGGAGGCTCCACGACGACGTCCTGTCGTCAAGGGCCAAAATCGTGTTTACACAGGTATCTTCTATCTCTTCGATTTCACTTCTTTTGATAAGTGCAGCAAGACGCAACGGCCAGGCTATCTAGGATAAGTTCAGTTTATTCATATCTTATTGAAGTTAATTAAAAACAGAGTCATCTAACTTCAATACTAATTCCCCAACAAAAAGCCCTGCTGCTTTCGATAAACAACAGGGCTTTTGTTTTGCTAAGGCCTAGCACCGATAGCTTAGTGCTTCAACTGTCTGTCGAGGAAGTCGGCCAGTGAGCGATAGAGGTGGGTACGCACCTTCTCACCGCGCATCGAGTGCTTAGAACCGGGGTAATCTATCATCTGGAACAGCTTGCCCTCATCCTGTAGCGCCTTGTAGACACGGGTGCTGTTTTCAAACAACACATTGTCGTCGGCCATACCGTGATACATGAGCAGACCAGACTGATAGCCTTTGACGTACGGCAGTACACTAGAGGCCGCGTAGCCTTCGGCATTGGTCTCTGGATGCGACAGGTAACGCTCTGTGTAGTGAGTGTCATACAGAGACCAGTCGGTCACGGGGGCACCCGAGATAGCCGCCTTAAAATGATCCGGCGCCTTAAACAGGCTCATCAGGGCCATGTAGCCGCCATAGCTATGGCCATAGATGGCGATGTTATTGCCATCCACATAGCTCAGGCTACGCAGGTAGTCGACGCCCGCTTTCTGATCGTTCACCTCGGCCTCGCCCAGATGTTTATAGATCACTTGCTCGAACTTAGTACCACGATGGGCCGAGCCGCGGTTATCCAGCTGGAACACGATAAAGCCCTGTTGCAGCAGATACTGGGTAAAGTAGTCGTGCTCGCTCCAGCTGTTAACCACCAGCTGGGCATGGGGACCACCGTAGACGCGCACCACCACAGGGTACTGCTTAGTGGCATCAAATTGCGTCGGCTTAAACAGACGATATTGCAGTGCCTGACCGTCTTCAGCCTTTATCTGGCCAAACTCGGGCAGCTGCCACTGACCAAAGTAAGGATAGAGAGGGTGCGCCTTATCCACCTTGTTCTGCTCCACCCAGGCCAGACGCTTGCCCTGCTCGTCGTGCAAACTAATCTGCGGCGGCTGCGCCAGGCTGTTGAAGTAATCCAGATAGATTGCCTGATTGTCGGCAAATACCGGCGCGTGCATGCCGCTACGCTTGCTCAGCTGCTCTATCTTGCCGCCCTTAAGCGGTACGCGGAACAGGTGCTGCTCGACCACGCTCGCCTTGCGGCCGGTGAAATAGACCCAACCCGCCTGCTCATCCACATGCACCAGCTCGTCCACCGCCCAATCGCCCTTAGTCAACCGCTTAAGCAGTCGTCCCTGCTGATCGAACAGATACAGATGGTTAAAGCCATCGCGCTCCGATGCCCACAGCATCTGCGTTGATTTTTTGAGGAAATATAGGTCGTTATTCAGGTTCACCCAGGCGTCACTCTCCTCGCGGATCATGGTCATTGGGGCATCCTGGCTACGTAGATCGACAATACGCAGATCTAAGGTTTTCTGATCTCGGCTCTGCCACTGAAAGGAAAGCTGCAGGCTGTCTGGCAACCACTTCACTCTCGGCAGATAGATATCCTTCTCCTCTCCCAGGTCGACCCAGCGCACTTTTTTATCGGCCAGGGTCACCACGCCCAAGTCGATGACCACGTTGTTCTTACCCGCATAAGGGTAACGCTGCTCGGTTAGCTTGATGCCATCGGCATAGATCTCGTTGCGGGTCACCAGCTCTACACCGGACTCGTCGATACGTGTAAAGGCGATGGCCGACTCATCCGGCGCCCACCAGTAACCCGTCATCCTGTCCATCTCCTCCTGGGCGACAAACTCGGCCATGCCATTCTTGATGGCGCCACCACCGTCTGTGGTCATGGCAGTCAGCTTCTGGGTTTTCAGATCGAATACATAGAGGTTCTGATCCCGCACGAAAGAGACATAATGCCCCTTAGGCGACAGCTTGGCATCTGTGGTAAAGCCCTCCCCTACAGGCAGTTGCGTCACCTTGTTATCGCTCAGCGAGTAGTAATAGAGGGCGCCCGATGCCGGGATCAGCAGCGCCTGGCTATCGTCCGCCCAGAAATATTCCATGATCCCCTGACCATAGATGCGCTGGCGCTCACGCCGCGCCTTCTCTTCGTCGGACAGTTCGGCACTTTTTAACTTATCGGCATCGAGCAGCAGGCTCTGTTTACCCGTTGCCACCTCCATCTGCCAGAGATCGTAGAAGTGTTGATCCTCTGCCCGACCAGCCAGATAGGTCACACGCTTACCGTCGGGCGACAGCTTTAATCCTCTTGGGCTACTGCCCGCCAATGCCGGAGAGGCATAGAGCCTCTCTACGGTGAGGGGCTCGTTGCCGCCAAGTGGCTGTACAAGTTGGGGTTGTGACGCACTTACCGCATGAGATAAAAACATAGGCACCGCCATTAAGGCTGAACTTATCCATTTTTTAGTCATTATTATGTCCGGATAGAAAACAGTTAGGTCAAATTGCAGGCTGACATTGTGCCCTAAAGTGACCCAAAACGAAAACCGCGATCCAGCCGACCTAAATTGCCGCTGAAAAAATGATTCATCTGGGGTAGAATCGCCCGCATAACAAGATAAACAAGATCTGACCTCCAGTGCGAGCCTAGCTCCCATTTGTCATAGGAAATAACATGCAAACTCTGGCACAACACCTTAGTTCACAAGGAATTCAAGCTCCGCTAGCCCAGCTGTTAACCACGCTGGCCGATACCTCTAAAGCCATCAGCCACGCGGTGCGTCACGGCGCCCTCGCAGGCGTGCTGGGCGCCACAGAACAGGAAAACGTTCAAGGCGAAACCCAGAAGAAGCTCGACGTGATCACCAACGACATGCTCAAAGAAGCCTTAACGGCCGACAGCACGGTACGTGGTCTGGCATCTGAAGAGGAAGATCATATTGTCGAGGTAGGTCAGAGCGGTGACTTCCTGGTCTGTTTCGACCCACTGGATGGTTCGTCAAACATCGACATCAACTCTCTGGTCGGTACCATCTTCTCGGTACTGCCGGCTCCTAGCGGTGAGCTGAGCGAGCAGAGCTTCCTACAGGCGGGTCGTCAGCAGGTCGCCGCTGGTTACGTGTTATATGGTCCATCGACCATGCTGGCCCTCACCACTGGCCAAGGGGTACAGCTGTTTACTCTCAACCCTGAGACTAACGAGTACCTGCTGACCAACGACGCCATGTCCATCAGCAAGGACACCAGCGAATTCGCCATCAACATGTCTAACCAGCGTTTCTGGGAAGCACCGATGCAGACCTATATCGCCGACCTGCTGCTTGGCAAAATCGGACCACGCGAGAAGTCATTCAACATGCGCTGGATCGCGGCCATGGTTGGCGACGTGCACCGTGTACTGTCACGCGGCGGCCTGTTCACCTACCCAACCGACAACAAGAATCCAGAGAAGCCATACAAGCTACGCCTAATGTACGAAGCTAACCCTATGTCTTTCCTGGTCGAACAAGCTGGCGGCAAGGCCTCTACCGGTTATGAAACCATCATGGACATCCAGCCAAGCGAGATCCACCAGCGCGTCGCTGTGATCTTAGGCTCGGCCAACGAAGTCGATGCCTGCCTTGAATACCACGGCCAAGACTACAGCGAAGAGCCAAGCCTGTAAACTAATCTTCTCCTGTTTATTAAATGAAAAAGTCGCCAACTGGCGACTTTTTTATTGCCTCACGGGAAGCATGTTAAAAGCCAATTCACGACTTTGATTCCAGCAGTTCCCTAAGTGGCGCCGGCAATAATGCTCTCGATTTTTCGGTAATGGCTTTTTCATGCTTCTGCCAGAGCACGCCGAGATAAACCACCCCGAGCCCGATTAACGATAATGCAATCGGGAACAGCCAGCTATCCTTAAAGACGTCGTAAGCCAAGTAACTGAGATAGCCGCAACTGCCAAGGGCACCAAATACCACGAATACTCTTCGAACTAACAGCGCGCCAACCCCTATCATCAAAAGGTTAATGCAGAAATAGATAAACTTTGATAGTTCGCTGTCTGAGTGCTGGAAAGTTAAGCCACACCAAAAGGCGATGACGCCGAAAATGTAGATCCAAAAGCCATAGTCAGCCTTATGGTGAGACCTGATGTCGACCCAAAAGGCGAGCCCTATCATTAATAGGCCTAAATACATTGAGACTAAGGATCTAAGCTCCCATGTTATTTCATCACCCGAGATCACCACTGTCATGTCCATCGTCATATACCAGAGGGTGACCGCGATAGGCATGATTAAAAAGGGATATTTATATCGCCACGCGGTGATGACGCCGACGACGAGTGTACCCAGTTCCATGTATAACCAATGCCATTTTATGACTCTGTGATAATCCCTGTAGGCACTCTCATCTGGCCATACACCTAACCATTGTTGCAGGCCATAAATCGCTAGAGGGGTTAAACAGACGACAAAGGTGGCACAAATGCCAGCTGGGATGATGAGGCCTCTTGCCGAAAACCTGTTGGTCAGGGTTAAACCAACAGCCGCATACAGCATCGAGATAAACAAAATACCTGCGCCGCCGAAGGACTCCCACCCTAAGTTCATGAAAAGCGTCATTGCGCCGATGGCGATAAGCCCACCCAAGTAATAGAGCACATGGGTAAAGGTAAATTTGGGATTGGCACTAGGCTGAGCGGCTAAGAACTGATAGAGAGCTTCAGCTTGCTGAGCTGAAATGATATTTTCCCGCGCCGCAGCATCTAACTGCTTCTTACTGACATCCATGTTTACTCCCTGACATTAATTTGTAACTAGCATAGTGACAACAGTGGTATTGCGATAGTCACTTGTTAGCAGCGGCTTTCTCGATTGAGTTTATCGATAAGCGCACGCAATTTTGTCAACTTAAGTTCGGTAAGCAGCACGACGACAAACAACCACAGGGCTCCGGCAATAAAAACAGCATTAATTAAGCTGTCACTATGCTGTTGATATCCATAAAGGCCGAGCATAAGAACCAAAGAAGCGGATAACGACATGCCCCAATCGTTGCTACCAAGCTTATACTCGTCCTTCGCAATATCCTTGGTGACAGTGACAGGGTTAGCGAGGCCATCTAACTTTACTAGAACTTTGCTATTCTTTTGACGAACGTTAAACCCTTCGCTCTCTAGCACTTCAACAACGCTTTGCATAATTTAAGGTCTCCTTTCCTTATCGTTTCTCAATACCCAAATAGATACAGTCAATGCATAAAAGCTATCGAAAGACAGCACTCACCTCTTTCGCAGCCTAAACTCTTTATTAGCTGATTTTTCCTAAAGCGCTGCGTCTAAACCAGTAGAAACAATATATCCAGCCAACCGGCGGCATAAAAACATTTAGGATGCACGTATAAAAAACAACCAAAGAAAGATTGTTAGAAATGCCTTTTGCATACCTAATTGTCAGATAAATAACGATAAGAGCAAGAACCAAATACACTTGCCCCCAAACAGTTGCGTTTAAATCCATTCGACTTAACACTCCATTTTCTAAACTGCGCTTAATTATAAGATGCGAAATATCCTACTTAGACAAACTTAAGACTCTAGGTTCGAATCATACAGGCAATTTGTTTCTTTGCTAACTTTGACTTTTCATTGGTAGAACCTCGGCGCTTTCATTATCGAGCAAACTCAATACACTCTCATAACCATATTTGGGCTGCCAGCCAAGCTCATGCTGTGCCAGGCTTGAATCATACACACGATCGAGCGATTGTGGCATGCTCCAACCTCGAACCGCAAAGCTCTCGGCAAGCCCCGGTATCGCCTCTCGAATAACATCATTGGCATCTCGATAAAGCCTTTCACAACATGCTTTGCTAAAGGGGGTCTTACCGGAAATGATGTAACGCCTGAACCCTGACAACCTACGCTTCACGGCGCAGGCATGGGCACGGGCAACGTCTCGAGCATCTATGCCGCGGGTCAAACGATAGACAGCCATTAAGTTCACCGGTTCAGGAAAACAGCGCGACATCTGCAGAACCGTGACAGGTAAATCAAACGAGCTTGAGATATTTTCGAGTAACTGCTCAGCCTTAATCTTTGAATGATGATAGATCGTCTTAGGCCTTGGCATCACAGTTTCATCAACCCATCCAGCACGTCCTTCGGGAGTTGACGCAAAACCATAAAGGGCAGTAGTGCTGGTGAATACAAAGTGTTTGATCCCCTTTTTTACCCCCATCAGAGCCAACTGCTCTGTCGCTTTGATATTGATCTCTTCAAATTCATCATCTGGTACCAACCCAACATGGGGCGCATGAAGCGCCGCGGTATGAATGATCACCTCGACACCTTCTAACGCTTCTGCCAATAAGGCAGTGTCACGGATATCTCCGACAACATCAGCGGTCGAACATGGTGTCCTATCGATCCCAACGACTTCATGCTCTTTCATTAGGTGAATATAGATGGCCCGACCGACCCTACCCGCAGTGCCTGTAACTAAAATTTTCAACTTTGCTGCCTATTTGAATACAGGAAACCATTCTAACAACGAAAAGCCTAATAGTACGAAATCCCAAACGCTTAACCCTTAAATGGCAGAGTTAAAGCCTAATCTAAGAGGTAAAACTTCCTGTATAGATGCATCTGCGAACGTCGATAGCAGGGCCACCGGGGATAACGTCCCCATAAACGTAAGTCCCTATACAAACACCAATGCCTTCCATCCCTGGGCTTTGGCATAAGTGTTCCTGACACAAAAAAGCCACGGCGGAGACCGTGGCTTTTTTAGCGGTGGCTTCCTAGCCACCTTTGGGATGTTGCTAAACTATGTTAGTAACCTATGAGTTAGGTTAGTTAAGAAGATTTAGTTCTTCTTAGAGTATTTCGCTGCTTCTTCACCCGCTAGGCGACCGAAGGTGATGATGTCAGAGATAGCGTTACCACCCAGACGGTTTGCACCGTGAACGCCACCAGTTACTTCACCGGCACCATATAGACCTGGAATGACCTGCTTCTTAGCATCCATTACCTCAGCCTTGGTATCGATCATCACGCCACCCATGGTGTGATGAACACCAGGAGTTACTTCGATGGCATAGTAGTTACCTTCGTTTAGTGCACGTGGCAGGTTAGGACGCTCGAAATCAGCATCTTTACCGGCAGTCACGAAGCTGTTGTAGCGTGCAACGGTTTCGGTAAGTGCTTTACCGTCGATACCTTCCTGTTTACCTAGTTTCTCTAGGCTATCTGCGCTAGGTGCAACACCCAAGCCGATATACTTATCGATCTTCTTCAGAGACTTACGAACTGAGTCATCGAAAATCAGATAGGCAGACTTACCAGTTTGCTTCAGGATAGCCGCGGCAGCCTTGTCACGAGTAGTGATCTCGTTGACGAAGCGCTTACCTTCACGGTTAACTAAGATAGCGCCGTTACCACGAACCGCTTCTGTCACCATCACACCACCTTTAACAGATAGGGTTGGGTGAGCTTGGATATATTCAAGATCTTTCATCGCCGCGCCAGCGTTTGCTGCTACGTCGATACCATCACCTACTGCACCTGGTTGGTTAGTCGATACGAAACCTTTCAGCTTAGGATCCAGCTTAGACACGCGCTCGTTGTTCTTAGCGAAACCACCGGTAGCCAGAATCACTGCATCGGCTTTCACCCAGTAGTAACCCTTGTACATACCCTTAACCAGGATACCTTTTACCTTGCCGCTATCATCTTTTAGGATCTCGATGCCGCGAGTGTTCATACGGATGTCGATGTTGCGCTTAACCGCGTTATCGTAAAGCACCTGTACCACGTGTGCACCTACACCTGCACCACCCGTTGGACGGTGTGAACGGTTAACCGATGCACCACCCATACGACCTACGTCGCTTAGGTCGGCGCCCATAGCGGTCATCCAATCAACTGAACCTTTAGAGTGAGAAGAAAGGATCTTAACCAACTCAGGATCGTTGATGTTACGGCCACCTTTCATGGTGTCTTTAAACATGATCTCTGGGTCGTCTTTGATGTTTTTCGCTTTTTGCTGATCTGTCCAAGCGGCGTTCATACCACCGGCCGCCAGCTTAGCGTTACCACCGATAACAGGCTCTTTCTCAATCAGAATGACTTTGGCGCCGTTATCATGGGCCGATACTGCGGCAGAGAAACCTGCGCCGCCTGAACCCACAACCACTACGTCAACGGTATCGCGAGGTGCGCTAGCAAGAGCCGCTTGACGTTCTGCCTTGTCTTTCGCCAGTTCGGCAATAGTAGGCTCGTGACGCTCCCACTTCTTGGCATATGGCATGTTGAAATCGAAGCTATGGCAAGAATCACAGTAGACCATAGACTTTTCGTGGGCGCTGTGACATGAGGTACAGGATACATCGCCAGGGAAGTGAGAATCGTGGGCGTTGTAGTGTTCATGCTTAGTGGTTTCAGCCACTTCAGCTAAGGTACCATGACAAGATACACACTGCTCGTTCTCATAGGTCAGGCTGTCGTTTGACAACTCACCATCGGGTTGGTGGCAGCTATCACATTCTTGATTTTGGGCGTGGAAGTCAGCCAGGTTATCGGCTGCCATGGCGTTGCCCATGAATCCGGCTGTGCCCATTAATGTGGCTAGACAAACCGCAAGTTTCATCTTTTTCATCTTTGCTCCCCCTTCTAAACTTACAGGCTTAACCCGCTGAATTTAGAAGCACTTACATTATATTTAGATTAAAGTGATTCACACTTAACTTTAGAAGAAAGCCTTAACAGGTATTGATGAGTACCTAGGGCCTTCACTATCGCTCGATATAAATGATTAACCAGGGATGACAAAGCGGCAAACGGATACCCTAAATAACCCTCAGAAATGACACCTCAATCACATGCCCCGAGATCCCCTATGCAAGTATGCATAATCACAAAGAGGTATATGCAAAAATGCATAACCCACGGAGATCGAGATCACCCAAATGTTAGCTAGGGCCTGTTGACCTTTTGAGAACAAATTTTGTTCTAATTGAGCACGTTCAAATCGCGGCAGGAGGCTTGGAGTATAGTTATTCTATATAAAAGCCGAGTAATAAAGAGTTGAACGTGCTCAAGACGAACCCTGCGGGCAGCGTCTGTATCATTTTTCTACTGCGTTATCGCTCATTGATATAGCACACTAGATTACAATCGCTCTGCCTTGTATAAAATCGATACAGAGTGCTGCAAAAATGAACGCGAAAGATAAACAGGCCCTAGATAAGAAATCGCTAATTCGCGTAATACAGCACAGTTTATTGCATCGGAAAAATGTAACATTTCCGCATGAAACGCTTACTTATCTGCCTACTATTTATCAGCTTTCCTGCACTGACACAGGAGAGCATCGTCTTTGGCGTCCACTCTAAGACCGCGCCGCTAGAGTGGCGCAACAACGGTGTTGACCAAGGCTTCAACATAGAGCTGATGCACAGAATAGGCCAGCTGATCGACAGGCGGATCATCATCCGCCGCAAGAGCTTTCAGCAGCTGGTAAAAGATGTGCACAATCCCGGCAGCGACATAGATGTGATCGCCGTGGTCAGCCCGGTGAATCTGGATCGCAAACTCAGCCAGTCCGATCCCATCTATGCCACCCACGCCAAGGCCTACACCCTACAAGGCAAGGCACTGATCAACAGCTGGACAGATCTGGTGGGTAAACGGGTTGCCATCAAGAAAGGCGCCTTCGTCGACGTCTATCTCTCAGGCTATCCGCAAAAATTTAACCGCGTCGATGTCGACCTGTATGAAACCGGCTTCAAGCAGCTGATTGAGGGCGAAGTGGATGTGGTGATCGCCGAGAGCTTCGTGGCCCGCCGCCTGCTGCCACTCTACCCTTCGGTGCGCAGCTCCAGCGACGCCCTCATCTACGGTGCCTTCAACTTCGTCTGTAACGGCAAAAAGTCGCAGCTGATGCATGAGATCAACGACGCCCTGCGCCAGCTCAAGCTGTCGGGTGAATATGACCGCCTGGTCAACAAGTGGTTTGGTACCGGCCGCGAGAAAGTCGACCTGACCTCGACAGAGAAACGTATGTTTTCTCTGGCGATCTTAGTCGCCATCGTCTCGGCGAGCGGCATGATCTACACAGGCTTCATCAGTGCCAGCCTGCGCAGGCGCAAGAAGGCGCTGGACGCCGAGCTCATTCAGCGCCGCCGGGTCGAGGCGGAGATCTCCAACATCTCCAAACAGTTCCAGTCTGTGCTGGACGGTATTCCTCACGGGGTCACCATAGTCAACCGCGAGCTACAGCGCCTGTGGAGTAACGACAACAATGTGCACCTGCTGATCTCGGAAGCCTTTCATTACATAGATAACCAGGCGTTCGACCTCAGGCCCGCCGTGCTGCAGGTACTCACCCAGCAAAAATCACTGATCGCCGATATGATGTATCAGGAGCAATATTGGCAGCTGCAGATCCACCCCATCGCCAACGATCAGGTGGTGATCCTGCTTGAGGAGAGCACGGAGCAACATCAATTGCGTCAGGCCAACGAAGAGGCCAGTCGTCTTGCATCCCTTGGGGAGCTTTCTGCCGGCATCGCCCACGAGATCAATAACCCGACCGGGCTCATCCTGCACGCCATCTCGCTATTCTCGGCGGCGATGAAAGACTTAAGGCCCGCAGCCAACTACTATCAGCAGCACAACCCCTTCTGGCAGGTAGCCGGCCTGCCTCCCGGCCAAGCCATAGATGAGATGGGCGTGAGCTGCGACACCATAGAGGAGGCCGCCAAGCGCATCAGCCGTATCGTCAAGGATCTCAAGCGCTACGCCCTGCCTAATCTCACCCAGGAACATACTCCGGTGTGCCTCAACGAGGTGGTCGAGGTGGCGCTGCGTCTCACCGCTAACCAGACCAAGACCCGCCAGATCACTAAGCTGCTGCACCTGCCCAGCCCGAAAATTATGGGGGATGCCCAGCAGCTGCATCAGGTGTTAATCAACCTTATCCAAAACGCCTGCCATGCCTGTCCACCCCATGAGGGCAGCATTCAGATCAGCACCCAGATTAGCCAGGGGCGCGCCATCATCAATGTCAACGACAATGGCTGCGGCATGGACAGCAATACCCTTAAGCGCATCACTGAGCCCTTCTTCACCACCCGGCGCACCGAGGGCGGCAGCGGCCTGGGCCTGTCGGTCTGCAGCCGTATCATCAAGGAGCATCAGGGGCAGATGCAGATCCACTCGACACCCGGTAAGGGTACCCGTATCCAACTTAGTTTTGCCTTGGTTCAGGAGTAGCAACGACAGATGAAACTTGCACGCAATATCCTATTGGTCGACGACGAGGCCTCCTGGCTACGCACGCTGGCGGTAACCCTCAACCGTCTGGTCCCCGAGGCAGAGATAGATACCTGTGTCGACAGCCGCCAGGTGCTCAACCGCCTAGAGGTAGGCGACTATGCCCTGGTGCTACTCGATCTCACCATGCCATTTCATTCGGGCGAAGAGCTGCTTGGGATGATCCGCGCCGAACATCCCAATACCCGGGTGATCATAGTCACTGGCGTCAACGAGGTGGATACTGCGGTGCGCTGCATCAAGCATGGCGCCTACGACTACTTCATCAAGACAGACAATGTCAGCGACTTAGCCCATACGGTACGCCGCGCACTTGAGGTGGTGGGGCTAGAGCGCAACTATCTACATATCAAGGAGCGCTTTCTCAGCCGCACCTTAGATAACCCCAAGGCCTTTAATAATATTCTTACCTGCGAGCCTGCGCTGCTGGATCAGTTTCGCTATCTCGAGGCCGTCGCCTTCAGCCCTGAGCCTCTGCTGATTTACGGCGAGAGCGGCACGGGCAAGAGTGAATTCGCCCGCTCCTGTCACCAGCTGTTCAGTCCAGAGCAGCCCTTTGTCAGCCTCAACCTGGCGGGCATCAACAGCGACACCTTCGAGCTCAAGCTCTGTGGCCGCCTGAGCCATAAGCCTAATGGTGAGCTCGATGCGGTGACCGGCTTGCTCCATCAGGCAGGCAGTGGCGTCCTCTACCTGAGTGAGATAGGCGCCCTCCCCCTGAGCGCCCAGATCATCCTGCTGGAGCTTATCGAGAGCAGAAGCTACTCCCCCCAGGGCAGCGACAGTCGTTTCCCCATAAAGTGTAAGTTTGTGGTCTCCACCCAGGATGATCTACTTGCGCTGAACAAGGCGGGCGAGTTTCGTAGCGATCTCCTCTACCGCCTGCGCGCCCACAAGATAAAGCTGCCTAGGCTGGCGGAGAGACCGCTGGATATCGCCATGTTGATCAACCACTTCATTGCCGAGGCCGCCGAGGAGATGTCCCTTAGTGCTCCACAGCAACCCAGGGATCTGGCGCCCAAACTACTGGACTATGACTTTCCTGGGAACCTCAATGAGCTCAAGGGTATGGTATTCGATGCCGTCAGTCGCAGCGACGGCGTCACCCTCAACATCTCCCCCTTCATGGAGGCGGTGAAGGAGCATAAGTCACTCACGGCTACGCCTGGAGATCACATCATCTTTCCAAAGTCCCTGCCGACGCTGGCCGAGATGAACCAGGCCCTGATCGACGAGGCCATGAGCCGCACGGCCAACAATCAGACGGCGGCGGCGCAGATGCTGGGAATAAGCCAGAGCGCCCTCAGCCGGCGATTGACCAAGGGACACTGACCAAGGGACACTGACCAAGGGGCACTGACCAAGGGGCACTGACCAAGGGGCACTGATCAAGGGGCACTGACCAAGGGGCACTGACCAAGGGGCACTGACCAAGGGGCACTGCTCCGAGTAGCCTATCGAGAGGTTAGAAGCTAAAGCAATAAAAAAGGGACGCGTAGCGTCCCTTTTTACTCTCAAGCGAATAAGTTAAAGGAGCTCCAATGTCTTAGTCGCAAGCAAATTGTTATTGAGATCAGATAATTCCACTGTCAATTTACCCTTGAACAGCTCATCGTCGCCAAACGAGATACGCGTACTCCATGTGTCCTCCTGGCTTCCCCACAAGAAGTTCGTCTGCACTATCTCTTTGCGTCCCTTATCGTCCTCTTTAGTCCACTTGGCGATAAAGGCGACCTTGCTCTGTTGATCCACGCCTTTTTGCGGCTCAACTTCGAAGACCATTCCTAACACCAGGCTGGGTGAGGCATCAAAACGCTTACGCTTCTCGTAAATCCTATACTTCTTGTAATAACGACTGTATTCGATTGCGCCGGCTTCAACACCCTCTAACATCACTTGCACATCCGAGACGCCATACTCCTGTTTAACCAAATCCTGGATGAGCTGAATCTCTTTGGCATCAAAATGTCCGTAAGTATAAAGCTGGCTTATTATCCAATGCAGCAACTTACGCGAATCGTCAGTCACGGCATTTTTCTGATCTTTCTTCGGCAAGTCCACCAACTTAGAGAGCGCAAGCAGTTCGGTGCAGCGCTTCACATCTCTCAACTCATCCTTGGCGAGGCAGTATATTTTCCCCATCCTCAGTTGAGATCGCGCATCATAACCCTGCTCCACCGCAGCGCTATAAAACTCCACCGCCTTGGCCAGATCCTGAGTCACCTCTTCGCCCTCATCGTATAACAAGCCGAGCCAATTACTGGCCGACGCATAACCTAAGGAGGAACCTATCTCTACCCAGCTTATCCCATCCGCCACCAGACGAGTGCCTTCCTGACTGTCATCGACCCCCATCAGCTCTGTGGTCTGCTTCCCTTGAGTCTCTTTAAGCAACTGCTTGCCCTTTTGCACCAGCTTAACCCCATAGTTATAGGCAGAGCGTCCATCGCCGGCTAACGCGGCTTGATGATAATAGGCAAGTGCCTGAGAAGGACTATTTTCAACTTTATTATCAAAGTTATAGCCATCGGCAATGATAGCCAGGTCATAGCCCAGCTGGTGTGCAAGTTCAGGTTTTACGCCCGCCATCTCATGGTATTCAGACAGCGCCAAGGTTCGTTTCAAATAATCGGCCACATAAGCATTTTCATGTTGCTGCCAATACCAAGTATTCTGACCGTGCGCCGTCTTGTCATAATAAAGGTGCTCGACCCGCTTACCTTGTTTCTCGAGCACATATTGCATACGTTGCGAGTGTTCAAAGTCGGCGATACGATCCTCTTTACCGGCAATTAGCAGCACTGGTGCTTCTATCTTATCGGCCAGATAGACGGGGGAATACTTCAACAAGTCGTCACTCAGTTCACCCACAACTTCACTCACTGCCTTGCGATATTCCTCTAGCACCTTGTAGTTGCTACCATTAAACAAAAGCGGGAGGTCATAGACACCGTAGGCACCAATGGCGCATTGATAATCTTTAGGATGCTTGATCGCTAACATCAATGCAGAATAGCCACCATAACTCGCCCCCATGGCGCACATCTTCTCGAAGGAATATTGTTTCCTGACATGATTAACCGCAGCCGTGATATCTTGCTCAATCGCCTTACCAAACTCGCCCTTACCGCTATTTAGGAAAGACTTGCCATACCCCTCGGAGCCTCGGAAATTTACCCTTAAGACAGCAAAACCACGGCTTGCAAAATACTGAGTATCATTATTGAAGTAGTTATAGTCACGTATACCGATAGGTCCACCATGGGGCATAACAAGCAAGACACCATTACGACTCTGCTGATTCGGCAGTGTGAGATACCCTTCGACGTTAACACCAGGCACACTCTCTACGCTAAAGACCTGAGTGTCAGACAAGTCAAAGGCCATCAGGTCAGGATTCAGCTCAGTCAACAACTCAACTTTGTCCGCCTCTTGGTCATAGAGATAGTAGCTACCGGGATCATTTGAGGCATAGACAAATAATACTTGGTGCTTGTTATCAGGCGCGTAGGCACTAACGACCCCTTCTTTACCCTTGAAATGATGCTTAATCAGTGAGTCGCCTTCTGTCGTGCCACTATCGAGAAATTGGATAACATGCTGGCCATTCTCAACATAGGTCACCGAACTTATGCCATTGCCGGCATTATTCACCTCTCCGCTGACAAGATCATACTTAGGATGTTCATAGATAAGCTTACCAAGCTTTTGGCTAGCAATATCAAACTCATAGAGCGCAATCTTATCTGTGTTTTCGTTGCTCAAGACCGCCAGCTTATCATCGCCAATAAAGCCAATGGGGCTAAATTGCACCTTCTTATCAGTGATCTCAAACAGCTGCTTCCAGCGTCGATCTGTCAACTCTCGATAAAGCACTTCCCCCTTCATCGCCTCAATATCAACGGTCACGGCAAACAAGGCTTTGCGTATACTGTCCCAACCAAAAAAAGCCACATCTTTAAGTTTTTGTTCGACAAGGCTGCCCTTGTCGAAATCTTTATCCAGCAACTGTGCCAGGGTCAGTTTATAGAGTTGGTAGCTGAGTCGTCCGTCATAGCGATTCTTGGCGAAAAGCACATGGTTGGGCTCATCAACAAGCGGATCCACTAGGTAGCTATCGTTTGGCAGCGGCACCAACTCAGAGGTAAACTTTCCCTCCTTCTCTGACAGCTTGAGTAGCACATGCCTAGATTCACCACGCTTTACATAATGGATATAGAGCACTTCATCATTGATCCAACTATATTCACTCAGTCGCTCATCGCTATCGAATGAGCCGATATGTTGATACTCCTTGTCGCGAGTATCGATAAGTGAAATATAGGATTTGCCCTCCTCCACGATAAGCGCAGAGATATGCTTGCCATTTGGCGTAAATGTCACGTGGGACATCATGGGAGAGCGATAAAGCGTCGAAGCCGGGATAGGCAACGCATGAGTCGAAAGGCTAATGATTAACAGTGCTAAGGCGATCAAATACTTCATAGTGCAGCCTCCTTCGACTCGCTTAAGCCTTCTGCAAATTCGAGAAAGTTATCTTTTCCAGGGCCTGAATAACGCACCTGACGCGACTGCAAAATGTTAGGAAAAGAGGATTCGAGAAAACGCAGTGCCTTGGTTGAACGATTTTCGAGGATAATCTCTGCCGACGTGATTTCCCACAATCCCTGAATTTCTATGTTCAAGTCCCCCACATAGCTCACCTGATTCGGCCGGACTTCAAAATCCCAGTAGCCCTCCTCAAGCTCCATATAGACGTAGCGCCCAAACTTCACATCTTCGATTCGATAATGACCGGCTGGCACATCCACCAATATATAATTACTACCAAACTTAAGATCGCGCTCGGTCAACATCAGCTTGTTATCACCGCCGATAAGAATACTGTGTAATCCCCAATTGGTATCAACACCGATCAGCAGGTAACCACTGTTTTCAGCTAAGGTTTTATCAACATCTTTTGAAATGGACTGCAGCCTTTGGGCACAGCCAGAGAGGGTACTCACCACTATGATGAGTAATAAGCTCATGAATTGTTTCATCGAATTCCCTTTCGTCTATCTATTACAAGCGACGGTTAATTACCGTTTCTCATTTTCTAGTAATAAAGTGCTATATCAACCGCTCTAAAATACCCAAATAAAACAAAAAATCAACACTTTTAACAAACACTTAGTTAACCAAGCGCTAATACACATCGCTGATGAATGACGCTTGCTGGCACCCCTTTCCTCACAATCAAATAATAAAAAGGCCCGCCAGAGGCGGGCCAATTATCGATAAAATGAAACCGTAAGATTAACCTTAACTCACCTCACTGGTACGAGGCACAGTGACAGCCTGCTCCTCTTCATGGGCGTTCTCTGTGGCGTCGACTATGGTGAGCACGGCGGCGTCACCCACGACGTTACAAGAGGTCAGTACCATGTCGATCAGTCTATCCAGTGCCGCGACAATCACGAAGGCCTCGACTGGCAGACCCATCTGGTGAATCAGCACGCCGATCATCACCATGCCGCCGCCTGGCACGCCGCCTGCGCCAACAGACAGCAGGAAGATGCTGAACAGCAGGGCGGGCAGCTGATCCATGGCGATAGGAGCACCGAAGGAGTTAGCCACGAAGAAGATGGCGATGGTGATATAGATAGAGACGCCGCCCATGTTCATGGTCGCCCCCAGCGGCACGCCGAAACCGGCCACGGCGCGCTTCACGCCCAGCTTCTCGGTCAGGGTACGCATGGTGACAGGAATGGTGGCATTCGAGCTGGCGGTCGACAGAGAGAATAGGATCTGCTCCTGGGTCTTGGCGCGGAAGGTCTTGGCCGACACAGGGGTAAACAGGCTCACCGCCCAAGGGTAGACCACGAAGATCCACAGCAGCAGCAGGCTGAGGATCACCACCAGGT
This sequence comes from Shewanella aquimarina, assembly GCF_023349185.1. GTDB lineage: Bacteria > Pseudomonadota > Gammaproteobacteria > Enterobacterales > Shewanellaceae > Shewanella > Shewanella aquimarina. The sequence continues at coordinate 106,971 of NZ_JAKIKY010000004.1, read as the reverse complement.
ATTCGACAACGCTGAGGAATAGGCTAGCCTCCAGGGTCGCGCCCAGCTTAAACATCAGCGCAAACACACCAATCGGCGCCAGCTGCATCACCACACTGATAAGTTTCATCATCAGCTTGTTGCCTTCCGTGAAGCCTTGTTGCAACAGCGGCACGGCGCCATTCATCGCCTTGATGACACCACCTACCAGCAGCGCCATGAAGATCACCTGTAGCATGTTGCCCGAGGTGAAGGCGGCTACCGGGTTGCTCGGTACTATGTTGACGATAAGCTGCATCAGGTTAGGCAGCTCGGTTGCAGTGATCTCTGCGCCCGTGCCCCCCGTCATGTCTACCCCGAGTCCCGGCTTAAGCAGCAGGGCCACGGTCAGGGCGGCGAAGATGGCCACCAGGGTATTGATGATGTAGAAACCGAAGGTCTTGCCGCCAAGGCGACCGAAACTCTTGAGGTCGTCGAGTTCCAGCACGCCGCAGACGATGCTGACGAAGACCAGGGGCACCACCATCATCATGATCATGTTGACGAACATGGTACCTAAGCCGGAGGCGACCTCGACCAGGGTACCGGAGAAAAACCCGACATCGGCCAAGAAATATTGAATGATGCTACCCAGAATCAGGCCAGAAAAGAGGCCGATAAAGATGCGCGTTGAAAGTGATTTAGTCATATGCTTGCCTTGTTTTGCCGCGCATCTATCGTGCGCTTTTTTTCTTCTCCATCTAGCGTGGAGATAGTGATGAGAGCCGTGGCTCTGCCGTTACTGGTCAGTGATAGTGGATCATGCTAGTGATAATTTCAATCATAATCTGGGCAGGTTAACAGCCTACAAAAGGTGAAAGTAAAGAGGATCACAATGCAAGTCATTGATTTAAAAACACAAACATACACACCACCCGTTTAAGGCTAAATAACAAGTTTTACCTGTTAGCACAACAAACCAACAAGGCATTCACAAAATCCTCTCTCAAGCCAGTGAAACACGCCAGCAAGAACAAATTAACCAACATTAAACTCTGACATAACCACGATATTCAGTGAGAGTCATTACTCACAGGCAGAGGCTAGTGAGATCCACTAGGCATAGGCGAAAACACAGCAGATAGCCAAGAAGGCAGATAAACAAAAACCGCTAAACCAGCATTTTGATAAGCTACTGATTTAACGGTTTTAAGTGATTTTTAGCATCAGATAGCAACCGGATAAGCAGTCACTATATTGGTTAACACCTGATCACGGCTAATGCTTAAGCTTAAACTTAGGCCAACCATAACTCCACGTCACGTATGATGAAGTTGCCGCTATAGACAGGATGACGCTCGCCTATGGGCTCAAGCTCGAAATAGCGCCTGTGCTCCTCGGGCAGGCCTTCATAGCCACAGATCACCTGATACAGCCAGCTCTCGGTATCCCAGCTCAGCTCGTTGGCTCTATGATAGTCCAGCGCCGATTGTCTGAGTCCTGAGTCGATCACGGCGCAGAAATACTCATCCACCGCTAGCTTGAGCGGATTATCGGGAATATCGAAGTCTTCCGCCTCCACTAGCGCAAAAGGCACATCATGGTCACGCACCGAAAGATCACGGCCCGCGCGGCTGATGCTCTTGATCTGCGACACCATGGCCAGCAGTTCGGCTTCCTGACCTGTGTTGGTCACATCCACCGCCGCCGGTGCCAGAATCGCCTCGGCGCGATTAAACAGGGTCGGCAGCTGCTTGTGACTCACATGATCCGCCACCTCATAGTCTGGGTGCATATCCGTATAGAGCAGCCAGCCCTTGAGCAGGCGAGTACGCCCCAGGATCTGACGGAAACGGCCAAGTAGCTCCAGCAGGCGTCCCTGCACCACACTCAGTTCCTGGGTACAGTCACTCAGGGTCTCTTGTAAGCGGGTCACCAACAGCTTACGCAGCTCGCGGATATCGCCGGCAATCTGACCCAGCTCGCTAAACTGGAACATCTCCAGGCCGTTGAGCAGCTCGGTCACCTGACTCTGGGCCAGCTCATTTTCACGTATCTTGGCGTTGATGGTGCCTACATAACCGAATTCGTTGTTGATCCGGCTCCAGAGCACACGAATAGAGTACTTCAGCCCCTCGGTAAAGCTGTAGACCTGCTCGCTGAGATCGGCCAGATAGGCCTCGCTGGCGCCGTAATCGGCCGCCTGGCGAGCCTCCTTATAGTGATCCGCCAGGGTCTTGATGGTGGCAAGCGAAGAGCCAACATTGGCATCGATCTGTCGATTGCGCTCATCGCTCAGCACCTCTTCGAGCAGGGCGCGCACCGAGCGTTTCAGCCTCAGTCCCTGCTCGCCGTCGGGTTGCCACAAGATGTCGGCCTTACGCAGCTTGTCGATGGCACCGGCGCGTTCGCCCTCTTCGGTCACAGAGCCAGACAGATAGACATCCATGATGAGATCCGCATGGCGCCCCAGCTGCTTGAGTAGCGTGACCCCCGCCTGATGTAAGTTGCTACTCATATCAGATCAAGTCCCTCTGGGTTGCGGTTTCCGCCTGGGCCTCCAGGCTGAGTCCTTCGGTTTCATCGATAAAGCGGATCACCTCATAGAGATAGTCCAGCTTACCGGTGGCGATATAGATCTGCTTCTCCTGGTTGGGACGCAGCAGATATCCCAGCTCCACCAGGCGTTTAAACACCAACTTGATCTGCGCGTCCACCTGGGTAGAACTTGAGCCAAACAGACGATAGTGGCTGATCTTAGCCAGCTGCTCACGAAACGCCGGCGTATCTTCGATACGTGTCTGTAACTCATTGAGACGCACCGCCGCACCTTCTGACAGGGGCGCATCCTGGCCGCTGGCCTCTTGCACCAGCACCAACCACTCCACCAGTGGGATCAGCGCATGACAGATGTCGCGAAACTGACTGGAGATCACCTTACGCTCATCATCACCCAGTTGCAGATAGCCACAGAAGAACACCTCGCCCTCCCCGGCCGAGGCCAGGGTACGATTGATCTGATTCAGGTATTGCTCGACGCTGTCACGCGTGGTCTGGGATTTAAGCGCGCGCCAGGCGTCTTCGTTACTGGTTCGGCAGATAAACTCGCCGCGCAGCAAGGCTTCGATCAGGGCGCCCTGGCCCACGAGTACGGTTTGTGTGCTAGTGCTCATTTACACAGCCTCCTTGGCAAAACGCTGGCTCAGCTTATCGGCAATAGGGTTAACTTGCGGCTTAACCACCTGTAATTTCTTGGTTTGCTTATTGATGATGTATCGGTTGGCAAACAGGTTAAGCACCTCTGACTCAGGGTTCGGGAAGGCGCCCAGTACCGAGATGTTGTTGTTCTCACAGGCATCGAAGATCTTCTTCACGTTGCCGTGGTGCAGGGTACCCAGCTCGTCGATCGGCCAGTGAATGGTGACATCGGCGCGGCCACGCAGCAGGCGGGTGAAGGCCAGCAGGAACTTACACAAGATCAGATAGGCCATACCATGGCTCGACGACTCGTTGAGCTGACGGTCGGTACGGATCACCAGATCGCTGTTGCCCTCCTTGAGGCGCAGCTCGATCTCCAGCAGCTTGGCGATACCGCCAGTCAGGGCGGCGCGGCCAATAATATCCAAGGCGCGGCGCATGCTGCTGGTGTAGTGCTCGTCAGGCAGATCGGCAAAGCCTTCGGCCTTCCACTGTTTGAACGCCTTAACGAACTCCTCCAGCTCGGGCCAGAACTCGAGCTCGCTGATGCGTGAGCGGATACGCACCGCCGACTCGCTCACCCCGTCGAGGAACAGCTCTTCACCCACCTCGCGGGTGATGCGTGCACTCTGGGAGGCGATGCGGCGGTCGATATCCGCCAGCACGTCGTAAAACGCCGTCAGATCGATACCAAAGTTACGCCCCTGCTCTCGCAGCCCCATGATCGCCTGTGGCACCATTACGTTGAGCAGCTGCTCAAGCTGCGGCACCAGCTTGCGATAATCCAGCAGGCGAATGCCCTTGTCGTTGACGAAGCTCGACTCCTCGCGGGCGCGCTCCCAGGTCTCAGACAGGCTAGAGCCCGACTTGCTGGCGATCACCGAGTCGAAATGCTCGATATACTGCTTCACCGATCCCATCAGCTGATCCCGGCGCAGCAATAACTCTTCGCCCTGACGCAGACGCTCTGTGAGTCCACCCTGCATCTCATCCTGGCTCGATGGCAGCTTAAGCTCTGCCAGCTTGCGCATCACGGCGCGCAGCTTGGTCAGGTTCTCCGAGGCCTCCACCTGGATGGCATCGGACTGTTTACGCTCGCTATCATATTGCTGGCGCTGATGTTTAATCTCGTTGGCCTTAGTGGTGAGCTGTTGCGTCAGCTCGGTCACCGCCATCTTGACCTGACTCAGCTCGGTCTGCAGCTTAGGCTTACGGGCCAGCCAGGTGTGTTGATACCAGTCGTCGAAGCGCAGTACCTCGCTGCGGCGCTGCTCCGCCTTGCTGATGTTGCTCTCCAGCTCGCGGATCTCCTGCTTAAGCTTAAGGATCTTGTCTTCATCCACGCCGCGGGACTTCAGCTCATCCTTATACCACTGCTCGCAGGCCTTCTGCTCCGCCTTGGCCGCCTGGCGGCGATCGTTAATATTCTGCTTAACCTGGGAGAGCTGGGCATCCAGCGCGCCGACCACTTCCTGCCAGTAGGCCTTCTTCTCCATGCGCGCCTCGAGCGCCTGCTCGTTTTGTTCCTCGAGCCACTCCTGATGCTGAGCCTTAAGCTGTTTCATCTCGCTGTCGAGACGGGCGAGACGCTTCTGCGACTCGGCCTTACGGGCAGAGAGTGCCTGATTGATCTTCTCCTGCTCGGCGCGTTTCTCGTCGAACAGGCGGCGCAGATCGTCGCGGCTGTTCTTGTAGGCCGTCTTGGCAAAGGTGAGTTCGCGATTAAGCTTATCCAGCTCGGCATTGATGGCCACCAGGGCCTCCTCCGCCTCGGCCTGCAGCTGCTTGGCGCTGGCCAGCGCCTCCTCGGCCTCGCTGTAGCGGCCCCTGAGCTCCTGCTCCGAGGCAGCATATTCTGGAGTTGCCAGCGCCTTGAGATCCAGCTCGACGCCGCAGAAGCTGTCGCCGCCGGCCGACTTGGCCGGGTGCAGATCGCTGCGATGTAAAAGCTCTGGGTTGATCAGCTTGCCTATGCTCTCCTCCCAGCCGTCGACCTCCTTGCGCAGGTACTCAAGCAGGGTATGAGACTGAGGAAAGAGCACCTGATGCAGCTCATCCAGTGCGCCCTGACGCTCGATAACCCTTAACCCTGCCTGTCTCAGGCTCTCGTTGGCCTGGTCCCGCTTGGCTCTGAGCTTGCGCTCCTCGCCTGCCAGGCGATCCACCATGGCGTTGCACGCCTCCTGCTCCTCGTCGGCGCGGGAGATACGCTCGTCAAACACCGCCAGGGTCAGCTTCTCTTCTTCGCTGTAGGTGACGCCGTTGACCTGCATCTGCAGCTCGGCCGCCGTCAGCTTGAGCTGGTATTCCTGCTCGTTGTGCTTGGCACGGCCCGCCTCCATCTGCTCACGCCAGCTTTGCTCGAGAGCGGCCAGCTCCTCGCGGCCCGCCTCCTGCTGCTTGTCTCTGGCTTCACGATACTTATCTTGTTCCTTATCTAGCTGCTCCAGCTCGCGGTTGAGATTCTCGCCTATCTTGCTGCGACGGGCGTTGTAGGCCGCCTCTATATCCTGGTGCTTCTCGGTTTGCAGCTTATGACGCTCGGTCAGGTTCTCCAGGCTGGCGCGCCAGCTGGGCAGCTGCTCGAGATCCAGCTTGGCCTGCTCGATATCGGCATCGAGAAAACCTGCGTGCTGATCTTCGATGATATCCAGCTCATGCTCTATCTTGGCCACGTCGCCCTTGGCGGCAGAGAGATCCAGGTTGAGTTCGTCGCGCAGCTCCTTCCACTCATCGTCTAGCTGACGCAGCTTGTTGCCGAGATCTTTCGAGCGCTGCTGATTTAGCTCCTGACGCTCTATCTCCTGAGCCTCATCCTTGCCATAGCCGCGCTTCAGCCCAGCCAGGCGCTGCTCCGCGCTCAGCAGTTGGTTAAACTCCTGTTCCAGCTTGTCAAATTCGGGGCGGATCTGCTCAAAGCCCTGGATCAGCTGGCTCTCGCGGATCCAAGACTCGACCCGCTGCGGGTTGAGGCGTGAACTCGGCGGGTTAACCCCGTCCTCCTCCAGGATGGCGGCGATCATCGACTTGATGGTCTCCATCTTGCCCTCTTTAGAGTGCACCGCCTTGGCCAACTTCTCTATATGGCGCAGCGTGTGTTCGTGCTGACACAGAGAGAACTGGCGGGCGTAGGCGCGTAATTCGCTGCGGTTGCTGCCGGTGCTGAGCAGGGTGCGATCGTTTTGGATGATGGCGCGATACTCACGGGTGTTCAGCAAATTAGTCACCGCCACCCCGGCGCGTTTCATCTCCCGGCCGAGCTCGGCCATGTTATGGCAAAGAATCGACTCCCCTTGTTGCGACTTGACATAGTCTTCCAGCTCGAAGCCCTTGCCGATGAAACGGTAGTTGACCCCCTTGCCGTCACCTGCAGAGGCCAGTACAGCCTGGGTCAGCAGGCCATCGTCGCGGCGATACTCGTAGATGATATAGCTGGAATCATGGGGCAGATACCAACGCTCGAAGCTGTCACGGGTCGAGGGCACCACGCGGCTGGGGTACTCGCCATAAAACACGGGCACCAGACGCTGTAGTGTGGTCTTGCCCGAGGCGTTGGTACCACAAATGTTGGTGTGTCCATCGAGGGCGAGTTCCACAACGCCGGGGAGGTGCGTATTGATCAGCACGATACGATTTAAGCTTGGCATCTCTTTCCTTATCCAAACGAGCTTGTCGGCCGCCCAGCGGGGCGAGCAGCAAAGGGGAATAGCAAAACAATCCCACTAAAGTAAAACAAAGCTATCGGCTTGGCAATCTGGCCCGGGACTTGGGTGGGATAGTCGTTTAAAAAGCGTGCGTAACGCCCGATTTCAGGCGGTTTTCACGGCATGAATGAAGAAGACGGCAAGCATAAAGAGAACGAGTGATGTTCAGGATCGGCTCGTGGCGAATGCCAATGGCTAAATGCTTGGAACAGAAAATTGAGAGCTGGGAACAGGAAATGGAGAGCTGGGAACAGGAAATGGAGAGCTGGGGCCGCAATTTAGGCGTCGGGAGCAGAAATAGAAAGGGCCGGCAAGCGCCGACCCCAATTCAGCATGCCAGCAGACTAGTCGGCTTGCTGATAGCTGACGCGGCGCGCCTCATAGCGGGCCACCATCTCATCCATGCTTGCATCTTCCAGTGGACGCAGGCCGCTAAGCACCAGGGTCTTCTCACCCGTGCCCACCAGGGTGTCGCCGCAGTGCAGCTCAAACTTCAGGGTCACGTCGCCGCGCTTGCCGTCTATCTCAAGCGTCTGCTCCACCAGGTTGAGGGCGATGCTGTCGAAATCTAAGGTATTGAGATCGAACGACATGCTCTCATAGATCACCAGAGGACGGGCCGGGTTGATCATCATGCCGTGCTGCTTCATCAGCGGCACCAGCACATGGGTAAAGTTGAGCCCGGAGAAGGCCACATAGCTACGCACGAAGGACTCTGTCTGCACCTCGCACTCGGTTGTCTCGCCGCTGCGGCTCACACTCAGGTACTGCTTGTCCTTATCATCCAAGATGGCAAAGCTGTCACCGACCGCATCGGGAAACACCAGATTGACACCGCTGCCGACCATGCCCTCGAAACGAAATGTCATCTTCTGGCTCAGCCCATATTGTCCCAGCACCAAGGCAAACAGGAGATCTCCGGGTACGCAAAACTTCTTGGCATCGACATCGTGGATGGGATTAAAGTCCTGTGCGACCCCTTTGGCAAATTCGCTCGCCTGCTGGGCTGACACAGAGACCAATTGCTGTGCTTTATTAAAATAAGGACTTAGAAACATATCGGCTCGTCAATCAGGTGGTGTAAGAGTTAACTATAACAGTCAGTTAAAAATTTAAGGAGGCACAGTCTATAGCAAAACCCGCCAAACACTTCTCCGATGACTTGAGGAGCCCCTGTTTTGCCACCAATCTAGGCCGAAAGATCCGCCATTTCCCTGTCGCAACTCTCCTATCCCCTTGACTCGTCTATGACTTAAGCCCATCTACTCGATCGCTCAAACTGTGCCCAAACCATGCCTCAAGCTGAGTCTAAAACCAGAAGCAAGAATGCTGATTTTCCCCAAAACTCCTCTAAAGCTGCAAAAAAGATAAATTTTTTAAAATTAACAATGTCAGTCAACGTCAAGGGTTAAAAATCAGGAAAAACAACATCAAGCCATTGTTATAAAATGATTTTAAACCACACTAACGCTGCACTACCTGGGTACAAGCTCCTTTACCTTGACTTTACATTTGTTGATCTCAATCAAAAAACTTAATGATAATAGTTTGCATTACGATGCCTAGTTGATAGAATCGCCAGCAACTTAATAACCCTGATACAACAACTGGGAAGAGAAATGATGAAGAAAACGCTAATTGCCGCAGCACTGGTCAGCGCATTCGCTAGCCAAGCCGCTATCGCCTCAGATGAGACTCAAGAACTGCGTAAAGTGATCGAACAGCAACAGAAAGTGCTGAAAGATCTTGAGAAGCGTCTAGAGCAAACCGAGCAGCGTGTAGAGAAGACAGCCGACGCCGTTGAAGAAAGCAGCTCAGCCAAGAGCGCGACGACTATCGGTGGTTATGGTGAGCTTCACTACAACAACATCACTGACAACAAATCAGGTTCAGACAAGAAAGAGTTCGATTTCCACCGTTTCGTACTTTTCTTCGGCCACGAATTTACTTCAAACACACGTTTCTTCTCTGAAGTAGAGCTAGAGCACTCTATCTCTGGTGACGGCCAGAACGGTGAAGTCGAGCTAGAGCAGGCTTACATCGAGCACGATTTCAACGACATGCTGACAGGTAAGGCGGGTCTGTTCCTGATGCCAGTAGGTATCATCAACGAAACTCACGAGCCACCAGCATTCTACGGTGTTGAGCGTAACCCAGTTGAGAAAAACATCCTGCCTGCCACTTGGTGGGAAGCAGGTCTAAACCTAAACGTTAAGGCAGCCCCAGGCCTAGCCTTCGATGCAGCAGTCACTTCTGGCCTGAACGTTGGCGAAGACTACAAGATCCGTGGCGGTCGTCAGAAAGTTTCTAAGGCAAAAGCTGAAGATCTGGCGTACACAGCACGCGTTAAATACACTGCCGTTCCAGGTCTAGAGCTGGCTGCTACCGTGCAGTACCAATCTGATCTGACTCAAGGCCGTGGAGATGTCGATACCGCTTCTGCGACCCTATTGACTGCACACGCTATCTACAACATCGAAAACTTCACCGTTAAGGCACTTTATGCTCAGTGGGATATCGATGGTAAAGAAGCTGAAGCACTTGGCCGTGATGAGCAAACAGGTTGGTATATCGAGCCATCTTACCGTTTCAACGAAAGCTTTGGTGTCTTCGCTCGCTACAACGAGTATGACAACAACGCAGGTAACGGCGCCGACACTAAGGTCGAGCAAACTAACGTAGGTATCAACTACTGGTTGCACGAAAACGTTGTCTTCAAGGCCGACTACGAAAAAGTTGGTGGCGCTAAGGATGCCGACGGTTTCAACCTAGGCGTTGGCTACCAGTTCTAAGCCTTTGGCCCATCTAAGCCAATAGCAGATACCGCAGTGCTCAATGCTCCCATTGAGCACTGCCTATGGCTAAGCCACTTTACGAGGTGTCTTAGTCATAGTTAACAAGCACAATGAAACAACAGCTGAACGGATTCATTACCACAGGCCTCCTCCACTCTTGCTACCGGGTCATCCAATGAAGTCTCTCTCTATCAAACTTATATTTGCCTCACTCTTCACCGCCTTCTGCGTACAGGCCGCCAGCGTCTACCAAAGCAGTGAAGACTTTATCAGCCAGGCCTTTGCAGGCCCCATGCCCAAGGCTAAGGTCTACTGGTTAGAGGATAGCGACAAGCTGGTGATCGAAGATATCCTGGCGCATAAATTCAACAAGATGCGCCTTCGCTACTGGCTGCAACAAGGCGAGACAGTTTGGATCCTCGAAGAGATAGGCAAGGAGTCCCCCATCACGGTCGGCATTCATGTGAAAGACAAGGCGATAGTGCAGACCAAGGTGCTGGTCTACCGTGAGAGCCGCGGCGACGAGGTACGCCACGAGTTTTTCACCGATCAGTTTAAGCAGGCCAGGCTTACCGAGGAACATCAGCTGGATCGCAAGATAGATGGCATCACAGGGGCCACCCTGTCGGTACGCGCCCTGACTAAGCTATCACGCATCGCCCTCTATCTGGACGACAAGGTCAACAAGCCCTAAGCCTAGGTTGGCGTTATTCTAAAGGCTGTTATATGATGACCAGCGAGCAGGCTAGCCCTGCTCTTTTCGTATCCAACAGGCTGTCAGCGCCGGGCATCCATGAGTCTGCTTTCGGCCGCGCGCCAGATAATAGTCAGAATAAAGAACGCCATAGATGACAAACAAGCCCCGCCACCCCCATCGTAAACCCCTGTGGCAGAAACTCGCCAAGATCTTCCGCCCCTGGCACAGACGCTTAGGGATCGCCAGCGCCCTCTTAGTGGTCATGGTTGCAGTCACTGGCGTCTTAATCAACCACAGCAACGACTTCGCACTAGACAGCGCCCATGTACATCAGAGCTGGCTGCTGGATCACTATGGCATCAAGGCGCCTGGCCGGGTCGCCATCTTCGAAACACAGCCACTGCTCGCCACCAGTGATAACCTGCTCTGGCTAAAAGGCAAACCTGTATTAGAAGCCCAAGGGCCGCTGCTTGGTGCCCTAGCCTATGGCGAGCACTATGTGGCCATCGACGCCCAGCACCTCTATCTGCTGAGCCAAGACGGCGCATTGCTTGAACAGCAGGGCCGGGCAACCGGCCTGCCTCAAGATCTCAAAGCACTGGGCCTTCTGCCCACAGGTGACGGCCAGCAGCTATGGCTCGACACAGATTCGGGCAGTTATCTGAGCGATGCCGATCTCATCGAGTGGCAGGCGGCAAAGCCTCTGGTGACCCTCGACTGGCAGGCGCCGCTGGCCGATGACAAGAGTCACGCGCTCATCCAGGAGTTATCACTCAGCGCCCGCGCCATGCACCTCACTTGGGAGCGTGTGCTGCTGGACCTGCACAGCGGCCGCATCGTCGGGCTAGCCGGCTCGCTGATGATGGATCTCGTCGCCCTCTGTCTCATCTTCATGGCGATCTCCGGCCTCTATCTATGGCAACAGGCCAAGCCTAAGAAACGCCGTAAGTAACTAGGCCCTAACTTCTGCCACCAAGACAGAGAGCGCCATATAGCGCGGCTCAATCCAGCAATACAATAAAAAAGCTCACCTAAGGTGAGCTTTTTTATTAACTATGGAAAGCCTGATAGCGCCTAGCCGCCCATCAGCTTCTGCCACCATGACAGCGGATCGCCACAGTTCTTGGCCGGATGATAACTCTCACTCAAGGCCGGTAGCGCCACCACATTGTTGCAGCCCTTCTCCTTGGCGACGCCCGTCTTGGCATCGAAATATCCAGGCACCACACCACTTACCGGCGTACGTCTCAGGCCGATGGGCGCGCGCTGCTTGAGGAAGGCCTGGTAGACGGCCATGGCACCGCTGCTGCCATAGAGGCTGGTCTTGCCGTTGTCATCCAGCCCCACCCAGACGGCCGCCACGTTACGCTCATCGAATCCGGCAAACCAGGAGTCGCGCGAATCGTTACTGGTACCCGTCTTACCCGCCAGGGTCACGCCCGGGAAGGCTTGGCCCAACCTGGCGGCAGTGCCCGATTGCACCACCTGAGTCATGGCATGTTGCACCAGGAAGTCGCTGGCCACGGGGATCGCCTGATCCGTCGCGCGCTGACTGGCCGACAGAGGTTGATTATCGGCATCCAGCACATGGGTCACCGCACTCAGCTGACGGTAGCGACCGTTATCGGCCAGGGTCTGATACACCTGGGCCACCATCAAGGGCGAACCGTTGACCGCCCCCAGCAGCATGGAAGGATACTCGGGGATCGCCTCGTTCCAGCCAGACTTGGCCAGGGTGGTTGCCACAGCGTCTGTACCAATCGCCATCCCCAGGTTGACCGTCGGCACGTTCATCGACTTCTTGAAGGCGGTCAATAGCGGCACCTCGCCGGAGAACTGCTTGTTGACGTTTTGCGGCGACCAGGTCTTGCCATGGGAGTTGGTCAGAGTGATGGGCTCATCCTTTAACGGCGTCGCCAGGGTGTACTTGTCTCCATGGGTCAACGCCGTGGCATAGACGAACGGCTTGATCAGCGAGCCTATGGGGCGGCGGATCTCCACCGCGCGGTTAAAGCCTTGATAACTAGGCACCTTGTCGCCCACCATGGCGGCGATACCGGCAGAGTATTTGTCGGTGACCACCATGCCCACCTGCAGCGCCTTGTCGCGCTGCTCCAGGTTTTTCATGGTCGAGCGCACCGCCTGCTCCGCCGCCTCCTGGGCCAGGGGATCTAGGGTGGTGTAAACCTTGATGCCCGACTGCTGCAACAGGCTGTCGCCGAATCGGCGGGACAACTCGCCGCGCACCACGGCGAAGAAGGCCGGCAACTTCTGATGCACAGGCTTGCTCGCCTTACGCACACCGAGGGGAGATTCCACCGCGGCCTTGTACTGGGCCACCGGCAGCTGTCCCGACTCCATCAAGAGGCGCAGCACCAGATCCCGTCGCTCCTGAGCCCGCTCAGGATAACGCCAGGGGTTGTAGTAGGAAGGCCCCTTGATTGCCGCCACAAGGAAGGCCTGCTGCGGCAGGGTCAACTCGGCGATCGGCCGACCGAAATAGAACTGAGAGGCCAGGCCCATGCCGTGAACGGCGCGAGACTTATCCTGGCCCATATAGACCTCGTTGAGGTAGGCCTCAAGGATCTCATCCTTGTCGTAACGAAAATCGATAATGATCGCCATCAAGGCCTCTCTGAGCTTACGTATGATGGAGCGCTCACTGGAGAGGAAGAAGTTTTTCGCCAACTGCTGGGTCAGGGTCGAACCACCCTGCACAGTGCGCCCGGCGCTGATGTTGACCATGGCGGCACGTATGATGGCGAAGGGGTTAACCCCGTGATGCTCGTAGAAGCTCCTGTCTTCCACCAGGATCAGCGCATCGACGATCGCCTGGGGGAGCTTATCCGTGGCCACAAACAGCCGGTCTTCACCGTCGCCGGTGATCATGCGATCCAACAACACCGGCTCAAGGTGGAACACCGCCAGCTCGCGGTGATCGCTATTGCGCGACACCGAGGCGACCCCCTGACTGTCGAAGGTGATCATCACCCGCTGCGCCTCTTGGGATCCTTGGGGATGCAGGAAGGGACGACGCCAGAGATCCACCTTGGTCATGGAGGCAGAAAATTCCCCCACCTGGCGGGGGTTGGCCACCTTGCGGTAGCCCAGTAGCTTGAGCTCAGCGATCAGCTGAGCATGACTCACAGCGGCGCCGGGATAGAGGGCCATGGATCGGCTGAATACCTGCGCCGGCAGGTGCCACTTCTGCCCCTCAAACTTGCGGGCGATGATCTGATCCAGATAGATACTGTAGATGGTCATGGCGGCAATCAGGATCAGACCAAGCTTCCAGCTTAACGACCAGATCCTGCGTCCCCAACCCGGCCTCGCCGCAGCGGCACGCTTGCTCTTGGCCGTCTTACTCTTGCCCGACTTGCTACTAGCCGACTTGCCAGTAGAAGGCTTTCGAGTAGAAGACTGGCGGGGTCTGCGTGGTTTTGGTGTCTCTTTATTCGTCATCGTATTTCCAGTCAAACAGCAAAGGGGCTAAAGCCCCTTTGCTGACATCTTTTTCTTGGTCAATTTAGTCGGCAAGGTGTTGGCGGGATCGTCCGGCCACAGATGCTTGGGATAGCGCCCCTTCATCTCTTTCTTCACCTCGACATAGGGGCCCGCCCAGAAGTTGGCCAGATCCGCAGTCAGCGCCAGTGGTCGCATGGCCGGCGACAGCAGTTCCATGGTCACTGTCAACTTGCCCTGAGCCAGCCTGGGACTCTCGGCCATGCCCAGCGCCTCCTGCAGGCGCACACTCAGCAGGGCTCGCCCCGAATTTTCATATCGTATCGCCGCCCGAGTGCCCGTCTTCATCGGCCAATGGCTCGGCAGCGCCTCGTTTAACACTTGTTGTAGCCCCCACTCCATCCGATTCAGGAGCAAGGTATAGAAATCCAGTCCCTTGAGCTGAGTAAGACGGCGCACACCGTCGAGATAGGGGCCAAGCCACTCAGGCAGCGTCGCGAGCAAGGCCTGATCACTCAGATCGGGCCAATCACCCGGTTGGCCGAGCTGGCTTGCCAAGGCGATGCGCAGGCGAAGCTGCTCCACCTTATCATCAAAGCCCAGCAGGGAGAGACCCTTAGTGCAGATCAGCTGATAAACGGCCTGCTTGATCGTCTCTTCATCCAGGGTAGCCAGGGGGCGCTCCCGCAATATGATAGCGCCGATGCGCCGCTGAGTTAACCCGTAAAAGCGCGCCTTCTCCTCATCCCAGCCAGTCTCAACAACCGACTTCACCTGACTGGCCAGCGCCCCGTCAAACAGCGTCGCGTCCAGCTTGGCCGCCAGCAGCACCCGGCCACTGCTCTGGCCTTCACTCTCCTGAAACTGTGCTACCACCAGCCAGGGCTCACCCTGCAATGCATCGTCATCATTGAGGGCGACGCCTGCGCCGCAGGCCAGCTGATAGCCCTTGGCACCACGTGCCTTGGCGATGCGATCGGGAAAGGCCAGCGCCAGCAGGGTTGCGATATCTTGGTCGCGACTCTCGCTAATGGCTTTCACTATCTCCTTGCCTCGGCCGGCATCCATCCTGGTCAGATATTGCTGCGCCAACTTGGCCGTTTCACCGCTCCTGGCATCGCTCAGATAACGGCTGATATCGGCGCCGCGTCTCGCCAGGGCGCGAGATTCCAACAGCGCCGCCAGCACCGCCGCGAGCGGCAGGTAATAGGGCGCATCCATGCCGTCCATCTCCCTGGCGGCCAGCAGCATGTGCGCCAGGCGCGGATGACAGCCGAGGCGATAGGCGGCGCGGCCATGGGCGGTAATACGCCTGTCGCCATCCACCAGCGCCAAGGCTTGCAACAGATTCCAGGCTACCGTCTCGTTAGCCTCGGACGGGGGCGAGATCAGTGGCAGCGCATCGAGGGCATTCACGCCCCAAAATGCGGCGTCCAGAACTGCGTTGGTTAAGTCCCCATGGAGGATCTCGGGCTCATCGGCCTTGAGCAGACGCTCATGCTCCTGCTGCGGCCAGAGGCGAATGCAGTGGCCTTCACTCAGACGCCCTGCGCGGCCGCTACGCTGCGCCGCCGACGACTGGCTGATCCGTTTGAGTGACAGGCGGCTCACCGCCGTCCTAGGGTTGAAACTTGCCTGACGCTTAAAGCCTGCGTCCACCACCAGACGGATATCTTGAATGGTCAGACTCGACTCGGCCACGTTGGTGGCGAGCACCAGCTTACGCATCCCCGGCGGTGGCGGCGCGATGGCGCTGTCTTGTTGAGCCGGCGGCAGGGCGCCATAAAGCGGCGTAATTAAAAATTGCTTAGCATCGAGCCGTTCCGATAACAGGGTCTGTAGCCGCGCTATCTCTCGCTGGCCAGGCAGAAAGGCCAGCAATGAGCCCTCTTGATGCTCGGTCACCGCCTCGACGATCACCTTGGCCATATGCAGCAGCCAGTCCTGATGGGCGGCACCGGGGCGGTAACTCAGACTCACCGGGAAGCTGCGCCCCTCACTCACCAGGCTCGCCGCCTCGGGCATCAGCGCTTTTAGCGGCAAACCGTCTAGGGTGGCCGACATCGCCAGAATTTTAAGATCTTCGCGAAACGAGGCCTGTACCTCCAGCGCCAGTGCCAGGCCGAGATCTGTGGTGAGGTGGCGCTCATGGATCTCATCGAAGATGATCAAGCCGTAGCCAGATAGTTCAGGGTCTTGTTGAATCATCCGAGTTAATACGCCTTCGGTCACCACCTCGAGACGCGTCTTGGCGCTAACGCTCGACTCGCCGCGCACCCGAAAACCCACAGACTGACCCACGGCCTCCCCCCGCCTGGCGGCAATAAAATGCGCCACGCTGCGGGCCGCGATACGCCTTGGCTCGAGCATGAGGATCTTGCCCTCGATCTCAGGCCAGTCGAGCATGGCTAGCGGCAGTGCGGTCGACTTACCCGCACCGGTTGGCGCCTGCAGGATCAGCTGGGCGTTATCCGCCAGCGCCTGCTTAATCTCGCCAAGGAGTGACTGGATAGGGACAGAATTGGGTACAGGTTGGGCTGCTTGATTCAAGGGCGGTGTTCAATCGGCAAAAACTGGCGACAGTTTACTAAAGATGAGGCCAAAGCTAAACAGAGGAGTCCCTGCATAGGCCTTGCCTTAGGTTAACATCTCTTAACCTTCCAGCTCGCGATACCAGTGCAGTCCCTCACCCGAGGTCAGGGTCGCCAGCGGCGCGGGACAGGCTATGCCATAGCCCTGGCCAAACTCGACGCCCAGTTTTAGCAGGTGTTTGGCGATTTCGAGCGACTCGACAAACTCGGCCACTATCTCAAACTCCATGTCACGGCCGAGCTGACAGATGGCGGAGACGATGGCCTGGTCGGCGCGATCCTCACACAGGTGCTGAATGAACTGGCCGTCAATCTTCACATAATCGACATTGAGCAACTTAAGATAGGCAAAGCTGGAGAACCCTGAACCAAAGTCATCCAGCGCCAGCTTACAGCCAAGTGGCTTCACCGTATTGATTAGCCCGGTGGCATGATCCAGCTGGCTCACCGCCGCCGTCTCGGTGATCTCGAAACAGAGCTTACTCACCAGCTCGGGCTCGCCCAGCAGGCGCATCTCCAGCCAGTTGATAAATTCGCTGTCGCTGATGGAGAGCGCCGACAGGTTCACCGACACCATGGAGAGGGATTGCCACAGCGCCAGGTGTTCGCTGCCCCAACGCAGCAGCTTATCGATCACCCAGCGATCCAGCTTGGACGCCAGATTAAAACGCTCGGCGGCGGGCAGAAAGATCCCCGGTGGGATCAGCTCCCCCTCGGGTGAACGCATGCGCAGCAAGATCTCAAAGTGCAGCCCGTCGTCGTTGACATTCAGAGGCTCTATGGGCTGATAGAAGAGTTCAAACCTGTCATTCGCCAAGGCACCGACGATATCCACCGAGGCGTTCATCTCGGTATTGAGTTTCTCGACCACGGGATCCTGGGCACTATAGAAATACCAGGCGTTACCGCCCTTCTCCTTGACCAGACGACAGGCGGCACCGGCACGGCGCAACAGATCCGAGACAGAGTCGACCTCGCTCTCGCAGCGGGCCATCCCCATACTGACGCTCACGCTATGGCGGCGCCCCTCCCAGCAAAACTCATGGTTAGCCATCGCATGACAGATACGCTCGGCCACCTGCTCGGCACTCTGCGCATCGATATTGGGCATCAGGATGCCAAATTCATCGCCGCTGAGACGGGCGATAACATCTTCCTTGCGCACCAGCTGGCTCAGGCGGGCGGCCAGCTGGCACAAGAGCTGATCGCCGGCCCTGTGACCGCTGACATTATTGACTACCTGAAACCTGTCCAGGTTGATGAAGCCGACGAAGGTAGAGCGCTCGCACTGACAGGGATTGGCCAGATCATACAGGGCCTCGAAGTAGGCGCGATTGGGCAGCCCGGTCAGCGAGTCGAAATTGAGCGAAACGCTGCGCTCTTCGCTCTCCACAGCAGGCTCGCCCACGGGCTCCACCAGCATGAGAATGGGGCCGTCTTCACCGGACAGGCAGAGAAAGGTCACCTTGGACAAGTCATCGTCCAAGGCATATTTCAGCGGTACCTCGCAGCTGGATTGCTCCAGCAGCTGATCTCTCACCAGGGCCATGGTCTCGAGCAGACGCTTCTGCTCCCGCTTAGGCACCAGGCTCTCCACCTTCTGCAGCGTCTCCACTCGCAATATCTCGGCCGCACTCTGATTGTAACGAATCACCCTGTCATCCACGCCGATATGCACGCAGGGAATTGGCAGGCGATAGAGATGCTCGATACAGACCAGCTCGTTACTCTTGGCATTTAAACGCTGACGCGCCGCCTCTTGGGCCAGCCCCAGCATACTGCCGGCCAGCAGCAGATTGTGGCGAATAGCCTCGGGCCATTTGCCGTCACAGTCATAACGATAGGCGCCGAAGATATAGTGTCTCTCGCCGCCTACCGGCAAGAGTAACACGCTGCGGATCTTGGCCTGGTTGAGGCGCAGACGGCTGTCCTCATCATCGATGATAGCGGTCACATCTTCGACTATGGCAGGTTCGCGCAGGGAGGTGTAGGAGTGCAGGTGACGGTTATTGGCGACCCGACTGAGCAACATCTCGGCGTCGCGCTTACTGAAAATAGAGGCATCGGACTGGTACATGGCTTCTATCTGCACGGGCAGACGTCCCTTGCCGATACGTAACAGAAACAGGCCATCACACTGATTGCTGGCGGCAAGTTGCTGCAGAATAAGCTGCAGTTCCTCTTCCAGATCGTGCTCGCATAAGTAAGCAAGCGTCTGCTCTAGCGATAGGGGGCCCTGTTGCGTATCGGATGACATATACTATCTAGTCCTTAGATTGGCTAACCTGATACAAACACTGATTATAGTCAGAAATCATAGGATTACCTTATGATTAAAGTTGTAACGGCTAGCTGTGAGTGACTATAGGTTATATTTCGCTTTTACAGCGACACCAACAAATAAGTCGCTTAAAAATCAAGCCAGTAGAAAGCTCGACTCGTAGCATTTTTGTAACACACTTTAACCTTTATCGGCAACCAGGGGACCCCCAATGAAACGACTCTTTCTCGCCATCGCGCCCAATGCCGCACATCTGGCGCAGCTGACCCGGCTACAGGCGAGCTTAGACAAGCAGGGACGCCTAGTCCCCAGAGACAATCTGCACATGACCCTGGCCTTCCTCGGCCAGTGCAGCGATGACCAGCAAGAGGCGCTATGCGACACCCTAGACAGGCTCGCCCATCAACGCCGTCTGCCGGCATTCGAGGTGACCCTCAACACCCTGGACTATTGGCTTAAGCCTAAGATTATCTGTCTCAAGGGGGTGGCGCGGGATCCCCGGCTCATCAGCCTGTTCGATCTATGCCAAGGGCTGGCCCAGCAGCTCGGGTTACACACCAGCGAGCACAGCTTCACGCCCCATATCACCCTGATGCGTAAGGCCAAGGTGCTACCCGAGTTCAAGGCGCCTTCCCTCACTCTCTGCGGCCATGCCCTGCATCTATATCACTCTCAGAGTAGCGAGCAGGGCGTGCAGTATAAGGTATTGGCCTCCTGGCCGCTCACTGCCCCAAAAGCATAAAAAAACGCGCCAAATGGCGCGTTTTTCTCTTTCACTACAACTTAGTCCTGCAGCAGCTCGGCGATGGTCAACACGCCATGTGCGGTTGCCCCAGCGGCCCACAGGCCGTTAGCCGTATCGGCGAAGGCCGAGGCGAGATCCATATGCAACCACTGGGTGTCGTCTGACACGAAACGCCAGAGGAAACCGGCGGCATTTGAGGCGCCGCCCGCGCCGCCGCCTTTAACAGGACGGCTGTTGGCGGTATCGGCATAGGCAGATGGGCACATCTCTTTGTGCCAAGGCTCAAGTGGCAGCGGCCACACCTGCTCGGCCACGGCGGATGCCTTCTCCTGCGTGCGGCTGATCAGCTCACGGCTCGGCGAGAAGATGGCGTTGTAGGAGGTACCTACCGCCATCACGGCGGCACCGGTCAGGGTCGCGGCGTCGATCACTAGAGGCGCACCGGTTTCACAGGCGGCCTGCAGACCATCGGCCAGCACCAGACGCCCCTCGGCATCGGTATTAACCACCTCGACCGAGACACCATTCTTATAGGTGAGGATATCCCCCAGCTTATAGGCTCGGCCGCTGATCAGGTTCTCGGCGCAGCAGAGGAACAGCTTGATGCGCTTGTTCAGGCCAGACTTGATCGCCAGCCCCAAGGCCGCAGTCACTGTCGCCGCGCCGCCCATGTCGCACTTCATTCCCAGCATGCCTTCGGATGCCTTGATGCTGTAACCGCCCGAGTCGAAGGTGATCCCCTTACCCACCAGGGCCGCCGACACAGGAGCGTCTTCGCCCAGCGGGTTATAGTCCAGTTCCAGCAGCGCAGGTGGACGCTCGCTGCCACGACCGACAGAGTGAATGCCGATCCACTTCTCTTCCAGCAGGGCTTCCCCTTCTATGATGCGGTAGCTCACCTTGTCGCCGCCTACTTTGGTCAGCCACTGGGCCGCCTGGTTAGCCAGGGTCATTGGGGCCAGGTTTTCAGGAGTCTCGTTGATCAACTGTCGGGCGAAGGCCGCGCTATCGCGTCTGTCGTCCAGCACCTTCTTGACGGCATCGTCGCCGGTCCAGGCAATCTTGCCGATCTGCTTGGCGGTAGCAAAGCCCTGGGCGAAGGCCCACTGAGTGTGAAGATCCCACAGCTCGCCCTCGAGCGCCACCTCGTTGATCCCCTGACCGCGCAGCTTACGTGCCGCCTGCTGCACCTGGCGTAGCTGATCCCCCGCCTGCAGATGGATATTGGCTTGGCCCGTCGTAAAGGTCACATCTGCGCTGCCCCAATGGGCCGCTGGGGCGTCCTCGGTCAGATAAATCTTCATCACGTCACTCATAATTGTTCCTTGTCAGTACAGAGAGTGGCTAGGCCCTAGGGCCTGTTGATTTTTCGAGTTTAATTTTTGTTCAATCTAAACGCGTTTTGCACGAGGCGAGAGCCATGAAGCATAGTTACTCTATGTGAATGGCGAACAACAAAGTGCAGCACGCGTTTTGATGAACCCGTTGGGCAGCGTTTGTAGGCTATTTCTACAGCGTTATCGCCAGTTTGTGTAGAAGACTACACGACACGGGCTCTGCCTTGTATAAATCACCTTCAAACAGCTGCAAAAACAAACGGAAAAGATCAACAGGCCCTAGTGGGCCCGCCTAATAATGCAGCCAAGTATAACGCCAATCGCCCTGCATTATCTAACCGACTCACACTTAACCCTAAAAGGGCGCCGCGACAGCCCGCCGCCTAATAAGGTAGAATCCGTGCGCTAAGTATCGGCGTATCTCATTAGGGTGTCTCAGACACTAGGGCCCCAAACAGGCCCAAGACAGCTCCAAGTTCAGCCCTAAGCTCAGTCCCTAACTCAGCCAAAGACATATAAGCAGAACAACAAGGTCAAAAAGATGATTTTTACCCCCGCATTTGAACAAGGAAAGTTACTCAGACGCTATAAGCGCTTCCTCGCCGACGTACAGCTCAGCGACGGTTCGGAGATCACCATCCACTGCCCCAACACGGGCTCGATGCGCAACTGCCTGTTTCCCGGTGAGCCCGTCTGGTTCTCGACCTCAGATAATCCCAAGCGTAAATATGCCCACACCTGGGAACAGGCGGCCTCCGATGAGGGCCACATCATAGGGATCAACACGGGAAGGGCCAACGCCCTGGCGGCCGAGGCGATTGAGGCCGGGGTAATAAGCGAACTGACCGGCTACGACAGCCTGCGCCGCGAGGTCAAATATGGCAGCGAGAACAGCCGTATCGATCTGCTGCTCGAGAGCGAGGATAAACCCGCCTGCTATATAGAAGTCAAAAGTTGTACCTTATTAGAGCAGGGCCAGGGATACTTCCCCGATGCGGTGACCACCCGAGGCCAGAAACACCTGCGCGAACTGATGGAGATGGTCAAGCAGGGTCACAGGGCGGTGCTTTTATTTGTGGTGCAACATACTGGGATAACCACAGTGGCTGCGGCCCGCCATATCGACCCAGAGTACGCCGAACTGCTGACTCAGGCACACCAGGCCGGGGTGGAAATTCTCGCCTACAGGTGCGAACTCTCGCCCAGCGCCGCCAAGCTGATTAAATCCTGCCCTGTCAAGTTGTAAATAGACGGTAAAAGTTGAATTAATACGTAATAGAGGACATAGTCAAAAGATAAACTCATGGCAGCTTAAAAAATTTGCGTGGTATATCAGATTCTGATATAGATATCGGCCTTTAATAAAAGACGCCCTACAACGCAAATGATTAACAGGAGATGCGTTATGCCTGAAGGCACTAAAAAACTTGGCGTGCTCGCTATCGCAGGTGTAGATCCTTACCAGGAAAAACCGGGTGAGGAATATATGAATACCGCTCAACTGGGTCACTTCAAAAAGATTCTCGATGCTTGGCGTAGTCAGCTCCGTGAAGAAGTGGATCGCACCCTGAATCATATGCAAGATGAAGCGGCTAACTTCCCAGACCCTGTCGACCGTGCGGCTCAGGAAGAGGAGTTCAGTCTTGAACTACGCGCCCGTGACAGAGAGCGTAAGCTAATCAAGAAGATTGAAAAGACATTGCAGAAGATCGAAGACGACGATTTCGGTTTCTGTGATTCATGCGGTATCGAAATCGGTATCCGCCGTCTCGAAGCCCGTCCGACGGCCGACCTTTGTATCGACTGTAAGACGCTCGCCGAGATCAAAGAGAAACAGATGGCCGGTTAATCTGGCGAGAAGCGGGGCTTAGCCCCGCTTTTTTGTATCCAGTCGCCCCAATCAGCGACATAGAAAGTGTGAACAAAGGTTTTGCCGTGAGCCCCCAAGCAGACCCAACCCTCTTCCCCAATCACCCTAAGCTAGACGACAAGGCCTATATCGGCCGCTTCGCCCCCTCGCCCTCTGGGCCGCTGCACTTTGGCTCCCTTATCGCCGCACTGGGCAGCTATCTGCGAGCCCGTGCCGAGCAGGGTCAGTGGCTGGTGCGTATCGAAGATATCGACCCGCCCAGAGAGGTAGCCGGTGCCAGCGACCTCATCCTCAAGACTCTGGAGGCCTACGGCCTGCATTGGGACGGCGCAGTGCTCTATCAAAGCAGCCGCCTGGATGACTATCAGGCACGGCTTAACAGTCTGCTGGCAGAGGACATGGCCTACTACTGTCAATGCACTCGCAAGCAGATCCAGGCGATGGGCGGCACCTATGATGGCCGCTGCGCGAAGCGCACGCCGAAACACGACTCGGGGGCCATACGTATTCGCAATACTCTGGCCATCGACTGCTTTAACGATGAGCTACTGGGTGCAATAGAGGTAGAACCTGCGTTTGCCGCAGAGGACTTCATCATCAAGCGCCGCGACGGCCTCTACGCCTACCAGCTGGCGGTGGTGATGGACGATGCCTTTCAGGGCATTACCGAGGTGGTGCGCGGCGCCGACCTGCTCACCTCCAGCGCCCGACAGGCGACCCTGTTTTGCCTCTTTGGCGAACACACGCCTAAGTGGCTGCACCTGCCGCTGGCCTGCGCCCAGCCCGGGATGAAACTCTCGAAGCAGAATCACGCCCCGGCCATCGACCTTAAGGCGCCACAGGCCAGCATCAATGCGGCGCTCGCCTTCCTCGGGCAGCCCCCCTGCGAGCCCGACAGGGTCGAGATCATGCTGGCCCAGGCCGTCAGCCAGTTTGACCTGAGCCGAATCCCGCGCCAGCAGGAGATCATACTTCCGCCAGGCGCTTAAGTCCGCTAAGGCCATAAACCAAACCGCCGTCACGAAACCCGATTTGACTGGCTAAGTCCGGGTATACTCTTTAACCCATAATTGAGTTATGATAGCGGCCTAATTTTAACCCTGACTCAAGATCCAAGTTCGAGGTGTCCTATTTTTCGCCGTATTAGTCAATTCTGTAAGCAGCTTTTTGAAGACAATCAAAACACCACAGAATCCACACCAGAGGGACTAAGCCTGGAGATAGTTGCACGTAAACATCATGCAATCTCTCGCAAGCACATTAGCGAAAACGCTATTAAGGTACTCTATCGTCTACACAAATCTGGCTTTAAGGCCTATTTGGTGGGCGGCGGCGTGCGCGACATCCTCCTCGGTCTAGAGCCCAAGGATTTCGACGTGGTCACCAACGCCACGCCGGAAGAGATTAAGAAGCTATTTCGTAACTGCCGCCTGGTGGGACGCAGATTCCGTCTGGCCCATATCGTCTTCGGCCGCGACGTCATCGAGGTCGCGACCCTGAGGGGCCATCATGTAGATAGCGGCGAAAAGATCTCTAAGATCAACGCCGAGGGTCGCCTGCTGCGCGACAACGTCTACGGCACCATAGATGAAGACGCCGAGCGCCGCGACTTCACGGTTAACGCCCTCTATTACGATATCAGCGACTTCTCCATCCACAGCTATGGCGGCGGCCTGCAAGATCTCGAGTCTCGCACCCTGCGCCTCATCGGTGACCCACAGAAACGCTACCGCGAAGATCCCGTGCGTATGCTGCGCGCCGTACGTTTCGCCACTAAGCTGGGGATGAACATAGACAAGGCCGCGGCCGAGCCGATCCCCGAGCTGGCACCCCTGCTGAAAGATATTCCCGCCGCCCGCATGTATGAAGAGGTACTCAAACTCTTTTTCGCCGGTCAGGCACAGAACAACTACGTCATGATGCGCGACTTTGGCCTGTTTGCCCCCCTCTTTCCCCTGGTGGATAACCTGCTAGAGGAAGATCCCAAGGGGCCTAGTCACAAGATGATCAAGGCGATCATGCGCAACACTGACGAGCGGGTGCAGCAAGATAAGTCGGTCACGCCGGCCTTCTTCTACGCCGCCATGCTCTGGTACCCCCTCAGTCAACGGGCCGACGATATCGCCCTGGAGAGTGGACTGAGCCAATACGACGCTTTCTACGCCGCCATGGGCGATGTGATGGAGCAGCAGTGCCGCACCATCAGCATTCCCCGTCGCTTCAGCACCCCGGCCAAGGATATCTGGCAGCTGCAACTGAGATTCGAGCGAAACCAGGGCACACGTGCCTTCAAGTTTATCGAGCATCCTAAGTTCCGCGCCGCCTATGATCTGCTATTGCTGAGGGCGGAAGCCGAGGGCGGCAACCTGGCCAAGACGGCCGCCTGGTGGAAGAGCTTCGTCGAAGGCAGCGAAGAGCAGCGCAGCGTCATCGCCCGCAGCACCAACAAGGGTAGCCGCAACCGCAACAACCGCCGTCGTCGCAGCCCGAAGAAGACACCGAAAGCCGAATAATGCTAACCGTCTATGTCGCACTGGGGGCCAATCTCGCGTCCCCTAAAGCCCAACTGGATCAGGCCTGCCAGGCACTGAAGGCCCTGGCAAGCGACGGACGGGTGAGCGTCTCCCCCTATTACCAAAGTGCCCCCATGGGCGATGTGCCCCAGCCCGACTACCTCAATGCCGTGGCTTGCTTTACCACCACCCTCGCCCCACTGGCGCTACTCGATGCGCTGCAGGCGATCGAAAATCAGCAGGGCCGGATACGCCAGGTACGCTGGGGGGCCAGAACCTTAGATCTCGACCTGCTCCTCTATGGCGACTGGCAGCTGGATGTCCCCCGCCTCAAGGTGCCTCACTACGGCATGAAGAGCCGTAGCTTCGTATTAATTCCCCTGTCAGATCTGGCGCCAACGCTCATTCTCCCCTGCGGAACCCAACTCAGCTCACTGATCACCGAGGAACTTAAGAGGCAAGTTCAACAACTCGGCCCGGATCATTGAACTTAGGCCTCAGTTAGCTTATAAAGCACACTACTGCCCAGGCAGAACCCTTTTTTAAATCAAAGTTAAGACCAGCATTATGTCTAAGATAACCAGCTCTACCCTGCTGAAATTCAAGCAGGAAGGTAAGAAGTTCACTGCACTCACCGCTTATGATGCCAGCTTTGCCGGCGCCTTCGACAGCGAAGGGATCGACGTCCTCCTGGTGGGCGACTCGTTAGGCATGGTATTGCAGGGACACGACGACACCCTGCCGGTCACAGTCGAAGATATCGCCTACCACACCCGTTGTGTGCGTCGTGGCATCAAGCGTTCACTGCTGATCGCCGACATGCCCTTCATGAGCTACGCCACACCAGAGCAGGCGATGACCAATGCCACCGCCCTGATGCAGGCTGGCGCCAACATGGTGAAACTCGAAGGCGGTCACTGGCTGCTGGAAACCGTCACTAAGCTGACCGAGCGCGGCATTCCCGTGTGTGCCCACCTGGGACTCACCCCGCAATCTGTGCATGTCTTCGGCGGCTTCAAGGTACAGGGCCGTGACGCCGACAACGCCCAGCGCATCATAGATGAAGCCAAGGCGATCGAGGCGGCCGGTGCCCAGCTATTGGTGCTCGAGTGTATCCCGGCCGCGCTGGCAAAGAGCATCACAGAGGCCCTCACCATTCCCGTTATCGGCATTGGCGCAGGCGCCGACACCGACGGTCAGATCCTGGTGATGCACGACGTGCTGGGGATCTCCAGCGGCTACATTCCACGCTTCTCGAAGAACTATCTGGCCCAGACCGGCGAGATCCGCAGCGCCATTCGCGCCTATATCGAAGAGGTCGACACTGGCGTCTTCCCCGCCGCCGAGCATACATTTAGCTAAGAAAGGTTGCTGTAACATGTACACCACCCAAGATATCGCCGCGATCCGCACCCAGGTGCGTCAGTGGAAACATGCCGGCGAGACAGTGGCATTCGTGCCCACCATGGGCAATCTGCACCAGGGGCATATCACCCTGGTCACCGAGGCGCTTAAACGCGCCGATCACGTGGTGGTCTCCATCTTCGTAAACCCTATGCAGTTTGGACAGAATGAAGATCTGGATGCCTACCCGCGCACCCTGGCCGCCGATCAGGCCGCCCTCGAGGCCGCCGGTGCCGAGCTGTTGTTTACCCCAACACCGGCCATCATCTATCCCAAGGGGATGGATAAGCAGACCTTTGTCGAGGTGCCGGGCCTGTCTGAAGAGCTGTGCGGCGCTAGTCGCCCTGGGCACTTTCGCGGCGTCGCCACCATAGTCTGCAAGCTGTTCAACATAGTGCAGCCAGACGTGGCCCTGTTCGGCAAGAAGGACTTCCAGCAGCTGATGGTGATCAAGGCCATGGTTGAAGATCTGTCTCTGCCTATCGAGATCGTCGGTGTCGATACCATTCGTGAGAGCTCTGGCCTAGCCATGAGTTCACGCAATGGCTACCTGAGCGAAGCGCAGAAGCAGCAGGCGGCTCAGCTTAAGCGCACCCTGGATGAGATGGCCGAGGCGATCGCCAAGGGTCAAGCCATCCCTAATGTAGTGCAGCACGCTCAGGAACAGTTGCACCAGGCTGGGTTTAAGCCCGATTACCTGTCGGTGCGTAATGCCGCCGATCTGCGTGAAGTCCAGGACGACGATAAACAGCTGGTGATCCTGGCCGCCGCCTTTATGGGCAGCACCCGCCTGATCGACAACCTGAGCTTCGAACGCGCTTAAGCGCTTAAGCCCTGCACGTCCGAATTTAGGGCGTCCTTAAGCCTAGAAAGCTCTTAAACTTAGCGCGTCTTTAGCCTCTAATTTCGCTTCTCAGGCCCAATGCCTGGGAAGCGATTTTTCACTTTAGGCTCACTTTTTACCCAGCGCTTTCACTCAGCTCTTTATCTAAAAATTGCCCCAAAACTGCCCCAAAACAACTCAAAATAAGGTCAGTTTGATCATCTAAGTCCCTGGTAATGCACCAAAGTCGATCGGCCTGCCAGGCAAAAATGCCATTATTTTCAGAAATAAAATTACTTATTTGAGCGAAAGCCAATAAAGTGACCTGGATCCAGATCCCCTGCAATTCATTTACATGCATTTCAAGCGATTAAGCATGCTTTCTGGCTAACCTACTGAAATTAATTGGTAATACCTATTTACCAGAAATACCAGGCTCCAACAGAGGTTTCACAAGGTGATCTGGATCACTAAAGCCAAATTTCCACCACTAACTGATTAGATTCTAAACTGAAATTATCCGATCAGATATTTCCACTTTTGAGACCAAATTAGAGTAATAACTCTTAGTAAAATCCCATTTTCAGCTAAAAAGCGTCATGTAACTTTCAAAAAGTTATAAAAGCCCGCTCCGACCAGTGATATCGATCACACTTTCAGTTTAAGTGGTCAGACAAAGTTCACACCCATCTAACCCCATCTCACATAATCGGCACATAATGATCTAGATCATATTTGCATTTGGTGAATTAGCGTTTATTACGCATCAAGGATGAAAGGATTCCATTTGGGAATAGCTTCCGACAACACAAGATGCTGCAACGGACGAGTCAGCATCAACAACAACTAAAATAACCAAGTAAAGACAGTAAGAGGCAATCATGACCCTACTTCAACTACTCGCCAGTTTGACGCCTGTAATCAGCGTTATGCTATTTTTGGTGCTACTCAAGATGCCAGCATCTCGCGCCATGCCCATCTCCATGGTAATGACAGGCCTTGCCGCCGTCTTTATCTGGCAGATGGATACCACTATCTTAGGTGCCTCAGTGGTAGAAGGCCTACTCTCGGCCCTGACCCCACTCAGCATCATCTTCGGCGCCGTGTTCCTGTTGAACACCCTTAAATACTCGGGCGCCATGGACACCATCCGCGCCGGCTTTACCAACATCAGTGGTGATGCCCGCGTGCAGGTGATCATCATCTGTTGGTTATTTGGTTCGTTTATCGAAGGCTCTGCCGGTTTCGGTACCCCGGCCGCCATCGGCGCGCCGCTGCTGGTACTGCTAGGCGTGCCGCCTGTGGCAGCCGCCGTGGTTGCCCTGATCGCCGACTCTACCAGCGTCTCCTTCGGCGCCATCGGTCTGCCGGTGCTCTTCGGTATGGAACAGGGTCTGATGCAGGGTGGTGTCAGCATGGCTGCCGACCAGATTGCCCAGCACGGCACCAGCTTCGCCGACTATGCCCAGTTTATCGCCCTGCATATGATCACTATCGATCTGTTGACGGGTACCCTGATCCCGCTGGTATTGGTTTCTGTTCTCACCGGCTTCTTCGGCCGTAACAAGTCCTTCAAAGAGGGTCTGGCAATTTGGAAGTTTGCCCTGTTCGCCGGTCTCGCCTTTACCGTACCGGCTTGGCTTATCAACTACTTCGCCGGTCCTGAGTTCCCATCGGTTATCGGTGCACTAGTCGGTATGGCCCTGGTGATCCCAGTGGCGCGCAAGGGTCTGTTGCTACCTAAGACCCCCTGGAACGATTTCGCCGAAAACGACAACCAGACTCAGACCAAGATTGAAACCAAGGCACAGTTCTCTCAGGTTGCCGCCTGGACGCCTTACATCATCATGGCCGGCCTGCTAGTACTGTCTCGCACCGTTGCGCCGCTCAAGTCCTGGCTCACCAGCTTTAACATCAGCTGGACTAACCTGCTGGGTACCGAGCTAAAAGCCGGTTTCGCGACCCTGTATGCCCCTGGCGCCTTCTTCGTGCTGGTGTGTATCCTGGGCTTCGTGCTCTTCAAGATGAAGTCGCCAGCCATCAAGGAGTCGATCACCGTCTCTTGCAAGTCTATGCTGCCGACCATCATCTCCCTGGGCGCCTCTGTGCCTATGGTGAAGATCTTCCTGAACTCTGGCACCAACGAGGCGGGCCTGCAGTCTATGCCTGTTGCCCTGGCCGACATGCTGGCCGGTTCTATGGGCGCCATCTGGGCCTGGATGTCACCCATAGTGGGTATCTTCGGTGCCTTCCTATCTGGCTCGGCCACCTTCTCTAACATGATGTTCTCTGGCCTGCAGTACAGCGTGGCCGACAACATCGGCATGAACCACGCGTTAGTCCTGGCCCTACAAGGCATAGGTGCCAACGCAGGTAACATGATGTGTGTCATGAACGTGGTCGCCGCCGCTACCGTGGTAGGTATGGCAGGCCGCGAATCAGAAATTATCCGTAAAACCATGCCCGTTGCGCTCGGTTATGCCTTGATTGCAGGCACTATCGCTACCCTGTGGGGCGGTCTATAACAGATAACTCGAGAAAGGCGGACGTGATGAACCCGCCTTTTTGTGGGTCAAATAAAAGAGTAATGTTATGTCGATTAATTATTCAGCAGTAGTCGCAGATTTACGTGCAAAACTTGGTGTAGAAGCGGTATCAGACGATGCGGTACGTCGTTTCGCCTGGTCAACCGACGCCAGCTACTTCCGTATCGTGCCTGAGGTCGTGGTCCACGCCGAGACCCTGGAAGATGCCCGCGACACCCTAGAGGTCGCCCGCGCCCATAACGCCCCGGTCACTTTCCGCGCAGCAGGCACCAGCCTGTCAGGCCAGGCCATAGGTGAAGGCATCTTGTTGATCCTCGGCCACGACGGTTTTAGAAAGATCGCCGTCAGCGAAGATCACAACCAAATCTCGTTAGGCGCAGCCGTCATCGGTAGCGATGCCAACATGGCGCTCAAGCCGTTCAACAAGAAGATAGGGCCGGATCCGGCTACCCTGGCCTCGGCCATGGTGGGTGGTATCGTCTCTAACAACGCCTCGGGCATGTGCTGTGGTACGGCTCAGAACAGCTACCAGACCATCGCCTCGGCCAAGCTACTGTTTGCCGACGGTACCCGTCTGGACACAGGCTGTGAGCGCTCAAAGGAAGCGTTTCGCGAGTCACACAAGCAACTGCTGCAGGAGCTCACCGATCTCGCCAAGCTCACCGCCAGCAACCCGGTACTGGCCGATCGCATTCGCAAGAAATACTCCATCAAGAACACCACGGGCTACAGCATTAACGCCCTGGTGGACTTCGAGGATCCGTTCGAGCTGATCAACCACCTGATCGTCGGCGCCGAGGGCACCCTGGCCTTCGTCGAAGAGGTGACCTACAACACGGTCGATGAGGCCAAGTTCAAGGCCTCGGCCATGGCGGTATTCTTCAACATGGAAGATGCGGCCCGCGCCATTCCACCGATCAAATGCGACAGCGTAGCGGCCGCCGAGCTGCTGGACTGGGCGTCGATCAAGGCGGTGACCGGCAAGAAAGGGATGCCAGACTGGTTGAGCGAGCTGCCGGAAGGCGCCGCCATCCTGCTTATCGAATCCCGCGCCAACGACGATACGACCCTGGATGCCTACACCCAGGACGTGATCGCCAAGCTGGCCCATATCGAAACCGAGCGCCCTATCAGCTTCAGCCGTGACCCAGAGGTCTACAGCAAGTACTGGGCGATGCGCTCTGGCCTCTTCCCTATCATCGGCGGTGAGCGTCCGAAGGGCACCTCGGTGATCATCGAAGACGTGGCCTTCGAGCTGGAACACCTGGCCAATGCGGCGACCGATCTGACCGCCCTGTTCCACAAGCATGGCTACCCTGAAGGGGTGATCTACGGCCACGCACTGGCGGGTAACTTCCACTTCATCATCACACCGACCTTCGCCTCACAGGCTGATATCGAGCGCTTCCACGGCTTCATGCAAGACGTGGCCGAGATGGTGATCAACAAGTACGACGGCTCCATGAAGGCCGAGCACGGCACAGGCCGCGCAGTGGCACCATTCGTCGAGATGGAATGGGGCATGGATGCCTACACCCTGATGAAGCGCATCAAGCAGATCTTCGATCCCCAAGGCCTGCTTAACCCAGGTGTGATCCTCAACGACGATGCCAACGTGCACGTTAAGAACATCAAGCCATGCCCTGTGGTCGACGACTTTGTGGACAGATGTATCGAGTGTGGCTTCTGTGAGAAGACCTGTCCGACCTCGGCGCTTAACTTTACTCCGCGTCAGCGTATCGCCACCCTGCGTGAAATCGCGCGTCTGGAGGCCTCTGGCGACAAGCAGGCCGCCGAAGAGATGCGCGCCGCCGCCAAGTATGACGTGGTCGACACCTGCGCCGCCTGTCAGCTCTGTACCATCGCCTGTCCGGTGGACAACAGCATGGGTCAGTTGGTACGTAAGCTGAGAACCCCATACATCACGACGACCGAACAGAAGGTACTGGACTTCCAGGCCAAACACTTCGGCGCCGTCAACCAGGTGATCAGCACAGGTTTCGACGTGCTCAACATCATCCACAAGGTCACAGGCGACAGCGTCACCAACGGCCTGATGAAGGTGGGCCGCATGGTGTCCAAAGAGGTGCCTTACTGGAACCCGGACTTCGCCAAGGGCGGCAAGCTGCCTAAGCCAAGTCCAGCCTCGCCAGACAAGGAGACGATAGTCTACTTCCCGGCCTGTGGTGGTCGCACCTTCGGCCCGACGCCGAAAGATCCCGACAACCGCACCCTGCCTGAAGTCGTGGTCACCCTGCTGGAGCGCGCCGGTTACAACGTGGTCACTCCTGACAACACCCGTCATCTGTGCTGCGGCCAGATGTGGGAATCTAAGGGTGACTTCAAGAACGCCGATGCCAAGCGCGACGAGCTGATCGACGCCCTGAGCGCCCTGAGCGACAACGGCAAGGTGCCTGTAGTGGTGGATGCACTCTCCTGTACCTACCGTACACTGACGGGTAACCCTAAGGTGGAGATCACCGATCTGGTCGAGTTCATGCACGACAAGATCTTGCCTAAGCTCACCTTTACCAAGAAGGTCAACGTGGCACTGCACCTTGGCTGTAGCGCCCGCAAGATGAAGCTTGAGCCTAAGATGCAGGCCCTGGCCGATGCGTGTAGTAACGGCGTTAAGCTGCCGGAAGGAATTGAATGTTGTGGTTACGCCGGTGAGAAGGGCTTGTATAAGCCTGAGATCAACGCCAGCGCCCTGCGCAACATCAAGAAGCTGATCCCAGTGGACATCAAGGAGGGCTACTACGCCAACCGTATGTGCGAAGTGGGTCTGACCCAGCACAGCGGCATCTCCTATCGCCACCTGGCCTACCTGCTCGAAGAGTGTAGCCGCTAGGAGCAGCAACCGATTTAAGGTTTAGATAACCCCACCCAAGCAAACTCCGCGGTGTGACATTAGCTCACATCGCGGTTTTTTATCTCTACGCCTCTGAAAAACCGTGAAAACCACCTAAGTCATGCAAAATACTGGTGTTATTCCAGGAGTTGCGCCATAGTAATAGCTGTCCATGCCAGTGGCACACAGGCTGAAGATTTTAGCCATAGCCTGTAGAAGCTAGGGCTTGCCGACATGAACAAGGAACCAGGGAAATCACTCGTCGCGGCGACGCTCACCCAATTGATGCCGCCACCCCAAGACTCGACGCAGATAGAGGAATTATCGCTCCATGGGAAAACTGCTCTTAGCCATCGCACTCCTGCTGCTTCCCGGCCTGAGTCACGCCAGCAGCATCTATAAGTGTATCAAGGGCGATAAGGTGGTCTTCAGCCAGACCTCCTGTCCGAAAGAGTTTAAGCAACACCATATTCAGTACCAACTCGGCATCACGACTGAGATCGATAGCGATAAGCCTAAGGAGAAGCTCGACCCCCTGCAGGCGCTACTCAACAAGCGCACCCTGTCCCAGGAAAAGCTGTTACAGCTGATCGATGCGGAAGTCTACCGCCTCAAGCAGGAAAACAGCTATTATGAGATCCTGAGGGCCAGCGAGAAACAGAAGCTGGATCGCAAGCGCTACTGGCAGAAGCAGGCCAAGGACGACCCCGAGTTTCTCACCAAAGTCGATGAGATGAACAGCTACTTCGACGGCCTGATAAAGCTCAACAAGGACGCCATGTTCATGCTAAAGCAACATAAGCGGCGCATCACGGCGCCGGAGCAGGAAGAGCAGAGGGAGCAGAGGGAGCAGGCCGACAGGGGCGCGCCCCAGGTAGTGCAACACTAACATGAGCCGTAAAGCTTTGATGAAAGCCTTGCCGCATTGACCTCAGTCATGCAGCACTAACTTAAGTCGCGAGGCCACCATGAACAAGACCCAGTTGAGCCTGCTCATTATCGGCCTGCTTCTGCTGGGATTCTATCTGCGCCAAACCTTCTTCACGCCTGCCGATGACCCCAGAGAGATCAACGTCGACAGCTTCATCGACCATGCCCAATACCTGACGACCCAGAGCGAGGTGATAGCGCCTCTGGTATGTGCCAAGCTCGCCATCGACATGGGCTTTACCATAGACCAAAACCAGGTTAACCAAGCGCTGCGACAGACCCTCAAAGCCTATGACGACGATAAAGACGCCGCCCTGTATCTTTTTATCTATGTCAAAGGCTACGCCTTCGGACTGGCCCACGGCATAGAGGACAAACCCGGCGCCTACTTCCACCTAGGCTGCGACCAGAACCATCCCGAGGTTCAGATGGCCCCAGAGCAGACTCAAATATGACTATCCACTGGCCCTTACTGCTCAAGCTCACCAACGACAAGCAGTTGATGCTGTTAGATAGCGAGCAAGCCTGGCTCGATGAGCGCGACCATCTGCTTGGCCAATCCCTGCTGCTTATCGACAGCCAGGGCGTGAGTTATCACTGCCAAGATGGCGTTCTACTCCCCTCGGACGAGCAGATAGCCCTTTCACGAATAGTCCAATGGGTCAGCGACTATGCCTGCCAAAATGGTCATTTCTGCAGTGCCAAGATAGGCGCATACTGCCTGGCGCAGCTGTTTGATATGGTGCGCTATTTGGAAGATAGCTAGTCAATGCACGCCATGCATTAAAGAATACAGCCATAAAAAAGCCCCACCAATGTGGGGCTTTTTAGTTGGATTTGTCTGTCATGAACCAACTAGGTTCTCAAGCCTATGCCGCGGCTGATCAGGTAGTAGGCCAGCAACCAGAGGCCGGCGCAGAAGCCCACCATGACGGCAATCGACAGGCCAATGCCTATGTCGGCATAACCCAGGAAACCGTAACGGAACACGTTGATCATATAGACCACAGGGTTCAGCTGTGACACCCCCTGCCAGAAGCTCGGCAGCAGAGTCAGCGAGTAGAAGACACCGCCCAGATAGGTCAGCGGCGTCAACACGAAGGTGGGCACTATGCTGATGTCATCATAGCTCTTGGCGAACACGGCGTTGATCAGCCCCCCCAGGGCGAACAGGATAGAGGTCAGCAGTACGGTCAGGGCCACCAAGCCTGCGTGGTGCAGGCTGATATCCACGAAGAACATGGCCACCAGGGTCACTATGGTGCCGACACACAGGCCACGGGCCACACCACCGCCCACGTAACCGGCAATCATCACATAGTGAGGCACGGGCGCGACGATCAGCTCCTCCAGGTTGCGCTGAAACTTGGCACTGAAGAAGGATGACGCCACGTTGGAGTAGGAGGCGGTGATCACCGACATCATGATGAGGCCGGGGGCGATAAACTCCATGTAGCTGACGCCGCCCATCTCACCGATGCGCTTACCCACCAGATTACCGAAGATCAGGAAATACAGAGTCATAGAGATCGCCGGCGGCACCAGGGTCTGCACCCAGATACGGGTGAAACGGGTCACCTCCTTGATCAATATGCTCTTAAAGGCGGTAAAATAGACCTGCTTCATGTTCATGCTAGTGCTCATGCCTTAGCACCTCCCTTACCTTGTTCCACCAGCTCCACAAACAGCTCCTCCAATCGGTTAGCCTTGTTACGCATAGACAACACCTCTATCCCCTGCTCGGTAAGCTGGGCGAACACGCTGTTGATGCTATGGGCCTTCTCCACATCCACCTCTAATGTGTGTGGGTCGGTCAGGCGACAACTAATTCCGTCGAGGGTCGGCGCCTCGTTGATATCGGCCTTGAGGTCGAACACGAAGGTCTCCATGTTGAGGCGGCTGAGCAAGGATTTCATGCTGGTGCACTCCACCAGCTCGCCCTTGTCTATGATGCCAATGTTGCGGCACAGCATCTCGGCCTCTTCCAGGTAGTGGGTGGTCAGTATGATGGTCACCCCCTGGCGGTTAAGATCCGTCAGGAAGGTCCACATTGAACGTCTGAGCTCGATATCCACCCCGGCGGTGGGCTCATCCAGGATCAGCAGCTTGGGCTCGTGCATCAGGGCGCGGGCGATCATCAGGCGGCGCTTCATGCCGCCCGAAAGCGCGCGAGACGGGCTGTTGCGCTTGTCCCACAGGTCGAGCTGACTCAGGTATTTCTTGGCGCGATCGAAGGCCACCTCGCGAGACACACCGAAATAGCCGGCCTGATTGACCACTATCTGCAGCACTGTCTCAAACTGGTTGAAGTTAAACTCCTGGGGCACCAGGCCGATGGACATCTTGGCCAGCTCCAGCTGGGTGTCGATATCGTGTTCGAACACCTTCACCTTGCCGGAACTCTTCTGCACCAGGGAGCAGATCACCCCGATCGTGGTGGACTTGCCGGCGCCGTTGGGGCCCAGCAGGGCAAAGAAATCCCCCGCCTCGACCTTAAGGCTGATCCCTTTTACCGCTTCGACGCCGCCCTTGTAGGTTTTTCTGAGCGAGTCGATAACTAAAGCATATGGCTCTTTGGTCATTAGTGACTTCCGTTATCCTGATCTTGAAATTGGTATTGCTATTGCTATTGATATGAAAAAACAAAAACTCCCGCACAAAGCAGGAGTTTAAGATCTTAACTAAGGCGCGATTAATCTAAGGGTACGACTTTCGCTATGTAAGGCAGGTTACGATACTGCTCGGCATAGTCGATACCATAGCCGACGATAAACTCATCGGGGATGGTGAAGCCGATAAAGTCTACCGGTACATCAACCTCGCGACGCTCTGGCTTGTCCAGCAAGGTACAGAGGGCCAGACTCTTAGGTTCGCGCAGCAGTAGCATCTCGCGCACCTTGTTCAGGGTGTTACCCGAATCGATCAGGTCTTCGACGATCAACACGTCACGGCCTTCGATATCCGACTGTACATCCTTTAGGATCTTCACGTCGCGCGAGCTGGTCATGGCGTTGCCGTAGCTGGATACCGACATGAAATCGATCTCAACGTGGCCCTTGATGCGGCGGCAGAGGTCGGCCATAAAGACCACAGACCCCTTCAGCAGGCCAACCATTAGCAGGCGTTCGCTGTTGGCGTAATGGGCATTGATCTGCGCTGCCAGGATATCCAGTTGTTGTTCAATCTCATCTGCCGAGATCATCACTTCGGTAGTGTGTTTCATACTCTTCTCAAATTTGTGTTAATTGTCGCGGTTGTCGGCACTGTGCTTATCATAGCCCCAACGCTTGGTTAACCCGTGGTCGACACCCAGATGGTCTAAAATCCGAGCGACCATGAAGTCTACCAGATCTTCAATCGATTTGGGATCATGATAAAAGCCCGGCGCCGCCGGCATTATGGTGGCTCCCAGGCGCGAAAGTGACAGCATATGCTCTAAGTGTATGCTGCTAAAGGGGGTTTCTCTGGGTACTAAGATCAGCTGGCCACGCTCCTTGAGCACCACATCGGCGGCGCGCTCTAGCAGGCTATTGCTCATGCCGGTGGCCACCGCCGCCAGGGTGCCCGTGCTACAGGGGCAGATCACCATCTGTTTGGGCGCCGCCGAGCCAGAGGCTGGTGGCGAGAACCACTCCTCCTTGCCCAGCACATGCAATTCACCTGTTGGCTTTAGCCCCTGCTCGGCAAACAGCGCCAGCAGTTGCTCCTTAGCCTTGTCGCCGTTAGCACTGAGCTGCAAGCCGTGTTCGGTAGCCAGCACCACACGCGCCGCGCTGGAGATCATCAGAAACACCTGATAATCCGCCATCAGCAGACACTGCAATAACTTAAGTCCATATGGCGCCCCGCTGGCGCCGGTCCAGGCCAGGCTGATCGCCTTGGCCCGCTTGGGATAATTCATATCTCTCTCTTCGTTGAAGACCCGAGTCTAAGCCCGACTGGCTAGACTCATGCCTTGTTCTGTTCCAGCTTGTGCAGCAACTTGCCGTGTAGGCCACCGAAGCCGCCGTTGCTCATCACGATTATGGTGTCGCCGGGCCTCGCCGCCGCGGCCACGGTCTCGACCAGCTCATCTATCTGGTATAGCACAGTCACAGGCAACTCGGCCTTGGCCATCGCCGCTTCCACGTCCCAGTCGATGTTGTCCGCCTGATACAGGTAGGCTGCATCGGCCAGCGCCATGGACCCCGCCAGGGTATCCTTGTGCACGCCGCGTTTCATGGTGTTAGAGCGAGGCTCCAGCACAACTATGATGCGACCTTCACCCACCTTGGCGCGGCAGCCCTGTAGCGTGGTGGCAATCGCCGTCGGGTGGTGAGCAAAGTCGTCATACACGGCGATATCACTGACAGTGCCGATAAGCTCCATGCGACGCTTTGGCGGCGCGAAGCGGGTCAACGCCTCGATAGCCGCCGCAGGCTTGACGCCCACGTGACGGGCCGCGGCGATCGCCATGGTGGCGTTTTCCACGTTGTGCTGACCGATGAGTGACCAGTCGAGCACGCCCTGGGACTCACCGTCGAAGAAGAGCTCGAAGCTGTGGCCATCCTCGCTCAGCAGCTCGCTGTACCAACCTGGGCTACCCGCCACCAGGTTAAAGGTCTCCTGCTCGCTCCAGCAGCCCATGTCGATCACCTCGCGCACCGCGTCGCTGGCGGATGGCCAGATAACCTTGCCCTGACCCGGTACTGTTCTTATTACGTGATTAAACTGACGCTGGATCGCTTTTAAATCATCGAAGATATCGGCGTGATCGAACTCCAGGTTATTGATCACCAAAGTGCGCGGCTGATAGTGGACAAACTTAGAGCGCTTGTCGAAGAAGGCGCTGTCATACTCGTCCGCCTCCACCACGAAAAACGGCGAGTCGCCCAGGCGCGCCGACACGCCAAAGTTTTGCGGTACGCCGCCTATCAGGAAGCCCGGCGCATAGCCGCAATCTTCTAAGATCCACGCCAGCATGCTGGAGGTCGATGTCTTACCATGGGTACCCGACACCGCCAGCACCCAACGATTGGGCAGAATATGTTCGGCCAGAAACTGTGGCCCGGAGGTATATTTCAGGCCACGATTCAGCACAGCCTCGACACAGGGATTGCCACGACTCATGGCATTACCTATCACCACCAGATCCGGCGCCTCGTCCTCGTTTTGCCCCAGCTGACTTGGGTCGAAGCCCTGGATCAGTTCTATCCCCTGCTCCTCGAGCTGAGTGCTCATGGGCGGATAGACGTTGGCATCGCTGCCCGTGACCTTGTGACCGTTAGCGCGAGCAAGGAGTGCGAGACCACCCATAAAGGTGCCGCAGATCCCTAAGATATGTACATGCATTGGGGTTGGCTCTGGATAGGAATAATCTGGGGGTTATTCTAACGATTCGTGTCACCATTGTCAGTTAACAATGGTTTAAATAACTTTTTGATGACTAACGTCATGTTGATGGTTTATCCAAACTTCGTTTGGGATGGCTGACGCCGGTTTGCGGCCTTACGGCCGGATACTGATTTTCCAAACTCCGTTTGGATAAAAGTCGTGGAACTCCGTTCCACACCAAAGTATATGTAGCCTTTCGGCCTGAATTACGTTTTCCAAACTTCGTTTGGATTAACGTCGTGGGATTCCATCCCACAGCTGTAAATGTGCGGCCTTACGGCCGAGGTAAGTCGTGGAACTCCGTTCCACACCAGGGCAAGAGGGGGATCTCCAGCAATCCCCCTCTTGCATCTCCCCGTGCCGCCCCAGACGAAGTTGTGATCCCTACGTGGCTTATTGAAAATGACTGACGCTTCCGATGGGGCATCCAAGCCCCCCGGAAGCTAGCCTCACATCCATGTGAGTCTCACGCCATTTTCTGCTATCCACTCCGGCAACTTCGATGGGGACTAACTGTAGCTTCTACCGTATCTGTTCATGATGACATTTAGATTCTAACCAGCTTATACTTAACTTTCTCGTCACCTCTAAATCTCTTTTTCATCATAATATATGGTGAAATAGCTGCATCGATCTCGGATGCTTCTTCTGCCGTAAGAACTCTGATTTTAGAAA
The DNA here is from genome assembly GCF_023349185.1 of Shewanella aquimarina. Classification (GTDB taxonomy): domain Bacteria; phylum Pseudomonadota; class Gammaproteobacteria; order Enterobacterales; family Shewanellaceae; genus Shewanella; species Shewanella aquimarina. Next base: position 67,218 of record NZ_JAKIKY010000004.1, on the reverse strand, counting down.
CTCTGTTTCCAAAACCGCTAATTGAAGTACCGCATTCAACCACGTTAGCCCCGGAGAGCCACCAACGATCATGTATAGGAAAAGATTTGCTATCTCCACAACTAATAAAGATAAAATCAATTGATGGTGGTGAAGTCCTACTAATATTATCTTCCCAAAATTGAGAGAATCTGTCTTCCAAATCACCATCAGCTTCCAACTTCTTACATGACTCTAAACTTGTAACAATTATCAAGTCTACATTTGGATCTTTGGATATGACATTAGCTATAAACTCAAAATCCTCAACATGCAAATATGGGTCAACAATAGTTAACACTTTATTATTAGAATTCCCAAACCATTCCTTAATAAACTTCAAAGCATTTTCACCTTGCCCTTCAGATATAACTACTGACTTTTCATCGCTGTCATTAGAAACCAGTTCCAAATTATCACAACGTTCAGCCTCACTAAATATAGCATCAAAAACCAATATAATAGACGAGAAGATATCAAACAAAGGTCTAATAGTCTCTAGCACTTTCGATCGAGAAGGATTTATTACATATAGCGAATGAATGTAGTAACTTAGAACTTTATAAAGTCCATCTACGTCAGAATAATCCAAAGAATTAATATAGCTTTGTACATTAAATAACTTTGGCACGTGGCCACAATTTGAATTAACTATAGCTAACTGCTTCCAAAGTAAATCGGTAAGATCTGAGCTTTTATCTTCTTTAGATAAATCTTGATTACTTTGAAACCTTTTCTTTAATTCTTCTTCATTTTTTCGCTTTTTCATGCTGTCTTCGATAGACTTTTTTCTCGCAGGGTCATTATCAAGCATATTTACTAAAGACGAAGAAAATGCATCACCATAGGAATTTATCATATCTATTATTTCTAAGTTTGTTGAAGAATTAATCCTTTGGTGACTATCATTACAAATCATAAACGCTTTCTTCAAATTATCTTTAACACTTGCTTTATCGAAACTTCGATAATTATCACAAACAACTTTATATCTATTTACCTTTTCTATACTTGAAGACAACCTTTCTATTAAAGATACTGACTCTTGAAAAAGAGCCTTCCTTTTTAATTGATGAGATTCAGGTAAATTACTTGAAATCTGAGAAATAACAAACGAACGATCAGATATATTGTTAACCTGCCTCGCCATAGAAATGAGTTCATCCCAAGACTCATCGACAAGATCATCTGACATACTTTTAATTTCAGATAAAAACAATATTTTATAACCAAAATGAGAAATCCCTCCTTGTTTAGGGAAAGTATCAATATATTCCCGAATGAGACTTCCCAGAAGTTCATCTTCTTGAGTTTTACTAATCTTACTCTTTTTTCTAAGACCTTTAATTGCAGCTAAAACCCTTCTAATTTCAAAAAACTGATTTCCATCCTCCCGTATCAAACTTATTAACTTCAAGACTCGAATTAAGTCACGATAACCAATAGTATATTTATTCTTAATGGAATCATAAGGATCACCAATAATACAATCATTATATAAATAATCAATTGTCACATTGATCATCTTATCCATAATTCTACCAGTGCCCTTAGGAGCTTTATTAAACCAATATAAAAAAATATCATCATCATATACATTTATAACTGGAAGGGTATAAAACAAGATGATTAAGAATTCCTTTCCAGCGGTTTTAGAGTTTTTCTCTAAAATGGGAACGATATGATTCTCAATTATTTTCTTACTATAACTGTCTTTATCACTTTTTTGATAAGATGAAACTAACCGAGAAAAAAGTCGCGATTTTTTTATATCACTATTAATCGTTAATATCGATTTCACTATAAAATCAAAATCTTCTACCGAATCTTCATTAACTCTAGATAATATATAAAGACTTCTGATTGCCAACTCGATTGTATATATTTTAAAATCAATCTGCCCTTCGTTTGAATATCCAGTTTCTTCTACAACCTCAATTGCTTTCTCTTTAAATGAAAGCGAAACATCCCTATCAAATTTGAATAGCATTTCACAAGCATAAAACCTCAACTCAGACTTATTGTCATCACCATCACAATTAGAAATAGCGTCATTTATGCAATCAACAACATAACTTTCACTTTTAATAACACCAAGCTCTAACGCCTCACAATAAAGCATTATCAAACACCTTGATTTAACGTAGTTGTTATGTATTCTTTTAAAAAACTTTATAAGCTTATCTGTATTTTTCTTTGATGGTGAAAAATATTTATACTTTTCAACAACTAAATAATACAAATCCTCTCTATACTCTTCATCAGAAATTGATCTTACAATTGATACCAAGTCATTTACTGATTTATGATTTTTAATCAATTCAATATTTTTAAGATAACTATAAAGTGCAATAGACTTACCTTTGTTAACCCTAATTGAATTATTGAAACTTTCACACCAAAAAATAGCATTATCTATATCATACTTTGATTCGGCAGCTATAGACTCTTTCAATATTTCGATATGAAGAGCATCTGACTCTATTATTGTTTTAAAAGTATCCTGCTTTGTTTTATGGCAATCAAGTATGATGTTTGATATTTTATTAAACTTTTCAAAACCACAGATATGAGACAAGCAAGTAAGTTTAACAGATAAATCTTTTACAGAATCAATGTATTTTACCAAGTCATTTAGGGTCTCAACCTTTTTGTCTAAACTCCTCTCTTGGGTTATTATATTTAAAACAAGCCTGCAATAGTCAACTGTTGGACCTTTCTTTTTAAGAGTATTAAGTTGCGACTTTATTTTATTGACAACATCATCATTATTTTCTAATTCAGAAAAATTAAGGCACTCGGTAATATCTTGAAACAACGAAGCGTCAATAGAAAACTCTATTGATTCTATAATTTCATCCATTACCTTTCCTAAAATAATCACTGCATTTTGATTTTCTTTGTTATTTTTAAGCCAAGCTCTATAAAGAAATATACGGTCTCCACTTTCTGGAAACTTACTAAAAAATTCCAACAAACTATCAGGAGTTGCATCCTTATTTAAGCCTTTTATATTTTCAATAATAGTAGAACGAGTTAAATCTCTTGAGTTTTCCTTGCTGATATCTGTTGTAAAATTATCCCCATGACGCTGCAAACTCAATAAAGACAAATTGAGAAATGCAAAGTCTGACTTATTCTGCCCAGCCTGCCCTAAAGAATCCAATTTGTTAATTAAAATCAAAGCTTTATCAGGCATTATTGGAAGAAGATCAGCACAAATATCTACCACTCTTTCAGGACCTAGTTCATCAACATCGATTTTATCAAACAAGTAATCTATTTTATTGTATAAACTATCCTCTATACCGACTCCTTCTTTAATTTTTGACATGGCGTATATACAATACAGCTGTAACATCTCTTCTTCCGAACGAGCTTTCTGAATAAGCCTTATGGCCAGTGCAGACTCACCAGCAACAATGTGACATTTCAGTTGTTGCGCCATCAATTCAGAGTTATAGATACTAGACAACCCACTTTTTAAATACTTATACTTTATAAACTTATCTTTTATATCTAGTTTTTCACAAGCTTTAATTCCAAAGTTAATTATCTTATGAACTTCATTAAATGACTTTGATTTTTGATACCTATTAGATATATGCTCATCACTAATAACACCCAATACTTTGTCAAACTCATTTTTTTCAAAAAGATAATGTGCAGTTTTAGATGAGTTTAAAGAATCAAAATTATCACGAGTCAACCCCAAAAGTATATCTATATACTTATGTTTGTTATCGGAAACTTTCTTCTTACAAAAATTCAAAATAGCATTAGACTTAAAAACAATTAACTCATCCTCAAGCTTTAAAAAAGTCAATCCATTTAGAACCTCTATTAAATCTTTCTCGGTAGCATCTAAAGCAATACCAACTTCCACTAAAGAAACTGCATCAACTGAATAAGAGCAAATACCAATCAAGTCTCTAACGAAATCACTTCTTACCGTTCTACTCCATTCATTTTCATACAAACACTGAATGTCATCATTGGAATCACTAAATATATCATCAATTTCTATTCCACGTTCAACCATGTCTTTTATAAATGATATAGTTTCTGGCGAAGAACCAAATGACTCTCTTATCAAAACTATTGTAGTATCATCAACATTTGGCAAACATAGCTTAATTTCCTCTAGAGAAAAAACACTTAAACTATAGTCATGACACTTTTTAGATGTGACACCAACACTCTTTTTAGAATCATCTCTACTTATCAAGTATTTATAATTCACATCAGTTGGGAGCATCAAAAAAAACTCAGCAAGAAAATTGTTATCATTGTTTTCAAAAGAATACACACCATCAAATATGAAATAGACAACCTTTCCATTGTACTTTAAATGATAACTTAAAGTTGATATTAGCTTTTCTAGATCACTTTTAGAAACATCTTTGCTCACATCTTGCTGTGTAAAGTTCCCCATATAAGTTTTAATTTGAATATAAAGATCTTTATACACTTCCACATCATTAATAAATCCAACTCTTTCTTTATTAATAAAAAGAGAAATAGAATCATACTTTAGTTCTTCAAACACCTGCTTTAATATAGTTGTTTTTCCAATTGAAGAAGATGCATTCAAGTATAAAACCTGATTTTCTTTTAGATAATGCTTTATTGTTTCTATTTGCGAGTCTCTTCTAATTCCATATTCAACATCATGACAATTAAAAATTGAGTTCATGCTCGGATATTCTAATTCTTGTATCATATCTAATCTCTATAAGTAAAATTCACCAACCCTAACGAACCAACTGAAATATATCGCTATTTTTATTAGCCCACACATCCAGAACAGCTTACACTCATCCCTGCTGAATATTATTAATACAGTTTAAAATACAGGTACCTAGCAAGACTGTCTAGAGGCTTTCAGTCGTACTTTCGTTGTACAAATTTAAATACAACAATTACTTATTTAAAATATAAACATTAATAATCCTCACTACGAACCAAGTCCATACGATGGTCTCCCCCCAACAAAGTTGCGAACAAAAATAGATTTGAATAGTCGGATCAGAGTAAACTTTTACTTATTTGCTTCAATGCAGGTTGTGGCTACAGGGAATCCCCATCGAAGTTGCCGAAGGGCGTTGGAATAAATCACGTGAATCGGGCATGGATGCCCGATTAGCTTTCGGGGTACAGGATGTACCATCGGAAGCGTTAGTGATTTATCCATAAGCACGAGGAGCAACAACTTCGTCGGGGGCGTCAGGGAGGATGCAAGGAGGGCGAGGACGAACAGTCCTCCTTGCCCGGGTGTGGGATGGAATCCCACGACTTTTTTCGGCCAGAAGGCCGTATTCGTCTCAACGAGGGAAGCCCCCACGACGCTAATCCAAACAGAGTTTGGAAAACAAGTTAACGTCCGCATTCATAAAAATATCAACCACTTCCCTAAGTGCCTATACTACAAGTACAATGATAAGTCTTAGGATAAGTTGGCAAGACCAAAGGAAAGGCGATGACACTGAAGGAAGATGTCAACAAGCTCACTCAGGCCCTGGAGGCGATGCAATCACAACAGGCATCGGACCGCGCGGCGCTCACGAGTCAATTAGCGGAGTTTAGCCAGCAGCTGGCTGAGCTCAATGCGCGGGTAAATGCCCTGGAGGGCTATGACCAGCCCGAGGCTTCAGATCTGGCGCATTCCACTCCTACACACTCAACATCTGCGCACTCAACATCTGCGCCAAGCCAATCAAGCCAATACTTGCCATGGCAGACGCATTCTGGACAAGCCCAGCCTGAGCAAACTCACTTAGCGTCAGCGCAAGTTCAGTCAGCGCAGCTAGAGTTAGAGCAGACACAGTCCCCCCAGCAAGGCGAACTCAGCCAGCAGGCCGATACCAGCTATCGCCACGACGCCTGGCAGCGCCAGACGCCTCAACCAGAGGAACAAGTTAAAACTTCGGCTCGCACAACGAAAACCACAAAACAGAAGGCCGCCACTCCAGGTATTGGCCAACAGCTGGCCAACTCGGCGGCTCAGCTGCAGGGCTCATTGGGACAGCTGGTCAACCTGCTGCTCGGCCCCTTCGGCGGCCTCGGCGAGCAGGCCAAGGCCTTCTATCAACACTATCAAGCCAAAGGACAAGGCGCGGTGTTTCTGATGACACTGGCGGGCATCATCACCCTCACCCTGGGCTTTGGCTACCTGCTGCAATACTCCATCAACCACTGGTTCTCCGAGCTGGGTAAGGCACTGCTCGGCCTGGTAACGGCCAATACCGTCATTGCTGTCGGCCTCTTTATCCGGCGGGCCAGGCCCGGTATGGAGGACTATGCTTCGGGCATAGTGGGCCTTGGCGTCATATTGAATTATCTCTGTATCTATTTCCTCGGCCCCTATTTTGAGCTGATCCCGGAGAGCGCCGCCTTCTCGCTGATGCTGGTCAACACCCTCCTGGGTTATGGCCTGGCGATGAAGCTGGAGACCAAGGTGGTGGCCATCATCGCCCTGTGCGGCGGCTCCCTGGCGCCGCTTATGCTGCTCGATGCCAGCCAGGCACCGCTGCTCTATCTGCCCTACTTGCTGATCATAGGTGCCTGCTCTCTGGTGCAGAGTCATAGGCTGAATTGGCCCGTGCTGATCGAGATAACGGCACTGCTGCATATCGCATGTGTGCAGCTGCTGGGCTTCTTTCTGTTTCTGCCGCTGGCCCCCATCGGCCCCATGGAGATGCTGGCACTGGCGGGCATCAATGCCCTCTTCTACCTCTATGGCCTGGGTAGCCTCTGGTTACAGGCCAAGCGGGAGCCCAGTGCGCGCCTGCTCATGGTGCCCGTGGCCATGCTCTGTTTTACCCTCTATACCCTGGGGGAGTTTACCGCCTACGCCGGCGAGCTGTTCGCGATCAATGGCGTTATCTGCGCCCTGCTCTATTGGAAGATACGGCGTGATAGCCTGATTGCGCCGCTGATGCTGGCGGCGGCCGGGGTGTTTGCCGGGGTGGCGGCGCTCTACCTCATCAGCGCCGATCTGCTTGGTTTAGTGCTGTTGATCGAAGCCCTACTGCTGCTCTGGCTCGGCGCTAAACATGACTTTATCGCGATTCGCACCGAGGCCTATATCCTGTTGGCGATGGGCCTTGGCAGCAACCTGCTGACCCTGTTCGACAGCTTGGCAGTGAGTCACCGCGAGCCGGGTGGCGCCGCGGGAATGAGCGATAACCTCATCCTCATTCTCACCCTTACACTAAGCTGCGCCGCCTGTTATCAGGCGATACGCCTGATTGATGCCCTAGGGGATAGGCTTGCCGGGACGGAGCGACTCCTGCGCCGCGCCCTGCAGGGCGTTTTTGGTCAGCTGCTGGCGATCACCGCGCTGTTTATCGGCTACTGCTTGAGCCCAGACTTCTATCTCAATGGGCTGCCACTGATCGCCCTGATGCTGCTCTATCTTGGTAAGCGAAACGAGCTGCGCTTTACCGAGATCATGGCCTGGTTCTGGCTACTGCCGCTAGGTGGCCTCATCATGCTCGGCATGCTAGAGGCGGGCAGCGTCAACTTTGCCCAGCAGCCTCTCAACGCCAAGCTGGCGCGTATCGAGCTGTTTACCAGTCTGCTGTTGGCCTACTACTGGTACAAAAAATACTCCCCGCAATCGCCTCTGGTGCGTCTGGCCTACTATGTGCAACTGGGCTGTTATCTGGCCGTGCCACTCATCCTGCTGCCCAAGGTGCTTCGCAGCTATCTGGCGCTGCTGCCCATCTACCTCTGGTTGGCCAGCGCCATGGCCCTCGGCCTCGCGAGGTTCGTGCGCCATAGGAGTCTGGTGATTGAGACGCAAGTGCTGTGTGCAACGGCCATGCTGTTCACCGCTGTGAGCTGCCTAGACAACCAATGGCAGGGGCTTGTCGCCCTCGTCCTGGGCGCTCTGGCGATGGGAACTGTGCTTATCCGTTATCAAAGACTCAACCGCCGCTGGCGCCTGTTGCTGCGCTTCCCATGGCAGTTGACCCCCTTCTATTTTGCCTTGGTAGTCGCCGTCGCCGTGCAGACCCTGTCCGGGCTCATCGCCCCGGGATGGACACTGGTGTTCCTCGGGTTAACGACCTACTTTGCCTTGCTGCTTGAGCGAGACAATGCCCTGGGCAGACGTTTCGCCGAGGCGCTAAGACCCGGCTATGGCCTGGCCTACGCCTCGCTCATCTCGCTGCCGCTGGCGCCCATCATATTGCACGGTGATCGCCCCCTGGGGTTGGATGTCAGCAGCCTGCTGTTTAGCCTCAGCGAGCTAGGCATATTGGTGGTACTCGCCTGGTATCTCAGGGGCAAGCGACTGGGGGTTCAGGCACACAGGAAATTGCTGCCAAAACCCGCCCTGTTATGGGGCTGGCACAGCCTGCTGGCGGTGAGCTATTTCCTCTGGAGCTATCAGCTGGGGGATCAGATAGCCGCGCCTGTCAGCAGTATCTTGCTGGTGAGTCACGGCAGCGCGCTCATGTTCCTCAGCCTGCGACCTCGACAGGCCAGCCTGGTACGACTGGCCGGCATCTTGTTTGGTCTCGCCTGTCTCAAGGTGCTGTTTATCGACATGGCCTCCTTCGTGCTGGTGCAGAAGGTGGTCGCCTTCATCATCATAGGCATCATTTTGCTGACGGTGGCCTACTTCTACCAGAAGCAGAAGAACCGCCTGCCGACGCCTCAATAGTCACTCTTCCCCCCATGTGGCAGTTAAGGCTGCCACATGGGGAACTTTGGCTTACTCCCCCTAAAGCTCGGTATCGGCAGACTTTGATGAAGCTCTACAGCAAGGCTTACCGCCGGCTAACTGTGATGTCACCCGCAGAATTTTTAACCAATCCGTGCTAAAAGAAACCTTCATCAACTGGTTAATTTTTAGGCATAAGATCTATAATTTTTGCCTGTTAACGCCATCGAAACCTGCCGATAGAGGGATATGTCATGCTAAAGAAAGTGAGCCGACTCGATTACTATACCCTGCAGGTATTTATCGGACTGGTTGAACTCAAGAGTGGCAGTGCGGTGGCCGAGCGATTACGTACCACTCAGTCTAAGGTAAGCCGCAGCCTTACCTGCCTGCGGGAGGTGCTGGAAGACGAGCTCTTTATCCGTCAGCAATATGGCTTCGAACCTAATCAGGTCGCCCTCACCATCTACCCCATGGTCAAGACCATAGTGGAGCAGTACGACAAAATAGTGGCCGCCACCATAGACAAGGTAGCCGAGCCCTATCAACTCAGTGTCGCCATCTATGAGCAGTGGTCGCTGATGGCGATGAACTGTGTACACAACACCTGCAACTGCATCGAGGGTGGGGTCAATATCAATATTCAACCCTGGACAGATAAGGTCAATCAACGCCTGTGTCAGGGCAAGGTCGACTGCAGCATCTCCACCGAGCCGATCAACCACCCCATGGTGAACAACTTTAAGCTGGGGGATATCACCCACTTCTTCATCGTCGCCCGACAGGATCATCCCATTCTTCACAGCGAGGATCCGCTGCGGCAGATGTTTGATTACCCTATCGCCCTGGTTAATACCCACCTGCAGGAGCAGGAACCTCATCCCATAGAGGTGTATGCCAGAGCCAGGCAGATAGATATCCGTGTGGCCCTCAAGAGCCCGAGCCTGAGGATGTTGGTGGATCATGTCAGTCACAGCGAGGATATCGGCCTGCTCTCCTCGGCCATGTCCATGAGCTATTTCGAGAATCGCAACGACGTGGACTACCTGGATATCTCTAAGATCTGGTTAGAAATCACAGACCTTGAGACGCAGAGCTACTATCTGCACTGCCACAAGGGGATCAAGCCTGAGCTGGTGAACTGCCTGCGCAGGATTTTAACGGAGAAATTACTCGAGATGCAGGCACACTGTGCTCGAGTGACCCAGAAGCGCGCCCCCCTTGCACGGGCCTTGGACCAAGCCTAGACAAGCACAGAGATAAGTTTAACCGCCAAGAACACTTAGCCGCTACAGGCCGCGCCGAATGCGCTGGCTAGTGCACGTTCTGCTTGATCAGCAGAGTTATCTCCCGCTTTAACCAGTCGAGATGGGTAGCGCAGCGACCGCCGCGGCTCAACATATAGAGCCTGGGATAGGGTTGCTCTTGATACAGACGCTTGGTATCCATGCTCGACAGGCAGCATACATGCAGGCCAGGTAATAGCTCACTGTGTTCGTATACCTTGCTGTAAGGCAGCAGGCTCACCGTCTTATCGTCCGACAGATACCGATAAAGCTGATTAAAGGCCAGCCCCTCTCTTCCTATCTCGGTAGGCGCAGGATGGCAGCTGAGTCTGTGTTGGGCGCAGTAACGCTGGAAGGGATCCGGCGCCAGCTTATCAAACTGGCCGAATGCGCTTAGGTAGGGATAGTTGGCGATATTGGCCAGACTGATCTCCTGCTGCAGCAGGGGATGCTTGAGGGAGCAGAGTAGATACAGATGGGTTAACTGTTTGAGTGGTTCGACACTGAGCCTATCATCTTGCAATGCCTTATCCGAAGACTCGCTGACAATTGCCAGATCGATAAGCCCCTGGGCCAGATCTTCTACCAGATCCACACTGCCGCTACGCAGCTCATAGCTAATAGGCAGCTGTGCCTCGCTGATGGCGCCACTCAGGCGTTGAGGCAGCTCGGCAATCAAGAGATCGCTGACATAGAGCACCATGATCTGGCTCGCGGCCTGATCGTGACAGATCTCCAACTGATGCAGCTGCTCGCCACATTGCACCAGCGCCTTCACCAGAGGGTAGAGTTGACGGGTAAAATCGTTGGGTTCCAGGCCATGCTTCTTACGAATAAACAAGGGATCGTTAAAGATCATTCGGGCATGCTGCAGACAGCGGCTTACCTTGGGGGCGGGTATATTCATCTCCATCGCCACCGAAGAAGCGGAATGCTTTTCATACAAATTAACTAATATATTGGCGCTCAGCATATCTAAACTATCTAGAGTCATATTTTTCATTTAAAAATACCTCTCCCGACATCGAATATACCCATTGAGAGTATAGTAAATATTATTAAGCAGACAATACTTTTATTCTGATTCAATAAAACAAATAAAATAGACCTAGATCATATTTCTAAATTTCAAGCATTTACAAAAACATTGCAATGACTTAATTTTAATGCAAAACATCTTATAAACCCCACCAACATTCAGATATTCGACAATTAAAAATCACATATCTAATTATTGATTATCTACAAAATGAAATAGCAAAAAACAAGTATCTGATCCAAGGCTAAATTTTAATAATCCGATTTCAATAGTTATTGTAATTAAGTCCCATAAGGTAATAATTAAATCGAGAGTTAAAAATCAAAATAACCTTGGAGGTTTATCATGAACGCCACCGCTACCGTTATTTTAAGCTATGCATTTATGTACTTTGTTTTGTTTATCATTTGTCCTCTCGTCATCGTGACCTTCGTGATGACCTGCATCAAGTTCTTTAGATCAAGCGAGAACCAGCTGGTCGATGCCAGCGTAAGCATCAAGCCTCACCTGCTCGACAAGGATTCAATGCAGTTTCTCAAAGGCCTAAAGGCCATCGCCGCCAATCGCTACGATGTCCTTTACGGCGCGTCACTGGTGAATGTCGTCGACTTGGATGATTCCCTCAAAAACCACGAAGAGGTACAGGACTTCATGGAGCACTGCCACCTGGATTACGTGGTCGTCGATAACGAATCTTCTGCAGTCAAACTCGTGGTGAGCGACCCTGCGGCCAGCTCTCCAGAGCAGATGAAGTTTGTCGAAAAATGTTTAGATTACATTGGTGTACAGCTCATCAAACTCGACAAAGACAAGCATTGCGACGAAGCCTTGCTGCGCACCGCACTCGCCGCCTGATGAGCGCCTTTCACAGCAAGTATTGACGAGCGTCAACCCCTCCATTGACGCTCATCTTTCCCCACAACGTCATGCTCACTGAGGTGTAAGGATGCATTATGTGTCAAATTACCCCTTGTACTACTCTGCTGCTCAGCGTCCTCACACTTGGCCTGGTGGGCCTAGCGCCCAACGCCCTAGCCGCCGACGAGCTGGCCAGCCGCAGCTGTATCAAGTGTCATAAACGCAATGGCCAGCTCGAGGGCATACACGCCAGCCCTGGCCTCGCCATTCTCTGTCAGGACTGTCACGGCCCCAAAGGCAGCCATCCCAAGAAGGGATCGACCATCATGACCTTTGGGCCCGATAGCCCCTTCTCGGCTCAGCAACGCGGCGCCGTCTGCCTGACCTGTCACGATCATCAGGCCCTGGGTGAAGTCGAATGGACCCACAATGTGCACGCCAACCGCCTTGGCTGCGATCAGTGTCATCGACTCCATCCCGAGGCAGATCCCATGTTGTCGCTCGATACGCAACAGCACAGCCAGCTGTGTATCGGCTGCCACCAAGTCGAACAATAGGAGGCCTGTGATGCAAGTTTCTAAACGCCAATTTCTAAAGGGAGTGGGGGCGCTACTGGCCGGTGTCTCTGTGTATGGTGCCACCCGCACGCCCCAGGCCAACTCCCTGCTCCAGCCCGAGAAGGAAAGCGAGCTCAAATACGCCATGGTGCACGACGAGAATGCCTGTATCGGCTGCAACGCCTGCGTCCAGGCCTGCCGTGAGGTCAATCATATCCCCGAGGACGTCACCCGGGTGAAGATAGAACGCAAGGGGCCCTTTGGCGAGTATCCCGATCAGAGCTACCGCTTCAGCCGCGTCTCCTGTCAGCACTGCGAAGCCGCACCCTGTGTACGGGTCTGCCCCACAGGCGCCGCCTATATCGATAAGGAGACGGGCATAGTCGCGGTCAATAGCGATCGCTGCGTCGGCTGCCAGTATTGCATCGCCGCCTGTCCCTATCAGGTCAGGTATATTCACCCCGAGACCCGCACCGCCGATAAGTGCGACTTCTGTCAGCAGAGCCGTCTGGCGCAGGGGTTGCAACCTGCCTGTGTCGAGGCCTGCCCCACCAAGGCACTGACCTTTGGTAACCTCAAGGATCCCGAATCGGATCTGGTCAAGCTGCTGAAGACCAGGCCCAGTTACCGCGCCAAGGTGGACCTGGGCACCCGGCCTAAGCTGTTCCATATTCAAACCATAGATGGGGAGATAATGCTATGAGTGCTCTTCATTTCGAAGGCCTGGTATGGCATTGGCCTATCGCCATATACCTCTTCCTCGCCGGCCTGTCTGCCGGGGCGGTATTTTTCGCCATCATGCTGAAACACTTCAAGTTATCCCACGAAGCCTGGCATTCGCCCTTCGTGCAGGCGGCGGCCATCATAGCGCCGGTCGCCGTGTTTGGTGGCCTGGGGATCCTGGTATTCGACCTCACCCGGCCACTGGATTTCTGGAAGATCCTGGTGTTCTACAACACCAGTTCTGTGATGTCTATGGGGGTGCTGGTGCTGATGGCCTATCAGCTGGTGCTGTTTGCCTGGATAGCCAGCGTCTTTCAGCGCCGCATCACTCAGCTACTGGATAAGCGCCTGCCTATCGCCAACCGACTGCTTAACTGGCTGGTGAAACAGGAAGCGGCGATCACAGGCGTCTTGGTGATCCTCGCCATCTCGCTTGGGGCCTACACCGGCTTCCTGCTGTCGGCGCTGATCGGCTTCCCGCTGCTGAATAACCCGGTATTGCCGCTGCTGTTCTTGATCTCCGGGCTCTCCTCCGGCGCCGCCGCGACCCTACTGGGTGGGGTGCTGCTTCGGGGTAATCCCAATGGGGTCGAGGTGCGTTTCATCCACGGCATAGAGATCCCGTTGATTTTGGTGGAGATTGGCCTGCTGTTTACCTTCTTCGCCGGATTAATCCTCTCCGGTGGTCAGAGCCAGGTCGCGGCGCTCAACGCCTTGGGCTTCGGCTTCTGGGGTTGGATCTTCTGGGCCGGCGTGATCGGCATAGGCCTTACCCTGCCACTGGCCTTCAACCTATGGATGAAGGTGTCGGCGGATCGTAAGTTCGCCTATGTGGCGGTCACCGCCAGCTTCAGCCTGATAGGGGTGTTCTTGCTGCGCAACTTTATCCTCTATACTGGCCAGATGACGGGGATCTAATCCCCGCTGGCCATTCAATCGCGGGCGTCATCTGCGCTGATCAGGTGCAGCGGCGCCCCATCACTCAAGTAAGCCTCATCCACCTGATCCAGGCCGTTGTAGCGGATCATATGGCGAATCCCATCTATGTAGGCCTGACCTCGTTCGGAATATCGCTCCAGAGTGCCCGCCAGTTCCAGGCCTGTGATCGGCTTGTTGCCTTCGCGCAGCTGCGACCTAAGATCCCGCAGCGACTGGTAGGCATTGTTGGTGTTGAGGTTAAGCAGGTAGCCCTCCACCGAAGCCAGCGGTGTGTCGAAACGGGCCAGGCCATAGTTGCCCAGCTCCTTACGCTGTTCCTTTGGCTTCATCCCCTTGCCGCTAAAGTCCCACTGGCCGAAGAAGGCGTTGCCCTCGACGGTAAAGCGAGACGTCGCCCAGCCACTCTCCTCCGCCGCCTGGGCCAGCACCAGAGAGGGCGGCATGATATCGACCCGCGCCAAAAGCTGCTGGCGCTGCTCTTCGGTCAGGCTGCCACTCTCATCGGTATGGCTGCCGCTCTCATCGGTTAACAGGCGATACTTACGCGCCAGGGCCAGTAGCTCTGGGGCATCTAACTCCGCCTGGGCGATAGTCTGCCGCTCCAGCAATATCTTCTCATTGGCCACCAGGATAAGCGGCGCCATCAGGCGAAAGAACACCATCTTCTTGAGCTGCACCGGGATCTGCGACGAGGTCTGCTGCCAACGCTCACTCACGGCCTCGAAGGTGAGCCTGGGTACCTCACGACTGCCCGCCTGCCAGGCCGCCTGGTTATAGTCCAGGCGATCAAACAGGGCGATCAGCTCATCGAGGGAATTTAATACCACATCCTCAGGCGCCTGAGTGGGCCGCGCCTCGGAAACCGTCTTGAAACTGGTCTGTGTCTGCTGGCTATCGGCGGGAGTGGCCAGCTGACTGGCATCTTCGACCTGCGGTTCCATCCCGGCGGCGGCCAGCACGGCCGACAGCTGGCCATCGTCGCTCGGGCGATACCAGAGCGCCCAGAGTATCGCCAACGCGGCGACCACGAGCAACATAGGCAAAATCATCTTGTTTAGGCGGTTTTCTTTCGACATATCGGCTTCCTGTAACGGGTAACGACAGAGAGCAGTTGGCGCCTCCACTTCTTTGTTTACTCTAATCTATCTTATTACCTGAGTCTCTAGTGATCTGTCCTATTTAGTTAGCATCCGTGCGTAGACGCGGCCGAGCAGTTGTCGTCTCAACACTCAACTGACAGTATGGCCACATGTAATGAGAGCACACATTAACAATGTAATAGATTATTCCCTTAATTAAATAAATCTTTTATTCAATTATGCATAAAACTCATCATGTACCCTAGTTAACTCTCTATAAAGTCTAACCAAAGCTTTTATATTAAAATCTTATTCAAAAATTCGCCTAAAATACTTTATTTAAAACAAACTACACAAAATCAATCTAATTTAGAAAACACGGAACCAACCAGAAAGCGTAAACAGGTGGATAAGAAAAGGTTAACAAGCTTTAAATTAAAGAGATAAAAACGCACCTAAATGTGATAAGACCCACAATATTTAGGTTAATGCTATTTTAATATTGATTAAAATTTACCTGTTTCATACATTGAATATTCGTCTCAAATTTAAATGTATCTTTTTGTATCATTTTGGCGATATATTCATTTCTACTTAGCTGGTTATATGTTGAAACAAGGAACTGTCACACTATCAAGCTTAACTCTCTTGCTTGGCCTGCTGGTACTCTGCCACCTGAGCGCTAGCCTAATGGCTGATGAGCAAAGTATTAGCTCAGGCAAGACGTTGATCTGTGGTACTATTCAAGGAGAGAACCTCGCCACCAAAGAGGTTGCTCCCTCAGGACAAACAGCATTAATCTCATTGCATAGGCAATGCAATTACCAGCAACCAGATAACAGCATTTTTCAGCTAAAGGGTGAAATCCACGAAAGCCAAAACAGCAATGTGACACAGACTGTCGTCATCTTCTGCCTATTATTTCTCTCGGCTGGCCTTCCTTGTTATGGCCAGAGAAAATACCGCACCCCAAAAAGTATTTTGGAATCTAGTTCACTACTCATGAGCTGGATTAAGCCGATTAAGGGCATGCCTTCATAGAGCCATCAGCGCAAATATAAAGGTAACTTTCGCCATTTATATTCACGCCAATAACCAAATCTAAAAAATCTAGCCACATTATTATTAAGCTTGGCTGAATCTTCTAACTTATTCAAATGAGGTTTATTTAATGCCTTATGCACACTCACGTCTGTCGAGTGCGAATTATTGCGCGCGCTCCACGACACGGCATGCAAAATTATCCCTGGGACTAATAATGAGCCTGATGCTGTCGAGTCAGGTATTGGCAGACAATGAAAACGTTGCCGCCGCCATAGACACCAAGCGCTCCCACTGGTCCGGTTATCTCAGTGCCAGCGCCGCCAGCAACACCTTCGAGCAGTCGGCCCCCAGCTCCTACCAGGCCCTCAGTGCCAGCGGCAGGATAGCCTACCGCGACACCTGGGGCAGCATACGTCTCTCCAGCGGCGGCGAGGTGGAGACGCGCCATAACCAGAGCTATTTCTACGACACCTTCTTAGAGTATCGCACCCCGTCCAAGGCTCTGGGCAATGACTGGAGCTATGTCGGCAGCGCCGGGATCTATCTGCCTACCGGCCATACGAGCAAAGAAAACAAGTTGAGGGCCGCCCCCAGGCTGGCGGGCTATCTCTTCTACCGCCCGAACCAAGACTGGAACTTCTATCTCTCACCCCGGCTTAAATATAACGCCTATGAACATGAGATAGGCCGTCACGGCGAGCACTTCATCGAGCACAGCATCAGCCTGCTGGCCGATGCCACCTGGCAGTTCATCGACAATTGGTATCTGGATGTCAACGCCTCCTACACCATGAACAAGCCTTTTAACACCAGTCGTTATGACAACCGTTTCACCATCAGCGAAGAGATCGGCTGGTCGTTTGCCCCCACTTGGGTGGCGGCCATAGGCCACAACAACAGCGGCTATTTCTTCGACCCGGATCGCGGCCCGTCCCACAGCTTTACGCTCTACGACGAACGCAACTCCGTGTTTTATCTATCGATCACTAAATATTTATAAAAAGCACTTATAAATCAAACAACTAGGAGAGGTTTCAATGTACAAAAGCACTGTCGCCATCGCCATATTGAGCGCGATAGGATTGAGCGCCTGCGGCACAGACGAGCCGTATCAGGAGGTCAAGAAAGATGAGCGGATGATCGCCGTCAAAGACTTCAAAGATGCCACCACCAGCGGCGCCGCGGGGGATCAACTTACCTCCTCGACCACCACGGGCGAATTAGCCAGCAAGCAGCCCGAACGACTCTTTCTCTACACCCGCAGCCTGGGTGAGGCACCGCGCTACTCGGCCCCCATCCATGGTTTCTCTCAGGGGGAAGCCAAACTGGTGACCCTGCGCATGACGGAAAACGGCATCCAGCTGCGTCAGATCGACAGAGACAACATAGGTCTGGACCACGACTCGCGCTTCGATAACGAGTACAACAAGGCACCTGTGCTCACGATTCCCGGCGATTACATCGATTTCCAGTGCCAACAAGACAACTGGGGTGACTGCACCAACCGCGAAGAGGAAGTCACAGATCGCAATATCACCTGGGATCAGAAGAAGTTCTTCATTCC
The DNA here is from genome assembly GCF_023349185.1 of Shewanella aquimarina. Taxonomy (GTDB): domain Bacteria; phylum Pseudomonadota; class Gammaproteobacteria; order Enterobacterales; family Shewanellaceae; genus Shewanella; species Shewanella aquimarina. Next base: position 49,440 of record NZ_JAKIKY010000004.1, on the reverse strand, counting down.
TAAGTTTGAAGGTGCACAGATCGCCGAAGAGAACTACACAGATCTGGTCACCTTCAAGCAGTGCACCACTGAAACCGAGTCGGCCCACCTGGTAAAAGATGGAAACTGGGAAGGCTATGAGATGGACTTGGCCAAGGGGGTGATCAACTTCGAAATCGAGCACACCTATCAGGCCAATCCCGCCTGTTTCGGCAAGTTCTTCAAGGGCAGCTTCGACAACCTCTCCTTCACCACCACGGAATATATCTCTGTCGTGGCCCTGGATCAGTTGGCCAGCAAGGACTTTGTCACCATCCCTTATAGTGAGGATGAGAACGGCACCTTCGGCTTCTTCCGCACCCAGCATGAATACCGCGACGGCAACAATGCCGATGGTAAGGATGGCTATGTGCGCCAGTACCTCAACCATTTCAATCCCAAGAAGGAGGCGATCACCTACTTCTTGAGTAACAACTTCTTCGAGCCGAAGAATCAGCCCTTCCTGGACGCGGCCAAACAGAGCATTACCGCCATCAACATTCAGAACAAGCTGTTCGAAACCGGCCTGCCGGAGCTCAAGCTGGCCCAGGCCAACGAACGCAGACACGGTGACTTGCGCTACAGCAACATCACCCTATTCGACGAGCCATTAGATAACGGTCTGGCGGGCTATGGTCCCTCTGCCGCCAACCCGCTGACCGGCGAGATTGTCAGTGGCCGGGTTGACCAATACAGTGCCAACCTACAGCAAGGATCGACCCGCTACTACCGCAGGGTGCAGCTGGACTACAACCGCGGCATGCTAGATCCTAACTCGGTAAAAGATCTTACCGGGGTCGACTATACGCCTTCGCAAGAGGCGGTAGATCGTGCCAATCAGGTGGCGGCCAACAAGCTCATTGCCGAGCAGAACAGTGTCAGCCAAGATCCTATGGTGCAGCAACCACGCACCGAGGCGCAGCCGCAGACAGTCATCCCAGATCTCTCCACAGATGATGCCAACAACGCCCCCTTCGAGGAGCTGGTCAATCAACACAATAAGACCGAAGCCTTCTGGGCAGAACATAACCTGATGAGTGTGGATCAGGCCTTCGGCCTCACAGGCGGCGCTCTACGCGAACTGCCTCGCGGCATTCAGGGTTATGAGATCGACTGGAAAGACACCAACTTCTGGGTCGATGGCATCATAGGCGGCAAGCTAAGGGATATCGAAGCCATGCCCAGCAGCTTCCAGGCGGATCTGGTGACTAAGCTGGCGGCTCAGGCCTTTGCCGGTACCCTTACCCACGAGCTAGGTCATACCCTGGGGCTAAGACATAACTTTGCCGGTAGCCGAGATCAAGCTAACTTCTTTAACGAAGAGGAGATCACCAAGTTCAGCCAAGCCTTCAGTGAGGCGGGTTATCCTCATCTGACGGTCAAGGCCGACTTCTCCAGCCAGATGGATTATAACGCCGACCGTTTCGCCACCACCTTCCAAAAGTACGATCTGGCCGCACTGCGTTTCGGCTATGGTCGTCAGGTAGAGACCCAAGATGGCAGCCTGGTATCGCTCGAGGCGGCCGATGCCAAGCGCCGCGAGGAGCTACGCCAGGGCAATATCACGGGCGAAATTCAATATGGCGCCCTGCATCAGATAGGCAAAGAGCACGACCTGCGTTACTTCGCCTTCTGTACCGACGGCCATGTGACCCTCAACAGCAACTGTAACCGCTTCGACGCCGGCACCAACAACGACGACATAGTGCAGTACTATATCGACAGCTACCACGACAGCTATGACACCATGAACGTGCGTCATAACCGTCAGACCCTGTTCGAAGATCATATCCTGCCCTATACCATCAACCGTCTGAGAGGCTTCAGCGACATACGTCAGTTCGTCGAAGACACGGCCACGGTTGAGGAGCTGTTTGCCTTCGATCAGAACGAGCTGGCCGATTTCTGCCCAGGCCATGAGAACTACTGGTTCTGCGCCTCACAAAGGGCGGTGGAAAAGGCGGCCGACACCTTCCTTACCGCGGCCGGTCTGAGCGACATCTATCTGCATGTCACCTATCGCATGAACAGCGATGACAGCCGCGCCCTGACCAAGGTGCACTCGCTGGAAGATATTCTGACTCGCCTCTACCGTCTCAATGCCGGCAAGCTGGATGAAGGCTTCGAGCTGGGTCAGATCATCACCGCCTACGAGCAAGCCCCTGAAAAATTGAAAGAGCTGCTGCTCAAGGCCGACATCGTCGAGGCCTACCAGGATCTGCTCTATGCCGATGTCAGCGCCAACAAGGGACGCCTGCTCAACGGCGTCAAGGCCCCGGCATCGAGCCCGAATCACCCTTATGTCAACGAACGCGACGTGCTGGGCATGTGGCCCGATAAACTGCTGGCGATGCGTCAGCTGCTGACCCGCAAGTCGCCTCGCAGCACCACGGGCCGCACCTACTACGCCCTGGCAGATTACCCTAAGGTGCACGAGCAGCTCGAAGGCATGCTATGCCAGATGACCATGGGCAATACCGTCAAGGAGATCAACCAATACCTGACCAAGCCTGTGCTGAGCGACAAGTGTAAGGCAGTAGACGCCAAGTACTATATCAACGACGTGGATTATGCCGACCAGCATATCGAGGCGCTGCCAAGCTATGCCACCTCACTGGGACGCTACTTCGGTTTCCCCCTGAGCAGCTATGAGATGAAGGGTAAGAGCAACCTGCTGCAGATGATGCTCAAGCAGGTGGTGCTGGCATCGCGCGACAGCGACTACCGCGGCGAAGAGAAGGCCAGAGTGTGGCGCGAGTATGTGGGCATTCATCTTGCCAGCGACGCCGTTGCCGCCAGCAAGCAGATCAGTCTACAGGGCAAAAACTATGTGGCGACCGAAGAGAACCAGCTGGCTCTCATGCTGATCGACCAGATAGACACGCTCAAGGCACTCATCGCCAACTCGCCCGAGCTGATGAAACATCAGATGAACAGCAAGGGTGAGACCTTCCAGCAACTGGTGGTTGACCCCATCATCGCCCGCGATGAGCGAGTGATCACCTACCTACCTGTACTCTAAGGTCTGGTTTATTCAACACAAAAGAAGCCGTCTGTCGGCTTCTTTTTTTATTGGCACTAACCACTTAGCTGCGCACCTTACCAAAAAATCCAAGGAGGTCATCTCTACTCTTCATAAAAACCTCACCGAATCGGTTGCCAGGCCTGGGCTGCAACAAACGTAGCGAAATGTATCATCTCGTTTAAACGGTTGTTTCGCTACCCAATAATGGTTAACTTATGCTTGATAAACATATAGGAGATCCCCACTGATGGAGCCGGATGAGCAAGCATCCAATCAGTCAGCACTTACCGACCTCATTGCCGAGCTTAAAGCCGAAAATGCGGCGCTCAAACGCGAAAACGCCAAGCTGAAGCTACTCAATGATCGCGCCGAAGAAAAACTCTTCGCGGCGCTGGACGGCAACCGTCTCTGCCTGTGGGAGCAGCATATTCCCAGCGGCAACCTGACCATCTTTAACATGCGCTGGGGCGAGCTGCTGGGCTTTAGCCGTGAAGAGCTGGCGGCCCATGTGGACAGCTGGAAACGGAATCTGCATCCCGAGGACAGAGATTGGGTGATCAAGGCCTTCGAGGATCATGTGGAGGGTAAGTCCGACTACTATCAGGCGGTGCACCGGATGATCCACAAGAATGGCTCGGTTACCTGGGTGTCCGATCGCGGCCGTATCGTCGAGCGCATGGGTGACGGCACGCCACTTAGGATGATGGGCACGCATATGGATATCACCCAGGAGAAGCGTTACGAGCAGGAGCTATCTGAGCTGGCACACTGCGACCCCCTCACCAACCTTAGCAACCGCAAGGCGATCACCCAGGCCTTTGAGGAGCAATATCGACACGATGCCGGGAGCGTCTTCTTCATCGATCTCGATGGCTTTAAGGAGCTCAACGATAAGCTGGGCCACAAGTTTGGCGATCACCTGCTAATCCATGTGGCCGACACCCTCAGAGGCGTGATTGGCACGCAGGCCGACATCGCCCGTCTCGGCGGCGATGAGTTTTTGATCCTGCACCCAAGCCAGGACCAGACACTGCTGCAGGCGCGGGCTCAGTCTCTACTGGATGTCTATCGTCAGCCAATCATCTTAGAAGGAACAGAGGTTAAACTCGGCCTCAGTATCGGCATCTACTGCTTCACCCCGAGCGATGACTTTGCCAGCGCCTGCGAGTTCGCCGATGCCGCCATGTATCGGGTCAAGGCCCAGGGCAAACACGACTACCAGTTCTGGCAGCCCGAGCAGGCGGCCGAGGGCTAGTCGCTATACTCACCTGAAGATTGAACTCACCCGAAGATTTAACTTATCTGAATATTTAACTTACCTAAGCACCTTGCTCAAGAACGCCTGGGTGCGCGGCTCTTGGGGCTGACCGAACAGCTGCTCGGGTACATTGCTCTCCACCACATAGCCACCATCCATGAAGATCACCCTGTCGGAGACATCCTTGGCAAAACCCATCTCGTGGGTGACGATCACCATGGTCATCCCCGCCTGGGCCAGCTGCTTCATCACATCCAGCACGTCGCCCACCATCTCAGGATCCAGCGCCGAAGTCGGCTCGTCGAACAGCATCAGCTCGGGCTTCATCGCCAGGGCGCGGGCGATGGCCACCCGCTGTTTCTGACCGCCTGACAGGCTGGCGGGATAGGCGCTCGCCTTATCGCTCAGCCCCACCTGCTCGAGTAGCCTCATCGCCTCACTGTCGGCCTCGGCCTGACTCATCAGCCCCAGCTTTACCGGCGCCAGGGTGATGTTTTGCTGCACCGTCTTATGGGGAAACAGGTTAAAGTTTTGAAACACCATGCCCACCTTCTGCCGCAGCTTGTCGATACAGGCACCCGGCGCGGTGATCGACTGACCGTCGATCACTATCTCCCCCTGGGTGGGCTGTTCCAACAGGTTGATACAGCGCAGAAAGGTGCTCTTGCCGCTGCCGCTGGGACCTATGACGCTGACCACCTCGCCTCTTGCGATCGACTCGTCGATCCCCTTGAGCACCTGGTTGTCGCCGAAATATTTATGCAGATTACTGATCTTAATCACTTTGCTTAAGCCTCTTCTCAAACTTCGACAACATAAAGGTAAAACTGTAGGTCAACGCCAGGTAGATGAGTGCACAGGTAAACAGGGGCACACTGTCTTCGAAGGTGCGGCTACGGATGATCTCGCCCGAGCGCATCAGATCCACGCCGCCGATGAAGCCGATCACCGCCGTCTCTTTCAGTAGCACGATAAACTCGTTGCCTAGGGCGGGTAGAATGTTCTTAATTGCCTGGGGCAGAATCACCTCCTTCATGGTGACCGCCTGAGACAGCCCCAAGGAGCGGGCCGCCTCCGTCTGTCCCTTATCCACCGCCTGTATGCCGGCGCGGATGATCTCCGAGATATAGGCGCCGCTGTTGAGGCCGAAGGCGATGATGGCGGCGCTCACCTTGTCTACATCCCAGGTGGCCAGCACGATAAAGTAGAGGATCACCAACTGCACCACCACGGGCGTGCCGCGGATAATCCCCACGTAAAAGTTGGCGGGCCAGCGCAGATACCAGCGACTGGACATCTTCATCAGAGTGGTGGCCACACCCAGTATGGCCCCCAAGATCATGGCAAACAGGGTGACGATCAGGGTCACCTTTAAGCCATTGAGGATCAGGTAGATACCTATGAGGCCATCTTCGCCTATGGGGGTAAATAGTGAGGTATTAATTGCGTCTAACATGGCGGCCTACTTCATATGCTTGGCAAGCAGGGCGTCGTATTGACCGTTTTGCTTCATGGTTGCCAGCGTCTGGTTGATGCTGGCCAGCAGCTCGGGCTGACTCTTGGCCACGGCGAAACCGTAAAACTCGGGGGGAAAGTCCAGGGTAATAAGCTTTAGATCAGGGTTCTTGGCCAGGTAGTTGGCGGCCGGTTCGCTATCGAACAGTACCAGATCCACCCTAGCGTTCTTCAGCTCCATGATCGCCTCGAAGCCGGTATTGAAGGCGGTCACCGACTGAGTATATTTCTTGGCCATCATGTCGGCGGTGGAGCCCAGCTGCACCGCGAAGTGTTTACCGCTGAGATCCGCGAGGTTGTGAATGCTGTCGTCCTGCTTGTTGACCAAGACCACCTGAGTCGCCTCATAGTAAGGCTCAGAGAAATTCACGCTGGCCTGACGCTCAGGGGTGATGGTCATGCCAGAGGCGATCATATCTATCTTGCCCGCGTTCAGGGCCACGATCAGCGAGTCGAACTTCATGTTCTCCACCTTGAGAGTCTTGCCTGCATCCTCGGCTATTTGACGCGCCAGATCGATATCGAACCCCATCACCTGATCACCACTGACGCCGCCCACATATTCGAAGGGCGGGAAGGCCGCATTGGTGCCGACCACCAGATAATCTTGCTCTTTGCCACAGCCACTCAGCACTAACAGGGCTGAAAAACAGGCTAACATGATAGATTTGTTCATTATTTACTCGCTTGCTCAGAATATTCACCGAATTGGCAACGACTATAGGCAGCCCACCTCACACAGTCAATACTTATGCGATAAAAATGACTATTTAGTCATTTTATTTGCTTTTTATTAACATACGCCCGGCTATTAATCAGTGTAGTCCGCCCAGCAAGGGACGACCTTGTGGCCAACGGCCGACTTGCACCAATGCAAGTCACGAGAGCACCAAGTTGGTGAGCGCTGTGCGCCTGGTCACACTCGACCGCCCCAAGCGAAAATAGAATATATAGTTAAAAATCAATAAATTAACTTATCATTATAAAGTTGGCACAGAACTTACATACTACTTTGTAGGTAGTTGCTAAGGCGGGCTTACCAGAAACAGATTTAAGCCCATAAGGAGTAGAAGATGAAACCTTGGTTATTGGCGGTCAGCCGCTTCGAAGATTGGCAGTTTATCCTTCACCTCGGCATCAGCCAGTGGGACGTCGAATAGGCAAACACGCAGATTCATCCATAAGGAGTCACAGATGAGTACAATATCTAAGAGTATCTCGCCTAAGATGGCAGAGCGGATCGTCACCGAAGTCAAAAGCAATAACTGCCTGTTATCAGAGGTCGCCAAACAGTTTGGCGTCTCAACCAAGACGGTCTACCAACTGGTCAGGCAGAGCGAGCAGCAAGGTGGACGCGTGGGTGTGCTAAGGGCGGAAATAGACCGCCTCACCCTACAACTCAATCAGCTCATGCGTGAGCTCAAACTCATCCAAGGATGAGACGGCGACAGAACAAAATAACAATAATATAAGAAAACAACGGAATAAGTGGTCTGCAGGAAGCATGGGATTTCAGGTTAGAGGGCAGCAAACATAATAGCCTAAGTCGAGGGCCAGAGACCGACGACGGGCCTGAATCCCAAAGCCATTTAAAAGAGGTGTTTTACAGGTGGCACCTCTAGGGAAGATGCAAACGAGTCCCACAAGGACTTATTCGCAGCTTCCCCAGCGCTCCCCCAAAGGCGCTTTCGCCTGGTGATAGGCAGGACGCTCTATCACCAGGTTTTTTCTTTTAGGCAAAGCACCAAATCGCCCCAAGAAAAACTTTTCAATTTATTTAACCCCTTTTCAGATCCGCTCCGTCTATATGCTCAAACAACTGATTCATATCCGCTAACTTTATAGAGCGTTTGGAGTATTCGATGAAAAAGACCCTGATTGCCACCCTATTTGGTTCATTGGTTTTCACCGGCAGCCTGCTTGCTTTACCTAACGCGGCCGCCGCAGAGCTAAACTTCCCCCATATCGAAACCGTCGGCACCAGCGAGCTGGTCGTCAAGGCCGACATGGCCGAGCTAACCGTCGAGGTGGTGACTAAGGCCGACAACCCGGCCAAGGCCAAGGCGGGATCAGACAAGGCGGTCAGCGACTTCCTGGCCAGATTAGCCAAGGCGGGAATCGCTCGAGAGGATGTACAGAGCGCCAACCTGAATCTACGTCCCGACTATCTGTACGACCCTGAGACACGCACCAACAAGGAGATCGGCTACCTCGCCAGTCGCCAGGTTGTGGTCACCCTAAGGGCCCTGGACAAGCTTAACGACCTGCTCGACAGCGCGCTGCAGCAAGGGATCAACCGCATCCATCAGATCAACTTCAAATCCAGCAAGGAGGCGGAGATGATTGAACAGGCCAGGCTGATGGCGATCAAGGACGCCAAGCAGAAGGCCGCGGCACTGGCGGAAGGCTTCGGCGAGCGCCTGGATGGCGTATGGGAGATCCGCTATCAGGCCCAGGGAGCGGTGCGCCCCATGGTGTATAAGATGAGCGCCGCCCGTGGTGATGTGGCCGAGAGTTACCAGGAGGCGCAGACTAGCATCAGCGATCGCGTCGAGGTGATCTACCGCCTCAAGTAATGCTCCGGCAAGACCGGATCCGCTCAGGCCCGCTGGCTGACACCGGCGGGCTTTTACATGTGTTATGCTCAGCTAACTCCCAGTAACTGAGCCTTATCCGCTATCCCCATGTCTACACTCAAACGCCAGTGCCACCTCTTAAGCCTAGCCCTGTTACTCGTCGCCCTCTCAGGCTGCTCAGATAAGCAGACAAGCCAGCCACCGCAGAGCCTCAAACGTCTGGTGGAAAATAGCTTGGTGGCTGGGCTACTGGCAGAGGATGCCAGCCTGGCCATCACATTGAGCCGCAGTCGGGATCTCAGCGTCTGGACGCTGCCCGAGGGCAAGCAGCGTTTTCACTGGCCGGCGACTGCCTTCGAGCATCCGGGTTATCAACTGGCTTTATCGGGCAACAAGCGTTATCTAGCCTATGCCGGCAAACGCCAGATAAGCCTCATCAATCTTAGCCAAGGCAATATCCAGCTGACCTGGCAGGTCAACGGCTTTAACGACTATGCCAGCATCTCGACCCTGGCACTCAATCAGACGGGAAGACGCATCGCCATCGGCATGAATGAAGGCAGCGTGATCCTGGTGGATCTCACGGCGCAGCATTTTTCTCTGTTCAAACAACACGACACCGAGGTGTCCTTCCTGAAATTTGGCACCACGGACGATCGCCTCCTGTCCGCAGGCCACGATGGCAAGGTGCTCTGGTGGGAAAGTGCCAGCGGAAAGATCATCAAGCAGTTCTCTCTGCCTCAGCGGATCACCAGCCTAGCCTTCGATGAGGCCGATAGGCGCATCTTCTTCGCCGACAACCTGGATAATCACCAACTGCTGGCATTCGATACGGGAGAGGCGCTGAGTCAGCTGAACTATTTCGAGCGCTACCGCTATTTTCGCCGCGCCCGCTTCATTCACAGGGGCGATGAGTTGATCACCGCCACCTCGAAGCAGACTATCTTTCGCTGGCAGGTCGCCACCGGCAAGGAGCTAGAACGCTGGCAGCTCACCCCCTTCTCCATGGGCACGACCGTCATGGATATGGTGAGCCAGGGTGGGCAGCTCATCACCCTCAGCTCAGACGGCGCCCTAGAGCAGTGGAAGTTGGGCGCAGGGAATTAAGCACTTTTCTCTGAGCACTGAGATTTGAACACTGTGAGTTGAGCTTAAAAAATAGAGCGCAAGGCTCTGAGCAATGCCCCTTAACTGTCGCTATTGAGCCCAAGCCGCTTGGCCAGTGGCTCTATGGCCGCCCCCTGTAACAGGATGGAGAAGAGCACGATGAAGAACACCAGATGCACCATCTCCACCGCCCCCTCGACACCGGCCGCCGCCGGGATCAGCGAGAAGACGATGGGGGTCGCCCCCTTGAGACCTATGGAGGAGATAAACAGCCGCTTCTTCCAGCTCGCCTGACGAAAAGGCAGGTAACAGATCTGCACCGCCAAGGGGCGGGCCACCAGCATCAGTAGCGCCGCCGGAATAAGCGACAGGAAGAACACACTAAACAGGGTCTGGGGGAAGATCTGCAGCCCGAGTATGATGAACATCAGCGACTGCGCCAGCCAGGAGAGGCTGTTAAAGAAATGCCGCGTCACCTCCACGCCCCGGCGTATGCCGTTGCCCATCACCACGCCACACACGTAGGAGGCGATCAGGATATTGCCGTCGGCCAGCTCGCTGCCATAGGCCGCCAGCACGAAACTGGCGAGCACAAACACTGGGATCAGGCCATATTCCTCGAGATGTATGCTGTTCAGTGCCCACACCGCCAACTTGGCCACCACGAAGGCAACGCCTATCCCTAAGGCGATCTGCAAGCCTAGCATCTGGCCTATCGCCCAAGGCGATACCGGCGCATCCGGCGCCAGAGCGATACCTGTGAGTATCATCACCATCACCAGGGCGACCGGGTCGTTGGTGGCCGACTCGAACTCCAGCACGGTATCCGTGCGCTCCTTGAGCTTGAGCTTCTTCGACTCCAGAATCGAGAACACGGCCGCCGCATCGGTCGAGGAGACCACGGCGGCAAACAGCAGGCAGATCACCAGGCTCCAGTCCGTCAGCGGATAGAGGAGCGCCCCCAAAATAAGCGTGGTCAACAGCACCCCAAAGGTTGCCAGCACCCCGCCCTCCTTGTAGGCCAGCTTGATGCTCTCCGTCTTGGTATTGATGCCGCCGACGAAGACGATCATGTTAAGGGCGACCGCCCCGACCGTGGAGGTCAGGGTGAGGTTATCGTAGACAAAATTAAACTCGCCATTGCCCAGGCTCAGGCCCACGCCCATGAAGATCAACAGACTGGGCAAACCCAGGGTCTTTGAGGGGTGATGCAACAGGATCCCCACGGCGATTAGCGCGGCGATCCCTAACAAGATAACCTGGTAGGACATAGGTCTCCTTCTGGCAGATGAATAGGCTGGGACAATCAGATTTGCCCCCCTATTTTAGCAGAGGAACTATTAATTGGAGATGAGTTAAATGATTGATTAACTGTTTTTAATTGAAAAAAAAGCCCGAACTGAGTCGGGCTTGTTTATCGCTATTTGGTCTTGGATGCCAAATAGGGCTTCACCAGCAGGAAGACCCCCACCAGCAGGAAAGGAATACTCAGCATCTGACCGGCGCTCATGGTCCAATCTTGGGCGTAGGCCGCCTGCTTCACCTTGACGAACTCTATGGCAAAACGGGCACTGAACACCCACACCAGGAAGAGGCCAAACAGGGCGCCCTGCTTCTGCTTCATCTCTGTGGTCTTGTAGATAGCCCAAAGGGCGATGAAGATGCTCAGGTAGGCCAACGCCTCATACAGCTGGGCCGGATGGCGCGGCAACATGTCCACCCGCTCGAACACTATTGCCCAGGGCTTGTCGCTCGGCACGCCAAGGATCTCAGAATTGACGAAGTTGGCCATGCGCACGAAGAAGCCGAAGATGGCCGTGGCGATCGCCAGTCGATCCAGCAGGAAGAGGAACGGCAGCTTCATCTTGCGATGGTAATAATAAAGCGCCAGGATCGCCCCCAGGCCGCCGCCATGGCTGGCCAGGCCGCCTTCCCAGATCGCCAGAATCTTAGCCGGGTGCGCGAAGTAATAACTGGGCTCGTAAAACAACACATGGGCCAGACGCGCCCCCACCACTATGCCGATAACGCAGTAGATCAAGAGGTTATCCAGTGACTCAACATCCAGGCCTTCGCGCACATAGATGCGTTTCATCACCTGAAAGCCCGCGAAGATCGCGCTAGCAAACAGCACGCCGTACCAATGTATTGTCAGCCCCATGAAGGAGACCAACACAGGGTCCATATTCCAAATAAAGTGATCCAAAAACCTAAACTCCCTCGCCTGAGGCCGACTGGCCTGGTGAATAACGCTGCTGACAGGCAGTTTTACGCGCTTCGACTTGGTTATTCAAGGTCTTGTGGCGATTTTCAACATACAGATACAAAAAAGCCCGGGAGAGGGTCCCAGGCTTTGGCTATTTATTTAAAATAAGGGCGACTTAGTTCACCAGGCTCTCGAACAGCGTCTTAAACTTGGCCAGCCCCTCGGCCATGATCTCATCGCTGATGGTCAATGCCGGCAGGAAGCGGATCACGTTGCCATAGAAGCCACAGGCCAGCAGCACCAAGCCATGGGCCGCGGCGTTGGCGATAATCGCCTGGGTCAATGCAGTGTTGGGCTGCTCACTGTCACCGTCGATCACCAACTCCATGGCGATCATGGCGCCTTGATTGCGCACCTCGCCAATCAGCTGTGGATATTGCTCCTTGAGGGCAGAGAGCGCCTGATTGAAGCTGTCGCCTATCTTAACGGCACGCTCCACCAGCTGCTCCTCTTGCATCACCTCGAGCACCGCCAGCGCCGCCACACAGCCCACGGGTGAGCCGCCATAGGTGCCGCCAAGCCCGCCCGGCAGCGGCGCGTCCATTATCTCGCTCTTACCCACCACGGCCGCGAGTGGGAAGCCACCGGCGATCCCCTTGGCCATGGTCATCAGATCCGGCTCGACGCCCGCGTGCTCGCAGCTAAACATCTTGCCGGTACGGCCAAAACCTGTCTGGATCTCATCCATCACCAGCACGATACCATGCTGATCGCACAGCGCCCTGAGCGCCTGTAAGAACTCAGGTGGCGCGGCGTAGAAACCGCCCTCTCCCTGCACGGGCTCGACCACGATCGCCGCCACATCACAGGGGGCGATATCCACCTTAAACAGATGCTCGATCGCCTTGAGGGAGTCTTTCACGCTCACGCCATGGAAGGCCACCGGATAGGGCGCGTGGAAGATATCCCCGGCGAAGGGGCCAAACTGATGCTTGTAGGGGGTGATCTTACCCGTCAGCGCCATGGTCAGGTTGGTGCGACCATGGAAGCCACCGTTGAAGGCGATCACGCCGCGACGCCCCGTGTGGGCCCTGGCGATCTTGACGCAGTTTTCCACCGCCTCGGCGCCCGTGGTCACGAAGATCGCCTTCTTGTCGCTGTCGCCTGGAGCGATGCGATTTAGCTGCTCCGCCAGGGCTACCGCCGACTCATAAGGGTTGACCATCACACAGGTGTGGCTGAAGTTATCCAGCTGCGCCTTGACCGCCGCCACCACCTTGGGATGGCTATGGCCTGTGTTACACACGGCGATCCCTGTGCCGAAGTCGATGTAGCGCTTGCCCTCGACATCCCAAAGCTCGGCGTTTAACGCCCGCTCCACATAGACGGGATAGGCGTTCCCCTGTCCCCTGGCGATTGCCTGTACCTTACGCGCCTGTAATTCTGCGTTGCTCATCGTCTCTATCCTTCCGTTTACTTATCCAAGCCACTACTTATCCAGGCCACCGAGGCACAGGTATTTAATTTCCAGATAATCGTCCAGGCCATACTTGGAGCCTTCACGGCCGTTGCCCGACTGCTTCACCCCGCCAAAAGGCGCGGCGGCGTTGGAGATGATCCCCTCGTTGACGCCCACCATGCCGTACTCCAGCCCCTCGGCGACGCGGAAGATGCGGCCGATATCCCGAGCGTAGAAATAGGCGGCCAGGCCATATTCGGTATCGTTGGCCATGGCCAGCGCCTCATCCTCGCTATCGAAGCTGATGATAGGGGTCACGGGACCAAAGATCTCGTTGCGAGCCAGCGGCATCTCGTTGGTCACATCTGTGACGATCACGGGTGCCAGGAAGCTCTCGCCCAGCTCGCTCGGCTGGCCACCGGTCACTAGCTTGGCACCGCTTGCCACTGTGTCATCCACCAGCTTGAGCACGTTTTGCACCGCGTCTTTAGAGATCATGGGGCCGACGGTCACGCCATCGCCCAGGCCATCGCCTAGCTTGAGATTGGCCACGGCGGCGGTAAATTTTTCGGTAAAGGCCGCGGCAATTCCCTTCTGCACAAAGATACGGTTGGTGCAGACACAGGTTTGCCCGGCGTTGCGATACTTGGAGATCAGGGCACCTTGCACCGCGGCGTCGATATCGGCATCGTCGAACACGATGAAGGGTGCATTGCCCCCCAGCTCCATCGAGACCTTCTTCACGCTGGTGGCGCACTGGGCCAGCAGGATCTTACCCACGGCGGTAGAGCCGGTGAAAGTGAACTTGGCCACGTCTGGATGCTGGGTCAGCACCTTGCCCATGCCCACGGCATCTTCGCCCACCACTATGTTGAACACCCCGGCAGGGATACCGGCGCGCTCGGCCAGCTCGGCCATCGCCAGGGCCGACAGCGGCGTCAGCGGTGAGGGACGTGCCACGAAGGTACAACCGGCCGCCAATGCAGCCGCCGCCTTACGGGCGATCATGGCGTTAGGGAAGTTCCATGGGGTGATAGAGGCCACCACGCCCACAGGCTGCTTGAGCACCAGAATACGCTTGTCGTTGGCGGGCGCCGGAATGGTATCGCCGTAGACACGCTTGCCCTCCTCGGCGAACCAGTCGATAAAAGCGGCGCCGTAGGCGATCTCCCCCTTGGCCTCGGCCAGCGGCTTGCCCTGCTCCAGGGTCAGCAAGCGGCCCAGATCTTCCTGGTGCTCCATCATCAGGTTGAACCACTTACGCATCAGGGCGGCGCGCTCGTTAGCCGAACGCTTAGACCACTCAGGCAGTGCCCGCTTGGCGGCCAGTATGGCGGCCTGGGTATCGTCGAGACTGGCGTCAACCACCTGGGCGATCACCTCCTGACTAGCCGGGTTCACCACGTCGAAGCGCAGGTCGCCCGCCGCCCATCTGCCGTCGATATAGGAGGATAGTTTGATTAACTGAGTGTCTTTAATTCCCTGCATAACAGTTCCCTGCATAAATAGTTCGAATCTAAAGGGCTGCACCATAGTGTGAATCGAGAAGGCGCGCTAATTTCTCTATTGAATAGCAAAACTAACTCGGGTTAAATACCAAATATTCAACATAAAGTTTGAAACATATAAAACTAATGAGCAAACAGTCCATCATCCCCAAGGCGATCACCGAATACGATCTGCGTCTGCTGCGTATCTTTCGCACCGTGGTGGAGAACGGAGGCTTCGCCGCCGCAGAGACTGAACTCGGGGTCACCCGCTCCACCATCAGCGTACATATGTCAAACCTAGAGAGCCGTATGAAGCTCAAGCTCTGCAGCCGGGGACGAGGCGGATTTGCCCTCACGGAGGCGGGCCAGGCCGTGTATCACGCCTGTATCGAGCTCTTCGATTCCCTCAACGACTTCTCGATGTTTGTGAACAACTTAGGCGAGGAGTTGATCGGCGAGCTGGTGATCCTCTGCGCCGATCAGCTGGACTACGGCATGCAGCAGAAGCTGGCCAAGGTGATCGCCTACATACACCAGCGTCAGCCCCAGCTACACCTGATTCTTGATGGCGAGGCGCTGCACCAGATTGAGAAGTCGTTGCTACAGGACAAGGCCCACGTCGGCCTGCTGCCCAGCTATCAACAGATCCAGGGCCTCAACTATCAGACCATCTTCAGCGAGCCCATCTACCTGTGTTGCAGCGCCAAGCATCCCTATTTTCATCTGAGCGACGAAGAGATCAGTGCCGAGATGCTGGCCAAGACCCCCTCAATCCACCCAGGTGTCGATATCGACCCCGAGGGTAGAGAGCAGCTCAAACGCCTCAACCTGTCGGCCAAGGCGTATCAGTTTGATACTCGTAAAACCTTAATTCTATCGGGTTGCTACATAGGTTACCTGCCCCTAAGCTACATACAGGAGGAGCTGAAACAGCAGGAGATCAAGATCATTCACGGGGATGAGGCCTGCTACCAGTTCAACCTCTCCATGGTGGTCAAGCAGTCGGCGCGTGAGAGCGCCAAGGTAGAGCTGCTGACCCAGGCCTTCAACGAGGTGTTTGGCCTGGATAAGCCCCGTGGCGAGCAGAGATAGAGGAGCTAAAACTTCTCCAGCAACGACTCATCAAAACCTTCAGGGCCGATATTAAGCCCAAGTGCAGCGATGCGCGCCTTGACTGCCTCCAGCTCCTTATCGACCTGGCTCAGGGTCAATGTGTTGTCGTCCAGCAGATAGACCAGCTTCTGGCTGCTGAAATAGAACACCTGTATGGTGAGGGCATCGATATCGTTACGCTCCGCTGCCTGTTTGATTTGCTTGAACTTGCGGTAGATACGGTTCTGCAGCGCCTTGAGGCGAGACACATAATAGATCTCACGAAAGTAGTCTTTGTGCCTCTGCTGGTAGAGCCCCCAGGCGCAGATGGCGAACCCCAGTAGCACGCCGAGAAAGTTCAGGTGCAGATTACCTGTCGACTCGCCGCTGACCACCGCCTGATTGCCAAACAAGGCGATCAACAGCTGACCAGATATCAGAGACAGCAGGGCCAAACTTGCAATAAACACCGCAATCACCCTATTTAAGTGCTGGCGATAACGCGCCTTATCCACCTCGACTAACATCATTTTTCGATTTCCAATCCGTTTTAGGCTAAGCCACATGAGGCGCAAGCCTAGCATGAGTAATAAGTTAAGTGACAGTTTTCACAAGATAAAAAATTTGATCTCTCGGCTTTAGCTAGGCAAGTTAAGCAGATGCTTAATTTTGAATGTTAACAAGCCTGTCAGAGGATTTAACAGCAACCAAACATTTAGAAGTAAAAACATCTAGACGTCTAAATTGACAGACGTCTTTCGATCTCATATCCTCTCACCTATTGAGATGTGCCATTTCGCCACAAGCGAGATGTTCCAGCTAGGAGGGCAAGGGAAGAGCATCCAGTTTTAATGACACGTCTCCATAGAGATGTTTAGTGAGAAGAGAGAGCGTTTTGACAACACCAACACAAACCACGGCCCCCAAGGCATCATTTATCGCCCTACTGCCATTATTCCTGTTTCTGGCCCTGTTTATCGGCGCCGGCGTCTACTTTCAGAGTCAGGGCGTCGACTTTGCCTTCTATCAACTGCCGAGCGTGATCGCCATCCTGCCCGCCATCATACTGGCGATAGTGATCTCGAAAGAGAAGCTAAATCAAAGCATAGAGACCTTCATCGGCGGTATCGGCCACTCCAACATCATCGCCATGTGTCTCATCTATCTGCTGGCCGGTGCCTTTGCCTCGGTCGCCAAGGCCACTGGCGGCGTGGATGCTACCGTGGCGCTGGGTCTGTCGTTAGTGCCCTCTAATCTCTTGCTACCCGGTTTCTTCGTGATCGCCGCCTTCATCGCCACCGCCATGGGCACCTCTATGGGCACCATAGCCGCGGTCGCTCCCATCGCACTGGGCGTCGCCGAAGAGGCGCAGATCGATCTGGCGCTGATGGCCGGGGCTGTGATTTCAGGCGCCCTGTTTGGTGACAACCTGTCGATCATCTCTGACACCACCATAGCCGCGACCCGCACCCAGGGATGCGAGATGAAAGACAAATTCAGAGAAAACCTGATCTTCGCCATTCCCGCCTCGCTGATCACCCTGGTGGTGTTCACCCTGGCAGGACAGGGTCAGGCCGAGGTGGCGCCTCAACAAATAGATTTTCTTAAGGTTATCCCCTACCTCACCATCTTAGTGCTGGCGGTCGCCGGGCTGAACGTGTTCGTCGTACTGACGGTAGGGATCTTGCTGGCCGGCATTACAGGCTTTGCCACCCTGGACTATGGCCTGATCCAGTTTGGTAAGGATATCTACACAGGTTTTAGCAACATGCAGGAGATCTTCATCCTCTCCATGCTGGTCGGCGGCCTGGCGGCCCTGATGCAGCAACAGGGTGGACTGGCATTTGTCAGCAAGCAGATAGAGAAGCTTATCGTTCGCTTCTCCAGCGCCAAAGGCGAGGCCTCGACCCGCGCCTCTGAGCTGGGCATGGCGGGCATAGTGGCCCTGACCAACACCTGTGTGGCCAACAATACCGTCTCTATCGTGGTGACCGGCGATATCGCCAAAGATCTGGCCGAGAAACATGAAGTCACGCCTAAGCGCGCCGCCAGTATCATGGATATCTTCTCCTGCATCATTCAGGGCTTAATCCCTTACGGTGCTCAGGCACTGCTTATCGCCTCCACCTTCAGCATCAGCCCGCTACAGGCGGTTGCCCACGCCTGGTACTGTATGATTCTCGCCATCGTGGCCATCGCCATAGTGGTACTACGCAAGCGCCACTAAACTCAAATTCGTGCGCCCTATCCCTGGGTGCACGGATCAATTTGTGACATTCCTCACTATAGCAGTTCCACTATATGGGGGTTTTCACTTAAACTAATAGCATAGGGATATAATTGCGACGCAGTGAAGTAGGTTAAGCATTTACTGAAATAAACCAGGCGTCGAGACGAAAGGAGTACCACAAGATGGGCTCCTTTTTTATATTCAAAAAATAACAAAAAATGGCATCGCTATGGCCCTACACCAACCCATAAACTATGACCTGCAACGCATGGTGGTCTTCACCATTCAAGCCGGTGCGCTCATCTCTGCACTGGGCATCTCTATCTCCCTGTTCGCCAAGTTTCAGGTGATGGGACTAGAGGCGTTAAACCATAGGCCCGATCTTCTGGGCAACTATGTCGACTCCCCCCTGGCCTATATCTTCAACATGGGGCTGATCCTGGCGGGTTCCTGCATACTGCTGGCCATGTATGGTCTGTTACAACTCAAGTTGGGACACTTTGGCAACTATATCGCCTTCGCGGGTTTTGTGGTGGGAATAACCATCATCCTTATCGGTATTTACCCCATCAACTACCTCAAAGAGCACAGGCTGTTTTCTACCATCTTCCTGATCGCCACCATAGTCCTCTACTTCCTAACCCTCTCGGCCAGGGTCAATCATAAGGGTCTCTGCTCGACGCCGCTGTTTATCGTCAGCGGCCTAGGCCTCATCGCCGCAAGCAGCCTGGCCCTCATGATCGACTGGGCGCTCCTCGATTTCGCTCCCTGCAATCACCAGGACGGTTCGATATGCGGCGTCGCCGTGGCCATGTGGGCCCAGACCAATCTGGTGATGATCTGGTGCGTCACCCTGGCACTCACCATCAAGAAATTAGCCAAACACAGCTATCAGGATAACCTGATCAGCCAAGTCTCGGCCCAAGGCTAGGCGCACCAATGCGCCTCGCCCAGTACATCGCCTTAACCGGCCTCTGCTCTCGGCGCGCCGCGTCGAGACTGATCCGCGACGGACGAGTCAGCCTGGGCGAGCGATTGGCCAATCACACGGATAGGGTCGAGCTTATCCAAACTCCTGCGGGCAAGCAGGCATCGCTTAGCGTCTGTGTCGATGGCGAACCTATGCCGCCCATTGCCGACAAGGCCTACTGGATACTCAACAAGGCGGTAGGCACAGACTGCCGCCTCCTGGCAGAGGATACAACCAGCCTGCTACACCTGCTGCCAGCGCAGCCACGTCTCTACCCCGTGGGTCGCCTGGATAAGGACTCGAGGGGGCTGCTGCTACTCACCAACGACGGCGAACTGACCCAGAAGCTGATGCACCCAAGCTTCGCCCACCACAAGCGCTACCATGTCAGGCTAGACAGGCCCTTCGATGATGATTTTGTGGTTCAGATGGCGGCAGGCGTCAGCTACAAGGATGTCACCACACTGCCCTGCCGGGTGACACGCCTGGGGCCAGACAGCTTCGAAATCATCCTCACCCAGGGACTCAACCGCCAGATCCGCCGCATGAGCCAGGCACTCGGCTATCACGTGATTGACCTTAAACGCGTCGCCATCGAATCCTTAACCCTGGGCGATCTTCCCGAGGGCGAGATGAGGGAGTTAACCGAGCAGGAGATTGCTATGCTTAGGCGGTGATCATCCTCAGGATCTCTTACCTGAGCTCACAAATACGTTTGTGAGTCGCCTATACAAATAGGCTGTGGATTGTGTGATTTTTTATTTAGCGTCGGGCGATATTGAAGTTTAATTGGTATTTTAAAGTTATACCTTCATGGCTGTCTATCACCTGCGGTGAGCTTATGTGCAAACACGTTTTTGGCACGCTGTGTATCTTTGGCCAGCATCGATACTTGAGAGGCTGTTGAAGGTCACCCCTTCATGGCAATCTATCGCCTGCCCGGCGGGGGTTGTGCAGATACGCCTGTGAGACGCCATGAATAAGTCCCTTTAGGCTCTGCCGAAACATCCCTGTTTCGGAAGCTCACCGGCGTATCTACACTCGGTATCTAACGTCTCTTCGATTTGGCCTCATTTGTTAACGATAAGTTAAAAAACACTTAGAGCATTACCACCAAAGTTCTAGTTATAGGTGATAGATAATATCGACAAGTGAGCAATATCAAAGTCCACTTCGCAAGCTTTGGTGCTCGTTTATAGAGTATGAGTCTGGTAGAGTAGTTATTAATCAATGGTTTCGCCATCACGATGGCTTAATTTATAGATTTGAAAAATGCACGAGCATACTTTACCAAACATATTCGCATTTTCTATCCACAAATTTTAGGCTCATTTGTAGGTAAACTCGACAAAGGTGATTGAATTTGAATAACGATCTAGTGAAAGTTTGTTATGAGGGTTCTGAAGGAATTTCCGACATCAGAACTATCAAAAAGGGCAATGTGCTCTTTATTTCTTTGGTTGACGTACAGTACACATTAAACAAAGAAAACAGAAACATGGACGAAAGACATGTATCTAAGTCAATGTTAGGAATTATGAATGGGCTAATTAATGATCTAGATGCAGATGAGTATCTTCTTATAAAAAATGATGCTTTTAAACATTTCCCAAATGGTGAAATGTTTGTAACTCAACCAGGCCTATTCAGAGTGCTTACTCATGACAAGAGTAATGCTGGCAAAAAGTTTCAACGCTGGCTTTTTCATGACGTAGTGCCTTCTCTAACCAAGTATGGTGTCTACCCACCACCATTGGTTTCACAAGATTCTGATCTAATGAGAATGGCAAAAACTCTTCTATTGGAAATTGAACAACGTGAAGAGTTGGAGCGCCAAACAAGAGAACAATTTGCGAAACACGAGAAAATGATTCGTTCTCTTGGAAACAAGCTTACTTCCATAGAGAACAATAGCTTGGATATAGACTTCATTACGGTTAAAGATTATTGCAATATGAATGAGGTATTCGAAATTGACCGTCAACTGATCCAAGGTTGGTGCATAAAAATCTGTGCAGAAAAGTCTGAACCAACAAGTAAAACCATTATTGATATGGAAGAAATGCCAATGTTTCCTGTCCATGTGGTTGTTGAAGCAATAACCAGCATTAGAAAATTAGCCTAATAAACTCATAACGTCACCGAACAAAAGAACGATAGAGAAACCAAAATTAAGCAACGATTAATTTCGGGCGCTTGTCCCAAGTTAAAAAATCACCACTTTTGTTTTGACTGACCTGATGATCCAATACGGCTAAATCGAAGAGATGGATAACTCGGTGTAAACATGCTTTTGGCCTTCGAAATCAGGGATGATTTCGCAGAGCATCCATGGATGGACTTGCTGCGAGCCAAAAGAATGTTTGCACATAAGGCCTGCCGCAGGCAATTGATAACAGTAACGGCTAACGCTAAAACAAGGGTAATGAATTTCAACTAAATACAAAGAGTAAACACCAAAAAAGTTACCCCTTTAACGCAAAAAAGGGCCTAGATTCTCATCTAAGCCCTTTCAAAACTGGCGCCTATGGCTCGCTAATAGTAACTAAAGCGCCTCCACTAATCGCTAGAATTAGTGAACAATCTCCATTTCCGCCAGCAAGTTATCGGCGTTGTCCAGATACTTCATCACCCATAGCATGTAGCGGCTGTCTACCTGGATAGAGCGGTTGGTGTCGGTATCGTAACCCCAGTCGCCGATGATTGACTCATAGACGCCGTCAAACAGCAGCCCAACCAGCTCGGCGCGGCCGTTTAGGGTTGGTGAACCTGAGTTACCACCTGTGGTATCCAGAGTCGACAGGAAGTTCACCGGCACAGAGTCGATAGACTTCACATAGTAGTCGCCATATTGCTTCTGCTTAATCAGCTCAAGCTGCTTCTTAGGCGCGTCGAACGGATCTTCACCCGTGTCTTTGGCCACTATGCCTTCCAGGCGAGTGAAAGGTACGGCAACCAGACCATCTTGTGGCGAGTAGCCCTTCACATGACCCACGGTCACACGCAGGCTAGAGTTGGCGTCGGCGTACACCGGCTTACCCAGCTCCTTGTTGTAGGCGATGATGGCGTCCATATACTGAGGACGCACCTTCATCAGCTTGCCATACAGCTCCTTCTCTTTCTTCTCCTGGGCCATATCTGTGTCATACATGGCGACGGCAAACTGAATGAAAGGATCTTTAGAGGCCTTGAAGTCGGCTACCGACTTGTCCATCCAGGCAAGACGAGTCGCCTTATCGCCCAGCTCGGTCTTGGCGTACATCTTGTCCAGCACCTTGCTCAGCTTGGCGGCGTCGAACTTCTTGCCGATGCCGAATGCCTTGTCCAGCTCAGGGATACGCTCTTCGCTAGGCAGCTTGGCGTAACGGGTCAGCAGATCCAGTACCACGGCCTTATCCACACTCGGTGCATAACGACGGTCGATACGCTCCAGGCCCGACTTGAAGCGAGTCATGTCGCGCTCCTGGTAGCCAGGCTCGCGAGCCATGTCGTCCAGCTGCTTCTCGTTAGCCAGACGGTATAACTTACGGGCAGTCGGCAGCATGGTGGTGTAACCGATATAACCTAAGATGATGTCGCGGGCCTGGTGCTCCTGGCTCTCCTTGATCAGCTTGTCCAGCTCGGCCATGGTTTGGCCATACTTAGCCTGACGCTTGCTGTCTTTGTTTATCCAGCTGGTCAGCGCCGCCTCACGCGCCTTGCGATCGTCGAGCATGGTCGACTTGCCATAGAACTCGATCATCGAGGTGAAGTTTTTGGCATAGTTGGCCAGACCGGCGATCAGGCTCTCGTACTTGATGCGCTCGTCGCTGCCCTCAGGCGCGGTTTCCTTGATGATCTCGATGAAGCGTTCACGCAGCATCTTGCCTTCTGGATAGGCCCACTCGAACTGATTTTCCACCTCGTTGGCGGTGCGGTAACGATTGGTGCGCCCCGGATAACCGGCAACCATGACGAAGTCGCCATCGCTGACGCCCTTGGCCGATACCTTAAGGAAGCTCTTTGGCTCGTAAGGCACGTTGTCTTTGCTGAAATCGGCCGGCTTGCCATCTTTAGAGACATAGCCGCGATAGAAGGAAAAGTCGCCGGTATGACGTGGCCACATCCAGTTATCGATGTCGCCGCCGTACTTACCTACGCTGGCCGCCGGGTTATACACCAGGCGCACGTCGCGGATCTCAAGCTGCTTAACCAGGTAATATTCTAGGCCGCCGTGGAAGCTGTAGACCTGACAGCGATAGCCGTCATCGGCCTCACACTGAGCAACCAGCTGCTTCTCTTTGGCTTCGATGCCCTGATAGAAGTCGTTACCTACCTTGTTTTCCAGCCCCTGCTTCACCTTGTCGGTCACATTGGTAACTTCTTCGGTGACATAGATACGTGAACCAGGGGTGGCTGGCAGCTCTTCGCCATAGTTCTTCGCCAGGAAGCCATCTTTTAGCAGGTTCTTCTCAGGCGTCGAGTTGTATTGAATCGAGCCATAGGCACAGTGATGGTTAGTCACTACCAGGCCCTTTGGCGACACGAAAGACGCGGTACAACCACCTAGGCTGATCACGGCGTTCATGGGAAATTCGGTGAGTTTTGAGATAGATTTGGCGTCGATCTCCAGCCCTTTAGCCTTCAGCTCATCTGCCATGGCAGGCAGTTGATAGGGCTGCCACATCCCTTCATCGGCTTGGACGCCGAAGGCAGCGGCAAGCGCCACTGACACGAGTAACTTTTTCATTTGTTAAGTCCGTTTTATCGTTATAAAAATTTTTATAATACCCAATGGTCTTTTAAGTCTTCAGCGCATGAAGCCTTAAAAGCCCTACAAAAAAGTCGGGCAATGGCCCGACTTTATCATAAATTCTTGAGTAACAAACAGCTTAGCAAATCAGCGAAAAGGTAAGCAGGTATTTCCAGCCTCCTCCCCCTTCGCTTTAGCGACCATTGTCAGGCGCTTTTTACAGTGCGACCCAGAGCTGAGCGGCAATAATCACCAGCCCCACCAGCGCCGCCGCACCCAGGGCAAACTGACCACCTGTCACCTGGTAACCGCCCAGGTTCTGCTTACGCTGTCCCAGCGCCATGGCGATAGGCAGGAAGATGATCATCACCACCAGCGGCAGGGCCGCGAAGCCTAACACCTTAATGAAACCATCTGGATAGTAGAGCGCGCACAGCAGCGGCGGCACAAAAGTCACCAGCCAGGTCTGAACGCGGCCCAGCAGGTTTTCTCTGGCGCGGGTCAGCTCGGCTATATAGTCGAACAGGCTCATGGTGACCCCGAGGAAGGAGGTGATCAGCGCCAGGTTGGCAAACAGATCGATACATTGCTGCAATATGCTCGAGTGGGCGATTCCCTGCAGCGCGGCGACCAACTTAGGCAGAGAACCCTCGAAGCCGTGTACGGTCGCGCCGCCCACAGTACCCAGGGTCACCATCAACCAGAGGATGTAGCACACCAAGGGAATGGTCGAGCCGATCATGAGTACCTTGCGCAGCGACATGGCATCACCATCCAGGTAGCGCACTATGGTCGCGATACAGACATGGAAACCGAAAGAGGTAAACACCACAGGGATGGCCGCCAGCCAGAGGTTACCCAGCTCGCCCTTAGACACGAGTTCGGCGGCCGATTCACGCAGAATATAGTTCGGGCTCACCTCTGGTAGCAGGAAGAGCACCACGATGACAAACAGGGCCACCATGGCGGTAAACAGTACCCGAGAGACCTTATCGATCCAAGAGACACCTATGGCGATGAAGCCACCGAAGATAAAGGTAAAGAGTAATACCGCCGCCTCATGACTCACCTCGATCCCTAAGGGTTCGAAACGGGATTTGAGCAGGGATGAGCCGCCCATCAGATACACCATGGTCAGGGCGAATAGCAGGCTCAAGAAGGAGCCGCCTTGAATAAGCTGTCCTACTTTACCTAGGGTCTTGCCCGTGATGGCGTGAACATTTAACCCTACCCCGGCACGTAAATTAATCTCTAACATGAGTAGCGAGGTGTAGATGGACACCGCCCAAATCGCTACCAGTAATAGTAAGGCTGGAATCGTCCCCAAAGAAGCCGTTGCCAGAGGCAAGGCCAACATGCCTCCCCCAATTGCGGTACCCGCAACGATGGCAATAGAGCCAAGCATTTTTAAGTTCACAAATTAGTCCTGTCTTTATTTATTATCTCTTTTTGGAAGGTCAGATTTAGAACGACTGCGAAGGCGGGATTTAGTCATGAAACACGCTAAGTGATAGCCTCCTAACCGAACTAAGGATCTCTGCCCTAGCACGCGTTGGGTTGGCCTCAACAGCTTAGCTTTTACTATCTTACGATCTAGCTAAGCCCCTGAGGCTGCCTAAATCGGTAACAATATCGATAGGTTTGTTTCATCACTACCTTTACTCTATAAATTTGACTGTTTGGCACATTAACAGAGCCACAGGCGGCGCACAAGGTATGCAAGATGATCGGATGCAAGTTTGTACAAAGGCGTAAAAGGCCCGAAACAAGCTGTCTACAGAGTGATCACCCCAGGCGAGTTGGCAGCACCTTGCGCCGCTAACGGATTTGAGTATAATGGCCGCCACTGCTTCAGGGGAGTAGCTAACAAGGCGAGACAATTTGCCTTGAGTGAGTGTCAACATACTTGGCCACATGCCATGGTACTCACGGTAAGGGGAGCACCTCTTACTTTGCAAGACCTGAGCACGGTTACCGTTCATTCATTAGGGGGCGGCGGATCGTGCTTGGATTTTTTGCCCCCTTAGGAACTATGATGGAAGCATTACTCGCCTCAACCTTCACCGTCGCCATTGCCGAGATAGGTGACAAGACCCAGCTGCTGGCACTGATCCTCGCCGCAAGATTCAAGAATAAGACCGCCATCATCCTGGGGATACTGCTATCTACCCTGGCGAACCACTTTGCCGCCGCCTGGATAGGCCAATGGGCCATCAACTGGATAAGCCCAGAGATGGCCACCTATATCGTCGCCTTCTCCTTCTTCGCCATCGCCCTCTGGGTACTGGTGCCCGACAAGGTTGACGCCGAGGAGAGCCGCTTCTATCAGATGGGCCCCTTTATCGCCACCTTCATCCTGTTTTTCCTCGCCGAGATGGGCGATAAGACCCAGGTGGCCACCGTCGTGCTGGCGGCCAAGTATGATGCCCTGCCGCTGGTCGTCCTGGGCACTACGCTGGGGATGATGATCGCCAACGTGCCTGTGGTGATCGCCGGGCATTTCAGCGCCGAGAAGCTGCCGCTCAAGTGGATCCACCGCGGCTGCGCCGCCCTATTTGCCCTGCTGGGCGTAGCCACCCTGGTCTACTAAGTTAAGTCAGCCAGGCGCAGGACGTTAGCCCTGCTGGATAGCAAAAAGCCAGTGACTCAGATCACTGGCTTTCTATTTTCGGCTGTTATAAATCGAGTTGCATAGCAGCCTAATAGGCTATGAACCTAGTGACCTAAAGACCTAGCCCCTGCTTGATGCGCTGACCATAGTCTTCATCGGCCTTGAAGAAATGGGCCAACATGCGCTCCTGCACCTCCAGGCTTGCCTGACTCAGAGAGCCCGAGATGGTCGCCGCCAATCTTGCCTTTTCTTCCTCAGAGAAGATGCGATACAGGTTGCCCGCCTGGGTATAGTCGTCCTGATCGTAACGGCTGTAGCGGTCGGCTTCGCCATCGAGTCTCAGCGGTGGTTCGGCAAACTGTGTAGGCTCCACCAGGGCATCTTGCGTGCTGTTCGGCCCATAGTTGGCGCTGGCATCGCCGCCCGTCTGACTGCCACTGAATGGACACTGAGTCCCCGCCATGGCACCACCACGCTGATGATGATTCGCCTGAGCGGCGTGCGGGCAGTTAACCGGCAGCTGGTTATAGTTGGCACCTATGCGGTAACGCTGGGCATCGGCATAGGCAAACAGGCGGGCCTGCAACATCTTGTCGGGCGAGGCCCCAACCCCAGGTACCAGATTACTCGGCGCCAGAGCCACCTGCTCTACCTCGGCAAAATAGTTCTGTGGCAGACGGTTAAGCTCTAGCACGCCTATCTCGATCAGCGGGTAGTCGCCATGTGGCCACACCTTAGTCAGATCGAATGGGTTGATATGATAGCTGTTGGCATCAGCCTCGGGCATGATCTGCACATTCACCGTCCAGCGTGGGAAGTTGCCATCCTGTATCGCCGCCACCATGTCACGCTGTGACGAGTCGGGATCGATACCTTTAAGCTTATCCGCCTGCTCGTTGGTTAGATTCACCACACCCTGCAGTGACTTGAAGTGGAACTTCACCCAGAAACGCTCTCCCTTGGCATTCCAGAAGGAGAAGGTGTGCGAGCCGTAGCCGTGCATCTGACGATAGTTGGCGGGAATACCGCGATCTGACATCAAGATGGTGACCTGATGCATAGCCTCAGGGTTAAGCGACCAGAAGTCCCACATCGCCTGTGGATCTTTCAGGTTAGTCATAGGGTTACGCTTCTGAGTGTGGATGAAGTCCGGAAACTTGATGCCATCACGCAAGAAGAAGGTCGGGGTGTTGTTACCCACAATGTCGTGGTTGCCGCGCTTGGTGTAGAAACGCAGGCCGAAACCACGGGGATCGCGCTCGGCATCGGCAGAGCCCATCTCACCGCCCACGGTCGAGAAGCGCACGAAGGTATCAGTCTGCTTGCCTTCACCGTTAAAATGGTCGGCGATGGTGTAATCACTCAGATCTTTGGTCAGGGTAAAGGTGCCATAGACACCCGTGCCCTTGGCATGCACCACGCGCTCGGGAATGCGCTCACGGTTAAAGTGCGCCAGCTTCTCGATAAGGTGCCAGTCCTGTAGCAGTAGCGGGCCGCGCTCGCCGGCAGAGAGAGAGTTTTGGTCGTCGGCAATTGGGGCGCCGCTCTGGCTGGTTAAGTTGTTGGTTGTCATAATTCGCTCCATCCTGTTTAGCATATCTGGCATTTGTTTTGGGGTTAGATTAGGTCTTGCGCTAGCGATTGGTTTAAGCCTTGAATCAGCTCAACCAATCTTCGATAACATCAAATATTGTGGCCATAGCGTTTACTCCGCTAAGTGCTTACTCCAAAGCCGGCGATAAGCCCTTGCACCAGATGCTTCACTTAGCTATTTAACTTGTCGATGAAGTAAGATTAGGCGAGCGACAGATTAAGTTAAAACGATTAAAACAAATAACCTTAACCTAATTTATAGATTAAAGTTAAAACCAGCCTTGCCGCTATGCTCTCGAATCGATCTCGGCGAGCGCCTTCGCGCTAGATGGCAGGTGTGAAATTAACTCGAAAACAGCAGGTTAAAGTCGGGAGCTAAAAAACAGGTAGAGCAGCCTACAATAAATGCCGACTCAAACCCGACAGGACAGGAATAGGTAACAGAAATAGGCAACAGATACAGGCAACAGATACAGGCAACAGATACAGGCAACAAGAATAGACAAATGTAGCCGGAGTAGGCGGATAGCCCAAAAGAGCGAGGATAAGTCAGCGAGAATAAATCGTCTGAATTGAGTCACTTAAAATAGAGAAGCTGACATCGATAAACAGGAACCGATAAACAGGCATAGATAAACAGTAATCGATAAATAGAAATCGATGAATAAATAGGACAGTGGTATTCGCCGGGCAGGCTACAACCAGAGGCTGAGCGCATTTTCCCGGCGTCATCTTTAGGCTCAGCTCTCCTTGTCGAGCTTAACCTTTGAAACCTGATACAGCTTCACCAGATAGAAGGCATCGATCAGCACGATGAAGAAATTCACCAATGCCACCGGCAGGGCACCAATCGCCAGGCCATAGGCGACAAACAATGCGGCCCCTATCAGGTTCCACCAACGCAGCTTCTTGATATTTGACATCATGAGGGAGATGGCAACCACCACAGAGGCCAGATAGCCTACCCACTCCCAAATTGTTGCCGTATCCATAGGCACTCCTTAACCCTAAAACACATCTTCCCTAATTATGGCACCAGGCTGCTCAGCTGGCAGCCAATCTTTCAAAATTATCTCACCAATTCAGGTGCATGTCAGATGAATGCGAGCTTTACGCCAGAGCCGTTCAGCTCCTGGCGTCCAGCCATCAGACCATCGCCTGTCGCTTAACCACGGCCGCCGTCATACGTGAGATACAGCAGAGCTCACCGGCGCTGTTGTGGATCAACACCTCCCACACCGAGCTGCGTTTGCCCAGGTGAACCGGCTTGGCTGTCGCCGTCAGGGTACCGTTGCGTGATGCCTTGAGATGGTTGGCGTTGATCTCCTGACCGACACAATAGTAGTGCTCAAAATCCACCACGAAGTTGGCCGCATAGCTGGCAACCGTCTCGGCCAGAGCCACATTGGCACCGCCATGAACTATCCCCAGGGGATTATGTACCGCTGGCGAGGCTGGCATGGTGGCTTTCATGTAATCTTCGCCAATTTCGCTGATGGTGATCCCCAGGGTCTGCATCAGGGTGCCTTTGCCGTGCATGCCTGCGTCCATCTTGGCGCAATCTTCCAGAGTGACGGGTCTAAACCAAATACTCATGTCTCATTCCACTACTTACAAAAATCAACAAATAGTCTACTTGGTCACAGGGCAATAAGATATAGGAGAATAAGCTGAGGGAACCAAGGCCTGATATCGGCATATGCCCAGGGAAAATGGTCCATCTGGAGAGCAGCGAATTTAGGCAGCAAGTTGGGCATAGGATGATTAAACATGCTGGGAGTGGCCTTCATCCGCCCTGAATTATTAGTCTCGTTTGCCGCCAAATGGCCGCATCAAGTGGGTTTGTGTGACGAATGAAGGCCTAGGGTAACTGGTAAAAATCTCGCACCAAATCAAGGCGCTGACGCAGCACTTAAGCTGGGCTGGTAACGCGCGACAGTTTAGCCTGAAAACGCAAATTAACAAGCCCGATGAGTTAGTGAAAAACAGAAAATTATCACGGCGTTACCTGAGCCGCAGAAATGGCAAGGCGGCGCTACACAAACCAAGAGAACCGCTAACAAGACGCTAAACTTACGTCTAAAGAGATGAAACACAAGCGAATGCAATCTGTAACAGGCATAAAAAAAGCCAGCTGGGGAGAACAGCTGGCTTTGGGGAGACTCGGCAGACTAGTTGCGGCGACGCAATCCAGCCAGTCCAAGTAACATCAGTCCTAGGTAACCTAATGAACCGCCGTCATCCTTTTCTTTCGGCTCTGGCTTAGGTTCTGGCTTAGGCGCAGGGTAGCTTAGGGCCACGATCACTGGGTCGTGATCCGATGCAGAGAAGGCATTTTCAGACTTCTCAAGCTCGCCTGTGTACTTGCTGCTGTATTCGAACAGGTTCGACTCGACTGAATTGATATGCCAATCTTGAATATCAACCACTCGCGCAGCCAGGCTAGTGTTGGCTAGCGCATGGTCGAGATTACCTAACTCACCGTTATAGCTGTATGAGTAGGTTGCAGTACCGTGAACCTGAGTATTCAGGTTGACCATACCGTAGCCCTTCTCGATCTTGCTGCCTTCACGCTCGTACACCTTACCGCCCAGCGTAGTCCAAGAGGCGGTCATGATGTCACGATCCGAGTTTGCCGCGTCATAATCGGTCAGCACACGGATAGGATCTTCCAGGCCATAGGCATTCATGTCGCCGATAACCAGTAAGTCACCTTCAACATCTTGCAGGGCATCACCGATCACCTTAGCGGCCGATACACGGAACTCGTTACACTTGCCCTGAAGATCCGCAGGATCGCTGCTGTCTTCAAAGTTAGCCCAGTCTTCGATACAACCCGAACCCTTAGACTTTAAGTGGTTAACCACAACGGTTAGCTTCTCGCCATTAACGCTAAAGGCCTGGCCTAAGCTGTGACGCTGGTACTTATCGAACGCAGGGCTTAGCTCAAGCTTGTCGCCTTCGCCGCGTGTTACTACGCCTTCCATCGCATGCTGCTCTGGCGTCTCGATAACAAAGGCGTCACCCGTTGGCTCAACCTTGCTTGGACGGTACAGCATGCCTACCGTGATGGCGTCACCGCCGACATACTCGCCCTTGTACTTATCCGCATCCGCAACCTCGATAAACTTATACGCATCGGCGGCTGGCAGGTTAGCGTTGAGATCATTGACTAAGTACTGAATCGAACTGTCTTCGCCAAAGCCATTGTTCTCGATCTCCATCAAGCCAATGATATCGGCGTTCATCTCGGTCAACGCGCTGACAATCTTAGTACGCTGCAACAGGTAATCTTCTAGGGTATGGGCACCACGACCACAACCTCTTGAAGCATCGGCATCGGCCTGATCCTTACAAGACGCATTTAACGCACCACCCACATCGCTGTCGCTGGTAAACAGGTTCAGTACGTTGAAGCTGGCGACACGAATATCACCCTTGGTCGCTACCTCTGGCGCGTCGACGCGATCGTCTTCCCGAATGAAGTCGCCAGCCACGATCTCGTTTGTGGCAACCAAACGATATTCGTTGTAGCTGTAGCTAATGACACCTTCGAGGTTAGTCAGCTGATCGCCCACACGGATATAGCCAGTCTCGGCATTGAAGGTTGGGAAATAAGGCACTTCACCGTTCTTCGCCTTAAAATCAGACTCGACGAACAACTGGTTCGCACGATTTTTCTTCTCAAGCGCGATAGCCTCGTCTGTCATGGCAGGATAAAGCTGTGTAGGCTTCATCAGCGGCGCCTTGTGCGATAACATCATGTTGTTACGACGCGCAGCATAATCATAGCTAAATGTGCGGCTGACCTTCATGTCGCTACCGGCATCGAGCACCACATTCATGCCTTCGAAACGCTCTAGCGCATCGCCAAGATTTTCGCCGTCAGCCACATAGAAAGGCGTTGCCGCAGGCGCGCCCAGGTTCTCGCCCACTTCCATCTTCTTGTCGGCTTTAATATCGAGCTGAGTCAGACCATAGTATTCTTTCACCAGACCTTGAACACAGACTTCAACGCCAGGCTGGATCTCTTCACCGGCCGCTTCGCCCAGGTAAACAAAAATACCGTCAGAGGTATAAGGCGAACCGTCGCCCTGCACTTCCTGCAGGTAGAAGCCTTTGAACAGGCTATCACCACGAGCGGTAACCACACCGCGAATAGTGACTTCCTCTTTAGAAGCATACTCGCCGTCGGCGATCAGCGGGCTAGACTTACCGGCGCCCTGTACGCTGTAGATAGGAGTGATCTTGGCACCTGTGCAGGTGAAGGCTGGCGCTTCTGGTTCGGTCGGTGCACTGCTGCCATCAAGATTACCCAGGCCGCTAAAGGTATCGACAGGCAACACCTTCCACTGGCTCTCGACGAAGACGTTTGATGCGCTAAGAGCATCGGTATTGCGCTGCATGGTGGTATTCATGCCCCAGCCACTAGGCGTTGGCACAGCACCAATGATGTCCACCACGGCACCGTCTTTGACCAGTGCTACGGCATCACCACCGTTGAAATAAAGATTACCCGTGCTGCTGTCGACATCGCTACCTAAGGCGATTTCGGCACTTGGATGTACGATCACTTTGAGTTTTTTGGCATCTATGGTGAGACCGTCTAGGGCGACCATATCTAAGGCATTGGTAGCGCCATCTTTGTAGCGCACCAGCTTGTAACCGGTAAGATCTAAGGCGGCGTCGCCTGAGTTATACAGCTCTATCGCCTTATTGTTGCTGTTGCCTTCAACGTATTCGCTGATGAGCAGGTCGGCTTTCGCAGAAACGGGCAAAGCCGCGGCTATTGACAGTGCGAGCACTGACAACTTTTTAACATTATCCATTGTTCAACCCCATTTTTATAATAATGCCGCTAATTTTTATTAACGTGCGGCGAGATTGTTACAGAAGTGCCCAAGCCGATTTGTGATATAGATCACATTCCAAAATAGCGAACATTATGTTTATAAAATGCGATTAATATCTATACAGGAGATGGCATACATATTAGTAAATTGTGATTAAGCGATTGGTTTCGCGGCACAAAAGTAAAGGCCGTCGATATTCATTCGTGACAGGTTCAGAGAATATCAAATAAAACAATAGATAAGTCTGAGCATTTAAACGCTCACCATCAGACCTGATTAGTATAAATACTCAATGAATTTACAAACCGCGGTTTTAAATTTTGGTCAATTTAACTTTTTTAACGGTGAGAAGGTGAAATGTCGAAAGTGTGACAAGCCGCAACCTGGGTTGGTCAGAATAGCGCTCAAAATCAAATCAGCTTCGGCCAAGCGCCTAACGCATTGGGACAATTAAGCGCCAAAACTAAGCCAAATGCTAAGCCCAGCATCCACCGGGCTTTGACTCGCAGTCTTTAATATCCCGAATGGATTAACAAAACTCGAAGTGACAGGCGTTTGCTTGGGACCAGCGCAGCAGCTCGACCCGGTTACGAGACTGTGTCTTACGGAAGATAGAGGAGATATGGGCCTTGACCGTATGTTCGCTGATACAGAGGCGATCGGCGATCTCCTTGTTGCGGGCACCGCTGGAGACCAGCTGTATGATGGTACGCTCACGGCTGGTAAGCTTTTGCAGCATGGCAACCATATCCTGGGTCAGTTCGACGCCACTGTCCTGGCGACTAACAAGCTGTCGAAATACCTTAGAGATCAATGGCCTGTCATACCAAAGCTCATCGTTCACCATCTTACGCAGGCCGGTCAGCGAGAGATCCATACGCTGATCGGAAAACAGCAACCCACGCACCCCTAGCAGCAGGGCAGATTCCGGCTCCAGGCTGCCACGTTCGACCTGATAGAGGGCGATAGGCACATGGGGTAATAGACGCGCGACGATCAGGGGCACGCCCTTGCTGTCAAGCGCCGCGCCTTTCTGGGCAATAAGGTAGAAACTGTTGCGATCACGCTCGGGGTCCAGGTCGCTGACCTGACGTGCGATACGTGTCTTTAAGCCGATGGATTCGGCCAGAACGGCCAGATGGCACGGTGTTGAATCTTGGTGTAGAAAAACCAGTTCATCAATTTTACTCATACGCTTCTCTCCCTGAAAAGCACCTCAACGCAATTAACCATATGTGAGTAAGCTATCCCTGTTATTGATCTTTATGAACTTCATTCCTCCTAGCCATAGATAGCACTGAATCTATTCAGCCATGACTAGTAAAAAAGTATGTCAGCTATATTAACTAACTCGAGTGAGAATAGTTATCACTATTAGTTATATAAAGCTAAATAATCACATCATTAGCATATAATAATGCTTCTGATGTGATAGGCAAGCTACAGATTATTATTACTTTTTCAGGTTCAGCAGCAGTCTGTCATGCCAGCGAGAGAGAAGCAGCACGCTCGCCAGGGCCCCAATTAGCGCCATCCCCATGTCAGACTGGGTGTCCCACACGTAACCCTGAGTACCCAGGAATGCCTCGGCATCTTCACCGGTTGCCAGCGCCACCCACCACTCGATCAACTCATAAAAAGCCGACAATGCCAGGGCGAAGCAACACACGAGGAAATGACACCAGGCGCCTTGTTTCACCACCTCGAGCCGCAGAAACACTTCCCTTGCCAACAGCGCGGGAATAAAGCCCTGGGCAAAGTGCCCTACCTTGTCATAGTTGTTACGCTCGCTGCCCATCCAGTCGGCCAGGGTGTCAAACAGGGGCACCTCGGCATAGGTGTAGTGTCCCCCCACCATGAGTATGATGGCATGGATCAAGATAAGGCCGTAGGCCAGAGAGGTCAGCGGGAAATTTTTACGGGTCAGAAACAGGATAGGCAGGGCGATCAGCGCGGGGACGACCTCTAAAAACCAGGTAAAGCTATCTTTTGGTTCTATCCCTGACCAGATCAGCACGGCGAAGAAAATTGTGAGCCACACGGTGCTTTTATTCAAAATAAGAACTCCTTAGATGATATTGTTTTAATATCAGAATAATAACTTTAGCCATCTAGCCCTCCACACTGACTAAAAAAGGTGCTATTTTGTGGAGGCATTGACAGGCAACAGATAAAAATCACCACAAGAACAGGGCTTGTAGACCTTTCTGGGCGCATTTTTACCAAGGTTTAGAGGCTTTGCACCGAAAATGCTTGCTCTGTGTAGTCATTCTACACAAGTCGGCCAGCAACCGCATAGCGTCTCCATAAACCTTGCCCGACCGAGTTCAGCGTCCTGCCAAAAGTAGAAGTTCAGCGTCCCATTTTGGCCCAAAGCCAACAGCAAGACGATGAAGATTCGCTGGTATCAGGCCACCGAACGAAAGCCGAGTAAAAAGAGTCCTCGAGAGCGATACTCACCTAGCAACAATTGAGCAAGAGGGTACCTAAATCATGGCGAAACATTCGCTGGACAAGGATAAGATCAAGATCCTGCTGTTGGAAGGCGTCCACCAATCTGCGGTAGATGTATTCAAGCGTGCAGGTTACAACAACATCGAATATCACAAGGCATCACTGGGGGAAGAGGAGCTGTTGGCCTCGATAAAAGATGCTCACTTCGTTGGCATCCGATCCCGTACCCAACTCACCAAGGCCGTGCTGGAGAAGGCTGAAAAGCTGGTCAGCGTAGGTTGTTTCTGTATTGGGACTAACCAGGTCGATCTCGCCGCCGCCGAAAAAATGGGTATTCCGGTCTTTAACGCGCCGTTTTCCAACACCCGCTCCGTCGCCGAGCTGGTACTGGGTGAGATCATCATGCTGCTGCGCGGTATTCCTCAGCGCAACGCCCTGGCCCACCGTGGTGGTTGGCTCAAGAGCGCCAATGGCAGCTTCGAGGCCCGCGGTAAGACCCTTGGGGTGATCGGCTATGGCCACATTGGTACTCAGCTGGGGATCCTGGCCGAGACCCTAGGCATGCGCGTCATCTTCTTCGATATCGAAGACAAGCTGCCTCTGGGTAATGCCCAGCAGATCCACTCGCTAGAGCAGCTGCTGTCCCTGGCCGATGTGGTGAGCCTGCACGTACCTGAGACGCCGCAGACCAAGAACATGATCGGCAGCAAAGAGCTGGCGGCCATGCGTCAAGGCAGCATATTGATCAACGCCTCTAGAGGCACAGTGGTAGATATCGACGCCCTGGCCGAGGCGATCCGCGGCGAGCACATAGTCGGTGCCGCCATCGACGTCTTCCCGGTCGAGCCTAAGTCGAACGACGACGAATTTGTCAGCCCACTGCGCGGCCTGGATAACGTCCTGCTGACCCCACACGTGGGCGGCAGTACCCAGGAAGCTCAGGAAAATATCGGTATCGAGGTGGCAGGCAAGCTGGCGAAATACTCAGACAACGGCTCCACCATGACGGCCGTCAACTTCCCTGAGGTATCGCTGGCGCAGCATAAAGACACCTCGCGTCTGCTGCATATTCACCACAACCGTCCGGGTATTCTGATCAAGATTAACCAGGCCTTCGCCGAGAAGGGGATCAACATCGCCGCCCAATACCTGCAAACCACCGCAGAGATTGGTTACGTGGTGATGGAAGTCAACTCAGATCAGGCCGATGAGGCACTGGAAGAGATGAAGGCGATCGACGGCACCATCAGGACCCGTCTGCTGCACTAAGACGGCCCCGTGTTTGAAAATAAGCGTCGCGAAAAAGGCATCACTCTGTGGTGCCTTTTTCTTTAACAGCGCTTTATTTCACGATTCAGTCTCTCGACCGCCCGGCAGAATCTGGCACCTCTGACAGTGCATAGGGTATGATGCGCGCAATCGGTGGCCTTGCAACTTGGGCTCATCTTGGACTCATAAAGGGAAATCGAGCAATCATGGATAAGCAACGCGCGTTAGTCTCACTGGCGATCACGGCGCTGATACTGTTTGGGGCGGCGCTCGCTATCCGCGGCGGACTCAACAGCTACCAGAGCCTGCTCAGCTACGGCTGGCAGGAGACTCAGGCCAAGGTACTGACCAATCATATCGGCCGGTTTCGCCCCAGCGGCGCCCGTCACGGCACCGACTTCTACCAGGCCAAAGTCGGCTATGAATATATCTGGCAGGGGATAAAACACCATGGCGAGTTACTCTATCCAGATTACAGCGGCGATCGCACCCAGGAAGACGCCGAGGAGCGTCTGGCGCCCTATGGCATAGGTCAGCAGGTATCCGTGTATGTCGACCCAGACAATCCACGCCAGTCGCGGCTTATCAGGGGCGTTCAACTTCAGCAGCTCGGCGATATTATCCTTGGGCTGGCGATTGTCCTGTTTGGCCTGTGGAGCCTGAGAAGCTTCCATCGCCGCTAGTGACGACTCGCTCAGTAACTTCTCTGTCAGTCCGTTCTCGCTAACAGCGCCAAGGCAAAAGCATTTAGGGATCATAATTTTAAAGATTCGGCCTTACCGCCCCTTTAAATTTCTTACTGCGCCCCTATATTGATGACAATGAGCCCATTAAGGGTACAATCAAACCTCTGCCCAATCGCCCAGGAACATGATATGACGCTTACCGTTTCTCAACCTCAGTGGCCCCTCAATGAGGCGCAACCCGCCATCGTTTTCAGCCAACTCTCCCATCTCGGCCTTATCTCAGTT
This sequence comes from Shewanella aquimarina, assembly GCF_023349185.1. Taxonomy (GTDB): domain Bacteria; phylum Pseudomonadota; class Gammaproteobacteria; order Enterobacterales; family Shewanellaceae; genus Shewanella; species Shewanella aquimarina. The sequence continues at coordinate 12,011 of NZ_JAKIKY010000004.1, read as the reverse complement.
ACCGGCGAGCAGACGCGGAGCTTTATTCATGGTCAGGTGACCACAGATATCACCTCACTGACAGACGACCAGTGGCGCTGGGGCGCCCACTGCGATCCTAAAGGCAAGATGCTGGCCAGCTTCAGAACCTTCGCCCATCAAGATGCCCTGCTGATGATGATGCCAAGAGACACGCTGGCGCTCGACCTGCCGCAGCTGCAGAAATATGCCGTGTTCAGCAAGGCTGAACTCGTCGATGCCAGTGAAGACTGGTTCCTCCTGGGGGTTACCGGCGAGCAGGCCAGCGCCTGGCTGAGCCAGACCTTCGGCGAGCTCAATGCTGAACTCACCACCATCCCAGCTGGCGTCATCCTGCGAGACGGCGAGCGCTACATAATAGCGGTCAAGGCGGAGGCACAGGCCGAGCTAGTGACCAAGATAGATCAGCCCATCTATGATGCCGGCGCCTGGCAGGCGGTAGAGATAGCCGCAGGTCTGCCTAACGTCTATGCCCGTCATCAGAGCCAGTTTGTGCCGCAGATGTGTAACCTGCAGGCGGTCGATGGCATCAGCTTTACCAAGGGCTGCTACATGGGCCAGGAAACCGTGGCCCGCATGAAGTATCGTGGCGGCAATAAGCGCGCCCTCTATATCGCCAAGGGCTCGGCCAGTGTGGCGATCGATGCGACCAGCCAACTCGAGATCAAGCTAGAAGACGATGAGGGTTATCGCCGCGCCGGCACCATACTGGAAGCGGTGCAACGTGACGATCAGCTGCTGCTGAGCGCCGTGCTACCCAACGACACGGCATTAAGTGCTCAGCTAAGAGTGGCGGGCGATGAGGCATCAGCACTCACCCTGGTACCGCTGCCCTACTCGCTCGATGAAGAGTAACCGATTTAATCGAGAAGGCGCCCATGGCGCCTTTTTTAATACACTGTCTTAGCACTTTTTAATGCACGGTCTTGGCACTATGCAGCGCGCCTATCCCTTACTTTAATACCCTTGCTCTAATCTTCTCGCTCTAATCTTCTCGCTCTAATCCCCTTACTCTAATCCCTTGCACTGAGCCCTGTCATGAAGCATGTCATGGCTCTTGACCGACTCGCCAGCCTTCCCGCCTGCTTCTCGCATCCATTATTTTAGGGAAAGGCTCCCGCTAAACAGATAAAAATAAGCCGATTTAATCAGTCCTCTGGGTGTCATCCACAGGCATAAATTCCCCTGGGTGTCACAGCAGAAAGATCCTTTAATCGAGGCGCCGCGTAAGTAACAGATATCACCCCACAATTGAGCTAGGTTGGCGGTTGCAATCTGCTATCGATAAGGTTATCAATGGGTTTAATGGAAATTGTGCCAGGAGCGTTTCCCTGCACTTGGGCAAGCTAAACGATAAGGACGGGCAATGACGAGTGTCGCGACCCTGAGCGAGATCTCAAAGGGCTTCAACGATGGCGATAAGTTTCACCAGGTGCTGGACAGGCTCGACCTCAGGCTTGCCCTTGGCGAAACGGTCGCCCTCACAGGCCCGAGCGGTAGCGGCAAGAGCACGCTACTCAATATCATCGCAGGATTCGAGCGCCCCAGCTCAGGCACCCTCTCCCTGCTGGATCAAGATACCCGAGGCTGGGACGACAGCCGCTGGAGCCAGTTCAGGCACCGGCAGTTAGGCGTCGTCTTCCAGCAATTTAACCTGCTCACCCCGCTCAACGTCGAAGACAACATCGCATTTCCCCTGCACCTGCAGGGAGACGGCTGGAACGCCTGGTGCGATCACCTCGCCGACGCGCTCGGGCTAAGGCCCCTGCTCAAGCGCCATGTGGATACCCTGTCCGGTGGTCAGCAGCAGAGAGTCGCCATCGCCAGGGCCCTGGCCCACAAGCCAGCCCTGCTGCTGGCAGATGAACCCACGGGTAACCTGGACCAGACCACCAGCCTGGAGGTGATGGAGCTGATCTGTGCCCTGGCGGGCGAGCACGACACCAGCATCTTGATGGTGACTCACTCCATGGAGTGCGCCGACTTCATGCAGCGCCGTTGGCACCTGGATCTTGGTCGGGTGCATGAGTAGCCTAGTTGTTAACAGTCAGGCCAGCGACGGCGTGAAGGCGCTGCTGCGCGCCACCCGTCTCACCCTCAGAGTCTTTGCCGCCCACTATAGGAAGGCGCCGCTGCAGGCCGGCGCCATACTCATAGGCATAGTGCTGGCGGTCACCCTGCTGACTGGCGTCAGGGCCACCAACGAGAGCGCCATCGAAAGCTATGGCCAGGCCAGCGAACTGCTGAGCGGCCAGGCAAGCCATCTGATCACGCCGCTACCGGGTAAGCCACTGTTAGAATCGCTCTATTTCGAACTGAGAGCCCAGGGATTCCATCCTAGCCTGGCAGTTCTCGAGGGCACGGCGGTCGATGACGCCCAGCAACGCTGGCAAGTGACCGGCAGCGATCTTATCGCCGCCCTCTCGGCCGCCTCCTCCTCAGCCTTAGCCCCAGTCCCAGCCTCCGCAGGCCAGCGGGCAGCAGCTGCTCCCGCTAAGCCCGACATGCCGCTAAAGGGCCCGCTGCCCCTGGCGGCCATGTTGGCGGGCGAGCCGCTAGTTGTGATGAGTGAGCAAAAGGCGAGTCTACTCCCCGAGCCCTGGCTTACCTTGAATGATACGCGTCTCAAGGTGATGGCCGTCGATGAGGGTTACCGCCTCGGCGATCGCCTATTGATGGATATCTCCCTGGCCCAGCAGCTGCTGGATAAACCTGGCCAGCTCAGCTATATCGCCCTGTTTGACCCGCCCAGCGAGCGTCAACAGCAGCTTCTTACATCCTTACTCATCGGCCGGGGCGAGCTGGTAGAGAGCGATAACGGCGAGGCGATGAAGGCCCTGACCAACAGCTTTCACCTCAACCTCACCGCCATGAGCCTGCTGGCCTTCATCGTCGGCCTGTTTATCGCCTATAACGGTGTGCGTTACAGCCTGCTCAAGCGTAAGCGGCTGATCATCCAGCTGCAGCAACAGGGCGTGCGCCGCGCCGCCATCATGATATCTCTGACTTTGGAGCTCACCCTGCTGGTGCTGCTAGGCTCGCTGATTGGTTTCATCCTGGGGCTACAGCTGAGCTACTGGTTGCAGCCTATGGTGTCAGTCACCTTAGAGCAGCTCTATGGCGCTAACATCTTGCCGGGGCGCTGGCGTTGGCAATGGCTGGCCCAGGCAAGCCTGCTGACCCTGATCGCCGCCCTGCTGGCCTGCGGCTCCCTGTTGAGGGAGCTGCTCAATCAGCCCCTGGCCCAGAGTAGCGGTCAGCTCAGCCTGCAACGCAGCAGCCAGCAAGCGCAAAACCGCCTCATGATCCTTGCCTGTGTCTTGGGCGCCATAGCCCTCATCCTGATGCCGCTAAGCCAGGACTACCGGTTCACCATGGCGCTGCTCGGCCTGGTGGTTATCGCCATCCCGCTGGCCTTGCCCTATCTGCTGAGACAGCTTATTGGCCTGCTACAGAAAATTAGTCCCAAAGGGCTGATGAGTTACCAGGTGAGTGAAACCCGGGAGCTGCTGGCACCGCTATCGCTAGCTATGATGGCCATGTTACTGGCGCTCACCGCCAACATCGCCATGAACAGCCTGGTGGGTAGCTTCGAGATCACCCTCAAGCAGTGGCTGGATGCCAGGCTGCATGCCCAGCTCTATCTGCGTCCCCCCGCCAATCAGATGGCCGAGGTGGAGAAGGTGCTGAGCGATGCGCCCGAGGTGACCGGCCTGTATAAGCAGTGGCTGCTGAGGAGTCATTATCAACAGACACCCATCTTCCTGCTCATCAGAGACCCTTACTCCATAGAGCACACCACCATCATCAAGCAGGCAAGGCCGTATCTGTGGCGAGATTTTTTCTCGGCCGAGCCTGAGACTAAGCCACTCGCCCTGGTGAGCGAGCCCTTCGCCATCAAACACGGCAAGCAGCTTGGGGATAAGATACAGATCGCGGCGCTGGGAGAGACAGCTCTCACCATAGGCGCCATCTATTATGATTACGGCAACCCCTACGGTGAGGTGATCATCCCGCCATCCCTGTGGCACAAGGCCGGTCTGGGTGAGCTGCCCTTGAGCCTGGCCCTCAACCTCAACACGGATGTGGCCCAGTTTAGCCAGACACTCAAGGCACGCTTCGACCTGCCCGATGCGCTGATCTACAGCCAGGAGAAGATCAAGGCCCAGGCGATAACCATGTTTAAGCGCACCTTCTCCATCACCCAGGTGCTTAACAGCCTGACGCTGATGGTGGCCGCCATCGGCCTGTTCAGCGCCTGCTATATGCTGACTCAGGCAAGGCTGGCACCCATCGCGCGCCTCTATGCCCTGGGGGTCAATCGTCGTCAGTTGATATGGCTGGTCATAGGTCAGATGCTGCTCATGGTGCTGCTCACCTGTCTGGTTGCCCTGCCCACAGGCGCCCTGCTAGGCTATCTGCTGATCCATAAGGTCACCCTGCAGGCCTTCGGCTGGACCATCGCCATGGTGTGGGACTGGCTGGCCTACCTGGAACTGGTGGGACTGGCACTGGTGGCCAGCACACTGGCGGTCGCCTTCCCCCTCTATCAGCAAACCAGGCGCCCCTTGGTATCCAGCCTGCAACGGGAGGTACTATGACGCGCATGCTGATCTTCACTCTCTTCGCCCTACTGATACAGGGCTGCGACTCGCCCCAGCAGCAGGCGAGCGGCGGCATGGGCGAGCTCATGGGCTCAGACACGGGCGGTTACGCCGAGGTCATCGAGGGAAGAACGCTCAGCTTCCCAGCAGATCACCTCGCTCACGACGACTTCAGGCAGGAGTGGTGGTATCTCACCGCCAATCTCACAACAGACACGGGGAAGCCCTTAGGGCTGCAATGGACCCAGTTTCGCATCGCCCTCTCGCCCGAAGCGCCGACATCTGACTCTCCCTGGGCGACCAACCAGCTCTATATGGCCCACGGCGCCATAACCAGCCCGACCACACACAAGGCGAGTGAACTTTGGTCCCGCGGCCTAGACCCAATTGCGGGCGTCCAGGCCTCGCCCCTGACCATAGCACTGGATGACTGGCGCTGGCAGAGCGCGGGGAAGCAGCTGTTTCCGGCCACACTGGCGGTCAACGGCGACGACTTTCGTTATCAACTGCAGCTGACAAGCAGGGCGCCACTGCAACTACAGGGAAATAAGGGCTACAGCATCAAGAGTAAGAATGGCGAGGTGGCCTCCTACTACTACAGCCAGCCCTTCATCGACATCACGGGCACAGTCACACTCGAGGGCTTAACTCACAAGGTGACGGGACAGGGCTGGCTCGACAGGGAGTGGAGCTCGCAGTTTCTCACCCGTCAGCAACAAGGCTGGGACTGGTTCGCCCTGCGACTCGATGATGGCTCGGCGCTGATGCTGTTTCAGCTGAGATCAAGCGCTGAGCCCTTCTACAGCGCACGGCGCATGTTCGCCGACGGCAGCGGCCGCAACATAGCGAGCCATGCCATCACGATGACGCCCAGCGACTGGCGGCAGATAGACGAGGCCAACTACCCGGTGGGATGGCAGATAAGTATCCCCAGCGAGCAGTTGCAGCTAAACATCGCCCCCCTCAATCCAGATAGCCTGATGCCGCTAAGCGTGCGCTATTGGGAAGGCCCCATACAGATTAGCGGCTCCCATCGAGGCCAGGGATATATGGAGCTGACCGGTTACTAGCCGGATATGAACTGAGTTGAGACCGGCTAAGGCAGAGGCCTGCGCTTCTTGCCGGTCCACATGGCTCTCACCAGGTTTTCCCTGTGGGCCAGGCTACCGACAATCACCCCCACGATGTGCACCACAACCAGCGTCAGGCTGAAGTTGGCAAAGAACTCATGCACCTCTTCCAGCGCGCCTTCGGGCCAGGCGGCGATGAAGCTGCCCGCAAGGGGGCCATGACCTGTGGTGGCGTAGAGCGCAATGCCGGTGAGCGCCGTCAGCGACACACAGACGATCAGCGCCACTATCATCAGTCCGCCAGCGGGATTATGGCCCAGATAGTCCTTTGACCTGCCGGCAAACAGCTGCTTTAGATATTCCATGGCCTCTGCCGGTGGCCTGACAAAACTGCTAAAACGAGCATATCGAGTGCCCACCAGCCCCCAGATAATGCGCAGCGCCAATATACCTAAGATGATATAGCCGCCGTAGCTGTGCACCAGCATCCATTCATCCTCCCCCTCGGTGAGATAGGTCAGGGTAAACAGCAGCACCAGGGACCAATGAAACAGACGAATAAACAGATCCCATACGGGGATCTCCCGCGTATTTTCGTGCGTCATATCGGTCTCCTCTCGGGGCAAAACCCAAATCACTAAATTAGCGCCAGCCCAACTAAGCTTGGGCTTTCGCCGCAAGGGCAGATATCACCTTTGCCCCTCTTTTGGTTATACGCCCCGATGCCACATTGAGCAAATTAACCACGGTTAAGGTGTTTGAAAACCGTAGATGTCCAGCCCTAAAAACTGTTTAAATTTCGAACTGAGAGGCAGGTCACACGAAAAACTTTGATCTCGATCTATAAAAACCTCAGTTACCTCTCAAGAGGTATACCCCTATCAAAAGCAAGGATTAGACTGAATCCTATCCTAATGCGGCCAACCCCTAAATATCGCCAATATCCCGGGAAGCAAGGCCGCCACAGAAAGGTTAACCCATGACACAGGAATATCATGTGACCAGCCTGGTGGTACACGCCGCCCCCGGCCAGCTCGCAAAAGTTACAGCGGATATCGACGCCCTTGCGGGTGCGGATATTCACGCCATTACCGACGAGGGTAAGTTCATCATTACCCTAGAGGGGGCCACCCAGGGTGCAATCCTCGATAACGTCGAAGCCATCAACGCCCTTAGCGGGGTGTTATCAAGCAGTCTTGTCTATCACCAAGTTGAACCATTAGAAGAAAAGAGTGAGGAAACACCATGAGCATTAGCCGTCGCGAGTTTCTAAAAGCCAACGCCGCAGTTGCCGCTGCGACCACGGTTGGCGTCACTCTGCCAGTGAAAGTAGTTGAAGCCGCTGAGCAGAATGACAACATCAAGTGGGATAAGGCCCCCTGCCGTTTCTGCGGCGTGGGCTGTAGCGTATTGGTCGGCACCAATAACGGCAAAGTCGTTGCCACCAAAGGCGATCCAGAAAGTCCGGTCAACAAGGGCCTTAACTGTATTAAGGGCTATTTCCTGTCGAAGATCATGTACGGTAAGGATCGTCTTACCACGCCATTGCTGCGCATGAAGAACGGCCAGTACGACAAAGAGGGTGAGTTTACCCCGGTCAGCTGGGACAAGGCCTTCGACACCATGGCCGAGAAGTGGAAACACACACTGAAAACCAAGGGCCCAACCGCCGTCGGCATGTTCGGCTCGGGTCAGTGGACAGTATGGGAAGGCTACGCCGCGTCTAAGCTGCACAAGGCAGGTTTCCTCACCAACAACATAGATCCAAACGCCCGTCACTGTATGGCATCGGCCGTGGGTGGCTTCATGCGTACCTTCGGTATCGACGAGCCTATGGGTTGCTACGACGACCTAGAAGCCGCCGACCAGTTTGTGCTCTGGGGCGCCAACATGGCAGAGATGCACCCTATCCTGTGGGCACGCCTGTCAGACAGCCGCCTGAGCAAGCCAAACAGCCGCGTGCACGTGCTGTCGACCTTCGAAAACCGCTCTTTCGACCTGGCCGACAACCCTATGGTGTTCCGCCCTCAGTCTGATTTGGCGATCCTCAACTTCATCGCCAACTACATCATCCAGAATGGTGCGGTAAACAAGGAGTTCGTCAGCAAGCATACTAAGTTTGCCCTGGGCACCACAGATATCGGCTATGGTCTGCGTCCCGACCATCCGCTGGAGCAGAAGGCCAAGAACCCTGGCAACGGCAAGTCAACCGCCATCAGCTTCGACGAATACGCCAAGTTCGTCAGTACCTACACCCTGGAATATGCCGCCAAGATGAGTGGCGTCGAGCCTGAAAAACTCGAGACCCTGGCCAAGGCCTACGCCGATCCTAAGGTGAAGATCATGAGCCTGTGGACCATGGGCATCAACCAGCACGTGCGCGGTGTATGGGCCAACAACATGCTCTACAACATCCACCTGCTGACAGGTAAGATAGCCACCCCAGGTAACAGCCCATTCTCGCTGACGGGTCAGCCATCTGCCTGTGGTACCGCCCGTGAAGTGGGTACCTTCGCCCACCGTCTACCAGCAGACATGGTTGTGAAGAATCCTAAGCACAGAGCCGTTACCGAGAAGCTGTGGCAGCTGCCGGAAGGCACGATTCCGCCTAAGCCTGGCTTCCACGCCGTGCTGCAGAGCCGCATGCTCAAAGATGGCAAGCTCAACTGTTACTGGACCATGTGTACCAACAACATGCAGGCCGGTCCTAACATCAACGACGAGATCTACCCAGGTTTCCGTAATCCAGACAACTTCATCGTGGTCTCGGATCCTTACCCAACGGTTACCGCCATGGCGGCCGACCTGATTCTACCGACCGCCATGTGGGTCGAGAAGGAAGGCGCCTATGGTAACGCCGAGCGCCGCACCCACATGTGGCACCAGCAGGTGAAGGCACCCGAAGGCGCCAAGTCAGATCTGTGGCAGCTGGTCGAATTCTCTAAGCGCTTCAAGATCTCGGAAGTCTGGCCGGCCGAGCTGGTGGCCAAGAAGCCTGAATACGCCGACAAGACACTCTACGACGTATTGTTTGCCAACGGTGTGATCAACAAGTTCCCAACCTCAGACTGCAAGGGCGACCTGAACGATGAGTCTGAAGCCTTCGGCTTCTACCTGCAGAAGGGTATCTTCGAAGAGTACGCCCAATTTGGTCGCGGCCACGCTCATGACTTAGCCGACTTCGACACCTACCATGAAACCCGCGGCCTACGCTGGCCAGTGGTGAATGGCAAAGAGACCCTACGCCGCTTCGTCGAAGGTAGCGATCCTTATGTCAAAGCCGGTGAAGGCTTTAACTTCTACGGTAAACCAGACGGTAAGGCGGTGATCTTCGCCCTACCATACGAGCCTGCCGCCGAAGAGCCTAACGCAGAATACGATCTCTGGATGTCGACGGGCCGCGTGCTCGAACACTGGCATACAGGATCGATGACCGCCCGCGTACCCGAGCTGTATCGCGCCTATCCTGATGCACAGATCTTTATGCATCCGGATGACGCCAAGGCCCGTGGTCTTAAGCGTGGTGATGAAGTTGTCGTGGCCTCGCCTCGCGGTGAAGTCAAGACTCGTGTTGAAACCAAAGGCCGGAACAAACCGCCACGAGGCGTGGTATTTATGCCATTCTTCGACGCGCGCCAACTGGTCAACAAGTTGTTACTAGACGCCACGGATCCTCTCTCGAAAGAGACGGATTTCAAGAAGTGTCCGGTAAAAGTGATGAAAGCCTAAAGCGGTTCACCGAACCCTTTAATCGCTTGAGTCAAACATCAGATATGAAGAGCTAGATATGAGCCAGGTCAATCGCAATAGTAAAGCCAAGGGGGTCAACCGCCGCCAGTTCTTAGCCACTACGGCTAAGGCGGGCTGTGCCATGGGCCTCTTGGGATTAGGCGTCAGTGGGGTTGCCAAGCAATCTTCACACCTTGATCCTATGGCGATTCGACCGCCTGGCGCGTTAGATGAGCAAGACTTCTTGTCGGCCTGTGTACGCTGCGGACTCTGCGTGCAGGCCTGCCCCTACGACACCCTGAAACTGGCACGCTGGTTTGAGGGGGCACCGACGGGCACGCCCTATTTCACGGCGCGCACCGTGCCCTGTGAGATGTGCGAGGATATCCCCTGTGTGAAGGCCTGCCCCTCTGGGTCGCTGGATCACGCCTTGACCAATATTGACGAGGCCAAGATGGGGATTGCCGTACTGATCGACGAGAAAAACTGCCTCAACTTCAAGGGCCTGCGTTGTGACGTCTGTTACCGCGTCTGTCCCTTGATCGACGATGCCATTACGCTCGAACGGCAGCGAAACCTACGCAGCGACCATCACGCCATGTTCCTGCCCACGGTTAACAGCGACACCTGTACCGGCTGTGGCAAGTGTGAGCATGCCTGCGTGCTGGAAGAAGCCGCCATCAAGGTTTTGCCTGCCCATATCGCGCTCGGAAAGACGGCTACACACGATACCTATATCAATACCGAAGAGACCACGCTTGAGATGTTAAACAAGGGGCTCACACTATGACAAACGGCATGAGTAATACGAAGATGAAGACGCCAGGTGCGGCTCAGACACGTTTCGCTCAGGCGGCGATAGACGAACTCGGCTGGTGGCGCGCCCACAAGTTCCTGTTCCTGCGCCGTGCCAGCCAACTGTGTGTGCTGCTCACCTTTGCCATCGGCCCCTGGATGGGCCTCTGGGTACTCAAAGGCAATCTCTCCAGCAGCGAGCTGCTGGGCACTATCCCGCTGTCAGATCCCCTTGTGACCCTGCAAGTGCTGATGACGGGACACCTACCCGAGACAGCGCTGCTTGTCGGCGCGCTGCTGATCGCCCTCTTCTACCTGCTTGCGGGTGGACGCGTGTTCTGCAGCTGGGTTTGCCCGGTCAACCTGGTTACCGACAGTGCAAGCTGGCTAAGGCGCAAGCTGCGTCTGCCACGCACCGCCGAGATGCCTAGGAACCTACGCTACTACCTGCTGGCCTTGGTGCTATTACTGCCCCTGGTCACTGGGATAACTGTGTGGGAGTGGGTCAACCCAGTGCCTATCCTCTATCGCGCCCTGCTGTTTGGTGCCGGTAGCGGCCTGTGGGTACTGGCGATGATCTTCTTGCTGGATCTCTTTATCAGTGAACGGGCCTGGTGTGGTCATCTGTGCCCCACAGGCGCCCTGTTTGCCCTTCTGGGCAAGGCGAGTCCGGTCAAGGTATCTGCGGTCAATGCCAGTGCATGCGACAACTGCATGGATTGCTTCGAGGTCTGCCCCGAACGGCAGGTGTTGAAGCCCGCCCTCAAGGGCGACAAACCCATGATAGTCGACAGTGATTGCACTCAGTGCGGCCGATGTATCGATGTTTGCGCCCAACGCGTTTTCCAGTATCAAAATCGAATTGCCCTAAAGGCGGAGAACAACCAATGAAAAAAGTACTCACTTTAGTCGCGCTGATGGCGCTAGGAGCCTGTTCTGGTCAGCAAACTAAACCTGCGGCCGAACCCGTGAACATCAGTTCACTCGGAAAAGGCGAAATCACCGCGGTACGCGCCGCCGACGAGATGCCGACCTATCCTAGGAAAGGTCAGTCAATTGAGCGCGGCTTCGTCCACCAGCCACCGCTGATCCCCCACAAGGCGGACTATAAGATCAGCATCAAGAAAAATGGCTGCATGACCTGCCACAGCCCGGAAAAGGCCAAGCGCATGAAGGCGACCCAGATCCACTCATCGCACATTCTGCCAGACAGCAAGCTCAACTATGAGTATTTCAACTGTACTCAGTGCCACGTGCCACAGGCGGAAAACAAGCAGAAGTTGGTTGATAATAGCTTCTCGAATCAATAAGGCTTGAAGTTCGGGTCTTGCAGACTTGAACGTTAGACGCTGAAACATAAAACCACCCGATAATGGGTGGTTTTTTATTACCTGGCGGCAATGGGACGCTTGGTGTTGAGGGTTTTAGATATCTGATCTTTATGGTGTTTACCCAAGAAATGGAGGGTCGCATCTGAAATACAGCATTCGTGGCACACTTGATTGACCTTACGGCCCGCTTCCACTGCTTTAAGGTATTGACGTTCTGTGTTTGGGAGTAACGCGATTCCTTCATCGCGAGCTCTCCTTCTCTACTCAGCCTAAGTCGAAGAACTCAAAAATGGTATGTCGCTAGTTTAGAGGAGGTTTATACAGACACTGTCTTATTAGGCCATATCATTTTATTGTAGTGGCATAGTGAATTTGGCCACCTGAATAGACGAAGTGATAGACTCACTTCTGGAAAAAAGGTGGTAGAAATGAAGAACACAAGACCGACATTCAGTGCAGAGTTC
>NZ_JAKIKY010000003.1 GCF_023349185.1 Shewanella aquimarina | reverse complement strand
GCAAACCGTTTTAATTCTTGTTTGAGGAATTGGTTGCGGGAGCCGGATTTGAACCGACGACCTTCGGGTTATGAGCCCGACGAGCTACCAAGCTGCTCCATCCCGCGTCCGATGTGATGCAAACCGTTTTAATTCTTGTTTGAGGAATTGGTTGCGGGAGCCGGATTTGAACCGACGACCTTCGGGTTATGAGCCCGACGAGCTACCAAGCTGCTCCATCCCGCGTCCGGATGTTTACTCTAACCTCTGTAGTACCTACAGCTTCTGCCGTTTGGTGCTCAGTGCGTCAAAGCGGGGCGAACTATATCGACATGTGCGTTGCAATGCAAGTCGGCGTCGTGAATTTCTTACCAAGCGTTTATTTATCAGGCAAAGTGCTGGCTTAACGCGCAAACCAGGAAATTTTAAACCTTCATTTGGCAGAACTTTTTATCATTTACTCTGAGGACAAGGTATAATGACGGATTGATTTTTGAAGTGTGTCTATCTATCCATGTTGAATTTTTTTGCCGCAGCCCCAAGAGGCTATGAGTACGCCCTGTCTTTGGAACTGGCTGAGTTGGGCGCCGCCGAGATTAAGGAAAGCGTTGCCGGTGTCTATTTCTCTGCGCCCCTTAATCTGGCTTACCGTATCACCCTGTGGTCGCGACTCGCCAGCCGTATCATTCTAGTGATCTATAAGGGGCCCTGTGAGAATCCTGAGCAGCTCTACAATGCGGCTTATTGCATCGACTGGCAGACCCATTTCTCCAATAAGAGCAGCTTCAGCATAGATTTTCATGGTGTGGGTGGCTTTATTAAGAACTCACAGTTTGGCGCGCTTAAGATAAAAGATGCGGTCGTCGACCGTTTTCGTGACGATGGCTGCCCACGTCCCGATGTGGCCCGTGTCGATGCCGATTTTAAGATAGATGCCCATTATCGCCGGGGTCAGATAACCCTAGGGATTAACTTCTCCGGGCCTGCGCTGCATCAGCGCGGTTATCGCTCCACCACAGGGGAGGCACCGCTGAAGGAAAATCTGGCGGCAAACATGCTGGTGCGTAGTGGCTGGCAGCAGGCGCCTAAAGATCTGCTCGACCCCTTCTGCGGTAGTGGCACCATTTTAATTGAGGCGGCCATGATGGCCTGCGATATCGCACCTGCGCTGCAGCGTCGTCGTTTTGGTTTCGAGCATTGGCTACGCCATCAAGATGCCGACTGGCAGGAGCTGCTTGCTGAGGCCAAGGCCCGCGCCTCTATCGGTATCAAGCGCTGTGAGATCAAGTTTTATGGCTCAGATATCGATTCGCGTCTGGTGGCATTGGCCAAGCGCAACGTGCAAAACGCTGGTGTTGCTGAGCTTATCGAATTTTCAGTGGCCAACGCCCTCAATGTGACGCCGCCGGTGGAGCAGGGCTATCTGATCACCAACCCGCCTTATGGTGAGCGTCTGGGCAATGTCACTTCGCTGTTGCAGCTCTACTATCAACTGGGTGATAAACTCAAGGCCGAATTTGGTGGCTGGCAGGTGGCGGTACTTAACAGCGACATCGAACTCCTCTCTGCTCTTAAGCTTAAAGCCGATAAGCAGATGAAGATGTATAACGGTGCGCTTGAGTGTGCCTTTAACCTCTATACCTTGCATGCCAACAGCACCCGTCGTCTTGACCCTAGCCAGGTGTTGAGCCAGGGCGGTGAGGTGAGCGAGGTCGCCACGGCCTTTAGTAACCGTATCAAGAAAAATCATAAGCAGCTGAGCAAATGGGCTCAGCGCGAGGGGATAGATAGCTATCGCCTCTACGACGCCGATATTCCAGAGTACAATGTGGCGGTGGATGTCTATCTGGACCATGTGGTGATCCAGGAGTATTCGGCGCCTAAGTCGATTCCCGAGGCGGTGACTAAGCGTCGCCTGACCGATGTCTTACTGGTGTTGCCCCAAGCCATCGGCGTTGACCCCGATAAGATTATTCTCAAGACCCGCGAGCGTCAGAAGGGCACCAACCAATACCAGAAGCTGGATGCCACTAAGCTCGAGTTGATCACCACAGAGTACGGGGCCAAGTTTAAGCTCAACTTGAGAGACTACCTGGATACAGGCCTGTTTTTGGATCATCGACTCACCCGTAAGCTAGTGGGCGAGAAGTCGAAAGACAGAGACGTGCTCAACCTGTTTGCCTATACCGGCAGCGCCTCGGTTCACGCCGCCCTGGGTGGTGCCAAGTCGGTGACCACAGTCGATATGTCTAACACCTACCTTAACTGGGCGCAGGATAACTTTGAATTAAACGGCCTAAAGGGCAAGCAGTATCAGTTTATTCAGAGTGATTGCCTGCAGTGGATAGATGACTGCGATACCCAATATGACCTGATCTTCATCGATCCGCCGACCTTCTCAAACTCTAAGCGTATGGAAGACTCTTTCGATGTGCAGCGTGATCATGTCAAGTTGTTGACCGCGTTGGTCAAGCTGTTGCGTCCGGGCGGAGAGATCCTGTTTTCCAACAACAAGCGCAAATTCAAGATGGATAGCGAGGCGTTAAGCGCGCTTGGCTTGTCGATCACTAATTTGGATAAGCAGACACTGCCGCTGGACTATAAGCGTAATCCGCATATTCATAATACCTGGTTGATTCAGCATGCCTAACACCAGCGCCTTTATTCTTTTTCATACCGATGCCTGCCATCTTTGCGAGCAGGCTCAGGCGCTTATCAGTGCGCTGAATATCGATTTTGTCTTGCAGGATATCTGCGATGACGAGCAACTGGCGCAGCGCTACGGCGTGCGTATCCCAGTGCTGTTACGTCAGGCCGATGGCGCCGAGTTAGGCTGGCCTTTCGACAACGAGCAGTTGCAACAATTTACAGGAGCATAAATTGAGTCTGGTTCGTATAAATAACGGCTCATTGGCCTATGGCTACACCCCCTTACTGCAAAATGCTGACTTTACCATAGAGCCGGGCGAGCGCGTCTGTATCGTGGGCCGCAACGGCGCCGGTAAGTCAAGCCTGATGAAGGTGATCGGCGGTGAGGTGTTACTCGACGATGGCGAGTTTAACATTGCGACCGACGTTAAGGTCAGCCGACTGCAGCAGGACCCGCCTAAGGCGGAACAGGGCACTGTGTATGCCTATATCTCGGCAGGTTTGCAGGAGGTGGGTGAGAAGCTAGAGCGTTATCATCAGCTGTCACATGATGTTGCCCATGCCGATTCCCAGGAGATGGAGCGTCTGCTCAAGCAGATGGAGCGTCTGCAGGCAGATCTTGATCATCTCAACGGCTGGCAGCTCGATACCCGCATCAATCAGACCTGTGAACTACTGGGACTGGACGCCGATGCGAGCCTGGCTAGTCTGTCTGGTGGCTGGCAGCGCAAGGTGGCGTTGGCGCGCGCCCTGGTGAGCGAGCCGGATCTGCTATTGCTCGACGAGCCTACCAACCATCTGGACATCGACACCATCGAGTGGTTGGAAGAGTTTCTGCTTAATTATCGCGGCGCCATCGTCTTTATCAGTCACGACCGTGGCTTCATTCAGCGCATGGCGACCCGTATCGTGGATCTCGACCGCGGTGTGGTAACCTCCTGGCCCGGCGACTATCAGACTTATCTTGATGGTAAGGCGGAGTGGCTGAGGGTGGAAGAGGAGAAAAACGCCCAATTCGACAAGAAGCTGGCCGAAGAAGAGGCCTGGATCCGCCAAGGGATCAAGGCGCGTCGTACCCGCAACGAGGGCCGCGTTCGAGCCCTGAAGGCGCTGCGAATGGAGCGTATGGAACGTATCAATCGTCAGGGTGGCGCCAAGATGCAGGTGGCCGATACCGAGCGTTCGGGTAAGCTGGTATTCGATATCAAGGATCTAAATTACAACCTGCCAGACAAGAACCTGGTGAAGAATTTTACTACTTCTGTGATGCGCGGCGATCGCATCGCGCTCATCGGTCCTAACGGCTGTGGTAAGTCGACCCTGATCAAGCTATTGATTGGTCAGCTCGCGCCTCAGTCGGGGGAGGTGAAGGTCGGTACCAAGTTGGAAGTGGCTTATTTTGACCAGTATCGTGAGGCGCTTGATCCGGAAAAAACCGTTGAAGACAACGTAGGTGAAGGCAAGAAGACGGTCACGATCAATGGTCAGGACAGACATATTTTAAGCTACCTGCAGGATTTCCTGTTTTCACCCATGCGCGCCCGCACGCCGGTGAAGGCACTTTCCGGTGGGGAGAAGAATCGGTTACTGCTGGCGCGTCTACTGCTCAGGCCGGCAAACCTGATCATTCTCGATGAACCGACAAACGATCTTGATATTGAGACCTTAGAGTTGCTAGAGTCGCTGTTGACCGATTATCAGGGCACTCTGTTGTTGGTGAGTCACGACCGTGCCTTTATCGACAACACTGTCACCAGCTCCTGGTGGTTCACCGGCAACGGTGGCTGGAGTGAATATGTCGGCGGCTATCAAGATGCCGTGTCTCAGGGGGCAAAATTTTATTCTGAGGAACCAGTTGCCAAGGACGCTGTCCAACCCAAGGTTGCCGAGCCGGTTAAAAAGACCGCCGCTAAGGCAGAGAAGAAACTTTCTTATAAATTACAGAGAGAACTCGATGCCTTGCCTGCCAAGATGGAGCAACTCGAATCGGAGATAGAAAGCTTGCAGGCGGTCATCAATGAACCCGATTTTTATACCCAAGCACAAGATCTGGTCAGTAGTCGATTAAATGAACTGGCGGCACTGGAGCAGGAATTGGAAGTGTGTTTCGAACGTTGGGAAGAGCTAGAAGCTCTCAAATAGACGATAGAATAATAGGAAAAGTACATGAAGTTGAAGTTTGATAGAGCCATCTCTTTAGTTGCCGCCGGAGTGATCACCGCGCTGCAGACGGCTCATGCTGCACCTGTCTATGAGATCCAGAATATCGATGACTATGATCTAAACGGCACGCTAGAGTCGACCATCAACGGCTACGGCATGTTTGTCAATCAGCAAGATAAGATGGTAGGTATCTCTAAGGGTAAGAAGAAGCTTGAGGTAGACGACGAGACTGGTGGCGCTATCGATATCGAAGATGGCATCCCGCCCGAGCAGTTGGTGTCTTACTCTATCAACAAGCCTATCATTGCCAATAACTTCACCTTCAATGCCGACGGCAATGGAGCGAGCGGCAGCTGGATCCCAACCTTCGATTCGGTTTTTGGCACGACTCACCCTAAAGATACCGACGAAGCCTTGCCGGAGACCATTAACTCCATCAATGCCTATTATTACGGCATCAACAACAATGGCATAAAGGTCGGTAGCTATACCGCCCCTGAGCTGAAAACCGAATATACAGGTGAGACAGAAGGTCAGGAGTACTGGTACTACCGTGAATTTGAGGAGCGTGGCTTCCTCAAGACCGCCGAGGGGACTGACATCGCCCTAGTACCGCCTTATACCGTCTACAGTAAGGATGATACCGATGTGATCATGGGTGGTGTGTCGGTTGCAACCGCGATCAACGACAATAACCTTATTACGGGTTACGCGACCACAGATCTGGCCAAGTCGAGTAAGACACGGGTCGATAACTGTATTACCGGTGAGACCTATCCTATCGACGTCTGTGTGCAGAAGGATCAATATCCAGATAGTAACAATATACGCCGTATTCTCTATCAAACGCGCGGGTTTGTGTGGCAGTTTGACGGCACAGATGTTACACCGACCGAGCTACCGCTGGGACTTGAGTCGACCTCAGACAGCGTGTTTACCGCTCAAGGTCTTGGTGTTAATAGCCTGGGAGTTGTCGCTGGCCGCTCTCATGTTTACCGTAACGATGATAAGGATAAGCTGGCGTTCGATGCGGCCTATTGGAAGAAAGATGCTCAAGGTGATTACCAATATCACTGGGTGAAGATGACTAACGATCAGCTCTCCTCTGTGGCTTATGATGTCAACGATAATGGTATCTTGGTGGGTAGCTACCGTCGCTACATCGAAGGCTATCAGCGTGACAAGTTCTTCTATCTGGATACCAACGCCGAAGATCCCACCTTCGTGACCCCTAATGATTTCTATGAGGTGATGTCCGACCGTAGCTCTCGTCCACGAGATATTAACAACAAAGATCAGGTAGTGGGTTTCGTGGAAGTGACCTCAGAGAAAGAGAAGCCACGTATGAAGGGCGCCTTTCTGTATGACAAGGCAAGCGATGAGTTTAGTGTCATCGATGATCTTCTTGTGTGTGAATCGAAAGGCTATGTCAAAGATGATGCCGGTAAGTGGACCCGGAACAAGGTCGAGGTGGTCGACGGTGACGGTAAGACGCTCTACTACGATAGTGAGATCCGCATCGTAGAGGCTAGCAGCATTAACGATGATGGCACCATAGTGGGTACCGCCTTCATCCGTAAGCCTTCTTACCAATATGATGAAGATGGCAACTTGGTTATAGGTGAGAATGGTAAACCATTGTTCGAACTCAACGCCAACGGT
The DNA here is from genome assembly GCF_023349185.1 of Shewanella aquimarina. Taxonomy (GTDB): domain Bacteria; phylum Pseudomonadota; class Gammaproteobacteria; order Enterobacterales; family Shewanellaceae; genus Shewanella; species Shewanella aquimarina. Next base: position 450,175 of record NZ_JAKIKY010000003.1, on the reverse strand, counting down.
CAGCCGGTAACGGCCTACCTGCCGCGTATGGTGGTGCTTAAGCCAACGACATCAGGTTCGGCTTGTGATGTGAAGGAGAATGATGACTCGGGTAATGGTAACTATGAGCGCAAAGGCGCCGCCAGTTTTGCCTGGTTGTTGCTATTGCCTCTGCTCTGGTTGAGACGCCGAGCTCGGGTCTAAGGGCCATTAGAACTTATTGAACTAAAAATCGGGGCTTATGCCCCGATTTTTTATTAATAAGGAACTCATGCGTTTAAATAATAACCCTTTCGAAAGGTAAATTTTTGATTGATCTCGTGATGAAAAAGTTCTATTTCTATGGATGAGGCTTCGGCCTTTAGGATTTGAGAACAGAGGATGCTTGCATGAAAAGACAAAAAAGAGATCGTCTCGATAGAGCTTTTTCAAAGGGATTCCAGGCCGGGATAGGTGGCCGCTCGAAGGATAACTGTCCTTATTCTACTTTAGACTCTAAATCACAATGGCTCGGAGGGTGGCGCGAAGGCGTCGATGGCCGTCTCAGCGGCCTGTTCAACAAGTGATTTAGCTGTTTGCCCTCTGTTTAGAGGGCATTTTCATATCTAGCGCAATGATAATTGCTTAGAAGCTTGAGGTATCGGTAAAGATACCGACTTTTAGATCTGTGGCTGAATAGATCTCGCGGCCATCCACTTCCATCACGGCATCTGCGATACCCATGACTAGCTTTCTATAGACCTTACGCTTGATGGTTAATTTGTAGGTGACTTTCTTGGCATCGGGCAGTACCTGGCCGGTGAATTTCACTTCGCCAACACCCAGTGCGCGACCTTTACCCTGGGCACCTTCCCAACCGAGGAAGAAGCCAACCAGCTGCCACATGGCGTCAAGGCCCAGACAGCCTGGCATCACTGGATCTGTCTCGAAATGGCAATCGAAGAACCAGAGTGATGGATCGATATCCAGTTCAGCTACAATTTCCCCCTTACCAAATTCACCACCGTCATCGTTGATCTTAGTGATGCGATCTATCATCAACATATTGTCGATAGGCAGGCGTGGCGAGTTGGCGCCAAAAAGATTACCGTGGCCGCAGGCGACTAATTCTTCTTTACTGAAACTGTTAGCTTTATTCATTGTTAACTTCACTCTAGCAATTTGAGTCGCCAAGGTTAGCTAACACGTGTACGCCAAACAACTCCGATCAGCTAGAAAGTTTCAGTTTCTGGAGCAAGTTGGCAAAAAAAGATCGCTCTTCATCGGGATAACCCGCGAGTCCTTCTAATCGCGCCTGCACCATGCCATATAGGCTTTCCTCGGGGAACTGGCCATTGTCATCGCGGCTGCCGGCGGGTTTGTTCATCAAGATGGCCACGGCCTGGTCGGTATGCTCGACTTGGTACAGGTGAAACTCTTTTGCCTCTACGGCGGCGATGACCGCCGGGGCCAGGTTGAGTTGCTGAACGTTGGAGGCGGGGATGATCACCCCCTGAGTCCCAGTGAGGCCACGACGTTGGCACAGATCGAAGAAGCCTTCGATCTTCTCGTTGACGCCGCCGATGGCTTGCACCTGACCAAACTGATCTATCGCGCCGGTTGCGGCGATACCTTGGTCAATCGGCTGCTCGGCGATTGCCGACATCAGGGCGCAGTACTCCGCGAGCGAGGCGCTGTCGCCATCGATCTCCTGGTAAGACTGCTCGAATACTATGTTGGCATTAAGGTGCAATGGTGCATCTTTACCGAAGATACGGTAGAGGCAGGAGGTGAGGATCATCAAGCCCTTGGCGTGTATGTTGCCACCCAACTCTACCTTACGTTCGATATCGGCCACTTCACCGTCACCATAATGCACTGCAGCGGTGATCCTCGCCGGTTCGCCATAGGTATATTCGGCGGCGTCTAACACGGTCAGGCCGTTGATCTGGCCAATCATGGCGCCTTTGGTCGGTAGGTTAATAAAGTTATCATCGAAGCTCTGTGCCGACAGGCTCTGAGATGCATTGTGGCGGGCCTGGTGTCTGGCGAGGGCCAGGGTCACACTGTCACCATTTAGCGCCTTGCTGTTGCCGTAGAGGCTGGCCTGAACCATAAGCTGGCTTATTCCTTGAGTCTCCAGGCTCAGATGGCGCTGATGCTCCGCCAGGCGGGCACTGTGATTAAACAGTGGTGCCAAGGCCGATTGCGTTAAGGAGAGCCCATTGGCGTTAGCAATCTCCATCAGGTAATTGCCATAATCCAACTCACTAAATTCATTGAGATCTATTTCATCCACTAATTCACCCAGCAGCGGAAAGGCTGCGGGAAAGTTGCGCTCCTCCAGGTAGCTGACACTATATAAGCTGCTACTGCCTACCAGAATGATCTTGCTGTGTAGGGGGATGGCCGGCCAGCCAGAGTGTAGCGGATACTCACCGCTGTGGGCGGCCTCTATCACCAACTCCCATAGGGCCTCGCGTTTCCACAGTGACTCGGCGCAGATAAACAGGTAATCGCAGTCGGCTAGGGCGCCGGGGTGATAGATATTTGGGTTATGACTATCGAGATGGCCGATGAGATCCCGGCGTTTAATGGCCCCGCTCAAATAGCGATAGGGCTTGCCCGCCTGGCAAAGGCATTCTTCTCCGGCTTCTGTCTGCCACGCCAGGCCGGCATCAGGTGCCTGGCGATTAAGGTAGTGAGTGGGCCTGTTGCCTTGATAGTCAACTAATGCCTTTATCAACGCCAGCCTATCGATACCGCTTTGGTCGGCCAGGTACATATGTTGGCCCTTTGCCTTAGCCAATAGGTTGAAGGCGTCTAGGGTGCGCTCCTGGCCGAGGAGGCGACTGTGAAGATTTGGCTTAAGCTGGTCAACCTGGGGTAAGTCAAATTGGGGCGATAAAGCGGTGGCGTCGATGGAATGTGCGATCATTTCTGGGGTGAATTATTGAAACATGGGCTGATGTTAGCACAGATTAGCCAAGGCTCGATCTTTGTTTCGAGGCGAGATTCCTAAGATTTCTATTTGTTGTGGTGATTTGTCGACAATCTTAGTGGGTTTACTTGGAGGCTGTCGTTAGCCAACACCCATTCTCAAGTGCGCGTACGAGTCGATGTGGCGGGTCGATTAGCCTGTACGGTTTAAATCTAGATGACGGTTTAATGACCTGGTTTAAGGTCGTTTTCTGTCCTGCCTTGTATCGAATTCGTTACGACTTTAGTCGAAAAACAAGTCTTTTTGTCGACAATTTTTGGTGTTTGGCTTGAGAAAGGTGAATTTGGCGGCTATATTGTCGACAACTAATTGTTTGACGGCGATCACAATAATCATGACCCGATACAGCCAAACGCCCGTGACAACGGCAGATAAAACCTTCTATCAACTCAGGCAAGACATTGTCGAAGGGGTGATAGCGGCGGGTGCTAAGCTGAGTGAGACAGAATTGTCGACAACTTATGGGGTTAGCCGAGCAGTGATCCGCGAGGCGATCAATCGTCTCGAATCTTGTCATATCGTCGAGCGCCGCGCCAACGTAGGGGCCAGAGTGGTGGCCTTGAGTGAGGAGGGGCTGCTGGCGCTGTATGAGATCCGTGAATCCCTAGAGGGCATGGCGGCGCGCCTGGCAGCGAAGAACATGAGTGATGAAGAGATAGCCGAGCTCGAAGCCCTGCTTATCAGCCACTTTCAAGACGTCAAACAAGGCGAATCCTATTACCAAGAGGCCGGCGATGTGGATTTTCATTACCGCATCATTCTGGGCAGCAAGAACAAGCATCTTATCTCTATGCTGTTCGACGGCATCTATCATCTGGTGCGTATGTACCGCGTACAGCTTGGCATGGCGGGCCCCAGAGTCACTACCGCCTACGATGAGCACAGACACATAGTGCAGGCGATCGCCAATCGCGATCAGGAGCTGGCCGAGATGCTGATGCGCAGACATATCACCTATTCAAGAAACAACATCAGAAACAAACTCTCATCAATTCAGTCATAAGAGGAAGCGAGCATGAGCGCAGGAAAGAAATTCCGTCAGGCCTTGGCCGACAATAAGCCGTTACAGATTGTCGGTACCATTAATGCCTACACGGCCATGATGGCCAAGCAGATAGGCCACAAGGCCATCTATCTCTCAGGCGGCGGGGTGGCAAACGCCTCTTATGGTCTGCCAGATCTGGGGATGACCTCGTTAAACGATGTGATTGCGGATGTGCAGCGTATCACCTCGGCCTGCGATCTGCCGCTACTGGTGGATATCGATACCGGCTGGGGCGGGGCATTTAACATCGCCAAGACCATCAAAGACATGGAAAAGGCCGGTGCGGCGGCCGTACACATGGAAGACCAGGTGGCTCAGAAGCGTTGTGGTCATCGCCCTAACAAAGAGATCGTCTCGGTTGACGAGATGGTCGATCGCATCAAGGCGGCGGTAGATGCACGCACAGACCCAGACTTCTTCATCATGGCCCGCACCGATGCGTTCGCCCAGGAAGGACTAGAGGCGGCCATCGAACGTGCCAAGGCCTATGTGGCTGCCGGCGCCGACGGTATCTTCGCCGAGGCAGTTAAAACAGAGGAGCATTACCGCGCCTTTGCCGAGGCCTTAGATGTGCCCATCTTGGCTAATATCACCGAATTTGGTCAGACAGAGCTGTGGAATCGCGAGCAGCTGGGACAGTGGGGCGCAGCCATGGTGCTCTACCCGCTAAGTGCCTTTAGAGCCATGAATAAGGCGGCGGAGACTGTTTATCAGACCATTCTGCGCGACGGCGACCAGAAGGCGGTACTCGATACCATGCAGACCCGTATGGAGCTTTATGACTATCTCGGTTATCACGACTACGAGCAGAAGCTCGACAGCCTGTTTGCCGAAGGCAAGAACAAGTAACACCTAAGGGCCCGCCCTGGGTGGGCCAAATTGACAGCATACCCCCTACAACCTAGATAATGCAGTACTAGGGATAGACAAAAATATAATAGGAAGACGTTATGGTAGATAAAAAATTAGGCGGCGCCGGACTACGTGGACAGAGTGCGGGCGAAACAGCGTTATGTACAGTGGGCAAATCAGGCTCAGGCTTAACCTATTGTGGTTACGATGTATCGGATCTGGCCGACAACGCCACCTTCGAAGAGGTTGCTTACCTGCTATTTAATGGCGAGTTGCCCAATGCGGCTCAGCTCGATGCCTACAAGAGCCAGCTGATGTCGATGCGCGACCTGCCGAAGACTCTGAAAGAGGTGCTGCAACGTATTCCGGCCGATGCTCATCCCATGGATGTGATGCGCACCGGCTGTTCTTTCCTGGGTAACCTGGAGCCAGAAACCGATTTCAGCCAGCAGCATAAAGCGGCTAACCGTCTGCTAGCGGCGTTCCCTGCCATCATGTGTTACTGGTATCGTTTCAGTCATGACGGCGTCGAGATCGACTGCGTGACCGACGAAGACTCGCTAGGCGGTCACTTCCTTAAGTTGCTGAACGGCAAGACGCCTTCGGATCAACATCGCCGCGTGATGGATGTGTCGTTGATTCTGTATGCTGAGCATGAATTCAACGCCTCAACCTTCACCGCGCGCGTCTGTGCCTCTACTCTGTCTGACATGTTCTCTTGTATTACCGGTGCTATCGGCTCGCTACGCGGCCCGCTGCACGGTGGTGCTAACGAGGCGGCGATGGAGATGATTCAGAAGTTTAGCTCGCCAGAAGATGCCAAGGTGCAGATGGCGGGTATGCTGGAACGCAAAGAGAAGATCATGGGCTTTGGTCATGCCATCTATCGCGAATCAGACCCACGTAACGTGATCATCAAGGCCTGGTCTGAAAAGCTGGCGAAAGAGTTCGGCGACACCTCACTCTACGATATCTCTGTGGCCTGTGAAGAGTATATGTGGGACACCAAGAAGCTGTTCTGTAACGCCGATTTCTTCCACGCGTCTGCCTATCACTTCATGGGAATCCCAACCAAGTTGTTCACCCCTATCTTCGTCTGCTCACGCCTGACAGGCTGGGCGGCCCACGTGATGGAGCAACGCGCCAACAACCGCATCATCAGACCAAGTGCGGATTATATCGGCTCTGCGCCGCGTAAAGTGGTGCCAATCAGCGAAAGATAAGCCTAGATACCAGCCCCTATGCCTTTAAAGGCTCAGGGGCTGTTTTGGTTTGCTTGCTTTAACTCTTAAATCGTTTGGATGATTTTATGAACTCTCTACATCGTAAACCGCTTCCCGGCAGCGCGCTCGATTACTTTGATACTCGCAGCGCTGTCGAGGCCTTAAGCGCTGGCGCCTATGACAAACTGCCCTATACAGCTAAGGTGCTGGCTGAAAACCTGGTAAGGCGCTGCGAACCTGAATTGCTAAATGACGCCCTGAGCCAACTCATCGAGCGTAAGCGTGATCTCGATTTCCCCTGGTATCCGGCGCGCGTGGTATGCCACGATATTCTCGGCCAGACGGCACTGGTCGACCTGGCTGGCCTACGTGATGCCATCGCCGAGAAGGGGGGGGATCCCTCAAAGGTTAACCCCGTGGTGCCGACTCAGCTGATCGTGGATCACTCGCTGGCGGTTGAACATGCGGGCTTTGAAAAAGATGCCTTCGAGAAGAACCGCGCGATTGAAGATCGCCGTAACGAAGACAGATTCCATTTCATCAACTGGACCAAGACGGCCTTTAAGAATGTCGATGTGATCCAGCCTGGCAACGGCATCATGCACCAGATCAACCTGGAAAAGATGTCACCGGTGATCCAGGCCCGTGACGGCGTGGCCTTCCCCGACACCTTAGTGGGTACCGACAGCCATACGCCTCACGTGGATGCGTTGGGCGTTATCGCCATCGGCGTGGGCGGCCTGGAAGCCGAGAACGTCATGTTGGGCCGCCCATCTTACATGCGTCTGCCGGATATTGTCGGTGTCGAGCTGACGGGTAAGCGTCAGAGCGGCATCACGGCGACGGATATCGTGTTGGCACTGACCGAATTTTTACGTAAGGAGAAGGTGGTTTCTGCCTATCTCGAATTCTTCGGTGAAGGGGCTGCGGATCTCACCCTTGGGGATCGTGCGACTATTTCTAATATGACGCCTGAATTTGGCGCCTCGGCGGGCATGTTCTATATCGACCAGCAGACCATCGACTATCTCACCATCACAGGCCGTGACAGTGAGCAGGTTAAGCTGGTGGAAAACTACGCCAAGACCACAGGCCTGTGGGCCGACAGCCTGAAAGAAGCCGAGTATGAGAGGGTACTGACCTTCGATCTCTCCAGCGTAGTGCGTAACATCGCCGGTCCTTCGAATCCACACCGCCGAGTGGCCACCAGTGAGCTGGCCAGCCAAGGCATTGCCGGCGTGGTCGAGCAGGATGAGAAGCTGATGCCAGATGGCGCAGTGATCATCGCCGCCATCACCAGCTGTACCAACACAAGTAACCCAAGAAACGTGATCGCCGCGGGTTTGCTCGCCAAGAAGGCCAACGAGATGGGCCTAGTTCGCAAGCCCTGGGTGAAAACCTCTTTTGCCCCAGGCTCTAAGGTAGCCGAGCTTTACCTGAAAGATGCGGGGCTTCTGCCTGAGCTTGAGCAACTGGGCTTTGGTATCGTCGGTTTTGCCTGTACCACCTGTAACGGCATGAGCGGCGCGCTGGATCCTGTTATTCAGCAAGAGGTGATAGATAGAGACCTCTATGCCACCGCCGTGCTGTCGGGCAACCGTAACTTCGACGGTCGTATCCACCCCTATGCCAAGCAGGCGTTTCTGGCCTCGCCGCCATTGGTGGTAGCTTATGCCATCGCAGGCACCATCAGATTCGATATCGAAAAAGATATCTTAGGTCATGATGCCAAGGGTGAGCCGATTCGCCTCAAAGATATCTGGCCGAGCGATGAGGAGATCGACGCTATCGTCAAGGCGAGCGTGAAGCCTCAGCAATTTAGGGATATCTATACCCCTATGTTCGACTTGGCGGTGGACTATGGCGAAGATGTCAATCCGCTGTACGACTGGCGTCCACAGAGTACCTATATTCGTCGTCCGCCTTATTGGGAAGGCGCATTGGCTGGTGAGCGCACGCTCAAGGGGATGCGTCCGCTGGCGGTACTAGGCGATAACATCACCACAGATCACCTCTCGCCTTCAAACGCCATCTTGGCCAGCAGCGCCGCCGGCGAATATCTGGCTAAGATGGGGCTGCCCGAGGTGGACTTTAACTCTTACGCGACTCACAGGGGCGATCACCTCACGGCCCAGCGCGCGACCTTTGCTAACCCTAAGCTGATCAACGAGATGGCGCTGGTGGATGGTGAAGTTAAGCAAGGCTCACTGACTCGCCTAGAGCCAGAAGGTGAGGTGATGCGTATGTGGGAGGCGATCGAGACCTATATGGATCGTAAGCAGCCGCTGATCATCATCGCCGGCGCCGACTATGGTCAGGGTTCATCCCGTGACTGGGCGGCCAAAGGGGTGAGACTGGCAGGGGTTGAGGCGATTGTCGCCGAAGGCTTCGAGCGTATCCACCGTACGAATCTTGTGGGTATGGGCGTACTACCGCTGGAATTTAAGGCCGGCGAGAACCGCCACACCTATGGCATCGATGGCAGCGAGACCTTCGATGTGATCGGTGAGCCAACGCCGAGAGCGGATCTCACTGTAGTGATCACCCGTCAAAACGGTGAGCGCGTCGAGGTGCCTGTGACCTGTCGTCTGGATACGGCCGACGAGGTACTTGTCTATCAGGCGGGCGGCGTGTTGCAGCGCTTCGCGCAGGATTTCCTCGAAGCGAATGCCTAAGGCAGTCATAGCGGGTAGGGCAGATGTGTCCTGCCCGCTTCTTAAAGGATAAGCCAATGAAACAGATGAAAATTCCGGCAACCTATATGCGCGGTGGCACCAGCAAGGGGGTCTTTTTTGCGTTAAAGGATCTGCCTTTAAATGCCCAGCAGCCTGGCCCGGCCCGAGATGCCTTGTTGCTGCGGGTGATCGGCAGTCCAGATCCCTACGGTAAGCAGACAGACGGCATGGGTGGTGCCACATCCAGCACCAGTAAGACGGTGATTCTGGCTAAGAGTCAGCGCGATGACCATGATGTCGATTACCTCTTCGGTCAGGTAGCAATAGACAAACCCTTCGTCGACTGGAGTGGTAACTGCGGCAATCTGACGGCGGCGGTTGGCGCCTTCGCTATCAGTCAGGGATTGGTGGACAAGGCTAAGCTTCCTGATAATGGCACCGCCGTGGTGCGGATCTGGCAGGCCAACATCAACAAGACCATCATCGCCCATGTGCCTATGGTGGACGGTGAGGTGCAGGAGCTGGGAGATTTTGAGCTCGATGGCGTGACCTTCCCGGCCGCTGAGGTGCAGGTGGATTTTGTAGACCCAGCAGACGGCGAGGGGGATATGTTCCCCACAGGTAACCTGGTCGATAAGCTTGAGGTGCCGGGCGAGCCGGTTTTCGATGCGACATTCATTAATGCCGGTATCCCAACTATCTTCCTCAAGGCGGAGCAGCTCGGTTACCAGGGCACAGAACTTCAGGAGGCGATCAACGGCGATGCGGCCGCGCTTGAGCGTTTCGAAACCATACGCGCACACGGCGCCCTCAAGATGGGGCTGATAGAGTCGCTCGGCGAGGCGGCGGGTCGTCAGCACACGCCCAAGATAGCCTTTGTTGCGCCGGCTAAGGCCTATACCTCCTCCAGTGGCAAGGCGATTTCGGCAGATGAGATCGATCTGCACGTGCGCGCCCTGTCTATGGGTAAGCTTCATCATGCCATGATGGGCACCGCAGCGGTGGCTATTGGCACGGCGGCTTCGATTCCCGGCACCTTAGTGAATCAGGCGGCTGGCGGTCAGGCTAGTGAGAGCGTGCGTTTTGGCCATCCCTCTGGCACCCTCAAGGTGGGGGCCAAAGCCAGAGAACAGGCAGGCAAGTGGCAGGTCGAAAAGGTCAGTATGAGCCGTAGTGCCCGCGTCTTGATGCAGGGCTGGGTCTGTGTCCCTGAGTCGTTAGGCTAGCGGCCTGCTGAGTCGATAAATCGAGTTGATAAAAAAGGATGCTACGGCATCCTTTTTCGTTTCTATGGGCTAGCGCATTAATGCTTTAGTATGATTGGGCGCCGATGGCTGTGGAACGAGTGCTATAATTGTGGCTTAAGCTTTGCTGCGGATAAAAATAGTTCACTTATAATTCATATGCTTAGTTGAACTTAATTTCCGCTCGCTTCTTTATCCCATTTGGGATAAATTACCAAGTGTTGCCCACATGCCGTATATGTGGGCCGAGTATTCGCTGAAGGGTAGATTCACGTTGATTTCTGTATTTTTAGTTGATGACCATGAGTTAGTGAGAACAGGCATCCGCCGCATCCTTGAGGATGAGCGCGGTATCAAGGTTGTCGGTGAAGCAGGGGATGGCGAATCTGCCGTGCAGTGGTGCCGCAATAACGAGGCAGATGTGATCCTTATGGACATGAATATGCCAGGCATAGGCGGACTCGAGGCGACGCGGAAGATCTTGCGCTATCAGTCCCATGCCAAGATCATCGTCCTGACCATACATACCGAAGATCCTTTCCCGACTAAGGTGATGCAGGCCGGTGCCTCAGGCTATCTCACCAAGGGGGCAACGCCACCCGAGGTGATACAGGCGATTCGTCAGGTGGCCCATGGTCAGCGCTATCTGTCACCTGAGATCGCTCAGCAGATGGCTCTGAGTCAGTTTAATCAGTCGGAAGATAACCCGTTTAAGTCACTGTCTGAACGCGAATTGCAGATCATGATGATGATCACCAATGGCGAACGTGTGAGTGACATCTCTGAGCAGCTCAACCTGAGCCCCAAGACGGTCAACAGCTATCGATATCGTTTATTTGCCAAGCTTGGGATCAGTGGCGATGTCGAGCTGACCAGGCTGGCGATCCGTTATAAGATGTTGGATACTGGCCAATTCTAATTTGTTAACCTGCGCGATGATGGGCTCGATGTGACAGACAGCTTCAATGCGACCCAATTTTTAAAAACCGTTTCTTCCTCCGCCGGCGTCTACCGTATGTATGACGCCGATGGTGTCGTCATCTATGTGGGCAAGGCGAAAGATCTCAAGAAACGCCTAAGCTCCTATTTCAGACGTAATCTCCCTAACGTAAAGACTCAGGCACTGGTGTCTCACATCGCCAACATCGATGTGACCCTGACCCCCAGCGAGACAGATGCACTGATCCTGGAAAACGATTACATCAAGCAGTACATGCCCAGATACAATGTGCTGCTCAGAGACGATAAGTCTTACCCCTATATCTTCTTGAGTGGCCATCGACATCCAAGACTGGCCTATCACCGTGGGCCTCAGTGGGAGAAGGGCCAGTATTTTGGGCCTTATCCTAACGGCGGCGCGGTGAGAGAGAGCCTGCATCTGATGCAGAAGCTGTTTCCTATCCGTCAGTGTGACGATCTTTACTATAAGGCGCGTTCTCGTCCCTGCCTGCAATATCAAATCGCCCGCTGCAGCGCCCCCTGTGTGGGTAAGGTAAGCGATGAGGATTATGCCGAGCAAGTGAAGTTGGCGAGCCTGTTTCTGCGGGGCAAGGATCAGCAGGTGATCGCCACCTTAGTTGCTAAGATGGAACAGGCGGCGATGGCGCTCGATTATGAAGAAGCCGCCCGTTATCGCGACCAGATCAGTGCGCTGCGCCGCGTCGCCGAGCAGCAGGAGGTCTCCAGCGATTCCGGTGACATGGATGTGATTGGCGCCTACTATGCGTCGGGGATCGCTTGTTTTCATCTGCTGTTTATTCGCAGCGGTAAGATCTTCGGTAGTCGCAGCTATTATCCTAGTGTGCCCGACGAGACAGAGGTCAGCGAGGTACTGCGCGCCTTCATGTTGCAGTTTTATCTGAATCTCGACAGCCAGCGGACATTGCCACGGGAGATAGTGGTCAGCCACGAGTTTGACGATATTCATGAGCTCGAAGATGCCATCGCTCAGGCTTCTAACAAGCGTCTGCTGATCAAGACCAAGGTGCGTAGCGAGCGTGCCAGTTTCTTGCGTATCGCCGATGCCAACGCCAAAAATGCGGTTGAGACGCGGCTGTCTCATCAAAATACCGTCGAAGAGCGTTTCCTATTGTTAGAAGAAGCGCTGGAGCAGAGCCAGGCGATCAATCGCATGGAATGTTTCGATATCAGCCATACCATGGGCGAGAGCACGGTAGCCTCCTGTGTGGTCTTTAACCGCGAAGGTCCGGCCAAGGGGGAATATCGCCGTTATAATATTAATGGCATCACCCCGGGGGATGATTATGCGGCGATGAAACAGGCGATCGGCCGCCGCTTCGACAAGATAGAGGCGGACGGTAAGATACCCGATATCCTGTTTATCGATGGTGGTATGGGGCAGCTGAGAATTGCCCAGAAGGTGGTGAATGAAAAGTTTGCCCATCTGGATGTTGCGCCGACACTTATCGGCGTGGCCAAGGGGGAGGGGCGTAAGCCTGGACTCGAGACTCTCATCTATGGCGAAAACGAGGTGGCCTTTAGTTTGCCGGCAGATTCAGGTGCGCTGCACCTGATTCAACACATTCGCGATGAGTCGCATCGTTTTGCCATCACAGGCCATCGTAACAAACGTCAGAAGACGCGTAATACCTCGACACTCGAGTCTATCCCGGGTGTCGGACCAAAGCGTCGTAAGGCGCTGTTGCAATACCTCGGGGGATTACAGCAAGTTAAGGGAGCCAGCGTAGCGCAGTTGTCTAAAGTGCCGGGCATTAGCCTAGAAATGGCACAAACAATACATGATGCGTTGCGAGGGTGAGAAAATTAAGGCAAGATTGGCGCTGCTTTTAGATAATTGGTTTTCACATGCCGTTTAATGTACCGATAGCTCTCACATTTTTTAGATTAATATTACTACCTGTTTTTGTAGTGCTTTTTTACGTGCCCTATAGCTGGTCACCCTTTGCGGCAGCCTTCGTTTTCTGGCTGGCGGCGGTGACCGACGCATTAGATGGCTATGCGGCGCGAAAATTACAGCAATCGACCCGATTCGGTGCATTTTTGGACCCGGTGGCCGACAAGATCATGGTCACTACGGCGTTGGTACTCTTGGTCGCCGAATATCAGAATATCTGGTTGACCTTGCCTGCGCTGTTTATGATTGGCCGCGAGATAGTGATCTCTGCATTGCGTGAATGGATGGCCGAGATAGGGAAGCGCGGTGCGGTGGCTGTGTCCTGGATAGGTAAATATAAGACGGCGGCGCAGATGGTGGCCATCATAGGTCTGATCTGGAAGCCCAATGATTTTCTGACTTATACGGCTATGGCGCTGTTTTATGTGGCGGCTATCCTAACGTTTTGGTCTATGGTGAGCTACATTATGGCCGCCTGGGCAGATCTTACCGACGAATCGAACAATTAAAATGCAATGCGATCACTTAGTGTGCAAACAGTGCATTAAGGTGAAATAGGGCGTTGACACTTGAGGGTAAATCGGTAGAATGCCATTCCGCAGTCAGGGGAAACATTGGTAAGACGCTGACGCGAAATAAGATGAAACAGGCGACATTAGCTCAGTTGGTAGAGCGATACCTTGCCAAGGTATAGGTCATCGGTTCGAACCCGATATGTCGCTCCAATCTTAGCCTAAGGCGCGATGGCAGAATGGCTATGCTGCGGATTGCAAATCCGTCGATCTCGGTTCGACTCCGGGTCGCGCCTCCACTTTATGTTTTAGTGCAACTATGCGGTAAAACACACTTTGCCCGAGTGGTGGAATTGGTAGACACAAGGGATTTAAAATCCCTCGCTGGTAACAGCGTGCCGGTTCAAGTCCGGCCTCGGGTACCATCATTTGATGACAAAAAGGCCTCAACGCAAGTTGGGGCCTTTTTGTTTGTGTACAAACTCTGCTTACCCATTATATATCATAGCCTTATCTCACTTTTATTATGTGCTTGATGGGGTTTGGGTAAGTTAGGGAAGTAGCGAATAAGCCCTTGTGGCACTCTGGTTTACACAGCAATTGACGTTCAAGGCGTCTGACACTGGGGATGGCGGGGCCTGTCCAAGTCCGATAACGCAGAGGGCCGGTTGCTGTGTAAGCCCCGAAGGGCGTGGCCAACAGGCCTATCTGCTGTGTTGTGCTTCTTGCAAAGGACTTGGGCCATTAGCCGCGAACCGCGCCTGCATCCAGGTCTGTAAGCCGACGCAGAGCACACATGGGACCTGTTTGCACCTTCCTCAGTAATACAACGAACGAATTGTTTAATGGATCCATTATTAAGGTCGTGAATCTATATGCGTAAAATTAGCGGGTTTACCCTGATTGAGTTAGTCGTGGTGATAGTGGTGTTGGCTATTCTGGCGGTGGTTGCATTGCCCAGATTTGTTTCATTGAGGCAGGATGCCCACGATAGTGCGGCGAAGGGGGCATTTTCTGCCTTTACCTCAGGTGTGTCACTCTATCACAGCTGTTGGGCCGCTTCCGGGGCCAGCGGCCAAGTGGTAGATCTAGCCTGCTTTGGCGACGGTACAATTGACTCGACCACCACAGGTTATCCATTGGGTAAGACGACGCAAACCGGCGGCAACAATGGTACCCAGTTGCAAGGTGATTTCTGTCGTCAGCTTTGGGAAGGTTTGTTAGATAACAGCGACCACCAGTTGGCATCTCATGATGACGCGTCATTTGGCGGTTCGACCGATATTATCTATTGGTACTCAGGTGGGGACCTAAGCCTCAGTAACACCTATTGTTACTTTAACTATATTCGTGACAACCGTGAAAAAGGGAACGAAAACTGGCAACTAAGGTATTACCCAGCTACGGGGAAAACCCTAATCACACGCTCTACCCTGAGTTGATAGCCCACTCCACCCAGCATTAATTGCCGCTCAAATCTGCTGTATCAACATGCCCGGTTTGTATGGACCGGGCATTAGCTTATAAAAAATCCGTCTTTAGTCACCTAGGTTGGCCTGAGATCTATGAGCCATAATTATCCAAGGAGGTATTTATGGCTTTGAGATGCATTTTCATATTGCTTCTGCTGTGCTGGTCTAGCCTGGTTGTAGCCGACGAGCGACTCGCCGCAGCAAATCAGGCGTTGCTTAATCAGATTGAGGTGATTCATCTTGCCGATGCTTCCAGCGAGTTTGACCATTATCGTCAACAGCTAGCGGCAGAGCAGCCGTTGCCCTCCGAAAAGCTCTATCCCATTGCAGAGGCGGCAGCCAAATTCTGGCAGCGTCAAGAGATACCGACCGGAAATTTATCCTTTGAGCTTAAGGATCCCTTTGCCGCGGTGATCGCCAGCGAGCCCCAAGTGCCAGACTATCTGATGTTGAGTAATCGGGTGCGTTATCTGTTGTGGTTGGCCGGTCATGAATCATGGTCGCCGCTGGCCGTGGAAGGCTGGTTAAGGCTTGGCGATAGCCATAGGGCGATCCCAGAGATAAGAGCGCGCCTGCAGGCCCTTGGCGACTACCCCCAGGGCGATACCAGTGAGCAGTATTTTGATGAGACGTTAAAAGAGGCGCTGATTAAGTTTCAGACCCGCCACGGCCTTAAGCCCGATGCCATTATTGGCCCCGCTACCTTGGGTTGGCTTAATCGCACCCCAAGAGCGCGCGCGCAGTTGCTGGCGTTTAATTTCATCGGCCGAGCTAAATATCTTGCTGGCATAGGGGAGCGCTATCTGCTGATCAACATCCCCGCCTACGAGATGTGGCTGGTGGATGATAATCGCGTGGCACTTAAATCTAAGGTGATCGTCGGTAAGCCCTACCGTCCGACGCCCATTATCAGTGGTGAAATAAAAAATTTAGTACTCAATCCCAGTTGGCGGGTGCCCCGTCGCTTGTTAACCCATGATTTGCTGCCCAAGGTGAGGGAGGATGGCAGCTACATCAGCAGCCGAAATTTTGAGGTGTTTAACTATCGGGGAGAGCGTGTCATTAAGAGTGACGATGAGTGGCGCGACATCGCCAAGGGTAAATTTCCCTACCGTCTGGTGCAAAAGCCTGGAGTTGGCAATACGCTAGGGCGCTATAAGTTCTTCTTTCCTAATGAGTATAGTGTCTATCTCCATGACACCTCTGACAAAGCCTTGTTCCAACGTAGCGACAGGGCGCTCTCGTCGGGTTGCATTCGGGTAGAGAAAGTTGAACAGTTAGCCAACTGGATGGCGTCAAATCTAGTGCGAGATAAGCAGACCTGGGTGCGCATGCAAATTGAGCGAGATAAAACTCAATGGTTTGCCTTCGATGCTGGCCTGCCGATACATCTGGTGTATTGGACCTCGTGGCTGGACGGCGACAATGTTGCCCAGTTCAGGGACGACATATACAAAAAGAATCAAAATATTAGCCTGAGTCTTCAGGCAGCTAAATAGCCGCTAGCCCAGTGTTTATCAGGCTTAGGCATCAACTAACACTTGATCTCCCCGCTATTTAAGGTTAATTTGTCCGCTGTTTTGGTTAAAAAGTAAACGGTGGTGTTGATGTGACGATAGTTTGTCCTGCGCGTAGGCAGTTGTTATTAGGCCTAGGTGGTGTAGCAATGTTTTCTATGGTGCCGTCTAAAGCTCGAGCGAGCCGCTCGACACAAGGAGTAAGAACCTTAGGGTTTTACAATCGACACACTGGAGAACGGGGGCAGGGAAGCTATTGGATTGATGGTGATTATCAAACAAATACCTTGAATGATTTTAATCACCTGTTGCGAGATCATCGTCAAAACGAAACGGCGCCCATGGATAAGCGTCTATTCGATCTACTGTTCTCGCTGAAGCAGACCTTACAGGTTGATGAAGACTTTCATGTGATCTCAGGTTATCGTTCGCCTAAGACTAATCAAATGCTGGCTAGTCGCAGTTCAGGTGTTGCGAAGAAGAGTTATCATATGAAGGGGATGGCGATGGATATCGCACTGCCTGACGTCAATCTTAAAGATCTGCGTGATGCGGCGATCTCCCTTAAACTCGGTGGGGTAGGCTATTACCCAAGCTCGGGGTTTGTGCACGTCGACACCGGCCCGGTCCGTACCTGGTAAGCTAAATGCCGGCTTTTACTCACTTAAGGTTTGTTAAAGCCGGATCACTGTGCTAATATTCGCCCGCTTTAAATGAGGTCATCGTTGGTCGAAAACGATGACCACCTATATTACTATTGATTTAAGTGAGTAAATTATGTCTTACACAATTACCGCACAAACCCGCACTGAAGTTGGGAAAGGTTCGAGCCGCCGCCTACGTCATGCTGGTAAAGTTCCTGCAGTTATCTATGGTGCGGGCAAAGAAGCCGTTTCTATCGAATTCGAACACCGTTCAATCATCAACATCCAAACTAACGATGATTTCTACAACAACGACATCACTATCGTTCTAGACGGTAAAGAAGTTAAAGTTCGTGTTCAAGCTATGCAACGTCACGCGTTCAAGCCTATGATCGAGCACGTGGATTTCAAATTCGCTTAATGGCGAGTCTGAAATAAAAAAAGCGCCCTGGTGGCGCTTTTTTTATGCCTCTAAGCCGCAGGTTCGGATTCCGAAAGCTTCTCCGGGCAGCTGGCAATCACTATTGGCTCGCCCTGTTCGTTGAGCTCCTCCAAGGTAACATTAAAGCCCCAAAGCCTGTGCAGGTGTTTGACCACCTCCTGGCTGCTTTTGTCCAGAGGAATGCGATTGATGGGGATGTAGCGTAGGGTCAAGGAGCGATCGCCAGAGATGGCCACGCTTTGCACCTGAATGTTGGGTTCAAGATTTGACAGATTGTACTGCTGGGACAGTGTCTGACGGATCTCCTGATAACCCAGGTCATCATGAATCGCCGAAATGCTGAGGTAGTTCTTCTTGTCATCGTCTAAGATGCTGAAAAACTTGAACTGACGAATGATGTTAGGCGACATATATTGGCTGATAAAGCTCTCGTCTTTAAAGTTTTCCATGGCGAAGTGCAGGGTATCTAGCCAGTTGCTGCCGGCGATATCGGGAAACCAGCGCTTGTCCTCTTCAGTGGGGGACTCACAGATACGGCGGATGTCGACAAACATATTAAAGCCCAAGGCATAGGGGTTGATCCCCGAATAGTAGGGGCTGTTATAGCTCGGCTGGGCGATCACATTGGTATGGTTCTTTAAAAACTCAATCATGAAACGGTCGGAGACCAGTCCCTCGTCGTAGAGGTGGTTGAGAATAGTGTAGTGCCAAAAGGTGGCCCAGCCCTCGTTCATCACCTGGGTCTGTCTCTGTGGATAGAAATACTGCCCCATCTTACGTACGATCCGCACTATCTCCCGTTGCCAAGGCTCGAGCAGGGGCGCATTCTTTTCGATGAAGTAGAGAATATTCTCCTGGGGCTCGGCGGGAAAATTGGGCGCAGCCTGCTGTTTCTGGGTGTCAGGGGTCAGTGGGATGGTGCGCCAGAGATCGTTAACCTGGCTCTGCAGGTAGGCCTCACGTTCCTTCTGACGGACCTTTTCTTCTTTGAGAGAGATCTCGCTGGGGCGCTTATAGCGATCCACACCATAGTTCATCAGGGCATGACAGGAGTCCAATACCAGCTCTACCTGCTCCTCGCCATAGCGCTCCTCACACTCTCTGACATAGTTTTTGGCAAACACTAGATAGTCGATGATCGAGCTGGCGTCCGTCCAGGTCTTAAACAGATAGTTGCTCTTGAAGAAGCTGTTGTGGCCGAAACAGGCGTGGGCCATCACCAGCGCCTGCATGGTAATGGTGTTCTCCTCCATTAGGTAGGCGATGCAGGGATCTGAGTTAATCACTATCTCGTAGGCCAGGCCCATCTGGCCGCGCTTATAACCTTGCTCGGTTTCGATAAACTTCTTGCCAAAAGACCAATGGGTATAGCCTATGGGCATGCCTATGCCCGCATAGGCGTCCATCATCTGTTCGGCGGTGATCACCTCTATCTGGTTTTTGTAGGTGTCCAAGCGGTAGTGATCCGCCACGCGTTCGATCTCAGTAAGGTAAGTTTCTAATAGCTCGAAGGTCCAGTCTGGTCCATCATTTAATACAGTGCGCTTCTTTTTTGAACTCATAAGGCCCCCTAAACAGCTTGTTTCTTAAACAGTTCTCTAAATACAGGGTAAATGTCCTCGGCCTGCTTAATGTGCTGAACTGCAATATTGTCGTGAGTCTTCTGTAGTCCTTCATATTCGCGCCACAGGGTTTGATGGGCGCGGTTGGTGATCTCGATATAGCTAAAGTAACGCACCACGGGCAGTAACTTGTGTTCCAGCAACTGCCGACAGGTGGGGGAGTCATCGGCCCAGTTATCGCCATCCGACGCCTGGGCGGCATAGATGTTCCATTCACTCTCGGGGTAACGCTCTCGCTGGATCTCATGCATCAGCTTGAGGGCGCTGGAAACTATGGTGCCACCGGTTTCCTGGGAGTAGAAAAACTCGTGCTCGTCCACCTCTTTCGCCTGAGTGTGGTGACGGATATAAACCACCTCCAGATTCTTATAGGTACGGGTAAGAAACAGGTAGAGCAGGATATAGAAGCGTTTGGCCATATCTTTGGTGGCCTGATCCATGGAGCCAGACACATCCATAAGACAAAACATCACCGCCTGGCTAGAGGGTACCTCGCGTTTGGCGAAGTTGTTGTACCTGAGATCGAAGGTGTCGATGAAAGGTACCTTGGCGATCTTAGCCTCTAATTCTGCTATCTGCTCTTTCAGGGCGATGATCTTCTCAGCTTCCGAGCCGGGGGTTTGCTCAAGGGCCTCTAGCTCCGCCTTGAGCTCATTCAGCAGCGCCTTCTTAGAGGAGGACATGGCGATTCGACGGGCCAGTGATGAGCGTAGCGAGCGAATGATGTTGATGTTGGCCGGCACGCCATCGTTGGTAAAACCGGCGCGATAGGTTTGATACTCCACTAGCTTGTTGAGGCGATTGCGCTGCAGGTTTGGTAGTTCCAGATCTTCAAACAGCAACTCGAGGTATTCATCTTTAGAGATCTGAAATACGAAGTCATCCTGGCCTTCGCCGGAATTGGACGCATCCCCTTGACCGCTGCCTTGGCCGCCACCTTGAGGGGGACGTTCAACCTTGTCACCGCGGGAGAATTGATCGTTGCCTGGGTGAACGCGCTCGCGCATGCCGCCCTGTCCCTGATGAAAGGTTGGCTCGCTGATATCCCTAGTCGGGATACTGATCTTCTCGCCCTTATCTATGTCGGTCACGCTGCGTCTGGTCACGGCGTCACTGACGGCCTTTTTGATTTGTTGCTTATAGCGGTTGATAAAACGTTGACGATTGACTGTACTCTTTCCCTTAGTATTCAATCTTCTATCGATAAAATTAGCCATGCGCACCTCCCAAGACTAGCGGGGAGCAAGCTCCCCGTGTACGGGTGATCAAGATGATTTACGAACCCGTAAATACCACTCAGACAGGAGTCTGACCTGTTTCTTGGTGTAGCCTTTCTCCATCATGCGATTAACAAAGTCGTCGTGTTTACGCTGGTCGTCTGTAGAGGTCTTGGTGTTGAAGGAGATGACCGGCAGAAGATCTTCCGTGTTGGAGAACATCTTCTTCTCGATCACTGTGCGTAGCTTCTCATAGCTGGTCCATAGTGGATTTGAGCCCTCGTTGTTGGCCCTGGCACGCAGCACGAAGTTAACTATCTCGTTGCGGAAGTCTTTCGGGTTACTGATCCCCGCTGGCTTCTCTATCTTCTCCAACTCGGCATTGAGGGCGGCGCGATCGAACAGCTGGCCTGTCTCTGGATCCCGATACTCCTGATCCTGGATCCAGAAGTCGGCATAGGTGACATAACGGTCGAAGATATTCTGGCCATATTCCGAATAGGATTCCAGATAGGCGGTCTGGATCTCTTTACCGATAAACTCGATATATTTAGGGGTGAGATAACCTTTTAAAAACTCCATGTAACGCTCAGCCGTTTCGGCAGGGAACTGTTCCTGTTCGATCTGACGTTCTAGCACATAGAAGAGGTGCACAGGATTGGCGGCGATCTCGCTATGGTCGAAGTTAAACACCTTTGAGAGGATCTTAAAGGCGAAACGGGTCGATAGCCCCTGCATCCCCTCATCGACGCCGGCATAGTCGCGATATTCTTGATAAGACTTGGCCTTGGGATCGGTATCTTTGAGGCTCTCACCATCATAGACCCGCATCTTAGAGTAGATAGAAGAGTTTTCTGGCGCCTTGATACGCGACAGTACGCTAAACTGCGCCAGCGTCTCCAGGGTATAGGGCGCACATGGTGCCTGAGCCAACTCTGAGTTGGTCAGCAGTTTCTCGTAGATCTGTATCTCTTCAGATACTCGCAGGCAGTAGGGCACTTTGACTATGTAGACCCTATCCAGGAAGGCTTCGTTAGTCTTGTTGTTTCTAAAGCTGGTCCACTCCGACTCGTTGGAGTGAGCCAATATGATGCCGTTGAAGGGCAGGGCCGACAGGCCTTCTGTACCGTTGTAGTTGCCTTCTTGGGTGGCGGTCAGCAGGGGGTGCAGCACCTTGATCGGCGCCTTAAACATCTCGACGAACTCCATCAAGCCCTGGTTAGCACGGCACAGGGCGCCAGAGTAAGAGTAGGCATCGGCGTCATGCTGGGCGTAGTGCTCGAGCTGACGTATGTCGACCTTACCCACCAGAGAGGAGATATCCTGGTTGTTCTCATCGCCGGGTTCTGTCTTGGCGATCCCCACCTGATCTAGGATGGCGGGGAAGACCTTAACCACCTTGAACTGGGAGATATCGCCGCCAAACTCATGCAGGCGTTTTACCGCCCAGGGCGACATGATGGTCTTTAGGTAGCGCTCTGGGATATTGTACTCGCGCTTAAGCAGCTCTCCATCTTCCTCTGGATTAAACAGGCAGAAGGGGTGGTCGTTGACCGGGCTGCGTTCCCCTTTGGCGCTCAAGACATAGATGGGAACGTGTTGCATCAGCGACTTGAGCTTCTCGGCCAGAGATGACTTACCACCGCCCACAGGGCCGAGCAGATAAAGGATCTGTTTAGATTCTTCCAGCCCCTGAGCCGAGTGCTTGAGGTAGGCGACGATCTGCTCGATCGCGTCTTCCATACCATAGAAGTCTTTAAAGGCGGGATAGCGAGAGATAAGTCTGTTGGAGAAGATGCGGCTGAGCACAGGATCTTTAGAGGTGTCTATGACCTCTGGCTTGCCGATGGCGGTCAGCAAACGCTCGGCCGCCGATGCGTAGGCGATCCTGTCTTCTTTACAGATAGCCAGGAACTCTTGTAGCGAATATTCTTCGTCTAGTTTTTTTTCATAGCGCTGTTGATAATGCTCGAAAATGCCCATGTTCCACCCCCTGAAAAGCCAACGATATGTCTTAAGGGACAACTGAAAATCAGTGACCTACTACTAATAATAGTCTGTAAACGAGATCTGCGTATCAAAAAAGATAATAAAAACAATGACAAACAGTTGCAAATGCAATAGTTGCAACTGTTGCGGATGATTTGTGTGGGTTTGTGTGTAACCTTTTTAGGGGGCTAGCTCTTCCTCGGATACAAAGCAAACACAGGTATCTAAAATGCGTATTAGATAGCGGAAGTTCTGAGTCGTTGGCGGGTTTTATCTCACCGTAAACATGGCCGTATTTGCAAAGATGTACTGTTTCTTAGGCAATAAAAAAGGAGCCGAGAGGCTCCTTTTACACTGGGTCGAAAGATTAAGCAGCGAAGTTGCTGTTAACGAATTCCCAGTTAACCAGGTTCCAGAACGCTGCCATGTAGTCAGGACGAACGTTACGGTAATCGATGTAGTAAGCGTGCTCCCAAACATCAACAGTCAGAAGGGGGGTAACACCTTCTTCAGTCAGTGGGGTTGCAGCGTTGCTAGTGTTTACGATGGCCAGGCTACCGTCAGCCTTCTTCACTAACCAAGTCCAGGCGCTACCGAAGTTGTTAACGGCTGCATCGGTGAACTGTGCCTTGAATGCATCGAAAGAACCGAAGGCTGCGTCGATAGCTGCGGCGATGTCGCCAGTAGCTGCGCCGCCAGCGTTAGGCGCTAGACAGTTCCAGTAGAAAGTGTGGTTCCAGATTTGAGCTGCGTTGTTGAAGATGCCGCCAGTAGAAGTCTTAACGATCTCTTCTAGGCTTTTCTCGGCAAGTTCAGTACCTTCAACAAGACCATTTAGTTTCACTACATAAGTGTTGTGATGCTTACCATAGTGGTACTCGATGGTTTCCTGGGAAATATGGGGCTCGAGTGCGTTCTTCGCATAAGGCAGTGCTGGTAATTCAAAAGCCATGTTTTTTCTCCATTGACATTCAATTGTCTTTTTAGGTTTGCTCACAGATGCACATTCTACCTCATAAAGTTGTGATGTGAATCATTGTTTGTTTGATTTTTTCGATTAATTCAATCGGTATCCTAACTCAGTGAATAACCCTGAAAAAAGTAGGTTTTCGTTATCTGTGAACCTAGCGTACAATAGACTAAATTTGTTGACGTAGCTTTGCTGCAAAATTTAGGAAAGAAGATGGACACAAACGAAACTGTAGAAAAAATCAAACAGCAAATTGCTGAAAATCCTATCATCGTATATATGAAAGGGTCTCCTAAGCTACCTAGCTGTGGATTTTCTTCGCAAGTGGCGCAGATCATGATTAACTGCGGTGCTCAATTTGCCTATGTTGATATTTTGCAGCATCCCGATATCCGTGCCGAGCTGCCTAAATACGCGAACTGGCCTACTTTCCCACAGCTTTGGGTTGAAGGCGAGCTGATCGGCGGTTGCGACATCCTGACCGAAATGTACCAGAAGGGTGAGCTACAAACCCTGATCGCCGATACGGCGGCAAAATATGCAGATCAAGAGGGTGAGGCTTAATCACTGCTAAGGCCTAGCCATAGCGTCAATTAATCTCAGTCAGATTGATATGTAAAAAAGCCCTTCGCATGAAGGGCTTTTTTATGGCTGTTTGGAAGTCTTTAGGCGACTTCCTGCTCCTGATTGGCGTGAACCTCAGGCAGCAAGAGGTTCATGGTGATGGCTACTATGCCACATAGGCTTATACCTGTGAGGCTGAAAGAGCCGATACCAAATGCCATGCCGCCGATACCAAACACCAGGGTGACACCCACGATGCAGAGGTTTCTTGGCTCGCTGAGATCGACGTGATTCTTAATCAGCGAATTAAGGCCGACGGCGGCGATCGAACCGAACAACAGACACATGATGCCGCCCATCACAGGCACGGGAATGGTCTGCATGAGGGCGCCGAGCTTGCCGATAAAGGCCAGCAAGATGGCGGTGATGGCGGTCCAGGTCATAATGGCTGGATTAAAGGCCTTGGTCAGGGTCACTGCGCCAGTCACCTCAGAGTAGGTGGTGTTTGGCGGTCCACCGAGTGCCGATGCGGCAATGGTAGCGATGCCGTCACCGCTCAGGGTGCGATGCAGGCCGGGCTTCTTCATATAGTCTTTGCCGGTGACGTTAGAGATCGCCAGGATATCGCCGATATGTTCGACGGCCGGGGCGATGGCAACGGGTATCATGAAGGCGATGGCATGCCAGTTAAACTCAGGCGCCACAAAGTTTGGCATGGCCAGCCAGCTTGCCTGGGCAACCGGGGAAAAATCTACCACACCGAAGAAGAGGCTGAGGCCATAACCGACTATGATGCCCGCCAAAATCGGCATCAGCTTAACGATACCCTTGGCAAAGATCGCCACTGTGATAGTGGTCAGCAGTGAGGCGAGCGAGATTAGCAGCGCATGTTCGGCGTCGACCAATACCAGGGCGCCATCACCACTCTTGCCCAGGGCCATGTTCACGGCGACCGGTGCCAGACCAAGACCGATCACTATGATCACCGGGCCGACGACAACCGGCGGTAGAAGGCGCTTGATGAAGGCATCGCCTCTAAATTTAACTAAGGTCGCCAGTATCAGATACACGCATCCAGCCGCCATCAGGCCACCCATGGTCGCGGGAATGCCCCAGGTCTGTACACCGTAGAGGATGGGAGCGATGAAGGCGAAGGAGGAGGCGAGAAAGATGGGGACTTGGCGTTTGGTCACGAGCTGAAAGAGCAAGGTGCCTATGCCGGCGGTAAAGAGGGCGACGTTGGTATCGAGCCCGGTTAACAGCGGCATCAATACTAAGGCGCCAAAGGCGACAAATAGCATCTGCGCGCCCTGTAGGGGGATTGCTAAACGTTTCATTGTTATTCTCTTTTTATGGCTAAACCGCACAATGTTAACGTCTTGCTAGCATATTTGCACTTATCTTGATCACATTCTCCGGCCTGCCTCGTCAATGGCGGGCAAAAAAGCGAATTTGCCCCTATTTGCAGACAGGCATGGTCAAGGCTTATGTGTTACACTGCCGCCATTGTATTCGTGAATAGATATAGATACGGATGTTTAAGAGTTTTTTATCTGTGATGCTTGCCGGTGCGCTTTGCGCCGCGAGCCTTAATGTAGCGGCCGTCGAGGTGACCGAGCTGGATAGAAGTGCGATTAAGATCGCCGACCGTAGCCAGCAGGTGAAGAATCAGGCGCTACGCCAGGCGATGGAAGAGGTGGTGTTGAAAAATACCGGCGATCGCATGGCCCTTAGCGAACCCCTGGTGGCTCAGGCGATAGCTCAGCCTACCGCCTATATTCGCCAGTTCGGATATCTGGAGCAGGGTGGCGAGCAGTATCTGCAGGCCTCGTTCGACCATAGCAAGATCATCAGTCTGTTGCGTGAGGCTAAGTTACCCGTGTGGGGCAAGCAACGACCACTAACACTCTTGTGGTTGGCCCAGGAAAATGAAGGCAAGCGTGAGCTACTCAATGACGCCTCAATGTTGGAGAGCCGTAGCCAGATTGCCAACCTCTCTCAGACCCGTGGCGTTCCTATGTTGTTGCCTATGATGGATCTGGATGATGCCATGGCCATCAGTGTCACCGATGTGCGCGGCATGTTTGCCGATACCGTGGCTAAGGCCAGTCAGCGTTATGGCAGTGACTATTTTGCCATGGTGTCACTGGACACTTTGCCCGACGAACTGGTGAATATTCAGCTCGCCCTCTATCCGACAAGCAGCGATCAGCCTTTATTTAACCCTTTGAGCACGCTGTCGACCCAGGTGAAGGGGATGGATGTGGCAGTCTCGGAGATCTTTGGGGCGATCAGTCAATACTATGTGGCACGTTATGCCATCGCCGATAGCGGTGAGGCCAACAGTACCCGGCTTACCTTTGTTGAGATCACCGACCGTCAGCAGCTGCTGGATATCGAGAAGTACCTGCATCAACTCAGCGCGGTTAAGTCAGTGTCGCTGACCAAGGTTCAGGGGATCAGCGCCGAGTTTTCTTTGGAGCTCTTCGGCAGCGAGGAAGATCTATATCGTTTGATCAGCCTGGAGCCCAAGATCCGCAGTATGGAGCCGGCAAACGGTTCGGCTCTGTTAGATAATCCCAATTTGTTAAACAGCCAGTCTGAATTGGGCGGCGATGAGATGGTGGATCCGTTATCATCGTCACAGACTCCGCGCCATGAGTATATTTGGCAAGGACGTTAAGGTAAGCTGGGCGCCTAATGGTAATAGGCTGAGTGCTAAATTAGGTCGCCCAGGCAATACACACATAAGATAAGATCGAGATCCCTATACGTGTCACCCCATTCTCCGGTACAACTTTCTTTACCCGTCTATCTGCCCGACGATGAGACCTTCAACAGTTATTATCCAGCGGCCGGCAATGACGAGCTGATCCAGAGCTTACAGGCATGTGCCGAAGGGCGAGCCGACAAGGCGGTATATCTGTGGGGGCCGGTCAAAGCCGGGCGTACCCACCTGATGCACGCCACCTGTGCCAGAGCCAATGAGCTCAATCGCAGCAGCTTCTATCTGCCACTGGGTATTCATGCCAGTATCTCTACCGAGCTGTTAGAGGGGCTGGAACAGTTGGATCTCGTTTGTATAGATGATATCGATGCCATAGCCGGACATCCCCTGTGGGAAGAGGCGCTATTCGATCTCTATAACCGGGTGGCTGAGCACAAGCGCTGCGCCCTGGTGGTGAGTGCCAGTGCAACGGCCAGCGATGCGGGATTTGCCTTGCCGGATCTGGTGTCTCGCATGCAGTGGGGGCTGACCTATCAGCTGCAACCTATGGCCGATGAGGAAAAGCTGGCCGCGCTGCAACGCCGTGCGGCGATGCGTGGATTGCAGTTACCGGAAGATGTGGGCCGTTTCCTGCTCAATCGGTTGGCGCGGGATCTGCGTACCCTCTTCGACGTGCTCGACCGCTTGGATAAGGCTTCTCTGGTGCATCAGCGTAAGTTAACCATTCCCTTCGTGAAAGAGATGCTGCGCTTGTAGCACTTGTTTCGCTGCCGGGGTAAAGAATCACTGAAGATTACCCATAAAAAAGGCACCTTAAGGTGCCTTTTTCGGTATCTGTGTATGCTATTTCTTTCGCTTCTTCAGTCCAAGCCCTAATTCCCGGCCGCGGATACGTGCGTAGAAGGGCAGAGTGAACATCAGGAGGGTCAGCAGCGCTACCTCACAGATGGCGAAGACCAGCGCCGTCTCGGTGACATAGAGCAAGGTCAGTCCATGCAACATGTAGAGGCAGATGATGAAGCTCGCCCAGGCGTAGGTGTAGGGTTGGCCGGTCAAGATCCCCTTAAGCGGTGCCAGCAGGGGCAAGATCCACAGCAGGCTGAAGATCATTGAGTATTGACCAGTCAATCCTTGATTGCCGAACCAGGCGGTCATCATCAGTAGCAGTGCCACATAGGCGGCGCGGCTAATTTGAAACAGTGTCTTTGAGCTCATATGAACTTTCAGCCTTAAAGAATGGCGAGTACGTTTTCTGGGGGTCTACCGATCGCAGCCTTACCGTTAGCCAGTACGATAGGACGCTCGATAAGCTTAGGGGTGTCGACCATGGCCTGGATAAGTGCCTCATCATCGGTGACTGCGGCCAGGTTTTGCGCCTTGTATTCCTCTTCCTTGGTGCGCATCAGCTCACGTGGCGCCAGGCCGAGTTTATCTAGGATGCTGCGGATCTCTACCTTAGTCAGCGGCGTCTTGAGGTACTCGATTACTTGGATGTCGCAGGCTTTCTCTTCAAGCAACGCCAGGGTCTGGCGGCTTTTAGAGCAACGAGGGTTATGAATTATGCTTACTTGCGTCATGGCAGTTCTATCCATATCTAGAAATTTGCTGTCATTCTACTGCAAAATGTGAGCCGAGTCACAGGGCCTTGGCTCACCTTTATTGGTTTAAAGCAGTTTGTGATTGCTTTAGAGCAGTTCGAGTTGCTTCTTAGATTGCTTGAACTGGCGGATCCTGGCCTCAATTTTTGCCAGCTGCAGCGGATTTTTCTCCGACAAACGGTAGGCAAAGTTGAGCTGATCGATGGCGCCATCATAGTCGGCGGCCAGCGCCATGGTCTCCGCCTTGGCAAAATGCTCCATGGCACGGTTGCCGGTCTGCTTATAGGCGTCGCTCAGCAGCTGTAGCGGCAGCTGATTCTGCTTATCCAGGAAGATCATATCCTCCAGCAGGGGAATGGCCTGCTTCGCTTGACCGCTCTCGATCAGCGCATTGGCCAGGTTGATATTGATCACCTGAGAGGTGGGCTTTAGCTTACGCTCTCGTGTGAGTAGATCGATCGCCTGTTGGTGTTCATGCCTTTCAAGCAAGAGATCTGTCTTAGTATCGATATAAAACAGGTTGTTGGGATCCTTAGCGAGTAGCTGGTCTATGATGACCTCAGATTCCTTGGCCTTGTCTGCACGCAGCAGGGCAAGTGCCTTACCGTACAGGGCCGCCTCCTCAAACTCGTAGCTGTGCTTCCTGATCTGGTCGTTAAACAGGGCGAGCGCCGCCTCTTCGCTGTAACTGGAGAAGCGCACCTGAATACGCGCCTTGGCCAGCTGAAAATCCAGGTTATCGGGCACATATCTGTGGGGATATTGCGCCGCCCGGTTTCTGGCCTCTGCGATACGTGATTCTGGTAGCGGGTGGGTCAGCAACATCTGTGGCGGCTTGGTGGTAAAGCGGTAGCGAGTGGCTAGCTTGGAAAAGAAGTCTGCCGCGCCGTTAGGATCGAACCCCGCGTCCACCAGGATCTGCATGCCGATACGGTCTGCCTCCTTCTCGTGTAGGCGGGTGTAGTTGATCTGTGCCTGAGTCGCCAGTGCCTGAGTGGTCGCCATGGCGGCCATCCCCACCTGAGGTGCGGCAATGGTGAGCAAAATTGCGCCGAGCAGGCCCGCGATAGTTGCGGGAGAACTCTTCTGCTGCGCCTCGAGAGAGCGCGCCAGGTGTCTCTGGGTCACGTGGGTGATCTCGTGGCCCAGTACCGAGGCTATCTGGCTCTCGTTATCGGCATTGAGGAACAATCCCGTATGCACGCCCACATGGCCGCCGAAGAAGGCGAAAGCGTTGATCTCATCGTTTCTTAGCAAGAAGAAATAGAAGGGAGTCTTCACGCCAGTCGCATGGGCCACCAGACGGTTACCCAGCTCGGTTAGGTATTGATTGAGCACAGGATCGTTAAGCATGGGCGCCGATGAGCGGATCACCCGCATATAGGCGTCGCCGTAACTGTTTTCCTTCTCCAGGCTAAAGGTGTTCACCGCCGCGGTGCCTAGATCCGGCAGATCATTATTGGCAAATCCTAAGGGGACGATAGAGAACAGGGCCATCGACAAGGCGCCGGCAACCAGGGATTTTGCTTTGTTAACTTTACTCAAACTTATCCTTAGCGATTATAGATAACTGGGTCTGTTTAGTTGGAACCACAGCAAGCTAATTAGTTCCGTTTGTCTGGCAGAT
Source organism: Shewanella aquimarina (assembly GCF_023349185.1). Taxonomy (GTDB): domain Bacteria; phylum Pseudomonadota; class Gammaproteobacteria; order Enterobacterales; family Shewanellaceae; genus Shewanella; species Shewanella aquimarina. The sequence continues at coordinate 420,400 of NZ_JAKIKY010000003.1, read as the reverse complement.
GTGGCAAGCGAGTTGCTGCCATTGTTCGCTTGTGGTTTCACTGGAGACTTAGGATAATAGCCCGAGTTTGCCTTTAGCAAGATCATTATGACTTTTATTGACTTAACCCACTACCGATGTCCACTGGCCTTAGTTAAGCTAAAGATGGCTCTCAAGCAGTTGCCCGGTGGCGAAGTGCTGCGGGTACAGCTTAAAGACAGTGGTTCGCGCCAGGATGTGCCCAGGTTCCTTGAGAAGGCCAACTGGCAATATGTTGAAATACATAATGATGCTGAGCTCTTGGAGCTGTCGATAACGCGAGGCGATTAGTTTTTACCTGAGTAAGGTACCTTAGTCAGGTTTAGGTATCGGGCCAGGTTAGGCTAGGTAAAGAGAGACCCACAGGCGCCGATTAATTATTTTTCATGATGCTCGATATTGCAGAGCCTATATTACAAGGCCTATGTGACAAACTTTATGTTGCAAGCCTTGCATTGTAAATCCAATCTTGCCTGCTTAAGGTGGCCCATTGGGCACCTGTTTACAGGGCGGCAGATCTTGGTTTCTAAATTAGGAAGAGTAGATGTTTTCATTCATTACCAATTGGTATAAAGAGAGATTTAGTGATCCCCAAGCGGTGACCCTGATGCTGATTTTGCTGGGGATCGCCCTGACCATCTATTTTGCAGGCGGACTATTGGCTCCCTTGCTGGTCGCCCTGGTGCTGGCATTTCTGCTCGAATGGCCGGTCGCCCAGATGGTCAAGATAGGCATCAATCGCACCACAGGCGCCTCTCTGGTACTTGTGCTATTTGTTGGGGTGATGCTGCTGATCACCTTCGGCCTAGTGCCCAGCATCTGGCGCCAGGGGGTAGCCCTGGTGACGGATCTGCCGACCATGTTGGATAAGGGGTTAATCACCCTCAAAGGGTTAGTCGATCAGTATCCGCAATTCTTAAGTGTGGAGCAGCTCGATGCCTCTGTCGGCGAGCTTAAGAAGTTGCTGGATACCCAGCACATACTGGATCTGGGTAAACAGTTGATCGGTTACTCTGCCTCGCTGTTGGTACTCATGGTCTACGCCATCTTGGTGCCCCTGTTGGTGTTCTTCTTCCTCAAGGATAAAGATGAGCTGATCCGGGGGAGTAAGCGTTTCATCCCCGCCAACCGCGACCTGGCCCGTAAGGTATGGCTGGAGATGAATCAGCAGATCTTTAACTACATTCGCGGCAAGGTGATTGAGATTGTGATCATCGGCGCCGCCAGTTATATTTTCTTCGCCGTCATGGATCTGCGCTATGCAGCACTGCTCGGTGTGTTGACCGGCTTCTCCGTGTTAATCCCCTATGTGGGGGCGACGCTGGTGACCCTGCCGATCGCCCTGGTTGCCTTCTTCCAGTGGGGGATCAGCCCGGAATTTGGCTACCTGATGCTGGGATACGGCATCATTCAGGCGCTCGATGGTAACCTGCTGGTGCCCATCCTCTTCTCCGATGCGGTGGATCTGCACCCAGTGTTTATCATCGCGGCCGTCTTGGTTTTCGGTGGACTCTGGGGCGTCTGGGGGGTGTTCTTCGCCATTCCGCTTGCTTCCTTGGTGAAGGCGGTGGTTAACGCCTGGCCTAAGTCCGATAAACCTGAGGCCGAAACAGAGCAGGGCGCCGTCTAAACTCAATCGAAATCCTAAAGGAGCCATAAGGCTCCTTTTTTGTCACCGCATCTGCCCGCCAGTTTCCGCTATAGCCTGGCTTGCTATCTTAAAGCCTGGCTTGCTATCTTAAAGCCTGTTTTGCGGTTGCCGCCAGGGCGCGGTAGACCAGTGTGGTCTGTTTGGCCTTAATGTTCCAGTGCTGCCAGTAGAGGGGCACCTTCATGGTGCAGCCAGGGGCGATGAGCTTAAGCGCGCCGCTTTGCAGCAGCGGCTCGGCCTGTAGATGACCCACCAGGCCATAACCCATGCCGAGTAATATCGCCTCGAGAAAGCTCTCGGAAGAGGGGATCTGATGCTCCCGCCATTGCTCAGGTTCTATGGCAAAATGCTCCCCTAAGAATTTTTCATGCAGCTTATCTTTGGTGGAAAACACCACGGCCGGTGCCTGACGCAGGCGGCTCTGTGTCACGCCGCCTGTAAAGTAGTCTTCAATAAAGTCCTGGGTCGCGACGCACAGGTACTCCATCTGGCCAAGATATTCGCTTGAGCAACCGGCCAATGGCGCTTCTGTGGTCGTCACGCAGCCAACCGCCTCGCCGCTTTTGAGTAGATGGTGAGTGTAAGACTCATCATCGACAATCAGCTCCAGCAGCCAGCGGTGGCGCTTAAACAGCTCGGCGAGGGCCGGGAGAAACCAGGTGGCGAGACTGTCGGCATTGACGGCGATCTTCACCACGGTGGGCAGCGAAGGGTCATCGGCGTCTATCTCGGCGCTCAGCTCGCTCTCCAGCAAACTCACCTGAGCATAGTGTCTGAGCAGGCGTTTGCCCATAGGGGTCGCCTGTACCGGATTACTGCGAATAAGCAGGGTCTGGCCGACTCGCTCTTCCAGCGCCTTGATCCGCTGGGACACCGCCGATTGGGTGATAAACAGTGCCTTGGCGGCACGTTCGAAGCCGCCTTCGGCGATCACTACACTCAGGGCTTTCAGGTGGGCGTAATCCAGCATCGAAACATCCAAATTATCATTATAAGTTTGACTAATGATACATTAAATTTATTAGCTAGGTTTATTTTTAGAAGCTAGCTATGCTTGCGCCCTGAAATTAGTCGTGGTTCTTTTTGGAGTTTTCTCGTGCAAGCATTCATTCAGGGGATTGGGGTCGGTGGTAGCCTAATCATCGCCGTTGGGGCGCAAAATGCCTTCGTATTGAAACAAGGGTTAAAGCGGGCCCATTCATTGCCTATCGCCGCACTGTGTTCTTTTATCGATGCCGTGATGATCACTGCAGGTGTGGCGGGCCTGGGACATTTGATTCTGGCCTTTCCTTTAATCAAGGATATCGCGAGCCTAGGTGGGGCGGCCTTCCTGCTGGTCTATGGCGGACGGGCCTTACAGGCCTCTTTCCATGCACAAGGCCTGGATACCGAGTCGACTCAGGGGGCTGATACGCTGAGGGCTGCACTGTTAACGACCCTGGGGATCAGCCTGCTTAACCCGCATCTGTATCTGGATACCGTGGTGTTGCTGGGTAGCATCAGTACCCAGTTTGAGCAGGAGGACAGGCATCTGTTTGGCGCCGGCGCCGTACTGGCCTCTTTTGTGTGGTTCTTTGCCCTTAGCCTAGGCGCAAGGTACCTAAGCCCCTTGTTCAAGCGACCCAAGGCATGGTGTTACTTAGACAGGTTCATCTTCCTCACCATGTGGAGCATAGCTGCGGCGCTGTTGTGGCCCTATGTTAGCGCCTTCTTTGGTTGATATTTAGCTAGGCGAATACTTCTGAGCTAACTACTTAAATGAGCAAATACTTAAATGATTTAGTACAGTAATGAGTGAGTAGAGTATTGAGTTAGTACAGTGACGAGGTTAGCCAGACAGGTTAACTAATAATAAAAAAGCCGGCATTGCCGGCTTTTTTGTCGAAAATGAGCGTGTGCTAGCTATTTTCCTGAATATAATTCAAGACAACCTCATGGTGGTCTTTGGTCTTAAACTTATTAAACACATGGGCCACCTTACCGTCTTGACCTATCAGGAAGCTGAGGCGGTGAATGCCGTCATAGATCTTACCCATAAATTTCTTCTCACCCCAGACACCGAAGGCGTCGGCAACGCTATGATCTTCATCGCTGAGCAGGCTGAAATTCAGCTCATGCTTATCGGCGAAGCGGGCAAGCTTGGCCACTGGGTCCGGGCTGATGCCAAACACGGTGACCTTCTGAGTGTCTAGGTCTGGTTTGCTGTCTCTTAAGCCGCAGGCCTGCACAGTACAGCCGGGGGTCAGGGCCTTTGGATAAAAATAGACCAGTACAGGGCCCTGTTTGAGGGCATCGCTGAGGGAGACTGTCTCATCGGCCTGGTTTTGTAGGGTAAAGTTAGGCGCCATTTCGCCCTGGGTTAAGGTTTTCATAGGTCATCCTTAGGTTGTGTTTCGATACCCTGCATACGTTCGATATGGCAGCTTAGGTTCATCTCTTCGGCGAGGGCGGCGATATTTTGTTCGAGTTTTTCGATATCCACCTTCTCTGGCACATTGATGGTTAGGAAGACATTCTGCACCGGCTCGCCGTCTGATGTCTCTTCGGCATGGGAGCGCACGGCGGCCAGATCCAGTGAACGATCGGCCAGGAACTGGGTGATACGCTTCATGGTGCCACGCTGGTCCTTACCGTTAAAGGTCACTTCCAGGCGTGAAACATAGTTTGGCGGCGTATGCTGAGAGCAACGCTTCATTACCGTCAGCAGACCAAGTTCGACACTCAGGGCAGGGAGGCTGGCTTCCATCTTAGTGATCGATGCCCAGGCGCCTGAAATCATCATGATCAAGGTAAACTCACCACCAAAGAGGGCCATACGGCTATCGACGATATCGCAATCGCATTCGCTTGCGAGTCTGGCAAATTTACTGACGATACCAGGACGATCAGAACCCAGTGCGGTAACGACCAGATGATTGGACATGAAATTCCCCCATTGATTGGTAACTCGTTGTACAAATAAGCGTCGATTGACATTTTCGGCGTTTTTTAAGGAGGCTTATGCTATCACAAGTTATCAGTTTTGAGATCCCTGTCGTGATAAAGAGTCAAACATTTGACCTATGGGGAGCGGTGTTATCATTCTCTGTGATCTAGGGATACTTATGCTTGTTTTTACCTGTGAGCATCAGTACCATAGCCAGTCCTGAATCCTTGGGGAAATCACATGATAAACGGAAGCATCGTAGCCTTAATCACACCCATGAATCGTGATGGCTCAGTCGATTATGCAAGTCTCGAGAAGTTGGTTGAGTACCATATTGAACAGGGTACTGACGCCATCGTTGCCGTCGGCACGACCGGCGAGTCAGCCACTTTACCTCTTTCAGAACATATTGAAGTGGTTGCCCACACGGTAAAATTTGCCGCCGGACGCGTTCCTGTTATCGGTGGTAACGGCGCAAATGCCACCGCCGAAGCGATCGAGTTGACCAAGGCGCAGGCCAATCTTGGGGTGGCCGCCATGTTAGGCGTGACGCCTTACTATAACAAGCCGACACCTAAAGGCTTGGTGGCCCATTATCGCGCGGTCGCGGCCGCGACCGATATTCCACAAATTCTTTACAACGTGCCCGGCCGTACCTCGGTGGACATGTTGCCTGAAACCGTCGCCCAGTTGGTCGAGGTGCCAAACATCATAGGCCTAAAAGAGGCGACCGGCGATCTCAGCCGCGTGGCAAAGCTGCGTGAGCTTTGTGGTGATGACTTCATGCTCTATAGCGGTGATGACGCGACGGCTCGTGAGTTTCTGACCCTGGGTGGCAATGGCGTGATCTCTGTGGCGAATAACATAGTGCCTAAGCAGTTTAAGCTGATGTGCGACGCAGCCCTTAAGGGCGATCTCGAAGGTGCCCTCAAGGCTGAGGCGCCAATGAAAGCGCTGTTCGGCGCGCTCTTCTGTGAAGCCAATCCTATCCCTGTGAAATGGGCGGCGCACCGTATGGGCTTGATCAGTCAAGGACATATTCGCTTGCCATTAACGGAACTTTCCGAGCAATATCATGGTCTGTTGCTAGAAGCGATGAAGAATGCCGGAATAGAGGTTCAATAATTAGATGCTAAAGCAAGTTACTCCAATCCTACTGGTTGCCGCCGTAACGGCCTGCAGCACGCCTATCGACAGACGTCAGGCCAATGGCAATGACGAATATGCCACTGTGACGGCTGCGCCTAAACTGGTGATCCCAGAAGGGTTGAATCAGCCTAAATATAACACCGAATACGATATTCCAGAGGTTGGCAGCAAGGTCGATAGAACCTTAGTTGGCAAGAAACTCGATATTCGTCCACCGTTACAGGTACTGCCGATGGCAGAAGGTACCCATGTGGAAGAGTCTAGCGACAGCATCAAGATTGTGGTCGAGTCTATCGATAACGATATCGACCTGCGCAGCGAGCTGTTCGGCATCTTGGATGAATATTTTAGTCAGCACGAGATCAAGATCCTCAAAGAGGATAGAGAAACCGGTGTTATCGAAACTGATTGGATTGAAAATCAAGAGGTTATCGACTCATCTATGTGGGGTGCCGACGAGGTTTACTCGGTACGTCAACGCTATCGTTTCACCGTCAATGTGCGTCCACATGGCCGTAGCGGTAACCTTGCTATCGAATTGATTGATCACGAAGAGAGCTTCGATGGTAAGGCGCAGGATATCCTGCTGACCGGTGAAGATAAGCGTCGCTATACGGTTGATATGCTTAACAACACCATCGCCTACATGAGCGTGAAGCGTGCGAAGGCGATCAAGGCCAAGCGCCTGCGTGAGAGCTTGGGCATCGAGGTAGACTTGGTGAAGGCTCCAACTGTGGCCGAAGATGAGACGCCAGTGCAGAGCTACTGGTTGGCAGATGCCAGCTACAGCCGTACCTGGGATCGTCTGCGAATCGTATTGCCAGAGCTAGGCTTTGAAATCGTCGATATGGATAGCAACAAGGGGCTTTATTATATCAACGTGAGCGATGATTCAGGTTTCTGGAGTTCATTGTGGAGCGATAAGAAGCTGCCGATGGAAGAAGGGTCCTATCGCCTGCAAATTGAGCAAGATAAGCGTGATAATGCCAAGACTCGCATCTACCTGAAAGACAAGGAAGATGCTCCGGTGAGTAATGCTGTGGTCGAGACCGTATACGATGGCATGGCCGAGCTGATGAGTGAAGACCGCAAAGTCAGATAGACTCAGATAAGCTTATCCAAATAAAAAGAGGCCATGAGGCCTCTTTTTTGTTTCTCCTCTTCAGTCTAGCGCGCCATAAAGTGGCTGGAAGCATGCCGCTATTCGTTAGCCGTGCTTTCGCAGTCCTTTAAATACGCTTTGTGCGTAAGCGTTAGTCCCTCTGTGTTGGGCATCATGGAGCTATTCAGCCTGTTTCCCCCATCGTGTTCCTGCGGCCCGTTTCCTGTGGCGGCCGATGGCGAGCCAAGCATCTATGCCATATAGTTAGTGATATTATCAGTCATTAGATTGACGGAAATGTTTAGCCGAGGTTGAGATGCCAGCTAAGGTGCCACTGCAGGATGTAGACGCAAAATATCTGAAGATTATCAGTGAGTTTGCTATCGACATGCTCTCGCTAAGCGGGGTAGATGAGATCCTTTGGCACCTGGCACAGAATGTGGTTTCCCAGTTAGGCTTTGATGATGTGGTCGTCTACCTGCTGGATCCTGCGCGGGGCGTCTTGATGCAGAAGGCCAGCTTCGGTGATAAGAACCCTAGCGGTCATGAGATCCTCGCGCCTATCGAACTCAAGGTGGGGGAGGGCGTTGTCGGCACAGTGGCTAAGACCAAACAACCCTTGATCGTCGGTGATACCCGGCAGTTTCCTAACTATATCGTCGATGACGCCCCCAGGCTTTCAGAGCTTGCGGTGCCCATGTTGATGGATGGTGAACTGATAGGGGTGATAGACACCGAGCATCCTAAGAAGAATTTTTACACCTCTCAGCATGAGCGCATCTTGTTTGCCCTTGCCTCCATCGCTGCACTGAAGATCCACAGGGCCAACAATCTGGTGACACTGCAAAAGCGGGTGGCGGATCTGGAATATGCCAGTAAGATCCAAGACACCCTGTTTGCCATCGCGGAGATCATCTTCGAGACCGACTCGATTAGAGCCTTCTACCAAAGGCTACACGCCTGCATTGCCCGCCTGGTCAAGGCGGATAACTTCTATGTCGCGCTACTGAGTGAAGATGGCCAAACGCTGCACTTTCCCTATCATGTGGATCAATACGAACAGCTCGCCGAAGATACCGAATTGCCGCTGTTACCCTCATGCCTTGGGATCACCGCCTATACGCTGCTGAAAAACAAACCACTCCTGGTGGACGAGGCGCAGATTAAGGCTTTGGTGGCTCAGGGAGAGATAACGATCAATGGCGCTATGCCAAGGGCCTGGCTCGGTGTACCCTTCGGCGACGAGGCTTTTCGTGGCATCGTCGTGGTGCAGAGTTATCATGGTGATTATCGTTATAGCGAAGCCGATCAGCAGCTGCTGGTGTTTTGCGCCAAACATATACGCAATGCCATTAGCCGCATGAATGTTAAGGCCAACCTGACGCAGATGGCTCTCTATGATGGCTTAACTAAGCTACCCAATCGTATGCTATTTATCGACCGCTTAAATCAGGCGATCGCTAAGCTCAATGAAGCCGCCGAAAATGGCGTTTCTGCCAAAGGGCTCGGCCTAGTGCTGCTCGACATAGATCACTTTAAGGCTGTTAACGATACCTATGGTCATCACTTAGGGGATGAGCTGCTAAGGGTGTTTGCACAGCGCACAGAGGCAGCTATCGCGAGCCAGGACACCATTTGTCGGCTGGGAGGGGATCAGTTTGGCCTGCTCTTGATGGGTATCGAATCAGAATCTGAGTGCCTTTCGCGGGTCGACGCCCTGCGCGAGCAGATGCAGGCGGTGTTGGATCTTGGCGGGATCTCTCTCGCGCTGTCGGTTAGCCTGGGGCTGGTGACCTGCTTCTCATCCGGGATGCGGGCGTCAGATCTCTTGCGCAGGGGCGATCAGGCGCTGCTTAGGGCAAAATTGATGGGGCGGCAGCGTCTTTGTGTGTTCAGCAGTGGTGAGCAGACCGAGCTGCAGGAGACGCAGATTTGTCAGGAGTTTCAGCTAGCCGCCGCCCAGGAGGAGCTCTATTTCAGCTTTCAACCTCAATACCGGCTCAAGGATGGCAAACTGATCGGTGCCGAGGCGCTGTTGCGCTGGGAGCATCCCAGCTATGGAACCATTTCACCCCGGCGATTATTGGCGCCGCTGCGCCGCCAGGGGGCCCTTCAGCTGGTCGATGCTGTGGTCGCCAGGCTTATACTGGCCCATCTCAAACGCTATCACGGCACCTATCCTGAGGACTTTCGCGTGAGCGTGAATCTCGCCAGTGACGGCAGTGCTCTGTTTGATGAACTGGAGGGGATGGTAACAAAGGGGGAGGATCTGGCCAAATTCTTGGGCTTAGAGATCCCGGAGGCCAGCATAGTCGCCGGCTTCGACAAGGTGAAGCACTGTATTGCCAGGGCAAAGTCCCTCGGCGTACTGGTGAGCCTGGATGACGCGGGCGCCAGCCATGCAAGCTTTGGGTATTTGCAGACACTCAGGTTCGATCGCCTCAAGATAGCCCAGGGACTCATCAGTCCCATGAAGATGGCATACGATAACCAAATGATCTTAGAGACCATCATCAATCTCGCCAGCAGCTTGAATATCGATACTCTGGCTCAGGGGATAGAAACCCGCGAGCAATATCAGACGTTACTGTTGTTTGGTTGTGACTATGGTCAGGGGGAGTTTATGAATCCCTCCGTTAGCGAGGAAAAGCTGCTGCTTATGCTGACTCAGTCGCCCTTCTTTAGATGATCAAGCGTATCATTTAGCGATTGATACTATACTCTTTTGTGCCTCATGGCGGGCAAAAATGTAAATGGTGTATTAAGTTTGTAAGCAAAGGTAAAACGCCTTGAAGCACCTACATTCCAAGGTAAACTACCGATAACATAATGCGCATTCTTTCGGAAGATTGATGAAAAAAACGATAATAATCTCAATGCTTTTAGCGGCAGGCGCCGCCACCTACTATTTCACTCAGCAAACCGAAACGCCTAAGGGGCCGCGCGGGCGACCCACGCCGAATGTGGTGGTGGCAAAGGCCGAAATGCAGCCTATTCGCGACGAAGTTGAGGCCTTGGGTACAGGTAAGGCAAACGAATCTATCACTGTGACCCCCAAGGTTACCGACATGGTAACCGAGATTAATTTCAGCGACGGTCAGATGGTGGAGAAGGGCCGGCTTCTGGTACGTTTGCAAGACAGAGAACAGATCGCCCGTGTGACAGTGGCCCGGGTTAAGATGAAAGATCATCAGCGCGAACTGGCGCGGATCAGCTCCCTGGTGACCAGCCAGACGGTCGCTGCATTGGAGCGTGACAGGCTGCAGACCCTTATCGATACCGCCAAGGCCGAGTTAGAACAGGCCGAATCCTCCCTCAAAGACAGACGCATCTTGGCGCCGTTTTCGGGACGCCTGGGTCTGCGTCAGGTGAGTCAGGGGAGCCTGGTGACCCCAGGCACTGTTATCACCACCTTAGATGATATCTCCACCATCAAACTGGATTTCTCAGTGCCGGAGCGCTTCCTGCAGTCTTTGGCTATTGGTAAGTCGGTCGAGGCCAGTGCCGTGGCCTTCGAAGGCGAGTTGTTTACCGGTAAGGTGGTGTCTGTCGATAGCCGGGTCAATCCGACGACTCGCGCCGTGACGGTCAGGGCCGAGATCCCCAACAAGGGGCTGCGCCTGCTGCCCGGTATGTTGATGAAGGTGAAGCTGATCAAGCAGAGCCGCGAAGCGCTTATCATTCCAGAAGCGGCGATTATTCCTATTCAGAAAGATCACTTCGTTTATCTGGTGAACGAAGAAAACGTGGTCGAGCGTCGTCAGGTGCAACTAGGCCTACGTAAGCGCGGCTGGGTAGAGATAGTCGGCGGCGTCGAGGTGGGCGAGCAGGTGATGGTGCGTGGCATCCTCAAGGTGCGCCCAGGAGATACGGTTAAGGTGCAGTACAGTGAACACTTTAGTTTCAACCAACAAGCTAAGGTGGAGCCGCTAGCATGATCTTGACGGATTTGTCGGTAAAACGACCGGTTTTTGCGTCCGTCATCAGCATACTCCTGATCGCCTTTGGTCTGGTCTCCTTCGAAAAGCTGCCCTTGCGCGAGTATCCCAATATCGATCCGCCTATCGTCTCGGTGCAGACCAGCTACCGCGGCGCCAGTGCGGCTGTGGTGGAGAGTCGTATCACTCAGCTGGTGGAAGACAGGATCAGTGGCGTGGAGGGGATACGTAACATCAACTCCTCCAGCAGCGATGGTCGCTCATCTGTGACGCTAGAGTTTGACGTCGGCCGGGATATCGAGGCGGCGGCCAACGATGTGCGCGACCGCATCTCGGGTTTGCTCAATAACCTGCCGGAAGAGGCCGATCCCCCAGAGGTTCAGAAGGCCAATGGCGGTGATGAGGTGATCATGTGGCTCAACTTGGTCTCGGATCAGATGAATACCTTGCAGCTCACCGACTATGCCCGCCGCTATCTGGTGGATCGCTTCTCGGTGATCGACGGCGTGGCCAATATTCGTATCGGTGGGGGTAAGGTGTACGCCATGCGGGTGTGGATCGACCGTCAGGCCCTGGCGGCCCGAGATCTGACGGTGTCGGATATCGAGTCTGTGCTGCGCTCGGAGAACGTCGAGCTACCGGCTGGTTCGGTGGAATCCCAAGATAGACACTTTACCGTGCGCCTGGAGCGCACCTTCAAGACGGCGGAAGATTTCAATAATCTGGTGCTGGCCGAAGGGGAAGATGGCTACCTCATCAAGCTCGGCGACGTGGCTAAGGTAGAGATAGGCTCGGAAGAGGAGCGCATCACCTTCCGCGGTAACCGTGAGGCCATGATAGGCCTGGGGATCTCCAAGCAGTCTACCTCTAACACCCTAGAGGTGGCTCGCGCCGCCAACGCCCTGGTGGACAAGATCAATCCGACACTGCCTGCGGGCATGGAGATCAAACGCTCCTACGATAGCTCTGTGTTTATCGAGGCCTCCATCAAGGAGGTGTACCAGACCCTGTTTATCGCCATGTTCCTGGTAATTGTGGTGATCTATCTCTTCCTTGGCAGCGTGCGCGCCATGCTGATCCCGGCGTTGACGGTGCCTGTGTCCTTGATGGCAACCTTTATCGTGCTCTACGCCCTGGGTTACACCATTAACCTGCTGACCCTGCTGGCGATGATCCTGGCCATCGGTATGGTGGTGGATGACGCCATCGTGGTGCTGGAAAACATCCACAGACGCATCGAGGAGGGCGACTCACCACTGAAGGCGGCTTTTCTCGGTTCACGCGAGGTAGCCTTTGCCGTGGTCGCCACCACCCTGGTCTTGGTGGCTGTGTTTATGCCGATCACCTTCCTTGAAGGGGATCTGGGTAAGCTGTTTAAGGAGTTTGCGGTGGCCATGAGTGCGGCGGTGATCTTCTCGAGCCTGGTGGCCCTGACCCTGAGCCCCATGATGTGCTCTAAGCTGCTTAAGCCTGCCGGGCAAGATCCTTGGCTGGTGCGCAAGATAGATGCGGGCATGAACTGGTTGTCTGCGGGTTACCGTACCACGCTCAAGCGCGCCATGACCCATCCCTTTATCGTCAGCTCCCTGGTGGTTATCGCCTTAGGGCTTAGCGGCTATCTGATGACCAAGGTACCTCAGGAGTTTGCGCCAAGAGAGGACAGGGGCTCTATGTTCCTGATCGTCAACGGTCCTCAGGGGGCGAGTTTCGAATATATCACCCCCTATATGGATGAGATCGAGGAGCGTCTGATGCCGCTGGTCGAAAGCGGTGACATCAAACGCTTGCTGATCCGTGCGCCTCGCGGCTTTGGACGCAACGCTAACTTCTCCAACGGCATGGCGATTATCGTGCTGGAAGACTGGGCGACCCGTCGTAGTGCCTTCGAGATCATAGGTGACATTCGTGCCCGTCTGTCGGATCTCGCCGGTGTGCGCGCTTTTCCCGTGATGCGTCAGGCCTTCGGTCGCGGCGTGGGTAAGCCGGTGCAGTTTGTACTGGGCGGCCCAAGCTATGAAGAACTCGCCAAGTGGCGCGACATATTACTGGAGAAGGCCAAGGAGAATCCGAATCTGGTGGGCCTTGATCATGACTACAAGGAAACCAAGCCGCAGCTGAGGGTGGTGATCGATAAGGACAGGGCGGCGGATCTCGGCGTCTCTATCTCCCATATCGGCCGCACTCTGGAGTCTATGTTGGGGTCGCGCCTGGTGACCACCTTTATGCGCGACGGTGAAGAATATGACGTGATCATCGAGGGTAACCGGGATAATCAGAATACCGCCAGCGATCTGAGTAACATCTATGTGCGCTCGGATAGAAGCCGCGAGCTTATCCCCCTGGCTAACTTAGTGTCGGTGGAGGAGTTTGCCGACGCCAGTCAGCTAAACCGCTACAACCGTATGCGCGCCATTACCATAGAGGCCAACCTAGCCGATGGTTATAGCCTGGGTGAGGCGCTCGATTACCTCAACGATCTGGCCTACACCTATCTGCCGGCCGAGACGGTGATCAGCTACAAGGGGCAATCGCTGGATTATCAGGAATCGGGTAACTCCATGTATTTCGTCTTCCTGTTGGCACTAGGCATCGTCTTCTTGGTGCTTGCGGCGCAGTTCGAGAGCTATATTCACCCCATGGTGATCATGCTGACCGTGCCCTTGGCGACCTTGGGTGCCTTGATAGGCCTGTGGATCACAGGGCAGAGCCTGAACATCTACAGCCAGATCGGTATCATCATGCTGGTGGGACTGGCGGCCAAGAACGGTATCTTGATCGTCGAGTTTGCCAATCAGCTGCGTGATAAAGGCATTGCGTTCGATACGGCGATCATCCAGGCGGCCAGCCAGCGTCTTCGTCCCATCTTGATGACGGGGATCACCACGGCGGCTGGAGCCATTCCACTGGTGTTGGCTCAAGGGGCGGGCGCCGAGACGCGTTTCGTCATAGGCGTGGTGGTATTGTCGGGTATTATTCTGGCGACCTTCTTTACCCTGCTGGTGATCCCGGTTGCCTATGGCTTGATCGCGCGAAATACAGGTTCGCCAGAAGAGATCAGCCAACGTCTCGAGGCAGAACTTGCGCTAGATACACATCATGAGTCAGGCTTACGAAACGCCGATTAGCGCCCAGATTAGCGCTTGGTATTAGGACTGAGTAATAGTTCTTAGTATTAGTTCTTAGTATTAGGACTTAGTATTAGTGTTTAGTATTAGCAAATAGTACGAGTGATGAGTAAGTTCAAAGGCCAATCTTTTTTGATTGGCCTTTTTTATGCCTGCCAAGTCACAAATGGGCAGTGGTAAAGGGGAAGCCAGGGGGCTAGAGAAAATCACTGTCTGTGTCATCCTAGCTTGCCATACAGCTAGTGCCACAAAACCGATTGCACACTAACGTCTCATTAACAAGAAGGGGCGAATATAGTAGAGTGAAACCAACAATTAGATGCAACACTTAGATGCAACAGGGAGTAATGCAGATGACATTATCTATCGAGACTGCGCAGCGTCAGCCCAAATCGGCACCGGCCACGCTGCAGAAGAATGCCATTCGAGTCGATGGACGACTCACCATGAGCCGCGAAGCGCTGGATTTTAAATCTGTCAGCTCAGACTGCCTCTACGGCCCATACCACCTGCCTTTAAATGAGATAGTGAAGGTGGAGACCTGCTGGGGCAAGGGGGCAGGGATTCTGCCTATCACGCCCGATGGGATCCAGGTGAGCCTCAGCAATGGTGAACGTTATCAGTTTATCGTCGCCGATCCCGAGGACTGGGTGCAGCGCCTCTCATCTTAACTTTCATTTTAACTCTTAGCTTAACTCTCATTGTAAGAATGCCTGCTTAAGTTTATATCGAGAAAAGGCTAGCCCTCATCTGGGCTGGCTTTTTTATTTTCCACATGCGTCGTATTTGCCCTTATGGCTATGGGGCAAGCGAGCATTTATATCGCTGCCGTACAACTGATGCGGTTAAGCTGCTGAGAAAGAGACTTAGCTAAGACTGATACAGCCAATCCGATACAGCCCATCAATCACAGCCCATCAATTACAACTAACTAAACGCAGCTAATCCAACGAGACTTATTCCGACGAGACTTAATCCGACAAGGGCTTAATCAGGCTCGTTTAAACCATACACTCGGCGAGCTTTCCTTTTCAGTCTATTACCCTGGTTGACATTTCTTGACGCAAAAAGTTTGTCATAGGTAAGGCCTTTGTAATTAATCTGTTAAGGAAATTTATGTTGATTAAAAAATGCAATCTAAAGTTGGCACTTTTCGCGGGTTTGGCCCTGGTTATCACCGGTTGTGGCTCAGATGAGTCGAGTGAAAATAAGGCTGCCTATATCCAGTTTTATAATGCATCGCCAAATAGCGTGGCGAGCCATTTGGTACTCGATGAATATGCCTATACTGCAGTTTCTTATAGTGATGCCTTGCCTCGCTATGAATATCCAACAGGGGAAACCGACGCTAGCATTCGTGGCTATGACGCCAACGGTGACAGTGTCGAGCTTCATGAATTCACACTCGATCTTAAGGAAGGTGACAACCGCCTTTTGGTGCTTGTCGGCGATTACGAGAAGAGTGAATACCTGGACATTCGATATGAGCGTGATGAGATGGATGAGGCCAACGGCGATCTCGACAGTGACGAAAGCAAGATGCAGGTCTTGGCTATACACGCTGCCATGGGCGAGGGCGCCTATGATCTCTATCTGGCCAAGGCGAGTGAAAGTTTTAACGAGGCGCAGCTGCTGGGCAACTTAAGTTATATGCAACATACCCAGGCCCTGATGCTAGACACTGGAGAGTACTTGCTGTACCTGACTGAACCTGGTCAGGCGGAACCTGTATTTCGTACGGGTACGTTGATATTGACCAGTGAAACGGTCAACAAACTAGTCATTCATAACAGTTTCGGCCCTGGAGAGCCTAAGTTGATCGTCGATAATGTCGATTCGACAGGGACGCCGGTTGCCTATGTCAACCAAGATGCCGATGCCGAATTTAGGGTCTATAACGCGTTAAACCAAGACAGCGCCCTCGATCTGCAGCTGAGTAGCGATGCCGAGAGTGTTCTCTTACCTGGGCTCTCGCCCCATGCGCTGAATGATTTCAAGGCGATAGATTACAATGATTATGGGGTGAGTGTTTTCTCGAGTGACACCAATGAGCTGCTGGCTAACAACCTCTTGGTGACATTTAATCAGGATGAGAGTAAGACACTGGTGATCTTTGACAATGCCGTCGGGCAGACCCTGGGGATGACCATTGCCCACGATCACAGGCCAAATGCCTTCGAGCATACCCTGTCGGTAGCAAATCTTATCGACAGCTTTGACAGCCTAGATCTCTACTTCGTGCGCCCAGGTGAGACGATTGACACGGCTGTCTATAAGCTGACTTACTTGAGCTTTACCGAGCTGGCGCAAATCAACCTGCCGAGCGGGGACTATGATATCAGCTTGGTCCATAAGGAAGAGAATGGCACTCTGACCTTAGTATATCAATCGGGCGCTATGGCGATCGATCAAACCGGCAACTACACCTTGGTGTTGAGTCGTGATGACACCCAGCCCTTGGGACACAGGGCAAAACTGTTTCAGTGATTGAAGGCCCTTATAAGCAGAGGGGCCTTCACATAGAAAAGGCTTACCTAGGTAAGCCTTTGTCTTGTTGTAGCTTTTGATAGCAGTTTTTACTCGCAGCTCTTATCAGCAGCTCTTATCAGCGAATGACGGCGAAAGCTAAGTTGGCGCCAGAGAGCGCTTAATCCTTGTCTTTGGCTGCGTCGTCAGTCTTGCTCGCCTGCTTATCACCTATGGGCGTATCGAGTTTGCGAGTCTCATCATCTTTGCCTGCATCTTGATCTGCCTCACCGCGCGCAGTTTTCGCATCGGGTTTTTGATGCGGCTTACCAAATTGGGTCATCTTAAACTTGCTGCTGTACTTAAGCACCGCCAGGTTGCTGGCGATCACCCCAAGCACCAAGATAATGATGAGCCAGACTTCAAGACTCGACATCCGCTCTCTCCCTCGCTTTCAATTCTTATCCGCTAGATTTGGATTGGCTAGCTCAGTACCGGCTAGTCGACTGCCAGACGGGCTTCGCAGATACGAATATCTTCCGGCGTATCCACCTCGGGCGAGTCGAAGGCGCTGATGGCGACTTTGATCTTATGGCCATGCTCCAGTGCGCGCAGCTGCTCCAGCTTCTCGAGATCTTCTAAACGGCCCAGTGGCAGCTTATTGAAGGTGCGGACAAACTCGCGTGTGTAGGCATAGACGCCCAGGTGTTTGTAAACCGGGTAGTCGTTTGTGTCGCGGCCGAAGGGGATACGGGCGCGCGAGAAATACAGCGCATTATACTGGTTGTCGAACACCATCTTGACGTGCTTGGGATCGTCCAGCTCATGCTCTTCGGTGATCTCATAACCTAGGGTGGCCATACCGAACTCACCTGGGTGGCGTTCAAACAGGGTAATGATCTGTTCGATAGAGATAGGATCGATCAGTGGCTGATCGCCCTGTAGGTTGATTACCAGATCTTCGTCTGCAAGACCGAGTTGAGTGATAGCATCTTCGATTCTGTCGGTGCCGGAGGCCGCCTTCTCATCTGTCATCACCACCTTGCCACCAAAGGCTTCTACCGCCTCCTTGATGCGCAGATCGTCGGTGGCCACATAGATGGCGGTTAAACCTTTTGCCAGCGCCGCACGCTCGTAAACATGCTGGATCATCGGCTTACCGTTAATCGGCGCCAGTGGCTTGCCCGGAAAACGGCTAGAGCCATAGCGTGCTGGGATTAACAGAGTCACATTCATTTGGATATACCTATCAGTTACAGTGTGCCGCAGTGCATAAGAGAAGGGGCCCACTAGGAGCCCCTTACACCTTGAGCTTACAGGTTAGATTCGACGGAACAGTTTAGTCAACATTTCGTCGGTGACTTTCTCTTCCCAACCTTCGCCATAGACGTTGGCCCAGAGTGGTCCCATGCTCTTGGTGACGGCGACCATCTTAGCGATGGTTTCATCTGGCAAGTCTTTACAGATGTTCTTCGGCAGGGTGATGTTGTGCTTGTCCATCATCTGACGGAACTCGGCCACACCCTCAGGGTAGAACTCTTCCAGTACGTCGAACGCCAGGCAGTTACCGATACCATGGTGGTAACCCAATACATAACCAAGGCCGTATGAAACTGCGTGACAGGCACCTACCTGGCTATAGGCGATGCTCATGCCGCCCATGTAAGAGGCCATCATCAGCTTGTCGTCTTTCTCTGGGTGATCGTCTAAGAAGACTTCACGGCAAAGGTCCATCGACTTCTCGGCGAACGCCTTGGCAAACTCGTTCAAGAAGGTGCCTTGTAGTGACTCGACGCAGTGGATGTAGCAATCCATACCCGTGTAGAACCACTGATCTGTCGGCACGCCGTCGATGAGCTCTGAGTCCATGATGATCTGGTCAAATACTGTGTAGTCAGAGTTCAGACCTAGCTTACGTACCGGGCCGCAAAGTACGGCGGTGCGTGAAGCTTCGGCGCCGGTACCTGACACAGTAGGGATACCGATATGGTGAACCGCAGGGTTCTTGATCAGATCCCAACCCTGATACATGGCGCTGCCACCTGGGTTGGTAAGCATGAGTGAAACGGCCTTGGCCAGATCCATCGTTGAACCACCGCCCAGACCGATAACGCTAACGGGCAGCTTGCTGTTAAAGGCTTGCACCTGCTCGGTGAGATCATCAACCTGCTTGGTGGTAGGCTCTTCGTCCACGTTAACGTAGATCACGAGATCCTGTGGCTTAGCGGGTACGCGCTGCGCCAGTGGCTTGTCCTGATGAACATCATCGATCAGGAAGACCACGAAATCTTCGCCTTGCTTACGCTCTTCTTCGAGTACGGTATCGAGCTGCGCGAATGAACCACGACCAAAGATCATTTTTGGTACGCATTTGAAATTTTTAAAACTCATTACAGCATTCTCCATTGAGACATCTAGTGTAAAAAGTAACGTCGCAGGGCCAAACAAGGCGCTGCGACCGGGAATTTGAGAGACGAGAGTTAAGCGGCAAAGGCGCGCTTGATGTTCTCGATGCGCTGGGCGATCTCTTCTTCAGTCCAAGAGAGCTTGATCAACATCGAAATGGTGCGGCTCATGATGGCATCAGACTTAGGCACAGACACCTGAGTATAGTCAGGTTTGTCGGCGATTAATGTGATCGGCAGAGCGGCTGGTGATTTAAGCTCTTGAATGTGCTTCCAGTTTGACAGGTAGTGCCAGTTGTTTACATACCAGTAGAAGCAGCCATCGACGCCGTTTTCGGCCAGTTTCTTGTTGATCTCCTGAGTGCGCTCCTCGGTCGGCAGCATGAAGCTTAGGAAACCGGCTGAGTCGCCTTCAGGATCTGGGATCTCACGGAAGCTCACCTCTGGCAGCGCTGCCATGGCGTCTTTCAGGAGTTTCTTGTTCTTGCGCTGAATGTCGATGATGGTATCTAGCTTGCGAAGCTGCGCCAGACCTAGTGCCGAGTTCATCTCAGAGATGCGGAAGTTCAGGCCCATGATAGGGTGGCTTTCTGCGCCGCGATCATTGCCGACATGGTCATGGCCATGATCAGAGAACATATGGGCGTGGTTATAGATGGTTTCATCATTAGTGATCACCGCGCCGCCTTCGCCACAGGTGATGGTCTTAACAGAGTCAAATGAGTAGCAGCCTACATGGCCGATAGTACCCAGGGCTTGACCCTTGTAGCTACCGCCGATGGCCTGACAGGCATCTTCCAGTAGCACTAGGTTGTGCTTTTCACAGACGGCCTTGATCTCATCCATCTTAGCCATAGAGCCACACATGTGGACTAGGTTAACGGCCTTGGTGCGTGGCGTGATAGCCGCTTCAATGCCTTCCGGTGACAGACATAGTGTCTCGTCGATCTCGGCAAACACCGGGACGGCGCCAGCCATAAACACGGCTTCGACAGAGGCCACGAAGGTAAATGGAGGAACGATCACTTCATCGCCTGCGCCAATGCCAGCGGCGGCTAGTGCGGTTTGCAGTGCAGCGGTACCGCTCGAGAGCAGGTGGGCGTGTTTGACATTCATCTTCTCACAGAGCAGTTGCTCCATCTCACGCGTCTTCCAGCGGTCATTACGCATGTGATCAAAGTTGTAACGGAAGGTAAAACCGTTTTCCATTACGTCAGCAACTTCCTGTTTCTCTTCAGGACCAAATAATTCAAAACCAGGCATGGAATAGTTCCTTAGCATTCGCTGCGCCCGCGGCGCGAAAAATAAATCAATGCGAATTATAAACGCGATGGGTGTAAAACTGCGATGTTTATTAAGGAATATTTACTGAAATAGGAGGCTTTTTTTTGCTTTTACACGAGGGGGCCTGGCGATAGCGCATGATTTGACCATCATGCGCGCTGTGGCCTGCCTTAAAGGAGGAGGTGATGTGTCTGGGAGCTATCTGCTGCGAAAGGTATCTATGTCTACGGTAACGTCGAGATCCGACAGCAGGCCGTTGTCGACGCTGTAGATCCAGCCGTGTACCGCCACCTTATGGCCGCGTTCCCAGGCATCTTGCACTATGGTGGTACTGGCAACATTGCCCACCTGCTCGATGACGTTGAGCTCACACAGGCGATCGAAGCGGGTCTTCTCATCAAGTTCGGCGAGTTCTTTGGCGTGCAGACGATGGATGTCGCGAATATGCCCCAGCCAGTTGTCGATCAGTCCCAGGCGCTCCTTACCCATGGAGGCCTTGATACCGCCGCAGCCGTAATGGCCCACCACCATGATATGTTTCACCTTGAGCACCTCGACGGCATATTGCAGCACTGAGAGGCAGTTGAGATCCGTATGGATCACCATGTTGGCGATGTTCCTGTGTACGAATACCTCGCCGGGCATGAGATCGATGATCTGGTTCGACGGTACCCGGCTGTCCGAGCAGCCAATCCACAAATACTCGGGATTTTGCTGTTGGGCCAGTTGCTCGAAGAACTTAGGATTCTCTTCCAGGATGCGGTTGGCCCAGCGGCGGTTGTTGTCGAACAAAGGTTTAAGTAGTTTCATTTAGTTAACATCATGTCGATGAAGAAGATTTTGCAGGGCTGCATTCTAGCATCAAAGATTTGCCCTGCTGGTCTACTCAGTCTAGGCTAGCGTTTTTTTGCTGGCTTAGCTCAAATGTTTGGCGAAAAAATCACTCAGGTGCTGATTGATCCACTCACTCTGTTCCAGGGTTGAGATATGGCCCGCCTCCGGAATATGTAAAAACTCGCTGCCGTCTATGGCATCATGCATCAGATAGCCCTCCAGCACAGGTCTGGGCTTGTCCTGGGTGCCTGTCATGATCAGCGTCGGCAGGGTAAACTGCGCGGCATCTTCCATGATGTCCCGGCGCCCGAAGATGATGCGGCCGAGGCGAGAGATGCTCTCCAGCCGCTTTGGCGCCAACTTCGCGAGCGAGGCCTTAAAGGCGGCGATGAGATCAGGTTGTTTTTGTTCGACCTCATCGGCAAAAAATAGCGGCGCTATCTGGTCGATCAGTGGCGGCGGCAACTGCCCGGCAGCCATCATGGCATCGAGCATGGCGTAGTATTTGGCGCGGCTGACTTCGGGTTCGAAGCCGAGGAAACAGCCCATCATCACCAGCGTTTTCACGCGGCGCGGCGCAAGCAAGGTTAACTCTGCGCCCCACATGCCGCCAACAGATAACCCAAGTATTGAGAATTCATCCACTTCCAGGCTGTCCATCAGCGCCAGATAATGCTCGGCGAGATGCTTAAGTGAACGGCAATCGCTTGGTAGCAGATCTGACTGACCATGGCCCCAGAGATCCGGCACTATGCAGCGATAATGCTGGCTGAGGTGGGCGATTTGCGGCGCCCACATGGCGCTGTCCCAGAGATAGCTGTGGCCGAGCAGTAAGACTGGGCCCTGGCCGACATCCAGATAGCTCATCTGGTGGCCGTTGAGATTGAAACTGTGACGAAAATTGTCGAGGTTCATGTGAGATCACTCATTGATAATTGGGTTAACCGGCCCGTTGGGCGAAGGAGCAACGAAGTAGACATAGCGTGATACCAGCTCCTCCAGTCGGGCGAGAATTGGGTCCTTAAGCGCGATATCCGCCTGCTCGAGCCGAGTCTCTAATGCATGGATATCGAAGCTGGCCAGATGGCTATCGGCCAGTGGGTAATAACTCAGGTGCCAAGGCTCTGGGCTGACGCCGCTGAGACCTGCCTGATAGGGAAAATAGAAACCAAAGTCAGCCGCGTGTGCCACTAACCACTGATGCAGCCCGTGACAGGGACCACCTACCTGATACTCGCTGTCGATAAGCTCGAGGGATGCTTGGCTGATGGCGTTTGCGTCGAACAGATCCAGATCTGTGCCCCAATGATGGCGTGACATGCCGGGCAATGCCGACCAGCGCAGTATGGCATCTAGCAGCTCATTGTCACTTAACGTCTCGATGTCTATTGGCCGAGACGCCGCGTCCAATACCGGCCGCTTACCGCTCGCCTTGGCATTCCATATTCCGAGCTGGCGATTGAAATCACGATAACTGGAGCAGATGGCAATGTTAATTCCATCGCTGGCGGCGGCGCCTTGCATCTTGGTAAGCTGCGCGGCGCACTCGGGGGCCAGCCTGTGGCCCTGGTGATCTACGAGTGTTGGCTCATCAAAACCATAGATTGCCGGTTCTAGCACAGGAGCTTTTCCAGGATACGTTCATACACCTTGGCGAGCTGCTCGATATCCTCGACCTTGACGCACTCATTGACCTTGTGAATGGTGGCGTTAACCGGGCCAAGCTCGATCACCTGGGCGCCAGTCGGGGCGATGAAACGTCCATCCGAGGTGCCGCCAGAGGTTTGCGGGTCTGTCTCTGTGCCGGTGATTTCATGGATCGCCTCGCGGGTGGCATCCAGCAGCGGGCCTGCATCGGTGAGAAACGGCAGGCCGTTGAAGATCCAGCTGATCTCATAGTCCAACCCGTGGGCGTCAAGAATATTGAGTACCCGCTGAATTAAGATCTCGGCGGTAACTTCGGTGGAATAACGGAAGTTAAACATCACCTCCAGGCTGCCCGGGATCACGTTTGAGGCGCCCGTGCCGCCATTGATATTGGCGATTTGAAAACTGGTCGGCGGGAAGAATTCGTTGCCGTTATCCCACTTCATGCGTGCCAGCTCATCGAGCGCAGGCGCCGCCTTGTGGATGGGGTTGTCGGCCAGGTGTGGGTAGGCGACATGGCCCTGAATGCCCTTGACGACGAGGTTACCCGTGAGGCTGCCCCGGCGACCGTTCTTGACGATATCCCCTAGCTTATGGGTAGAGGAGGGCTCGCCAACTAGTGACCAGGTGATCTTCTCGTTGCGGGCTTCAAGGGTGTCGATCACCCGGGTAGTGCCGTTGATGAAGGGGCCTTCTTCGTCGCTGGTGATCAGAAAGGCGATAGAGCCCTTATGATCTGGATGCTTGTCGACGAATCGCTCGGTGGCGACCACCATGGCAGCGAGTGACCCCTTCATGTCGGCGGCGCCACGGCCGTGAAGATAGCCGTCGATCACCACAGGCTCGAAGGGTGGTGTGTGCCAACGGTTAAGATCGCCAACCGGCACCACATCTGTATGGCCGGCAAAGCAGAATAGCGGACCTTCTGAGCCGCGCCGCGCCCACATGTTGGTGGTATCTTCAAATACCATAGATTCGATATTAAACCCCTTGGCCTTGAGGCGATCGGCCATCAGCGGCTGACAACCTTCGTCTAGCGGGGTGACCGAGGCTCTGGCAATCAGATCCTGTGCCAGTGTGAGGACTTCCTGGCTCATCGGCTGAAGATCTCCTCGTATTGAGCGGGCTTGAAGCCAACGCTTACCTGTCCCTGATGATCCAGCACGGGACGTTTGATCAGGGTGGGATAGGCGAGCATGAGGGCGATCGCCTTATCCTTGCCGATATCGGCCTTTTCGTCATCGCTCAGGTTGCGAAAACTGGTGCTGCGTTTATTAAACAGGCTTTCCCAGCCGACTTGCTCGACCCAGGCGTTAAGGTGTTCCTCGGTGAGGCCGTCGACGCGAAAGTCATGAAAGGTCACTGCTTGTTGGTTGGCGTCTAGCCACTTGAGCGCTTTCTTGACTGTGTCGCAATTCTTAATACCGTATAGGGTCAAAATTTGATTCTCCATGTGGGGCAAAGGCCGTTTAGCGAAACGTGAGTGCTTCTGTAAACTAGGGCTTTTGTAATACTTTAGCCGCTTCGCTGGCGACCACTTCTACTTGCTGCTCATTGTGGCACCGAGTCGAGTTCGCCTCAAGGGTTAAGCACGGGGCAAGTGTCTGTTTGAAAAAAAATCATTCAGCTGATGGTGATTCTTAGGCTAAGGGTTAACGAGTTGCTGAAGTGAGTTAAGGGAACCCGGCACTGAATGCACCGGGTGATAGTGCGCGTTAGAGCTGAACCGAGAAGATCACGTCTTTGCCGGCTTCGATACTGCCGTGGCGCTTGTCGAGCCCCTGAATATCTTCCATGTTGGCCAGCACCACGGGGGTGAGCAGGCTCTCTACATGCTCCTTGAGATAGTCGAGATCGAACTCGAGTATGGGGTCGCCGGCCTTGACCTGCTGGCCCTCTTCGGCCAGGCGGGTGAAGCCGTTGCCCCTGAGCTCGACCGTACCGACACCGAAATGCACGAACAGTTCGAGGCCTTGAGGCGACTCTATGCTAAAGGCGTGGTTGGTTTCGAAGATCTTACCTATGGTGCCATCAATGGGCGCCACTATCTGTTTTCCTTTTGGGGCTATCGCGATGCCGTCGCCGACTATCTTCTCGGCAAAGACCACATCCGGCACTTTCTCGATTGCCACGATCTCGCCCGACACTGGCGCATAAACATCAATGCCGCCCGTGATGGGTGGCTGACCAGAAATTAAACGTCTTATGCGGCTCAAAAATCCCATTAATTTGCCCCTGTGTTAGCACGCTGATGTGTCGTGATGAATTATGCCTAGCATACTCAAAAAATATCAAGAGTGACAGTGTGTTAATAATTGATTTAACGCATCGATGCGTGAAACTTGCAAGGCTTTGCGCGCAAGTTCGACACAATCTGGGTAAGACCAACGACTGAGAGCCTGTTTCACCTCGAGGAGCGAGGCCAGGTTGACGCTAAATTCTTCCAGTCCGAGTCCAATCAACAAGGCGGCGGCATTGGGGTTACTGGCCAGCTCACCGCACATGGAGACTCGCACCTTGGCGGCCTTGGCCTTCTCTATGATCTGGGCGATCAGGCGGATGATCACCGGCGAGAGCACGGGGTATTGATCGATCAGCAGCGGATTGGCGCGATCGGCGGCCATGGTATATTGGGTCAGATCGTTGGTGCCTATGCTGACAAAATCCAGCAGGGGCAGCATGGAGTCGAGGTTAAACACCGCCGCCGGGGTTTCAACCACTATGCCAAGCTCGAGTTCGCCAAAGCCTTTCTCGGCCTCGACCAGCTCCTGCTTGCAGCTTTCCAGCAGCGCTAACACGGCTTCGAGCTCCTCTACCTGATTGACCATGGGGAACATGAGGCGGATGGGACCATGGTTGGCTGCCCTGAGGATCGCCCTGAGCTGGGCGCTAAACAGCTCTGGGTGGGCGAGTGTGTATCTCACCCCTCTGAGCCCCAGCGCCGGATTTTCCTCCGCATCCATGGCGAGGCTAGGCACTTCCTTGTCGGCGCCAAGATCCATGCTGCGAATGGTGAGCGGCTTGCCATCCAGCAGCTGCAGGGCATCACAGTAGAGTTGATACTGGCGGTTTTCGTCCGGCAGTTCATGGTTGTTCATGAACAAGAACTCGGTGCGAAACAGACCAACCCCCTCGGCGCCCACGTCGGCCAGATGATTGATTTCGCTGATGCAGCCCACGTTGGCCAGCAGGGGAATGGTGCGGCCATCCTTTGTTTGGGTCACTTTGCCCTTCAAGGCCTGCAGTGCCGACTTGCGCTCGTCTGCCTGCTGTTTCTGGGCGTTGAGATCGCTTACTTGCGCCGCATCAGGCTCAACATAGAGCTCACCATTGATGGCATCCACGGCTAGCGTCATGCCATCTGATACCTCCAGGCTATGCCAGGGGCAGCTCATCAGGGTGGGAATGCCGGCGCTGCGGGCTAGAATCGCCGTATGGCTGGTTACGCCGCCGGTTTGCAGTACCAAGGCGCTGACGCGCTCCAGGGGCAGGGTGGCGAACTCAGCCGGGGTGATATCCTTGGCCAGTACGATGGCGTTTTCCGGTAGGCGGCTGAGGTTATCGCAGTGGCCGGTGAGCAGGGTACGGATCAGCCGCTGGCCCAGGCTTAATACATCTTCGGCGCGCCGGGCCAGGTAAGGCGAGTCGGCCTCTTGCATCGCCTGTGCCTGTTTGGCGAAGCTGTGCTCCACCGCCAGTGCCGCGGAAAATTGGCGCTTGCCTATGGTGTCGCTGAGTTCGGCCAGTAGCTCCTCATCTTCTAACAGCAGGAGATCGGCCTCGATCAGCTGATAGTTGTCGGAGTCGGGGTCGAGCTTGGCGGCGCAGGCCTGGCTCTGTTTGATGAGGGTCTTGAGGGCGCGATTGAGTCTTTGTTGCTCGCGGGCGAGTTGGGCTGGAGGCAAGAGATGATAGTCGAGTTTACTTTCATAGGTGCGTAGTACTTTTGCCTGTCCGAAGGCGATGCCCGCCGCTACCGCTATGCCTCTAATCGTCATCCTGACTCCTGTTAATTTAAGGTGATAAGCAGCTCGGCGACGGTATCCACCGCCGGTTTTGCCTGCTCGCCATCGGCGCTGACCTTGACCTCGACGCCTTTATACAGGCCCAAGGTCTGCAGCTTGAACAGGCTCTTGGCACTGGCCTGTTTGCCCTGACATTCCACTATGATGTCACAATCATAGGCCTTGGCTGCCTTAACAAGCAGGGCCGCAGGCCGGGTATGAATGCCGTGTTCGGCCATGATGGTGACTGTCTTTTGGTACATAACACTCGCTCTTTGGAAATGACGCTCTGGCGCTAGGCCTGATAATGAATGATCTGATAGTTGGTCTTCTTCAGCGCCTGTATCGCTTGCTGCAGCTTATCCTTCTTCACCAGAATATAATCTGTATCGAAGGTTGAGATGGCGAAGATGCTGATCTTGGCTTCTGCCAGGGTGCCAGAGACACTGGCGAGGATCCCCGTCATGGAGAAGCCCAGGGGACCGACGACCTCGAGGCAGCGCCAGTCGCTCTCCTCTTCGAGGCTGTCGAGTTGCAGTTCGGCGGGCACCACCACTGAGAGTTCATCTTTGGTCTTGCCGATAAAAAACATGGGCTGACGAAACACCTCGGGCACTAATTCACTGTCTGGGCTGAAGCTGTGAATACTGTATAGCTGAGGATGAACCGCTAACGTCATTCGGGCCATGGTTATGTGATCCCACCGATGCAGAAAAATGTGATGTCGTTAAGCTTATCACAGTTTTAATATCAGCTGTCGAGCTTTGGCGGGGGATTTTTCAATGTGCTTGTAGGGGGGGGGACTCGCTCTTGTCTTGCTTTGTGAGCGTTAATAACAAGGGAGCCAATTGGCTCCCTGTCTGTTTCGCTATCTGTTTGAATATCTGTGTTTTACACCTTGAACTGGCCTAAGATCTTGGCGCTGGTCTGACTTATCTGACGCAGCGACTCGGCGGCCATACGATTACTCTCATTGGCCTTAACCGATACCTCGGAGAGTTCGGTGATGCTACAGATGTTGCGGTTGATCTCCTCGGTCACCAGAGACTGCTCTTCGGTGGCGCTGGCCAGCTGGGTGTTCATGTCGCTGATATGGGCGATCAGCTCCAAGATAGTATTGAGTGAATCACCCACGGCCTGGGCCTGTTGCTGCAGCTCTACCGACTGACTCTGGGTATCGCTGTTGCTGTGCATCACATTGGTCACGCCATTTTGAATGTCTGTGATGATCTTCTGGATCTCATTGGTGGAGTCCTGGGTGCGGTTAGCCAGGGCTCTGACCTCGTCGGCAACCACGGCGAAACCACGGCCATGAGCGCCGGCGCGGGCGGCCTCGATGGCGGCATTAAGCGCAAGCAGGTTGGTTTGATCTGCAATACCGCGGATCACATCCAGGATGCTGCCAATCTGCTCGGAGGAGACCCCAAGATGTTGGGTGATGCTCTCGGCGTTTTTCAGTTCCTGCACCAACTTATGGGTGTTCTCTACCGTGCCATCCATCTGCTGCTTGCTATCCTGGGCCTGCTGCTTGACGCTGTTGGCCGCATCTGCCGCCTGCTGGGTGCTACTGGCCATCTCATGGGTGGTCGATAGCATCTGATTGATGGCGGTGGCGACGCTGCTGGTTTCCTGGTGCAGATGATCTACGCTGGCGTTGGACTCGGCGACGGCATTGAACAGGCGATCGGCATCCTGGTTAAGATCTTGTCCCACCGGCTGGAGATCGGCAACCATCTTGTTGATCTTACCAACGAAGTTGTTAAAGGCGATGGCAAGGGCCACCACTTCATCTTTACCTTTAGTCGGTAGACGTTTGGTGAGATCGCCTTCGCCTTCGGCAATATCTTTCATCGCATCGATCGCCTGGTTGAGGGGCGAACTGATGGAGTGATTGAGGACTAAGAAGAAGGCGAAGATAGGCACTGAAATAAGCAGCATGATGCCGAGGTAGTTGTACATCACGCTGATGGTGGTGTCGTTGACGTCACTCATGTAAGAGGTGGTCACCAGTGTCCACTGCCAGGCTGGGAAGGTGCGGGCCTCCATTAAGGCTTCTTCGCGCTCGCCGGTAACTGGATTTCTCATCTCCATGCGTGCCTTGGCAACACCGGACGCCGCTGCGTTATCGAGCAACTTGTCCAGGCTGTTGCCGCCCATTTGACTGGTCAGGGCAGAGGGCTTGATGCCAAGCTTATCCGGGGCGGCGCCGTTGGCCAGCAGAGTGTGGTCTTGGTCAAACAGCAGGAAGAAGCCACTCTCGCCATATTGGATCTGATTGACCAGATTTGCTGCCTCTCGTTTGGCGTCTTCCGGCGTCAATTTATTCTGCTGGGTCTGGCGATAGTGTGTGTCGACGACGCTGAGGAGGGTGGATAATTGCGCATCGTTTTGTAGCCACTTCTGCTTAATCAGGTTGTTGCGCTGCTCGTTGATCGAAAAACTGGCGAAGACAAAGGTGCCTATGGCGGCAAGCACCAGCATAAAAATGAGGCGTTGAAGAATGGTAAACCTTCTGAGGATCGCAAGCATGATATGTCCTTAATAGCCCGGTTAAATGCCGCTAATATACAGGCTAACGTGTTGCCTGAGAATGCGGTTATAACGAATAGTCAATCGATTGACTGTTTATTGTTAATTAATTGAACTGGCTCACGTTGGCGATGGATCGTTTTGGCATTTTTACGCAATCGAACAATGAATCTTTTATGTACTGTGAGGCGCTTAACTGCGTCTTACTCGGGATTTTGATAGGTGAGGTGAGCGTGATGAGCACTGAGTTTGCTAAGGTCAATTCTGCTCGAGAATTAGCCACTGAATGAGAATTAACTAATCCCCTGTTTTGATTTTGATTTTTATCGAAATAGCGCGCAGAATGGAGTATGACTCTTTTTTGACATGTGATGAGACTATGACCTCGCAAGTGATCAGTTCCGACGATATTCTTCTTAAACTCTGCCATTCGGTGTGCCATGTGCTCTCAAGCACCACGGCCAGTCAGGTGAGCCACGCGGCCATGGTGCAAAGTATCACCAAGACCTGCCTCAAGCCAGATCTGGGCTGTTTCTCCATCTTCGATGGCGGATTTTCGGGCCTGGTGGTGATCAATTTCTCGGCGCCGGCGGCGGTGGAAATTTATCAGGCCTATATGAAGCAGATGGGCATGCCCGAATCTGAGCTGGCCTTCTCCCATACCTCGGATGAGGTGGGGGATGTGATGGGCGAGTTGATGAATCAAATCCTGGGTGATTTTATCGTCAAGGTAAACAAGGAGCTGCAGACCTCTATTAATCAGAGTCAGCCTAAGATGCTGACTATTAATAAGGAACTGACCATCTCCATCGACACCAACTTAGATGAGGCGGTGGCGCGCCGTGTCGCCTTCAAGACTGCCAGAAACCATATCTTCTATCTCGAATACGCCATGGATAAGACGGAGTTTATCAAGTTGGCAGAGTTCGAACACGAAGAAGACGATCCCGATGCCCTGCTAGCTCAGCACGGCCAGGGCAGTCAGGCGGCGGACCCATCCTGGTCTGCGGCGGTTAATAGTGCCGTCGTGGTAGATGATTCAGATGATCTGATGAAGGAGCTTGGGATATAATCGTGTTCCTTAAGGGGCGGGCGCTGGCTCGCCCTGTTCGTGTATAACAAGGTCGCCCATAATTATGACAACGAAAGCTACCTCTATTGATATAGCCTACCGCGCCGGGGTGTCGCAATCCACGGTATCACGCGCGCTGCGAAACAGTCCGCTCGTCAATGAAGAGACGCGCTTGAGAGTACAGGCCATCGCCAAGGAACTTAATTACAAGGTCGATAAAAACGCCAGCAACCTGCGCACTCAAAGCAGTCTGACTCTGGCGCTGTTATTGTGTGAAGATCCCACCAATGATGATTCGTTGATCAACCCCTTCTTCCTCTCCATGCTGGGCTCTATCACCCGGGCAACGGCGCAGCAGGGCTATGATCTCCTGGTCTCCTTTCAGCAGCTCAGCAGCGACTGGCACGCCGACTATGAAGACAGTAATAAGGCCGATGGCATTATTCTGCTCGGTTATGGCGATTACATGGATTACGAGGAGAAACTGAATAAACTGGCGGCGCAAAATACCCATCTGGTGATCTGGGGGCCGGCGCAGCACAAATCTTCTGTGCTCTCCATTGGCTGTGACAATCGTCAGGGAGGCGTGCTTGCCACAGAACATCTGCTGGCTAAGGGGCGACGCCATATCGCGTTTCTCGGCGATGCCTCCAGCCATAGCCCGGAATTTCAGGCGCGCTACCTGGGCCATCAACAGGCGCTTAAGGCGGCGGGCGTACCCTTGCAGAAGGGACTGCAGGTGGATGCCATCAGCACGGAAAGCTCGGGGTTTGAGGCGGCCAGCCAACTGCTGGCGCAGAAACGCCCCTTCGATGCCATCTTTGCCGCGAGCGATCTCATTGCCATCGGCGCCATGCGGGCGCTAAAAGAGCAAGGGATCAAGGTCCCCGAGGATGTGGCCATCGTCGGTTATGACGACATTCCCGTGGCGAGTTTTGCCAACCCGCCGCTGACGACCATCAAGCAAAATACTAAGCTCGCCGGCGAGATCTTGGTAGAGAGTCTGCTGAAACAGATCAAGGGGCAGGAGGTGAGTAATCAGTTGATCCCCACCAGCCTGATAGAGCGCGAATCCTGCGGCAAGAAACTTTAGGCCATCTGTTTTTTCATAAACCTTTCTAACTGATGCTTGGGCTGACGTTGCAGCTTGAGCATCAACTCAAAACTGGGGGCGGGACAGGCCCATCTTTGCGTAACGGCGGCGGTGAGCTCGAGCCAGAGCGACGCCGTCACCTCGGCATCATTGAGTGCCCGGTGAAATACCCCATCGTTTTCGATCGCGAGATAACTGACTAAGGTGCCCAGCTGATGATTGGGCGCGTCCTGAAACAGGCGCCTCGCCAGCAATAGCGAACAGGCAAATGGTTGGGATTGCGGGACATGGATGCGTGCAAGCTCGGCGGCCAAAAACTTCTGATCGAAACTGGCATTGTGAGCCACTAACTGACAACCATCGATAAAGGCGGCGAAATCTGTCATGACGGTCTCGCAGCTTGGCGCCAGCCTGAGCATCTCATTGGTGATCCCCGTGTAGCCAGCAATGAAACTGTTGACGGCGAAGCCTGGATTCATCAGCTGCTGAAACCTATCGACCACCACGCCTTGCTTGAGTTTTACCGCACCTATCTCAATGGCGCGATCACCCTGTGCGGGGGAGAGGCCTGTGGTTTCAAAATCCAATACCACTATGGCATCTTGGGACATAAGGACTCCTGTGAGGGAAATTCGGCCAAAGAAAAAACCCTAACAACATACATTGTTAGGGTTTTTAGTAAAGAAACTTTCGTTAAGAAGTCAGATTACTTCTTAGCTTCTCTTTCTTTAACTTCAGCGATAACTTTCTCAGATACGCTGTTAGGACATGCTGAGTAGTGTGAGAACTCCATAGAGAACTGACCACGACCAGAAGTCATTGTACGTAGAGAACCGATGTAACCGAACATTTCTGAAAGCGGTACGTCAGCCTTGATACGAACACCAGTCACACCAGCTTGCTGATCTTTGATCATGCCGCGACGACGGTTAAGGTCACCAATTACGTCACCTACGTTGTCTTCTGGGCTGAATACGTCAACCTTCATGATAGGCTCAAGAAGTTGCGCGCCAGCTTTTGGCATAGATTGACGGAATGCGCCTTTAGCAGCGATTTCGAACGCGATAGCTGACGAGTCAACTGCGTGGAAAGCACCGTCAGTCAGTTCTAGTTCAACGTCTAGTACTGGGAAGCCAGCAACGGTACCAGTCTGCATCATGCTCTCGAAACCTTTCTCAACAGCAGGCCAGAACTCTTTAGGTACGTTACCACCAACAACTGAAGAGCTGAAGGTAAAGCCAGAGTTTTGCTCACCAGGACGGATGATGTAGTCGATCTTACCGAACTGACCAGAACCACCAGACTGCTTCTTGTGAGTGTAGCTATCAGCAACTTCTTGAGTGATAGTTTCACGGTATGCAACTTGTGGCTCACCAACGATTAGGTCAACGCCGTAAGTACGCTTCAGGATGTCTACCTTAATGTCTAGGTGAAGTTCACCCATACCCTTAAGGATGGTTTCGCCTGAATCTTCGTCAGTTTCAACGCGGAATGATGGATCTTCTGCGATCATCTTACCGATAGCGATACCCATCTTCTCGCTGCCGCCCTTGTCTTTTGGTGCAACGGCGATAGAGATAACTGGCTCTGGGAACACCATGGCTTCAAGCGTACATGGGTGCTTAACATCACACAGAGTGTGACCAGTTTGAACGTTCTTCATACCCACGATAGCGATGATGTCACCAGCTTGTGCGGTTTCAAGTTCGTTACGCTCGTCAGCCTGCATTTCACACATACGACCGATACGCTCAGTCTTACCTGTAGCAGAGTTCAGGATGGTGTCACCCTTGTTGATGCGGCCTGAGTAGATACGTACGAAGGTCAGGGCACCGAAACGGTCATCCATGATCTTGAACGCAAGTGCTTTCAGAGGTGCATCGGCGTCAACGATAGCGTGTTCGCCAGTTTCGTTACCTTCTTCGTCAGTCAGAGGCTGTGGATCAACTTCTTGTGGAGCAGGTAGGTAATCAACTACCGCGTCTAGAAGAAGCTGCATACCTTTGTTCTTGAACGCAGAACCACAGTATGTTGGGAAGAAGTGCATGGTGCGAGTACCTTCACGGATACAACGTTTGATGTCTTCCATAGATGGCTCTTCACCTTCCATGTAAGCTTCCATCAGATCGTCGTCCATCTCAACGGCAGACTCGATCAGTTGCTCACGGTATTCTTCAACCATGTCAACCATGTCAGCTGGTACATCTTCGATGCTGTAGTTTTCAGCTTGTCCAGTTTCGTCCCAAACCCATGCTTTACGGGTTAGTAGATCGACAACGCCCTTGAACTCATCTTCGATACCGATAGGCAGTACCATAACGAGTGGGTTAGCCGCAAGAACGTCTTTAGTTTGCTTAACAACGCGCAAGAAGTCTGCACCCATACGGTCCAGCTTGTTTACGAAGATGATACGCGCAACTTCAGATTCGTTTGCATAACGCCAGTTGGTTTCTGATTGTGGCTCAACACCACCAGAACCACAGAATACACCGATACCACCGTCTAGTACTTTTAGAGAACGATAAACTTCAACTGTGAAGTCAACGTGGCCAGGGGTGTCGATGACGTTGAAACGGTGATCGTTCCAGAAGCAACTTACAGCAGCAGACTGAATGGTAATACCACGCTCAGCTTCCTGTTCCATGAAGTCGGTTGTAGATTCACCATCATGAACTTCACCCAGCTTATGAATCTTGCCGGTTAGCTTTAGGATACGCTCTGTTGTGGTGGTCTTACCCGCATCAACGTGAGCGAAGATACCAATGTTTCTGTACTTTGATAAATCAGTCATTTTTCTACTCTATTGGAGTTACGTTCTAAAATTCGGGGGGAAGTATATCAATACTTTTCAAATTTTTTTATTCATTTTTATCAATTTTGCTGAAATATCATCTTTATCGGGAGAAATTCCCCACTCTGTCTTCCCTAATATAGGGGGCAAACCCATAGCCGGTGCGGATTTCGCTCATAAAAAGAACATGATGTTATAACCCGAAAATTCGTTATATCTTTTTATATGGGGATGTGTTGGGCTACCACAGGCATGTTACAGCCATTGTGGGCGAGGCGTGTTTCAGGCCAGATCCTATGGTAATGGATTAAGCTTGATAAGCGTTTCTTTCGGCGGTCATTGTTGGCGGTGATTGTTGAGTAAGGGCAAATTTAGCGAGCAGCAAGCAGCGAACAGGTTGTCGCTGAAATGTAGTAGGGAGCGGCCGATGAGGAGGGACTAATGAGGACTTGTATCTAAATTCAATATCATGTGTCCATGTTCACTCTCTAACGCCCATTAAAAAGCCAGTCACTAGGACTGGCTTTTTATTGCGGCTTTAAGCCCTGTTGGGTATTTTGCTCTTAACGGGGTTATCTAATAAGCGCGTTATTCATTAAGGGCTTTGGTGACATCCTCATAGCTATCCCATACCTTAGCCTCTGTGACAGAGCGAACCATCTTCACATATTCTGCATGGGTCCAGGCAAGTGGGGTCGCCGAGTTTGTCCCTTGTCCAAGCTGATAGTTAAAGCGGGTCTTGTTACCCACGCCATCCCACACCTGCTCTGGGAGCATCAGGCCGTCGTTGGCGAAGGCTTCCATTCCCTTAACATAGGTTTGTACCAATTGTGCCTTGCTCGTCTCATCTAGGGTGCCGTTGGCGATCGCCTTGGCTAACTCGAAATGGGCGCGCTCACCGGTAAAGAAGGGCCAGACTCTGCCACGTTGTCCCGGAGTGTTGCTGCCATGCTCGGCATAGTTGGCGCCGGTGGCGGTATCTTCGCCATAGCCGTCATTACCGTAGCGCCTATAGCCGGGGAATTGTGTGCCGTCTTTGGCGGTAAATTCATACCTGACCCTGAGATTATCCTCGAGCGCCGTGTTATCGATATGCTTGAGGGTGTCGTTGATGGTCTTGTCGTTGGCGCTCCTCACGCCGTAACGCACCAGCTCCAGGAAGCCGCCGTCTAACACCTCACGCTGATCTAAGCCTGCGCGGCCATTATTATCGGCAAGCTTATCATCGCTGTCGGGCGTGCCATTGGGGGCAAGACGCAGGTAGTAGGGGGCTTGTGTTCCATCGGCTGCGCTCAGCAGCCCCTTGTGGGTCACCACGAGTGAGTCGAGCTTTTCAGCCATGGTCTTGGCATTGGCCAGATATTTTTCGCTCGACGCTAAGTCGCCCGCCTGTTTGGCGATATCGCTGGCGGTGATAAGGCCCGTGATGACTGCGGCTGCGGTAGAAGGCGAGTAGCCCTCTTGCTCTTCCCAGCGCTCCTGTTGTGTCTTCAGCGGCGTGATTTGGGTGTGGTTCCAGTCGAGATTGACCTCTCCGCCGCTCACCAGGAAGTCGGCCGCGGGTTTAAGCATGGTCTGATACCAGTGTTCAATCTCAGTATCGCTCAATACGCCTGCCTGCCAGAGCTTCCAGCCGAGCATGATAGGCATAGCGGTCTGATCCAGCTGTACGCCGACCCATTCAATCTGTCCATCCACATGGGTTTTTTGCAGGAACCATCCCGGGACTCCGCTGTATCCTGGCGTTGCTGCCGTTACCTGAACCTTTTTGAGGTACTCGAAGGCGACCTTAGGGGTTTGTGTGTCGCCCATGGCCAGAAATGCCATGGCACACTGGTAAAAATCTCGCGGCCACACCGCCTTGTAACCGGTCGAGCCTTTGATGGCCGACACGCTGTCGCCCCAGGGATTTGAGAGTGAGGCGATGAGAGCGCCGGCGTGGGTCTTATCTTCCTGGGCCTTGAGCACCATGGCGCTGGTATAGAGGAGCTTACCCTCATCGGCGGTATTGGCCGTCATGGCATTGAGACTTGAGAGCGACTGCAGATAGTCCTGCCAGCCGATGGCATCACCTTCACCGTTATAGGCGGCGAGCACCTTGTCATAACCGGCGGTAAGCGTGTCTTTGGCATTTTGCTCGCTGTTGGCCTTATCTGCGCCGAAGCCAAATACCAAGGTAGTGCTAAGACTTGGACGGTTAGCATCGCCCACTTCCAGAGTAGGCAGCGCTGCCGTCATGGCGACATTACCTAGGCTCTTCTTATCAGCGCTGGTGCTGGCGTAATGCCAGTTCAGCTCGCCGTTGGCCTTAAGATCGGTCAGGCCATCAGACTCGCCGACGAAGCCCACGCTGGCCTGGTTAAAAGGCAGGTCGGCGAGCACGGTCAGCACGCTCGAATCGTCATTTCCCGTGTAGGCATAGAGGCTGTTGCCATCTTGACCTATACTGGCGATGTCATTGGCGCCGCTGTTGTCGATGTGAGGATTGACGTAGAGGTAGGGGGTGATCCCTGGCTCGAACGCGGTAAAGAAGACCTGCATCACCAGGCTGTCGCGATCGGGGTCGGTAAAGAAGTGCTTCTCTATCTGATACTTGCCTTCGATATCTTTGTTAATCACCCTGTAGGCGAGGGACAGCGGACGTCCCGCCGCATCCTTATGCAGGTAATCTATGCTGGTTACCGTGTTGTCTTTCTCGGTATCGACGAAGCCATTTCCGCTGATGATGAACTGCGCCTCTTTGAGCTGGGCGTTATGGATAAGCCCATACATGGTCTCGGTGAGGATCCCCTGCGCCAGTGAGAACCATACCCGGCTAACGGGATTGGCCTGGCTGCTCAGGTATTGATCGGCACCCTGCGCATTGGTCACATAGGGCTCGAACGAGGTGCCAATCCCTGTCTTGCCAGAAAAGGCCCAGGTGGGCGAGGCGCCGGGCGCGCCCGGTGCAACTGAAATTGTCGCTGATACGCTGGCACTTGGTGCAGGCGCGGCGTCGATATCATTCTTGGCGCCGCCGCAGGCGCTAAGCAGGGCGCCCAGGGAGAGGGCGATCAGTGTGCGCGTAAAAGGTACTGGCTTAGACGTCATATTCAGGGTCTCGTTTATTATGTTTATATTTTGGTTAAGTCAGTTAAGTCGTTTAAGTCTGTGTGTTTGTGAAGCCTTAAGCCTTATGTATTAGCGCTCGGCTTTGCTCGCTTCGCTGCTGACAAACAGCACGCTTATCCCTGCCAGGATCATGAAGCTGCCACCCAGGATCAGGGCGAAGATCGGCTTGCCATCGAAGAAGGCATTGAGCAACACACCCAGTACGCTGGCGGCCAACAACTGGGGGATCACGATGAAGAAGTTAAAGATCCCCATGTAGACGCCCATCTTGGCCGCAGGCAAGGCGTTAGAGAGCAGGGCATAGGGGATAGATAGGATAGAGGCCCAGGCGATACCCACTCCAATCATAGGTAGCCATAACAGGTTCGGGTCTTGAATAAAGTAAAAGCTGATCAAGCCAATGCCGCCGCAGCATAGGTTGATCAGGTGAGTCACCTTGAGACCAACGGCCATGGCCAGCAGGGGGATGAATATCGCCGCCACGGCGGCAAAGCCATTGTAGGAGGCAAACAGCATACCCACCCAGTCGGCACCATCGTTATAGGCCTTTGAGAGTACATCCTGGGTGCCATAGTGATGATCTGTGACCGCCGCCGTGGTGTAGATCCACATAGAGAAGAGGGCAAACCAGGAGAAGAACTGCACCACAGCCAGCTGGCGCATCGCCTTCGGCATATGGAATAGGGCATCGACGACGCTGAACACCATGCCTTGCTGATGACGCGTTTCGCCGCGGATCTGTTTCAGGGTCTTGGCGCAGAACCACTGCAGCGGGCCGAAGGCAAACACGCCTACGGCCAACAGGTAAAGCTGTTTGTCGAGTGACTGCAGGTAGATGATCGCGATTAACAGGGCGCCGATAAGGCCCCAGGTGATGGCGCCTTTCTGATAGGCCTGCCAGCTGCGATCATGATGCAGTGTCACTTGCTCGCTGCTTTCCTGTTCGAAGCGCGAAAGCTCCTCGGGAGAGTATTCTTTGCTGGTAAACACTGTCCAGCTAACGGCAAGCAGCAGCACCGCGCCGCCGAAATAGAAGGCGTAGCGCACCGAATCGGCGATCTCGCCTTCTGGCGCCGTATTGGCGACATCGAAATAGTTGGTGAGCAGGTAAGGCAAGGCCGAGGCGACCACGGCGCCGACGCCGATGAAGAAGCTCTGCATGGCATAGCCCAGTGGGCGCTGCTTACTCGGCAAGTTGTCGCCGACAAAGGCGCGAAACGGCTCCATGGCGATATTGATCGAGGCGTCCATGATCCACAGCATACCGGCCGCGACCCAGAGCACAGGCGAGTGCGGCATGATAAAGATAGCCAGTGTGGTAAAGATGGCGCCAATGAGAAAGTAGGGGCGGCGACGACCGAGTCGGCCCCAGGTGTTATCACTCATGTAGCCGATGATAGGCTGCACCAGCAGTCCCGTGAGCGGCGCCGCTATCCAGAGAATAGGGATGTCATCGATCGCTGCGCCTAAGGTCTGGAAGATACGGCTGACATTGGCATTTTGCAGGGCAAAACCAAACTGGATCCCCAGAAAACCAAAACACATGTTGAAGATCTGCCAGAAGCTTAAAGCGGGCTTGACGTTTGGGGTGCCTTGGGCGGATAGGGTGTTGTGTGACATCCGATGCTTCTCTTTATCATTATTTGTTATCGTCGCGCGGGGCTAAAGGGGCGCGATCACTATTTTATGGAAGTCGGTCGAGTGAAAAAAGGGGCGAATACACGCTTCCCTCAAACGGGTATTCGCCAAAAGCTAGGGTTCTACTTCTCTAGGCTTATTCACTAGGCTTAAGCCCTGATGAGTAGATAGAGACTCTAGTGCTCACCTTTCATGCCTTCAGTGCCTGATAAGGTAAGCATCGACCTGGCCAATTTCATAGGAGTTACACATGAAATTAAACACCAAGGCATGTTAACCCTGAGCCGAAACTGCCGACAACCGATTACATACGTATTCATCATCGGGCGTTAACCTTTGTGTAGCCTGCTGTTAACCTGTTTGGCTTTGCTGTTCTATGGGCTATTTTCATTTAAAACAGCGCCTTAAATTGTGACGCCTCTAGCCTGAGGTTTTTAGTTGTTGGCGTTTGTAACAATGAGCAAGATGCCCTAGGACGTAGGCTTTTTAGGCGTTAAAAGGAAAAAAGCGCCTGTCGTCACTCGCGCAATTAGCCGGGCAATTAGCTGGGCAACCAGCAGGCTAGTGGAGTCGACTCATGCGATATTAGCCATATATCTGGTTGAAATTAGGGTTTGTGATGAAATATTTTGTTGAATACTCTAGCGAATAGAGTCTGTGTCAACGAAAGATGTGACACACTTTAATGTGTTATAAGGTACTGTTTAACTGTTGTTTATGGATGTTTCTCTAAGCGACTGGCCCGAATCTTTTAGGCTAGATAACAATGTTCAGGCCGCGAAGACGGCCTGAGCTGATAGTGAGTCACATTTACCTTCAAATAAATTAACTCTCAATGGTGAGCATCTGTCTCGTAACTAGTGCTGTTTTGCAGCTTTGGCGACTGAGTCTAACGTCCCAAGGAAGAAGCTTCCCGCCGCGCCAGGGAACACTACCGGGCTGGTGTTGCCGTTATAGCCCACGGCAGCGACGCCATACAGATAGTTGTCGATCACCATGTTACGCAGGGTGAAGCTGTTGACCTTGCCCACATAGCGGCTGTGGGTCCACTCCGGCTCTGTGGTCTTGCGCCAGTAGATGCGATAACCAGCCACCTCGGCCGTGGCATCTGCCAGCCAGTTTAGCTGAGTATCGGCCGATACCTGTCCCGAGATGCTCACCTGAGTCGGCGGCGCTGGAGCCCAGGCCATGGAGGCCAGGCTGATGGCGTTGAGGGCAGTTAGTTTGGCGGCGAAGGCTTCATCGACACCTTCTATCACGTCGCCATAGGCGATGCCGTTTTCGGTGCGAATATCCTGATGCTGGCGATTGTAGTTCTCGTTGGTCTCCATCACTCGCACCGCAGGAAAGCCAGCCTTGTTAAACGGTAGGTGATGGCCACCGCGACCGAAACGATCGAGACGATAGATGAGCTGCACGTCCAGGTTGGTCATGTACTGGTCGGCGAGCCGCTTTATATGCCGGGCAAGGTTACGCGAGGCAGAATCATTCTCGCCACCGCTGAAGTAGCGCTCCTTGGCCTCGGCTGGCGTCTCGGCGATACGCACGCCCTCTGAGAACACCCGCACCGTATGGTTGCTCACCACGCCGTTGATCCCCTGGATGTTGCCTATCATGTCGTTATTGAGTACGGCCTCGACCTGCCAGCCCTGCTTCTTGGCAAAACTGGCCAGTCCTGCGCCGCCATAGAGGCCTTGCTCTTCGCCCGATAGGGCCGCGTAGACTATGGTGCCGCCAAACTGATACTGACTCAGGATACGGGCGGCTTCCAATGCACCAGCCACGCCCGAGGCGTTATCGTTGGCGCCGGGGGAGAATGAGTTAGCGTCCATGACGTCACTGACCCGAGAGTCGATATCGCCGCTCATCATCACCACACGGTTGGGATCTAAGGTGCCGCGCTGGATGGCGATGATATTCACGACTCTGGTCGGCTTTGGAATGCGCTTACCCGAGACAGTGTCAGCCACCTCGATCACCTCGAGGCATCCTCCGCAGGCAGCAGAGATGCGTTCAAACTCGGCCTTAATCCAATTTCTGGCTGCGCCTATGCCGCGCTGCTTATCTGTCTGGCTCGATAGGGTATGGCGGGTGCCGAAGTCCACCAGGGTCTGTATATCGCGCAAAATGCGCGCTGGCTGGGGGGCATCGGCTATCTCATACAGGCGAAGATCTTCTGCTGAGGGCGCGGTATAGGGATTATGTGCCTCTGGCGCCGTGGAGGCATGAACATTAGTGGGGTGGAGTGTAGCGGCGCACAAGGCCGTTAGCAGCAGTGTATTGCCGATAAATGGATTGATTGTCATGTTCTGCTCTTCATTCTTGTTATTGTGTGGTACTTCTTTGTGCATAAAAGTGATGCACAAACTACCTTAGCAGAATAACCCTGATGCTTGGGGGAGGGAGCGCGGCTTTAGTCGTAGAAATGTGGGGGAAATCGACGGAAAAAGGTAAACAAATGTTGCGAAAGAGACATGATGACAAGCCTGTAGGCGCAGGCTTGTCATCTTTTTCTGTGGTTGGAAACGTGCGGTTAAATCGCCTTGAAGCGGATGGCAACGCCGCCGCTGCTGGCAAGCCTTAAGGTGAGAGCCTGCTTGCTATCGACCTGTTTGGTCTCAATCACATAGTCATAGGGATTGGTACGCCAATCTGCTTTTTCACCGTCGCGGTAGATCTGCGCTTCATAACGCAGCTCTGGGTCGAGGAAGTCGAGATCTATGCTGATCTCGCGTGGCGCATCGTCTGTGATGGCGCCCAGGTACCAGTCCTTGCCTTGGCTGTTACCACCACGTTCCTGACGGGCAAAGGCTACGTATTCGCCTACCTCGCCGGCCAGGGCGATACTCTGGGCCCAGTCGGTGGGCACATCCTGAATAAACCTAAAGGCGTCGGGGTGCTGCTTATAGTTTCGCGGCAGATCGGCGGCCATTTGAATCGGACTGTAGAGCACCACATAGAGGGCTAACTGCTTGGTCAGGGTGGTCTGCACCCGGTTGACTGCGTCTAGGCCCTTAGGGGCCAGATCGAAGATCCCCGGCGTGAAATCCATGGGGCCGGCCAGCATGCGGGTGTAGGCCAGGGTAGTGGTGTGCGACGGATTGTTGGGCGGCGTGCCCCAGGCGTTAAACTCCTGACCGCGCGCGCCCTCGCGGCTGATCCAGTTGGGATAGGTTCGACGCAGGCCGGTGTCTTTAATCGGCTCATGGGTGTTGATACTGATGTGGCGCTTGGCGGCCTCTGTGACGCTGTGCAGGTATTCGTTCACCATAAACTGGCCGTCATGCCATTCGTGACGCACTATGCCTTGCTCGTCGACACGTTTGATGTCGCCGCCGTCGGCCACATAGCCGGTTTTCACCTGAGTGACCCCATATTTCTCATAGAGATCATAGGCATCGCTCATCTGATTGCGGTAGTTACTAACAGAGCCAGAGGTCTCGTGGTGGCCAATCAGGCGTACCCCCTTGCTGGCTCCATAGGCTGAGATCTCGGGCAGATCGAAGTCGGGATAGGCCTGGGTGAAGCTAAAGACATCGCCGTTATGGAACCAGCTACCGTCCCAGCCGACGTTCCAGCCTTCCACCAGTACACCGGCGAAGCCGTTATCGGCGGCAAAATCCATGTAGCGCTTGGTCTCGGAGGTGGTGGCGCCGTGCTTGTCACCCGATCCCCAGGTGTTCTCGTTGAGGTGCATGCCCCACCAGATCCCGACATATTTGCCTGGCTCGACCCAGTCTACATCACCCAGCTTGTTTGGCTCGTTAAGATTTAGGATAAGATCTGAGTTCAGCAGGCCGGTAGCCTTGTCGGCGATCTGAATCGTGCGCCATGGCGTGCTAAAGCCCGCCCTTGTCTTGACGCGGATCCCGTCAGACCAAGGTGTGAGATCGGCGCGTAATGTGCCGTCTCTGCGCTGATCCAGCGTCATGGCAGCGTAATCCACCAGCGCCGCCTCGTGAATGCTCATGTGAACGCCGTCCCCCAGGGTGAAGGTAAAGGGGGTGTGAACCCTGTCCACCTGCTTGAGTGGCGTCTTCTGATACAGGTATTCGTAGCGGTTCCAGCCACGTGCCGGGATCCACCAGGCGGTGACTTTCTCTGGCTGATGCAGGCTAAATTCGGTGAGTTCGGCGGTGATGTTTAGCTTATCCAGCTTGCCTTGCTTCGGCACTCGGTAACGGAAACCTAAGCCGTCATCGAATACCTTAAATTCGACGACTAGGTTGTACTGGCCATTGCTGAGGGTGGCAGACAGACCATTATGCTTGTCGATCACCCATTCGCGCTCGCCCCAAGGCTGTTGCCAGCGTTCATCGATCTGGCTGCGCTTGATATCTTTGATGGTAAAGTCATTGCCAAACTCCCCGAGAGACTCAAACACCAAGCCGAGTTTAGAAGGTGAGAGCACCTTCTTACCATTAAAGCTAACGCTATATTCAGGCGTCTGGTTATCGTCGCTGAGGCTGACCACTATCTGCTTGTCCGGCGAGGCCAGAGAGACAGTCTTAGCCAGGCTAGTGCCGGGCAGCATCATGCCTGTTGCCGCGATGGCAAGGGTAAGGGCCGACAAAGCCGTGGCTGGTCGTGATGGTGCGTTGCTGCGCGCGCTGGCTGCAGGGCGCGCCGATGGTATCTGTGTGCAAGACATTCCGTGTACCTTTTATTGTCGTTTTTTATTTAGGGTGAGGGGAGTTACTGCCTGCCATGTTAGAAGGGAAGGCTTGAGCGGAGCAATCGACTGCATACGTATTCACCGGGAGTGCTCCCTGCGATCCCCGAAACCTTAACGAAGAAGCCCTATGTCACGAGTGGGGTACAAGGAGGGGATTTGGCTGCTTGGCGTAGTCTGTTACCAGGGAGAAACGCCAGCGCGTTAGGTGAGCATTTCGTGCTTTGCCACATTTAGTTACGCAATTTAACGATTTAGTGCAGAAATTTATACTGAATTGATGCCGTAAGTTATGGCAGCATAAGCGCTTGTTGTCATTGTGAGTTGGATCAGTAAACCCATGTATCAAGGAAGTTGTCTATGTGGTGGCATTAAAGTCGCCATCAGCGGACCCATAAGTCAGATCATTCATTGCCACTGTTCCCTGTGTCGTAAATCGAGCGGTACGGCATTTGCCACCAATGGTTTTGTCGAATTGGTGGACTTCAATCTATCGGATGAGGCAAATTTCCTTTCAAATTTTGAATTTTCGCCGGGAAAACGGCGTTATTTTTGTCGTCGTTGCGCCTCGCCCATCTATAGCGCCAACGACCAGGACAGCAAGCGAATTCGCCTGCGACTCGGTATCTTAGACTCAGCGATCAACGAACGCCCCATCTCCCACAATTTTGTCACCTCTAAGGCCAATTGGGAGGAGATGGATGCCAAGTTACCTTGGTATGAGGGCCATGAGCCCGGCAGGTAATTTTTGAGCCAGGTAGGCCATTCTTATATCTACTAAGGGCATTTACTAAGGTCATCTACTAAGGGCATTCACTAAGGATAAGGTGATGGGTAACAAGCATTTTAAGGCCCTGTTGGGCACTGAGCTGCCAATCATTCAGGCGCCTATGGCAGGCGTGCAAGACAGCAAACTTGCCATTGCCGTGGCGAAGGTTGGTGGGCTAGGTTCCATCCCCTGTGGCATGTTGAGTAAGGCGCAGATCATAGATGAGATTAAGGCGTTCAGGGCGGCTACTAACGCGCCGCTCAATCTTAATTTCTTCTGTCATCAACTTCCCCCATTTGATCCCAAGGCACAGGCGCACTGGCATGAGGCACTTATTCCTTATTTCGATGAGCTTGGGATAGAGGTCGATCTCGGCCAAGGCGGCGCCAGTCGTATGCCCTTTAATCATGCGATCGCCGATGAGATAGCGCCCTATAAACCCGAGGT
Organism: Shewanella aquimarina; assembly: GCF_023349185.1. Classification (GTDB taxonomy): domain Bacteria; phylum Pseudomonadota; class Gammaproteobacteria; order Enterobacterales; family Shewanellaceae; genus Shewanella; species Shewanella aquimarina. Next base: position 375,729 of record NZ_JAKIKY010000003.1, on the reverse strand, counting down.
GATAAGTTTTCATTTCGGCTTACCCGATACCGAGCTGCTGGCGCGAGTGAAATCCTGGGGCAGCAAGGTGATCGCCAGCGCCACCACCTTAGCCGAGGCTGAGTATCTCACCGCGCGAGGCGTCGATGGCATAATCGCCCAGGGTATCGAGGCGGGCGGTCACAGAGGCATGTTTCTCAGTGAGGATCTCAACACCCAGCTTGAGATGGCAAGCCTGCTTATCCAGATAGCCAAAGGTGTCGACCTGCCTGTGATTGCCGCCGGCGGCATAGGCGATAGTCATGCGGCAAGAGCCGCCATGGACCAAGGCGCCTGCGCCGTACAGGTGGGCAGCGCCTATCTCTTGTGTGATGAGGCCAATACCTCAAGCCTGCACAGAGTGGCAATCGAGCACGCGGCCAAGGCGGATGTATCAAGAGCTCATGGGGCTGGAGACCGCACCGCCTTGACCAATATCTTCTCTGGTAGGCCTGCAAGAGGCATAGTGAACCGCGCCATGACAGAGTTAGGGTCGATGAATCCTCGGGCACCGGCCTTTCCCTACGCCACAAACTTGATGGCGCAACTGCGAAAGGCGAGTGAGGCCCTCGGCAGGAGTGATTTCTCACCGCTTTGGTGTGGCGCAAATATCACAGCCTGCAGAAAGATCTCTGCCGCCGAGATGACTTTGGCGCTAATGGAAAGTGCGCCGCATGATAATAAATATGAGTAGAAGCTATGCAGATAATTAGTAATCGGAACCAGTTAACCATAAGTCAGGCAGAGGGCGAGAACAGCGAACTCGTCGATGCCCTGGTCGATGGGGTACGCCAGTTTAATTTCGATAAGATGGGGAAGGAGACGAGTGAGCCGCTCACCGTACTGGCCCATAATGACTTGGGTAAGCTAATTGGTGGTGTCTATGGGCGAACCATCTATAAAAATTTTCTTATTCATGTGGTCTGGGTGGATGAATCCGCCCGCGGCACAGGTCTTGGGCGTGAGTTGATGTTAGCTGCTGAGCAGTTAGCCGTCGGTCGTGGCTGCCTGCAGGCCCAGGTGGATACCCTGGATTTTCAGGCGCCGGATTTTTACCAGAAGCTGGGATTTACCCTAGCAGGGACCGTGCCTGCGTTCGAGGGCAGCCCGGCGCGCTACTTTTTAATGAAGCGCTATTGTGATAGTGTGGTTCGTTAATCTTTTCAACAATAAAATCATTGCATTAACCTATTATTCAAGGATGAAAAATGTCTAAAAAATTGATTACCAAGGTCATATTAACTCTGGCACTAACGGCCTGTGGTGCCACCCAAGCGCCCTCAAGTGAATCCAATTCTGGTGATAGCGCCGTACTCAATAACCTGCTTGAAGTCAGTTTTGGGGACTTAGGTAACTATTGGCAGGCCAAACCGGTAAATCCTGTTATGTTAAAGTCGCGCCCCAAGTGGATCCCTAAGGGGGCCGGCAAGTTTAGCTATTTTGTGGTTATCGATAGTCAGGGCAATGAGGTGAGTAAGACACTGGTAGGCTCCACGCCCGAAGGTTGGATGACTCAGGCTAAGCTAGATAAGATGCCAAAGGCAAGCTATGTCGCTAGCGAGACTAACCCTGAACATAAGCCCGTCAAAGTCTTGATGACGGCTGAAGTCATTCGTATGGCGGGCAAGAGATGAAGTTGATGACATTGAAAGGTAAAGGCTTATTGTTTGTCGGCAGAGTGCTTGCCGCGCTTGTATTGGCGTTGAGTGTAACGCTTTCGGTATCGGCGAATGATGCGCAGCTCAGTCAGGCGTTTGAACAAAAGCAAAGTGGGCTGCAGATCCAGGGAGAAGGGAAAGTGATACGCCTGCTCGGTGACGACACCAAGGGGAGTCGTCATCAGCGTTTCATTGTGCGCCTGGCCAGCGGCCAGACCCTCTTGGTGGCCCATAATATCGACCTTGCGCCGCGTATCGCTGATCTTAAGGTCGGCGACAGGGTTGGCTTCTTCGGTGAGTATGAGTGGAATAATCGCGGCGGCGTGATCCATTGGACACACAAGGATCCTAATGGTCATCACCCGGCGGGTTGGTTAAGCCATAATGGGCAAAAATACCAATAACCTACTGGCTGGTTTCTAATTCTGAGTTAGTCAACGCGGCGGGCTGCACCTTCAGTGGCTGTTTGAGTGGTTGTTCGAACAGGGACGCGCGCGACAGCAGTTCGAATCTGTTGTTAATGGCCATGAAGCTGTCGACCAGCTTAGGGTCGAAGTGGGTTCCCTTATCTTGGCAGATTAAGTCCATCGCCTCTTGGTGACTAAAGGGGCGTTTATAGCAGCGCGGCGAGGTGAGGGCGTCATACACATCTACCAAGGCGACGATGCGGGCAGAAAGTGGAATCGCTTCGCCTTTTAACCCTGCCGGATAGCCGCTGCCATCCCACCATTCATGGTGACCTCCCGCAATGTCTCGTCCCATCTTGATAAAGGTGCATTCGGGTGCGTAGCTGAGCAGGCTCTCCAGTACCTGGGCGCCGATTACGGGATGGGCCTTTATCTGTTCAAACTCCTCAGGGGTAAGCCTGCCTGGTTTCAACAAGATGGCATCGGCAATCCCCACCTTGCCAATGTCGTGCAAAATGGATGACAGGGTGATCTCCTGAATAAAATCATCGGTTAACTCAGTTGGCGCATCTTTATCCGTCTGACGCTGGGTGGCCAGCATCTTGGCATAGTGCTGCATGCGGATAAGGTGGGCGCCGGTTTCGTTGTCACGGTATTCTGCCAGCTTTGCCAGCCCCATCACGGTTGCGCGCCGCGATGCTATGGTGGATCGCAGCGAGTGGGTCAGTTTACCCAGTAGGAAGGCGGCAGACTGAGTGACCATGGCGTTGGTGACGATGAAGTTTATCGCCACTACTGACCAGATAAAGCCGTTATAACCTTGGGTCTCGGGCCATTGAAACCACTGGTTATGGTAGGCGACGCCGATGGAGATGAGAGCGGCTGCGTTGAGTAGTTGGGCGCATAGACTGGCCTTTTTACCAATTAATATGCTGGTGAGCGGCGGAAACACAAACAGCCAGAAGAAGCCGGCACCGGTTGGCCCTATGGTAATGAGAAAAGCCACGCCGATGGCGAAAAACATCAAACAACCGATACAGTAGCGCAGGCTCTGCCTGAGTCCCCGGGCTAGTAAGATGTAGAGCAGGAGAAGATAGGCTAGCGTATCGAAGGCGGCCATGCCGATCAGCCCCATCTGAATACAGAGATAAACGCTGGTGATGTACACAGGCACACACAAGATGGCGAGCAGGCCAAATAGGCGCTTGAAGATCAGTTCTCGCCAGATAGGTAAGGTGTCGTGAAGATCATGGGGGGTCGATGGGGCGAAATAGAGATCACTCATTGTCAATCCTTTGCGCTGCCAGAGCGGAAATTTACCGGCACAGCTTCTCTGGCGAGATCCTAACTGCTGTGCATCAGTTTGTGTTAAAACGCTGTGCCAAGCAAACTTTATGAGTTAGTCATGCCGGCGCATATTTTTCACCACTCCTTCATTATTACTCATAACACTGCTCGCGGGCTAATTTACCTTTCGCTAAATCATTTCTTTTGTATGAAAATGTGAATAAGACGTCGTTATGGCATAGGATTGCCTAGCTTGTGATGTTAGGGGACTAACTTAGCTCCTTGTTTCTACTTTCTTGTTCCTGCTTTCTTATTCCGTCCCTGGTTTACTTTGACTAATCTGCGCTAGTCTTAGCAGGTGGCTCTGTTATACTAGCGCGCTTCGTTTTACCAGCCGGTTGATTGGCTGACGATTTTTGCCTTTTCTGCCCTAATTTTCGCCTTTTGGCACTAAGAGAGAATTCATGACTTTTGCACATCTTGGCCTGCCCACAGCCCTGTTGGCTAACCTTGAACAACTCGGTTATCACAAGCCAACGCCGATCCAACAAGAAGCCATTCCCTTAGCGCTTAAGGGCAAGAACCTGATCGCGGCGGCGCAAACCGGCAGTGGTAAGACGGCGACTTTCGTGTTGCCTATGCTCACGACCCTGATGCAGGGGCAGACACAGCGCAAGAAGCGGGCGAGGGCGATCATTCTGGCGCCTACCCGAGAGCTGGTGTTGCAGGTAAACGATCGCATCTGCGAGTACGGTAAAGGCGTGGGGCTAGCGTCCATGGCCGTCTATGGCGGGGTGGATGTGCAGGCGCAGAAGCAGCAATTGATCCAGGGCGTCGATATCGTGGTGGCCACGCCGGGTCGCCTGCGGGATCTCTATACCCAGAGGGCCATTCGCTTCGATGAGGTGGAACTCCTGGTGCTCGATGAAGCCGATCGTATGCTCGATATGGGCTTTATCGAGGATATCACCAAGATCTTAGACACACTGCCGGAAGACAGGCAGAACCTGCTGTTTTCCGCCACCTTGTCTCGCCCGGTTCGCGAGCTGGCCAAACAGGCGGTGCCTAAGGCGATCCATCTGTCGGTGACTAAGAATGAGGAGAGCGCGCCGGATATCGAGCAGTGGATCACCACTGTCGATAAGGATAAGAAGTCTGCGCTACTCAGCCATCTCATCAAAGAAAATGCCTGGCCTCAGGCGCTTATCTTCATCGAGACCAAACATGGCGCCGCTAAGCTGGTGAGTCAGCTAGAGAAGCGGGGCATTGAGGCCGAGTGTATTCACAGTGGTCGTACCCAGGCGGTGCGTGAACAGATCCTGGCAGATTTCAAGGCGGGCAAGATTGCTTACCTTATCTCAACCGGCATCTCAGCGCGCGGGATCGATATCGATAACCTGCCGCTGGTTATCAACTATGACCTGCCGTTTCCCGCCGATGAATATGTGCATCGCATAGGGCGTACCGGCCGCGCCGGAGCCAAGGGCGAGGCGATCTCCCTGGTATCCAAGGACGACTTTAAGAATCTCTGCATGATCGAGAGCCGTCTCGATCACCTGCTTGAGCGCCGTGAGATAGAGGGTTTCGCGCCGAGAAAACCTGTACCTGTCTCGATTCTCAATTATGTGCCTAAGGCCAAGCGTGAGCAGGCACAGGGTGAGAAAGGTGGTGAAACGTCGACTAGTCAAACCGAGAAGGGGCCTAAGGGCGCTAAGGAAAAGCGCAGAGAAGACAAGCCTAAAGGACAGTCTAAGTCTCATGAAAAGGCATCGCCCTATAAAGGTAACGCCGCCGATAAGAAGGCTAGGCCTGCTAAAGCTAAGCCAAGGAGTAATGAGACAGGAACAGGATCGACTGGTGATCGTGGTGGGAAAGATCATAGGTCAGAGTATAAAGCTGAACAAAAGCCTGCCTTTAACCCCTGGACCGATAGCCGGCCTGGTAAGAAATAAGATTTAACGAGAGCCCTCAGATTGAGGGCTTTTTTACATCTGCAGAATTCATTGCAGATGTTTGTGATTGGTATCTTTGTAGGGTGTTCTGGAATCTTAGATTTCTAACAGTCTTGTTAGCAAGATGAGAAGACTTCTGGATTGATTGCCTGAGGCAGGGTCTTCGTGCAGAAACACAGGAAAGATGAGGTCGCAGCGTAGCCTGTAGAGCTTGGTTGTTTGCCAGTGTTTTTATAACCATAGCTCCATTGATATCTAACGCCTGCCCGGCGAGGGGATGTGCAAGCACTCTTTTGGCACGCCGAGATTCCGTCCTTGGAGGCTTCACGGCGGCGTCCATGCCGCCGAGAGCCAAAAGCGTGCTTACACTGGTATCTAAATGTCTCTTCGATTTAACCACTTTTGATGACATTTAGGGTGACGAGTTGAATGTTCTGAAGGTTGCCAACCTTTACTCGCTAAACTGCGGATTTATACGGGTATAATGGCATATTGCCAAAAAGACCCACTTTCACTTCCTATCATGTAATCTTGCGAGTCCCGTTTTGTTTTTTGAAATTTCGTAACTAGTTGATTAAATTTAGTAAAAAACTGAGCATCAGCTATTTAATAGGTAGTGGTGGATGTCTCGTTAAATCGGGTGTCGTTTTGTTTTGTGACTGTTCACTTTCTCCTTGTTATGTAATGCTGTTATTGATATAAATTTCAGATATTTAAAAAGTTTGCCGCGATGTATATTAGTAGGAAGTGATTTACATAGGCGGCATTCTCGCTAATAAGCGTTATACGTAATTATGAGAATTAAGCTTGCTGCAATATTTTTATTACTAAGTTTTAGTTGTTTTGGGAGTAACATGGAACAAGGAAAAGTTGAAACTCAAAAGCTATTTGATGCAGTCTTACCTATAGCACAGCAGTTATTATTGGAAAATGAAGAGTTTTTTCCATTTGGTGAAATAATGAAACCAAATGGCGAACAAGTTAACTTATCAGCTTCAAATGGAGAAGACAGCCCAAAATCATCAGACTTAATCGACCTACTTAAAAATCACTATATTGAGGCTGCACAAAGTAACGAAATTATTGCATCTGCTTTAGTTTATGATGTTGTAGTTAATGGCTCGGATTCAATTGCCGTAGATTTGGATCATGTAAGTGGATATTCCGTTACTGTTGTCGTGCCGTATGAATTAACTGAAACGGAGTTAATCATTGGGCAAATGTTTACAGTTAAAGGTAAAAGGCTGATTTTTAAGTAAAGAGTACATTACGTATAACAAGGCAATTATGGATGGGACGTCCAAAGCTTGGCTGGCGCTCATTCTTCGCTAATTTTAGCCAAGCATTTATACGCCCCATATTGCGGCGCTGGGGGATCCCCTCATAACTCAGGTCTCCCAGCAGTGCGAACCAACTTGATGTATTCATGTATTGCCCAGTGTAAATGCTGCGCTGTTATTTGATAGTTTTCTCTTCGCCTTACCTCTTTCCCCAATCTGACAATCGACAGCACAGGCCGGTGCCGAATGGTGTTGGCCTGAAAGTGTTTTTGCCAGCCTAGATGTAAGGCAACGATACCAATTAGCCATAAGGCAATTTCAGCCAGCATAGCGATGAGCAACAACACATCTAGCCGCTTCGGACAACGACTTTTGCAGTGCCTCAGCCCCATGCCGTATTGTGGACTCTTCAAGTCTCGAAAGGTCTCTTCGATCTGCATTCCCTTAGCGTAGAGCTTTGTGACTTGGACCGAGTTAAAGTGGTTAGGTGGTAAGTTGGTTGCCAATAGCCACGGCTCTTTGCTGCTTCTTCCGTAGCTTGCTTGAGCGGTATGGTTTCTTCCAGCCTTTGAGGAACGACGGTCTTTACGACCTTTTTCTTTCGCTTTGTACAGGTGTAAATGACAGGGCAATGGGCTTTTCCTGGTGAGGTTAACACGGCCGATGTATTTGGCTTTGTTCGTTGCTGTTGGGTAAAGCGACTTATTGGAGTGCCATTGATGTGTTCCAACATACTGATAACTGACGTCACCACGAACACGCCCTAACCAAAACCAGCCGTGACTGGCGACTTGAGCAAACCAAGTATTGCGATAGCCAGCATCGGTGACGATTAGTGGACAGCAGCCATTCGGAAGCACCTTTGCCAACTCAGTGAGAAAAACATTGTGGCTGCGAGGTGCGTTGTAATCTTTGAATTCAAAAGTACGCTCATAAAGGGTCACGCTGCGCCCTTGAACACTGATGGAGGCGCGCAATGTCATCAAGCGGAGTTGTTCTCTCACATCGGCCCAATCGACAAGTACTATAGGCATTGGGTTAGCACCGCAAAGATGCATTGCATGCCAGCGATATATCGTCAATCGGTCGTTATTGATGTGGCGATTACCGAGCAAGCGGTCAATGCGTTTGATACTGTGCTTTGGCGCCACATTACCAGAGATATGACGGCCTAGCTGGGTCAAAGAGAGTTGATCACCATCTAGTAATGATTTAGTGGCAACCATAAGAGAATTAAGACGTTTTTTGTGGATGGAAGCGCATTGATTGCTAAGAGAGTCATGTAGTATCGTAATGTCACGCATGGTGTTGTTCTAGTTTGTTTTTGGCGAAATTGATTAGATCAAACAGCACCATGCGTGTCTACTAATTGATTGTAAAAGGAATTATCTGGGGGTTCCCTAGATGGCGGCGTTAGGCTCTCTAGTGAACCTTGGATGATCTCGGTGAATGGTAAATAAAAGATGATGTACTTTGCAAATAAAGGGCTTTTCATTAGAAAGCTTGATGGAAATTCGTATGTAATTCAGGATGTTTTCGGTACATGCTCATTACCATTTCAATCTACAGAAGAAGAGCTAGATGAGATCTCTAACAATATTGCAAAAGTTCATAAGCTCGTAACTATAGGTGTAGATTCAGAATTTCCAGACCTTTCAGACTTTAGATGGAACGAGTTAGAGCATTATTACATAGCGCACATTGATTACGCTTTTTTGGCTTGTCTCATGAACAGAGAGGAAATTGAGCGCTATCATTCTGTTATAGGATTATTCCCCGTCGGATATCTCGAGTGCGGTTATGGGGATAGTTCAAAGTATGCCCTAGAATTTATCCACAGTAGTTTCAAGAAACTATGTAATGATGAGAGCTTTCCTGTTCAAGAGCAAGATCTGGAACTGTTCTTAGTGACTAATCAGGTTAAGCGAATCTGCACCGATATTATGTCACTTGTCAGCCGATCAATATCTGCTTATACAGAGCTATTAAGAAGTCAAAGAAAGTGCATCGCTAAATCTTATCAAGCTATTGAGCAGTTTGAATCCAAAGAAATCATCCATCGTGGAAATGATTCATATCAAGCGGCCACTTCAGTTACTTCACTAGTTATCTCCCTTTGTTCATCATTAGATTTATCTGCGAAGTTAATTCAATATATGAATTCAGTCGACACTTCCAATATTTCCTTCAAAGCTGCCAGAGACAATCAGTATCATGAAGTGAAAAAGATAAAATCAAAATTTTTCTCAGACAAAATTTTAAGCAATATAGTTGGTATTCAAAAGACAAATGCCGACATACCCGAAATAATTCAATTTAGAAATGATCTTATTCATTCAACATCTGCGATTGAGCTAGAAAAGATTTACGTAGGTATCGAAACTGATGAGATAAATGACATGCCTTTATATTATTCCGCGCAGTACGCCCGGGATTGTTTAGATTCCGGTCAGCCCATTAGGTTCTTGGGGCGGGACTACTTCGTTGAGGGAAAGATGGATATTGAGGTTAAAGCGCTTTCTTGGATACATAAGGTTATTGAATATCATGTAAGTGTTGCGGAAGAAATACACGCTCATCTAATAGCAGTGAAAAAGCCTAACAAGTCAAAGCACTCGGACGCAGCAAGCTGCGCCGGTGTTTGAGGCGTTAGGAGCTTATTTGTGACAATAATAAAATTGGTATCTTGTCAGGTTGAATTAGGTCAAGAATTCAAGTTTTCTCAGGGTCAACTGCTGTGGAATGAGCTTAATCACTGTGCTGGCTTCAGAGGACAATTTGGTGGGTGGGTTCCATCAAAGCAACAAGCTATTATCATTGGATTATGGGAGTCATCTGATGCAGTCAATTTGTTCATGGAGAGCGTCCATGACGGTATTTATATCAGAAGTGATCAAGGCTCTACTTACAAGCAATGCGATGTGCATTACTTTGAGGGAGTCCTAAGTATTCCATCGCTAACCAATAAATTAACACAGCCAACTGACCCTGTAATACGCATTGCGTTTTGTCGTGGAGTTAAAGATGTCGAACGGTTTTTAGCTGACCAGCGTGAAATATGGAATGAAAAGATGGGGCATGCAGAAGGCATGTTGTGTGGCTATGTTGCAAGAAGCCTCAAGCAGCATGATTACTTTATTGTAATTACACAATGGAGTTCAAAAGCTTGCCATGAGCATTACGTTAAGACAATTTTTCCATTAATCAAATTGGCCGTATCTCCTAGTGATTACATCGAGAGTCTATCAGGTTGCTTGGTTGAGGAAGAGCTCACGTGGAAAGTCTCTCCTAACAAGTGACTGTGGTGTTTAGTCAATATATTTATCCGTTTTTTGCGCACCACAACTCCTCGCTTTTAAGCATGGTATTCAAGATCACGGTGAGCTTTCGGATGCAAGCTATCAGTGCTATTTTCGGCATTTTGCCAGCCGCTTTGAGACGCAGGTAATAGCGCTTAAAAACAAGATTGCACTGTATGGCTGACATCATCGCCATAAATATGACTGTGCGTATTCTGTGACGACCACCACGGATCCTGCGTTTGCCCTTGTAAGAACCACTTTCACGGTTCATTTAAAAGGACAAAAAGGGAGTTGGCTTTTGCTTCTTCGTCGCTGATTTTAGCCAATCATTTATGCGCCTCTTAGTAAGGCGGTAAATCTGACAGGATGAGTCGAAATCAAAAGCGAGTAGGCTGAGCCTGGTTAATGCTCAATCTACTCGCTTGATATCTTAAAGTGACGGGGCTTATTTCTCTCCTACGACGAGCACTTTAGATTCAAGTGGCGCCAGGTCGAGTGTGACCTGGCCTCCCTTCGTCGTTAGGGTCAATGGCGTTGTTGCGTTCTCATCACTTAGCATCTCTTTTAGCGGGTAAGTGCCCGGTGCGAGTTGCCAGCGTTTAACTAAGGCCGGGGGCAGCTCTAGGGTGAGTTGCTTTGCCTTGTCTTTAGCGAAGTTGCTGACGATGATGAGCCTCTGCTTGTCGTCGAAGCGGCTGAAGGCAAATAGGTTTGCATCATAGCCCTTATCTTGATCGATATTCGCCCTGTGCAGATCGCCATATTCGCCGCTTAGGGCGCTCAGGCTGTGGCTGAGGTTTAACAGCTTGGCGTAATAGGCTCGCAGACTCAGCTCCTCTTTTGAAGACTGACCGCCGTCAAATTTACCCATGTTCATAAAGCGCTGGTGGGCCGGCACGCCGATATAATCGAAGATGCTGGTGCGGCTGGGTTTACCAAAGCCAGCGTCTTCGCTGCCATCTTCGCCGACCTCCTGACCGAAATAGAGCAGGGTGGGCGCCTGACTTAGCGTGGTGGAGATCACCATGGCGGGCAGGGCGCTTTGAGGGTCACCGGCAAATTCAGGGCTGGCGATACGCTGCTCGTCGTGGTTCTCCAGAAAATGCAGCATGTGCCCGGCGATGTCTGCAACGCTTTTGCGATCGCGCTCGATCGCTGGTGTCCCCGCCTTACCCTGGATGATCGCCTTGAGGCTGTCGTAGAGTCCCACCTTGTCGTAGAGGTAGTCCATCTTGCCAAGGTTAATGTAGTCACGGTAGCGACTTGGGGTATAGACCTCGGCGAGCAGCAGGGCATCTGGATTCGTCTGTTTGATATTGCTGTTTAAGTAACTCCAGAAGGCGACGGGCACCATCTCGGCCATGTCATAGCGAAAACCGTCTACGCCCATGGCTAGCCAGTACTGGGCAATCTGGTTGAACTTATGCCAGGAACTGGGGATGTTTTCCTTGGGCACCTGTTGCCAGAAGGCGTAATGCTCGGCAACAGATTTGCTGTCAAAGCCCTTAGGCAACTGAGGATGATCTATGCTGCCATCTGGCTTGATGCCATAGTTGATCTTGACCGTCTCATACCAGTCGTTCTGATCTGGCTTTGCCGCGCGGGCGCCATTACCCGTCCATTTGGCGGGGAACTCCTCGAACTTGCCATCGACGAGGGGATGGGCCTCGCCGCCGAGGGGCTTGAGGTCCTGGCTAAGATCTGGCACCTCGAAGGGGGTGCCCACCACATAATAGAAGTCGTTGTCTCTGGCGTAGGCTAGCCGAGTGTTGTCATCAGCGCCGAAGTCGCTCACTCCTTGCGGGGCCGAAAGCGAGTGATAGCCGCGTGCCACATGGTTGGGGACTATGTCTATCACGACCTTCATCCCGGCGGCATGGGTGCGGGCGATCAACGCCTCGAACTCCTCAAGGCGCTTGGCGGGATCGTCTGCCAGATCCGGGTTGACGTTATAGTAATCTTTCACCGCATAGGGGGAGCCCGCACGGCCCTTGACCACATCGGGATCGTCCAATCCTATGCCATAGGCCCGATAGTCGCCCACCAGCGCGTGGTGAGGAACCCCGGTATACCAGATATGGCTGACGCCGAGGGACTTGATGCTTTCGAGCGCCTTAGGCGTAAAGTCGCTGAATTTACCTACGCCATTTTGCGCCTTGGTGCCCCAGGGGATATTGGCGGTCTGGGTGTTACCAAATAAGCGGGTGAACACCTGATAGATAACGGGTTTATCTACGCTTGCAACTTGCGCTTGGCTCACTTCATTTGCGGCATCTTCGTGCTGGTGCGCGCTGGAGCGAATCTCCATCTGCGGCAAGGCGATGGCCTGCGCCGATAGCAGCAGGGTAAAACCGCTAATGGCGGCTAAGCGAGCCATGGGGTCTAAGGTCTTAAGCCCCTGACGTGCTGGGCGAGCGCCCATAGGTCGTACTGATTTTGCTTTTAGCATCAATTGGCTTCCTCGATGGCTAGCAGGGTAACGCCTTGCTCCTTGAGGGAGAGGGTTTCATCAAGTATCACGCTTTCGCCTGTTATCACATTGCGCGCCTTGCGGACATTGCCCAGCAGATCGCGATAGCGCTCGAGTGACAGTTCGACCGGCTTGTCGTTCTTGTTGAAGATGGTCATGAGACGCGCCTTGTCGTCGCAATCTTGCTGACTACAGCGCATCTGCACGTAAACGCCATCTTCAGGCACATAGTGGCGAAGGCCGCCATTGTGGATATAGCTCGCCGTCTTACGGAAGTTGAGCAAGGTACGGGTAAAGCTCAGCATGGATGCTTGATCCGCATTTAGCCCCTTGTTATCAAAAACGGAGATGGCATCACCCTCCCATCCGCCAGGGAAATCAGAGCGAGTAATACCGTCATTACGATCTTTGGTTGGACTTTGCATCAAAATTTCTGAGCCATAGAAGATCTGTGGTATGCGGTTACTGGTCAGCACATAGGCCAGCGCCATCTTAGTCAGTGCCAGGTTGTCACCCAGCAGGCTATAGATCCTGTTGGTGTCGTGGTTGCCCTCGAAAAGTACCAGTTGTGTCGGGTCGGCATAGACCATGTCGTTCCCCAAAAACTCGAACAGGCGGATTAGCCCATCACTCCAGCTCTCTTCCTCACTCAGGGCCTTTAATAGGGTCTCGTAGAGGGGGAAGTCCATCAGACTCGGCAGCGCCGATCGGTAGCCATCCTTGTTTACCTTGTCTTTCTGCCAGTAGGCCACTGTGATGGGGTTACCTGTCCACTCTTCACCGACGATATTGAACTTAGGGTATTCGGCCATGATAGCCTTGGTCCAATTGACCAGGAAGTCCTTATCGGCATAGGAGTAGGTGTCTTCGCGAATGCCGCTGAGCTGGGCATATTCAACCCACCAGATGCTGTTTTGGATTAGGTAGTTGGCAAGCAGTGGCTGCTGCTGGTTTAGGTCCGGCATCGACTCGACAAACCAGCCATGACTGAAGTCTTGCTTGTCTTGCTCGCTAGCATAGGGGTCTTGCATCGTGGTGCGTCTGTGGCTGGTAAAGATAGGCTTAGGCGTCTGATCTTTCTCGGTTGCCGGGGCAAGATTAAGCCAGTCCTGGCTCGGTAGATCCTGCATCCACCAGTGATTGGCACCGATATGATTGACCACCACATCGGCGATGATGCCGATGCCATGCTCCTTGGCCTTCACGGCAAGCTGACGGTAATCCTGGTTGCTGCCAAATCGGGGATCGATACGGTAATGGTCGGTAACCGAGTAGCCGTGATAGGAGTACTCGGCCATATTGTTTTCGGTGAGCGGGTTGATCCACAGCTGAGTCACGCCGAGATCGGCCAGATAGTCCAGACTGTTGATGATCCCCTGAATATCACCGCCATGGCGACCGCCGGGATTGCTGCGGTCGGCATGCTCTAGCATGTCGCTCTGGTTGTCGTTACCGGGATCGCCGTTGGCGAAGCGATCCGGCGTGATGAGATAAATGACATCCTGGTTGCCAAATCCCTGGCGCGCCGCGCTGCCGTTATCGCGCTTGAGTAGCTCATAGCTAACATGCATCGCCTCACGATCGGTTTGCTTGAAAGTGAGCTCAAGGGTCTGCGCCTTGGCGCCTTGGGTGTCCAGGTTTACAAACAGGTAGTTGGGGTTCTCAGTGGTTTCAACGCCTTTAAGGGTCACGCCGTCAGCCTTAATGCTGACCTTGGCCTTGGCGATATCTTTGCCGTGAACCATGAGTTGCAGCTGGCTGTGGTGCATGCCCGCCCACCAGTTTAGCGGCTCGATACGAAGAGATGCATTGTCGTTGGTGGCCTGGGCCTGAGCTGAAAAAGTGGTGCCGCCCAGTGCTATGACAGCACCTAAAGCACCTAACGCACCGAAAGTACCTAAGGCTATGCTTCGAGAGAGGTAAGAGCGTTTCATCTGGTTATCCTTTTTTACTCTGACTGCGCGGCGCAGTGTTGTTTGAGGTAGTCATCATGACTCGCCATGGCGTCAGTCGTCTTGGTGATGATTCTGTTTAGATTATGGAGTAGTTCTGTGGTTTGCTCTGTTGTTAGTGCGCTAGCGAGGGGATGGGCACTCGCAGGCATGAGTCCTTGCCCCAGCATCACCTGGGTCCAGGCATTTTCGCTAAAGAGGGATTCCTGAGGGCAATTTATCACACCCGAGGCGGAGAATAATGCCATCTTGGCGGTTAAGGTATCAGGTACCGACATCTCGCGGCAATGTTGCCAGAATTTGTCATTATCTCTCTGATTTAATTTGTAATGTAAGATAATGAAGTCTCGGATCTGTTCAAACTCTTCAGCCGATTGGCGGTTATATTCGTCCCTTAGTGCATCCATATTCAGCAGGTTAGGGAAAAGCTTTAACAGGCGTATGATACCGCTTTGAATGAGATGCAGACTGGTGGACTCCAGAGGTTCTAAGAAGCCGCTTGAGAGTCCCAGTGAGACACAGTTTTTATGCCACTGGTTGGCGACGCGTCCCGGGATGAACTGAATCTTTCTCGGCTCGCCAATGGGCGCGCCATCTACATGCTTTTCCAGCAGTGATAAGGCCTCATCGTCATTCATGTATTGGCTCGAGTAGACGATGCCATTACCGGTTCTGTGTTGCAGCGGGATCTGCCAGCACCAGCCGGCCTTATGGGCGCAGGCGCGGGTATAGGGGCGCCTTGGCCGAGTTGCCATCGTCGGCATGGCGATGGCGCGGTCACACAAGAGCCATTGGCGGTAATCCAGATACTCGACATTAAGCGCCTGTTTGATGAGGAGGCCGTGAAATCCCGAGCAATCCAGATAGAGATCGCCTCTGATCCTCTCGCCGTTTTCGAGTTCGAGACAGTCGATATCACCGCTGTCGCTATCTAATAGGACTCGGGTTATCTTGCCTTCTTTACGGTTAACGCCGTTTTGCTGGCTGTAGTGTGCTAGCAGCTTACCATAGAGGCCTGCATCGAAATGGTAAGCATGATTGATCCCAGGAAGATCTGTGCCTGGAAGTTGAGCTAAGGATTGAAACCGATTGGCCTTAGCAGCCTGATAGTTAAGGGAGTATCGCCAATAGTCACTTGCCGACTCCGGCTTCGACTTTAGCCAGAGGTGGCGAAAGGGGGTGAGTGCAAGATCTTTGCCCTGGGTGCCGAAGGCGTGCATGTACGCCTGATCCTGTTTGAGCCAATGCTCAAATTCGATCCCCAGCTTGTAGGTGCCCTGAGTCGCCCTAAGAAAGTCGTGTTCGTTAATGCCTAATGCGCGGTTGAAGAGCTGCAGAGGGGGGATGCTGGCTTCGCCAACACCGACGGTGGCGATTTGATCTGACTCGACCAGGGTGATCTTAAGTTGCCGGCCCATCATGCGACTAAGCATGGCCGCCGCCATCCAACCTGCGCTGCCGCCACCTACGATGACCAGGTGTTTAATCTCTGATGTCATGGCTCGCTCCTTAACTTACAGCTTAAAAACTTATGCCTTAAAAACTTGCGCTTTAAAAACTAGGATCTAAAAATAATAGCCACCTTAAAAAAAAGCCCCCGTAACTGGGTTACAGAGGCTAATTTACAGGCGTGTTAGCTTAGAACTTGTAGTTCAAACCTAACATATAGTTGCGACCATAGTTTTGGAAGTCGCGTACTTCACGCTTGTCATCACCAAAGTAAGAGGTGAATGGCTCGTTGGTCAGGTTGTTTACCTGGAAGAGCACCGACAGACCGTAAAGGGCGTCAATTCCACTCTCAGAGAAGTCATAACCAATCTGCGCGTCGACAACCGTCTCCGCCTTGATGTTCACGTTTTCACGCTGCAGGCTGATCTTCGTGACTTCACCCAGGAAGTCGCTACGGTAGCGAGAGCTGACGCGAGCACTGAAGCCTGCGTTTTCGTAGTAAACCGTGGCGTTAAAGGTCTTCTCAGACAGACCCGGTAGCGTTGTTGGCTCGCTGTCTGGCGTTTCTTTCACTTCGCTATCGTTGTAGGTACCGCTTAGGATGGTACCGAAACCTTCCAAGCTGTCGGCGAATAGACCGAAATCCAGTGATAGTGAGGCTTCGATACCCTGTACGTAACCGCCTTGACCATTCTGTGGCTGAGTCACGTTACCGATAGGATTACCAGGTTGCTCAGGGAACAGCTCACCAAAGTTGAAGTTGGATTGCTGATCATAGATATAGTTTTCCAGATCCTTGTAGAACACAGCCAGGGCGAAGTAGCCTTGATCGCTGAAGTAGTTCTCGTAGCTGATATCGTACTGACGGGCCAACCAAGGACGCAGATAAGGGTTACCTGCACCACCGGACCAGTTAACACCATCTGTTGGATTGGCGTTATAGCTGAAGTTAACGTTGGCATTCATCTTATCCATGCGTGCACGGGTAAGGGTACGTGCAGCGGCGACGCGAACCATCTGACCTTCGGCGACTTCAAAGCCAAGGTTGATGCTAGGCAGCCATTCTGTGTATGTGTCACCGGCAGTAATAGGTGTCTTGACTACCGAGCCACTGTCGACTGTTGCGACCGTGCCATCTGAGCTTTGGTCTGTGTGCACAGCCTGCAGGCCGATATTACCCGTGACAGGGATATCATAAAGATCTGTCTCAAGGTTTACCTTAACGAATGCCGTAGTCACCTCTTCAGATACATCCCATGAGTTGGTGGCGCGGCTCAGATCGACCGAATCTGCGTTGGTTTCTATATAGTTACCATCGTTGTAGAAGGCGAGTGAGTCGTAGCTCAGCATGTCGCCCATACCGAAGAAGTCCAGTGACGTTGGGTCTAACAGGTACTTTTCTGGCACGGTCAGCATATCTGGGTAGCCTTTAAGTGTCAGATAGTAGCCGTTGTCGCGCTTGCTCTTTTCACGGTCGGTGCGATTCACACCAAATTGGATGCTGCTGATAGCGCCGTCATCGAAGATATACTCAGCCGCAAGGCGCAGTGACTTAAGCTCATCTTCAATCTCTGGCTTGTTGATGAAGCCGTCTTGGCTGCTAGGGCCCATTGGATCGCCCCAGCTAAAGGCACCGCCTAGCTTGATCAGATCGGGATCTTCGTAGTCCAGGTTATGGGTGAAGTCGTATCCGCCCTGGCCGTCATATTCGAAACCTAAGCTGTCGGTGGCACCGTTGCCGTTACCGCGGCCAGTACCGGCATAACTTTCCATACCCAGGTCGGTACGGCTCGCCTTTGAAAGGGCGACATCGGCTTCGATATTCCAGTTATCGTTGATGGCATATTTGTTGTTCCAACCAATCGACAGTGATTCGGCGTCACGCACGTTGATGTCGTTACGTACGATAACGGCAGCGTCGTTGATCACCCCTTTGGTTACCAGACCGTCTTGGGTTTCCAGGGCAGTGATGCCTGAGTTTGCCCAGCCGCCACCCCATTGACCTGGGATCTCGATGCCGCGAAGACGCTGTTCATCTTTAAACTTGGTGTAGTAGAGGTCGATAACAGACTTAAAGCTGTCGTTTGGCTGATACTCGAACACAGCTAGTACGCCGTCGCGCTCAAGTTCGCTCGAACGAACGAAGGGCTTGGCACCACCGAGTACCTTTGGATTATTAGCATCATAGTCTAGCTCGGGGTAACCCCAGGCTTGCCAGCGCTCTTCCTGGTTAGGCGACTGCATACGGGCGTAACCCAGTGCAATACCTATGGTTTCGTCGGCGAATTGGTCGATGTATGAGATGCTGCTGCGATATCCCTTGTCGGTTGAGTCGCTGTTAAGTGCACCAAGATCGTTCATTTCACCGCGAAGTGAGACAGCTACTGTCTGTTCACCATGAATTAGGGGGCTAATGGTCTGCATATCGACGGTACCGCCAATGGCTTGTGCCATCACAGAGGCATCTGGCGTCTTGTAAACCACAACGCGGTTTAGCAGCTCAGAAGGGTATTGGTCGAACTCAACACCACGGTTGTCGTTAACCGAGGCCTGTTCGCGGCCGTTTAAGGTGGCGGTCGTAAAGTCTGGGCCCAGACCACGAATCGAAATCACGTTCGCGCGGCCATCGAGACGCTGCGCGGCAACACCCGGCAGGCGAGCTAACGACTCGGCGATACTCACGTCTGGCAACTTACCTATGTCTTCGGCCGAAATGGCTTCGACCACAGATGATGAGGACATCTTGAGTGATTGAGACTCTTGCAAGCTGCGACGGATCCCGGTGACTTCAATCACTTCGATCGACTGCTGGGCTTGCGCTTGGTCTTCTGTCTCTACCGCGTCTGCTGCAAAACCCTGCACACTGACACCGGCGGTAAGCAGGGCTAGCGTGAGTAGGTTAGGTTTAAATTGAAACATCCATCTTCCCCTTTTTTCACTCTATTCATTCTGTATTACTTCTTGTGTGTGAAATTAAGGGGGGACCCTTGTTCACAGCTATATAGGTGAATGAGAGTGCTTGTTATTGTACTTGTTTCTAAGTTGTTATGTAGCAGACCCGATACTACTCTCGCATTCGTCGCGGTCACAATATTATGCATACGTATTCAAAAGTGACCCAAGCCTCATAAAGGCCGCCATTTGGGGTGCGCAAGGTCACAAAATAGCCTGTCAAAATCAGATTAACTATATGTTTTTATTTGTCTTTACCCTAGGTGCCTAGAAGGTGCTTCACGCCTGTCTGTTTTGCATACGTATGCAGTGGTGTTGAACCCGATTTCCCGGATGACGTATGCTCGTTTCATTCTAATAACAATTGTTCGTCGACAACGATTGGGTAACAGGTATGCAACCCGAAGGCAGGCAGCTGCCTTTAATATAGTCGTTGGTGACATAGGGGCGATAATGAACCAACTCTACTGGTGGCGCGGCGCCGTCATCTATCAGATCTATCCTCGCAGTTTAATGGATTCCAATGGCGACGGTGTCGGGGACCTACAGGGTATCATCAGTAAACTCGATTATATTGCGAGCCTGAATGTCGATGCCATCTGGATCTCACCTTTCTTCAAGTCACCGATGAAAGACTTCGGTTATGACATCAGTGATTACCTGGCTATCGATCCCCTGTTTGGCACCATGGACGACTTCGACGAGCTGATCGACAAGGCCCATCGTCTGGGGATCAAGGTGATTATCGATCAGGTGTTGAGTCATACCTCAGATCAACACGCCTGGTTTAGCGAGAGCCGTCAGAGCCGCGACAATGCCAAGCAAGACTGGTATGTGTGGGCCGATCCTAAGCCCGACGGTACGGCGCCGAACAACTGGCTGGCGATCTTCGGTGGCTGCGCCTGGGAGTGGGAGCCACGTCGTCAACAATATTATCTGCACAACTTCTTAACCAGTCAGCCGGATCTCAACTTCCACAACCCTGATGTGCGCCGCGCGGTATTGCAGAACGTCAAGTTCTGGCTCGATAAGGGAGTGGATGGCTTCCGCCTGGATGCGATCACCTTCTGTTATCACGACGAGCAGCTCAGAGACAATCCGGCCAAGCCCGCAGACAAGCGTCAGGGCAGGGGCTTTAGCGAAGATAACCCATACGCCTACCAGTATCACTACTTCAATAACACCCGCCCGCAGACCGTAGGTTTTATCGAGGAGCTGCGCGCGCTGATCGACCAGTATCCCGGTGTGGTTACCCTGGGCGAGGTCTCATCGGAAGATTCGCTGGCCACCATGGCCGAATATACCCAGGGCGAGGATCGCCTGCATATGGCCTACAGCTTCGAGCTGCTCACCGATGACTTTAGCCCGGCTTATATTCGCCAAACTGTCGAGGCCCTTGAGCAGAGCATAGGTGATGGCTGGCCCTGCTGGGCGATAGGTAATCACGACGTGCAGCGTGTTGCGACCCGCTGGGGACGAGAAGCCTTCAATGCCGACATGGCCAAGATGCTCAATGCTTTGCTCTGTTCACTAAGGGGCAGCGTCTGTAGCTATCAGGGAGAAGAGTTGGGTCTGGGTGAGGTAGAGATCGCCTATGAACAGCTACAAGACCCCTTTGGTATCACCTTTTGGCCCATGTTCAAGGGCCGTGACGGTTGCCGAACGCCTATGCCTTGGCGTCATGACGCTAACCATGGCGGCTTCAGTGACAATAGCCCCTGGCTACCTGTACCGGCAGAGCACAAGGAGATGGCGGTCGATGTTCAAGAGGCCGATCCCGCATCGATTCTGAACCACTACCGTCATATGCTGGCTTGGCGTAAGCAGTACCACGTGTTGATCTCGGGTGATATCAAATTTATTGAGTCAACTGACGCACTCTTGGTGTTTGAACGACGCCTAGGTGAGCAAAGCTTATTAGTCGCCTTTAACCTGAGCGGCGAGCCACAAAGCTACAGCCTTGCAGGCGAGGGGGCGACCAGCTTGACGCCTTTGGCCGGGCACGGTCTGCCTGAGGCTGAACTGTCGGGTGATTCGATACAATTTGCTCCCTTTGGCTGTTTCTACGCCGTTAATTAGAGGCTTGGCTATCTAGGTCTCCAGAGAATCCAGGGCTCAAAATAATCTTATTGCGTGAAAATTTTTAACAGTACAACCAGAAAGATAAAATAACAAAAGAGAACTTAACCATGGCAATGATGCAACAAAGTAGCACGGCTACCGGGGTCGGTGGCGAGCAGGAGAACTATCGTTTCGCGCTAGTCTCCCTGACTTCGCTGTTTTTCATGTGGGGCTTTATCACCTGTCTTAACGACATATTGATCCCCCACCTCAAGGCGGCGTTTTCGCTCAACTATGCCGAGGCGATGCTGATTCAGTTCTGCTTCTTCGGCGCCTACTTCCTGGTCTCTATGCCGGCCGGTAAGCTGGTGAGAGCGCTAGGCTATCAGAAAGGGATTGTCACAGGCTTGCTGATCGCGGCGCTGGGCTGCGCGCTCTTCTATCCTGCGGCGGCGCTGGCGACTTATGGACTCTTCTTAGGCGCCTTGTTCGTGTTGGCCTCAGGGATCACTATTTTGCAGGTGGCGGCGAACCCCTATGTGAATGCATTGGGTAGCGTAGAGACCGCCTCAAGTCGTCTTAACCTGACTCAGGCCTTCAACGCCTTGGGTACCACGGTTGCGCCATATTTTGGCGCCGTGTTGATCCTCTCTGTCGCAGTTGAGGCCAGCGAGACCCTGACCCAGGCACAGGCCGAGGCGGAAGTGGTTAAGCTGCCTTATCTGATCCTCGCCAGTGCCCTTGGTATTCTGGCGTTGGTCTTTGCCAAGCTGGATCTGCCGCAGATCAAAGAGCATTGTCAAAGCGGTGAGCAAGGCGAGCTGGTGCATAATGGCAAGACCAGCGCGCTGCAGTCTGTTCACCTGGTACTGGGCGCCGTGGGGATCTTCGTCTACGTGGGTGCCGAGGTCTCTATCGGTAGCTTCCTGGTTAACTTCCTGGCCCAGGATGACATTGCCGGACTCAGTGAGGCCAGCGCCGCGAGTTACATCACCTATTACTGGGGCGGTGCCATGGTGGGTCGCTTCATCGGTAGCGCCGTGATGCAGAAGGTGCCTGCCGGTACCGTACTTGGTTTCAACGCCCTGATGGCGGCGCTCTTGGTTGCGCTGGCCATGACCAGTACCGGTAACGTCGCCATGTGGGCGATTCTGGCGGTCGGCCTGTTTAACTCCATCATGTTCCCAACCATCTTCAGTCTGGCACTTAGGGATCTTGGCCCTCACACCTCACAAGGTTCGGGTGTGCTCTGCTTGGCCATCGTGGGCGGTGCGATTCTGCCGCTGCTTCAGGGTGTGCTTGCCGATAATATCGGTATCCAGCAGGCCTTCTTCCTGCCGATCATCTGTTACCTGTTTATTATGTTCTATGGCGTGAAAGGGTCTAAGCTTTAAGGCCTATTGCGTTTACAGTAATGCGATTAATAAGAGGCAAGCAGCAATGCTTGCCTTTTTTATTGACAGAATGGCCGCTAGCGCTTGCCTAATAGGGGCTTAACTCCTATGATCGCCAGCGATTTTTATTATCTAGGCTCTGCTACTTTAGGCTCTACTATGTTAAATGCGTCGCTATCTCCAAGTTCAACCGAATTAGTTATTAATGTGCTGGCCATGGTGCTCGAAGAGGGCAAACCGCTGGACAGAGCCTATTCCCATCACTTCTCTGGACTCAAGTTAGCACCGTCCGAGCAGGCGCGTATCACCTATGTGACTGGCGATCTGCTGCGCCGTCTCAACTTTTACTGTCATCTGGCCGATATCTCAACCGATGAGATAACCCGTATGGGATCACGCCTGCTCAACGCCTGGCACATGGCTAACCAGCTGCCTATTCCTAAGTTGCAGTACACCCTGGCGATCGAAGAAGATGATTTTAATCAGCGCCTGGAAGCGGCCAAGCAGCAAGAAGTCCTGTTCGATGGCTGCCCGGAATGGCTCAATACCTTGGGCCAGCAGCAGTTAGGCGATGACTGGGCCAAGGAGCGCGCCGCGCTGGCACAGGCGCCTAAGCGTTACCTGCGCGTTAACCCGCTCAAGACAGATCGTGAGGATCTGGCCAAGCGCCTAGCAAAGGAAGGGGTCGAGACCCGTGAGGTGCCGGGTGTGCCAAGCGCGCTCGAGGTTATCTCTGATGCGGCGCTGTTTCGCACCGAGTGCTTCAAGCAGGGGCTGTTTGAGCAGCAAGACGCAGGTTCTCAGCACGTGGCCGCGGCCGTGGGCGCAGAGCCCGGCATGCGGGTGATCGATGCCTGCGCCGGCGCAGGTGGTAAGACGCTTGCCATTGCCGCGCAGATGCAGGGCAAGGGACGTCTATTGGCCATGGACGTTGAGCAGTGGAAACTGGACAACTTGAAGCAGCGAGCGCGCCGCGCCGGTGCCCATAACGTCGAGACCCGCATCATTGCCAGCAGCAAGACCATCAAGCGTCTTAAACTGAGCGCCGACAGGGTGCTGTTGGACGTGCCTTGTTCCGGCCTTGGGGTCCTCAAGCGTAATCCCGATGCCAAGTGGCGTGACACGCCGGAGCGCCTGCCGGTATTGGTCGAGCTGCAAAAGGAGATCCTGCAGAGCTATAGCCGCATGGTGAAGGTCGACGGCATCTTGATCTACGCCACTTGCTCTATCATGCCACAGGAGAATCGCCAGCAGGTCGATGCCTTCCTGGCTGCCAATCCGCACTTTAGCTTCATCGACGATGAAACAGTTAGCGTGGCCGACAGCGGCTTCGACGGCTTCTACTTGGCGCGTATGAAACGCACCGCGATCTCTGCTTAATCTGCATTCAGTGATCTAGGTCACAGGTGTCGGCTCAGGGCGTGGGTAACTGCGCAGTAAGCCGACACTTGCCTCCTTTCGGGCTACAACAGGCCCAACAAATAGTGATATCATCTCTCCTTTCAATCGCTGATCTTGGTCTATCTGCTTTTTTCTCGGACGATGTTATTACAAACGGCTGTACAAGAGTTTTCACATCAAGAAAGGTTTTCTGCGCTGCAAGCCCTGTTGGACGGTCGGCTGCTGGAGTGCCAGCGCCGCGCCCATATTATTCGTGGTGTCTTCGCGGGCGAGCCTAAGTTATCTTGCCAAGTCTCCCTTAACGATCAGGGTAAGGTGAGCGGTCGTTGTGACTGCGGTCAGCCACGCTGTCTGCATCAGGCGGCCTTGGTCATTGAGCAGGCGGCTCATAGCGCAGTTGAAGAGCAGGGACGTTCCAGACGCTCAGATACGGCGATTCGCCTGTTTCGCAGCGATCTCAAGGAGCGTTTCGATCCTTTCCCCACCATGGCGCGCCATCGCATCCTCTACCTGTTAGCACTGAGCGAGACAGGTTTGCAGCTCAAGGTGTTAAAAGGCTATCTCAACAAGAATGGCCGCTATCAGCTCAAGGGACCTTTAGGCTTCGACTTGCTGCAGAGCCAGCCTGTGCCCAAGTATGTCAGTCAGACAGATCTCAAGTTACTGCACCTACTCAGAGAGGTTGCGGGCGAGGTAACGGGTGAGACTTTTAACTCCGAAACTAGCCCTAGCATTAGCCCTGACATTAGCCCCGAAACCAGCAGTGAAAATTTGCGTGCCGATAGCACTCAATCACAGCTACCCGAGTACCTAAGCCCTGCGGTGTCACGCCTGGATGCACTGGCAGAGCAACAACAGGTGTCGCAGGCAGGAGCCTCGCTTGAGCAGGCGATCCTTATCGATCTCAAGTGTTCGCTCGCTAATGACGCCTTTGGCTCACAGCCTCTTTCTAGTGAACATTTAGCCGTACTCGACAGTGATTTTTATCGCCTGCTGTTTGCCAGCGGTCGCTGTTTCTTTGGCAAGGTGGCGGGGGAGCCGGTGCGTTTGGCGACTCACTATGATGAAGACTACCTGGATGAAAGCTTCATGCTGCCCCTTTGCCCCGGTGTCTGGCTAGATACCTGCTCGGGCACGGGGATAATCGATAAACGCGGTGACGTGCGGGTGAATCAAACCCTGTTAGAAGGCGCGGATCTGGACGGCGACTGGCTGCCAAGGCTAGAGATCGCCCGCGAGAGCCTGGAGCAACACTGGCACGAGCCTATGTTGTCGCCCATAGATGTCGCGAAATTTTCTATGGTTCATCGCGGTCGGCGTTATGACTTCGAGTCGCTGAGCTATCTCGGCGCGGGCCATAAGGCCTTCATGGCGCAATTTGCCAAATGCCAGCTGTTGCTCAATCCCTTGCCGCTACTCACCAGTCAATTCGAGCCAGCCGTGACTGAATCACTCGGCGAGGGCCTGCGTCTGGTGCCGGGTGAGGCGAGCGAGCATGTGGTGCTGCTGCGCACGCTCTCGCTCAAGGGCTGGCAGGTTGAACTGGTGGCCAAACAACGTTTCGTTCAAGTGGCGGCCAATGCCTGGTATGGCGAGGTGAACAGCGCCGACAAGGATTGGTTCGAGCTGAGCCTTGGAGTTGAGGTCGAAGGAAAGCGGGTTAACCTCCTGCCATTGCTGGTCAACCTCATTCGTCAGGGCAAACTCAGCCGAGATTTCAATCAGGTAACGAGCGCCGATCAATCTGACGCAACCCATAGTGAGAGTCAGCCGCAGGAGGTGGCGCTGGAGCTGGAATCTGGTGCCATCCTAACCCTGCCGGCTGCGCGTATTCAGCGCATACTTGCGGTGCTCGACGAGCTCTTTGCTCAGCAGCCGCTCAACGATCAGGAAAAGCTGGTGCTGGCACGCCATCACCTCGGGCGCATTCCGCTGCTCGATGATGCCTTAAGTCACTCCGAGCAGGCGCTGACCTGGTCGGGTGAAGCCAAGCTGAGGCAACATGCCAAGGCGCTCGGGCGTTATCTCAATGAGCAGCAGAGCAGGCGCGCAGATAGGCTGGGAACCATAGACTTTGTTACCCCAGATGGGCTCAACGCCGAGCTGCGCCCCTATCAGATAGAAGGTGTCGCCTGGCTACAATTTATCAAGCGACACGGCTTCGGCGCCATACTGGCCGATGATATGGGGCTGGGTAAGACGCTGCAGACCTTGTGCAGCATCTTGCTGGATAAACAGGCCGGGGTGACTAAGGCGCCCGTTTTGGTTATCGCGCCCACCAGTTTGCTCAGCAACTGGCAGCGAGAGATCGCCCAGTTTACCCCTAGCCTGACGAGTTTCATCTGGAGCGGCCGTTCCCGCCATGATAACGAGCAGGCGCTGACCCATGTCGATGTGCTGATCACCAGCTACGGGATCCTAGCACAAGACGCCGAGCGGCTAACCAAGCTTAACTGGCATCAGGTGATCCTGGATGAGGCGCAGACCATCAAAAACAGTCGCAGCCGTATCACTAAGTTGGTGAACCGCCTGCAGACCAAGCATCGTCTCTGTCTCACGGGGACGCCGATGGAGAATCACCTCGGTGAACTCTGGTCGCTGTTTCATTTTCTGATGCCGGGCTTTCTAGGCACCGCGACCCAGTTTCAACGCCAGTTTAAACAGCCGATTGAGAAAGATCATTGCGACACCAGCCGCCAACGATTGGCTCAGCGTCTGGCGCCCTTTATGCTCAGGCGCACCAAGCGTCAGGTGGCGACCGAACTGCCGACCAAGACGGTGATCAACACCCTGATTGAGCTGAGCCAGAGTCAGTCGGATCTCTATGAGACCATACGCCTGACGGTGGCGGAGCAGGTGCAACTGGCGCTGCGGCAAACCGGCGCCAAGGCCAACCGCCTGATGATCAGCAATGCACTACTTAAGCTTCGCCAGGTCTGCTGTCATCCGTCGATGCTCAATCTGGCTCAGGCAGGCGAGCGCGCGCATCTTGCTGAGGCAAGCTCTGGCGGTGAAACAAGTCGAATGAATGCGGCCTACGATGGTGGCCAGGATGAGCTTAACGCCGAGTCTTCCAAGCTTGCCTGGCTGGAGAACAAGTTGCCGAGCATGATAGAAGATGGCCGGAACATACTCATCTTCTCATCATTTACCAGCATGCTGGATTTGATCGCCGAGCAGCTGGATCGCCAGCAGATAGGCTATGAGATGCTAACCGGGCGCAGTCGCCATAGGGATCGCATCATAGAGCGTTTTCGTCGCGGCGAGGTCAATGTGTTCCTCATCAGCCTCAAGGCTGGCGGCTCGGGACTAAACCTGACCGAGGCGGATGTGGTGATCCATGTGGATCCTTGGTGGAATCCGGCCGCCGAAGAGCAGGCCAGCGACAGGGCCTATCGCATCGGCCAGGATAAGCCGGTATTCGTTTATAAGCTTATCTGTCAGAACACGGTCGAGGAGCGCATTCAGCAGTTGCAGCAGAGCAAACAGGCTCTGGCCCAAAGCATGTATCAGACCGAGAGCCTCACGGCCGCCGAGATGGATAAGGATGATTGGCTGGCCCTGCTTCAACCCATTACAGAGCAGCCAATCGCAGATTGATCCGGGCCTCTTGTCCTAAATTAGTTGCCCTAGGTTAGTTGTTCGAGATTATTCGCCCTGGATGGTGAGTAACAGGGTACGGCCCCCGGCGCGGTTGCGTGCCTCGCACAGGTAGATCCCTTGCCAGGTGCCTAGATTGAACTCGCCGTCGGTGATAGGTAGGGTAAGTTCCGCCCCCAGAATCGACGACTTCAGATGGGCCGGCATGTCGTCGTCCCCCTCATAGGTATGGGTGTAATAGGGCTCATTCTCCGGCACTAGACGGTTAAAGAAGCGCTCGAAGTCCTCCCGTACGCTAGGGTCGGCATTTTCGTTGAGGGTGAGTCCGGCCGAGGTATGCTGTAACAGTAGATGGGCGAGACCTATCTTAATCTTGCTAAGCTCTGGGGCGGCGCGATAGATCTCTTCGGTGATCAGGTGATACCCGCGTTGTTTCGGGGGCAGATTTATCTCGACTTGAATCCACATGATGATTTTTCCTACGCTGTTTTATCGCCAAATGTCGGCACTTTTTGTTATTTTGCTAAGAGTGCGCCAACTCCCTAAGCTTGTAAAGCCTGCCGTAGTGTCTGTTTTATAGGATTTGCCACTTAGTGTTTAAAGCGGCGATGATGAATAGAAAAATACAGGGATAGAAAACGTTAATGGTTAAGCAAAGACTGGAGCCAGTAGAGGGGCATACACAAGGTAAAGCTGTGAAACCAGCGCCGCTATTGTCAGCGTCGCCAGCGCCGTCAAAGCAAGCTTCCAAGATGCAACCTGAATTGCCAGTTTATTACTACCTTAATAATTTCAACACCATGCTCCAAGGTGTTCAGCACCGCTATGGCGATCTCCTCGATGAAGTCGAGCTTGGCTTCATCAACACTTTTTCGGCGTTAGGAGAGGATGCTCAGTGTCTGCTGGTGAGACTCATCTCGCGTAAGGGCCCCTGGTTCTGCCTGACTCAGCTTAGCTACATTGAAATCACAGATATCCCGGCGGCCATCTCGGAGCTGCACGCTCGCAAACTGATCGACTATGAACAGCCCGATACGAGCTGGCTAATGCAAAAGAGCACCAAGGCGGCGCTTATTAAGGCCTTGGTAGCGCAAGACTCCAGTCAATCAGAGCCTGTCAATCCAGAGGCTTCGAAACTCGATTCTACGGCGATTAAGCGGCTGAAGAAGAGCGAGCTTATCGAGTATGCCCAAGGCACGGGCCTATTGACGCGACTGCTTGCCGGTTTGGCACCTGAGCGGCATTGGTTCTGTCTGAGTCCCAAGGCCGCCTATCGACGCTTCGAGTTACTCTATTTTGAACGTATGAGTCAGTCCCTGAGTCAGTTTATCTTGGCCGATCTTGGTATTCATAATTTTGAAGGTTACTCGACGAGTATCGCCAGTCGCAGCTTCAATACGCGAGCGGAGATAGAAGGCTTGTATACGTTGTCTAGGCTATACCAGGAGTTTGAAGAGGGTGCGCTGAGCGGTAAGCACTGTGATATTGGTATCGAAAAATTTGATTCATTTTGTCAAAGACTCACCGATCTGCCTGATTTCGCCAAAGAAGCTGGGAATGAAAAGCTACAGCGCATGACCCAGGGGCTCTGGTTAATGGCGGCGCGCCAATTGGAGCGCTTAGGCCATTTTGAGCGCGCCTTAGCTCTGTATGGAAACACAGAAAGACCGCCGAGCCGGGAGCGCCGGGCGCGCTGCCTGAATAAGCTTGGCCGTGATGATGAGGCGTTAGGGCTAGTTGAGTTGATGTTAGCGGAACCTTTGGAGGAGAGTGAACGTCTGGTCGCCAGGCGTTTGCAGAAAAGCCTTCATCGCAGCCTGGGACGGGAGGCGCCCAAGCCTTGGCAAGGGGAGTTTGATACCTTCAAGCTTGAGTGTCAGCGCACAGCAAATGATGAGGGCCCAGAAGGCGAAGAGTCAAACGCCCAGCGCGTCGAGCAATGCGCCGCCAGACACCTGAGCACTATGCAGGGTGAGCCGCTGCGGCTTTGTGTCGAGGTAGAGAACCGCCTCTTCTGCAGCCTGTTCGGCCTGGCCTTCTGGGACATTATCTTCGCCGATGTGCGGGGAGCCTTTGCCAATCCCTACCAGAGTAGGCCGAGCGACATGTACCAGAGTGAGTTCTACCCAAGGCGCAAACAAGCGATAGCGTCGAGGCTCGCGGCATTGGCCTCGGGTGATACCCAGATGATCATGGATCATTTTCATCAAAAACGCGGCATCACCAACGACTGGGTACACTGGCCATTGTTTGAGGACTTAAGCCTTGATCTGCTTGAGCTTGGTCTAATTGAGCTCGGCATAACGAATAGTCAAGACAAAGATGCGATGCCGCTTCTCCTGCAATTGGCACTAAAGGCGTTCAGCGGCGCCTTTTTAGAGAAACTATTTCGACAGATGCTGTTCGATCTTCGCTATTACCGCGCGGGCTTTCCCGATCTCATCTGTTTTCATCTAACTAATGAGCATCAAGCAACCGATGAAGGGTCACCGAGCTTAGCTGATAACAGAGTCACAGCCGAGCTTATCGAGGTGAAGGGCCCGGGAGATGCCCTAAGAGATAATCAGACAGTCTGGCTGGATTGGTTTAATCGAAACGGCGTTAAGGCCAGCGTCTGTTATCTCTCTTGGCTCGACTAACATTGAGTAACCTTGACTAAAATAGGGTGTTCGTTCAGGCGTTTTCATAATGCACACTCTTTCTTGCTAAGTCGTGATAACAGCATCTTTCCCTGTCCTAATACCATGATTTTTTGCTAACCTCATTAATAAGATAGGAGACTTTTGTTAGTAAACGCCCGGTACAAGCGATAAAGAAAGTGTTTAACCAGCTGTGAAGGATTTGTGATGTCACGAGAACAGAAGATGCAAGGCGTTCCGCCGTCGGTAGAGGGGAGAATGAGATCCCCCATGATGACCAAGCTTGTTTGGTTATCGATGGCAATGCTCGTTTGTCTGTCTATGGTGCTGACGAGTCACGCTGCGCCGCGTCTGGACTTGAGCGCCAAGACACAAAGCGGCGAGCTGGTGTCTCTAGCGCCTTATAAGGGCAAGGTGGTCTACGTGGATTTCTGGGCCTCCTGGTGCGCGCCCTGTCGCGACTCCTTTCCCTGGATGGAGCTGATGCATCAACGCTATGGCGACAAGGGGCTCGCGATCGTGGCGATCAATCTCGATGAAGAGAGTGAGATGGCAGGGCCATTTCTGGCCGATTTCAACACTAGCTTCGATATCCTCTACGATCCCAAGGGGGAGGTGGCCGGTCACTTTAATCTGCAGGGGATGCCCAGCAGTTATCTGTTTGATAGCGACGGGCACTTGGTCAGCGAGCATCTGGGGTTCTTCAAGTCCAAGCAAGTTGCCGTCGAGCAGGAGATACAATCTTTGTTGAAGAAGAGGTTAGTCGATGCGAACTGATTTAAAGCTACTGATCATATTGGTAGCCTTGCTGTCTGGCTGTGCCAATCTCGGCGTAAAGCCCTGGGAGCGAGGGCAGTTCGCCCGGGAGGATATGCAGCTAGATGCCGACGAGATGGATATGGCGATAGAAGATCATATCTATTTCAGTAAGGAGGGCTCCAGCGGCGGCCGTACCCTTGCCGGTGGTGGCTGTGGTTGTAACTAGGTTGTTTTAAGAGATAACAGGGAATAAGGAAGATCGCTTGAGCGACATGAAGGACAGGCCGACACCAAATCAACTTGGGACAGTAGAAAGTGCTTCGCTAAAAAGCGACTCGCTAGAAAGTGAGTCTGTCATGGCATCTCTGCTGATGGCCAGCAGCCTGTTTCTCGGTGTTGGCGCGGCACTGTCCTGTGGCAGTGCGCTTGCGGGCGAACAAGCCGCCGAGACGCGCGATAATACCGCTGAGCAAGAGGAACAAGCGAGCGATCCGCTCGCCGGCGCGACCATAGATGCAGCCCTAGTCTACTATCAGGAGCAGGACAGGGTCACGGCGGCAGAAGGGATAGTCAACTACCGTCAGGCGCTGAATGATGCCAATATTATTCGCGGCAAGATAGCGCTGGACGCCCTAACTGGCGCCTCGGCCAATGGCGCCGTGATCCAGGCAAGCCCTCAAAGCTTTACCCGGCCTTCGGGAACCGGCGTCTATCAGGCGAGAGCCGGAGAACTGCCGCTGGATGACACCTTCAAAGACACCCGCTTGCAGCTAAGCGCCAACTGGCAGCATCTCTTCTCTGCCAAATGGCAGACCAGTCTCGGTGGGTATCTCTCTCGCGAATATGATTACACCTCACTCGGTGTCAATGCTGGGCTCGAGCACTCCTTCAATCAGAGCAATACCCAGGTGTTTGCCGGCGCGGCCTACTATTTCGATATCGTCAATCCAGTGGGCGGGCGGCCCGTTGGGATGAGTGAGATGGTGTTTCGTAAAGACTTTGCCAGCGAGGCCGAGTTTAGGCAGGCATTCGATGCCACCCGTTATTACGATACGGCCCTCAAGCGCACCTTAGATCTCAATGTGGGCATCACCCAAACCCTGAATCGTCGCTGGCAGGCTCAGCTTAGTTATGGCCTCTCGGCCGTCAATGGCTATCTTAATGATGCCTACAAGGTGGTTAGCCGGGTCGATAGTAGAGGGCAGGCCCTTGGCTATCACTATGAGCAGCGCCCCGACGAGCGGCTAAAACACAATCTCTATCTCATGACCAAGGGCGCCTTAGATAGCGGCACACTGACCTTTTCCTATCGCTACAGTAATGATGACTGGTCGCTGCAGGCCCATACCTTAGATGCCCGTTATCGCTACAACCTCAGCGGCGCCGCCTATTGGCAATGGCAGTTTCGGGTTTATTTGCAGGACGCGGCCGAGTTTTATCACCTCTATCTCACTGAGGGTGAGCCCTTGCCCGAGTTCGCCTCGGCGGATCATCGTCTCGGTAAGATGCAGACCTATACGATAGGCGTCAAATATGGCCAGAAGTTAGAGCAGGGGATGCTGGCAAGTGTGCGTCTGGCCTACTATCAGCAGCGCCCGCAAAACCCAGGTGTCGAGTTGCCAGGAGAGCTGGCTAGCTTCGATCAGTTCCCCCGCATCGATGCCATAGTGCTTCAATTTGGAATGCGATTTTGATCTCAACAGGTGAAGGTCTCAAATTTTCGTCGCTTGCTGATCTAGACAATCAACAGGCGGTGATCTCGGATGAAAGCCAATACGGTCACTATAACCTTAAGGGTCTCAAGGGCGAGTTCATGGCTATGGCCAGTCGCTGTGAGTTCCTGGCGCGTCCTAAGCAAGCTGCTAGCAAAGCGCAAGGTGACAAGACTCAAGGTGACAAGGTTCAAGGTGACAAGACTGGCGGAGAGCGAATAACTCAGGCCTTTGAGCGCGCCATGGCCGAGGTTAAGCGCATCGAGGCTAAGTACAACCGTTTTAGCGAGAACAGCGTATTAACTCAAATCAATCGCAGCGCAGGTGACTGGCAAGCGATCGACGATGAAACCCTTGGACTACTCAAGTTTGCCGAGCATTGTTACCGGTTAAGTCAGGGCAAGTTTGATATTACCGCCGAGCCTGTATTGGCCCTCTGGCCATTCGGCGATGGGGAGAGTGCTACTCCGCCGAGTGACTGCCAGATAGAGACGGCGCTTGAATGTGTAGGCTTCGAGCGGCTGATTATTGAGGAGCTGCGCCTCTTTCTACCCTATGGGATGGGGATCGATCTCGGTGGGATCGCCAAGGAGTATGCTGCCGACAGGGCCATAGAGGTGCTGCGACGTGAACTGCCCGAATATGATCTCTTAGTGAACCTCGGCGGGGATATGATTGCCTCCCCATGTTGCGAGTGCCCCTGGCAGATAGGCATAGAAGATCCCCACAAGCTAGATACCCCCGCCCGTGTGGTGACGCTTAAATCTGGCGCGCTGGCCACCAGCGGACACTCCCGGCGTTATCTACTCCACCAAGGCAAACGCTATGGCCATATCATCGACCCCAGCACTGGGTATCCCATCAAAGGCGCGCCGCTGTCGGTCAGTGTGTTTGCTCCTCAGTGTGTCGTCGCCGGCATGCTGGCGACCCTGGCCATGCTTCAGGGGGAGGGAGCCGAGACCTTTCTCGTCGGTCAGGGCACCGTTCACCATATCATCCGTGGCTAGTTTTTTATGATGAGCTTGTCATGACTAACTTTTCATGACTGGTTTTTCACGATTAGCCTTCAGGTATTTAAGGTGCGAGAGCGAGTCAATATTCATGCTCATTTTGCCCATTCTAATGCTCGTTGATACGACATGACTGTGGTGCTCGTTTATCCGGCATGACTCTGCTAGAGTGGCTATAAATCAATGACTTTAGTTTAGTAAATCATCAATAATAGGTTTATTAAATGTGCATGCGCATTTTGCCAAATAGATGCGCATGCGCACTAGTGAAATGTTAAATCTACAGGGAGTAATCATGTATACCGGATATTGGATTGATGATAATTACATTTGGGGACCTGAAGAGTCGGGTAAATTCTGGATCGACGATGGTTGGGTCTGGGGGCCATACAATTCTGGGAAGTGGTGGATTAAAGACAATTGGATTTGGGGGCCAACTGACGGTGGTAAGTTTTGGATAGATGATGGCCATATTCATGGCCCCTCCAATACATTACCTTGGTTTAAAAAGTAGGAGCCTCAAATGACTGAGTGGGTAAATGTTAGGTCTACGGCAATTCGCCGCATTGGGTATGACGCAGGTTCAATGCGTATGTATATCGACTTTGAAGATAGTGACCCAATCTACACATTTTGCAGGGTTCCTGAGCGTGTATTTAGAGAGTTCGTGAAAGCTCGTTCAGTTGGTCAGCATTATCACCAATATATAAAAGATCGCTACGATTGCTAAAAAACATTTAATAAGGCCAATCACAATTGTTTAATGCAAAAAACGCAGTGTACTGAAAGGTTTACACTGCGTTTCGGCCGCCCGTGTAGGCAGCGTTAATTGGCTTTAAGGTCGTCAGGAGTAGTCAAATTGAGTAGATATGAACAAGTCGATTTAGCCTATGAGTTTCTGTCTTCAAAAGAGACCGAAGGTGAATCTTTTACAATTGATGAATTAGCCAATGCAACAGGTTGGAAAAAGCAAACTTGCGCAACGTATCCCTCAAAACGTTGGCATCAATATGTTCAAAAAGATGGTTCTCATTACCTCACAGCAGGAATCAAATTTCTAAGCAAAGATGAATTCAGGGCTGTACATAGTCAAAGGTTACAACAGGTTGCAGATCAATCTGCAAAAGGCATGTTGCTGTACAAAGCAAGAGAGTTCGCGTTACTTGCTGTCTCAACCTATAACAACCCATACACAGAGTTTAAAACGTATGGTTATATCGTAAATATCGTTATTGCCTATACGGCACTATTCCATGCCATCTTTGAAAAGAAAGGTGTTAACTATTTCCATCTGAAAGGTGGAGAACCGGTGGTAATAGACGATGAAGTGAAAGCGTGGGAGTTGATGGAGTGCTGCAATCAATATTGGAATGGTGTTGAACGTCCTGAAAAGTACAACTTACAGTTTTTGATTGGGCTTAGAAATAAAATCGAACACCGTAGTCTACCTGCGATAGACCTTGCGGTTGCTGGGGAGTGTCAAGCCGCTTTAATTAATTTTGAAAATCTGTTGGTAGAAGAGTTTGGTGATGCTCATGCGCTCTGCACCAACCTAGCTATTGCCATGCAACTCAGTCGTATCTCTGAGCAGGCGCAAATTGATGCTATGAAGCAATTACAAAAAGAGAACTATAAAGTTGTACGTCATTACATGGAAACGTATCGTGCTGACTTAGAGGATAATATTGTTGAAAGTCAGAAATATCGTATTCGAGCAATGCTAGTTCCAAAGTTAGGTAATCATGCCAAGTCATCAGATATTGCAGTTGAGTTTATTAATGTTAATAAGCTCACCGAAGAAGAACTGCAAAACTATGAACAAGGTGTAGCTTTCATTAAGGGAATCGAAAACCCATATAAATTGAAACCGTCTAAGGTAATGATTCTCGTGCGTGATGCGATCCCTATTTTTAATATGTCTTTACACACAAAGTCTTGGAAGTACTTTGAAGCTCGCCCTAGAGACAATTCACCTGATTTCAAAGGTGAGTATGCATCATTTGTTGAGGGCTTTGATGGTTACTTATATACGAAACAATGGGTTAAATTTTTGATAGCAGAGCTTAAAAAAACAGAAGTGTTGGAAAAGGTAAAAAAAGCCAATTAAGTACGCTCTCGTTGGTCGCCGGATTCATTCCGCTCTTCGCTTATTGGTAGCGTTAGTCCATAGAAATTACAATCTGAAATCTGCGCCCATAAAAAAACGCCCCGTAGGGCGTTTTTTTGCAGAACTGGCTTTAGAAGTTCGCTGACTTAGGCGCGCGTGGGAATGGGATCACATCGCGGATGTTCGATACGCCGGTCACGTAAGAGACCAAACGCTCGAAGCCCAGGCCGAAGCCTGAGTGTGGCACTGTGCCGTAACGGCGCAGGTCACGATACCACCAGTAATCTTCCTTGCTCAGACCCATCTCGTCCAGACGGGTATCTAGTACGTCCAGACGCTCTTCACGTTGGGCACCACCGATGATCTCACCGATGCCAGGAGCCAGTACATCCATGGCCGCTACTGTTTTGCCATCTTCGTTGAGACGCATGTAGAAGGCCTTGATATCTTTTGGATAGTTCTTCACGACCACAGGTGCCTTGAAGTGCTCTTCTGCCAGGTAGCGCTCATGCTCAGATTGCAGATCGATACCCCATTCGACATCGAACTCGAACTTCTTGCCGCATGACTTTAGGATCTCGATGGCGTCTGTGTAGTCTACCTGGGCGAAATCGCTGTTGACGAAGTTTTCAAGGCGCTCGATAACTGTCTTGTCGACGCGCTGGGCAAAGAACTCAAGATCGTCACGGCGCTCATTAAGCACGGCGCGGAAGCAGTACTTCAGCATACGCTCGGCCAGGCCGGCAACATCGTTCAGATCGGCGAAGGCCACTTCCGGCTCAACCATCCAGAACTCCGCCAGGTGACGGCTGGTGTTTGAGTTTTCGGCGCGGAAGGTTGGGCCAAAGGTGTAGATCTTAGACAGCGCACAGGCGTAGGTCTCGCCGTTCAGCTGACCCGATACCGTCAGGAAAGATTCCTTACCGAAGAAGTCTTCGCTGAAATCGACCTTACCCTCGTCGGTACGTGGCAGGTTTTCCAGATCCAGAGTCGAGACGCGGAACATCTCACCGGCACCTTCACAGTCAGAAGCCGTGATCAGCGGGGTAGAGACCCAGATGAAGCCTTCTTCGTTGTAGAAGTTGTGGATGGCATGAGACAGACAGTTACGCACACGGGCCACGGCGCCGATGATGTTGGTGCGAGGACGCAGGTGAGCCAGTTCGCGCAGATACTCGATAGAGTGACGCTTGGCCGCCATTGGATAGGTATCAGGATCTTCAACCCAACCTGTGACCTCAACCTTAGTCACCTGCATCTCAAATGCTTGACCCTTACCTGGGCTCTCAACCAGTTCACCCGTCATCACGACTGAGCAACCGGCCGTGAGGCGTAAGATTTCGTCGTTATAATTGTCTAAGCTATTTGGCACAACGCCCTGAATGGGATCAAAACAGGAACCATCATATACGGCAAGAAAAGAGATGCCGGCCTTGGAATCTCGGCGAGTTCTTACCCAACCGCGTACGGTAACTTGCGAACCAACCGCAAAATCACCCTTAAATACAGAAGCGACAGATGCAATGCTCATTGTTGCTTAGTTCTCCAACGAAACGTTTTATTAAAAATTTTGGAGGTTTATATTACCTTGCTGGTGGCTTTTCTCAAGGGAAAAACAGCAGATAGATTGGCCTATAGGCAAATAAAATGGGCATTTCAGCCAAGGCAGGCGTAAGCGCCGTGAAAAAGCGGCCTTAATCTGCTGTTTATCCGCTAATGGTGTTAGGCTGGAAAGCTTGTTATGCTTAAAATATGGCCAGTTAATTCAGTGGGCTAGATGGTATACCAATCGTAGTAAATAATTGATCATGCTAACTTGTTAAAACGTCCGATAACGGCGTTACAATTTTTGATTGTAGAATAACTACTAATCGAAAAATTCTGCCTTGTTCTCGACCGTTTTTCCTGCGTTATTTCTGATCACTTACTTACCGTGATTGGTATCAGGGGGCTAGATGAAAAAAGTCAAAGTTTTCCAGATTTTTTTAGGCACCTTGTCGATCTTAGGTTGGTCCTTGGCCGTGTACGCATTACTGCTCTTTGGTGAGGCCAGACCGGATCGCGCCGTGGGCTACTTTCTCAGTAAAGGGGCTAGCGTGCGTCTCACCTGGGATCCCACCATCACCCTGAGGCTGGAGTATGTGATCTGGAGCTGCGCCGCCATCAGTTTGATCAACCTGGCCTTTAACTTCTATGTGGCCCACCACAGCCGCATGGGCTACTGGTTCAATATCCCGCTGCTCTTGTTAACCTCTACTGCTGCAGGTCTCTATCTCAAGTTTTTTGTCTAGGGCGTCAGTCCGCAATCGATCACAGTATTCGCAGTTTGAAAAAATGCATAGACTAAGTGCGGGCTTGTGCAGCGTTGTTAGCTCTTCATTAGAGCGAACTTAGCTCGTTCGTTAATTGCCTATCTGGCGACAGAGCCTGTCTATCATGGCGGCGGTGGCGCCCCAGATAAAATATTCGCCATAGGGGATGAAGTAGACGGGGTAACTCACGCCGCGGCGGGAAAACTGCTTCTGAATGCGATTGGCAGGTTCTAAAAGGAAACTTAGGGGCACGCTGAACAGCTCATCTACCTCACCGGGATCTAACACAGGCTCGAAGGCTTCTCTCACGACACCTATGATGGGCGCGATGGCAAAGCCGGTGAAGGTGTTAAACATGGGGTATTGGCCCAGCACCTCGACATTGTCTCGCGGCAGGGCGATCTCCTCAAACGCTTCACGCAGGGCGGTGTCGGCGTAACTGGCATCACTCTCTTCGACCTTGCCGCCGGGAAAGCTAATCTGCCCCGGATGGGCCCTTAGGTGGGTGGGCCTGCGAGTGAGCAGCAGTTCCAGCTCACCACTAGCTTCCATCAGGGGAACGAGCACGGCGGCCTGTCGCAGGGTGCGATGGATCTGCGGCCCTGTGTCTGTGGGCAATTGGTGCAGAGCGTAGCGCCGTTTAAACTCGTCCAGTGTCATATTTGCCTAATTACTTGTCAGTTACTCAGTATGGGGAGGATCTTACTCACCTTATCATAACTCTCCTGATATTCGGCATCGACCTGCGAGTCGGCCACTATGCCGCCACCCGCCCAGCAGTAGAGACGTGGTGGCTCGGCCACCAGGGTGCGTATGGTGATGCTGGTATCCATCTGCCTGTCTTGGCTGATGTAGCCGATTGAGCCGCAATAGAGGCTGCGGCGCGACGGCTCCAGCTCTTCGATGATCTCCATGGCGCGGATCTTAGGCGCGCCCGTGATAGAGCCACCGGGAAACGCGGCTCTTAATAGATCGCAGGGGCTGTTGGGGGTAGCCAGCTTGGCAGTCACTGTGCTCACCAGATGGTGCACCGCCGGGAAGCTCTCTATGGCAAACAGATGAGGCACCCGCACGCTGCCAGGACTTGCCACCTTGCCGATATCGTTTCGCAGCAGATCCACGATCATCAGGTTTTCGGCGCGATCTTTCTCCGATGCCGCCAGGGCTTCGGCGGCGGCCTTATCTGCCGCGGCGTCGCTAGATCTCGCCATGGTGCCCTTGATGGGCTTGGTCTCTATGGCATCGCCCTTAAGCTTGATGAAACGCTCGGGCGAGATGGAGAGAATGGCGTGCTTATCCAGGCGGATAAAGGCAGAGAAGGGCGCCTTGTTACTGGCCCTAAGCTTTAGGTAGGCCTGCCACTCATCTCCGCGATACTCGGCCTCGAAGCGCTGGGTCAGGTTGATCTGATAGCAATCGCCGCTGTGTAGATAATCCTGCACCCGATCAAACTTGTCTCTGTATTCGTCCTTAGTGATCTGTGGCTGCCAGTCGCGGCTCAGGGCAAACGTCTCATTATTGGCTGCTTCGTTCGACCGCGAATTTAGCCTCGCTTCTAGGTCTGCGAGACGTTCTTTAAGCGCAGTTTCTCCTAGATAGTGCACCAGAGACCATGTCTGACTCTGGTAGCAAAACACTAGCGCCCAGTCATAGAGGCCGACATTCATCTCGGGAAGCGCGATATCCTTGGCCGCGGTGGCAGGGAGCTTCTCGATGCGTCTGCCCAGATCATAGCTAAAGGTGCCCAGGGCGCCGCCGCTGAAGGGCAGCTCACAGGCGTGCTGAATTGGGAAATAGTCGGCTATCGCATTTTGCAAAATTGAAAAGGGATCGTCCTGGCTAGTTTCATCACTGTTTTTAGAGTTCCCAGTAGCGGTCGCCGCAGTTGGACGCAGATGCCTGGTTTGGGTCACGCCATCCTGGCTGGTGATGGTGGCCAGAGGATCGAAGCTGATGATGTCGTACCGGGCGTCAATATGATCGCTGTCGGCAGAGTCCAGCAGTATGGCCCAAGGCAGGTGAGCGAAGCAGTCAAATACCTCAATGGTGGAGAGTTTCCAGTCTAACTTTTGCAGTGCAACGCCTTGAGTCGACGAAAAATCCATCGATAACCCTTATCTAAAATGTGATGTTCCCCTAAAAGTCGCGAAAGAGTATCATATTGTGAACGGATTCAAAAAAAATACGCGACCCTGCAAAAGGGCGGTGAATAACCAAAACGTGAGTAAGGAAATGTCTGTGACTATAGAACAGCCCATCATCAAGCAAGCGGACCTCATCGAGAGTGTCGCCGACGCACTACAATATATCTCCTATTACCACCCTAAAGATTTCGTTGATGCCATGGCCGAGGCCTATGAGCGTGAAGAGAGTGCGGCGGCAAAAGATGCTATCGCGCAGATCTTGATCAACTCTCGTATGTCCGCCGAAGGCAAGCGCCCACTGTGTCAAGACACAGGTATCGTGACCTGTTTCGTTAAGATCGGCATGGGCGTCAAGTGGGATAAGACAGACATGACAGTGCAGCAGATGGTGGATGAAGGGGTAAGACGCGCCTACACCAACCCAGATAACCCGTTGCGCGCCTCTATCGTTGCCGATCCTGCCGGTGGCCGTAAGAACACTAAAGACAACACGCCATCTGTGGTACACGTCGAGATGGTGCCGGGCAACCATGTTGAAGTCGCCATCGCCGCTAAGGGCGGTGGATCGGAAAACAAGTCTAAGATGGTGATGCTTAACCCATCGGACGATATCGCCGAGTGGGTCGAGAAGACACTACCAACTATGGGCGCCGGCTGGTGTCCTCCAGGCATGCTGGGCATAGGCATAGGCGGCACCGCCGAGAAGGCGGCCGTGATGGCCAAAGAGGCCCTGATGGATCCTGTCGACATCCATGAGCTGCAAGCCAAGGGCGCCGAAACCGCCGAAGAGAAGCTGCGTCTGGATATCTTCGAGCGCGCTAACAAGCTAGGCATAGGTGCCCAGGGCCTTGGCGGCCTGACTACCGTGCTGGA
The DNA here is from genome assembly GCF_023349185.1 of Shewanella aquimarina. Taxonomy (GTDB): domain Bacteria; phylum Pseudomonadota; class Gammaproteobacteria; order Enterobacterales; family Shewanellaceae; genus Shewanella; species Shewanella aquimarina. The sequence continues at coordinate 334,990 of NZ_JAKIKY010000003.1, read as the reverse complement.
TATCAAGATCAAATCGGCGCCAACCCACGCGGCCTCTAAGCCTGTGGTGATGATCCCTAACTGTGCGGCAACTCGCCACGTACACTTCCACCTCGATGGAACAGGCCCAGCCGAGTTGGAGACGCCTAAGCTGGAAGATTGGCCAGAGATCACCCGCGAAGCGGGCGAGGGCGTACGCCGCGTGGATCTTAATACCGTTACTCAAGCTGACATCGAGCAGTGGAAGAGCGGTGATGTGCTGCTGCTAAACGGTAAGATGCTTACCGGTCGTGACGCGGCGCACAAGCGCATTCAAACCCTTATCGAGAGCGGTGAAGGTCTGCCTGAAGGCGTTGATTTCACCGGTAAGTTTATCTACTACGTTGGCCCAGTCGATCCTGTGGGTGACGAAGTGGTTGGCCCAGCGGGTCCAACGACGGCGACCCGTATGGATAAGTTCACCGATCTGATGCTGGATAAGACAGGTCTGATGGGCATGATAGGTAAGGCAGAGCGTGGCCCGGCCACAGTCGAGTCTATCAAGAAGCATAAGGCGGTTTACCTGATGGCAGTAGGCGGCGCCGCTTACCTGGTGTCTAAGGCGATCAAGAAGTCACGGGTAGTGGCCTTCGAAGACCTAGGTATGGAAGCCATCTACGAGTTCGACGTGACCGATATGCCGGTGACCGTTGCCGTAGACAGCGAAGGGGTCAATGCCCACGAAACAGGTCCTGCCACCTGGCGCGTCAAACTTGCCTAACCCAGAGTAAAGCATCAAGAAGTGGGCGGGATTAGGTGAGTCAGGCGACTTGCTTAACCCCCCATTTTTGTTTAGTGTCTGTTGCGTATTTTGGCGACACTTTTTGGCTTTAGGCGCCTTTTCTTAGCATTAAGCATTGTCGCCTTGCCGTTCAACCATAAAGATGACTATAACAATGAAAAAAACTGCAATCATACTTGCCTTGGCGACAGCCGGTCTGGTGTCTGGCGCTCACGCCGCAGCACCTGAGCCTTTCAAGGTACAGCATCTCGTTAAAATGAATAAGCTGCATTCCAGTGCACTGTCTAATGATGGCACTAAAATCGTTTATGCAGTTAAAAAATTTGATGATAAGGGTGAGGCGCAATCTGACCTTTATCTTCAGTCGCTGACCGATGGCAAGGTAAAGCGCCTGACCTCGGCCAAAGGCACTGAGCATAGCGTTGCCTTTAGCGCAGACGATAAGAAGATCTACTTCCTGGCGGCTCGCGATGGCAGCTCACAACTGTATGAGCTGGCACTCGATGGCGGCGAAGCGGTTAAGATCTCTAATCTGCCGCTGGACGTGGAAGGCTTTAAGCTGTCTCAAGATGGCGCACAGGTCGTGATGAACATGCGTGTCTACCCTGAGTGTGACACCTTGAAGTGCACAGCCGACAAGCGTGAGCAGGAAGCCGAGCGTAAATCTACCGGCCGCGAATACAAGCAGCTGATGGTGCGCCACTGGGATACATGGGGCGATCACAGCCGCAGCCACCTGTTTGTGGCAAAACTAGACGGCAAGATGATCGACACTGCCGTGGATGTGACTAAAGGCCTGGACACCGAAACCCCACCGCTGCCATTTTCAGGTATGGAAGAGGTGACCTTTACCCCAGATGGTAAGTATGTGGTCTACAGCGCCAAGGCGCCGAGCAAGTCACAGGCTTGGGAAACTAACTACGACCTATGGCAAGTCTCCGTCCTGGGCGGTGAGGCGAAAAACCTAACCGAGAGCAACAAGGCGTGGGACGCCCAGCCAACCTTCTCGGCCGATGGCCGCTACCTGGCGTATCTCGCCATGAGCAAGCCTGGCTTCGAGGCGGATCGTTACCGCGTCATGCTGCGTGATACTGTGACCGGCCAAGAGAAAGAAGTTGCGCCGCTGTGGGATCGCAGCCCAAGCTCGCTGACTTTCGGCGCAGATAACCGCACACTTTACGTGACTGCGCAGGATCTGGGTCAGGTAAGCATCTTCGAGGTCAACACTCAATTTGGTGACGTGAAGACGCTGCACAACGATGGCAGCAACAGCATCCTGGGTGTGACCGGCGACAAGATCGTCTTCAACCACAAGAGTCTGGTTGAGCCGGGCGATCTCTATACCATGTCTCTCGACGGTCAGAATGTAAATCGCCTGACCGAGGTGAACAAAGACAACCTGGCCAAGATCAAGTTTGGTGAGTTTGAACAGTTCAGCTTCAAGGGCTGGAACAACGAAGAGGTCTATGGTTACTGGATCAAGCCTGCTAACTACAAGCAAGGTAAGAAGTATCCTGTTGCCTTCTTGGTACACGGTGGCCCACAAGGCTCATTCGGTAACTCATTCAGCAGCCGCTGGAACGCGCAGCTATGGGCGGGTGCCGGTTACGGCGTGGTGATGATCGATTTCCACGGTTCTACCGGTTATGGTCAGGCCTTTACCGACTCTATCTCTAAGGACTGGGGCGGCAAGCCGCTGGAAGATCTGCAGAAAGGTTTGGCTGCGGTGACGGCTCAGCAGAAGTGGCTAGATGGCGATCGCGCCTGCGCCCTGGGTGGTTCATACGGCGGCTACATGATGAACTGGATCCAAGGTAACTGGAACGACGGCTTCAAGTGTCTAGTTAACCACGCGGGTCTGTTCGACATGCGCTCTATGTACTATGTGACCGAAGAGCTGTGGTTCCCTGAATATGAATTCGGTGGCACCTACCAGGACAACAAGGAGTTGTTCGAGAAGTTTAACCCGGTTAACTATGTCGATAACTGGCAGACTCCTATGCTGGTGATCCATGGAGAGAAGGACTTCCGTGTGCCTTACGGACAGGGCCTGGCGGCGTTTAGCTTCATGCAGCGCAAAGGGATCCCATCTGAGCTGCTTGTCTACCCAGATGAGAACCACTGGATCCTTAATCCAGACAACCTGGAGCAATGGTACGCCAACGTGCTGGGCTGGATGGACCGCTGGACCAAGAAGTAAGCCGAGTTTAAGACTCGCAAGATGTGGGTGACAATTTAGTCACCCGATCATAGAAAATAAAAAGCCAGAACTCAGTTCTGGCTTTTTTGTGGGCGTTTTTTGTATGCGATTAGCTTGCCCGAGTCTAGTTCACATGCGCTTCCAATGATAATCGGGCAGGGTGAGCTATCGTTTGCCTATATAGCGCTCTCATTCGACAAATTTGCACATGCCAAGTCCAAGAGGTTCCCCTGTTCTGGGGCTGTAGCCAAATTGAGAGTAAAACGCTTCCTTACCGCAGGCGGCCAACAGCCCAATGGTGGCGCCGGGCATGGCGTTGTCTGCAACAAAACTCTCTATCTCTTGCATGATAGATCTGCCTACACCTTGGTTTTGATACTCGGGTGAGATCACTATGTCTTGCAGATAAAAATACATAGCGCCGTCGCCCACAATACGGCCGTAACCCACAAGCTTCGAATCGATATGGGCGCAAACGTGAAAAAGCGAGTTATTCAGGCTTTGTTGAACCAGTCCAGGCTTGGGGTTTGTCCAGCCAACTGCAGTTCGCAAAGTCATGAACTCTTCGAGATCTGGTGCCCGGTTGCTTATTCTCACTTCCATCTTTCTCCTTGTGGTGCTTCCTAATCTAGCTAAAGATTTATCTCGTTGATTCATTTTATGATATTTTTTCTAACGCATTTGTAATGGGTATTTAATAGACTTAGCCCCACGGCAACTAATAGCCAGTGAACATCCAATTTTCAAATACAGTCGCGTATGATGCAGATATATACATCACCTGGGAGGCGAATAGCTTTTGCGTGTTCCATTCGAACAATCAAAATAGTGGGCCTGCAGATTTCTTTAATTAGCACACCTAGTGTCAGGAGAGTCAGTCAAGATGAAAGGTAAATGTCTGTGTGGAGATGTCGAATTTTACATAAGCGGATCTCTTCCTCACTTTTATCAGTGCCATTGTTCTTTATGTCGAAAGTTGTCTGCTTCTTCGTCAGATACCGCCACATTTCTTAATAAAGCGCAATTTACATGGATTAAGGGGGAGTCCCTTGTTAATTCATACATCAGTGAAACCGGTTATCGTTCTGATTTCTGTAGCAAGTGCGGCAGTACAGTACCTCACCTGATGAGTAATAAAAAACAGTATTGGATCCCTGCTGGATTACTCGATGATGCTAAAGATAGCCGTGTCGTTGCGCATCTTTTTGTTGAGTCTAAAGCCAATTGGGACATTATTGGTGACAGCGGAGCACAATTTGAAGAGATGCCCGACATGGAAACCCTTAATAAGGCATTGCAAAGATCAAATTGACGATCACTTTAGGCTCATCATTTCTCAGGAAGACCCTATCAATTTAAGCGTGTTATCTCCCTTAGTGGCAACCTGTGATGAGGCCTGAAAAACCTATGTCGCTTTCCAAAGCGGTCGGTCGAGATATGCGGCTAACTGTTTAGCACTGGCTTCAATTTCTAACTCGCTGCCGTGATCCATCACATTGGCTCGCTCACCATTGCGAAAGACCAGATTAAGCTCATAGCTGCGGTACGATCGATTGTTAGAGCGTATAGACTCACTGATGATTTGTAATGCGTAGATATCGCTGAGTCGTCCCTGACGACTGGCATCACCTCTTTTAGAGCCATCGTAGCTTTTGCCACAAAAATAGGTGCCTAAGGTTTTATCGAAGGTCATGTGCTTCTTGCTGGACAGCATCAAGAGACTAACCCCGATGAATAGGGCGCCAAGTAACGCCATGGCGCTGCCACCACCAGATTCACCTTCGAGAAACAGGGTGGGACTGACGATGAAAAATATCCCTAAACCAGGTAGCAAAAACATCGCATATAAAATAATAGCCGTGACAGAGTGCTTAATAACAATCCGGCCTTGGGTCTCGACCATATCTTGTGTTATAAAGTTTGCGCCGCCAGATTTCAGCGGATCCCAGCTGGTCTTTTCGGCAACGGGGTCATCCGTATCAGCTAATTTCAATTCGAACTTGTTGATTCTTATGTCCTTAATGGCGCTCATGGGCGTTTCCTTCTATGGCATTACTCCATAAGGGAAAGAGTGTAATGCTATGGGAGTATTGAGTTTGAATCTCAGTGACGGCTTCAGTTATGACTTGTCATCTTCTATGCGGTTAGCGGCTTCTCAAGTGATAGTCATTACAAGCGACGATCATCACAAGCAACAAGCTTCACACTCATAGCGAGTAAGCAAAGGATCCTTTTCATGTGGCATCCCTATCATCTATCACCTCCTAAGAAGTGCGCACCTTGCTCGGCTGACCTAGCTAGCTTTGTTAGCAATTTTTAGTGGGGATAATTCATTTTTACAATAACTTATCACCGTCTTTGGCTGGTTGCTAATAGGTTGACATGGGGAGAAGATGGAAGATTTGCTGAGCGAGACTGCAGGTGGGCTGCTTGTTGTGAATTAGAGTACGAGATTCGATGCCGCTCGGCGCCCAATTTCCTTATACTTATATCTAAAGGGAATTCAGGCGCTGTAGCCTAGATACTGTAATGCTTAGTGCCCCGGCATGCCGTCGTTGATGCGATACCAGGAGGTGAGGCTGTATCTGTGGTGATGGGACAGGGATACCTCATGGGGAAACAGCTCGCTTAAGAAGATCACCATGGTGCCGGATCTGGGCTCGACCGTCTGAAAGGGAGCCGTTTCGTCACCTTGGTACATCAGCAGTTCACCGCCATGGCTGGGTTGCCAATCGGGGTTGAGGTAGAGAATGCTGGTGAGCTTGCGGTTGGTCTGACCCCGAAAGGCGTCCAGGTGTCGCTTATAGAAGGCGCCTGGGGCGTAATAGGCCAGCATGGCTTCTTGATCGAACAGGCCAAGATAGAGATAACGGTTGACTGCCAGGCGCAGTTGCTCTGACCAGGTGAAATAGTCCAGGGTAAAGTCCATCGACTCGTTGAGCCAGCAGATCTTGTCGCGGCGTATGGTCTCGACAACCTGTTGGTCTTGGGCACGGCCGATTGCCGCGGCCTTAAAGTCTTCCTCGGCAAGCTCTGTGATCCCATCGAGTAGCTGTTGCAGCATGCTGGGTGGGAAGACATTATGCAGCACCGCATAACCATGGGTGGCAAGCTGGTCGCATATGTCGGCAAACAACATATCGTCGAGTGCGGGATCGGATGTTAATTCTAAATTTGCAGTCAATGGCTTAGGTTTTTATTGAGGCGGTGAAGCCTTATAGTCCTAAGCGCAGAGGCTGGCTAACTAATAATTTTTGTGGTTAGGATAAAAAGCTTTTTATTTTGTTTTTATCTAATAATAACAGATAGCTATATTTATATATGGACTAACTATGAAATAAAAAAGGTGCCACATGGGCACCTTTTAAGCTTAGCTAACGCCATCGCGTCTTAGACAGGATCTTGATACTTCTTACCGTAGAAGCTGGCGGTCAGAATCGCTTTTAGCTCGGCGATCAATGGGTATCTTGGGTTGGCACCGGTACACTGGTCGTCGAAGGCGTCTTCGGCCAGCTCATCAAGCTTGGCGAAGAAGTCGGCTTCGTTGACGCCTGCTTCTTGGATCGAAGCCGGAATGCCAATCGTCTTCTTGAGTTCATCGATTTTTTCGAGCAACGCTTCCACTTTTTCTTCATCGCTAATGCCTTCGCCTGTCGCGCCTTTAAGTTTAAGATGTTCAGCTATCTTTGCGTAACGACAAAGGGCCTTGGGTCGATCGTATTGGCTGAAAGCGGCCTGCTTGGTAGGCAGATCGGTCGCGTTAAAGCGGATCACGTTACTGATAAGCAGCGCGTTTGCCAGGCCGTGGGCCAGGTGGAACTCTGCGCCTAGCTTGTGGGCCATGGAGTGACAGATACCCAAGAAGGCGTTGGCGAAGGCAATACCGGCAATGGTTGCGCCGTTATGGACCTTCTCACGGGCAACCGGAGCCTGAGCGCCCAGTGCGTAGGAGTCTGGTAGGTACTTAACTAACAGATCCAGTGCCTGCAGTGCCTGACCGTCGCTGTATTCGTTGGCCATCACGCTGACATAGGCTTCCAGTGCGTGGGTGATCGCATCGATACCACCGAAGGCGGTGAGCGACTTTGGCATGTCCATGACTAGGTTAGGGTCGACGATCGCCATGTTAGGTGTCAGCTCATAGTCGGCAATCGGGTATTTCATGCCGGTTTGCTCGTCGGTGACCACAGCAAATGGCGTGACCTCTGAACCTGTACCCGAAGTGGTCGGGATAGCGACCATCTTGGCCTTCCTGCCCAGTTTAGGGAACTTGTAGATACGCTTACGAATATCCATGAAGCGCAGCGCCAGGTCGGCAAAGTCTACATCAGGGTGTTCGTACATGACCCAGATGATCTTGGCTGCATCCATAGGTGAACCACCGCCCAGGGCGACGATCACATCGGGTTGGAAGCTCTTGGCCACGCTGGCGCCTTGATTAACGATGGCCAACGTAGGATCTGCTTCTACCTCATAGAAGACTTCGGTTTCTAAGCCCTGAGACTTCAATATCTTGATGGTCTCATCGCAGTAGCCGTTATTAAACAGATACTTGTCTGTCACGATCAGCGCGCGTTTCTTATCGCTTAACTCTTCGAGAGCGATAGGCAAGCTGCCGCGGCGGAAATAGATAGAGGAGGGGAGTTTATGCCACAACATATTTTCGGCTCGCTTGGCGACAGTTTTTTTGTTGATAAGGTGGCTAGGGCCAACGTTTTCTGAAATAGAGTTACCGCCCCATGAGCCACAGCCCAGAGTAAGCGAAGGCGCTAACTTAAAGTTGTAGAGATCGCCGATGCCGCCCTGAGAAGCCGGGGTGTTGATCAGAATACGGGCCGTCTTCATGCGATAGCCGAAGGTTTTCACTCGCTCTGTTTGGGTGTCTTGGTCGGTATAGAGGCCAGAGGTGTGGCCGATGCCGCCCAATGTGACTAAGGCTTCTGCCTTGTTGAGTGCGTCATCGAAGTCGCTCGCACGGTACATGGCCAGCAGCGGAGAGAGCTTCTCGTGGGCGAAGGCCTCGGCTTCGCTGACTTCGGTAGCCTGACCGATCAACACCTTAGTGGTGTTTGGTACCTTGATGTTGGCCATGGCGGCTATGGTCGCCGCACTCTGACCAACGATGTCGGCGTTGAGGGCACCATTTTTCAGGATCACCTTCTGCATCGCCTTGGCTTCTTTGGCCGAGAGGATATAGCCACCGTGGCTGGCAAAACGCTCTTTAACTGCGTCATAGACGGCATCGACCACGACGACGGCTTGTTCAGACGCGCACACTACGCCGTTATCGAATGTCTTGGACATCAGGATAGAACTGACCGCGCGTTTGATGTCGGCGGTTTCGTCGATAACGATCGGGGTGTTACCGGCGCCGACACCGATCGCAGGCTTACCTGAAGAGTAGGCGGCCTTAACCATGCCAGGGCCACCCGTGGCCAGAATCAGGTTGATCTTCTCATGGGTCATCAGCTGATTAGACAGGGCAACGCTGGGCTCGTCGATCCAGCCGATGATATCTTTCGGTGCGCCGGCTTCAACCGCGGCTTCTAGTACCAGGCGGGCGGCCGTAGTGGTCGATACTTTGGCTCTTGGGTGCGGTGAGAAGATGATACCGTTACGTGTCTTAAGGCTGATTAAGGCCTTGAAGATGGCAGTAGAAGTCGGGTTGGTTGTCGGCACAATACCGCAGATGAGGCCCACTGGCTCGGCGATGGTGATGGTGCCGAAGGTGGGATCTTCCTCTAGGATGCCGCAGGTCTTGTCATCTTTATACTTGTTGTAGATGTATTCGGATGCAAAGTGGTTCTTGATCACCTTATCTTCCAGCACACCCATGCCGGTTTCGTTTGCCGCCATCTTGGCAAGCGAGATACGGGCATCGGCCGCGGCCAGGGCGGCGGCGCGGAAGATCTTGTCGACCTGCTCCTGACTAAAGTTGGCAAATTGTGCCTGGGCCTTGGCGACCCTTTCGACCAGTTGGTCGAGTTCCTGTTGGTTGCTAACAGTCATAATGAGATCCTTTGAAAAAAATTTAGCGAAAATCGGTTTTGGCTAAATTCTCTTGATGAAACAAAATTACACTCTTGACGGGGTGATAACCGTGATCGACGCCGCAAAACCTCCTGTTAATGTAATAAAATGACATTGTGAGTACAATGTGAAGGTCCTCACTGGCATAATTCTAGTCGGGTAAAAATAGAATATTTAAGTCAAAGTTGTGAATTGTGATAGAAAATCTCGTTTTTCCAGGCGTGAGCAATACTGTACAGTATGCGTTTTTCAACCATACTGCTTTTTAACCGACTATAACGTCACTTGAGGAGATGACATTGGATTTAACACTCTATGTTAAATTTTTTCTTGGTTTGGTAGCCATAATTAACCCCATAGGTTTGCTGCCCGTGTTTGTGAGTCTGACCAGTCACCAGACGGAAGCGGAGCGTAACCATACGGGCAAGGTCGCTAACTTTGCGGTGGTCGTGATCCTCCTGGTCACCATCATTGCCGGCCAGCACATCCTCAATATGTTTAGTATCTCACTGTCGGCGTTTAGAATTGCCGGCGGTACCCTGATCGCGATCATCGCCATGTCCATGCTGCAAGGTAAGCTGGGCGAGGTGAAGCGTAACCAGGAAGAAGACAGGGAGGCTTCGGGCATGGAGTCGGTTGCCGTAGTGCCCCTGGCTTTGCCACTGATGGCCGGTCCCGGCGCGATCAGTTCGGTCATAGTGTCGGCGGCTCAACACAACACCTTCAGCGATCTTATCGGTATGTCGATCACTGTGGTGATCTTCGGCCTCACCAGCTTTACCCTGTTCCGTATGGCGCCGGTGATCTTCAAGTTACTGGGCAAGACGGGCATTAACGTGATCACCCGTCTCATGGGTCTATTAATGCTCTCTATCGGTATCGAGGTGATGGCGGCCGGGTTTAAGGGCTTGTTCCCAAGTTTGATAGGCGGCTAATCGTTAGGGCCTATTGATATTACTGCAGATAAAAAAAACGCGCCTAGAGCGCGTTTTTTTATGCCTAGGTCTTAGATTCTCTATTGCAGATCGATCAGGGACCCAGCGCGGGCACTAAAGAGATGTTGGTGCAGGCGGGCGGCAAACTCATCTGTCATCCCCGAGATATAGTCGGCGATCACCCGGTTGCAGTTACCCTCTAGCGCCGCCATCTGCTGCCAGCGCTCCTGGGTATTGAGCGGTAGCAGGCGCTCGGGATCCGAGGCGAAGGCCTCAAACAGCTCCATGACGATCTGTTGCCCCTTGTACTCCAGCATCTGGATCTCTGGCTTACGGATCACTCTTTTGTAAACAAACTGCTTGAGTACATGCAGCGCCTCGGCAAAGGGGGCTTCTAGGCGGGCATTGTATCTTAGCAGGGGCTCGTTAAATTCCGGGTTTTCATCGATAAGGATAGCGGTGACAAAGCCGTTTACTAAGGTGCCTATGGCATCCTTGCGCAGATGATTTTCCAGCGCAAACAGCTTGTCGCCGATATTGGCAAACTCTTTCGCTATCCAGTTATCTTCACTCTGACTCAGCACACTGGCTACATCCTGTTGCCACATGGCCTGGGTGACTATGCCCATGACGATGGCATCTTCGAGATCGTGGATCGCGTAGGCGGTATCGTCGGCCAACTCCATGATGGAGCAGTCGAGCGACTTATATCGGGTGCGCTTGTGTTGATCTTTTTCTCCGGGCGCTGCAGAGACGAATCGCTCTCTGTCTTGGGTCGATAACGGCTCGAGTACCCAGTCGAGCACAGGCTTGTCTTCGTCGAAGATCCCTTTAACCGGGCGCCATTGGCTGGGCTTGAGCTGGCGATAGCTATCGACGTCCGGCCTTGGCTGGGACTGGTACAGTTCGGCATGGCTCGCAGGATACTTGAGGATCCCTAATAATGTGCGCCGGGTGAGGTTCATGCCAAAGTGTTGGGTATAGGGCTCGAGCGCGGTGAGGATCCTGAAGGTCTGGCCGTTGCCCTCGAATCCCCCGTCGCTGCGCATCATATAGTTGAGCGCGACCTCACCGCCGTGACCGAAAGGGGGATGGCCTATGTCGTGGGCCAGGCAGAGAGACTCTATCAGGCTCATGGAGTCGAGCAGGTGATGCAGGTCTGGGTATTTCTGCTTGAGCTGGGCGCAGATCCCTGTGCCTATCTGGGATACCTCTAGCGAATGGGTGAGGCGGGTGCGGTAGAAATCGTTCATACCCACCCCTAACACCTGAGTCTTGGCCTGCAGGCGCCTGAAGGCAGCCGAGTGCAGAATGCGGGCTCTATCGCGTTGATAGGGGCTGCGGTGATCGTTGCGCCTGAGTTTCTCTTCGCCCAAGCGTCTTTCATGCCAGATGGCAGATGTCATATGGTTTCCTCTTTGGCAGCCTTAGCCGCTATAGCAGGCGATTGATCTCATCGAGATTGAGCTCGAAGCTGGGAATAAAGGTGTCGATAAAATATTTTACCGCCGGATCCGGGTTCTTGCTTAGGGATTCGGTGAGGCGTCGCTTGGCGGTGTTGAATTCATGATTGCCAGCGGTCTGCTCCTCCAGGCATTTGAGGTAGGCGCACAGGGTGTCGGCAGATTTTACCAATTGTTTGTACTCTTCATCGGCCTGCTCGCTTAGCAAGAGATCTTGGTAATCTTCCTGAAACTCCTCCGGCACCATCTCAAGTAGCCTGCGCTCGGCAATCGCCTCTATCTTCTTGTACTCGGCTTCGATCTCCTTATTGAAATACTTGACCGGGGTGGGCAGATCGCCGGTAAGGATCTCGCTGGCATCATGAAAAATCGCCAGGGTGGCGGCGCGCTCTGGGCTGAGCTGCTTATTGAATTTCTTGTTGGCTATGATGGCTAAGGCGTGGGCCACCATGGCGACCTGAAGCGAATGTTCCTGTACGTTTTCCGGGCGGACGTTATACATGAGCGGCCAGCGTTGGATCAACTTCATCCTGGCCAGGTGGGCGAACAAATGACTCATACTGCTATCCCTGTTGCTAAGTTGCATTAACAGTAACACAGGGCAAGTAAATAGAAACAGGGCCTTATACTAATCGTAATAAAAACCTGATCATTTTAGCTTGTTAAAACGCTTGATAACGGCGTTAGGATTTTTAATCCTGGAATTACTAAATCTGGAATAACTAGTTATCTAAAAATCCTGCCTTGTTCTCAGCTGTTTTTCCTGTGCTATATCAGCTCACTGATTTATTGTGATTGGTATTAAATATAAAAAAGCGATCCTGAGATCGCCTTTTCTTCGCTTAGTCACCGCTAGAAAGTTTATTGGCTGTAAGTTGAGAGGAAGTCGCCAAACTCCACCAGCGCCTTATTCAGATCCTCCTTGTGAGGCAGGAAGACGACCCTGAGGTGATCGGGCTCTGGCCAGTTAAAGGCGGTGCCTTGTACCAAGAGAATTTTCTTCTCTTTGAGTAGATCCAGCACCAGGCGCTCGTCGTCTCTCAGGTTGAACTTCTTGGCGTCCAGTTTCGGAAAGGCGTACAGGGCGCCCTTAGGTTTCTTACAGCTCACCCCGGGGATCTGGTTGAGCAGTTCATAGCAGGTGTCACGCTGCAGCGTAAGTCGGCCTTCGGGCGCCACCAATTCGTTGATGCTTTGATAGCCGCCCAGCGCCGTCTGTATCGCGTGCTGATTGGGCACGTTTGAGCACAGGCGCATAGAGGCCAGCATGTCTAGGCCTTCGATATAGCTCTTGGCGGCCTTGAGGTTACCCGAGAGCATCATCCAGCCGACACGAAAGCCCGCGGCGCGGTATGACTTGGAGAGACCATTGAAGGTGACGGTGAGAATGTCGTCCGACAGGGTCGCCGCCGGAATATGCACGGCGCCATCGTAGAGGATCTTGTCGTAGATCTCATCGGCAAACAAGATGATGTCGTGCTGACGGCACAGCTCGATGATCTCCAGCAGTAACTCGCGGGAGTAGACGGCGCCCGTTGGGTTGTTGGGGTTGATCAGCACTATGCCGCGGGTTCGGCTGCTAATCTTGGCTTTGATGTCGTCGAGATCGGGAAACCAGTCGGACTCCTCGTCGCAACGATAGTGCTGCGCCTTGCCGCCGGAGAGGTGTACCGCGGCTGTCCACAGGGGATAGTCGGGTGAGGGCACCAGCACCTCGTCGTCACTGTTCAGCAGGCCCTGCATCGCCATGACGATGAGTTCAGATACACCATTGCCTATGTAGATATCTTCGATATCGACGCCAAACAGCCCCAGGCTCTGGTAGTGTTGCACAATCGCCTTGCGCGCCGAGAACAGGCCCTTGGACTCGCTGTAGCCCTGTGCGCTGGGCAGGTTAAGGATCACGTCGCGTACTATCTCTTCCGGGGCCTCGAAACCAAAGGGGGCAGGGTTACCGATATTAAGCTTAAGGATGCGATGGCCTTCGTCTTCCAGGCGTCTGGCTTCCTTATGGACAGGCCCGCGGATGTCGTAACAGACGGTGTCGAGTTTATTGGACTTAATGATAGGGCGCATCGAAACCTCGTGATAGCCAGTAGAGAAAAAAGCTGCTTGTGTCAAAGCTCGTAAGTTATCGAACAATAACGAAAAAAAGTATTGTTTAAAAGGGGCTTTGCCGCAATTTGGCAATTATTTTCAGAGGAAAATGCTGAAAGACTTATTTGTTAAAAATAAAATTAGTGATAAATGCTGACATGATGGCCAGATGTAGACAGTTAAACTGGATTGGTTGGCTGTAGCTACAAAAAAGCCAGCGAAAAACGCTGGCTTTCATCATTGGGTAAACGGCTTGTTTACGCGCGCTTCTTGAACTCGTGTGTGCGAGTATCGATCTCGATCATGTCGCCAGTTTTCACGAAGTCTGCAACGCTAAGGGTTGCGCCACCAGCGATAGTTGCTGGCTTCATTACCTTACCAGAGGTGTCGCCACGTGCTGAAGGCTCTGTGTAGGTCACTTCACGTACAACAGTTGTTGGTAGTTCAACAGAGATTGCCTTGCCTTCATAGAAGGTTACCTGGCACTGCTCTTCCATGCCGTCAACGATATAGGCAGCTGCGTCGCCCAGGTTGTCAGCTTCAACGTCATACTGGTTGTACTCTGCATCCATGAAGACATACATAGGATCGGCAAAGTAAGAATAGGTACAATCAAGACGGTCTAGAATGATATCTTCCATCTTGTCTTCACCCTTGAAGGTGGTTTCAGTCGATGAGTCTTGAAGTAGGTTCTTCAGCTTCATCTTAACGATAGCCGCGTTACGGCCAGAACGAGTTGTTTCAGTCTTTTGAACAACCCATGGGCTGCCATCTAACATGATCACGTTACCAGGACGGATTTCATGAGCAGTTTTCATTTCTCTATTTCCTATATTTTAGGGTGTTTCTATTTCAACGCAGTATCTTAGCTATTTTTAACGAATTGAACTAGTCGTGTTGCAAGATCTGCATCATTTATTGCTTCATCCGGCCATTTTTGCGCGTGTTGCGTCAGGGCCGCATGTGCGGTAATGACTTGTTGCCACAGGGGAAGCAGGGCTTCCTGGCTACCTTGATTGAAGCCAATATTGAGTGCTTTCCAGGCGTCGGCAACTTCTGGCGCCAGATTATGACAATAAAGTGCCATAAAGGCTTCTAATTTTATCAGGTGATAGTCCTCTTCCTGAGGATAGATGTGCCAGATAAAGGGTTTGGCCGCCCATTGGGCGCGCAGGAAGGAGTCTTCACCGCGCACTATATTAACATCACAGCTCCAAAGCAGCCTGTCGTACCCCTGCTGATCTGTCATCGGCAGAAGATGAATGGCCAGCTTGCCATGGCAAAAACGCTGACCCGGCGCTAAGTCCTGTTGCGGGTCTATGAAGGTGGCAAGACTATTTAGGCTGCGGCCAATGGGAACCAGCAGATGTACCTGCTGTTTGCCTTGGCTCCAATGCTGGCAAAGTGCCTCTAGGCTCGCGGTTTCATAGCTAAACAGGCTGATCACAGTATCGTCGGCTGCAATGCCACTGAGGCCAAGCTGGGTAAAATAGTTAAGTCGCTGCTCGCTCTCTTGCCAACGCTGCCTTGTCGCCAGCAGGTCCGATTCGCAGATGAGGCCGCCTGTCTTGTCGGTAAAGCCCGGGAAATAAAACTGCTTTTTCAGGCCGCTGCGCTGCAGGGAGGGCAGGCCGTGGCAGCCCTCGACCCAATCTTCTGCGCTGAGATACTCAAGGTTTAGCCATACCGGCACCTTGTCACCGGCTTGATGTGCTTTGGTTATTTTGCAAAGCACCTCTGGCGGCAGTTCACAGGCGAAGGCCTCGATAAGCACCTCTCCGGGTTGATAGTCCTGGCTAAGGGGCAGATCCCAGTGCTTGATGCAGACGCCTTCGAAGGTCTGAGTCGGGCATTTGGGATCTAGCGCTGGCAGGATATGGCCAAAGCTTGCCAGATCGTCGACCCAGAGATTGACTGCTAGCCCATATTCTTTTGCCAGCTGTTTGGCAAGGCGCCAGGTGACGCCGATATCGCCATAGTTATCGACGACGGCGCAGAAGATGTCCCAGTGAGGCGTGTGAGTATGATTGTGCATCGGGGAAGATTAGGTTGAACTGTCTCTGTGTGGGTGATTAAAGGTATCGGCTTCAGGGCTAAAAAAAGCGGCTGTTCGCCGCTTTTTATGCTGATGTGGCCGAAAGATTAGTCTTCCAGCTCTGCCAGGCACATCTCTTCGTAGATCTGTTTTACCCAGGCATCGACACGCTCTTCGGTCAGCTCTGGTTGACGATCTTCGTCGATACCCAGACCCACGAAGTGTTTGTCATCGGCCATGCCTTTAGAGGCCTCGAAGTCATAGCCGTCGGTTGGCCAGTGACCGATTACCACTGCGCCGCGGGCTTCGACGATCTCGTTAACCATGCCCATGGCATCGAGGAAATACTCGGCGTAATCTTCCTGATCACCACAACCAAAGATAGCGACCAGCTTACCGTCGAAATCGATCTGTTCTAATTCAGGGAAGAAATCGTCCCAATCACATTGGGCTTCACCGTAATACCAGGTCGGGATACCGAATAGCAGCAGATCATATTCTGCAATCTGTTCTTTGGTACTCTTGGCGATATCCTTGACGTCGACCATCTTCTTGCCCAGTTTTTTCTGGATCATCTTGGCGACGGCTTCGGTATTACCTGTATCACTGCCGAAAAAAAGACCTACAGTTGCCATTGTCTTTCCTTTATCTAGTTCACTGACATTTGTTTCAACACCACTTAAGATCAGGGTCTTACCTGCTTAAGCAATATTGATTCGATTAATTGGCTGCGGCTGATGTTACTGGCCAAAGCCTTTTCATTCAAGGCGTCGTATAAATCTTGTGACACCTTTAACTCTATTCGTTTTAATCCTGCGGCTCTGTCGCGCTGGATCTGATTTCGCTTGTTGACCTTTAATTGTTGCTCCCGGGGAAGGGGATTGCTGCGAGGACGTCCTCGGCGCTTCTCCGTTGCAAACAGGTCTATCGTTGTTCTGTCTGAAGATTCTTTTGCCATCGAATGTTCATTTAACCTATGCCAGAGCTCTCCCAGGAGAGTTGGATCAAGCCCTTAGCTATAAACCCGGCACAGCCGAGAAATAATACTAACCAAACAATATAGCGGCCAAATTTAGGGACATTTCCCTGCTTGAGCACGTCATGTATTGCCATACCAATAAAGAAAAATATCGCTGCAAAGAACAGGTTTAAGCCGACCGCCTCTATCTGTTCCATGTACTGAGATAACATGCTGCGTTCCCTCAGGCTAAAAAAAGAGGCGCGAATATACCATAGTTAAGCAACGTCTGCTACACGCTTTACAGACAAGATTCAGTCATTTTGCGCGATAAACTCGGCGACGATGCGATTGAAAATCGCAGGTTTTTGTGCGTGTAACCAATGACCTGTGCCGGCCAGTGACTTGGCCTGGATCTTAGGGAACTGAGACAGGAACGCCTGACGGTGCGCCGCGGTGACATAATTTGAATCGGCGCCGCGGATGCACAGGCTTGGGCCCATGTATTGTTTGTCTGCCAGTGGCCAGCCGATAAGATGCTCATAGCTGGATTTTAGCCCGGCAAGGTTCATCTTCCAGGCAAAACCCTGATCATCTTTGGTGAGGTTTTTCAAAAGAAACATCGCCGTACCTTCGTCGATACCTGCACCGAGCAGTTGTTTTTGCGCATCAGCGCGGTTAGTCAGTGCGCTAAGGTCTAGGTTGCTTAGGCCGGCAAACACGGTTTGATGCCTGGGCTGATAGACGACGGGTGCGATATCTGCCGCGACCAGAGTCTTGACACGATCGCCATAAAGCAGCGCCGTGGCCATGGCGATTTTACCGCCCATGGAGTGGCCGACCAGGTGCGCCGAGTCCAGCTCGAGTTCATCCATGAGCTCAATAATCGCGTCTGCCAGCATGGCATACTCCATGTTGGGCCAGTGTGGGCTCAGGCCATGATTTGGTACGTCGATACGGATCACCTGATGATCATCGAGTGCATTGCCTAGGGTCTTTAAGTTATCCAGGTTGCCAAATAGGCCGTGGATCAAAATCACCGGGCTACCTTGTCCCGATTGGGTGTAGTTCAAGCTGCTCATGGAAAGTTTAAGTTGAGAGAATTGGCCAAATTGTGCCTGTAAATCGGCTTAAAAGACAGCATTAACGGCCAGCTAAGCATTCTCTGGCGGGTTTTTGCGCACTTGAGAGCTAATTTATTGATCTTGTAACCAAGTTGTGGATTTTTAATGCGATCGCTCTTTATTCCGGTGGGAAAGATAGCATACACTTGAACGGATCTGGCATCAGTTGCTGCGGATCGCATTCGCAATAACAATAACCTATTTACCTTTACCGCCTAAGGAAGATTCTAGTCATGAAATATATTGAGATTGATGAAGAGCTATATCGCCATATTGCCAGCAAGACAGAGCGCATAGGAGAGAGTGCTTCAGAGATCCTGCGACGATTACTCGGCCTAGACGTAGAGAAGGTTGCCATGGTGCAGCCTGCGCAGATCAGCCAGCCTGGCCTAGATAAAGAAGTAGCACAATCACAGCAAGTGGCGAGTCTCGATGCCGACACTCTGATCGACAAGGCGGCACTGGCACAGCAGAAAGGCGCCGTCGGTCGCTTCCTGTTTACCTTAGAGGCTATCTATAAGGCCACGCCAAATCAATTCGATCAGGTGTTACAGATCCAGGGGCGCGATCGTCTCTATTTCGCCACCTCTAAAGAGTCGCTACTCAAGGCTAGTAAGTCGGCCAACCCGAAAGAGATAGGTAACAGCGGCTTCTGGGTGACCACCAATAACAATACGGCCAAGAAGCGTACCATCCTAAGCGAAGTACTAGGTCAGTTCGGCGTACAAGAAAAACAGATTGAATCCATAATCGGTCATATTTAGTCGGCATACTGAGGTTCAATCTACCCATCACTTAGGAGTACATTTTGGCGCTACACGAGCGAGCAGGTTTAGCTGCACAACAAAGGGACTTGGTTAATATTCCTAAACTGATGAGCCACTACTATCGGCTCTCACCGGATGTGACCAATGATGCGCAGAAGGTTACCTTCGGCACCTCGGGTCACAGAGGCTGTGCCTTCAGTAAGAGTTTCAACGAGAAACATATCCTGGCTATCGTTCAGGCCGTAGTGGATCACCGCATTGAGGAGGGAGTAAAAGGCCCCATGATAGTGGGCATAGATACCCATGCACTGTCTCAAGCGGCCTATGTCACGGCGCTTGAGGTGTTAACCGCCAATAGCGTTCAGGTGATTGTCGCTAAAGGTGATGAATATACGCCGACTCCAGTGGTGTCACATGCCATCATAGCGGCCAACAGAGTGCAGGGGGCTGGCCTTACCGACGGCCTGATTATCACACCCTCCCATAATCCACCCCAAGATGGTGGCATCAAATACAATCCGCCCCATGGTGGCCCCGCCGAAGGCGGAATTACGGCCTGGGTCGAGCAGCGTGCCAACGATTATCTGGCCAAGCAGCTCGAAGGGGTGAAACGCCTCAATTACTCGGTTGCACTGAAAACAGGGCTGATCGTCGAGCGGGATCTGATGGCTGAGTATGTCGTCGATCTAGAGCAGGTGATCGACATGCAGGCCATTAAGCAGGCTGGCATTCGCATCGGAGTCGATCCCCTAGGTGGTTCAGGGATTCACTATTGGGCCAAGATTGCCGAGCAATACGGGCTGGATATCACATTAGTAAACGATCGTATCGATCCCGCCTTTAGTTTTATGCCGCTGGATAAGGATGGCAAGATCCGTATGGACTGTTCATCCCCCTATGCCATGGCGGGTCTGCTGGCGCACCAGGATGCTTTTGATATCTGTGTCGGCAACGATCCTGATTACGACAGGCACGGCATCGTCTGTCCGGACACAGGCCTGATGAACCCAAACCATTACCTGGCGGTTGCCATCGAATATCTGCTGTCTCATCGCCCGCTGTGGTCAGCCGCGCTCAAGATAGGCAAGACACTGGTCTCCAGCGCCATGATAGACAAGGTGTGCCGAGAGCAGGCGCGCAGCCTCTGTGAGGTGCCGGTTGGCTTTAAATGGTTCGTCGACGGCCTGGCCGATGCCAGCTTTGCCTTTGGCGGCGAAGAGAGTGCCGGCGCCGCCTTCCTGCGCCGTGACGGCGGCAGCTGGTGTACCGATAAAGATGGTTTCATCCTGGTGCTGCTGGCGGCAGAGATCCTGGCGGTTACCGGCAAGACCCCGGCCAAGCTCTATGCCGAGATGGTCGAGCGTCACGGCGAAAGTTTCTATAAACGCATCGACTCGCCGGTTAACCCCAAGCGTAAGGCTAAGTTTAACCAGCTGGTGAGCGAGCCGCTTAATGTCAGCGATCTTGGCTGCGAAACCATGGCGGGGGATACCATCCTAGAGGTGCTCACCCATGCACCGGGCAATGGTGCGGCTATCGGCGGCATTAAGGTGGTTACCGAAAATGCCTGGTTTGCGGCGCGGCCATCGGGGACCGAGGCGCTATTTAAGCTCTATGGCGAGAGTTTTGTTAGCCAGGCGCATCTCGAGCAGGTGCTCGAACAGGCCCAGCAGATGATAGAGCGGCTGTTGGCTTAATTTGTTGGCCTAGTTCGTTAGACTAACAGGCTCTTGGATAAACCTTAGTAGGTTACTCCATAGAAGCTTAATACTTAGACAAAATAAAAAAGCCAGTGAATCACTGGCTTTTTTTATGGATAAAACGTTATGAGCTGAAAAGCTGTGACGCGCTAGTAGGTGAGGTGACAGCTAGGCAAGTTGTTCTTTTCCAGGTAGTTCTGATGGTACTCCTCCGCCTTATGGAAGGTCAGCACTGGGACTATTTCGGTCACAATGGGTCTTATTCCCCACTTACCGCTGCGGGCAAGGGTCAATTTCGATGCCTCTGCCTTGGCTTTTTGCTGCTTATCGTGGAAGAAGATGGCGCTGCGATACTGACTGCCGATATCCCCCCCCTGCATGTTGAGCATAGTCGGGTTGTGGTTGCTCCAGAACACCGCCAGCAGATCTTCGAAACTCACCTTAGACTCGTCATACTCGACCTGTACCACCTCGGCGTGTCCTGTGGTGCCAGTTTTAACCTCTTTATAGCTGGTCGCCTTGTCATCGCCGCCCATATAGCCACAGGTGGCAGAGGTCACACCGTCTATCTGCTTGAAAAAATACTCTACACCCCAGAAACAGCCTGCGCCAAATGTTGCTAATGCCATGGTTGACCTCGTATCGATTGAGCCTATCAATGTTTATCTCTTTTTATTAATTGTTCCGGTTTGCCAAACACCATTTGGATGTTTAGACGGCCAGATGGCTTTATTCTGTATTATCTGATTAACGAATGCAATAGGGAAATTATGCGCCGATTGACTGGCCCGCGTGGCCGTGGGTTCGCTTAAATGATACTATGCTGGCCAATTGATAATAATGCTAATAAATCCAAGGAGTCGCCCCGCTAGCTTGCCTAGGCAAGTGCGCCGGTTTGGCGATGGAATGAAGGAGTTTTCTGTGCAAGACACCCTGATGTTGTCGAAAGACTTTTTGCAATTGACCTTAGACAATCCTGTTAGCCTTGCGGCGCCGTTCGAATTTACCCTAGGGCAGCACACTCAGGTTTCCGTGTGGGATACCGGCGTGATCGCCTTTGAGCCTTTGTCTAAGACAGATGCCCAAACCAAGAGCATAGTGCTATCCTCAGCGGTACACGGTAACGAGACAGCGCCCATAGAGTTATGCAATCAGCTGATCACTGCGCTGTTGTCCGAGACCCTTATTGCGGCCCATCGCGTGCTGTTTTTAATCGGTAACCCGCCGGCCATCCTCAATGGCACCCGTTTCGTCGAGGAAAACCTCAATCGTCTGTTCAGCGGTGCCCACTCACGAGGCGAAGGCCTGATCAACGCCGAGCGTCTACGTGCCCAGAAGCTGGAGCAGTATGTGGATCGCTTCTTTAACGCCGCGCCTCAAGGGGGCGATCGTTTCCATTACGACCTGCATACCGCGATTCGCGCCTCCAAGCATGAGAAGTTTGCCATCTACCCTTATCCTCATGGCGAGCCCTATAGCGGTGAGCAGATCATGTTCCTGGCCGCCTGCGGCATCAAGACAGTGCTGTTCCACCACGAACCTACGACCACCTTTAGTTACTTCTCGGCCCACGGTTATCAGGCCCACGCCTTTACCATAGAGCTGGGCAAGGTGATGCCTATGGGGCAGAACGATATGACCCGCTTTATCGCGGTCAAGGAGATGCTGACCCGTCTGGTGAGCGGCAGAGATCTTGAACTTGGCGAGTTTGATGCCAGTCAGGTGAACCTGTATCAGGTAAATCGTTCCATCAACAAGCAGTTTGACGATTTTAGCTTTACCTTTGCCGATGACGTGGAGAATTTCACCGCGTTTCCAAAGGGTTATATATTGGCTAAGGATGGCGGGACTGAGATAAAGGTTGAGGCCGAATCTGAGTCTATCGTATTTCCCAACGCCAATGTGCCGGTTGGGCAGCGTACTGTGCTGTGTTTAGTGCCTGCCAAAGATTATCGCTTGGTCTAGTATCCGGCTTGTAAAGCTAGCGATACATGGGCGGGGACAGCTAGTTGTCGGCCGCGCCCCGCGATAGCTTGCTAGGTAGTTTACGTTAACGTAACTTTAAGGCCGCGTCATAATAGAGAATAGTGAACAACTTAGGATGTTCGCAGTCAGATAACAAGAAAACTCAGCTGATAAGAGAATAGTATGAGCAACGCAACGAGTAATACAGAGACTGTCCATCGCGTCAGTTTTCTCGATAAGGATTCATTATCGATCCCGATCCTGAAGATCCTTCAAGCCGACGGTACCACCTTTGAAAATGCTGTGTTACCCGTGATCGATCAGGATTTGGCAGCCAAAATTTATGATACTTGTGTGTTCACACGAGTACTCGACGAGCGCATGTTAGCTGCTCAGCGTCAGGGACGGATCAGCTTCTACATGACCTGTACCGGTGAAGAAGCCGCCGTCGTCGGCAGTGTCGCCGCCCTGGACCAAGACGATGTGATTCTAGCCCAGTACCGTGAGCACGCGGCGATCCGCTATCGTGGCTTCACCACTGAGCAATTCATGAATCAGATGTTCAGTAACGAGAAAGATCTGGGTAAAGGCCGTCAGATGCCGATCCACTACGGCTGTGAGGCGCTGAATTACCAGACCATCTCATCGCCACTGGCCACGCAGATCCCTCAGGCCACAGGTGTCGGCTATAGCCTTAAGATGCAGGGTAAACGCAACGTTGCCATCTGCTACTTCGGTGAAGGCGCCGCCTCAGAGGGCGATTTCCATGCTGGTCTAAATATGGCCGCCGTGCTGAACTCGCCAACCATCTTCTTCTGTCGTAACAATGGCTACGCCATCTCAACCCCGACCAACGAGCAATTTGCCGGTAACGGCATCGCCAGTCGTGGTGTGGGCTATGGCATGCACACCATTCGCGTGGATGGTAACGATATGTTAGCCGTGATGGCGGCTACGCAGCAGGCGAGAGCCTATGCGCTTGAGCACAACAAGCCGGTGCTGATTGAAGCCATGACCTATCGTCTCGGCGCTCACTCCTCTTCGGACGACCCATCTGGTTACCGTTCTAAAGACGAAGAGGCCAAGTGGCAGCAGCACGACCCGGTTAAGCGCTTCAAGCTGTGGCTGATCAATAAGGGATGGCTCGCCGAAAACGATGATGCGGCCCTGTATGAGAAGTACCGTGAAGAGGTATTGGCTGCGGTGAAGGTCGCCGAGAAGCTACCGGCACCTAAGATCGACGAGATCATCGAAGATGTCTTCGACGAACCGACGCCGAGACTCAAGCAGCAACTGACCGAGCTTAAGCAGCACATCAAGAAATATCCTGATTCCTATCCACGCAGCGCAGGGAGAGATTAAATCGTGGCCAAGATTAATATGTTACAAGCCATCAACGATGCCTTGACCATTGCGATGGAAACCGACGACAAGGCGGTGATCTTCGGCGAAGACGTGGGACATTTTGGTGGGGTATTTCGCGCCACCTCTGGCCTGCAGGATAAGTTTGGTCGCGACCGTTGTTTCAACACGCCGCTGACCGAACAGGGGATTGCGGGTTTTGCCAATGGTCTGGCATCAAATGGCATGACGGCCATTGCCGAGATCCAGTTTGCCGACTATATCTTCCCGGCGTTCGATCAGATAGTGAACGAGTCAGCCAAGTTCAGATACCGCAGTGGTAACGAGTTTGAAGTAGGCGGTATTACCTATCGTACTCCTTATGGCGGCGGCATCGCCGGTGGTCACTACCACTCGCAGTCGCCCGAGGCCTATTTCACGCAGACGCCTGGTCTGAAGGTAGTGGTTCCTCGTAACGCCTATCAGGCAAAGGGCCTGTTACTTGCCTCGATTCGCGACAAGAACCCTGTGGTCTTCTTCGAGCCTAAGCGTCTCTACCGCGCCAGCGTGGGCGAGGTGCCAGATGAAGCCTATGAGATCGAGCTAGGCAAGGCCGAGGTGGTTCAGCAAGGCACAGACATTACCGTGCTGGCCTGGGGCGCTCAGATGGAGATCGTCGAAGAGGCGGCTAAGATGGCGGCCAAGAAGGGGATCTCTTGTGAGGTGATCGATCTGCGTACACTAGCGCCTTGGGATGTCGATACGGTCGCGGCCTCGGTGAAGAAGACAGGTCGTCTGGTCATCAACCACGAGGCTCCACTGACGGGTGGCTTTGCCGGCGAGATCGCCGCAACCATTCAGCAGGAATGTTTCCTCTATCTGGAATCGCCAATTAGCCGCGTGTGTGGTTTGGATACACCTTATCCACTGATCCACGAGAAAGAATATATGCCTGATGCGCTCAAGACCTTTGAAGCGATCAAAGCATCGATGAAATACTAGGAGCCCCAGGCATGATTAAAGATTTTATTTTGCCCGATATCGGTGAGGGCGTGGTGGAATGTGAGTTGGTCGAGTGGTTGGTTGCCGAAGGCGATACCGTCACAGAAGATCAACCCATCGCCGATGTGATGACTGACAAGGCACTGGTGCAGATCCCGGCCGTGCACGGCGGCGTCATCAAAAAACTTCATTACAAGAAGGGCGACATTGCCATCGTTCATGAGCCACTCTACTCGGTGGAAATTGACGGTGAGGTTGCAGATGAAGTGGCGGCCGAACCGGCAGCCGATACGCAGGTCGTTCAATCTGATTCACAGCAAGGTGCTGGCGGAAAACGCGTCGAAGAGTTCTTGCTGCCGGATATCGGTGAAGGGATTGTCGAGTGCGAATTGGTCGAGTGGTTGGTACAGGAAGGCGATATGGTGGTCGAAGATCAGCCTATCGCCGATGTGATGACCGACAAGGCCTTGGTGCAGATCCCAGCAATCAAGAGCGGTAAGGTGGTTAAGCTGCATTACCGTAAAGGCCAACTGGCTCAGGTGCACACGCCGCTTTTCTCTATCGAGGTAGAGGGCGAAGAGGGGACTTTAGCTGCGCCGGTTGCCGATACGGTAACTGCTGCTAGTGAGAGCCAAGATGTTGAGCTGCACGCCCCGGCCGGTAACGGTAAGGCGTTGGCGAGTCCTGCTGTGCGTCGTTTGGCGCGCAGCTATGATATCGATCTCAGCCTAGTGCCAGGCTCTGGCAAACATGGCCGTGTTTATAAGGAAGATGTCGAGCGCTTCCGTAGCGGTGAAGCCGTGAAGGCCAAGGCGGCTAAAGTGCAGGATCAGAGCGAACAGACTGTGGCTGCTGTGGCACCATCAGCCGGCGATCGCGTCGAGCCAATCCGCGGCGTCAAGGCAGTCATGGCTAAGATGATGACAGAGTCTGTCTCGACCATTCCGCATTTCACCTACTGTGAAGAGCTGGACTTGACAGAGTTGGTCGCACTGCGCGAGTCGATGAAGGCGCGTTATTCAAGCGACGATCTAAAGTTGACCATGATGCCATTTTTCATGAAGGCGATGTCTCTGGCGCTGACTCAGTTCCCCGGCATCAACAGCCGCGTGAACGAGGATTGCAGCGAGCAGACCTTCCTGGCGTCACACAACATAGGCATGGCGGTAGACTCGAAAGTCGGTCTATTGGTACCCAACGTGAAGGATGTACAGCAAAAATCTATCCTTGAGGTTGCAGCCGAGATCACTCGCCTGACCAAAGACGCCCGTAGCGGCCGCGTTAGTCCGGGCGATCTGAAGGGCGGCAGCATCTCCATCTCTAATATTGGCGCCTTGGGTGGTACGGTTGCGACGCCTATCATCAACAAGCCAGAGGTAGCCATCGTCGCCCTAGGTAAGTTGCAGACGCTACCACGCTTCAACGATAAGGGTGAGGTCGAGGCGCGTAAGATCATGCAGGTTAGCTGGTCTGGCGATCACAGGGTGATAGACGGCGGTACCATCGCGCGCTTCTGTAACCTGTGGAAGCAGTATCTCGAGTCGCCACAAGAGATGTTGCTGGCAATGCACTAATTTATGCATTATGTATCTAAGAAGGGCGCCTTTTGGCGCTCTTTTTTTTCGCCGCAGTTAATCTTTGGCGTGAGATTAAGTATAATGCCGCTAATTAGTCCCACTCTTTGGTTTGAGCATGAGTCAAGTAGCACCAAGCATCGAAAATATTCAGTATCCGTTTCCAGCAAAGCCGGTTCCCCTAAGTGATAGCGAGAAGCAGGCCTATAAGGCGCGCATCAAGCAGCTATTGAAGGAGAAAGAGGCTGTCTTGGTGGCCCACTACTACACAGACCCTGAGATTCAGGCGCTGGCCGAAGAGACCGGCGGCTGTGTTTCAGATTCACTGGAGATGGCCCGTTTTGGTCGTGATCATCCTGCCAAGACCTTGATCGTGGCCGGCGTTAAGTTTATGGGCGAGACCTCTAAGATCTTAAGCCCGGAAAAAACCGTACTGATGCCGACGCTGGATGCCACCTGTTCGCTAGACGTAGGCTGTCCTATCGACACCTTTAGCGCCTTCTGTGATGCCCATCCAGATCATACCGTCGTGGTATATGCCAACACCTCGGCCGCCGTCAAGGCGCGCGCCGACTGGGTAGTGACCTCGAGCATCGCCCTTGAGATCGTCGAGCATCTCGACAGTCAGGGTAAGAAGATCATCTGGGGACCTGACCGTCACCTGGGGAGCTATATCGCCAAGCAGACCGGAGCCGACATGCTGATGTGGCAGGGCGAGTGTATCGTTCACGATGAGTTTAAGGCAAAGGCGCTACTTCAGTTAAAGGCGCAGTACCCTGATGCCGCGGTACTGGTGCATCCCGAATCGCCAGCCAGCGTGGTCGAGATGGCCGATGCCGTTGGCTCGACCAGCCAGCTCATTAAGGCGGCGCAAACTTTAGATAACGACACCTTTATCGTGGCAACCGACAAAGGGATCTTCTACAAGATGCAGCAGGCAGCACCCAATAAGACCCTGATCGAAGCCCCCACAGGCGGTAACGGCGCGACCTGTCGTAGCTGTGCCCACTGTCCTTGGATGGCGATGAATGGCCTTAAGGCCATTGAGGCCGCACTGGTTAACGATGGCTCAGAACAACACGAGATCTTCGTCGATGAGTCCCTCAGAGACAGGGCTCTGGTGCCACTGGATCGCATGCTGGATTTTGCCAAGACACTGAACATGCAGGTGAAAGGTAACGCTTAGGCTGTTAGCTTAAGGGCGCCTTTGATTGTCAAAAAAGCGCATTTAAGGCGCTTTTTTGCTGCCTATTGGTTGGTGACTGGCTAACCATACTAGACTTTATGGGCATTGTGAGGCCGTTTAAGGCATGGTAAAAAATGATAAGTGTCATCTTATTTGTGCCTTTAGTGCATGTTTTTAGATGACTTTTATTTTAACGTCAGATTTTTATGCTAGTGTTAATACGGTAATGGATAAGGCTTTTGTCTGTGCCGGATCTGTAAAGTGACGCAATGCCACTCTATCAACCCGCCGTGGTTAGGGATAACGCAAGATGAATATGCAATGGATCAGTGATCTCAATATAAGAAACAAACTTTTGCTGGTGATAGTGCCGCCCATTTTGGGGGCAACCTTCTTTGGTCTGTTTGTGGTCTATGGTCAATATCAGCTGCATCAAGGCCTGAGTCAGGTAGAGACCCTGTCCGAGTTGGCGGTCGTGAACAGCGATTTTGTTCATGAACTGCAAAAAGAGCGGGGCATGAGCGCCGGATTTCTGGGCTCTAAGGGCAAGAACTTTGGCGATAAATTGCCAAAGCAGCGACAGCTGAGTGATGAGCAGCTCAATAACTTCAAAGCCTTTATAAGTAGTCATGAGCTACCTAAGTCATTTGCTCAGCAGATGAGCCAGGTGAATCAAATGATTAACCAGCTCAGCGATATGCGCCGCAAGGTAGATAGTTTAACCATTTCTGTGCCCGAAGAGGTAGCCTATTACACCAAACTCAATGGGTTACTCTTGGCGATCGTGGATCAGACCAGTCAACAAGGGGCTAGCCGTCAGATCGCGGTCGCCTCGGCCAGCTTTGCCGCCTTTTTGCAGATGAAGGAGCGTGCCGGTATCGAGCGGGCGGTGCTCAGCTCAACCTTCGGTAACAGCGTCTTCAAACCCGGCATGTTCCTCAAGTTTGTCAATTTGGTCTCGGAGCAGAACACCTATCAGGAGCGCTTCTTAGCCTTGGCCAGCGACAAGGTGAGTGCGGACTATGGACAAGTCGCGTCATCACCAGCCTTCATGGCGGTGACGGCACTGCGCGACAAGGCGATGAGCCAGGATCCCGCGGCGTTGAGCGCTCAGAGCTCCACAGATTGGTTTGCCAAGTCTACCGCCCGCATCAATGCCCTGCGACAGTTTGAACGCCAATTGTCTCAACAACTTTTGAGTGACACCCGCGGTGCGCTTGCCAACGCCAAGTCGCTGATGGTGAGTGTTATCGCCTTGATGTTGGTTTCGGGTGTCATGGTGATCTTCCTGTCGGTGTTTATTGGCCGCTATCTGCATGGCTCCCTCAGACACCTGTATCACAAGGTGACAGAGTCCCAGAAACATTATGACCTCAGTGTACGAGTCGAGCTTTCGGGTGAAGATGAGATAGGTCAACTCGGCTCGGCCTTTAATCATATGATGGCCGACTTCGAGAAGGTGATCAGCATGGTGAGAACTAATACTCAGGGACTGCTCACCGCCTCCCAGGAGATGGAAGGCTGCGCGCGTACCATGCGTGAAGATGTCGCACTTGGCCATAGTGAAGTGGATCAGGTTGCCTCGGCGATGACAGAGATGAGCGCAACGGTGCAAGAGATAGCGCAAAACGCGGTACAGGCCTCAGAAGCCTCGGCGCAGGCGAACAAGGAAGCCCAGGAGGGCAGTAAAGAGGTAGGGCGCACAGCAGAATCGATCAACGAGCTGGCACAGGAGATCGCCGATGCGGCGCAGGCGATCAATAACCTAGACGAAGATATCAAAGGGATCGTCGATGTGCTTGGGGTGATCAGTGGTATCGCCGAGCAGACGAATTTGCTGGCCCTCAATGCCGCTATCGAGGCTGCCCGTGCTGGCGAGATGGGACGTGGATTTGCCGTGGTCGCCGACGAGGTACGTAGCCTGGCACAAAGGGCACAAACCTCCACGGAAGATATTCGCAGCATGACAGAGCGACTAGAGCGGGGGGCTAAGATTGCCGTTAAGGCGATGGAGAGCGGACGCAGCAAGGCAGAGATCAGTGTGGTCGAGTCCAAGCGCGCCGGTGAGGAACTTGTGCGCATCGTCAGCGAGGTAAGCGTGATAGACAGCATGAACGAGCAGATCGCGGCGGCGACCCATGAGCAATCGGCGGTGTCCGAAGAGGTAAACCAAAACGCGATGAAGATCAGCGACATCTACCGCAATACCCATGAGGTTTCCGATCGTCTCAGTGAGTTGAATGAGTCGTTGCTTAATGACGTGAGCGCCATGTCTGAGCTGGTGAGCAAGTTCAAATAGGGCGGATATGCAGCGAATTGGCGATCTATTACGCAAATGCCTGAGCAGACAGTTTTTTAGCTTGACCCTGTTTAGCGATTTGCGTAAAGTACCGCTCCGTTGATGTGATTCCTATTGGAGATTGCACAACGCTACGGTGAGTTGTCCGAGTGGCTGAAGGAGCACGCCTGGAAAGTGTGTATACGGCAACGTATCGAGAGTTCGAATCTCTCACTCACCGCCAAATTCACTAAGAAAGACGCCTCAGGGCGTCTTTTTTTATGCCTGTCTTAAGTCTCTTTCCCTATCAACCTCATTTTCCTGCAGTTAAAACCAGGCAGTCGAACAAGCCATTAAAGGCTGTGTAAGCAGCCTGTAGTACCCGCGTATGAAATGAACGCTCTGATTAAAGCCTTTTTAAGTGGATACGCCTGGCTATAGGCAGGCAAGGGGATAAAGATTATAATCAAATGATAATGTTTTTAGTGCGAGGATTAGCCCATGGAAAATAAGACGGCACGTTTCACCGTGTTACTCGACCCCAGTAAGAAACAGGCGTTTGAACAACTTTGTGCTTCACAGGATCTTACTCCATCTCAGGTGGTGAGACAGCTGATCCGTGGCTATTTGGAACAACATGGCGTGAGCTATGGTCAGGCCGAACCAACCAAGAATCCTAAGGTTAAAGTCTAGCTAAGGGAGTGGCGAATCGGTTTAGCCGATTCTTAGCTGGCCTGGATATGATAATTTTATTATAATGCGATTATCATTGTGAGCAGTGCTAAGCGTACAGGTGGCGAGTGAGCGACCCGATACCCAGACTGATCCTTACCTTTTAATGAAAGAGAAAGAGTTATGAGCGATACAATTCCACCATGCCCAAAATGTGAGTCACCTTATGCCTATGAAGATGGCTCATTGTTGATCTGTCCAGAATGTGCTCATGAATGGAATCCTAACGAAGTAGCGGTCGATCCCGATGCGATCATCCTTAAGGATGCGGTAGGTAACCTGCTAGAAGAGGGTGACAAGGTTACCCTGATTAAAGATCTAAAGGTGAAGGGCACTTCACTGACCCTTAAAGTGGGCACCAAGGCGGTAATCAACCGTTTTGTCGATGCCGACCACGATATCGACTGTAAGGTTGATGGCCATGGTCAGATGATGCTGAAATCTAAGTTCGTGAAGAAGCAGAGCTAAGGATTAGACTTTCTCTTAGTCTTAGTCTTAGTCCCAGTCTCAGGCTTGGACCTATGCGTTAATAAAAGACCTGCCTCTGGCAGGTCTTTTTTGTCTCTCGTGCTAATTCGTTTTGTGTAAGAGAAGGTCTTTGCAAGAGCCGTTTTGTGTATGAGTTATTTTTCTATGACCACGCGGCCTTTAGAGTCCTCATGGCTTACCGCTTGCCACCTCTGTTTCTTGCCTCGAATGGTTCATTCCAGCTTTCTTTAGCGCATTAGAGTAAGGGGCTAAAGAGATAGAAGAGGTGTTCTATCACCCTCTGGTACAAAGGCCTGCGCTGCCAACGCTTGTATTCGAGTTGCTCGGCGTTGTCGATATAGCCCTGCTGCAGCGCCCTTAAGGACTCGGCAAAAACCTTATCGTCCACCGCCAGGGTAAGTTCGAAGTTGAGCCATAGGCTGCGCATGTCCATGTTGACCGTGCCGATAAGGCAATGCTCATCGTCGATCAGCACAGATTTAGTATGCAGCAGACCTCCCCTAAATCTGTGGATCTTGACGCCAGCCTTAAGCAGCTCCGCAAAGAAGGAGCGACTGGCCCACTTGACCATAGTGGAATCGTTTTTCTGTGGAATGATGATGTTAACATCGACGCCGCGCGCGGCCGCCGTGATCAGTGCATCCAGCAGGTTTTCGCTGGGGACAAAATAGGGCGTGGTGATCACTATCTTACGACAAGCCTGGTAGAGGCTCTGCAGCAATACTTGGTGGATCACCTCTTCGGGCATGCCCGGCCCAGAGGGGATCACCTGTACCAGAGAGTCCTGTACTAGGGAGTCGTCCTCTGTGGGCACTTGAGGAAGGCCTGGCGGCTCGGGTAAGCATCGTTCGCTGGTTTCCACTTCCCAGTCCCATGCGGCAACTGTGTTTAGTAAGGGCACGGCCGGGCCGATTAAGCGCACCATGACATCTATCCATTGGCCGACGCCTTCGCTCTGCTTAAAGTATTTGGGATCCACCAGGTTCATCGAGCCCGTATAGGCGATTTGATTATCGATAACGACTATCTTGCGATGCAGGCGTAGATCCAGCCGTCTAAAAAACATCCTTAAGGGGCTGACACTCAGCGCCTGGGAGATCTCTACGCCAGCGGCGCGCATCTGTGTTGGCCACGGAGAGTTAAAAAAGGTGCGACTACCGGCGGCGTCTAGCAGGATCTTCACCGCAACGCCGCGCTCGGAGGCATTTATCACCGCTCTGGCAACTTCATCGGCCAAGCCACCTGGAT
Source organism: Shewanella aquimarina (assembly GCF_023349185.1). Classification (GTDB taxonomy): domain Bacteria; phylum Pseudomonadota; class Gammaproteobacteria; order Enterobacterales; family Shewanellaceae; genus Shewanella; species Shewanella aquimarina. The sequence continues at coordinate 303,106 of NZ_JAKIKY010000003.1, read as the reverse complement.
GCCAGATGTAAAACGCCATGACGACACTCTCACGCGCCGCGTCGATATCTTGGGTAATAGAGTTGAGTATGCCTGAGGGCGTATGCTGCAAACACAGATGATTGCCGCTCAGAGAGGGGATACCCAGCTGAGTATCGCATAGCTGGCTTATGGCTCTGGCGTGATCGCTTTGACGCTCTGGCGTGTGCTGAGGGTGTTGATACAGCGCGGCGAACCATTGACCATAGGGCTTAAACATTGCCTTGGAGCGAGTGGCCCGGGTTTGCCCCAGGTGCAATTCGCCAAAGAGAATGTAGGCGATAATTCCCACCAGGGGAAGAAAGTAGATCACCAGTATCCAAGAGAAGGAGACTCCTATGGTGCGGCGTTTAACCACCAGGCGCAGCGCGATGGCGCCGAGTAGCAGCCAATAGATGAATACGCCTGCGATGGCGAGAATTTGATGTACATTTTCCATAATGTCAGTATGAGCCTAGATCGCACTCGCTGAGTATGATTCGATAATGACGATGAAGCTAACTATAGCGTGATCGCTATCATATAGGCTAAGCTGCTGGTACCAAAGCACTATTTTTAACTGTCTCCTTAAGGCAGTTAATATCCATGATTAGAGTAACCCTGTGAGTCAAAAGCCAGCCAAGTCGACGCGATTGTCGCGCCTGTGGTTAAAATCATTACTATTATTACTCCTATCTGCGGCTGTCTATGTGGCTGTGGCGACCTATCTTAACGGCGAGCCTGAGGTGATGATGAGTGAGATTGAGCCTGTATTTGTCTCTCAATGTGTTACCGCTCCGAGTAGCCGGGTGCTCGATAGTGAAGGGCGACTCAGGGTGGGGGTCTGGAACATCTATAAGCAGCAAAAGAAGGGCTGGCAGCAGGATCTGACCGAGCTGGCCAGACGCAGTGAGCTGATGCTGTTGCAGGAAGCCAAGTTAAACGCCGGATTCCATCAATACCTCGACGGTTCTAGCCTGCATCTGGTAATGGCCAAGGCCTTTTCCCTACTCAAATCCCCCGTCGGTGTGATGAATCTCGCTACAGAGCAGGCGCGCGATGCCTGTGCCTACCATGCGGTAGAGCCTTGGATCCGTTTCGCTAAATCGACTCTTATCTCACGCTACCCCTTATCCAACGGCCAGACCCTCTTAGTAGTCAACCTCCATGGGATCAACTTTGACTGGCAGTTAAAGAGCTATCGTGCCCAGTGGCAGCAGATCGTTCAGAAGATCAATCTGCATCAAGGTCCCGTGATATTAGGGGGCGACTTTAATACCTGGCGTGGACAGCGTATGGCCTATATTGAGCAACTGGCACATCAACTCAGGCTGAAGGAAGCCGTGTATGAGGAGGACAAGCGCCATCGGGTATTCGGCTTGCCGCTGGATCATCTCTATTATCGAGGTCTAAACCTGATGATGGCTGAGTCCTTCACCAGTGGCGCGTCGGATCACAATCCCATCTGGGCCGAATTTAAATTAAAGCCTGGCGCTCATTAGCGCTGTTCCCAAAAAGACTAACCCTAATAGCCCTCGCTCTGATCACACTCGATAATTGGGTTAGGTTTTACTTATCAGAACGACCATGGGTAACGCTAAAGCTTCTATGGCAAGGCTCGGTAAGCTTGTATGCGTAGCAGTTTTTAAATAAGCGTTTTAGGTAAGTGTTTAGATAGGTGCTTACATAAATTTCTAAATGAGTATTTGAACAAACATTTGAGTATTACTGGTAGTCGAAGCGACACGCCTGCGTATGGCGATTGAAGCGCTCGAGGAAGCCTGGGTGCTTGGCCAAGAAAGTCTTGCCAAAATAGACGCCGAGATCGATGCGCATATTGGGCCTTTTCACAAAGGCGTCCAGTGACAGTTGCGACTGGCGCACCTGGGCTTCAAATAGCAGGGCATTTTCCATCACGCCATCTATACGCTTGGCGTCCAGCAACTTAACCAGTTCGCTGATCGTCGGAAACGTTTTCACCCGCTTAAATTTATTCTTGGCCAGCCAATGGGCGCTATTGGAATGGATACGCGCGCCAAATACTGTATTGGATTTTTGCTCATTCATACTCGCCGGAATCCGATAATTCTTGTGGTAGTAAAAGTTCCATTCCTGTTGAATGAAGGTATTACTCAGTACGGCGAATTGATCGCGCCATTCGTTGCGTGAGGCGGAGAAGAAGGCGTCATATTTTCCCTGTTTGACGCTATTTTGTGCCCGGCCCCAGGGAAGGAAGATCACCCTATAGGGTTGTCCTATTTTTGCCATGACACAATCGAGAGCCGTTAGCCCGTAGCCGCTCTCATGGGCAACGCCCTGTGTGTCTCTTTCCTGGCTATGATAAGGCGCCCACTGCTGAGTGGTTATGGTGACCAGCTTAGGCTTGCTCTTTTGTGATGAATTATTTTGATCGCTCTTGGCGTTGCTATAAAAGGCAATAGAGAGAATAGTGCCTATTATAATCAGGCTCGAGCAAAATATTTTCACCTTTGCTTGATGATGAAAAGAGCGTTTGGACTGGGCTTTGTTAACCATGGCGAACCTCGTTAGGCCTCTAAACTCAGTGTAGTGTCCACCGGCCCTCTGTCAAAAACGCTTATGCCATGTACAGCTTATGTTGGAATGGGGGCGGGCGATTGGGGAGGGCGTTAGTCGAGATTAGACGTAAATCGCACCGTCAGGCATGAGCATAGCAAACGGCTTTGTAACAAAGCTTGTCTAATCTGGTCTGCCTGCTGCAATTTGCTTGGCAACGTGATTTACTATGGGCCAACTGGGCTAAGCTCATGTATCGGCTAAGTATCTCCAATGACAGCAACAGCTGAGCAGGCCGTATAGAGATCCGGTTAAGCTAAGCATTCATCAGGAAATTTTCAGCCGTTAATAATAAGAATCAAGGGAAGAAGCATAATGAAAAAAAGCATCATCGCTGCCGCCATCGTCCTGGGGCTAGGTAGTTTAACCGCTTGTCAGACACACCAGGCAGAATCGGTAGATTCTCAAGGGGCTAGTGCACTAGAGGTACAGGCATTAAGTTTTAGCGAGTTTTCAACGCAATTTATCGATGCCTTGTGGCAACAGTCGCCTACCTGGGCGCTCTATAGTGGCTATCACAAATACGATGGTGTGCTTAAGGTGCCAAATGCTCAAAGCCGCAAAGAGAGCCTAGCCTTCGTCGATGCCCAACTTAAGCTGCTAAATGGGTTCGATATGAATAAGCTCACGCCCAGCGAGCTGATCGACTATAAGCTTATCGAGAACCTATTGAAGCAAGACCGCTGGGAGATAGAAACCTTTAAGTCGTGGCAGTGGAACCCAGCTAATTACAATGTTGCGGGCGGTTTTGCACAGCTGATCAACGAAGATTTTGCGCCGCTGGACGAGCGTCTGCGCTCATTCTTGTCTCGTATGGAAAATGTGCCTGCCTACTATGTGGCGGCAAGGGAGAATATCGATAAGCCGACCTTGGAACATACGCAATTGGCCATCATGCAAAACCGTGGTGCCTTCAGCGTGTTTTCCGACGATCTGCTAAAACAGGTCGCCGCCTCGGGTCTTAGCGATGATGAGAAGGCGCTGTTCAATTCTCGTTTCAAACTCGTAGTCGATGCCATCAACCAGCATATCGACTGGTTGACTAGCCTTGAGGCTAAGCTAACCAAAGAGGGAGCCCGTAGCTTTAGAATTGGCGAGGCGCTCTATGAGCAGAAGTTTGCCTTTGATATTCAATCAGGCATGTCTGCCAAGCAGCTGTACGAGAAGGCCCTTGCCGATAAGGCCAGAGTCCAGGGGGAGATGGCTAAGATCACCAAGCAGCTGTGGAGCAAATATTTCAATACCCAGATGCCAAGCGACACTAAGGTGGCAACCCGCCAGCTGATTGATAAGTTGTCGTCGCGTCATGTTAAACGTGAAGACTTTGTGACCGAGGTGCGCGCTCAGATCCCCGAGCTGGTAAAGTTTGTCAACGAGAAGCAGCTGGTTACCCTAGATCCTAAGAAGCCCCTAGTTGTACGTGAAACCCCAGAATATATGCGCGGGTTTGCCGGCGCCTCGATTAGTGCGCCTGGCCCCTATGAGAAGACGGGCAACACTTACTATAACGTCACGCCACTCGATGGCATGAGCGACGCTTCTGCTGAGAGTTACTTGAGAGAATACAACCATTGGATCTTGCAGGTGCTCAATATTCACGAGGCGATTCCTGGCCATTATACTCAGTTGGTCTACTCCAATGAGTCGCCTAGTCTGGTGAAGAGCCTATTTGGCAACGGCGCCATGGTCGAGGGTTGGGCCGTTTATGCCGAGCGTATGATGCTCGAAGAGGGCTATGGTAACTTCGAGTCTGAGATGTGGCTAATGTACTACAAGTGGAACCTGAGGGTCATTGCCAACACGATTCTGGATTACAGCATTCAGGTGAAGGGGATGACCGAAGAGGAGGCGATTGCGCTGATGACTCAGGAGGCGTTCCAACAACAGGCGGAAGCAGAGGGTAAATGGCGCCGCGCGACCCTGAGTCAGGTGCAGCTAACGAGCTACTATGCGGGTTATCGCGAGATCTATGATTTCCGCGAAGAACTTAAGGCTAAACAGGGCGAAGACTTCAACCTTAAAGGTTTCCACGAACAGTTCTTAAGCTATGGTAGTGCGCCGGTGAAGTACATTCGTCAGCTGATGCTAAAGTAAGATAGACAAGTGATTAAGGCCCCTAAAGGGGCCTTTTTTGTCCCTTCGTCACTGCACCTGTGAGATGTCGGTCATAGTTTTATCCTCAGGTGAGATAAAGGACTGGATTGGCTCGATGAGTTAATGTAACCTTAATGATAATTGTTATCATTAAGGTTATTAAATGGAAAGAGTGCTACTCGTTGATGATGATCCCTTTGCGCGCGAAGTCCTTTATCTTGGCTTAATGGCCAGCGGGTATCAGGTGCATTGTGCCAGTAATGGCCAGGAAGCGCTGTTGATCTTAGGTAAAATGACGATAGATCTCATTATCTTAGATGTTGAGATGCCCCATCTGGATGGCTTTGCGTTTCTGCAGGCACGCAGCGATAATCTGCCGGTGATCCTCATCTCGGCAACCGATGAAGAGGAGAGGCGGATAAAAGGATTTCGCCTCGGCGCCGATGATTTTATCTCTAAGCCGGTCAGTGTACGCGAGCTGGTGGCACGCATCGATGCGCTACGCCGCCGCGCGGACATCACTAAGTCCCAGTTAACCGAGGTTCTGCCGTTGCCGATAAAGGCGATCTACTTTAATCAAAATGACTTTAGCATCGAGGTAGCCGAAAGACGTGTCGCCTTAACCCAGACGGAGTTTAAGCTGCTCAAGTACCTTTTCGATCGCAAGGGCGAGGTGATCACTAAACAGGAACTGCAGCGTAGTGTGTTAAAGAAAGATCTCGGACAGTTTGATCGTAATCTGGATATGCATATCAGCAATACCCGGCGCAAACTGGCCAAGATCAGCCTGCCAAAAACCATCATCAATACGGTTAGAGGCCAAGGCTACAGCTTTCTCTGCTAGGGCCTGGTTTTCTTTCGGGTCTAACTTGAGGTCGAGCTAAAGCTGTTGGCGTCTTGTCTCTGGGCTTTTTACTTGTGCTTAATGCTTGGCGCTTGGTGCAAGAGTCGAGCAATGGAGGAGTGGCCTAGCTTTGTCTTGGACTCCCAGTGTCCTGGCTTAGTCTATCTCCAGCCATAAGCAGTTGGACGCATATATCGGATGGACGCATAAAGATGTTCCCCTAGCCGCCGCTATCCGCATTTGTCGACTATTTTGACTGTGTCATCTCGGATTGCTTTGCAACAACAAAACCGCCTTGATTCTGCCTTGTATAAATCACCTTCAAACTGCTTTAAAAACAAACGGCAAAGGTCAACAGGCCCTAGTCATTTTGACAGCAAAAAATCTGGCTTTTATTTGGCGCAAGCGGTGCGAAAATGGGGCAAATTAGTTTATCCTTAGGGGATCAGCAGACCCAAGACGTCTGCCTTAACTCAATGAAGGAATGGATATGCTAATCAGTGCCAATTTTGACGGCGGTAATATTGAAGTCATCAACCAAGATGATATCAATAATGTGCAACTGGCCATTAGACCCGATGAAGGGGGCGAGTTTTTTCAGTGGTTTAACTTTCGCCTACAAGGTGAAGTGGGCCAGCGCTATACCCTGAATATAATCAACGCGGGTCAGGCTTCTTACACCAAAGGTTGGGAAGACTATCAGGCTGCGGCAACCTACGACAGACAGCAATGGTTCCGCCTGCCGACGCATTATCAAGATGGCAAACTGACCATAGAGGTAGAGTTGGATTGTGAGATGATCCAGATTGCCTACTTCGCGCCCTATAGCTATGAGCGTCATCAAGACCTGCTCAGTGCCGTACAGGTCCATCCCTTAGTCTCTATCGAGCATCTGGGTAAAACCTTAGACGATCGCGACATGACCCTGGTTAAGGTGGGTGATGAAGATGAAGAGAAAGCCAAGATCTGGATCACCGCTCGCCAGCACCCGGGTGAAACCATGGCCGAATGGCTGGTGGAAGGCCTGCTGAATAACCTGCTCGATGGCGATTGTCCAACGGCCAAGGCGCTGCTGGATAAGGCTAACTTCTATATCGTGCCAAACATGAATCCCGATGGCGGCGTACGTGGCCACCTGAGAACCAACGCTAAGGGGGTTAACCTCAACCGCGAATGGCAGAGCCCATCGCTAGAGAAGAGCCCCGAGGTGTACCATGTGGTCAATCGGATGAAAGAAACCGGTGTCGATCTCTATTACGATGTCCATGGCGACGAAGGCCTGCCTTATGTGTTCCTCGCTGGCTGCGAAGGTGTACCGGGTTACAACCAGAAGATGGCCGATCTCCAAGCCGATTTTGTTAAGGCCCTGCTGATGGCCAGTGCCGATTTTCAAGATGAATTTGGCTACGATAAGGATGAACCGGGTCAGGCGAATCTTACCGTGGCTTCAAACTGGGTGGCGCAAACCTTCGGCTGTCTCTCTAATACCCTAGAGATGCCGTTTAAAGATAATGCCAACATGCCAGATCCTATGTCTGGCTGGTCACCTGAGCGTTGTATCTACCTTGGCGAGGCGTCACTGCTGGCGATGCTGGCCGTGGTCGATAAGCTGAGATAGGAGGGGAGATGGCCTTAGTAGAATGCCCAAGCTGTCATAAGCGCATATCGAGTTTGGCTAAGAGCTGCCCGCACTGTTCTTCCGGCCTGTCGGGAGATAATGAGTCGCTTAATCGGATCAGTCATATTAAGCGCACTAACCAGCTAATGAATCAGAGTTTTCTGGCGATGACGCTGTTTATCGCCGGTGTAGTGCTCTGGTTTTGGGGCGGCGAACCCGCCGAGGGACTCAGAGCCAATATCGCTGGCATCTGCTTCGTCTTTGGCTTTATCGGTTATCTGATAGCCAGAATCCGCATCGTGTTACATAAACGGAAGAGTATATGAGTGATATCAATAAGGTGATCGATGATATGCCCCAAGAGGTATATGAGCGATTACTCAGCGCCGTCGAACTCGGCAAGTGGGAAGATGGCACTGTGCTGTCTGATGAGCAGAGAGACTCGACCCTGCAACTTGTGATGATGTACCAGGCTCGCAGGTTAGATCAGAAGGATCACTTCACCATCAATAATCAGGGTGAATTGAACGAGCTGTCGAAGGCTGAGCTGAAACGTCAGTTTAAGGGCGAGAGTATCGCCGCCTTCAAAGAGCAAGACCTCTAAGCGCAAAAAGCCCCTTTAATAAGGGGCTTTTTAATTCATCGTCTGTTGGCTAATAAGCTGTTTAGCTTATCGCCTTTAGGCTTCGCTAGTCTTCGGTCAGCTCGCCGCAGAGATCTTGCTGCATCTGCACCCGAATATCGCTTACCGAAAGCTCGGTCGATAGCAGGTAATGCAGTTTGCTGAGCGCGGCTTCCGTCGTCATATCGAAACCACTGATCACCCCGGCCTTGGCCAGCGCATTGCCCGTGGCATAGCCACCCATGTTGACCTTACCCTGCAGACATTGGGTGAGGTTCACCAATATGATGCCGCGCTCGTTGGCTCTACGCAGACACTCGAGCAGCTCAGGATTCTGTGGTGCGTTGCCCACACCGTAGGTGAGCAAAATCAGCGCCTTGACTGGCTGCTGCAGTATGTTGTCGATGATCTCAGTGGTGATCCCGGGGTAGAGGGTGACCACGCCTATGGGCTGTGGACTGATCTTGTTGACCGTGAGGGTATTGGCCTTACTATCTGAGATGCGTCCCGCCTTGAGGCGGATCTTAATGCCCGCTTCTAACAGGATAGGGAAGTTGGGCGAGGCAAAGGCATCGAAGCCGTCCGCATGGGCCTTGGTGGTACGATTGCCACGAAACAGCTTGTTGTTAAAGAATAAACATACCTCGGCCACCGGATAGTTGGCGGCGATATAGAGGGCGTTGAGCAGATTGGTCTGTCCGTCGGAGCGCAACTGGGCGAGCGGGATCTGCGAGCCGGTGACGATCACGGGCTTGGTGAGCCCCTGAAGCATGAAGGAAAGCGCCGAGGCGGTAAAGGCCATGGTATCTGTGCCGTGCAGGATCACGAAGCCGTCATACTTGTCATAGTTCGCCTTGATATCGTCGGCGATCATCTGCCAGTCTGTCGGCGCCATGTTGGAGGAGTCGATCAGGGGACAGTATTCATGGATGACAAAATCTGGCATCTCCTGGTGAAAAAACTCTGGCATGGCCTTTACGCAGTCGGTAAGAAACCCTGGTACCGGGGCGAAACCATTGTCTGTCTTTTGCATGCCTATGGTGCCGCCTGTGTAGGCGACATAGATGGAGGGCTTTTTCATTATAGTGATAGCTTTATTGATGCAGGATTGGCGCGATTATACTTAGGATGACGCCAATAAAAAAGCCCGCATCGGCGGGCTTTATTGTGATTAAGTCGCGATAGCGACTAACTAGTTACAGCTGTCGCAGTAGAGATAGAGACCCTTTGGATCGTCAAAGGCGTTAAACTCTTCGGCGATGCTGCTCACCTGACCAAGCAACTGTTCGACTAGGCTGCTCTGAGACAGGCTCTGTGGCATATAACTAACGGCCTGGGCAAACATCTCTTGAATGAACAGCTCTTGGGGAGAGAGTTCCTGCTCGATCAATTTGGTATCGAATTTCTCAAGCTTAGCAAGCTCGGCCGCCTTGGTGACGGCCTGCTCAAGATCGCCGAGTTCATCGACCAGGCCAAGGTCTAGGGCACGTTTGCCTGACCAGACACGGCCTTGGGCGATTTTGTCTACCTCGTCGGGCTTCATGCCACGCTCCTCTGAGACGAGGGAGATAAAGTCCTGATAGCCGCGCTCGATATGACGCTGGATGATCGCCTTAACCTCATCGCTGATCCCTTGGGTGCTGGAAAACGACGTCCAGCCAGAGGTCGATACGCCGTCTGTGTGGATCCCGATCTCAGCCAATGAATCTTCGAAGGTGGTCATCATACCGAAGATGCCGATAGATCCCGTCAGCGTTGTCGGTGTGGCAAAGATATAATCGGCGCTCGCCGAGATCCAGTAGCCACCCGAAGCGGCGTAGGTGCCCATGCTCACTACCACAGGTTTATTGGCCTCCTTCAGGGCCAGTACTTCTTGGCGGATCTGCTCTGAGGCAAACGCGCTGCCGCCAGGGCTGTCGACTCTCAGAACGACCGCTTTTACCTTGTCGTCGAATCTGGCCTTGCGTAGCAGGGCAGAGGTGCTCTCGCCGCCGATCTGGCCAGCCGCCTGGTGACCATTGAGAATGTTACCCTTGGCCACTATGATACCGACGGCATCGTGCATCAGCACCGGTGGGAATTGTTGAATAACGCTCTGGTAGTCATAGAAGCTAATCTGCTTGAAACTGTGACCCTCTTTGGCTTTACCAACTTGCTCTACCATGTGCAGACGGAACTGCTCGGCGGAGGCGAGTTTATCGACCCAGCCAAGGTTCATCGCCATCTGTGATGAGCGGCCTTTGGCCTTGTCGAGTTCGCTAAGGTAACGCTCGGCGCTGAGCATGAGGTCTTCCTGCTTGATGCCGCGGTTCTCACTGACTGTGGCTTCGTAGCTATCCCAGATGTCTTGCAGTAGTTCGCGGTTGGCCGACTTGGCGGCCTCAGACATGTCGTCGCGCATGAAGGGCTCGACCGCTGACTTAAAGGTGCCCACCCTGAAGACGTGCGCCTTGATCTTAAGCTTGTCCAGTGCCGACTTAAAATATTGACGATAGCGGCTCAGGCCTTCGATCTCCACCGAACCCTGGGGATTAAGGTAGATGGTATCGGCGAAGCTCGCCAGGAAGTACTGGTTTTGTCCATACCAGTTGCCCATGGCAATAATTGGCTTACCCGAGTCTTTAAAGCGACTCAGCGCATCGCCTATGCTTTGTAGCTTGCTGATCCCCGTCCATCTCAGGTGACCAATGTCGAGCACTATGGCGGAGATACGCTTGTCGCTGGCGGCGTTATCGATAGCATTTAGCAGATCGGCGAGTAGGATCTCGCCGTCACTCTGGCCCCCTTTGCCACTCTTCATGGCTGCCTCGATGGGGTCCACCTGGCGCTTCTGCTCAACCACACTACCAGAGAGATCCAGCACCAATGCTGATCCCTCTTCGACGGTCGGGCTCTCCTCGCCGGCGAGGATCACAACTAATAGGGCGATAAAACCGAAGAAGAATAGATTTAAGATCACCTTGCGTGTGGTATTCACCACCTTCCACAAGGTGGAAAAGATCCGTTTAAATATTGAGGGCTTAGCGGACATTATCCACTCCTTTATGACTCTGATCCCTCTATGCTAACTGAAAATAGCCATGGGGGCGAAACACAATTGTAAATGAATCTTAAGCTTTGGCATGCATTGAGTATTGAGCAAAATGGAAACAGCGGGTATGCTGATTTAAATCACTTGTTTAAAAAGGATGTTTAAATGTCGTTTCCGCATTTATTAGAACCCTTAGATCTTGGCTTCACACAACTGAAGAATCGTGTGCTCATGGGCTCCATGCACACTGGACTCGAAGAAGAAAAGGGCGGTTTTGAGAAACTGGCAAAATTCTATCAAGAACGTGCTGCCGGTGGTGTTGGTCTGATTGTCACCGGTGGGATCTCGCCTAACCTCAGAGGCCGACTGGCGCCTAATGCCTGTCAGCTTAGCTTTCCCTGGCAGGTGGCCAAGCATAAAATCGTCACTCAGGCGGTACACGAGGCTGGCGGTAAGATCTGTATGCAGATCCTCCATGCAGGACGTTACGGTTATCATCCTTTTTCCCAGGCGCCGAGCAAGATAAAGTCGCCTATTACGCCTTTTACCCCGTCGGCCATGTCGGGACGTCAGGTAAGAAGCACCATTAAAGATTACGCCACCACGGCGGCGCTGGCTAAGAAGGCGGGCTATGATGGTGTCGAAGTGATGGGATCTGAAGGTTACCTCATTAATCAATTTATCTGTGCCAGAACCAATAAACGCAGCGATGAATGGGGTGGAGAATTTAGCCAAAGAGCCAGATTCCCGGTGGAGATCGTCAAGGGTATCCGCGAGAAGGTCGGCAGCGATTTTATTATCGTGTTTCGTCTCTCTATGCTGGATTTGGTGGATAACGGTTCTTCCTGGGAAGAGGTGGTGCAGCTGGCTAAATGGTTGGAAAGCGCCGGCGTGACCATTATCAACACGGGAATAGGCTGGCATGAGGCCAGGGTGCCGACCATTGCCACCAGCGTGCCTCGCGGCGCATTCGCCTGGGTTACCGAGCGCCTTAAGCAAGAGGTGAGTGTGCCGCTTATTGCCACCAACCGCATCAATACCCCTGAAATCGGTGAGCAGATCATTGCATCGGGTCAGGCCGACATGGTCTCGATGGCCCGTCCATTCCTGGCCGATGCCGAGTTCGTCAATAAGGCGGCGGCTGGAGAGAGCAAGCTAATCAACACCTGTATCGGTTGTAATCAGGCTTGTCTGGATCATACTTTTGCGCTGAAGCGCGCCACCTGCCTGGTTAATCCCAGGGCATGTTATGAGACCGAGCTAAATTTTACGCCAGCTAACAACAAGAAGCGCATCGCCGTCATGGGCGCAGGACCTGCCGGCATGGCATTTTCCATCTATGCCGCCAGCCGCGGCCATCAGGTCGTGCTGTTTGAGGCCAAAGGCGAGGTAGGCGGTCAATTTAACCTGGCCCGTAAGATCCCGGGCAAAGAAGAGTTTGATGAGACCATACGTTACTTCACCGAGCAGATGAAGTTGCATAAGGTCGAACTCAGGCTCAACACCCGACTGGACGCCTCAGTGGTTAGAGACGAGCCCTTCGACGAGGTGGTGATTGCCGCAGGTGTCGTGCCAAGAGCGCTCGATTTACCTGGCTTTAAGAGTCCCAAGGTTGTGAACTATCAACAGGTTCTCAATGGCGAGGTAGAGGTTGGCGAGCGGGTAGCGCTTATCGGCGCCGGCGGCATAGGCTTCGATATGGCTCACTATCTTGGAGAGCAGGAGTCGACCACGCTTAAACCCGATACCTGGCTGAAGCAGTGGGGTATCGACAAGTCCTATGGCGAGCGAGGCGGTTTGACTACACCTGAGTCTGAACATCCAAGCCGTAAGATTTATCTGTTGCAACGTAAAACCAGCAAGATGGGTAAGGGGCTTGGCAAGACCACAGGTTGGATCCACCGCGCCGTAGCTAAACACCATGATGTCGAGATGTTAAACGGCGTCGCCTACGAGAAGTTTGACGAACAAGGCCTGCATATCAAGGTGGGTGAAGAGGCCAAGGTACTCGAGGTCGATAATGTGGTCTTATGTGCCGGTCAAGAGTCCAACCGCAGCCTGGTCGACGAGATGAAAAACAGCGGACTGCCGGTACACCTGATTGGCGGAGTAGATGTCGCAGCAGAACTTGATGCGAAACGGGCGATTCGCCAAGGCGCCGAGCTGGCCGCAAGCATCTAAGAAGCTTAAAAGTTGGCTACCGCTAGCTAATGGTTGTAAAAGTGAAAAGCTAATCCTTTGGGTTAGCTTTTTTTATGGTCTTGACATAACTTAAGCTAATGCTTACTAAGGTGGATTAGATAATGAACGAAATTAGAACAAAAGCTAATACAGTAACGAGTACCAAAAATCATCGCTTGCTCGTTACTTTGATGGGGGCTATAGCGACTCTGGTGGTGAGTTTGCCCCTAAGGGCAGAAACCTATGACGCCGAGCTGGCCGCCAAGGTCGGCGCCGATGAATATGGCATGAAGCGCTACGTGATGGCCATGCTCATGAGCGGTCCTAATCGCGACCAAACCGAAGAAGAGGCAGAGCGGCTGCAGCGGGCGCACCTGGATAATATCACTCGATTGGCCGAGGCTGGCAAACTGGTGCTGGCAGGGCCCTTCTTGGAAGAGGGTGACTTAAGAGGGATCTATATCTTCAACGTTACCAGCGTCGAGGAGGCTAAGGCCTTAACCCAGTCCGACCCCGCCATTAAGGCCGGTCGCCTGGTGATGGAGCTGCATCCCTGGTATGGCAGCGCCGCCTTGATGGAGGTTAATCGGCTGCACGATAAGCTAGCGAAAAAAGCGATCTAACTGACAGCGCAGTAAGACAGCTGAAGAGTGCCAAAGCAATATCCGGAGTTTGTCTGCTGCTTTTCTGATGGTTTGTCTAGGTGGGCTTTGGCTAAGTTTCTGTACAAGTTTTTTTAAGGCTATGCCTTAGCGGTGAGCTAAGTTGAGCGCTGAGAGGGGCGCTGAGTGAGTATCTGGGAGTTAGTCGGCGGCGGCGCAGGCTAACTCGACAGAGACTTGCGCGGTAACGACCTCAGCCCCCTGGGCCGAGAGTGCCAGATCCAGATCGCCATCGGGATGACAGCAGCAGGGCAGGCACTCATCCTCTTCCAGCTCGACCAGCGGCTCTGTGTGGTAGACGACACTGCCGCGATTGACCTTGGTCTTACAGGCACCACAAAAGCCGTTGCGACACTCAGAGAAGATACGGACTTTCTTCTGCTCGAGCGCCGCCAACAGGCTCTGGTGGTTGCTGGTATAGAGTAGGACTGGTTGCCCTTGAAGGCTCACGATAGGAGCCTTCTTAAAGATCGCCTTGTTAAAGGCCTCTTTCTTATAGATCAAAGTCGGCAAACTCACTTTCGTCGACAGAGGCGTCGATCTGACCCACAAGATAAGAGGATACCTCGACTTCCTGTGGCGCGACCTGTACCGAATCACTCTCCAACCAGTTCTTCATCCAAGGCAGAGGGTTGCTCTGATCGGCATATGGGCTTGCCAGGTTGACTGACTTCATACGCTCGTTGGTGATGTACTCGACGTACTGACAGAGGATCTGCTCGTTCAGGCCGATCATAGAGCCATCCTTAAACAGGTACTTGGCCCACTCTTTCTCTTGCTCGGCTGCCTTAACGAAGATATCGATCGCCTGCTGTTCGCACTCTTTGGCGATCTCGGCCATCTCAGGATCGTCCTTGCCGCCTTGCATCAGCTTAAGGATATGCTGAGTGCTGTTAAGGTGAAGGGCTTCATCACGGGCGATGAGGCGGATGATCTTGGCGTTACCTTCCATCACCTTACGCTCGGCGAAGGCGAATGAGCAGGCGAAGCTGACGTAGAAGCGGATCGCCTCAAGTACGTTAACCGACATCATGCACAGGTAGAGGGCTTTCTTGATCTCACGGGTTGTGACCACTAGGGTCTTGCCGTTGATCTCGTGAGTGCCTTCGCCCATCAGATGATAGATCTGGCTGAGTTCGATCAGGTTATCGTAGTAATCGGCAATATCGCTGGCACGCTTGAGGATCTCTTCGTTCTGGACGATGTCGTCGAATACTACCGAAGGATCGTTCACTATGTTACGAATGATGTGGGTGTATGAGCGAGAGTGAATCGTCTCGGAGAAAGACCAGGTCTCGATCCAGGTCTCAAGCTCTGGCAGCGACACTAATGGCAGGAAGGCGACGTTTGGCGAGCGTCCCTGAATAGAATCCAGTAGGGTCTGGTACTTGAGGTTTGAGATAAAGATATGCTTCTCATGATCCGGCAGCGCCGCATAATCAATCTTATCTTTGCTGACATCCACCTCTTCTGGACGCCAGAAGAAAGAGAGTTGCTTCTCGATCAGCTTTTCGAACACTTCATATTTTTGCAGATCGTAACGGGCAACGTTAACCGATTGACCGAGAAACATGGGTTCAAGCAGGGCATTGTTAGGTGTTTGACAAAATGTTGAATAGGCCATTTTTCTATCTTCCGATAAAGGGGGCAAGGCCCCCTGATAAAAGGTTAAAACACGTAGAGTTAGATCTTACAGGCGCCGCCTGCACAGCTATCGTCTTCTTTCTCAATGGAGGTGATATCGTCATATTTATCTGACGCACCGTCACGTGTGTTGTGATAGTAAAGTGTCTTCACACCATATTTGTATGCCGTTAGTAGGTCTTTCAGCAGCACCTGCATAGGCACCTTGGCACCTGGGAAGCGGCTTGGGTCATAGTTGGTGTTGGCCGAGATAGATTGGTCAACAAACTTCTGCATCAAGCCTACCAGCTGCAGGTAACCTTCGTTGCCTGGCATGTTCCAAAGTAGCTCGTAGCTGTACTGGTACTTCTCGAAGTCCGGTACCACTTGCTTGAGCTGACCGTCCTTACTGGCTTTTACGCTGATAAGGCCGCGTGGAGGCTCGATACCGTTAGTCGCGTTTGAGATCTGCGATGAGGTCTCAGATGGCATCAGGGCCGACAGGGTCGAGTTACGCAGGCCGTGGGTCTTGATCTCCTCACGTAGCGTTTCCCAATCCAGGTGCAGTGGCTCGTCACAAATCTTATCGAGATCGCGCTTGTAGGTATCGATAGGCAGGATACCCTTTGCGTAGTTGGTCTCGTGGAAGGCAGGGCAGGCGCCTTGCTCTTTTGCAAGCTTCATCGAGGCCTTAAGCAGATAGAACTGGATCGCTTCGAAGGTCTTGTGCGTGATGCCGTTGGCGCTGCCGTCTGAGTAACGTACGCCTTCTTTAGCCAGATAGTTGGCAAAGTTGATCACACCAATTCCGAGCGTACGACGATTCATCGAGCCTTTGTGCGCCGAAACGATCGGGTAGTCTTGATAATCAAGCAGGCTATCGAGTGCACGCACGGCAAGATCTGCTAGGCTTTCGAGCTCGTCCAACTTCTTGATGGCACCCAGGTTCAACGCAGAAAGGGTACAAAGGGCTATTTCACCATCGGGATCGTCGATGTTGTTTAGCGGCTTGGTCGGCAATGCGATTTCAAGACACAGGTTAGATTGACGCACCGGCGCAACCTTAGCATCGAACGGGCTATGAGTATTACAGTGATCCACGTTCTGGATATAGATACGACCCGTTGAGGCCCGCTCTTGCATCATCAAGGAGAAGAGTTCTACCGCCTTGATCTGCTTCTTACGAATGCTCTCATCTTGCTCATACTTCACATACAGACGCTCGAACTCGGCCTGATCTTCGAAGAAGGCATCATATAGGCCTGGTACGTCTGATGGGCTAAACAGGGTGATCATGCCGCCCTGAATAAGACGCTGGTACATCAGCTTGTTGAGCTGCACGCCGTAGTCCAGGTGACGAATACGGTTATCTTCTACGCCGCGGTTGTTCTTCAGCACCAGCAGAGACTCAACCTCAAGGTGCCACATCGGGTAGAACAGGGTTGCTGCGCCGCCGCGAACGCCGCCTTGTGAACAAGACTTAACCGCCGTCTGGAAATACTTATAGAAAGGCAGACAGCCTGTGTGGAATGCCTCACCGCCGCGGATTGGGCTGCCCAGCGCGCGGATGCGGCCAGCGTTGACCCCGATGCCAGCACGTTGCGACACATATTTCACGATAGAAGAGGCGGTCGCATTGATAGAATCCAGGCTGTCACCACACTCGATCAGTACGCAGGAGCTGAACTGACGAGTCGGCGTACGCACGCCTGACATGATAGGTGTCGGTAGCGAGATCTTAAAGGTCGAGGTCGCGTCATAGAAATCTTTAACGTACTGAAGACGCGTCTCTTTCGGGTAGTTGGCAAACAGACAGGCCGCCACCAGAATATAGAGAAACTGCGCGCTCTCGTAGACTTCGTGGGTGACACGGTTTTGAACCAGGTACTTACCTTCCAGCTGCTTAACCGCGGCATAAGAGAAGTTCATGTCGCGCCAATGGTCGATATAGCTGTCGAGTGTGTCTAACTCCTCGCGGCTATAGTCGTTAAGAATATGCGTGTCATATTTGCCTAGCTCAACCAGCTTCACCACATGGTCGTATAGCGAAGGCGGCTCAAACTGACCGAAGGCTTTCTTGCGCAGGTGGAAAATGGCCAGACGTGCAGAGAGGAACTGGTAGTCTGGTGATTCCGGCGAGATAAGGTCGGCAGCGGCCTTAATAATGGTTTCGTGGATCGCTTCAGTTGGGATTCCATCATAAAACTGAAGGTGTGAACGTAATTCGACTTCCGATACTGAGACATTATTCAGTCCTTTGGCCGCCCAAGTGATCACTCGGTGGATCTTATCGAGATCGATAGTTTCACGTTCGCCACTGCGCTTCGTGACTTGCATATTGCTGTTCATTGAAGATAAGCCTTGAATTAAATATCGCTAGGGGTGAAAAGCTCCACCCTACGTTTCCATGTAAAAACAATCGAAGATGTTAAAAAAGTACCTGAGCACTACTGCAGTTCTAGTGGCTTCGACCGCCGCCCATACACAAGATATGGTGTTTTTTATTTAATAGGATACAAGATAGTGAGGTTGGTGGGATATTGCAAGCGGGTTTTTAGGGGACAAGTTGTGGATATCTTGGGGGTAAACCAAAGGGTTAGTAATGGCTTACCTTTAACCCTTGTTTTCAATTACGATAGCAAAGTCGGGTCAAGTTTTAGACGACCGATAACGCCTATCACGAAAGCTAAAATATTGGCCAGATCCTATGGATCTTTTTGTGCTAAAAAAGGATCGCGCTCCCAGTTAAGACGACTTTTTACTGATGCGTCACACGCCAGCACACAATAGCATGTGATTCATCTCTCTTAACAGACACTTATCCCTGTTTTAGCAGCTCAAGTACCTTAGATGGCGCCTCGAAACCAAAGTCGTGCGGCCATAGGTGTGCGTGGTCATTGTTTCCAATATAACCCCAATGCGCGATGCCGCCGAGCATGTCACTATTGCGTGCCGCCTCGAGGTCTCGTTTGGCATCGCCGAGATAGAGAATATGCGCACAGCTCACACCCAGTTGGGATGCGGCCAGCCGCATCGGTGCGGGATGGGGTTTACTCTGGGTGGTGGAATCGCCGCTGATGATGGCTGGCATCTTACTGGCTAACTCAAGCCTGTGCAGTAGGGGCCGGGCAAAGCGCGCCGCCTTATTGGTGACGACACCATAGGGGATGCGCTGGTCACTAAGGTGTTGCAGCAAGGGGAGCATGCCATCAAACAGCTTGGCCGCCTGGCCATTGACCCTGTGATAATGAGTAAGTAGCGCCTGCTGGATTGCCGCTTTCTCTTCATCATTAAGGTGGGGCTGAGCGGCTTCGACCAAGGCCAGGCTGCCATGAGACGCCGCAAAGCGAATATCTTCCAGCAATTGGCTGGGCAGTCCGAAGTCGTTTAGTGCGAGGTTTAGCGCCAGCACGAGATCTGGCGCCGTGTCGACTAAGGTGCCATCGAGGTCGAACAGTACACCTTTTATCTGCATTGTATCGATAGCCACTGCATCGATAGGCACTGCATCAATAGGCATTGCATCGATAGGCATTGCATCGATAGACATGCCTTCTGTCGCCAACCCTTTAGTCATCCTGCTTAACCGTGGCGATCATATAGTTGACGTCTAATGACTTGGTGTAACGGAAGATATCGGTCAGCGGGTTATAGGTGATGCCAGTGGCGTCGACGCACTCTAGCTCCACCGCATCGGCCATGCCAATGAGTTCCGATGGCTTGATGTACTTCTTATGATCGTGGGTGCCCACAGGCAACATCTTAAGTAGATACTCGGCGCCAAGCACTGTCTCAACATAGGCCCTCAGGTTGCGGTTGATGGTCGAAAAGAACACATAGCCGCCAGGCTTGACCATGTCGCTACAGGCCTTGATCACAGAGGCAGGGTCGGGCACGTGTTCGAGCATCTCCATGCAGGTGACTACATCATACTGACCTTTATGGCTGTCTCTGTGGTGCTCTGCCGTGTCCTGGATGTAGTTAATCTCAACGCCCATCTCTAAGGCGTGAAGTTTAGCAACATCGAGGGGCTCGGCGCCCATATCCAATCCATCTACCTTAGCTCCCAGACGCGCCATGCTTTCGGAGAGAATACCGCCGCCGCAACCGACATCCAGCACACGCTTACCAAATAGGCCACCGACGGCTTGATCGATATAGTTGAGTCTCAGGGGATTGAGCTTATGAATAGGTTTAAATTCCCCTTCGGGATCCCACCAAGTGGCAGCCATCTTCTCAAACTTGGCAATTTCTTGCGGATCGACATTGGCATTACTAGTTTCAGAAAAATTTGTCTCAGAAAGGTTAGACACGGACGGTCCTCACAAGGGGATAAATGATGTAGCTATTATACCCATCGCCTTAGATAAACAAAGAAGAAGCCAGCGAAAATGTCTGCTTAGTCATCAGATTGCTGTTAAAGCGTTCATTCTACCTAAAACCGACTTAGGTTTTACGCCGTAAACAGATATTTGAGGTGAAATTTCAATAGGGTCTAGCGCCTTTAAATATCTGTGTTAGAATGCCAAATCACGTTTTCAGGCTTGGTAAAATATTGCCTGGTTTTTAAGCAGTATTTTGTCGGCTAAATTTCAAGGGATCGAGCAGTTTATGACTGATCTGGCTTCATCTATAACACCAATTAATATTGAAGACGAATTAAAGAATTCATATTTGGATTACGCCATGAGCGTGATCGTTGGCCGTGCGTTACCCGATGTGCGTGACGGTCTAAAGCCGGTTCATCGCCGCGTATTATTCGCGATGAACGAGTTGAAGAACGATTGGAACAAACCTTATAAAAAGTCGGCGCGTGTCGTCGGTGATGTGATCGGTAAATATCACCCGCACGGTGACTCGGCCGTTTACGACACTATCGTTCGTATGGCGCAGCCGTTTTCTATGCGCTACACCTTGGTCGATGGTCAGGGTAACTTTGGTTCGGTCGATGGTGACGCCGCGGCGGCCATGCGTTATACCGAAATTCGTATGGATAAGCTGGCGCATCAACTGCTGGCTGACCTAGAGAAAGAAACCGTCGATTACGTCCCTAACTACGACGGAACCGAGCAGATCCCGGCAGTGTTGCCGACCCGCATTCCTGCTTTGCTGGTCAACGGTTCGTCGGGTATCGCCGTGGGTATGGCGACCAACATTCCACCTCATAACCTTTCAGAAGTGATCTCCGGCTGTCTTGCGCTGATCGATGAGCCAAGTCTCTCTATCGAGCAGTTGATGGAGCATATTCCAGGTCCAGACTTCCCAACGGCGGCGATCGTCAACGGCCGTAAGGGTATCGAAGATGCCTATAAGACGGGTCGTGGTAAGGCGGTCATGCGCGCCCGCGCTACCGTTGAGACTGAAGACAACGGTCGTGAACGCATTATCGTTACCGAGATCCCTTATCAGGTGAACAAGGCGCGTTTGATCGAGAAGATCGCCGAGCTGGTAAAAGATAAGAAGATCGAAGGCATCAGCGGCCTGCGCGACGAGTCTGATAAAGACGGTATGCGTATCGTTATCGAGGTGAAGCGTGGCGAAGTGGGTGAGGTGATCCTCAACAACCTATACGCCCAGACACAGCTACAGACCTCTTTCGGTATCAACATGGTGGCCTTGACCAATGGTCAGCCTAAGTTGTTTAACCTTAAAGAGATGCTCGAGTGCTTCATCCTTCACCGTCGTGAAGTGGTGACTCGCCGTACCGTATTTGAACTGCGTAAGGCGCGTGAGCGTGCGCATATCCTCGAAGCATTGGCGATTGCGCTGGCTAACATAGATCCTATCATCGAGCTGATTAAGGCATCACCAACGCCAGCCGAAGCGAAAACCAAGCTGGTTGCGCAAGGTTGGGCCCTTGGTAATGTACAAGGCATGCTGGAGAAGGCCGGAGATGATGCCGCGCGTCCAGAGTGGCTGGCGCCCGAATTTGGTATTCGCGATGGCCTCTACTTCCTGACCGAGCAACAGGCTCAGGCGATTCTGGATCTGCGTCTGCACAAGCTGACTGGTCTGGAACATGAGAAGATCTTAAGTGAATATGAAGAGCTGCTGGAACTGATCGCAGCCCTGCTTTACATCCTGCGCAGCCCAGCGCGTCTGATGGAAGTGATCAAAGAAGAACTCCAGGAAGTGCTGGAAAACTTCGGTGATGAGCGCCGCACAGAGCTTAATGCTTCTGCTGTGGATATCAGCCTCGAAGATCTGATCAACGAAGAAGATGTCGTGGTCACCCTGTCTCACCTGGGTTACGCCAAGTATCAACCATTGAGCGACTATCAGGCCCAGCGTCGTGGTGGTAAGGGTAAGGCGGCGACTAAGGTGAAAGATGAAGATTTCGTCGAGAAGCTGCTGGTTGCCAACACCCACGACACCATCCTGTGCTTCTCCGATTTCGGTAAGATGTACTGGCTCAAGGTGTACCAGCTACCGCTGGCAAGCCGTCAGGCCCGTGGTCGTCCAATTATCAACCTGTTGCCATTAGCCGAAGGCGAGCGCATTACCGCTATCTTGCCAGTACGTGATTACGATGCCGACAAGTATGTGATCATGGCGACCTCTCACGGCACCGTGAAGAAGACCTCACTGGATCAATACTCTCGTCCAAGAGCCAACGGTATCATCGCCGTGAACCTTAAAGATGGCGATCAGCTGATCGGTGTCGATATCACTAACGGTGATAACGAGGTAATGCTGTTCTCTAACGAAGGTAAGGTCGTTCGCTTCAGCGAAGATCAGGTTCGTGGCATGGGCCGCACCGCGACAGGTGTGCGCGGTATCAAGCTAGAAGATGGTCAGAGCGTGGTCTCGCTCATCGTGCCTAAGAATGATGGCGCCATTCTAACCGTCACCGAGAACGGCTATGGTAAGCGTACGGATCTGGATGAATACCCAGCTAAGAGCCGTGCGACCAAGGGTGTAGTCTCAATCAAGGTCAGCGAGCGTAACGGCGCCGTCGTAGGTGCGGTACAAGTGCTTGAAAACGACGAGATCATGTTGATCAGCGATAAGGGCACCCTGGTACGTACACCTGCATCTGGTGTATCGACAATTGGTCGTAACACTCAAGGTGTGACCATTATCCGTACGGCAAGTGACGAGACGGTAGTGGGACTGCAACGTATCGACGAGATCCAAGATGAACAGGAGTTTGACGAAGAGGGCAACCCTATCATCACAGATACTGTCGAAGAGCAACAAGTCGAAGGCGAAGCGCCCGAGGCTGAGCCAGACGTTGAGCCAAACGAATAGCGTTTAGCGAGATTAACGGGCGTCCTTATGGACGCTCGTTTTGTTTGAGCAAGTCAAACCCACAATTAACAATAAGCCAGTGGCATTTAATCTGACGCAACACAGTTGAAAGAAGAGCAAAGGAGAAAGCAGTGAGCGCGACATATAATTTCTGTGCAGGGCCGGCCATGTTACCTCAGCCCGTAATGCAAAAGGCACAAGAGGAGTTATTGGATTGGAACGGGCAGGGTGTCTCCGTGATGGAGATCAGCCATCGTAGTAAAGAGTTTATCGCGCTGACTCAGCAGGCCGATGCCGACATCAGAGAGCTGATGAATATTCCCAGCAACTACCATGTACTCTTTATGCATGGCGGTGGTCGTGGCCAATTTGCCGCTGTTGTGAATAATTTACTTGGCAATAACGGAAAGGCGCTCTATCTGGTCGATGGTAGCTGGTCTTCATCGGCAGTCGAGGAAGCCAAGAAACTCGCCGGTGATGCGCAGATCGACACTCTAAATATCGTTGACAAAACCGATGGTATTAGCCGGGTTGTGTTACCAGAGCTGAGCGAGATCAAGCAAGATTATCGTTATCTGCATTACTGCCCAAATGAGACGGTAGATGGTATCGAAATTTTTGATGAGTTAGATTCTCCTTGGCCAATTGTTGCCGATATGTCTTCTAACATCATGTCTCGTGAGATAGAAGTCAGCCGCTACGGCCTGATCTATGCCGGCGCCCAGAAAAACATAGGCCCATCGGGTTTGAGCATAGTTATCGTCCGCGATGATTTACTGCAATATCCGCAGCTGACTCAGGCGTCCATCATGGATTATCGACTGGCAGTAAAACATGACTCCATGTTCAATACGCCGCCAACCTTCGCCTGGTACCTGGCCGCCGAAGTGTTTAAGTGGCTTAAGGCGCAAGGTGGCGTGGCTGAAGTCGCCAAGATTAATGAGCGTAAGGCCGAGACCCTATATGGCTTTATCGACAGCTGTGACTTCTATGAGAACCGCGTGGCGAGCGCAAACCGTTCGAATATGAACGTGACCTTCTACCTAAAAGATGAGTCCCTTAACGAGGCGTTTTTAGCCGAGGCCAAGGCCGCAGGCCTGGTCGCATTGAAGGGCCATCGCAGTGTCGGCGGCATGCGCGCCAGCATCTATAACGCCATGCCTTTAGCAGGCGTCGAGGCGTTGGTTAGCTTCATGAAAGCCTTTGCCGATAAACATGCTGCCTGATACCAATCGTAATAAACAATTGATCATTCTAGCTTGTTAAAACGCTCGATAACTGTATTAGTATTTTTAATTGTAGAATAACTACTTATCTAAAAATTCTGCTTTGTTCTCAAGCGTTTTTCCTGTGCTATTTCTGATCACATGTTTACTGTGATTGGTATAACTCAAAGGGCGCTTGAGCTAAACAAAAAGGGGACCGTAGGGTCCCCTTTTTACTAGATATTAAATATCTGATATCGGCTGAGTATTACAACACCTTGGCGATGGACTCGGCGAGGTAATCGACATTGCCATTACCTATGCCGGCGATGCTGATGCGGCTAGAATCTACCATATAGATACTGTGGTCCGCTTGGAGCTGCGCAACTTGTTCTGGGGTAATGCCGAGGAAGGAGAACATACCTTTCTGCTTGGCAATAAAGCTAAAGTCACGGGTCACACCTTTTTCGATCAGCTTGTTCACTAGCATGGCACGGTTGCCATTGATGCGGTCACGCATCACTTTTAGCTCATCTAGCCACTGCTGCTTGAGTTCATCTGAACCCAAAATGGTTTCTACAATCGCCGCGCCATGGGCTGGCGGCATAGAGTAGATGCAGCGCACCACGTAGAGCAGTACAGAATAAGCCACATTGGCCTTTTGGCTATCTTTAGCGACGATAGAGCAGGCGCCGATACGCTCGCGATACAGGCCGAAGTTCTTCGAGCAAGAGCTACACAGGATCATGTCGTTGACGTTAGCCGCCATGTGGCGCACGCCATAGGCATCTTCATCGACACCATCACCAAAGCCCTGATAGGCCATATCGATGAGTGGAGTGAAACCTTGCTGCTTAGTCAGTGCGATCACCTGATCCCACTGCTCGTTAGTGAGGTCCATGCCACTTGGGTTGTGACAACAGGCATGGAACAAGACCACATCGTCTGCGCTAATCTGGCCAAGGGTTGCCAGCATCTCCTCGAATTTCAGCGTCTTGTTTTGATGATCATAGTAGGGGTAGGTCTTGACCTGAATACCGGCCGCCTCAAACAAGGCAGTATGATTTGCCCAGGTTGGATCGCTCACCCAGATCACGCTATTTGGATTGATGCGTTTGATGAAATCCGCCGCGACACGCAGGGAGCCTGTGCCACCTGGGGTAGATACGGTGCGAATGCGATCGGCTAGCAGCGCCGGATTGTCTTGGCCAAACGCCAATTCGCCCATCAGCTGATTAAAGGCGGGGGAGCCCGTTGGACCTATGTAAACTTTTGTTGCCTCGGTATCGATACGATGCTGCTCGGCGCGTTTGACGCAGGCTAAGATCGGGGTGTTTCCCGCTTCGTCCTTATATACACCAACGCCTAGATCTACCTTGTTTGCATGGGGATCTTCACGGAATTTTGTCATCAGCCCTAGGATAGGATCGGCGGGCATAGGGGAAAGATTCTCGAACATGGCTCCAACTACCTTATTGTCTTGTTATAGGCCCTTAATGGCCTTCGCTGTGCGTAGCCTTAGGATAAACTAATTTTGCGCGGGATTTACAGCACAAGACACGATTTTATCGAAACTTAAACTTGGCAAATTTTCATGCCAGTGGAGTATGGCTTGCCTGTTTTTACCGTTTATTAGTGGGCCGATAGCGTACTAAGAAAGAAAATTACTCATTAACGGCTAAAAATCGTAAAAAAGGGTTGAATACTGCGGCTCAATCAGTAATTTTATAACCACGAGGCTCAGGTCAATTGAGCAGATGGCCATTTTGTCGTGATGGCAAGTGTTAAGTATCTAACAGTATCAATAATCCGCGGCCAGCCTTGGCTGCATCCAATTAAGAAGTGATTAATGAAACAACTACGACTCGATCCCATATCTAAGGTTCATGGCACCGTCAATATTCCCGGTTCCAAGAGTATTTCTAATCGCGCCCTGTTGTTGGCGACCTTAGCTGAAGGGAAAACCCGGCTCACCAATCTGCTCGATTCCGACGACATTCGTCACATGCTAACAGCCTTGAAACAACTTGGGGTGAATTATCAGCTGTCAGACAACAACCAGGTTTGCGAACTCGAAGGCCTGGGCGGCGCCATTAATAGTGACTCGGCTCAGACACTGTTCCTCGGTAACGCTGGTACGGCGATGCGTCCCTTATGTGCGGCGCTTACACTTGGACGCGGTGAATTTACCCTAACCGGTGAGCCTCGTATGGAGGAGCGTCCCATAGGTGATCTGGTCGACGCCCTTAGCGCCCTCGGCGCTGATATTCGCTACCTGAAGCAGCCAGGCTTTCCGCCATTAACCATAAATGCCACCGGACTCAATGGTGGCGATGTAGAAATTGCCGGTGATCTGTCGAGTCAGTTTCTTACCGCACTGCTGATGGTCACGCCACTGGCTAAGGATCAGGTGAATATCAAGATCAAGGGAGAGCTGGTCTCTAAACCCTATATCGATATCACCATCGCCTTGATGGCACAGTTTGGCGTCACCGTCATTAATCATGACTATCAGCGCTTCGAAATTCCCGCGGGGCAAAAATATGTCTCGCCCGGTACAGTGCTGGTCGAGGGCGATGCCTCCTCGGCGTCTTACTTCCTGGCCGCGGGCGCCATTCAGGGCGGTGAGGTTAAGGTCACCGGCGTTGGACTAAAAAGCATTCAGGGCGATGTGAAGTTTGCCGACGTGCTCGAGGCCATGGGCGCCGAGATAGAGTGGGGAGATGACTTCATTATCGCCAGAAGCGCGCCGCTGCATGGGGTGGATCTCGATATGAACCATATCCCGGATGCCGCCATGACGATTGCCACGACGGCGCTGTTTGCAAGCGGCACCACCACCCTGACCAATATCTATAACTGGCGTATCAAGGAGACAGACCGTCTCGCTGCGATGGCGACCGAACTGCGTAAAGTGGGCGCCGAGGTCGAAGAGGGCCACGACTTTATTCGCGTCACGCCACCGGCTCAGCTAAACACTGCCGATATCGATACCTATAACGATCATCGTATGGCCATGTGTTTCTCGCTGATGGCCTTTGCCGATTGTGGCATTACCATCAACGACCCAGATTGTACCTCCAAGACCTTCCCTGACTATTTCGCCCAATTCGCGGCGCTGGCCCAGTAGGCTAAGTCTTTCACCTAAGTCCTCCAGCGCGGGGCAGCTCATATGACCCGCGCACTTAAATGATCCATTTGTGTTAATTCGTAACTTTTTGCCGCTTTATGCAAGCTTTTAGTTTATAATGCGCGCGCAGTTTTTCGAGGACGACATTCAGGATCTTTAGGGAAGATAGATTTAATTTGGAGAATCATATGTCACAACGGGCTCCCATCGTCACTATTGACGGCCCAAGCGGTGCAGGTAAAGGCACTATTAGTCAGATACTTGCTTCGCGTTTAGGATGGAAGCTGCTTGATAGCGGTGCCATATATCGTGTCTTGGCCCTCGCGGCTATTCACCACAACGTCGAGCTGGACAACGAAGCATCACTGGCTCTGTTAGCGGCGCACCTAGATGTGCAATTCATTTCGGCTAACGGCAACGGCATTAAAGTGGTGTTAGAAGGCGAAGATGTGTCCCACGCCATTCGTAGCCAGGAGTGTTCAAACGCCGCCTCTAAAGTGGCCGCTTTTCCCCGCGTTCGTGAGGCGCTTCTTCGTCGTCAGCGCGCCTTTGCCGAGGCACCGGGTCTTATCGCAGACGGTCGCGATATGGGGACGGTCGTTTTTCCCACAACTCCAGCTAAACTTTATTTAACCGCATCGGCTGAGGAAAGGGCCCAAAGGCGCTATAATCAGTTGCAGGACAAGGGCTTCGATGTTAATATCGACCGTCTTTTGGCCGAGGTCGTAGAACGCGATGAGCGTGATATGAATCGTCCGGTTGCGCCTCTGGTTCCTGCCGAGGATGCGCTGGTGATCGATACGACTGGCATAGGCATTGATGAAGTGGTTGAGCTTGCGCTCTCACACATCAAGGAAAAATTACCTGATCTTGTCCTCTAGGGGGCAGGGTCTTTACGATTTGTCACACGGATGCGACAAATGATTAATCTGACTCCACGTCTAGGATGGGCCGTGGTTTATTACTTAAAGTAAATTAACATGACTGAATCTTTTGCTGATCTATTTGAACAATCCCTTCAACAACTTGAGTTCCGTCCAGGTTCTATCGTTCGTGGTACTGTAGTATCAATCCAGAACGGTATGGTACTGGTTGACGCTGGCCTTAAGTCTGAAAGCCCAATCCCAGCTGACCAATTCAAAAACGCTCAAGGCGTTCTAGAAATCGCAGTTGGCGACGAAGTTGACGTAGCCCTTGACTCTGTTGAAGACGGTTTCGGTGAAACTCAACTTTCTCGTGAGAAAGCTAAGCGTCACGAAGCTTGGATCGTTCTAGAAAAAGCTTACGAAGATGCTGAAACTGTAATCGGTGTCATCAATGGTAAGGTTAAAGGCGGTTTCACCGTTGAACTAAACGGTATCCGTGCATTCCTACCAGGTTCTCTAGTTGACGTTCGCCCAGTTCGCGACACTGCTCACCTAGAAAACAAAGAACTAGAATTCAAGGTTATCAAGCTAGACCAGAAGCGTAACAACGTTGTTGTTTCTCGTCGTGCAGTTATCGAGTCTGAAAGCAGCGCTGAGCGTGATGCATTACTTGAGAACCTACAAGAAGGTCAAGCCGTTAAGGGTATCGTTAAGAACCTGACTGACTACGGTGCATTCGTTGACCTAGGTGGCGTTGACGGTCTTCTACATATCACAGATATGGCTTGGAAGCGCGTTAAGCACCCATCTGAAATCGTAAACGTTGGTGACGAAATCAACGTTAAAGTACTTAAGTACGATCGTGAGCGCACTCGTGTTTCACTAGGTCTTAAGCAACTTGGCGAAGATCCATGGTTAGAAATCAGCAAGCGCTACCCAGAAAACACTAAGTTGACTGGTCGCGTAACTAACCTAACTGACTACGGCTGCTTCGTTGAAATCGAAGAAGGTGTTGAAGGTCTGGTACACGTTTCTGAAATGGATTGGACTAACAAGAACATCCACCCATCTAAGGTTGTTAACCTAGGTGATGAAGTTGAAGTTCTAGTGTTAGACATCGACGAAGAGCGTCGTCGTATTTCTCTAGGTCTGAAGCAATGTAAGACCAACCCATGGGATGATTTCGCAGAGCGTTATGCGAAAGGTGACAAGGTTACTGGTAAGATCAAGTCTATCACTGACTTCGGTATCTTCATCGGTCTAGACGGCGGTATCGACGGTCTGGTTCACCTGTCTGACATCTCTTGGAACGGTACTGGCGAAGAAGCCGTATCTGATTACAAGAAAGGCGACGAAATCAGCGCAGTTGTACTGTCAGTTGACCCAGAGCGTGAGCGTATCAGCCTAGGCGTTAAGCAGACTGAAGACGATCCTTTCAATGCATACCTTGCAGATAAGAAGAAAGGTGCTATCGTAACTGGTACTGTTACTGCAGTAGACGCGAAAGGCGTAACTATCGAGTTGGCTGAAACTGTAGAAGGTTACCTACGTGTTTCTGACATCTCTCGTGAGCGCATCGAAGATGCATCTACTGTATACTCAGTAGGTGACACTGTTGAATCTAAGTTCATGGGTGTTGATCGCAAGAACCGTACTATCAGCCTGTCTATCCGTGCGAAAGACGAAGCTGATGAGAAGGAAGCGATGGCTAACTTGAACAAGCAAGATGACGTTGCTATGAGCAATGCCATGGCTGAAGCGTTCAAAGCGGCTCGCAAATAATTCGCCTGAAGTTCGGGGATGGCAACATCCCCGCTAGGTGACTGTGTTTGGCTTGATTATAGAGGGTACAGGATGACTAAATCCGAACTGATCGAAAAACTTGCCAGTAGGCAGTCGCAGCTGTCGGCAAAAGAAGTAGAAAGCGCTATTAAAGAGATGTTGGAGCAGATGGCAACAACATTGGAAGGCGGTGACCGTATCGAGATCCGTGGCTTTGGTAGTTTTTCCCTTCATTATCGTGCACCACGTACAGGCCGCAATCCTAAGACTGGTACTTCAGTTGAGCTGGAAGGCAAGTATGTACCGCACTTTAAGCCTGGCAAAGAACTGCGTGAGCGCGTTGATGCTATCAACTCGTAAATGACATTGTTTTAAAAGCCTCCGAAAGGAGGTTTTTTTATGCCTAAATTCTAGGTATGGCTAGCTAGTTCGCTAAATTTCTTGGATAATCAACCCATCACCACGGGTTTATGGAGAGTAACGTGAAGTCATTTATCGCGACCGTGCTTGTCGCCCTGTTTTTTGTCTTGGCTTTATTGTTTGGTGCGCGTAACGAACAGCTGGTGACCATCAGTTATTTCGTCGCTCAGGGTGAATATCGACTACCTGTCGTGCTCGGCGTGGTGTTTTTGGCGGGTTTCCTGGTCAGCTGGCTGTTTGCCATCTATCACATTACCAAGGTGAGACTGCAACTGCGTAAGGCCAATAAGAAAATCGAGCAGCTAGAGGCCAAGTTACCGGTTGAGGCGCTCACGCCATCTTCTCAAATCGAACATCAAGCGAAGGAAGTAAACGCTTAATATGTTAGAAATTCTGTTTCTGTTGTTGCCCATCGCCGCCGGTTACGGCTGGTACATGGGGCGCCGTAGTATCAGGCATAAGCAGAATAGTAAGCGAAAGCAGTTAAGCCGCGATTACTTTACCGGCCTTAATTTCCTTCTGTCTAACGAATCGGACAAGGCTGTCGATCTCTTCATCTCCTTGCTCGACGTGGATGATGACACCATAGATACCCATCTCTCGCTAGGCTCGTTATTTCGTAAGCGAGGCGAGGTGGACAGGTCTATCCGCATTCACCAAAATCTTATCGCCCGCCCAACCCTGACCACTGAGCAGCGCGACATCGCCATGATGGAGCTCGGCAAAGACTATCTGGCCGCCGGCTTCTACGACAGGGCAGAGGAGATCTTCCTCAATCTGGTACGACAGGAAGATCACAGCGAAGAGGCCGAAGATCAGCTTATCGCCATCTATCAGGTGACCAAGGATTGGCAGAAGGCGATCGATATTATCAAGAGCCTTAAACGTAAGCGTCAGCAATCTCTCAAGCACCTGCTGGCCCATCTCTATTGTGAGCTCGCCGATGAGGCAAGCGATAACGAGCTAAAGCTCAAGCACCTGGCTCAGGCAATCAAGCAGGACGGGCAATGTGGCCGTGCCATGTTAACCAGCGCCAAGTTGTTTCTTGCGCAACAAGAATTTGGCCGAGCCAAAGAGATGTTGTGCCGGTTGAAAGATGCCGATATCGAGCTCTTTCCCGAGGCGCTCGCCATAGCAAAGGAAGTTTACCAATCGACTAAGGATCTTGGTGCCTATCGCGAGCTGCTTCGCGAGGCGTTAGAGCTGGGGGCCGGTGCCAGCGTCGCCATCACGCTTGCCCAGCAGATGATTGCTCAGGGGGAAACCCAAGATGCCGAGAAGTTGATCCTCGATGGCCTCTATCGTCATCCCACCATGAAGAGCTTTCAGCATCTGATGAAGATGCAGATCCAACATGCCGAAGATGGCCAGGCCAAACAAAGTTTGAATATGCTCGCCGAACTGGTCGAGCAACAGATAAAATTCCGTCCCAGTTACCGCTGCACCGAGTGTGGTTTCCCGTCACACACTCTCTACTGGCATTGTCCCTCTTGTAAGAGCTGGGGCACCATCAAGCGGATCCGCGGACTCGACGGGGAGTAAATAGCTAATAAAATGCAAAGCAACAGGAGAACAGCATGAGCAACAAACCTATTATAGTGGCGTTAGATTACGATAATAAATCCGAAGCTTTGCAGCTCATCGATCAGTTAGACCCCAACATGTGTCGCCTTAAGATAGGCAAAGAGATGTTCACACTCTTCGGCCCTGAGTTGGTTAAAGAGATTCATAGCCGTGATTTCGACCTCTTCCTGGATCTCAAATTCCATGACATTCCCAATACGGTTGCCAAGGCAGTCACCGCAGCCGCCGAGCTCGGAGTATGGATGACCAATGTGCATGCCAGCGGTGGTCTTGCCATGATGCAGGCCGCACGCGAGGCACTGCTTCCCTATGGTGATAAGGCGCCGCTATTGATCGCCGTGACGGTACTGACCTCAATGAGTGATGAAGAGCTGGCGCTGCTTGGCATCAATGTACCTGCTGCAGAGCATGTTAAGCGTCTGGCGAGCCTCACAAAACAGGCTGGACTGAACGGTATCGTCTGTTCGGCCCAGGAGGCCAGCATGTTAAAAGCCGAATTTGGCGCCGACTTTAAGCTGGTCACGCCGGGCATTCGTCCGGCGGGCAGCGACAAAGGCGATCAGCACCGCGTGATGACGCCGACCCAGGCACTGGCTGCAGGGTCAGACTACCTGGTCATAGGTCGTCCTATCACCAAGGCGGCTAATCCACTGGCTGCGCTAACCGAGATCCACGCGTCGCTTAAATAGCTTGACCTGATCCCCTGAGCCTCCTAATTTAATCGTTAAGGTTTTATCAGACAGGGAAAGAAGATGTTCGATTATCAAGGGAAAAACGTTTTTGTGGTGGGCGGTACCAGCGGCATTAATCTCGGTATCGCCAAAGCCTTTGCCAAGGCGGGTGCAAACGTATCGGTAGCCAGCCGTCGTCAGGAGAAGGTCGATGCCGCCGTTGAGGCGCTGCGCGCGCTTAACGCGAAAGGTAATATGCTTGGTGTCGCCTTCGATGTACGAGATCTCGACGCCCTAAAGGCTGGGTTCAAGCAGGTAGCGGATGCCTATGGCCAACTGGACGTGCTGGTCAGTGGCGCGGCAGGAAACTTCCCAGCGACGGCGGCGGAACTTTCCGAAAACGGCTTTAAGTCAGTGATGGATATCGATTTGTTAGGCAGTTTTCAGGTGCTTAAGCAGGCCTATCCCTTGATGCGTCGCCCAGGCGGTGCCATAGTGCAGATCTCGGCGCCACAGGCCTATATCGCCATGCCGATGCAGTCCCATGTGAGCGCCGCTAAGGCCGGGGTCGACATGTTGACGAAGAGCCTGGCGCTGGAATGGGGAGCTGAGGGAATAAGGGTAAACTCTATCGTGCCCGGCCCGATAAGTGGCACAGAAGGATTTAATCGCCTAGCACCGAGTGAAGCGCTACAAGCGGCCGTAGCCCAAAGCGTGCCTCTTAAGCGAAACGGCAGCACTGATGATATAGCCAACGCGGTTATGTTTATCGCATCAGAAATGGCAAGCTATATTACTGGTACAGTGTTGCCGGTAGACGGTGGCTGGTCGCTTGGTGGTGCAAGTATGGCTATGAACGAATTGGGCAAGTTGGCCCGACAACCAAAAGATAAGTAGGTAGCGCCAGGCGCGCAACCCAGTAAGTGAGAAGATAGATGGCAAACCCATTTCAAGAGCAGTTGCTCAAGGCTGGCCTAGTCAGCAAACAGAAGGTTCGAGATGCCAAAACCCAGAAGCGTCGCGATCGTAAAGCCAAGGTCGATGATGGTTCGGCGGCGTTGAAACAGGAGATCGCGGCAAAGAAACAGGCGCAGATCGATAAAGACAAGGCGCTTAATGAACAACGCTTTGCCGAGGCGATGGAGAAGGGCCAGGTACGCGGGCTAATCACCGAATTTAAGCGCAGCGCCATCGAGCCGCCAAAGGACGCCGAAGTTAAGTTTAACTATACCTTAGGCACTAAGATTTTTAGCGTGTATGTGACTGAAAAACTCCAGAGTCAGCTGCTCAACGGCCAACTCGGTATCGTTCGTCACGAAGAGGTGAGTTACCTGGTGCCTCATAAGTTGGCCGAACGGGTTAACCTCTTGGTGCCAGACTGGTGTGGTTACCTATGGCAGGCCGAAGACGCCACCCAAGTGGTCGAAGAAGACGATCCCTACGCCGATTATGTTATCCCTGATGACCTCATGTGGTAACTCACAAAAATTCAGTAAGCCTCGCACTCTAAGCGGGGCTTTTTTATTTGAGCGATCGGACAATATTTGACTAAAGGGCTTTATTCTCAGTGGCAACTAAGATAGATTAAAACAACTGTTTTAATCTTACGTTTGAGAGAGACGAGATGAATCCATACCAGGCGCCATTAGCCGACATGAAATTTCTGTTGGAGCGCGTGTTCGATGCTCCGCAAACTTGGGGTGAACTAGCGGCCTTGGCTGAGACCATCGATATGGACACGGCCGTGGCTATCCTCGATGAGGCCGATAAGATCTCGCGGGACCTTATCCATCCTATTAATCGCCCTGGCGACGAGCAAGGCGTAAGCTTTGAAGATGCTAAGGTGATCACACCCGACGGTTATCGTGAGGTCTACGACCAATATGCCGAAGGCGGTTGGGTCGGTCTGTGCGGCGATCCTGAGTTTGGCGGTATGGGGATGCCCAAGATGCTGGGCGTCCTGGTGGATGAGATGGCTTACAGCGCCTGTAACGCCTTTACCCTCTACGGCTCGCTCACCGCAGGTGCCGCGCTCTGTATCAATGCCCACGGCAGCGATGCGCTTAAGGAGAAGTACCTGCCAAATCTGTACTCGGGGCAGTGGGCCGGCGCCATGGATATGACAGAGCCACAGGCAGGCTCGGATCTTCGTAATATTCGCACCAAGGCCATGCCTCAAGAAGATGGCAGCTATCTGATCTCCGGCAGTAAGATTTTTATCACAGGTGGCGATCATGATCTCACCGAGAACGTGATTCACCTAGTACTGGCAAAACTGCCTGACACTAACGGTATCTCGCTCTTCCTGGTGCCTAAGATAAAAGTCGACGACAACGGCGAGCTAGGCGACAGCAATGGTGTCACCGTAGGTTCAATCGAGCACAAGATGGGGCTTAAGGGCTCGGCTACCTGTGTGATGAATTTCGATGACGCCGAGGGCTACCTTATCGGAAAGGCCAACCGCGGCCTGGTGTGTATGTTCACCATGATGAACTATGAGCGCCTGGCGATAGGCATCCAAGGCCTGGGCACCTCGCAGGCGGCTTATCAAATGGCTAGCGATTATGCCAAGGAGCGTCTGCAGGGCCAGGCGGCAGGTGGTAGCGCCAACGCTAGCGATCCTATCCTGGTTCACGGCGATGTGCGCCGTATGCTGATGACGATACGCTGTTACACAGAGGCGGGCCGCGCACTCTCTGTGTTTACCGGCCAGCAACTGGATCTGGCCAAACATGCCGAGGGTGAAGTACAACAGAAGGCCGCGCGTTATGTTGGCCTGCTTACGCCGGTCGCTAAGGCGTTCTTGAGCGACCGAGGCCTGGACGCGGCCGTCATGGCGCAGCAGGTGTTTGGTGGTCATGGCTATATTCGTGAGACGGGTATCGAGCAGTTGGTTCGTGATACGCGTATCGCGCAGATCTATGAGGGAACAAACGGTATTCAAGCCATCGATTTCCTGGGCAGAAAGACCACGGGAGACGACCTGCGAACCCTGGCCGAGTTTGTTGCCGAGTGTCAAAGTCAGTTGGCGGACATGGCTAATGTGAGTGATGAACACAAGGCGCTTATTACGCAGCGCTTCGAGGCCTTACTGGCGAGCGGCGAATATATCAACGCCAACAAGTTAAACCAACCAGCCTTGATTAACGCTTGTGCCGTCGACTTCCTCGACGCCTTCGGTCACCTGGTTTACGGTTACTTCTGGCTACTGATGGCCGATAAGGCGAGTGATCACGAAGACGCCGGCTTTAGTAAGGCTAAAAGGCAGTTGGCCGATTTCTATCTGGCCAAACTGCTGCCTAAGGTGGACTATCACCTGGCTCAGGTTAACGCCGGGGATGCCAGCGTAATGGCCATGGCCGATGAGCTATTTTAATATTTGCCTAAACAGCTGATGAAAACGCCCGGATTGTTTAACCCGGGCGTTTTTTTATTGGGCGGTTTCGCGTTTCGCGTCGCTACTTGAATCGCTATGACTAATGGCCGTCTGCTCGGGTTTATCGAGCAGGCTCTGCAGGAAGAGTGCACTAAATGGCACCAGACTTTGCTTTTTACTCTTCTGACTCTGGCCATTTTCCATCACCACAAATAACAGCTGTTGGTCGCTACCTAGTGAAAGGTAACCCGCTAAGTTATCGACGCCTTGCATTGAGCCCGTCTTGGCCGATACCTTGCTCATCAGCGGTGGCTGGTGAAAGCCTCTCTTATAGGTCAGAGTACCACTTATCCCCGCAACCGGAAGCAGTGCCATAAGAGGTTTTAATTTTTCATCTTTGGCGATAAGGCTTAACGTCTGCGCCAGTTGGCGCGCCGAGATAAGGTTATAGCGTGACAGGCCTGAGCCATCGATGATCTGGGAGTGGGTCAGGTCAATTCCATCTGCCGAGAGTATCTCCTTAACGGCCTTTGCACCGGCATGAAAGCTCTCGGGCACCTTATAGTAGCGTGCACCAATGGCCTTAAACAGGCTGTCGGCAATCAAGTTGTCAGAATCGAGCAGCATGGTGCTGAGGAGCTCATTCAACGCGGCCGATTCATGGGTGACAATCGGCTTGAGTCCAACAGGCGCTCTGTGTGCGATGGCCACTTGGCCGCTTATTTTGATGTGGGCACTCTTTAACATGCGCCTCAGCATCTGTTTGGCATAAAGTGCAGGGTCGTCAACGGCAATAGCAAGACTAAGCGGCTTGTCGCCAGGATAGCATCCGCTGATGTGATAGTGATTATCGGGAAGCCTTGCCAGGTTTAGCTCACAGAATGCCTCTTGCTGCGACTTATCAAACACGGCGGTAGTCGACACCTTGATAGGCAGGTAACGCGGAAAGTTCAACTGGCTGGCATTGCTCGCCAGCTTAGGCTTTAGCTGTCCCTTGACGCAGTTTTGGTTGACGATAAAGCTTGAGACTGGCGCGGCGTAGCAGATCCCGAGATCGTCCCACACCCAACCTGGGGCTCGTGTCTGCTCCTTGGCTTGGCCAAGGAGCAATAGGTTGCCCTTAATGGTATGAATACCTGAGTCTTTCAGCTGCTTTAGCATAGCCCTCAGGTCGTCGGTATTTAACGTCGGATCGCCACTGAAGCTCAGGTAGAGATCGCCCGTTAACACACCGTGAGACAAGCGCCCCTTAGTCGAAAACTGGGTGGGAAAGGTAAATTCACTGCCGAGCACCCGCATCGCGGCTACGGCCGTCAATAGCTTCTGAGTACTGGCGGGCAATAACAAGGTGTCGGCATTGCGCTGATAGAGTATCTCTTTGCTGGTGAGATCTTGCGCAAACACTGCCAGTTGCGAGTGGGGGGGCGCAATCACCGACAAGAGGTTGTCATAATAACCCTGGCTATCAAGATCGCTGACCTCGGCCCTCGCACTGCCCATTAGCGGGAGAGTGAAGGCCGCGAGGATTAAAGGAAACGCTCTAGTCAGCGACCTTGGGAGAAGATGGGGAAGGGCGGTAAGCCTTCGAGTCAATCTGGTATACATAAGCGTCGAAACATGTCCTTGTTTACTGGGTTTAGGCTAATCGTCCTGGGAAGGCTCATCTTTTTCCATCAAGCGGTATAAACGTAGCGTGACAAATAGCACCAAGACAATGAAAAGCGGCAGCACCATAAAGCCTAGTTGCGCCTTAAAGTGAAAGATACCCCAAGCGGCTAACAGGGTTAATGCCAGGGTGAGAAGTATGGTTTTATTCATGCTGGAACCTAAAAGCAGACAGATGTGCCTATTGTAAGGTGTTTTACGCCCAATGTTGGAGGGTTAAACAATAATTAAGACAAAGGAGGCCAAAGTCACCCCTTTAGCCGCTGATTCTGCTTAATTTTAACCCGGTTTACCCCAAGTGCGACGCACAACAACAGAAAACCCTTGCCCCAAACCCGGTAAATGGGTAATTTCTACCCCTTAAGATTTGGGATGGAACCAGTATGCCACACATTCGTATGCGCGGTTTACCGCAAGAGGCGGTATGTCGAATCAGTGAAACCTTGCTCGATGAGTTAGCGAACCAGTGTCAGGTTAAGACCGATAGTTTCACCTTAGACTGGGAGCCGAGCGTTGCTTTTCGTCATGGTAAGGTCGATAAGGCATTCGTGCAAGTCGAGGTACTCTGGTTTGCCAAAGATCCCGAAATTCGTCACGCAGTAGAGCAGATCATTCGTCAGGCCGTATTAGCTGTATATTCGCCTGCAAAACATATCTCAGTCATGTTTATGGCGCTCACGCCACAATGCTACTACCGTGATGGGCAGCATTTTTAAAGGAGGATACCTTGCTGGATAAGCTAGGTGGAATTGCGTTACCCGCCGACGCCATACGTTGGTTGCTGACGCCTGCGGCGCTAAAAGCCGAACTACTCAAACAGATTGCAAACGCCAAACGGGCGATCACCCTAGCCGCACTCTATCTCGAAGATGATGAAGCGGGTAGGGAAGTATTGGCTGCCTTGATGGCGGCTAAGGCGGCAAGACCCGAGCTGGACGTCACCATTTTGGTGGACTTCCACCGCGCCAGACGTGGCCTTATCGGTCATAAGGGTGACAGTGGCAACTACCTCATGTATCAAAAGGTGGTTAACGCCGCCGAGCATCCGATCAATATCCTTGGTGTGCCGGTAAAGTCCCGTGAATTTATGGGCGTGCTTCACCTGAAAGGCTTCATCATAGATGATACGGTGATCTACAGCGGTGCCAGCCTGAACAACATCTATCTGCACCAGGGCGAGAAGTACCGCTTCGACCGTTACCATGTGATCGAATCTAAGCCGTTGGCAGAGTCTATGCGCAATATGGTGATGGAGTATATCGCCAGCGACAGAGCCGTGACCTCGTTAACCCAGGACAAGGCCATCGAGAAGCTGCCCGAGAAGAACGACGTGCGTAGCCTGAAGCAGCGTCTGGCAAAGGCAAAGTACCGTTTTTCAGGCACCAAGACGGGTAATCGCATCACGCCTGTGGTTGGTTTAGGCCGTAAGAAGAATAAATTAAACAAGCTAGTGATCGATCTGGTCTCTCAGTCGCAGCGCTCACTGTTTATCTGTACGCCCTATTTTAATCCGCCTTATATCCTCTCCAGAGCCTTGGCCAAGCACCTCAGAAAAGGTAAGCGCATCGATATCGTGGTGGGTGATAAGACGGCAAACGATTTCTACATTCCGCCGGAAGAGACCTTCTCGACCATAGGTGCCTTGCCTTATATGTATGAACAGTCGCTGCGTAAGTTTGCCAAGCGTCAGCAATGGGCTATCGATGCTGGGCTACTCAATATCCATCTTTGGAAGCATGATCGTAATAGCTATCACCTCAAGGGGATAAGCGCCGATGATCGTCTTCATCTGATCACAGGCTCAAACCTCAATCCTAGGGCGTGGGCCTTGGATCTCGAAAATGGCTTGTTGCTGCAAGATGAAACCCAAGCCTGGACCGAGCAGTTTAAGCAGGAACAGGCGCATATCCTCGAACATACCGAGCGACTCTATCATTACAGCCAGATAGATACCTTGAACAACTATCCTAAGCCGGTACGTAAGATCATGAACCGTATCAGACGGTTAAGAGCCGATTTTCTGCTGCGCCGCATCTTGTAACGCAAAAGATAGCAAGGCAAAGCTAATATGATGATACCTTTAGCTAGCCTGTTAGGATGATAACTGAAAAGGGCGAACATTATGGTTCGCCTTTTTCACGATTGCGATTTAATTGGCTTTGCGAGCGTTATACTTAACCAGGTAAACAATCACTCGTAAGGCTCAAGTTTTTAATAGGTTACTCAATGACACTTCCTCCCCATGCGGTGCATCAGCGCTATCAATATCGTAAGGCAATCTCTACCCGGCCCTACAACGCCCGCGGTAAGAACCTGGAGCGCTGTGATGCCTGTTTGCTGGCGACACGCTACTGCACCTGTGATACGCGTACACTGCTAAAATCTCAGGTAAGTTTTCTGCTGGTGATGTATGACGATGAGGTGTTAAAGCCGAGTAATTCCGGGCGCCTAATAGCCGATCTGATCCCCGATACCCATGCCTATATCTGGGATCGCACTCGAACCAATCGCCGGCTGTTGGGGTTACTTAACTCACCCGAATATCAGCCTTACTTGGTGTTCCCTAGCGAGTATGCCATGCCTTCTCAAGTCGTGGTGCCAGATAGTGCGCTGAAAGCGCGTTTAGACACAGATACCAAGCGCCCCCTGTTTGTGCTGCTCGACGGTAGCTGGCGCGAGGCGATCAAGATGTTTAACAAGAGTGACT
Source organism: Shewanella aquimarina (assembly GCF_023349185.1). Taxonomy (GTDB): domain Bacteria; phylum Pseudomonadota; class Gammaproteobacteria; order Enterobacterales; family Shewanellaceae; genus Shewanella; species Shewanella aquimarina. The sequence continues at coordinate 263,182 of NZ_JAKIKY010000003.1, read as the reverse complement.
ATCTGCAAGATCTACCTATGCTCTCGTTTGCACCGGATGCCGCCGCCCGTTATGGCCTGCGTAAGGGGAGTCGTGACTTTCAGCTGGGTACCGCCGAGGTGGCCAGTCTTGTGCTCAGTGCGGCGGCAGAGCCTGACAATGCGGCTAGTCTTTCGGCCTGGTTTTCACTTTTTATCGAATCCTCACTCTATAGCCGTAGTCGCAAGAGTCCTAAGGATCTCGCGCCATTAGACAGTCTAAAGGCCGAATTTCTCGCAAGCTTAAAGTAAGGGGCTAATCTGCGGTGTTGTGCTTCTTGCAAAGGACTTGGGCCATTTGCCGCAAACCACGCCTTGCATCTAGGTCTGTAAGCCGACGCAGAGCATGTTCGCAACTTACCTATGTTTTGCGCCGCGGAGAATATTTTCTTATAGTGAAATAAGGGCCTTCACTTTAAATGCCTAGTATTTGTACCTGCTTTTCGTTAGGGGCCAGTTAGAAGAGCGTCGGGCATAGGACAAAATAAGGAGTGGCTATGTTAAATAGACGATTGCATAGATACTTGCGTAAACCTTTACCCATGAGTTTGCATGGCTTAGCGTTCGGCGGCTTCTTATTGTTACTCGGCAGCTTACCAGCATGCACACAGGTTAATGCATCGGCTACCGTATCTCGGGATGCTAGCGCATTTACTACAGTGAGCTACAACCGGTATCAAGCCATCTATTTTTGCAAACAAAATCGCTGGGCCTTCTGCCAGAGTTGGGGAGAGCTGGGTGTCACGCGTCTTGCCTAATACCTAGAAGGCACTTAGAGCAAACTCCTAGATAAAGCTCCTAGATAAGAGTAGCGGATAAGCGCCTTAGGCGATAGCCCAAGGCGAGTTTCAAACGTTGTTTTTCCACTGTAACAATCGCCAGTTCGCGCTCAGAGTCTTCCGTTCCCGAGCGCGACGGATAAGTTCAAATGATGGCCGTTAATTAGACCATTAACCGCTGGCTAGTCTTTGTAGATCACGCCATCCTTCATGACGAAACCCACCCGTTCCATCACCGAGATATCCGTCAATGGATCGCCATCGACGGCGATAATGTCGGCATAGAAGCCTGGTTTTAGCTGGCCGAGGCTATCTTGTTGCTGGACCAGCGCGGCGCTGTTGATGGTTGCCGCTTGCAACGCCTGGGCTGGCGTCATGCCAAAGGTCACCATGCGGGAGAACTGTTTACCGTTGTCTCCATGGGGATAGATGGCCGCATCTGAGCCAAACACCATCTTGGCACCGGCTAGGGTAGCGCGTCTAAAGCTGTCACGCTGCGCCTTAGAAACCTGCTTCTCTTTTTCGATATTTTCTTCTGGCACCCCATTTTCCTGGCCAAAGGCCAGCGTGTATTCGGTATTGTAGATATCACAGGAGAGGTAAGTGCCGGCCTTAACCGCCATCTTGATCGCTTCCTCATCCATGAAACTGCAATGCTCTATGCTATCGATACCGGCGCGGATAGCCGCCTTGATGCCGCTGGTGCCATGGGCATGGGCGGCGATGACTAAGCCACGTCGATGGGCCTCATCGGCCGCGGCGGCTAGTTCCTGTTCGCTATATTGCTGCACGCCGACTTTGGTACCCTTGGAAAATACACCACCGGTTGCGCAAACCTTAATGGCATTGGCGCCATATTTGATGTTTTCACGCACCTTCTGTCTGACGGCCCAGGGACCGTCGGCGACACCGCCGGCTACGCTGTGCATCTCGGGCGCGGCAAAGTTATCGTCACAGTGGCCCCCTGTGATACTCAGGGAATGGCCTACCGCCCAGATCCTGGGCCCCGGGATCTCGCCGGCATCGATGGCATCACGGGTCGCAATAACAGAGTAGCCTGACGCGCCGAGATCACGCACGGTGGTAAAGCCAGCCATAAGCGTATTACGGGCGTTTTTTACCGCTTTCACCGTCTGTCTTGGAATGGAGTAGTTCATCGATTCGAGAAAGTTATCTTCGGCATCACTGGAGAGATGAACATGCATATCCATAACCCCAGGTAGCAGGTATTTATCTTTAAGATTTATCACTCGATAACCATCTTGCTTTGGGACACTGGCTTGATGGCCGACTGAGATGATTTGATTGTCTCGCACCAGTATAGCCGCATCTTCAATGGTCTTTCCCTTGACGACATCCACATAACCCTTGGCCAGCAGCAGAGTATCTTGGGCCTGGGCGTAGCTTGGTGACAACACCGCAAAGGCCAGCGCGAGCTTGCTAAGTTGTTTAGCTAAAAACGGTAGCGGCTTAGTTAGTGGCAGGCCTAAGAGCAGAGACTCGCTCTGTCGATAAGCGTTATTGAGGCGTTGCGGCGTCATAGGGTTTCCTTATTGTTATCGATGTTCAACGGAATAATGTTTAACGCAATAATGTCTAACCCATTAATGGGTAATGCAAGCGCCATCTTAAGCCATAATTAGTCGCTTATTTAGCTGCTTATTTAATCGCTTATTTAATGGCTTAGACGAGCGCGCTTTTCGTTGCTAAACATTACCCCAAGCTATTTAAAAGTTAACCGTGATCCTTGGCAAATACCTGATGCCAGAACTCGGCGCCCAGCGAACTGATGACCCGGGATTCACCGTTGAGTAAGATGGCAATGCCAAGGTCCAGCTCGGGTGAGTAGGCCACCTCGGTGACATAACCCGCGACCCAACCGGCGTGATAGATGAGGCGATGGCCATTAAACTGGTAGATGCGCCAGCCCTTGCCATAATGGGCATCGTCAAGATAGGGCTTCCAATCGCGGCGGCGAAGCTCCTTAGTGGTGCGAACCCCTGGCGTGGTGATATCTTCGATTATTCTCGGTGATAGTACCTTAGGCTGGTGTCCCATGTTGGCCATCAACCATTTGGCCATATCCGTGATACTGGCATTGACCCCAGCGGCCGGTGCCAGCTGATAGTAATTAGGTTTTACCTTAACCTGTTTAAAGCCATGTTTGGTCTTGATGTGCGGCTCGGCGCGGTTGGTCGTGTGGGTAAAGGCTTCATAGCCAATTGAGGCCGTCTTCATCGAAAGCGGTGCAAAGATGCGCTTCTCGATTAATTGCTCATAGGACTGGCCGCTTTCCTGTTCTATCGCCTGGCCGATAAAGGAGAAGGCGACATTTTGATAGCTGTAGCAGACGCCAGGGGGACAGATGGGCGTGAGCTCGGCAAATTTAGGAATGATCTTGTTTAACTTAACGTTGGCATTGACCAGGTTATCGTAGCTGTTTGGCATTAGCCCAGTGCTTTGGCCTATCACATGGCCTAAGGTGATCGCCTCTGAGTCGGTTGGCACTGCCAGAGAAAATTCCGGAAGATAGTGGTTGATCGGTTGCTGCCAGCTGAGTTTATGTTCATGCACCAATTGACTGGCCAGCGCGCCGGCAAAGGTTTTAGAGACTGACGCCAGACGAAACACGGTATCGGCATTAACCTTCTTACCACTGCCCTGACGGCGTTTCCCGTAGGTGTCCAGGGTGATGATGTTTTCGCCCTGAACAATCACAAAAGCGCCGCCAGGTACCTTGTTTTGTTTGAGTTGTTTGTGAAAATTTTGCTGAAAACTTTTACCTAGGTTTTGGTAAGACTGCGCCCATGCCGGGGCATTGAGAAGGAGTGCGCAGGAACACACGGCGAGAGACGAAAGAGCCGTTTTTAAAGACATTAATGAGCTACCCGAATAAGCTAATTGTTTATAGTAGTTGTTATTGCGACGTCAATGTCGTGTCAAATTATGGATAAATGTCACGACTTTGACGCCCATGCCATACTAATTAAAGCGGGAAAAAGATGTAAGCCAGGTTCGCCCATTTCCCATTACAACGGCTAATGATTAACCGCCTCATTAATGATAGGGCGTTTTTCATACACTCGCTGGCTACAGATTTATACAAAAGACAAAAACAATCTTAGGGTTTAGTTATCGCCATCAAATAAGCGAGCTCGGCGACATTATTCACCTGCATCTTCTGCATAACTTTTTGGCGGTGGAGCTCAATGGTGCGCTGGGCTATGTTGAGTTCAGCGGCAATGACTTTGTTTAACTTACCGGCGAGCACGGCGTGCATGACTTGTTGTTCTCTCGGCGTCAGCGAAGCGATTCGTTGTGCCACACTCGATGCCTTTTCTTTATGCTGGTAGGCGTCAAGGCTCATCAATGAAGCCTTTTTCATCAAGGCTTGGAGTTTGTCGCCATCGGCGGGTTTTTCTAAGAAGTCGATGGCGCCATGTTGTAAGGCTTGTACGGCCATCGAGATAGTGCCGTGGCCGGTGAGCATGATGACACTCAGCGGGCTTTCTTGCTGCTTGACTCGCTGCAGTAACTCTATGCCATCGACACCCGGCATCTGAATATCCAAGATAGCGACCCCGGGCAGATGCAGATCTACCTGAGTTAGGAAGCTGCTGGCATTGGTGAAGGTTTGGGGGGCGTAGCCCATGCCTTCAAGCATCCACTTTAAAGAATCTAAGACGTCTTGGTCGTCATCGACCAGATAGAGATTACACATGTACGTTTTCCTTAAGAGGCAGAGTGATCACTAAGGTGAGCCCTGTGGCGAATCTGGGAAACTCATTGCCAAGTTCCTTAGGTAAGTGTTGAGTTCTCGAGGCCTCTCGATTGTTAAAGGCGCGGATCTTGCCGCCATGCTCTTCGACTATCCGTTTGCAAACCACCATACCAAGCCCCAAACCATTGGCCTTAGAGGTCTCGAAGGGGAAAAATAATCGCTCTAATGCCTGTTCACTCAGGCCGATGCCGCTGTCGGACACGACTATCACGGCATTCTCGCTATCGTTAGTTATGGCTATCGCCAGTTGCGGATCGTTAGTCTCATCCATCGCATCTAACGCGTTACGGATCAGGTTAACAAACACCTGCTGCATTAAGCTGATGTCTAGGGTCACGGTTAAAGGCCAGAGAAACTGCTTAGGGTTAAGGTCCATGCGCTTAAAATCAGGTTGCATCAGATTAAGCGTATCTTGAATGAGCTCCTTTAGATCACAGTCTTGATAGACGCTGGGTTGTTGGCAAAATTGGCGAAAGCGTTTAATGGTGTTTTGGGCACGGTCGACCTGTTGCAATATCTTACTGAGTGCGTGTTGCAGATCAGTTTGCTGCGCTAAGAGCCGGTAAATACTGCCTTGGGCCAGATAGCGGATACCCGCCAGCGGCTGATTCAATTCATGGGCAATGCCAGATGCCATCTCACCGGTTAGCAGCACTCTTTGCGCCCTATAGAACTGTTGTTGCTGCTCGAATAGCCTCTTTTGAGTGTCTTTATGTTGCGTCATCTCATCACTTAGCGCCTGGGTTCGTTTCTTCACAAGTCGTTTTACCCTAAGGTGGTGAAGGTAGCCAAGCGCCAGGATGATGGCTATCACTAAGGCCCAGGGAATCGCATCCTCGGCCAATCGTTGCCAGTTGGTGACGAAGGGCCAACGGTCTAGTTGCTGGAGCAGGGTAAATACCTGGCTATCGTCAACCGGCACAGACCAAGTGTGATAACGCCCAAGTATGGCCTGCTGATCTTGGGACTCGATGTCGAGTAAGGCCCGCACAATATGCCGCGCGACATCATGATCTGTCTTGCCTAATTTCGAGAAGGCATAGCCAGGATAAAGGCTGCTAGAGGCTTGGCAGCTAAAGCCCGGTTGAAACTGCGGCAGAAGCACATGCAACTCACCGCGGGTCAACTTGCCTTGGGCGATGGCGGATTCAAGCACGCAGCTGGGGAGTATGGCCACATCGGCACGATCTTCTCGCAGAAAGTCGAGTAATTTCTCCTGTGGAAAGCCGACAAACTCAAGTTGTCTCAAATCGTTAAGAGGATCGATTCCCGCCGTGATCATTTCTCCGGCTATGATTTGAAAACCACCAAAGGCGTTTGGGTCTGAGGAAACGACTCTCAAGCCTTCAAGATCGCTTAAGGCATTAATTTCCAGTGAGCTTCTCGAAATCAGAGCAGTGCCAACGGCCTGCTCTGGATTAGCATGATTTAGCGGTACCAGAGTCAACAGATGGCTGACGCCATAGTCCTTCTTAAAGGCCACGGTGATGAGTGCATTGCCTATGATAAAATCTAGGCTGTTATTGGAGACACGTTCAACCAGCTCATCAGGTCTGAGGGGGACAAGTTCCAGCGCAATGCCAGTCTCCTTTGTGACCCTCGCCAGGGTAGGTGCCCAGCGCTGATACACTATCTCGGGTGCCGCAAAGGCAAGCGCGCCCACTGTGTATGAGCGAGACGTTAAGGTTGCTGCTTGATTCGAATCACTGTTAGCCAATGCACTTGGTACCGGGCTTGCTACCAGAGCGACAAATAGACCTATAAACAGGCCTCTAAACAAGGAGGTGAACAGCTGTATCGATACTTTCCATAAGTGCCTTATGTGCCTTAACCTTAAGAGCTGGGCGCGCTTTAAGTACTTAAGCGCCGATAGCTTAGCTGCAGCTTCGTTTGGGTGCTGATACCAATATCGGCTATCGCTTTTTCTAGCGATAGCTCTCTGTCTGTCGCAAATAGATGTCATAGGGGCATCAATTGATTATCTCTAGACTAATTATGACCTATGATGACGAAATACCTTAATGTTTTAGTGCTTCTCAGTGATCCGTTTCACATCTGAGCGTTTATTGCGGAAAACCGCTATATAAATATTGATAACTCTTGCGAATAATTAATGAGTGGCAATGTATTACATGCTGGCTTTTATATTTGCTTTGTTTTTTATTTTATTGTTTTTATCGTTATTGCTTCTACTGTTTGTTAGGCTTTTTTATTCCCATTTCCCGGTATATTGATTAAAGCCGGTAGATCTTATTTTGTCTCCTTTAGCATTAATATACCAAATTGCCTCGATCCATGGCTGACTATTAACATACTCAAGACCCTCGTCGACAGGCATTAAGAACAACATGGTTGATATCACGTCGGCATATATTTGATTGTCGCTTAAAACAACTGTCACAGATATGCCTTCGGTCTCTGGGTAGAGGGTTTTAGGGTCTATGATATGATGGTACTTCTTTCCATCGACCATAAAGTACTTTAAGTAGTTACCACTGCTGACGACTGTTAAGTCACTGCCAGCGATGAGCTCGTGATAACGGCCTTGTTCAGACTGGCATTTGGGTGAGCGATAGTGATTCTGCCTACAGATGGGATCTTCGATAGCGATATTAAAATAGCGCCCGCTTGGGTGTAGGCCATAGTGGCGTATGTTGCCGCCGGCGTTGATAACGAACCGGCTCATGCCATCGCGTATGAGCTGATCATAGAGCTTCTCTACCATCCAGCCCTTGGCGATCCCGCCGAGATCTATGCTCATCCCTTCGGCCAGCTGGATCTTGTTGGTCTGCCTGTCCAGGTGGATCTTATCGACATCGATATGCTCTGAGGCTTGTTTTAGTGCCATTTCATCGGGAGTTGAGCAGTTATCCTTTTGTTTCTCGCACGCAAATCTTTGCGCTCGCCACAAGGCGATCACTGGCGACAGCGCGATGTTAAATCGTCCTCGACTCTGTTGATGCCAATCGATGGCCGATGCGATTAACGCCGTCAATTGAGGGTCGATATCATGACTCTGTCCTGGTGCCTCATTGACGCTTTTAACGTTGGTGACATGGGGATAGGTCGAGTAGTCCGAGGCGAGATAGTGATACTCCTGGATCACCGAAAGCGCTCGACATAGGCTCGCCCGAGTCTGCTCAGTTGGTGCTTGATAAAGGCTGATGGTGATAGAGGTGCCAAAATACTTTAATGTCGTCAGGCTTGCGGTCTGGTTATCTAAGGTGATCACCGCATTATCTTCACAGCTGTAGTAACTATCTAATATTTCTGACGAGTATTTGTCTTTCGCCAGTTTGAATACATCCTCGTCACTTGCGGCAAAAACGGATGTAGCCGTCAAACAGGCTATTATAAAAATACTGGCGAGCAGCGCTGGCTTTATCATTCACATTAAACTCTTTAAATAATTCAGGTGATCAATATAAATCATGTCTTACAGTGAAATATAAACAGGATGTTTGTTTTTGTTAAGCAGATCAAAATAACAAACAATAAGATCTAAACCTGCGGTTTTCCGTAGTTGTTGCCAAATTTAGATTACTTATGCTTGCAAGTAATTTCTCGCAGTACAGGTAATTAACAATGGCAATGTCCAATAAATTAAAAAAAACAATCATAGTATCGAGTATTGGGTTGGCAACATTATCTGCCCTTGGCTGTGCCTCTTCGCACACTCAAGGCAAATACGTTGACGGCACTCATCTGGTTCAGGCCAAAGGGAAGAAAAGCCAAATCGTATTAGAGATCAAGGTCGATCAGGGCAAGATTGTCGATATCAAGACCAAGTCTCACAAGGAGACAGAGTCACTCTATCTAAATGCGGAGCGTCTACTGCCGAGGATTGTTGCCAACAATGGCCATGAAGGCATAGATGCGATATCAGGCGCCACTTACTCCTCTAACGGCATTCTAAAAGCTGTCAATGATCTGCCGCGCGCTAGCGGTGTGCAACCAGAATATGTGGCCGTTGGAGCGAAAGAGGAGCAAGGTGATGATTTCAAGCTCAAGTGGTCTATTCAGCCTAAGTTAGGTCTGCTAGTAGGAGACTATTACTACGAGGAGGCGAGATTCCGTCAGGGTCACATGGGTAGCATGACCATAGTGACCAACAGCCAGGATAGAAACGACGTTATCTTGGCTGAGTTCAACGAGAGCGGCCGACCAAACTATTACACGCGCCTGTATCAAGACGTCCCTAAACGCATGTCTGAATATAACTTTTCGATGGGAAAGAAGAAGGGCACTGCCTGGGTACAGTCTGCCTTGACCATGGAAAAGCTCATGGTTGAACAAGATAAATTAACCTTCGAACCCAACCCTAATCATGATCCTAAGTTAGCCAACAAGTTAAAAGAACCTAATCGACTCAAATATTTAGGAATCGACGTCGTTGCCGGTGCCTCTAACAGCATTCAACAGTCGATGATCCCACTGACGGCAAAGATCCATCACAAGATTCATGGCGAAGGCACGACGCTGAAATTTTATCAACTTGCTGAAAAACTAGTTGACGAAAAAGGCCGCTGGACAGGTATCACGGCGATGTTGCGCCTGGTGGTAGACCCAGCCTCAAAGCAGATCGTTAAGGCCCATTTTGACGAGATCTTCGCAGATGAGAAGGCGCAGATTCAGGATGCTTCACTGAAGAAATTCTATCGCCAGTCGAAGTACGACTCTATCAACTATTCAGAGCCTGCACGCATAGGTTTTAACGTGATGATCGATGCGTTAAATGCGCACCTACAAGCCGGTGGCTCGCTATTTGACATCAATGACCTGCCGGCGACTGGAGATAGCGGAAACTATGCGGCGACGGGATTTACCAAACGCTCTAGCTCTTGGGATATCTACCTTAACCAGGCCGAGCAACTCTATAAAAAGATGCGTCTAGATGGTGTGATCGCCGAGCACAAGCATCCAGCAGCTAAATAACAACACTAAGCCTAAAAGAGATGATGATTATGAAAACTTTCCCACTTACATTATTGGCGACTAGCCTGTTTGTCGCCCCTCAGGTCATGGCCGAAGAACTTGTCGATTTTTATGGCCGACTCGATTATTCGGTAACACATTCCGACAGCGGTAGCGCGACCCATAGCGGCAAAAGCGGGACTATTCTCGAGAACAACTTCAGCCGTATCGGGGTGAAAGGGCAGACTGCGCTGACCACAGACTGGTCACTATTTTACAAGATTGAGGTTGGGGTGAATGGTGCCCAGCAAGATAAAGCGAGTAAGCCATTTTCTGCCCGTCCAACCTTTATCGGCTTTAAACATTCAAGCATGGGACAACTAGCGGTTGGGCGCATCGATCCCGTATTTAAAATGAGTAAGGGTTTTGCCGATGCCTTTGATAACTATAGCCTAAAGCATGATCGGCTAATGCCTGGCGATAAGCGCCATGGTGACTCATTGGAATACAAGAGCCCTAAGTGGAACAAGCTACAATTGGGTGTGAGTTACCTGATGGAAGACAACTACTTTAACGACTCTGATCTGCGTAAAGATAACGGTAACTATCAAATCGCTGTGACCTATGCGGATAAGTTCTTTAAAACGAGTAACTTTTATCTTGGCGTTGCCTATTCCGACGGCATCGAAGACATTAAAGCCACTCGTTTAGTCGGCCATGTGAAATTCGATAAGCTAAAGCTAGGCACCATCATTCAGCAAACCGAACTTGCTAATCCGACTAAGCCACATTATCAAGACCGTGACGGTGTCGGTTACATCCTTAGCGCCACTTATCAGATCGAACAGCTGTTGTTGAAGGCTCAGTACGGTAGCGATGATTCAGGTACGGGCAAAATCGCGGGCCGTGTGTACGATGCGCTGGGCGAGTCGGCCCTGGTCGTGCCTGAAGTTTCACAATGGGCGGTTGGCGCCGAGTACCGTTTATCTAAATCTGCTCGTATCCACACCGAAATTGGTCAATTTGACGTGAAGCAATACCAAGATTTTGATGACACCATCGTCAGCCTAGGTTTCCGTTACGATTTTTAGTCTGTAGAGACAGTATAAATAACTCCCCGGCGCATGGACGCGCCACTATTCACCTAACTCTCGTTACACCTAAGTCTTTAAACATTAGTCTTTATACATCTCACTTTACACATCTCGCTTCACTCATCTTTCTTCCTGTTCGCTGTCGAATGTATAGCTTGCTGAGGTTTATCTAAAGTGGCTATCATAGCCAGCTGACTGACGTTGAGCGCACTAATAATAACAGGGAGTCCCATGCAAATTGAAAACAGCGAGCGTTTACGCTTTGAGGTGGTCACCAAAGAAGATGCACAGCTTCTATTCGATCTAAACCAAGACCCAGAGGTGATGCGCTATATCAATGGCGGCAAGCCTTCGACCATGGCAGAAATTGAAGACTATTTTATTCCTCGCATCGAAGGCTTTACCAACCTTGATACCGGCTGGGGACTTTGGAAGGTCACCGCACTCGCCACCGAGACAAGCCTTGGCGATAGTTTTATCGGTTGGATCTTAGTGCGGCCGATGGATTTCTATACCGATGCGCCAAAACTTGAGGATCTCGAGGTAGGTTGGCGCTTTACCCAGGCCAGTTGGGGTAAGGGCTATGCCACAGAAGCGGCCAAGGCGGTTTGCCAGGCTTTGGTAGAACACTCTCAGTCTAATGGCAACCCTGTTACGCATTTCAGCGCCATCGCCGATCCGGCCAACAAGGGCTCAATTAACATAATGACCAAGCTTGGCATGCAGTATATTAAAAACGATAGCGTCGATACCCCTGACGGTGAGGTAGAGGTGGTGCTATACCGCATGTCCGTTTAAGAGCGCATGACTGAGAGATATACGGCGAGGATGGAATGTTTTCTCATCCGGCGCCATCTGGCCTATATTTATGCTGCTCAATTATCTTGAACCCTGGCATTAGACTAGCGTCTAACCAATTAAAGGCAGGGGAGTAATGTAAATTGATTTTCCTTTTGATAAAATGCCGCAAAATTTACTGTGAGAGTTAACTATGCCAATGTACGTTGTGGGTCATAAGATCCCAGATTCAGATTCAATTTGTGGTGCGATTGCACTGGCTTACCTGAAGAACCAAATCGGCGAAGAGGCCATTGCCGCTCGCCTGGGTGAGCCATCACCAGAAACCGCCTTTATCCTGGAACGCTTTGGTTTTGAAGCCCCGCTGTATAAAGAGCACTACGCCGGTGAGCAGGTTTATATCGTAGACCACTCTGAGCTGACTCAGGCGCCTGATGATATCGCCGAGGCGACCATTGTCGGTATCGTCGATCACCATAAGCTAGGTGACCTGACGACTTCTACACCGCTTGAGTGTTGGATCCGCCCAGTGGGTTGCAGTAACACAGTGATCAAGATGATGTACGACTTCTACAACGTCGAGATCCCAAAAAACATCGCCGGCATCATGATGTGTGCCATCCTGAGCGATACAGTGATTTTCAAGTCGCCAACTTGTACCACGGCCGATATCAAGTGTGTCGAAGCCCTGGCTGAGATCGCAGGTATCGAAGACTACAAGGCGCTAGGCATGGAGATGTTTAAGGTTAAGTCGGCTGTAGAAGGCACGCCGGTTCGCGATCTTGTGATGCGCGACTTTAAAGACTTCAACATGAACGGTAACCTGGTTGGTATTGGCCAACTAGAAGTGATCGACCTGTCTGTTTTTGATCAGGTTAAGGCTGAACTTGAAGCCGATATCGCGGCGCTTAAGGCCGAAGGCAATCGCCACAGCGTACTGCTGCTACTCACCGACATCATGAAAGAAGGCTCAGAGATGTTGGTCGTATCCGATGATGCCGATCTGACCGAGCGCGCCTACGGTAAGGCGACCGAGAACGGTCGTGTCTGGCTCGACGGCGTCCTTAGCCGTAAGAAGCAGGTGGTTCCGCCACTGCAAGAAGCCTTTGCCTAATTGCGGTAATCGCACAGATAAAAAAAGCCGGTCTCGTACCGGCTTTTTTATTGGTTAATGATTTGGATTCTAATCCTTTAGTCTTTAATCCTTAAACCTTCGCCTTTTGAGTGCGCTTAACGTGATCTCTTAGCTTCTGCAATCTGACATCGGCCAGGGCATAGAGGCTGTCTTTGGGATAATCTTCGAACTCAAAGTCGCGCTCACCGGCCGGGATGCCAGTTAAGATCTCAACCGCTTCATTAACGTGATCGATCGCCCAGATGGCAAACTCTCCCTTTTTAACGGCTTCGACGATATCACTTCTTAACATGAGGTTTTGCACATTGATGCGAGGAATGATCACCCCTTGAGCCTGATGGCGTCCCTTTATCTTACAGACATCGAAAAAGCCTTCGATCTTCTCGTTTACTCCCCCTATGGGCTGCGCCTGACCAAATTGGTTCATCGAACCTGTGATGGCAACATCCTGACGCAGTGGTACCTTGGCAAATGCAGATACGATGGCGCACAGCTCGGCCATAGAGGCACTATCACCGTCGACGCCCGAATAGTTTTGCTCAAAGGTGAGGTGAGTCGTAAGCGGGATCTTATCCGTCTGGCCGAAGATAGTCGAAAGATAAGCGGTTAAAATCATCACGCCTTTTGAGTGGATCTGACCGCCGAGTTCTACCTTGCGCTCGATATCAAATACGGCGCCTTCACCGAGGGAAACGCTGGCGGTGATACGACTCGGGGCGCCAAATTGATGATCCGATGTCGCCACCACAGACAAAGCGTTGATCTGACCCACCACGCTGTCTTGCGTATCGATAAGGGTTGTGCCGTTGATAAAGCTCTGCATCACATGGTCGCGCAGACGACAGACCCTGAGTTCATGGTTATGCAGCGCCTTCTCCACATGGCCGGCGCGTATCATGTTCGACTTACTGGTGCGGGCCACATAGTTAGATTCACGCAGCAAGTTGGCGATATCCGCCGAATGTAGCGACAACTTGTTTTGGGCATCGGCCTGGCGCGCGCTGAACTCTATGATACGTTTTATCGCGCCGCGGTCACAGTGCAGCATCTTGTTGCCCACGACGATACTGGAGATAAATTTCGCGTACTGCACCTCGGAGGCATCGGTACGTGGCATCTCATCTTCAAAATCGGCAGTGACTCTGAATAGCTCTTTAAATTCAGGGTCATAGTGCTGCAATAACTGGTAGGTCTGGTAATCACCAAAAAGAATAATCTTCACATCTAACGGGATAGCTTCAGGATCCAGGGAGATGGTGCCCGACAACGTCACCTCGCGCTCGAGGGAGCTCAGGCTGAGTTTTCGTGAGCGAAGCGCGCGCTTCAGACCGTCCCACACATAGGGCTGTTCCAATACCTTGATGGCGTCGATCATCAACACGCCGCCGTTGGCCTTATGCAGGCTACCAGGGCGGATCAGGGAGAAATCGGAAAAGATAGTGCCCTTATAGGTCGCGTTTTCGATATAGCCGAAGATGTTGTGATAGTTGGGACTCTCCTCAATCACAATCGGCATGGGGATATCGCCATGGTTAACCAGTACATTGACCTGGTAGCGCCGCGGCATCTTCTTGGCCAATGAGGCGTAGGAGAGGGCGATCTGCTCTTCATTTTGCTCGAGGAAGATATCCAGATTATCTAAGATATCTTTGTGCATCTCATTAAGGTGAGCCTTCACCTCGGGATATTGAGCATAACTTTCCTTCAAAGGTTCAAGCAGATGCACTAACACTTCCTGGGCTACCTGCTCGTCATGCTTCTGCTGTTTATCCGAGTAGCTCTCTTCCCAGGCGGTGAACTTACGCACCACCTCACGCAGCTTAGACTCTAATGAACCGATGTTTTTCTCGAGTCTGGCCTGTTCCTTAGCGCTAAGCTCGGCAAAGCTCGACTCGGTGTGAGGCTCCTCGCCATTCATGGCAACCAGCTCGTAGCTGCCCTGAGGGTTGATAGACAGGCTGATCTGCTTAGCGGCGGCCTCTTTGGTGATCTGACCCAGTGCCGACTCCTGCTTGTCGGCCAACTGCGCCTTTAGCTTTTCGGCCCGTGAATAGTAGAGCTCGTTGTCAAAGGCTAAGGGGAGGGCTTTGACCAGGCGTTTCATCAAGTTTTCGATGTCGGCCTTGAAGGCCTGGGCCTGACCTCTAGGTAGCTTGAGCACCTTAGGGGTTCGAGCATCGTCAAAGTTCACCACATAACACCAGTCGAACAGCTGGTGATGACCGTTAGGGTCATACCTGTCCAGGTAACGCATCACCATAGTGCGCTTACCCAGACCATTTCGGCCGATGGCGTAGATGTTATAGCCTTTGTCTTTCATCGACATGGCAAACTCTACTGCCTGTTGGGCCCGTTCCTGGCCAACGATCTCATTTAGCGGCGTCAACTGTTTTGTCGATTTAATACTGGGATCGAGTAGGGCGAGTGTAGAAGAACGATAAAGCTTGTCACTGGCAAGAGGAGAAATTGACATAGGCGAGTGCCCTCATATGACAAATATTAAGCCCAGTGTAGGCAGCTCATTTTTCAATTTACAATCATTTTTTATGTTGAAAGAGGTATTTAGGCGTATCAAGCGGGTCGTTCGCTCATTATCTGTACAAATAGCGGTAGCCTGGTGCAATACCTCGTCATGATGATGATTTTGACAATTCATGAGCACAACACCGATTTAATTTAAATCCCGCAACGCCAGTCTAACTTGTTAATATAGCACTCGTAGTTAACACAACTATACTCTTGTTAGGTACAGGGAATGTCAGTTTAAATAAGAAGAGACCCTTGATATGCCGTATGACGCGTCCAATTTACATCCTGATCTGCTCCAGTGCCTCGCCAGCGACAGTTATCTGTTGCAGCTGACATTAGATTCCCTACCTGTGCCTATCTTTTATAAAGATAAAGATGGTGTATACCTGGGCTGTAACAAGGCGTTCGAGTCTTTCATCAAGCTTACCCGAGAAGAGTTAATTGGTAAGAGTGTGTACGAGCTTTTCGACGATGAGCTCGCCGAAGTCTACCAAAGGGCCGATCAGGCGCTTTTCGATAATCCCGGCGTGCAGATCTATGAAAAACAGATAAAAACGCTCGAAGGGGACTCGGTTTTTGTCCGTTTTCATAAGACAAGTTTTAATGATTATCGAGGCGAAGTGGCTGGCCTGATAGGTGTAATCTTTGATATTACAGAGCAAAAGGCATTAGAAGAACAGCTTACGCACCATGCCATCTATGACGACCTCACTCAGTTTTACAACCGCCGCGAAGGTATCGCCATTGGCGAACGTCTGTATCACGCCTGCAGTCAACAGCAGGGAGAACTGGGCGTCATCCTTATAGATGTCGATTATTTCAAGTTGATCAACGACACCTACGGCCACATGGTCGGCGACGAAGCACTGCGTCATATTGCCGCGACATTAAAGCGACAACAAGATCCCGAGGATATATTGATGCGCTGGGGCGGTGAAGAGTTTGTCGTCTTGGTTAATCGACCCTTTGGTACAGACAAGGATTTTGAGATCTACCTTAAAGACACTGCACAAGTCTATTGCGATGCGATTAGAAAGAATCGTTTTCAGATAGGCGATGACTCACTGCAGATCACTTTTAGCTGTGGCCTAAGCTCGTTCGAGCCGGGTAAGAGCCTGACGCAGATGCTACACGACGCAGACGCTGCGCTATACAGAGCTAAAGATGCAGGGCGAGATAATGTAAGCTGGTAACTTACATTGCCCGCAAAGTCTATTTAACATAATATACATTGTGCGCATTAATGTGTCTAAGACTGTGCTGGAGAGTGAGCCAGATATCAATCTTACAAAGACTAGCCTATATGCCATTTCTACTTTCACTTTTGATTTTGCCATATCGGCGTATAGCCTAAAAGCTATCTGTCTCGAATACGCCCACTAAAATGAACAATTTAAATAATACTAAGTCCTTTCTCTTCTTTTATCAGTGCTATCTCTTTTTATGGGAATAGAGATTCAGCTCATTTAGCTGAGTTACAGTTGCTACAGTATCGCTATTCTTTTTCATACAAAGCGAATTTACTAAGACTGGCATCTCAACAAGCGCTCCGAGTCGATATCTTAATTCAGCTACTGGCCTTTAGGCAGTCCGTTAAAGAATCGTCTTGCCTTTCCTAAAGTCCTTATTGGTATCTAACGCATTGAGATATTCTTTCTGTGGAGCATTCTAATCAGCATCCAGGGTTTTACTTGCCTTGGATTGCTCAATCATTAGGCGTTGCTACGTGAAATCTGGTGGGTAATCCCCTTGTTTGAGCAATTTCATGCACGTAGCGACGCATTTAATTTGTGTTGGTTTTTCCTGGGTCAGCTATCATAACCTTCGATCAGCAAGCACTTGGAAAGCTATGGTTAGTTTAGATGTTCTAGGTGTTACGGGGATTAGGAACCAACCAGGTTTGAGGGGTTGATCGTTTCGGTGCGTTACTTTGAATGCTTTACCTAATTTTAAACATTTAGATGTTTAATCTGGGGGCTTTCAATAGAGGAGTAATGCAAAACAGCGCGCATGACTAACCTAACTGCAGTTCAGAACCTGGCCACCAATATGTAATCGGCACGTCTTTGTAACTTACCAGATGATTCAATTTAGCCCCTCAGATGCAAACGCTCAAAAGTAACCTAAGGGATCTTAAAAGTAACCTAAGGATCTTAAAAGTAACCTAAGGATCTTAGACGTCTTGATATTGAGAATCGCATATAGAATAAGAGTTGCTAGTCAGAATAATTGCTAAAAAGATATTTTAGTCAGATGCCGATAATGATACTTATCGGCATTAAGCGATTTGAAAAATGGCACGCCATTCTAATAGTTAAAAGTCTGGTCAAAATTCACGCATCCGGTCATCATAATATTTTTAGGTTGGCAGAAACTTTTAGTTAAGCATTAACTAAAGCGTCATATGAGTGACATGGAATCGCAAAACAGCCTATTTAAACTGATATCGTCAACTCAAATTAGAGCCCTGTCTATTAAGTCTTTCCTGTTTGAGATACTTAAGCGATGCGACCGCTTTAGGCTCCCTACCCGTGTCTGCCCGGACACGGGATTTTTTGATCATTCTATGCCGGCTAATCTATCCAAAGGCTTATTGGCTGCACTCTGGTGCCTCTCCGCCTGAGACGTGTGAAGATACTGAGATGTGGTATCGATGCTCTCATGCCCTGCATCGGCCTGAACGTGGGAAAGCGGCCTGCCATTAAGGTTGATATCGTGCGTGATCCCCGTGTGGCGGATACTATGCACTGTCAACTTTCGCATCACTTCTGCATCTTCTAAAAGTCCATCTTCTTCGGCGACATCGGCGGCCTGATTGATAAGCGACTGTACAGACTCCCTCACCTGGCGAATGCCTAGGTTGGCATCGATCAATCCCGCCTCGCGCCCCCGCCCGGCAGCTCTATGGCGAACAAAAATTGGGGTTTGTTCCTGATAGCTAGGTAAAGGTGCCAGGCCTAAAAACTTTCTGTACTGTTTTAGCGCGGTCAATAACGCATTAGACAAGGGAATTTGTCGCTGTTTGCCGCCTTTACTCTTGGGGATATGAAAACGCCAGATCCCTGTCTGCTTATCCTGCTTAAATTGACCCATGATAGGACTGTAACCTGCTCGTGCACTCACATCAGACACCCGCAGATAGCAACCGTATATCAACTTAATCAAAAACAGACTACGTTGATGCTGCTCTGGGTCAACCTTGGCTAGCCGTTCAACGGTTGAGATCACGTAGGACCATTGCAACTCGGTAAAGGCGAGACCACTGCCCTCCTCTTCGCTCATGGCAAACTTTCGCTTATGGGCAAACTTTGAATGGTTCATCCAGGCCTGAGCAGGATTGCGCTCGCAGTAATCTTCCGCCACCAAGAAGCCATAGAATGAGGAGAGAATCGCCATCTTAGTCTTCAGGGCATTATCGCTGAGGTGATATTTTTCGCCTCGCTTGCCGACAAAGGGCCGCCATAACGGATTGGGGACTCGCTGCTGACTCGCCTTGTCGAGTTTAAACTGGGCGACATTAAATTGACCGATCAGGTCTTGTGGTGGTGACTGGCAGTAAGCGACAAATTTATCCATGTCTCGCCTGCTGATCTGCCCGGGCGACTGCCGAACTACATCGAAGCACCAATGTAGGAAGCAGGTAATTTCACTGCGAAAGCTCTTATAGCTATTTTCGTTTTCTCGCTGCGCGAAAAGAAGATCCGACGCCAGTTCATAAACATAGCCCGCATCTTCGACGCAGTTCATGGTAATTGCCGTAACATGCTGATTGACAGTGGGATTACCTATTTCGATATAGTCTATAGCTTCAAATAAGGGGATGGCGTGCAAGAGTCGACTCCATAAAATTGAGGCACTTAAAATTCTCTCTACCTACTATAGCAATAAAACATACAAAATATTCAATAGAATGCGACACTTAGGGGAACAATTACCCACCTGCTTAGGATTCAAACTCTAGCTTGGATGAAAATATACCGGAACAGTTACTCTACCCGCTATGCCTTAGTCATCCTTTATCTTTACGGAGCTGGCTAACTGCCTCATTTATTCTACAATTTTAATTTCTTGCCAGTCTAAATTCTCCAGCCAAATTGAGCGCAAGTTACTACACTAAATATTAAGGTCTATTAAATTCACCTAAGAGGGGTACGGATGCTGATTGATATGGCAAAAAAGAGTCCACTGTTCTCAGGTAAAAAGAAAGCAGCCGAAACAGAAACAGGACCGGCCTGGCGCATACTCATCGTCGACGATGAGCCCGATGTACACACAGTAACCAAGCTGGCACTGTCTAGGTTCAAGCTAGATAACCGCGGCATCGAGTTTATTAATGCCTATAGCGGCGAAGAAGCTAAGCGCGTATTACAAGAAGAAAACGACGTGGCCATGGCGTTTATCGATGTCGTCATGGAGAGCGATCATGCCGGTCTTGAGCTGGTAAAATGGATCCGCGAAGAACATAACAATCAAAGCATAAGATTGATCCTACGCACCGGCCAGCCCGGGCAAGCGCCGGAAGAAGATGTAATCGTTAATTACGACATTAACGATTACAAGGCCAAAGCGGAACTGGATTCTCGTAAGCTGATCACCAGCGTCTACTCTGCCCTAAGAAGTTACCGCGACATCATGGAAATCGAAGCGGCCAAGCAGACGCAGATTCGCTACCGCGAGGGACTAGAACGAGTCGTCAAGGCCACCTCCGGCCTGTTTGAGTTGAGAACGCTGCATCATTTTGCCGATGGCCTGTTAACTCAGGTGGCCAATCTCCTCAACCTCAACAATGAGACCCTGCTGTTAACCTGCAATGCCATCGACGCAATGAGCAAAGAGTTAAGTACAGATAAACTCCACATCTTGGCTGGCACCGGCCAATTTGCCAGTCACCATGAAAAAGCCATACCCGAACCTATAGAGAAATTACTCAAACGCGCCTTGGAAGAAAAGGCTTGTCTGTATGAGGACAACTTGTTCGTCGGTTACTTCCCCGCCAAGAGCGGTTGGATTAACCTGCTATATATGGACAACATACATGCGATTGGGGACCTGGATAAGAAACTTATCGACATCTTTGCCATCAATGTGGGCGTTGCTTTTGAAAACCTGCTGCTAAACAAAGAGCTTGAAGACACCCAGTCAGAACTCATCTTCCGCCTGGGAGATGTGGTCGAGAGCCGCTCAAAAGAGGCCGCCAACCATGTTAAGCGTATGGCCGAATACTGCTATACCCTGGCAAAATTGGCAGGCCTAGATGATCAACAGGCGGATCTGATTAAACACGCGTCGCCGATGCACGATATCGGCAAAATAGCGACCCCGGATTCAGTGCTTTTAAAGCCGGGTAAATTAACCGACGAAGAGTGGCAGATCATGCGCCAGCACCCTGCCATCGGCCATCAGATCTTGGGAAATTCCGAGCGTCCTATCCTCAATGCCGCTGCGATTATCGCCCTACAACATCATGAAAAGTATGATGGCAGTGGTTACCCTGATGGCTTGAAAGGAGAAGAGATTCATATCTTTGCGCGCATTGTCGCTATCGCGGACGTATTTGACGCCCTATCCCACAAACGTTGTTATAAACCCGCCTGGCCGCTAGACGAAGTGATTGAAGAGATTGCAAAAGGCTCGGGTACCCATTTCGACCCCGCGCTAACCACACTCTTCATCGACAACATAGAACATTTCAATAAGGTGCGATTAGCCCTGTCTGATGCCAATTAGCGAGCGCCATCGTTGAGCGGTGATGGGAACGAGTTTGGCTAACGCAGCGATCTTCGATTAGATCCTATTTTTTAATAATAGGATCTAGGGCTAACTCGCTACACAAAGCAATCTGTACAAATTTTAGTCGTTACGGCCTGGGTTATCGGCCAAAAAATCGTACATAACTGCCTTAGACTGACCGTCTATCTCGAAGCTAGCGATAAGACGCCACACCATATAATTGCTGCTGCAAGAGCCGTATATTAGCGTTCCTTTATAGGTGTTTTTAGCCGTTTCACTTAAAATAACTGGAATAACCCCCATAAACATATCTCTGCCCTCAACCCTTACCTTGAGGTTATTAAGTGTTGCACCACTAGTTAAGGCAACAGATATGGGTCTTTCACTTGGGGCATTTGCTGGAGAAATCGCCAGCGAAATAAGGGTTTCGCCTATCTGCTTAGCGCAAGCGCCTCGATGAAAATCGCATAGGCTGGTGTCGATTTCAAAGGTGGCTTTAGTCGCGGATTTTAGCGCTTGTTCAGGTGCTTTTTGGGGCTTTTCACAGCCTGTTGCCAAGACCATCACAAACAGGCTTGCAACGAGCGAAGTAACGGGGAAGTGTCGATTCAGTAGCACAATTATTAACCTTTTGAATCATAGTGTTTACATTCTATCCAGGTAGTTTGATCTGGATCAATATCCCTGGCCGCATAATTCCTATCTTTTTTGATATTGCTCAAGTATCATTGCGTTACTCGGCATTAATTTGCGTTAATGTTGCGTGACACATTGACACAATCTTGTTTGTTTCGTAGGGAAACAAGCCTTTGATGTCATTTTACCGGGTAAAGTGCCACTTTACTCAAACAATAAGTATAAGTAATAAGCAGTGGAAGCAATATGATGAACCATTCCCAGCCTCAAGGCGCTGATTACAATTACACCGTTGTCCGCCAATTTGCCCTTACCACAGTATTGTGGGGGATTATTGGTATGACGGTAGGTGTATTGATCGCGGCCCAGTTAATCTGGCCACAACTCAACTTCGAAACTCCATGGCTAACGTACAGTCGTCTACGACCTCTGCACACCAACGCCGTGATTTTCGCATTTGGTACTTCAGCGTTATTTGCAACATCCTATTATATCGTCCAGCGTACCTGCCAAACCCGCCTATTTGCACCTAAGTTAGCTGCATTTACCTTCTGGGGATGGCAAGCCATTATTCTTTCAGCCGTTATTACTCTGCCGCTGGGTCTGACCAGCAGTAAAGAATACGCTGAACTTGAATGGCCTATCGACATCGCTATTACCATAGTTTGGGTAGCCTATGCCGTTGTGTTCTTTGGCACAATTGTTAAGCGAACCACGTCACACATCTATGTGGCAAACTGGTTCTTCGGCGCCTTCATCATCACGGTTGCAGTACTGCATATCGTGAACTCAATGGCAGTACCTGTTAGCCTATTCAAGTCATACTCATTATACTCTGGCGCCGTAGATGCCATGGTGCAATGGTGGTATGGCCACAACGCCGTTGGCTTCCTACTGACGGCTGGTTTCCTGGGTATGATGTACTACTTCGTACCTAAGCAAGCGGGTCGTCCTGTTTATTCTTATCGTCTGTCTATCGTTCACTTCTGGGCTTTGATTGCACTGTACATCTGGGCGGGTCCACACCACCTGCACTACACAGCGCTACCGGACTGGACACAGTCACTGGGTATGGTGATGTCTCTGATCCTGTTCGCACCTTCTTGGGGCGGTATGATCAACGGTATTATGACCCTGTCTGGTGCTTGGCATAAGCTAAGAACCGACCCTGTTCTGCGTTTCTTGATCGTTTCTCTGTCATTCTATGGTATGTCGACCTTCGAAGGTCCTATGATGGCCATTAAGACAGTTAACGCATTGTCTCACTACACCGACTGGACCGTAGGTCACGTACACTCAGGCGCGCTAGGCTGGGTGGCTATGGTATCTATCGGTTCGCTATACCACCTGATCCCTGCAATCTACGGACACGGTCGTATGTACAGCACACAACTGATTAACGTTCACTTCTGGTTGGCGACTATCGGTACTGTACTTTATATCGTTTCAATGTGGATCTCGGGTGTTATGCAAGGTCTGATGTGGCGTGCAGTTAACTCTGACGGCACCCTAACCTACAGCTTTGTTGAAGGTTTGGAAGCGTCATACCCATTCTACTTTGTTCGCTTCTTAGGTGGCCTGTTCTTCGTCACTGGTATGCTACTGATGGCATACAACGTGGTTAAGACAGTTAAGGCGCCAAAAGAATCTTTGCCAGCGCTGGCTGAAGCATAAGGAGTAGATTTGATGAAATTTAATCATGAGATAGTCGAGAAAAACATCGGTCTGCTGGGTATCTTTACCGTTATTGCTATCAGTATTGGTGGCCTGGTACAGATCACTCCCCTGCTTTTCCAAAAAGACACTACTGAGCCTGTAAATGGACTGCGTCCATACTCTGCGCTTGAGTTAGAAGGTCGTGACATCTACATCCGTGAAGGTTGCGTAGGTTGTCACAGCCAGATGATTCGTCCGCTACGTGCTGAGACTGAGCGTTACGGTCACTACTCTGTTGCCGGTGAGTCAGTTTGGGATCACCCATTCCTATGGGGTTCTAAGCGTACTGGTCCAGACCTGGCCCGTGTTGGCGGTCGTTACAGCGACAAGTGGCATGAAGTTCACCTACTTGATCCTCGCGCAGTAGTACCACAATCAAACATGCCTGCCTTCCCTTGGTTGGCCGAGAACGTCCTAGACGGCGAGCTGACGGCTAAGAAGATGGAAGTGTTCCGTGGTTTCGGTGTGCCTTACTCTCAAGAAGATATCGACAACGCTAAGAATGCCGTTGAAGGTAAGACTGAGATGCAGGCACTAATTGCATACCTACAGTCGCTAGGTCACGCACTGAAATAAATTGGAGGCATAAATATGGATTACGGCACATTACAAGGGATCATTACCGTTGTTGTCATGGTGACGTTTGTCGGTATTTTTGCATGGGCTTATAGCGGTCGTCGTAAGGCTCAATTCGACGAGGCCGCTAACCTTGTTTTCTCAGATGATGAGAAGAACAAGGACTCAGGAGAACATAAGTGATGATGAGTAGCTTCTGGAGTATTTGGATTACCGTACTCACAATTGTGGTAATCGCAGGATGTTTCATCCTACTGTTTGTTGTCTCTAAAAACACCACAGGTGTTGAAGAAGGCAAATCAATGGGTCACAGCTTTGATGGCATTGAAGAGATCAATAACCCACTACCAAAGTGGTGGAGTTATATGTTCTACATCACCATCATCTTCGGTGTGGTCTACCTGGCGGCGTACCCAGGCCTAGGTAACTTCAAAGGTTTCCTCGGTTGGTCAAGCTCGAACCAAAGCATTGGTACCGACAAAGGTATCAAGGAAGATTCTGCCGCAGCCGTTGAACTGGCTGAGAAGGAACATCGCTGGGTTCAGTATGACCAAGAAGTCGTCAAGGCTAACGCTAAGTACAGCCCGATTTTCGAGGCGTACCTGGCTACACCGCTTGAAGAGCTAGTGAAGAACGAAGAGGCCCTCAAAGTGGGTGGCCGTCTGTTCCTGCAAAACTGTGCTCAGTGCCACGGTAGTGACGCGCGCGGTAGC
The DNA here is from genome assembly GCF_023349185.1 of Shewanella aquimarina. GTDB lineage: Bacteria > Pseudomonadota > Gammaproteobacteria > Enterobacterales > Shewanellaceae > Shewanella > Shewanella aquimarina. Next base: position 238,764 of record NZ_JAKIKY010000003.1, on the reverse strand, counting down.
AAGGGCTTCCCTAACCTGACTGACGGTGATTGGTTATATGGCGGCGATCTTGCCACCATCAAGACGACAATCATGAACGGTCGTCACGGCATGATGCCTCCAAAAGGCGGTCTACCTATCGAAGACAGCGAGCTGAAAGGCTTAGCTGAATACGTAGTGAAGCTGTCTGGTCGCGATCACGATGAAGCGTTGGCCGCTCAGGGTCAGGCATCATTCATGAAGGGTTGTTTCGCCTGTCACGGTATGGACGGTACTGGCAACAAGTTCATGGGTGCACCTAACCTCACCGACAACACCTGGTTGTATGGCGGTAGCCGCGGTGTGATCCAAGAGAGCATCAAGAACGGTCGTTCTGGCGTGATGCCTGCTTGGAAAGATGTCTTGGGCGAAGAGAAAGTTCATGTCATCGCAGCCTATGTTTATAGCTTGTCAAACAAGTAATTACATATAAGTAACACCAAGGCCTCGAGACAGATCGAGGCCTTTTTTTTAAGTGCTATCACTGCCATTTAACGGTAAGATATGGCCAACAAAAATAACAGGTAGTATCCATGAATAAACCACAAGCTTGGTATAAACAGTTTTGGCCTTGGTTTCTGATTATTCTGCCGCTGTGCGCCGTATTTGCCAGTGTGAACCTCATGTTCCTCGCAGTCGAAAACAAAGATTCCCTAGTCTCTGAAGACTATTACAAAGACGGCAAGGCCATTAACATGGACCTGCGTAAGATTAAACATGCCAAGCAGCTCGGATTACAGTTTGAGTTACATCTTGCGAAAGATGAGATCACCCTTACCCAGCACGGCGGCGAGCCTTATGCCGCGGCGCTCAATGTCGAATTCTATCACCCTACCCTACAAGAAAAGGACTTTGGCCAGGTAGCCACCGCCGATGGCAACATGGTTTACCATATCAAGCTCAACACGCCAATTCAGGGCAGTTGGGAAGTCAGACTGGAAGGGTTTGATCGCAGCTGGCGCATCCAGAAACGTCTCGAGCTAAAAGATAATCAACAATACTGGTTAAACTAATCTTTTATGGATGCGTTGAACTGCTTTCATTGCGGCGAGCCGGTGACTACCGGCCGCCAATTCGAGACCCTTATCGATAATGTTCCTCAGCCTATGTGTTGTCCCGGCTGCCAGGCCGTCTCCGCAGCCATCATAGAGGCGGGACTCACCAACTATTATAAGTATCGTACCGAACCTGGTAGCAAGCAGACGGCGCTGGTGCCCGAGGCGCTCAATGCCTTTTCCGCATTCGATCTCAAAGAGGTCCAACAGGACTTTGTGCATCAAGACGTGCATCAAGACAAACAGAGTGCCAGTACTTCTCTTACCATAGATGGCATCACCTGTGCGGCCTGCGCCTGGTTGATCGAGCATAAGCTGCAGCATATTGACGGTATCAATAAGATAGCTGTTAACACCACCACAGAGCGCGCCCAAGTCAGCTGGGATCCGGACAAGATTAAGCTGTCGGAGATCTTGGCGCAGATCAGCCGTATCGGCTATCAAGCCGCGCCCTATCAGGTGGATGACGAAGAGATTCAGAGCAAGAAGAATAGCCGCAAATTCCTGCTTAGATTAGGGCTGGCAGGCTTTGCCACCATGCAGGTGATGATGTTTGCTTTGGCGCTCTATTCGGATTACTTCACCGATCTCGATGTGGAATTCAGAGACTATTTCCGTTGGGTAAGCATGATATTCGCCGCGCCAGTAGTCTTCTATTCGGCGCAGCCTTTCTACTTTAGTGCCCTGCGCGCCATGTTATCGGGCAGGCTCAACATGGACGTGTCGGTATCCATCGCCATCTGCGGCGCCTATATCGCCAGCTGTATCGCTACGGTATCTGGCCAGGGAGAGGTCTATTTTGAATCGGTGAGCATGTTTACCTTCTTCCTGCTACTTGGTCGTTATTTTGAGCAAAATGCACGGCAGAAGGCCTCTATCAGCTCTAATAACCTGCATAAACTGATCCCGCTAACCGCTAACTTGCTGGACGATGAAGGTAATCAAACCGAGGTGCCGGCCAAGCGCCTCAAGGTGGGTGACCTTATCATGGTCAAGCCCGGTGAGGTGATCGCCGCCGACGGCGACATAATCGAGGGCATGAGCAGCGTCAACGAGGCCATGCTCACGGGCGAGCAGATGCCGGTGACTAAAAACCTTAATAGCCAAGTGTATGCGGGTACCATCAATGTGGACCACCCGATTCAGGTCAAGGTCACGGCGACCGGGCAAGATCAGCTAGTTGCCGAAATCATCCGCCTGCAAGAGGCGGCATCGAACAACAAGCCTAAGGTGTCCCTCTACGTCGATACTATCTCCAACTATTTTACCTGGACCATCTTGGTCGTGGCCGCCCTCACCTATCTGGTGTGGAAACATTATTGGCCCGAAGATGCCTTTTGGGTCACGCTTTCCGTGTTAGTTGCCACCTGTCCCTGCGCGCTGGCGTTGGCAACGCCGACGGCGGTGACCTGCGCTACCGGCCTCTTTACCAGACTTGGGGTGGTGGCCCGCCGTCCAGGCGTGTTTGAGAAGCTGCCAAAAGTAGATCAGGTGGTATTTGATAAGACGGGTACCCTGACTTGCGGCAGTTTAACCCTGAGCGAAACGCAGCGTTTTACTCATGATGAATCCCTCGAGGTGCTAGCGATTGCCGCCGCCATGGAGTCACAATCGATTCATCCGATCGCTAAGGCGTTCACCCCCTATTACCAGACCGGTTATCGGCTAAGTGAGAGTCAGTATGTCGCCGGCGAAGGCGTAATAGCCAGCGTAAATGACACCCGCTATTTTCTCGGCAGCGCGGATTTTATTCGAGGTAACACTCAGCTTGGCGATATCAAAGGCGATCACAGCGTCTACCTCGCCGATAAAACGCGCTTACTCGCCGGTTTTACCCTGAGCGATACGATTCGAGAAGATGCCAAGGCAACGCTGCACACCCTCAAGGAGATGGGCTTTGCCACCTGTATTGCCAGCGGTGACACCAGCGAACACGTCGAGCAAGTCGCCGCTGAGGTGGGTATCGACACCTTACATAAGGGGTTAAAGCCGCAAGATAAATTACAACTTATCAATCAGCTAAGAGATCAGGGCAAACAGGTGGTCATGTTCGGAGACGGCGTCAATGATGCGCCTGTGCTTGCGGGCGCAAACCTGTCGGTAGCCATGGGCAGCGGCGCGGACATTGCCAAAAACAGCGCCGATCTTATCCTGCTCGGCGATCAGCTTTCACGCTTTCCCCAGGCGGTTCGTATCGCCAAGCTGACAGAGCAGATCATCAGGCAAAACCTGATCTGGGCCCTTGGCTATAACCTGCTTATCATTCCTTTAGCGGTAACTGGACACGTGTTACCCTACATTGCCGCCATAGGTATGTCGGCCAGCTCATTAATTGTTGTCGCCAATAGCCTCAGACTACTAAAGGTTCGTTTATGAGTATTATCTATGTCTTGATCCCTATCGCCATGCTGTTTGTGCTGGTTGCCGTAGGCATCTTCTTCTGGGCCGTGAAATCTGAACAGTTTGACGATCTCGACAGGCAGAGCGTATCTATCTTGTTTGATGATGACATCAAGCAGAAGCCTAACGATACCAAAGACGAGTCGACGCCAAGTTGATCGATTTTAGCGTTACCGGCGCCTTCCTCGTCGGTCTGATGGGCGCGGGCCATTGCATCGGCATGTGTGGTGGCCTGGTCGGCGCCTTCTCCCAGCAGCTCCCTAAAAAAGCCAGCGATAATATTCTGCTGGGTCAGCTTAAGTTTATTCTCAGCTATAACCTGGGGAGGATCTTAAGCTATACCACGGCCGGCGCTCTGGTGGGCGGCTCGGCCAGCCTGCTCAGTACCCTCTTTAGTATCGATGCCTACCTAATTGGCATGCGCGTATTCGCCGGTGTGATGATGATAGTGACTGGTCTGTATATTGCGCAGCTCTGGTCTGGTGTGGTGCAGATTGAGCGAGTGGGGAAATTATTGTGGCGTCTCATCGGTCCTATCGCCAATAAGTTACTACCGATAAAAGATTTAAAACAAGCCTTTGCGGCAGGCCTACTATGGGGCTGGTTACCCTGCGGCCTAGTCTATAGCACCTTGACCTGGGCGGTCGCGGCAAATTCGGCGCAGCAAGGCGCCTTGATCATGGCGGCTTTTGGCCTGGGCACCCTGCCCGCACTGGTCAGCGTCGGTGTCGCAGCGCGCTATTTTGCCCAGTTGGTTCAGGCTAGAAAAGTAAGGCTTATCAGTGGCTTAATCTTAGTAAGCTTTGGCATACACACTTTGTATATTGCATTTGCTCAGCTAGGCTAGCTGTCACTATTAAATTAGTTTAACATAAGCCTAATTGAGAAATTCGAGAGAGATTATGACAGATATTATTAAAAGTCGTCGTTCGGCTGTACCCGGATGCGCCATTCATTGTCATGACTGCAGTATGGGTACGTTATGTATCCCTTTCACGTTGAATAACAACGAGCTAGATCAGCTTGATGACATCATCGAACGTAAGAAACCGATACAGAAAGGCGAACAAATTTTTAAGTCTGGCGACTCGTTAAAATCTCTCTATGCGATCCGCTCAGGCACCATCAAGAGCTACACCATTACCGAACAGGGTGATGAGCAGATCACCGGCTTTCACCTGGCCGGTGATGTGATTGGTTTCGATGGTATTCACTCGCAAACTCATCAGAGTTTTGCCCAAGCCTTAGAGACCTCGATGGTCTGTGAGATTCCATTCGATACCTTAGACGAACTCTCGGGCACCATGCCTAAGCTCAGACAACAGATCATGCGTCTGATGAGCAATGAGATCCAAAGCGATCAGGAAATGATCTTGCTGCTGAGTAAGAAGAACGCCGAAGAACGTCTAGCGGCCTTCATCAGCAATCTGGCCAGTCGTTTTGGCAGTCGTGGCTTCTCTCCCAAGGAGTTCCGCCTCACAATGACACGTGGTGACATAGGTAACTATCTTGGTTTGACCGTTGAAACCATTAGCCGTCTGTTGGGACGCTTCCAAAAAGCAGAATTGATCGAGGTAAAAGGAAAGTACATTACCATCGTCGATTTTGACTCGCTTAATAAGTTAGCCGGTAACAATAAGATAGGCCGCTAATTAGCCGGTTTTCTGGGCAAATTTGATCTAAAACAAGGCAATTTGCCCTATATCGCTCATTATTTAAGTACCACCTCAGATAAAGGAAGAATCTATGAAGGACTATCATAAGATCCTTGTTGTAGTGGATCCAACAAGCGACAAGCAATCTGCCCTCGCCAGAGCCGTCGAACTCGCCTCTAAAAACCAAGCGTCAATCACCGTTTTTCTCTCTATTTTCGATTTTTCCTACGAGATGACCTCTATCCTCTCGGGTCATGAGCGTGAAGCCATGCGCCAGGGAGTCATTGCACAGCGTCGCGCCTGGCTCGACGATATCCTGGCTGGCTACAAAGACAGTGGCGTCGCCATCGATAGCGAAGTGATCTGGCATAACCGCCCCTTCGAGAGCATCATCTTACACGCCATCGAAGGTGGCTATGATCTGATCGTTAAGGGTACTCACGAGCACGATAAACTCAAGTCGGTGATCTTTACCCCCACCGATTGGCATTTGATGCGCAAGGCGCCAGTGCCGGTTCTTTTGGTGAAAGAACATGACTGGCCGGTAGCCGGTAAGATCCTGTGCGCCATCAACGTGGCCTCGGAAGATGACGATCACCAAACCCTTAACGGCAAGATCATCGAACACGCCCAAGACTTAGCCAAGAAGTTTGATGCTCAGGTACATCTGGTTAACGGCTATCCAGGCACACCAGTTAACCTGGCTATCGAACTGCCGGACTTTGACGCACACACCTATAGCGAAACTATTCGCATGCAGCATGAGCAGCGTGTCTGTTACCTGGCCAGCAATTACGGCATCTCCAGCGACTTTTGTCATATCAAAGAGGGTTTGCCAGAGGATGTCATCCCTGAATTGGCCGAACAGCTCGACGCCGAGTTGGTGATTCTTGGAACCGTCGGCCGCACTGGCTTCTCGGCGGCGCTAATCGGTAACACCGCAGAGCATGTGATCGACAGCATTAACTGTGACCTACTGGCGATTAAACCCGACGGCTATAAGTCACCACTAGAAGAGGAATGATCGCCTTAGGCCATCTTCTTTAGCCCAATTTTTTAAGATATACTACGCGCCCAGAATTTTACGATACTAGGCGCGTTTTTTATTATGTCTGAAGAAACCCTCTCAAAGAAACAGATAACTCGGCTAAACAAGCTACAAAAGCGTCTTAGGCGCGAGGTCGGTAGTGCCATCGCCGATTACAACATGATTGAAGAGGGCGACACCGTCATGTGCTGTCTTTCCGGCGGCAAAGACAGTTATGCCATGCTGGATATCCTGGTCAATCTGCAGCAAAGAGCGCCGGTTAATTTTAATCTGGTAGCCGTCAATTTGGATCAGAAGCAGCCAGGTTTCCCAGAAGACATACTGCCAGCCTATTTAGATAGCCTAAAGGTGCCTTACCATATCCTCGAGAAGGACACCTACTCTATCGTTAAAGATAAGATCCCCGAAGGCAAGACCACTTGCTCACTCTGCAGCCGTCTGCGTCGTGGTACCCTGTATGGTTTTGCGCAGAAGATTGGCGCCACTAAGATTGCCCTGGGACATCACAGAGACGACATCATAGAAACCATGTTCCTCAACATGTTCTACGCCGGAAAGCTTAAGGCGATGCCGCCCAAGTTGCTGTCGGACGATGGCGCGAACGTGGTTATCCGACCTCTCGCCTACAGCCGCGAGAAAGACATTGCCGAATATGCCGAGTTAAAGGCGTTTCCAATCATCCCTTGTAACCTGTGTGGCTCACAGGAAAACCTTAAGCGTGCGGCGGTAAAAGAGATGCTCAAGAGCTGGGATAAGCAGTTCCCAGGTCGTATCGAAACCATCTTCACCGCAATGCAAAACACGAGTCCGTCACAGGGGGTCGATAGAGATCAGTTCGACTTTGTTTCTTTGAAACAAGATCCCGACGCACCGATGAAAGGCGATGTAGCGGAGTCGGATCTGCCGGCGTTTGACTTCCTGGATCTGGCTAACAGCGGTCATATCGATCTAGATGCGGCCAAGCGCAGTAGCGATCAGCTTAAAATCGATGTGGTGAGCACCTATACGCCTTAGGTTTTAACCTAGCGACTTGCATGAATTGTCTTTATAGATAATAAAAAAGCCCTCTCTTGAGGGCTTTTTTACGTCTTTGTCCGTTTATGTCCGCGCTCTAAACGACAAGCTAACTAGGAGCTCTTGACCCAAGGGCTGACCACCTTAGGCGTTTCACTAAAACTTATCGTACTTAGCGCGCTAATTTCATCACTTGCTAAGCGATAGATGCCGTCAACCTGCTGCTCTTTACCATCGATCGTCACCTGCGCCTTACCTGCAAACTCAAAGCTGACCCCAGCAATATCATCGGCAAAATATTTCATTGGAAAGCCCTGCATCTGCTTGAGCAACTCATCCATCTGGGTTGCCAGCTCGCTAAGTGCTTCCTGGCTATATTCATTTGAGGGCGACTTGGCGCGGATCTGCATCGCCACCCCACAACGTGTGGCATCGTTCTTCATTTGTAGATTGATGAGGGCACGGTCTGACTTCAAGGTTTCATCGAATGGAATATAGAGACGTTGGTCACCGGAGAATGTCAGCGGATAGTTGCGCTTCTCTGTAGTGATTGAGCCGCTTTCGATAAGACAGCCATTTTCCTTAGGCACAGAGAAGGCGATGTCGATAAGCGAATAGTTGCCTTTATTCATCTGCTTCATTCTTTGATAGAAGCCCTGATAGTCGAGAGAAATGGGCGTTGCCTGAACAACACTCGTTGCCAGAAGCAGGCAACTACACAGCAGGCCTTTGTTCATGATTTTCCACCAAAAATTGATTGTTATGACGTAGCATATCAAGCAGCTCTTCAACGTAAGCTTCCTGACGTTCTGAGTAATTCATTAGACCGTAGACCAACTTCTCGGCGCTTACCGGCTGATTCTCTGCTCTTAAATCGGCGCGAATGGCCCTAAGAAGCGAGTATGCCGCGTTCGAGTTAAGGTTGCGCATATAGGAGCCCACCGAATCTTCGACGCTCTTAAAGACGGCCACTTCATGGCTTAGCCCTTCGGTGCGCGATTGCGGCACCAGACCGCAGCCCTTTTTAAAGCACCATTGGCCGAAGAAGTTCATCCCTTCTCTGGCAAAACGGCTACTGCCCCAACCGGTCTCGTTAGCCGCCTGAATGAGTACTAAGTCTTCGGGAATGGTATCGACTCGCGTTAATAGCTCATCCAGGGATTCGAGAGTGGCACCGCGCATCGAATACTGATATTTGCTTGCTAGTTGCAAGATGCGATAGGCCTCAGCCTCGGACAAGGGTTGTTGGTTAGCTAGGTGGGCGCGAGATTGTTCCAGGAACTTACGCTCGTCACTAATTACGGCGTTGTGGTGCCTGATCGCCGGACGAAGGAAATCGAAGAATGCCTGTTTCTTGGTCGCAATATCACTAATTGCCTGGAAATCTGGGATGGCACTAAATTGACTGCGATTCTTTAAAATCGTTCCCGGTGCCTGTTCTGGCTCGGCCTTGCGTTCTATCAGAAATAGCTTTACCGCCAATATTGCTAACGCAACAATCCCTAGGGAAAGTATCAACTTGTTGATGTGACCTGTTCTCAAATGCTTCGCTCTTATTATGAGTTCATGGGCGGCATTATATGTCATCTGAGTCATGAACAAAACCGCTATACCTATAGGACGAATGGGTTATAATGACCGACAGGTAAATGGGGATTCAGGAAGGAAATACCCGACATGCGCGATTACGCCATCAATCAATATCAACATGTTGTCGCCATCGGCGGAGGCCACGGACTGGGCCGAGTCTTATCCTCTCTCTCGTTTCTCGGTCCAAAACTCACCGGCATAGTGGCCACCACGGACAATGGCGGTTCAACCGGACGCCTAAGACAGCAGCAAGATTGTATCGCCTGGGGCGATCTGCGTAACTGCCTGTCTCAGCTCGCAAGTCGGCCCTCAGTCGGTTCGCTATTGTTTGAATACCGATTCGGCGGTAAAAGCGAGCTCGCCAACCACAATCTGGGTAACCTAGTGTTGATGGCGCTGGATGACCTCTGCGTGCGGCCGTTAGATGCGGTCAATCTGATCCGCAAACTGCTCAACATAGAGACCCAGGTGATCCCTATGTCGGAGCAACCTACCCATCTGGTCGCCATTCAGTCTTGTGGCAATCGTATCTTCGGCGAAGTCGAGGTGGATCAGAAGTGTGAAGATCCCATCGCCCTCTCGCTGGAACCTATGGTGGATGCCACCCTCGAGGCCTGTAATGCGGTTAGACAAGCGGATCTCATTATACTAGGCCCAGGAAGTTTCTTGACCAGCATCATGCCTCCACTCCTGCTGCCTAAATTGGGCCAGGCGCTACACGACTCCAAGGCGAAAGTGGTCCTAATCGATAATCTGACCGAGGAGCCTTCCGCCGCGGCTAACTTTAGCCTGGATAAACGTCTTAGCTGGTTTAAGCAGGTCATGGGCAATAAACCGGTCGATCACGTGCTTTGTCACGGTGACAGATATCTCACCACAGGCATAGTCACCCACTACCCGCTACGTAGTCGCCACCATCAGGCCCTCCACGACAGAGCGGCGCTGGCCGACGCCCTGTCTCTCATTGTTGAGCCTCAAGCGCTCGACGCGCTGGCATAAAAAAACGCCACGTTATTAATAGCGTGGCGTCTTTAGTAGAATATCGAAGCTTATAATACCTTAGCGATCGCCCGGCAGATGGTATCCATGTTGGCGCGGGTCATGCCGGCAACGCTGATGCGTCCAGAGCCGACGATATAGATACCAAACTCCTCTTTCAGGCGTGTAACCTGCTCCTTATTAAGACCTGAGAAGCTAAACATACCGTTTTGCGCCGAGATAAAGCTGAAATCTTGCGACACCCCCTGCTGAGCCAACGTCTTAACGAACAGTACGCGCATCTCCGCGATACGTTCACGCATCTGTGTCAGCTCTTCTTCCCATAACTTGCGCAGCTCAGCGTCACCGAGAATGGTCGCTACAATCAATGCACCATGTGCCGGTGGATTAGAATAGCTGCTGCGAATGGTGCTCTTGATCTGGCTAAAGGCACGCTTGGCCGTCTCTTCATCTTCGGCGACTAAGGTCACGGCGCCAATACGCTCATTGTAGAGACCAAAGTTTTTCGAAAATGAGTTAGCCACTAAGAGTTCAGGCACCTTGCTCGCGACCAAACGCAAACCCTGAGCGTCTTCTTCTACGCCGGCACCGAAACCTTGATAGGCAAAGTCAAACAAGGGGATCAGGCCTTTGTCGACACAAAGCTGGGCAATCACTTCCCACTGGCTGATGTTGAGATCGATACCCGTCGGGTTGTGGCAGCAACCGTGAAGCAGCAGTAAATCGCCTTCCTCTGCATTTTCAAGGCTAGTGAGCATGGCATCGAAGTTGATATCGTGACTGGCCGCATCGTAATAGCCATATTGCTTAACGGTTAAGCCTGCAGATTGAAAAATGTTGTTATGGTTTGCCCAAGTTGGATTGCTCACCCATACGGTACGTGAATCAGTATTACGCACCACAAACTCGGCGGCCATTCTCAGGGAGCCTGTACCACCCGGCGCCTGAGCCGTTACCGCTCGCTTCTCGGTCATTACTGCGTGATCTGCACCAAACAACAAGCCCTGTACCGCCTGGTTGTAGGCGATGACGCCGTCGATACCCAGGTAACTCTTGCTGGTTTCAGTTTCTAGCAATTTTTGCTCGGCCAACTTAACTGACTTAAGAATCGGCGTCTGGCCTGACTCATCTTTATAGATGCCAACACCTAAATTAACCTTATCTGCGCGAGGATCGGCCTTAAAAGCATCGGTAAGACCAAGAATGGGATCTGCGGGGGCCAGTACAACCTGGTTAAATATCATGGTGATGTTCCTAAACGTCGTCATAAGAAGGGGTTCGGGGCTAGTTATACCACTGTCTTAGCGCCCTTCATAGCGGATATTTTTCTATATCAATATTTTTCTTGTCTCGCCCTAGCTTTGCTGATTTTTGTTGGGTGACTGGGTCATGATTTTAAGAATAATTGATTGAACTGAGCGAAATTTAGAATAATCTTTAAGATGAGATCCGGCTCACACTGAGCTCATTTAGATGACTAAATGAGTGCACTGCAATTTGAAGAGGTAGCCAGACCGATTGGAGCAGGAGTCATAGAAGGAGCTTTTAAGCTAGTTTTTTACCCCAGATACAATAAAGCCCCACTTATTCAGTGAGGCTATTTCCAACCCGGTTCTATTATAATTCAGATTGGTACCCGAGGACGGACTTGAACCGTCACGCTGTTACCAGCGAGGGATTTTAAATCCCTTGTGTCTACCGATTCCACCACTCGGGCCTAGTGTGTTTTATCGTGATTTACGTTAAAACGAAAAGTGGAGGCGCGACCCGGAGTCGAACCGAGATCGACGGATTTGCAATCCGCAGCATAGCCATTCTGCCATCGCGCCTTTATCTGAAGCGGTTTACGGTTTGACCGTAAATTTGGAGCGACATATCGGGTTCGAACCGATGACCTATACCTTGGCAAGGTATCGCTCTACCAACTGAGCTAATGTCGCATCTGAAACGCTTGCCAGCCAAGTTCCCTATCGAGCTTTCCCCTGACTGCGGAAAGGAATTCTACCGATTTACCTAAAAGTGTCAACGTCTATTTATGGCTTAAACAAGGTTTGTTGCATCAATTGCTGCATTAATCACCTTTGTGACTCTTTGTTAAGCATATTCAACTTCTTATGGATAAAAAAACGCCCCGGTACTTACCGAGGCGTTTAGATTTATCTAGCGGTTAAGATTAAGCAGCAGGTAGAGACTGGTAGTTTAGACCCAGCATCTTCTGCATTACGCCAACAACCTGACAGCTATAACCGAACTCGTTATCGTACCAAACATAAAGAATGGCGCGGTTACCCTCGGCGATGGTCGCCTGTGAGTCGACAACACCCGCGTAGCGAGAACCAACCAGATCAGAAGAGACGATCTCTGTAGACTCGGTGAAGTCAACTTGGTTTTGCAGCTCAGAACATAGCGCGACGTTACGTAGGTACTCGTTCATGTCTTCTTTGCTAGTTTCACCATTCAGGTTCAGGCTGATGATCGCCATAGACACGTTTGGTGTAGGCACGCGAATCGCATTACCAGTTAGCTTACCAGCAAGCACTGGCAGTGCCTTAGCAACAGCCTTGGCCGCACCAGTTTCGGTGATCACCATGTTTAGCGGTGCACTGCGACCACGACGATCCGCTTTGTGGTAGTTATCGATCAGGTTTTGATCGTTAGTGTATGAGTGAATTGTTTCAACGTGACCGTTTACGATGCCATACTTGTCATTGACCGCCTTAAGTACTGGGGTAATGGCATTAGTGGTACAGCTTGCCGCCGAGACGATAGTGTCTTCGTTCAGGATGTCATTTTCGTTTACGCCATAAACGATGTTCTTGATCGCGCCCTTAGCCGGTGCAGTCAATAGCACCTTAGAAGCGCCGTTACATCTTAGGTGCAGTCCCAGGCCATCTTCGTCTTTCCAGATACCTGTGTTATCAACCACCAGCGCATTGTTAATGCCGTAGCGAGTGTAATCCACTTCGTCTGGAGAGTTAGCGTAGATCACCTGAATATAGGTGCCGTTGGCGATGATTGCGTTGTTCTCTTCGTCTACCTCAACAGAGCCGTTGAATGGACCGTGTACCGAGTCACGACGTAGCAGGCTAGCGCGCTTCTCTAAGTCGCCCTTACGACCACCACGTAGAACGATAGCGCGAAGACGCAGCTTGTTGCTCACGCCAGTTCTTTCAATCAGTAGACGCGCCAATAGGCGTCCGATACGACCGAAACCATAGAGCACTACGTCGCGTGCTTCTTGGTTGTCTTCATGATCGATTGCCGAGGCCAGCTCTTGGGCCATGTAAGCTTCGATCTGGCTCGCATCGTCATGCTCGCGCCAGTAGTTAACCGCTAACTTACCGATATCGACTTTACATTGCTTCACCGCTAATTTGCTAAGTGCCTCAACAAACGGGAAACTTTCGCGTAATCTGAGTTTGTCACCCACATGACGACGCACTAAACGGTGTGACTTAATGATCTCGATAGTGGAAGCATTAAGAAGTGGCTTACCGTATAGAACGACTTCTACACCTTGGTTACGATACAACTTACCAAGTAGAGGCTGCATCGCCTCCGCCATTTCGAAACGTTCTTGCCAGCTTTGTAGGTGTTTATCAGCGGTCATTTACAGATCCTTTATCTCACTTTTACTACATTTATTGTAGAAATGATTGAGTAACAAAAAGAAAAGACCAATACTCTATTATTATCGGACGTCAATCCTGTTATTGGTCGGCGCCATTGTAATGAAAAGTGGGCTTTCGATCTAGTAAGATATTTTCTCTAACCATGTAATATTATTAGATAAAATCTAAAGGGGACGCACTTTTGAGATTAAATTTTGTAATCATTACACCATTATTGTCTCTTTTGGCGATTTTCGGCCTGTTTGGCTGCGATAATGCTGCTAATACCGCCACGATTTGTAAAAATAATCCTGAGCTTTGTGACGATTTACATCGCGATAGCTGGTGCAGATATGAGCGAGCAGACCTGATCCGCAAGCGTTTTGCCCTTAAAAACACCCCCTCGCCCTCTGGCAAACAGATCTACCAACATCTGATCAATCTCGAAAATTACAGTAAATGTATCGAACTCGCCGCCGGCGTACAGCACATCATGCACCCCGAACGCACCAACGATAGAGTGAGAGCCTTCGGCATCAGCGCGCAGAACCTGCAGCAGTTGCGAGACACCACCAAGGACAACCCAGATCTCTATCTCTCCTACTATCACTGGATACGCTTAAATGATCAGGCGGCACTGTCCCGAGTCATCAAGGCACAACAGGCAGGTTTGATAGCGGATATCGAGATCCTGGCGAGTCTCGCCTCCTATTATCAAAAATCCAATCTCAACAAGGCAAAGGTTCTCTACCTGCAACTGTTAGACCAGAGCGACCCTGACAACTTTAACCCCGACTGGTTGTTGGGTCTTGCCAGTATCTACCACCAGCAAAACGATCTGGAAAAAACCTACCTCTTCTCAAAAGCCAACGTATTGATGACGCGCAATACGGCTTCCGATGCCAAAATGAACGCCTTAATCAAGGGCAATCAACAACTGGCGCAATTTTTAGATGAACAAGCCGATACCTTAGTGGAACATCTTAAAAACGGTGACTACGCTTCTAGTGAGATCCGCGCTCAGTTAAATACCTCATCTTAATTGGGCTCTCTTGAATGCTGGCAAAATGTTTGCCACTAGTATTTTTTTTACAGAAATCGAGCCGGTTTTTGTAAAAAATCTGATCTTTGTAAAGAAAACAGCAAATTTGTTAAGCTAACTAGCCAATAAAACCCGATATTGCTTGACGATAGCTGTCAATTTGGTAATTTTACTACCAGATATTTTTATACATTTACCTGAGGGATATGAGATGACTATCCGCGTAGCAATTAACGGCTATGGCCGTATCGGTAGAAACGTACTTCGCGCACTTTATGAAAGCGAAAAGCAGTACCCCATCCAAATCGTTGCCATCAACGACCTGGGTGATGCTTCAATCAACGCTCACCTGACTAAGTATGACTCTGTACATGGTCGCTTCAATGCAAAAGTTGAGCACGACGATGAGGCTATCTACGTCAACGAAGACAAGATCCAAACTTTCTCTGAGCGTGACCCAGCTAAACTCCCTTGGGCCGAGCTTGAAGTCGATGTTGTGTTCGAATGTACCGGTATCTTCACTTCTAAAGAAGCCGTTCAGCCTCACCTAAATGCTGGCGCAAAGAAAGTGATCATCTCTGCACCGGGTAAGAACGTTGACGCGACTGTTGTTTACGGCGTAAACAACGATGTGATCACCTCTGACATGACAGTGATCTCTAACGCTTCTTGTACCACTAACTGTCTGGCGCCTTTCGCTAAGCCGCTGAACGACGAGATTGGTATCGAATCGGGTCTAATGACCACTATCCACGCTTACACTAACGATCAGCGTCTGTCAGACGTTTACCACACTGACCTACGCCGCGCTCGTGCCGCAGCCATGTCTATGATCCCAACTAAGACAGGCGCTGCTGCAGCCGTTGGTCTAGTGGTACCTGAGCTGGCTGGTAAGTTCGACGGTATGGCAGTACGTGTACCTACAGTAAACGTATCTCTGGTGGATCTCTCTTTCGTTGCCGCGCGCGACACCACTGTTGAAGAGATCAACGCCATCATCGAGAAGGCGGCAAGCGTTGCACCAATGAGCGAAGTGCTTTCGGTCAACAAAGAGCCATTGGTTTCTATCGATTTCAACCACAACCCATACTCTTCTAACTTCGACGCGACACAAACCCGTGTAAACGGCCGTCTGGTTAAGGTTATGGCTTGGTACGACAACGAATGGGGCTTCAGTAACCGTATGCTAGACAACGCGGTTGCCCTGATGACGGCTAAGTAAGCCAAGTTATCTAAGTAGTGTCACATTCATAAAAAAGGAGCCATTAGGCTCCTTTTTTGTATCTGGCAATCTTTCAAGGTCAAGCCATCTAAACATCACTGTGTTGAGCTAACCTCTCGATGCGCACTAAAAACGTTTGATGCGCACCACTTTCATCACCTCAAAATCGAAACCTGCTACGGTTTCCGTTTCTGGGTAATAGGTCATATTCACCTTGTGCCCCTGCAAGCTGCGGTATTTCTTGGTGCGGCGAAACTTAAAGGGGGCGTCACAGCCTTCTATGGTTACCGTATGTTGTACCCATTCATCAATCTCTCTCTGGGTATGGGATAAAATTTTCACGCCCTCTGAATGCACCAGCTTGTGATGTTTATCGAGCATCTTATCTACAACATGTTTCATAGCGGGTAACCTTTATCGATGAGTCTTTGCCTGATTGAAAAAACGACAGTAGCAAATTATAGAACATCTCATCGGCTTTGCGTGTGATTAGGCTATGGTAACAAAAATTGGCCGCTAACTGTACCTATCCCTTAGCCAAGCATATTGATAATAAGCACTTTGTCCCAATCGTCTTAGGCGCGCGAAGGGAAACTTAGGCAGAGGTGTTCGATAGAGCGGCAGATCAGGCAGGCGTTCTCCAGCAATATGCTGTGCCAGACGATAGGCCGCCTGCGCCGAGAAGGCGACTCCGGCGCCGCAGTACCCCAGACTGTATCCCATATCGCCCTTACTATAGACATGAGGCATATCATCCAAGGCGGCGGCAATCCATCCCGTCCAGTTATGGTCGATAGCGATATCGGTCAATGCCGGGAAGCAATCTGCCATCGCGCTCTTTAAACGTTCGCCATAGCGAGGATCTCTGGCATCCTTACCGCTTATCGCGCCGCGGCCACCAAACAGTAATCTATTGTCACCCAGCAAGCGGTAATAATACTTAAGGCGGCGGGTATCCATCACCACCTGATGTGTCTTAAGACCCGTTGCCTCAAGCTGCGCCTCAGTCAAGGGCGCAGTCACTATGATGTTACTCAGTATAGGCAGATATCGATTATCGACCGCCGGATTAAAATGCTTAGGCGTATAAGCATTACCGGCGCTGACGACCTGCTTGGCGATAAGCTCGCCCTTGTCGGTGACCAACATATGATGCGCGCCCTCTTTCAGCCAGGCTCTCACGCAGCTCTCTTCATTCAAGGGCACACCGAGAGACTGCACCGCACGTTTGTAGCCTAAACAAAGTTTTAAGGGATTCACGCCAAAACCATCATTGAGACGCAGGGCACCATAGGCTTGATGATTGTCCATATAGACCGCTTTTAGCTCTGATGGTGTGAGAAACTCGGCATCATCCCCCAGGTGCTCGGCGATGAAGTCGGCCGCTCCCTTTAATGTACTATAGGCCTTGGCGTTGTGCGCTATCTTAAGATAGCCCTTAGGCTGGGCATCACAGGCGATATCGTGCTGTTCGATCAACTGCTCGACGCGACGCACCGCGCTCGTGAACTCACCATAGATCCCTTTAGTGGTCTCCATGCCCCACTTCTTGGCCATCTGGCTATAGCCCATGCGCCCTGAACCTTTGAGCACGAAACCCGCATTGCGTCCACTGGCGCCGAAGCCTATCTGGTTTGCCTCAAGTACCCTGGCCTCGATATTAAACTCGCTGGCAAGATAATAGGCCGTCAGCAAACCGGTAAAGCCTCCCCCCACAATGGCCACATCGGTCTGCACCCGGCCGTTAAGCGCAGGCAAGGGCTCGGGCCGCGTAACTGTTGTGGCCCAGTAGGAGTCTGGCCAGGGTTGGCGGTCTGGAAAGTCGTTGAGTAAGGGATCGTAAGACATAGGGTTTCTCGACTAATGTTTTTCGCCTAAAGTTTTTTGCTTAAAGTTTCTCGCCTAAAGTTTTTTGCTTAAAGTTTCTCGCCTAAAGTTTTTTGCTTAAAGTTTCTCGCCTAAAGTTTTTCGTTTAAAGTTTCTCGCCGATAGTTTCTGGCAGATATAAAGTGATGACGCTTAAGATGTGATGACTAGACCTCTATCTAGAATATGAGGATCATCTCGCAGGCAACGCAGTGACATTCGCTGCCACACAAGACGCAAACATAGTCGGGATGATCAGGATTATTGTTCCAGCGCTCCGGATGTTCCTTGATAAGCTTGCCGCCCGCATTGGTAAAGTAGCCCACGGCCGAATTATCCGGACTCTGTTTCCACAGGTGACTGACTCCAGCCAATGCCCCTTGAGCCTTGCAGGCCTCTATTGAACTTTGCAGTAGGGCTTTACCTATGCCGAGTCCTCTGGCCTCCTCGGAAACGGTATTGCACTTGAAATAACAACAATCTTCGGCAGCAACCGGCCAGAGCGTGGGCGAACACCAGCGATCCAGTGACCAATTTCCCGGTGCATAGGTGAGCCTAAACCCCACTAACTCTCCCCCTCGATAGGCGACAAAGTTGGCATTGATCCCCGATTTATAGGCCTTATCCTGCATCTCACTCAGCATCTGCTCATCGAGATAGCCATCACCGTGTACCAGATTGCCTAGCGCGATAACCGTCTCAAACTCGTCCTGCTTTAGGGGTCTAATTTCTACCTGATTATTCATCGCCTTACTCGCCTGTTTACCTTAAATTAACCTCAAGGTAACATAAAAACCCTTAGATAGAGTATGGATGCGACTAAGCGCATATTTCTTGAACAATCCCAAATAATAATGGAGTCATTGGGTGAATATAGATTTCTCACAACCTGCGCTGGCAAACAAATTAAAACAGGCCTCTTCAGCACCGCAAAGATTCATGCAAGGCCTTAGAAATAAGTGGCAACGGCTAACATTGCCTCAAAGGCTTTATCTAATGGCAGCGCTTTTGCTAATGAGCGAACATTTAGGCTTAGTGGCCATCATCACCACCATCGCCCTCACCCTGGAATTTTGGCCCGTGTTCGAGCGTGTCTGGCACTCTCTCGCGGGTAAGGCTGTATTGCTACTCTTTTACGCCATAGTGGCCAACTACGCGCTGGCGATGGCCAGCGCTATTGTCAACGAGGTGGTGGGTGTGCCGGCGACCCACTTTAACTACACCCATAACTTTGCCATCTTGCTGCTTCTGCCAGCCTGGATATTGGGTATTAGCGCGGTGGGACTCTTGTTTGCACAGATCTTGATGCCCTTCTACCTGCTGATCGCGCTAGTATTGAAGCCCATTGGGATCAAACTCTTTTCCCTTACGGGTAACAGCCACTATCGATTTACGACGCTGATGGTCAGGTTCATCCTCTCTTTCGTCCTACTCTACCATTTGCTCCTACTCATCGGAGACGTCGAGGAGAGAGTGGAATCGGCACTGAGTGATATAAAAGCCATAGAGCAGACGGTAAAGGGAGATCTAAACCATGAGCAGGACAAGTTAGCGACAATTAGCCTTGATGATGCTGTTGCCGACAAGGAGATGAACCCACAATTCGCCTCGGTTGGGCCTGAAGTGGAAGGCGGACTCGCAAGCGCCGAATCAGACGTTGAACCAGAAGTTGAATTAGACAAGGAAAAGAATAAAGAAGCTAATACAGAACTGGCTAAAGAGCCGAATAAAGTACCAAACACCGCAACAGCGGGTCGTCGGAACGTTAGTGAAGAAGAAAATACAACTGATATTCAAGCTGACCAGCAGCAAAACAGCACCACATCCCTTGCAAGAGAATACGCCTCAATACGTCACGCCTATCAGGGAGAGATACGCGAATTAATCGCCCAGTTTGCCTATCATTTTGAGGCAGACAGCCGATCGCGCTGTGAAAAGCAAGAAGATGCCAACGTCGTCGAACTCAATGACTATGAAATTCTCGAGGTGGTACCGGACGACACGGCAAAATACCATTATCGCTTTACCGTAAGAAAGTGTATTTCACCCGCCTTTCCTGCCACCTAGTGCCAACATTAGTGTCGACATTAATCTCAACATTGGTGGCAACATGCAAGGAGCTGATTTACTGTTTGGGCGCTAACAGGCGCCCATGACTTTTTACGCCTAGCATGTCGATACGTGTCGGTGTGAATAACGGCCCCCGAGATGAAACCTGGCTTAGCCAGCTACCAGGGGATCACCTTGCCATCAAAGTTTAAAAATTGCCCGGACTGGCTCGCATCTAATCTATCGATACAGGTAGCCATCTGTTCTACCGCCTCATTAACCGTGATTAAGGCATTGGGCCCGCCCATGTCCGTCTGTACCCAACCTGGATGAAACACGACGCAGAAGATCGCTTCGCTACGCAAATCGATAGCCAGACTCTTAAGCGCGGCGTTGAGGCCCGCCTTTGATGAGCGGTAGAGATAGCTGCCACCACTCTGATTATCGGCCATGCTCCCCATCTTAGAGGAGATACAGATCACCTTAGCGTTATTCGCCTTGCGCAACATGGGGTAACAGGTTTGAGTGATCATAATGGGCGCTATCGTATTGACTGCCAATACCTTTTGCCATTCTTCAGCCCTTAACTTACCGAAGCCAATCCCCTTAGGTCCATAATAGCCGGCGTTGTTGATCAAGATGTCGATAGCAGTATCGTTGAGATGTTGCGGCAAGGCGCGCAGAGACGACTCATCTGTCACGTCCAGCTGAATAATATTGAGGTTGGCGTGGATTTCTGCGAGCTGAATTAACGCGCTTGCCTCGCCGGGCCGTCGGCAACAGGCGGTGACGCGATCACCTTTAGCCAGATAATGCCTGACAAAGCCTAAGCCTATCCCACGATTTGCCCCGGTGATCACCACATGCTTAGTCATAGCAACTCCTTACGCCATCATTAGATATCATTAGTTAACACCCAGAATCATAACCTAAGGCGTAAACTTTTGCCTACATCCTAGCGTATCGGGGCCAATGCTAAAGCATTAAGCCTTAATATTAGGCTTACCATATTTATCCCAGTCATTATTTTCATTCTCAATAGCAGCAAGACTATTGCAGCCTTTCCTCGGTTTTTATTGTCTGCGACAATGAGGCAAAATTGAATGAGCCCAATTGTGCTTTCATTGCCCACTCACACCCGAGGAACCACCTATCTTGAATATTGAGCAAATGCTTTGCCAAACACTCTCCTGCCAAAAGGCCACGAAGCTAGGCAAGTTGCAGACGCTCTGGAGTGGCTATGGCGAGATAGCCCGTTATCAGCTAGATGGAAAAGGAAGTTCTCAAACCGTCATTGTCAAACATATCGCGCCGCCAAGGCAAAGCGCCCATCCCCATCAATGGGATTCTAAGCTCTCTCATCGGCGTAAGATGCGCTCTTATCAGGTCGAGCTAAATTGGTATCGGCACTACGCCAACCGTTGCCAAGACCAACTTAATCTCCCCACTCTTTTAGCGGCTCATCAAGACAGTGAGACCCAGGAGATGCTGCTGGCAATGAGCGATCTCGACGCGCTGGGATTCAACGTGCGTCATTTGACGCTTACCGAGTCTCAGCTCTATGCCGCCATCGATTGGCTGGCAAGATTTCATGCCCTGTTTGTCTATAAAAATTCACCGGGAGAAACTCTATTTGCGGGCCTTTGGCCAATCGGCACCTACTGGCACCTTGAGACTCGGCCCGAAGAGCTTGCGGTAATGGCAGCATCTTCACTAAAGCAAGCTGCAGCAGCTATCGATGCCAGACTCAAACAGGCCAGGTTTCAGACCTTAGTACATGGCGATGCCAAGGTGGCTAACTTCTGTTTTCACAGTGATAGCGACACTATGGGAGTCGATGGTGTGGCGGCGTTAGATTTTCAATATGTCGGTAGCGGCGTAGGCGTTAAAGATTTCATCTATCTATTGGGCAGTTGCCTCGACGAGGAGCAGCTTTCAGCCCATTATGACACCGCTTGTAACCGCTATTTTCACACGCTTAGCAGGCAGCTATCCGCTAATTGGGCGGCCAATGAAATTGACGAACTGGTAGAGGAATGGCAAGCCCTGCTCCCTTTTGCCTGGGCCGACTTTGAACGTTTTCTTGCCGGCTGGCAGCCACAGCATCACAAACGAACTGGCTTTAGTCACAGGATGACGGAGCAGGCGCTTGCCGCGCTTATTTAAAGACTTTCTAGGGAACTCTTTAAGCACATTTTTAGAAAGATTTCTCTATACTTGAAAGGCAATATATCGTCATTAAAAAGGTTCAGCTGAGGCCCTAAAACACGGGGCAAATCGCCTCAAATAGCGCTACAATCATACTAAGAGAGTGCTCGATATACGCAAACGGGTGAGTACCCAAATGTGCTATCTAAGTTAGCCAATAACGCGGCATCACACTCTCTTTCTAATGCCTGATTTTTTAATATCGGTTTTCATTACCGGTTTCTATCGGTTCTTTAATTGCCTCTTTCTCACTTCTTAGTAGCTGGCGTTACCCTTGGGTGCTTGCACTGGCATACTTCATTGAGCTTAGGATTGCTCGAAACCAAGCTATACGCCATCAGCCCCTAGTGCTTTACAACGCAAAGCCTAACAAGGCAAATTACATACCTGTTTACATTTAACCGCTTTAACAAATCCCCCATTTCGATAACATTTACCCTGCAAGAAGTCTTTCGCCAAAGTAAGATATTGTTTTTATCAATAGAATTAATACCATAGCTCCAACAAGAGGAAGTGTTTGTGGCTACAGCAAAACAGATCGTATTACCTATCGTCGTGCTGGCCGCCGGTATCGGCACCTTTGCCGTGCTAGCATCGATGAAAAAACCACCACAAGAGAAACCCGTCGTTGACAATACTCCCGTCGTGGCAGTCGACATAATCGACAAGGAACCCATGACCTTTACCGTTAACTCATACGGTATCGTCAACGCCAAGTATGAGACCGAGCTTGTCTCACAGGTCTCAGGTGAAATCGTCTACCTGAGCGATGCCTTCGTTCGCGGTGGCTTAGTCAAGAAAGGCCAGATCCTGGCAAAGATAGATCCCAGTGATTACGAGGCGGCTCTCATCGACGCCAAGGCTACAGTGGCCAGTGCCAAGGCGACTCTGGTGCAAGAGAAGGCCTATGGCAAGGTAGCCGCCGAAGAATGGAAACGGATCGAAAACGGCACGCCAACCGAACTAAGCCTGCGTAAACCTCAGTTGGCACAAGAAGTTGCCCGTCTTAACTCATCCGAGGCCGGCCTCAAGCGAGCCACCCGTAATCTAGAGCGCACTGTGATCAAGGCGCCTTACGACGCCTTAATAGAAAGCCGTCATATCGGCCTTGGCTCTTACGTCTCTACCGGTACCCAACTGGGTAAGCTGCTTAGCACAGAAAAGGCCGAGATCCGCCTGCCCCTACCCGATAAAGAGATCAGGTACCTGGATAACAAGGGCCTGGGCGCTCAGGTCATTGTCAGCGGAAACTTTGCCGGTGAACAAAAGACCTGGCGTGGTCAGATCGTGCGCAGCGAGGGTGTGATAGACAATCGCAGCCGCATGACCTATCTGGTGGCAGAGGTTATCGACCCCTACGGTCTCAGAGACAACAAACAGCCCCTCAGATATGGCAGTTATATCACCGCGAGCATACACGGTTCTCAGGCACAGAATGTCACGACCATCGCCAGACACCTGGTGGTTAACGATAGGGTCGCCATCATGACGCCGGAAAATACCCTGGCATTCAGAACTGTCGATATTTTGCGCCAACAAGGCACTCAAGTAGTGATCGGTGAAGGCTTAGAGGATGGCATGCGCCTCATTACCTCGGCGCTGGACTATCCCATTGAAGGGATGAAACTCGCCCTTGCCTCTGACAAGCAGGAGCCTGCTGAAGATGAAGCGGTCGTCCAACAACTTGCAATGGAAGACAAGGAGTAAGGGCGAATGCCAGATCCAAATAAAGGCTTGATCGCCTGGTTTGCCCGCAACAGTGTGGCGGCAAACCTGTTGATGATCATCATCATTATCGGCGGACTGTTAACTGCCAGCACCATACGTAAACAGTTCTTCCCTCAGACCGAGACTAACTGGGTCGAGTTCAGCGCCTTCTATCCTGGCGCGGCGCCGCAAGAGGTTGAAGAAGGGATCACCATTAAGGTCGAAGAGGCGCTCGAGCGTATACAAGGCCTGAAACGGGTGATCACCTATTCAAACCGTAACTCGGCATCGGGCTACTTCCGTATCGAAGATTCCTACGACCCTCAGGTGGTGCTGGATGAAATCAAGTCGGAAATAGATTCGATCTCGAGTTTTCCCGATGGCATGGAGCGCCCTCGCGTCGAGCGCATTAAAAATAGACAAGAGGTGTTCTATATCAGCCTCTATGGCGATCTGCCTCCCAAGCAGCTTAAGGAGTTTGGCGAGAAGATCCATGATGAGCTGATGCAACTGCCGCTGGTGAATATCACCGAGTTTTATGGCGGGCTGGACTATGAGATGTCCATCGAGGTCAGCAAAGATAAGCTTCGCGAATACAACCTCTCCTTTAACGATGTGGCCAAGGCCGTGCGTGGCTATTCGCGTAACATGTCGGCCGGTCAAATCAAGGCTGAGAATGGCTACATCAGCCTGAGGGTGCAAAATCAGGCCTATGTGGGCTATGAGTTTGAAAACCTGCCGCTGATCACCTTAGAGGACGGCACTAAGCTAATGCTTGGTGATGTCGCCAATGTGATAGACGGTTTCGAAGAGGGGATCCAATACTCCAAGTTTAACGGCAAGAACTCGGTCACCTTCTTCGTGGGCGCCTCAAACGACCAGAGCATGACGGATGTGGCTAAGGTGGTGAACCAATACGTCGAAGATAAGCAGGCCACCCTGCCCCAAGGGCTCAACCTTGAGACCTGGGTCGATATGACTTATTACCTTCAGGGGCGATTGGATCTCATGCTCGACAGCATGAAGAGCGGCGCCATTCTGGTGTTTATCATGCTCGCCCTCTTCCTGCGGGTTCGCCTGGCCTTCTGGGTCATGATGGGGCTACCTGTCTGCTTCTTAGGTACACTGCTGCTGATGCCGACAGCCATGATAGATGTCACCATCAACGTGATCAGCCTGTTTGCCTTCATCCTGGTACTTGGGATAGTGGTCGACGATGCCATCGTCATGGGCGAGAGCGCCCATACCGAATGTGAAGAGAAGGGGCAAACCCTGGACAATGTGATCCGCGGCGTAAAGAAAGTGGCTATGCCCGCGACCTTCGGGGTGTTAACCACCATCGCCGCCTTCTTACCCATCACAATGGATGACGGCCCCTCATCGGCCTTCGGTCAGTCTATCGGTTATGTGGTGATTCTGTGTCTGTTGTTTTCTCTGGTAGAGTCCAAACTCATCCTGCCGGCGCACTTAGCCAAGATGAAACAGAAAACCGAGATTAAGCCTGGCTCGAAGAATCCCATCAATTTGCTGCGTATCGGTGTAAACTACCTGCAGGGCAAGGTGGACGCCGGACTCCAGTTTGTGATCTATCGTCTGTATCAACCTTCACTGACCCTATCGGTAAAATACAGATACATGATCATCACCCTGTTCGTCAGTCTCATCTTGGTATGTGCCGGCCTCTATTCGGGTGGCGTGCTTCGCTATGTGGGGCAACCTAAGATCCCCCATGACTTTCCGAGGATCAGCGTCGAGATGAACCTGGACTCATCTGAGCATTCGACCCTCTCCGCGGCATTGGCGATCGAGGCGGCGCTGCATAAGGTCGATGATCAGCTGGAACAAGAGTTTGGCCAACGAATGATCGCCGACATGCAGGTCGATCTTCAGGGCAGAACCCGTGCCCAGGTGATGACCAAGCTGGTGGATCCCGAGTTGCGCCCTATCGATACCTTCGCCCTCGCCGAGCGTTGGCGTATGGCCATGCCGCAGATCCCTGGGGTTAAGTCGTTCAATATTCGCGACAACCTCTTCGGCGGCGGCCGCGACGATGGTGACATCAGCTTCCGCCTCGAAGGCAAGGACGAAACACAACTGGTCGCGGCGGCCAAGGCACTCAAGGCCAAGCTCAATAGCCTACAGGGCGTAGGCGATGTTAACGACAGCCGTCAATCCAGTGCCAAAGAGGTGCAGTTCAGCCTTAAGCCACTGGCCAACAGCGTCGGACTCACCCTTGCCGATGTGGCCTCTCAGGTCAGCGCAAGCTTCTATGGCCTCGAGGCCCAGCGTATTTTGCGCAACGGAGAGGAGATCAAGGTGATGCTGCGTTATCCCGAGGAGCAGCGTAACTCCATCGCCCATGTGACAGAGGTGATGATCCTCACGCCACAGGGCGCAGAGATCCCGCTCTCAGAGGTCGCCGAGATCCAGGTGACCCAAGGGGTGAGTGGCATCAGACGTGAAAATGGCAATCGCACCATCAACGTCTGGGCCTCGGTAGATGCCTCACAGGCAGAACCCTTCAAGTTAGCCCAGGACATTCGCGATAACTTTATCCCTGAACTGCTGCGTCAGTACCCAAGGGTGAAGAGTGAAGTTGCCGGCAACATTCAGGAGCAGCTCGACAGCGCCAATACTCAGATGCGTAACTTCATCATCTCGCTACTGGTTATCTACAGCCTGTTGGCCGTGCCCTTGAAATCCTATGTGCAGCCTATGATGATCATGTCTGTCATCCCCTTCGGCATCATTGGCTCTGTGCTTGGCCACATGCTGTTAGGGATAGATCTAAGCGCCCTCTCCCTCTTTGGCATCATCGCCGCCGCAGGTGTGGTGGTTAACGATTCCCTGGTGATGGTTGATTACATCAACCGAGCCCGCCTGGCTGGAGTCAGCATGAAGGTTGCCGTGATTGAGGCGGGTTGTCGTCGTTTTAGGGCGATTCTGCTCACCTCGCTCACCACCTTTATCGGCCTGGTGCCGATTATGAGTGAGACCAGCATGCAGGCGCAGATGGTGATCCCCATGGCAGTATCGCTCGCCTTCGGCGTACTGTTTGCCACCATAGTGACTCTGGTACTCATCCCCTGTCTCTATGTGGCCATCGAAGACACCAAGGCATGGTTGAGTAAGATCTACAACCGCTTAGCTGGTGTTAAGGTGAATCAAGAGGTCATAGCAGAGCAATAAGCGAGCTACCGACAAGTACAAACGCAAAAGGCTTCCATCTCTGGAAGCCTTTTTTCTTGATGTTTCTGAGAGGACTGATAGATAGTGGGCTTAAACGTTAGGAACCCGGCCATTACTCGAATACTTTAAGCTAGATAGCACAAAGCCCGCTCATTAGCGGGCATCGTTAATGTAGTTTAGAGATAGCCAGATTTAACTATTAGGAAGCCTGGGTTCAATTTACCCGCGTTTACCTGATAACTAATTAGTTCCTATCGAGGCTAAAACGAAAAAAGGCTTCCATTTCTGGAAGCCTTTTTTCTTTATGTGGCGGAGAGATAGGGATTTGAACCCTAGACGGGCTATAAACCCGTGCCGGTTTTCAAGACCGGTGCATTCGACCACTCTGCCATCTCTCCGAACGCCGCGAATAATATAGCGCCCTATTTCACTTGTAAAGGGAAAATATCCCTAAAAGATCTATTTGGCGAACTTACGCTCACTTTGTCGAATCTTCCTCCTGATGTAGCGCGATTTTCGCCGGATCCGGGGTAGAGATGGCACTGAACACGGTGCGCCAGTTGTCATAGCCCCTTACCTGGTAACCTATCAAGACACCTATTGCACTGACTACTATGCCTACACCTATTGCCTTCTCGCCGGCATTTGCCCATAGGGCTACCAGGGAGGATGCACCGAAGGCGATACTTATCTGCAAAAAGTTCTGTAGCCCTGCCGCCTTGGCCGAAGCCTGCTTAAAAACCTGCAGCGCCGTATTGACCACTATGGGATAACAGGCGCCGTTGGCCGCCGCCATCACCGAGAAGATACTCAATAGCGGCCAGATGGTATTCGAAGGATAACATAGGGTAACCAGAGCGATCCCAGCGACACAAGCCCCGAACAGCAACAGGATCCAGGTGAGCGACACCTCGGCGCCATAGCGACGAATAAACAGCTTACTCAGGTAGCCGCCGACGATAAACATCACGGTTTGCGGAATAAAGCTCAAACCTATCGCCTTGGCCGCATAACCATGCTGCTCCATGACGATGGGCCAGAGGGTTAGATAGGAGAAGAAAGCCGCCGAACAGGCACCAAATACCAAGACATTACCTAGATATCTTGGGCTGGCCAGCATGTTCAAGTAACTCACCCGAGCGACGTCTTGGCCTTGGCCTACTTTCTCATCTTGTTCAGACATAGCCTTGTACTGGGAGGCTTCACCCATGCCCCCTGAGGCTTCAGCTCTAACTAGTTGTACTTCTCTATCGACCCAGACGAGGGTTGCTAGGATAAGCAACAGGCTTAAGCCGCCCAGAATAAAGAAGATGCTGTGCCACTGTTGCCACTCCAATAGATAGGCACCCAAGATAGGAGCCAGGGCTGGCGAGAGTGCCACGAGCGGCATGATATTGCTAAACACCTGTTGCGCTTCGCTGGCCTTGTAGCGATCGATAACTATCGCCTGCCAGATAACCGATGCACTACAGGCGCCCAGGGCCTGAAAGAAACGCGCCACATTAAACATGGCAATCGAGTCGCTGTTGGCGATCGCCAGGCTGGCGCCGCCGAACAAAACAAGCCCCAATATCAGGCTCAATCGTTTGCCTATCGCCTGCACTAAGGGCCCGTACAATAGCTGGCCCAACGCCAGACCGGCGAGAAAGAAAGTCAGTGAGCTGGCGACCTGACTTGCGCTTGCATCCAAACTTGTTTCAATTGCTTTGAAAGCAGGTAAATACATGTCAGTCGCAATAAAGCCCAACATGCTCAATAGTGCCAGATAGATAAGAAAAGAAAAATTAGCGATTTTATTCATAAAAATAGAAGATTCACTATAACTAAACAAAGAAGTCGGTGAGTCTAGTGACTTGCCAATTGCTTGTGAAACGTTTATTTTTGCTTACAGCCTTCAAATATTCTCACGGCAAAATTAGGAGCTTTTCGAGATGCTTTCAGAACAGTCGATGCAATTAATTGATATGGTGGCTAGGGTCGGTAGTTTTACCGCAGCGGCCAACAAGTTACACAAGGTGCCTTCTGCCGTGAGTTATGCCGTTAAACAGGTCGAAGAAGAGTTGGGGGTTATTCTGTTTGAGCGTCATCACAGAAGCGTAAGCCTCACCCCGGCTGGCGAACACTTCGTTAAACAGGTGCGCTCCATGCTGACCCACTTGGCATCACTTAAGGAAGATACCAAACGAGTCGCCAACGGCTGGCAACCCACGCTCTCCATTGCACTGGATAACATAGTGCGCGCCGATAAGATAAGTAACCTGATCGCCGATTTCTATCGCCATTTCGATAATGTCGAACTCATCATACGTATCGAGGTCTTTAACGGCGTATGGGAGGCCATTGCCACCGGCCGTAGTGACATCGCCATCGGAGCAACCACAGCTATACCTGTAGGTGGCGACTATCGTTTTAAGGATATGGGCGATATCGAATGGACCTTTCTGGTGAGTAAGCATCATCCCTTGGCGGCCATAGATCGCCCCTTGCTCG
This sequence comes from Shewanella aquimarina, assembly GCF_023349185.1. Classification (GTDB taxonomy): domain Bacteria; phylum Pseudomonadota; class Gammaproteobacteria; order Enterobacterales; family Shewanellaceae; genus Shewanella; species Shewanella aquimarina. The sequence goes on along the minus strand of NZ_JAKIKY010000003.1, from coordinate 209,601 downwards.
ACGATGAGCTGCGCACCTATCCCTCTATCTGTCTGGAAGACACCTCGCGCGAGATCCCCAAACGCATGACCTGGCTGCTGGATAATCAGCGTCGTCTGGTAGTGCCTGACTGGATCCGTGCCATCAACTGTTTCCGCGAAGGACTGGGCATAGGCTACATGCCAAAGCACTTCGCCACTCCCTTCGTGCAGGCCGGTGCACTGATAGAGAAAGAGCTAGAACGCCCCAAGGCGCCTAGCCCCTGTTGCCTGGCCTGGAATGACGCCAACATGTCACCTGCCATGGCCTGGGTGCTCGATTATCTGGGTGATAGTGAAAAACTACAGCGTGACTGGTTTAATTAACCGACAATCAAGCAGATGGGCTTTCACCCTCCCCTTGGCTCGGTTATGATAATAAGCCTGTAAAACAAGTTAAATCCGGTTCATGAAATGGAACTCTTGCAATCGATTTGACTCAAATAAACCATCAAGTTAGTGATAGTCACTGGAGATAAAGATGACGCAAGAAACACTATATGCAAGCCATGCTTCGACACAAGAAGTGAATAAGCTGCTTAAAAATACCTATCTGCTACTCTCGATGACACTGGGCTTCTCCGCGCTGTGTGCGGGGCTGGCAATGGTGTTGCAAATCAGTCCTCTCATGTCTATCGGTCTCTCGATCGGTGGTTTCATCCTGTTATTTGTCACCCTGAGAAAGGCCGAGTCGGCCGCGGGGCTGTTTTGGGTATTTGCCTTTACGGGTATGGAAGGTGCCTCGCTTGGCTACATGCTTAATCATTACGCCGGCATGGCCAACGGTCCTCAGCTCATCATGCAGGCCTTAGGCTTGACTGCCGTAGTGTTCGTTACCCTGAGCGGCTATGCCATCACCACCAAGAAAGACTTCTCTTTCATGCGTGGCTTCCTGCTCGCCGGTTTGGTCATTGCCATCGTTGCAGGTATCGCCAACATCTTCATCGGTAGCGGCGCGGTATTCATGGCCCTCAACGCAGGTATCGCCCTGTTGATGACAGGCTTTATCCTGTTTGATACCAGCCGCATCGTAAATGGCGGTGAAACCAACTACATACGCGCGACTGTCGCCCTGTATCTGGATTTCTTGAACCTGTTTATCTCGATTCTGCATCTGTTAGGTGCCGGAAGCGACGATTAAACTGTTTAGACATTTAAAAGGCCCGCCCTATCGGCGGGCTTTTTTATGCCCAAGTGCATGATGATATTTGCCCAAACCTCAGTCGTATTCGCTAGACGTTTGGGATCGTGATAAAAAAACGCTAGAATAGCGCCCAGAATAGGCGCCTATGCGTCAGGACAATAAGTAAAGGTTAATGAGTAAGCTCATCATTCAAGTCAATCAGGCGGGATACGGCCAGGGTAGCAGCTATCAGGCGCTACAGTTTACCCAAGCTGCCATCGACGCCGGCCATGAAGTGCTCAAGGTCTTCTTCTATCAAGACGGCGTATTGTCGACCAATCATCTTCAATCGCCGGCCTCAGATGAATTTGCCCTCTACCAAGCCTGGCGAGAGTTGGGACAGACGCACAAGGTCCCCTTGGTGAACTGCGTCTCGGCTGCGCTGCGCCGTGGCGTGTTATCTGCGGCCGAATCGGCGGAAAATCAGTTACAACACTGGAATCTCGAGCCCCCCTTTCAGATGGGTGGGCTGGGCGAACTCGTGACCGGCATAGAGCAAGCCGATCGCGTGATCTGTTTTTAAACGCCAGATGTTAAGCATTCGCTTTTTGGAAAAATGATGAAAAAGATCACCATTATCTTCAGACACGCTCCCCATGGCAGCGCCAAGGGCCGGGAAGGACTGGATTTTGCGCTGCTCAGTGCCAGTTTCGAGCAGGAGGTCAGCCTTATCTTCGCCGATGAGGGCGTGCTCAATCTGATCCCACAGCAGGCACCGGAAACCATAGGCGCCAAAGACTTCCTCGCGGCCTTTAAAGCCTTGCCGTTATATGATATTGAGTCTGTCTATGCCTGCCAGCAGAGCCTAGCAGACTTTCAACTGGATGAGTCGGCACTGGCGATTCCACTCGATGTCAAAACGCCAAAAGAGATAGGTGAGCTGTTAACCCAAGCCGATGAGGTCTTTGTCTACTGATGATACTGCATGTCGTTCAATACTCGGCGGTACAAGATAACGCCCTTGCCACCTGCCTTCGCTATATTCAGCCACAAGACACGCTCTTGTTGATTGGCGATGGCATTAACGCCCTGCTGCTGCGAAAATGGCAAGAAGCACTGCATCACACTAAGGTCTGCCTACTCGAGCAAGATGTTGAAGCCAGAGGCCTGCAAGCAAGGTTAGGCCATTACCAGCAGCTAAGTCAGGCAGAATTTGTCCAATACTCGTTAACTCACGCTAAGGTGATCACTTGGTAAATTTCATAATGTATGGGGATAGTCAGATCCCGACCGATCCCCAGGGCTACTTGAAAAACGTCGGAGACTGGAATGAAGAACTTGCCGTGATTATCGCCGCCGAAGAAGATATCACCCTCACCCCCGCCCATTGGGAAGTGGTGCACTTCGTGCGCGAATTTTATATGGAGTTTAAGACGAGCCCTGCCATTCGTGTGCTGGTCAAGGCCATCGGCCAGAAACTCGGCACCGAAAAGGGTAACTCTAAATATCTCTACACCCTCTTCCCGCTCGGTCCGGCCAAACAGGCGACCAAGATTGCTGGCCTGCCAAAGCCAGCAAAATGCATCTAAGCGAGCGACTTAAAACCTGTCTCATAGACTAGCCTTAAAGATAAAAAAAAACCTTCGCTACTGCGAAGGTTTTTTTATGGTTAGAGATTTTTCATCACTAACATAATCGCTTTCCCAAATGTTGCTAACATTACTGCGGCGAAGATACAGATAATGACGACATAGGTCAGCCACTGAAAATAGCGCCCACCGTTATCCATGTTTCACACTATCTCTTTATCGCGTTAGCCTATTTGAGTCAGGCCGCCCATGTATGGACGTAGCGCCTCAGGTACTGTGATTGAACCATCGGCATTCTGATAGTTCTCCAGCACGGCCACCAAGGTACGGCCGACTGCCAGACCTGAACCGTTCAGTGTGTGCAGCAGCGCCGGCTTCTTGGCAGATTTGGCCTTGTAACGCGCTTGCATGCGACGCGCCTGGAAATCCTGCATGTTGCTGCAAGATGAGATCTCACGGTAGGTGTTCTGCGCCGGCAGCCAGACCTCGATGTCGAAGGTCTTAGCCGCGCCAAAGCCCATGTCACCTGTACAGAGCACTACTGTGCGGTATGGCAGGCCTAGGCGTTGCAGCACAGTTTCCGCGTGTTGTGTCAGGCTCTCGAGCGCCGCCATAGACTCTTCTGGCTTTACCAACTGCACTAACTCTACCTTGTCGAACTGGTGCTGACGGATAAGACCGCGTGTATCGCGACCGTATGAGCCCGCCTCACTGCGGAAACACGCCGTGTGGGCCGTCATCTTAATCGGCAGCTCATCTTCGTCGATAATGGTATCGCGAGCCAGGTTTGTCAGCGGCACCTCGGCGGTCGGGATCAGGCTAAGGCCCTGACCTTCTTCGGTGGCGGGCTTAGTGTGGAACAGATCTTCACCAAACTTAGGCAGCTGACCCGTGCCCAGTAGGCTGTCTTCGTTAACCAGCAGCGGCACGTATGTTTCAGTGTAGCCGTGCTCTGTGGTGTGTAGATCCAGCATGAATTGGGTTAGCGCACGGTGCATACGGGCGATCTGTCCCTTCATCACGATGAAACGCGAGCCAGTGATCTTTACCGCACTCTTGAAATCAAGACCAGCGTGTTGCTCACCCAGATCCACATGATCTTTCACTTCGAAATCAAACTGCTTAGGCTCACCCCAACGGCGGATCTCAACGTTATCGTTCTCGTCCGCACCAATAGGTGCCGACTCGTCCGGCAAGTTAGGTACGCTCATGGCGATGGCGTTAAGCTCTTCGAGTAGCTGGCTGAGTTCGGCCTTCTTGCTGTCTAACTCTGCGCCAAGATCGCCCACTTTCGCCATGATAGGGGCAACATCTTCGCCCTTAGCCTTGGCCTGGCCGATAGACTTGGAGATCGCATTACGGGACGCTTGCAGCTCTTCTGTAGCCACCTGCAGTGACTTACGCTTTTCCTCTAACTTGCTGAGACGATCCACATCCAGGATAAAACCACGGGTGGCGAGACGCTCGGCGGTCGCTTCTAATTCAGTACGTAAAAATTTGGGATCTAACATGTTTTTAGTTTCTTAATAGTTAAATGCGAGAAAAAACCAACTGCTGTCCTAAGTAAACCATGAATAAACATAGACATAGGTTCAGAGCGATATTTGTAAATGCTTTCAACCAGGCGCCCTGCTGCATCAATAACAGGGTTTCGTTCGAAAAAGTTGAAAACGTCGTAAGTGCTCCTAACAACCCAACACCTACTAATGCTTTAATTTCAGGACTGACCTGACTCGCTTCACCTAGGGCATAGATCACGCCCATCAGGAAGGAGCCGATCACATTGACCATGAGTGTACCAAAAGGAAAAGAAGAGCCAAACACCTGAATCATGAATATTGAAATAAGATAACGAAATACGGCACCAATAGAGCCACCCAAGGCTACAAAAATGAGATTATTCATAGCGTTTCACCTCACTTGCCCTATCCATTTCCGCCAAGGTAGCGAGCTTGGTCTTGATACGCTTCTCAAAACCATGCTCACTAGGGTGGTAAAACTGTGTACCTGCCAGCGCCTCGGGGAAATAGCACTCGCCGCTGGCATAATGATTAGGCTCATCGTGGGCGTAACGATAACCCTCGCCAAGGCCGATGTCGGCCATCAACTGAGTCGGCGCATTACGCAGATGGTTCGGCACTGGCTGACTACCGGTTTCCCTTGCCAACTGGCGCGCCGCTTTGAAGGCGGTGTAAACGGCGTTACTCTTGGGCGCGCAGGCGAGATAGACCACGGCCTGTGCGATAGCTCGCTCCCCTTCGGCCGGACCTACCCGATGAAAGCACTCCCAGGCGTTGACCGCCACCGACATGGCAACAGGGTCTGCGTTACCTATGTCTTCAGAGGCGATGGCCAGCAAGCGACGAGCAACATAAAGCGGGTCGCAGCCTCCTTCGAGCATACGGCAATACCAGTACAGCGCCGCATCCGGAGCCGAGCCACGAATTGACTTATGCACGGCGGAGATAAGGTCGTAATACTGATCGCCATTCTTATCGAATCCGGCCAGCTGCTGTCCCGCCACCTCGATGAGCATCTGGGCAGTAAACTCGCCGCCATCCGGCAGCATGTCGCTCATCAGTTCGATAAGGTTTAGTGCCTTGCGTGCATCGCCGTCACACAGCTTAGCCAGTTTCTCGGCGACCTCATCTGGCATACTTAGCTGTCGCTTACCCAAGCCACGGGCATCATCTTCTAGCGCCTGACGTACTATCTTGATGATCTCGGCGTCTTGCAACCGCTTGATCAGATAGACTCTGGCGCGAGAAAGCAGCGCGTTATTGATCTCAAACGACGGATTTTCAGTGGTGGCGCCGATGAAAATGACAGTGCCATCTTCGATAAAGGGCAAAAAGGCATCTTGCTGACTCTTGTTGAATCTATGCACCTCATCGACAAACAGCAAGGTTCGCTGGCCGCGGGACTGGGCCACGCTTTTGGCATGTTCGATGGCGGCGCGGATCTCTTTCACCCCGGAGGTGACCGCAGAGATACGCTCTACATGGGCATTGGCATAATGGGCGACCAACTCGGCTAGCGTGGTCTTGCCTGTGCCCGGCGGCCCCCAGAACATCATGGAGTGGGCTCTACCCGCCTCTAGCGCCAGGCGTAGGGGCTTACCCTCACCCAACAGATGATCCTGACCTATATATTGTGCCAGGGTTTCCGGCCGCATTCTGGCGGCGAGCGGACGAAAATCGGGCGCGAAATCGAAACTTAAGCTAGACACAAATGGCCTTATCTAATGACTTATTCAAATGGCTTATTCTAAAGCTTAATCCAATGCCTTAAGGCGCTGATCGTCAATATCGACGCCTTCGGGAACGGTAAACTGAAACAGCTTGGCATCGGCGTCCATCAATGGCGCCTGGGCTGACAGATTAAAGACGCTAAGATTACCCTGCTGATCGGTCAGCTTCATCACCTCGAGTTGCTTATCCTTAAAGCAGACTTCGACCACAGTCACGCTGGCATCGACGGCCTTAGGCGCTATCTGGTAGCAATCGTCCTGGCGCTCTACTCGGTAATCCTGCCAGGTCGCCTCGTCTCGATGAACCAGCAGCGCGATCGGTGAGGCATCGATGGCTTGATTAAAGTCTAAAACAGAGACCTCTTCGGCGAATGGATTATAGATCCATACGTCCCGACCATCGGCAACGATAAGCGATTCATCTGGCTGAGTCAGATGCCAGTAAAACTGATTTGGCACCGCCAAGGCAAAGGCACCAGAGCCTTGTTGAATCACCTTGTTGTTTACGTCTGTCACCTGCTGGCTAAAATTTGCCTTGAGGTTGTCGAGCTGCGCCAGCGCGTCCTTTAATGCCGCGGCATCGTCGGCGTAACAGGATGCCGCCATCACCAGCGGCAAGGCACAGACAAACTGAGATAAGGGTTTTAGCATTACAAATCCTTTCATTTCAAAGCACTCGCTATTAACTAGGGTTATTCCCGCAAGTGTGTCACGAGAATGATTAACGAGAGCTTAATAATCTTTCGGCGGTGGCGGCGCAAGCACCTCACGGTTACCATTGTGTCCCTGTGAACTGACGACACCTTGCATCTCCATCTGTTCGATGATGCGAGCGGCCCGGTTATAGCCAATCTTAAACTTACGCTGCACGCTGGAGATAGAGCCGCGACGGGTCTCGGTAACAAAGGCCACCGCCTCATCGTAGAGAGAGTCCATCTCTTCATCATTCTCCGCGGCTTCACCCGGCAGCAACACCTGTTCACCTTCTGCCGAGCCCTGCAAGATCTCATCGATATATTGCGGCTTGCCGCGACTGTGCCAGTCGGCCACCACAGCATGCACCTCATGGTCATCGATAAAGGCGCCGTGAACACGAATAGGCACACTGGTTCCCGGCGGCAGGTAGAGCATGTCACCCATACCGAGGAGGGTCTCGGCGCCCTGCTGATCGAGAATGGTGCGAGAGTCAATACGAGAAGACACCTGAAACGCCATACGGGTCGGGATGTTCGCCTTGATTAAACCTGTGATCACATCGACCGACGGACGCTGGGTCGCCAAGATAAGGTGAATACCGGCCGCACGCGCCTTCTGCGCGATACGGGCGATCAACTCTTCCACCTTCTTACCCACGATCATCATCATGTCGGCAAATTCGTCGACAACCACCACGATTGACGGCAGCTTATCCAGCTCTGGCGCCTGCTCTTCCATGCTGTCTTGTGAGCGCCACAGCGGATCTGTGATCACCTCACCGCGCTCCTTGGCTTCCTTGATCTTGGCGTTATAGCCCTTGAGGTTACGCACCCCGAGTGCCGACATCAGCTTATAACGCCGCTCCATCTCACCGACGCACCAGCGCAGCGAGTTGGCCGCCTCTTTCATGTCGGTTACCACCTCACAGAGCAGATGCGGGATCCCTTCGTACACCGAAAGCTCCAGCATCTTAGGGTCGATCATGATGAAACGTACATCGTCCGGCCCTGACTTATACAGCAGGCTGGTGATCATCACGTTAACCCCCACAGACTTACCCGAACCTGTGGTACCGGCCACCAGGAGGTGCGGCATCTTGCCAAGGTCGACGACCACGGGCTCGCCTGAGATATCTTGACCCAGTACCATGCTCAGATGAGACTGACTATGCTCGAAGGCTTCGCTGCCGAGCACGTCGCGCATGAACACGGTTTCGCGGAACTTGTTAGGGATCTCAAGACCCACATAGGCCTTACCCGGGATAACCTCGACTACACGTACGCTTTCGGCAAGCAGCGAACGCGCCAAATCTTTAGATAAGTTAGTGATCTTAGAAGCCTTCACACCAGGTGCGAGTTCTAGCTCGAAACGGGTAACCACAGGACCTGGGAAGACGCCCACCACCTTGGCCACAATGTTAAAATCGGCCAGTTTAACCTCGACCAGCCGCGCCACCTGGTCAAGTTCTTCCTGGCTGATAGGGTTAGTCTTACGATTGGGCACATCGAGCAGTGAAATATCCGGCAGCGGCGCCACTGGTTTCTTAGGCTGCGCCTCTTCCCCACCGGGTAGCACGACTATGCCATCGACTATCTTAGCCTGCTCGACTTTCTGATTTTTAGGCAGTTTCTTGGGCAGCACGGCGCCAGTTGAGTGCTTGGCATCGAAGTCTATCGAGACTTCATCATCCTGAGCACTAAAGCTCAGAGCAGGGTCTTGCGCTTCTACCTCGGCAGCAGGTTTTACCGTTGGCAGGTTGAAGCTTGGCTCCTTAACCCGGTCACGAGAAGAAGCTTCTTGAGCCTCATCCTCGTCATATTCATCATCGTAATCATCCTGGTCGTCCTCATAGGTGTTTTCTTCAGCCTTAGCCAAAGCCTTTTGACGACGAGACTCCTTATATCGGTCAAATACCGACATGAACCCCTTGGTATCATCTGTTTCTGGCGCACTCGAGAATTTCTCGGGAACATGTTTAAGCTGCTTCAAACACCAGATGGTGGCAAAGCCCACCATTTCGACCACGGTTAACCAACTGACGCCGGTCAGGAGCGTAAAGCCGGCTCCGACGAAACAGAGTAGCAGCAGTGTGGTACCCAGCTGATTAAAATAGGGAAGCATGGCATCGGCGATCACATCACCCGAGACACCGCCCGCAGAGAACTCGTAAATATCATTGGCATTCATGCTTGCCAAAGATGCCAGGCTAAAAGTGATCAGTAGGAAGCCGATCAGCCTTAAACCCACGGAAAAATAATCTATCTCCAACAGGCGATGAATACGTTTAAACAGCAACCAGCCGGTCACCGCCACTATGATAGGAATAAGGTAGGCCGTGTAACCAAAGAAATAGAAAAGCACATCGGCGAGCCAGGCGCCTACTGCACCGGTAACGTTTTTAATCTCGCCTTCAAAATTAGACTGACTCCATCCCGGATCAGACGAATGGAAGCTACTCAGTGCAAGCAGAATATAGGTGGCGACCATGCAGCAGAAGATGAGTCCGCCTTCGAGCAGACGCTGCAGACCGCTGAGTGTTTTGACACTATTTCCCTTAGACAAAAGACAACCCACAAAGCAAAAACAAAAAAGGTGAGCCTAAGATATCAAAATAATTCGCGCCATGCAGCGTTTTACCTGCCTATACAGCACAATAGCGAGGTAAAAGCCTATCATTGGTGAAAAACTATTCGAGATGAAAAAAAAGGAGCCTTTACGGCTCCTTTTTTACGACATAAATCGTTTTTAAGACTCAAGCGTTACATTGATTGCAACTCTATTGGTCTGCTTGACTTCTTCCATCACAACGTAGGTACGAGTATCAGAAACAGCGGGCAACTTAAGTAGAGTTTCACCTAACAAGCGACGATAGGCAGACATGTCAGAAACACGGGTCTTCAATAAATAGTCGAAGTCGCCAGACACCAGATGACATTCTTGAATATCATCAAGCAGCTGTACGGCACGATTAAACTTATCAAATACTTCTGCAGTATCGCGATTTAGCGTGATTTCTACGAACACAAGTAATGACGCCCCAAGGTAATGGGGATTTACTAGCGCAGTATATCCATTGATGTAACCTTGCTTTTCGAGTCTTTTAACTCTCTCTAAACAGGGAGTGGGGCTCAGCCCTACACGCTTTGACAACTCAACATTGGAAATGCGGCCGTCGATTTGCAACTCGTTAAGGATGTTACGATCGATCCGATCTAAGTCTTTTATAGGACTCTTTTTATTATTAACCATATTTATAACCTTGCTTTATCACTAAAACAACATTTACTGCTACGTATGTCAAAAGTTCAGCAGCATTAACTGCCGAAGTGATACTATACTAGATTTCCCTGAAACAATCACGTTCAGGACCTATAAAATAACAATTCAACCCAGAATAAATGGGTTTTTATTCAATTTGAGGCTCGAAGATGATAATTGGTGTACCTAAAGAAATCAAAAACCACGAATATCGTGTTGGTATGGTGCCGTCAAGTGTCCGCGAATTGACCCTAAAAGGTCATGAAGTATTTGTAGAGAAGAATGCAGGTGTTGGGATCGGTTTTAGCGACCAGGACTATGTCGATGTAGGCGCATCAATCTTAGACACTGCAGCTGAAGTGTTTGCTAAAGCAGACATGATCGTTAAGGTTAAAGAACCTCAAGCGGTCGAGCGTGCCATGTTGCGTGAAGATCAGTTGCTGTTCACTTATCTTCATCTTGCCCCCGATCTGCCACAAACAGAAGATCTTATTAAGAGCGGTGCGGTGTGTATCGCCTATGAAACCGTTACCGATGCCCGTGGCGGTCTGCCACTACTGGCCCCTATGTCAGAAGTTGCCGGTCGCATGTCGATCCAAGCCGGTGCGATGGCACTAGAAAAATCTAAGGGCGGCCGTGGCATGCTACTTGGTGGCGTTCCGGGTGTTGAGCCAGCCAAAGTGGTCATCATCGGTGGCGGCATGGTAGGAACCAACGCGGCGCAGATGGCCGTAGGTCTCGGCGCCGATGTGGTTATCCTAGATCGCAGCATCGATGCACTACGTCGTCTGAATGTTCAGTTCGACAACCGCGTCAAGGCTATTTACTCGACAGCCGACGCTATCGAGAAGCACGTGCTGGAAGCCGACCTAGTGATCGGTGGCGTACTGGTACCTGGCGCCGCAGCGCCTAAACTAGTGACCAAAGATCACATTAAGCGTATGAAGCCAGGCAGCGCCATCGTTGACGTCGCCATCGACCAAGGTGGTTGTGTCGAAACTTCTCATGCAACCACTCACCAAGACCCAACTTATATCGTTGATGAAGTAGTACACTACTGCGTGGCTAACATGCCTGGCGCGGTTGCACGTACCTCTACCTTCGCGCTAAACAACGCGACACTGCCTTACATCATCAAATTGGCCGACATGGGCTACCGTGAAGCACTGCGTCAAGACAAGCACCTGCTAAACGGCTTGAACGTAATGCACGGCAAGGTAACCTGTAAAGAAGTTGCCGAGGCCCTCAACTTCGAGTTTGTTGATCCAAGCGTACTACTCGCTTAATCAACCAAAGGGTGTAAACAAAGGGAGCCAATGGCTCCCTTTTTCGATTAGGACAATCTAAAAGATTGCCTTTACCCCTTAGGGGAAATTCCCTACAATCGCTGCAATTCGCTAAAGGCACGGAGAAAAAGATGAGCCAAGCTAGACACTGTAACTTATTAATTTTGGGTTCGGGCCCTGCTGGGTACACCGCCGCTGTTTATGCTGCCAGAGCAAACCTAAAGCCTGTTTTGATCACGGGTATGCAGCAAGGTGGTCAGCTGACGACCACAACTGAAGTCGAAAACTGGCCAGGCGACGCCGACGACCTCACAGGTCCGGCTTTGATGGAGCGTATGCAGAAGCATGCCGAGAAATTCGAAACAGAGATCATCTTCGACCACATCAACGAAGTGAACCTGCAAGAGCGCCCTTTCCAACTTAAAGGTGACAGTGGTGAGTACACTTGTGATGCACTGATCATCTCTACCGGTGCATCGGCCATGTACCTGGGCCTTGAGTCAGAAGAGGCCTTCAAGGGGAAAGGCGTATCGGCCTGTGCCACCTGTGATGGATTCTTCTACCGCAACCAGAAAGTTGCCGTGATCGGTGGTGGTAACACGGCCGTTGAAGAAGCACTTTATCTGAGCAACATCGCATCAGAAGTTCACCTGATCCATCGCCGCGACAGCTTCCGCTCTGAAAAGATCCTCACGAAGCGTCTGATGGACAAAGTTGCTAATGGCAACATAGTACTGCACCTTGACAGTACCTTAGATGAAGTCGTTGGTGACAACATGGGTGTGACCGGTGTGAAGATCAAGAGCACCAAAGATGAAAGCATTACCGAATTTGATGTGATGGGCGTATTCGTCGCCATCGGCCACAAGCCAAACACTCAGATGTTTGAAGGCCAGCTGGAAATGAACAATGGCTACATCAAGGTGCAGAGCGGTCTTGGCGGCAACGCTACCCAAACCAGCATTCCTGGTGTGTTCGCCGCTGGCGACGTGATGGACCAACATTACCGTCAGGCGATCACCTCTGCCGGTACCGGCTGTATGGCGGCCCTAGACGCAGAGCGTTTCTTAGACGCACAATAAAGCGTGTTACCCTTCATAAAAAAGCAGGCCTAGCGCCTGCTTTTTTTTTGTATTTATGATCGAGTAATACCAATCACAGTAAATATGTGCTCAGAAATAGCGCAGGAAAAACGCTTGAGAACCAAGCAGGATTTTTAGATAAGTAGTTATTCTACAATTAAAAATACTAATACAGTTATCGAGCGTTTTAACAAGCTAGAATGATCAATTGTTTATTACGATTGGTATAAATAAATTTGCGATGATCGGGCACAAAAAAAGGGACCCTGAGGTCCCTTTCAAAGCAAAGCTCACTAATTACTTAGCTAGAGCTTCTTTTGCCTTTTCAACTAGAGTGGCGAAAACCACTTTGTCGAATACAGCGATGTCTGCCAAAATCTTACGATCGATTTCGATAGACGCCTTTTTCAGACCGTTGATGAAACGGCTGTAAGACAGACCATTTTGACGAGAAGCCGCATTGATACGTGCAATCCACAGTTGACGGAATTGACGCTTCTTCTGACGACGGTCACGGTAAGCATATTGACCAGCTTTGGTTACTGCTTGCTTAGCAACACGGTAAGTACGTGAGCGAGCTCCGTAATAACCTTTAGCTAGTTTTAGTACTTTCTTGTGACGAGCACGAGCGGTTACACCACGCTTAACTCTAGGCATTGTTCTTTACTCCTCTAATTAAGCGTATGGTAGTTGACGTGCAATTGCTGGCACATCAGACTTCGCAACTAAACATTTAGCACGTAAGTGACGTTTACGCTTAGTGCTCTTCTTGGTCAAAATATGACGTAAATGGGCTTGCTTGCGCTTAAAACCGTTAGCGGTTTTCTTAAAACGCTTTTGTACACCCTTGTCTGTTTTCATTTTAGGCATTGCTAAAACTCCGCATTGGGAAATTAATAAAACGCAAGGCGAGCAGAGTCCCTCAGAGAGGTCTCTGCTACTTTTAAATTTGCCTTACTATTTCTTTTTCGGCGCGAGCACCATCACAGCCTGGCGACCTTCCATTTTTGGAAAAGCCTCCACGATTGCTATCTCAGCCAGGTCGTCTTTAATACGATTCAAAAGATTCATACCAAGACTCTGGTGAGCCATCTCGCGACCACGGAAACGCAGCGTTACTTTCGCCTTGTCGCCGTCTTCTAGAAAACGCTTCAGGTTGCGTAGTTTTACCTGATAGTCGTTTTCGTCAGTACCGGGACGGAATTTTATTTCCTTCACCTGTATCTGTTTCTGCTTCTTCTTTTGCTCTTTTTGGGCCTTAGCCTTATCAAAAAGATACTTTCCGTAGTCCATTATGCGACATACAGGCGGCTCTGCGTTTGGGCTGATCTCTACGAGATCTACGCCGGCTTCATCTGCAAGTTCTTGCGCTTCGCGCAGACTTACAATGCCGATAGTTTCACCGTCTAAACCATTAAGGCGTACTTCTGAAACGCCAACAATGAGCTCGTTAATTCTATTCGCCGCTGCTTTACGCACGTCTGTTTTCTTGATCTTTATGACCTATTCCTCCAACAAATTTAGACTACGGAGCGAAATCTGTTCTTTGACCATGGCGGCAAATTGATCGATTTTGATCTTACCTAGGTCAACACCATCTCTGGTTCGCACCGCGACTTCCCTATTTTCCATCTCTTGATCGCCCACGACCAATAGATAGGGAACACGCCTTAGGGTGTGTTCGCGTATTTTAAAGCCAATCTTTTCATTCCTCAAGTCTTTCGAGGCACGAATTCCCTGATCTTTAAATAATTTGACCACTTCGTCAACATATTCAGACTGTTTATCTGTAATATTCATCACAACAGCTTGAACTGGCGCCAACCAGGTTGGGAACTTGCCAGCGTATTCCTCAATCAGGATACCCAGGAAACGCTCCAGTGAGCCCAAGATAGCACGGTGGATCATCACAGGCGTCTGACGGCTATTGTCTTCGGCAACATAGGTTGCGCCAAGACGTCCAGGCAGTGCATAGTCAAGCTGCACTGTGCCGCACTGCCACGCCCTGTCTAAACAGTCATGAAGTGTGAATTCGATCTTAGGACCATAGAAGGCACCTTCACCCGGAAGGATTTCATACTCGATATCGTTGGCTTTTAGTGCGTCCATCAACGCCTGCTCTGCCCTGTCCCACATGGCATCGTCACCGATACGCTTCTCTGGGCGGGTAGAGAGTTTCACCACGATATCGTGGAAGCCAAAGGTCGCGTAGGTGTCGTATACCATCTTGATACAACCGCTAACCTCTTGCTGAACCTGCTCTTCGGTACAGAAGATATGGGCATCATCCTGGGTAAAGCCACGAACGCGCATCAAGCCATGTAGAGAGCCCGACGGCTCGTTACGGTGACAGCAACCAAACTCGGCCATACGCAGTGGCAGATCGCGATACGACTTGAGGCCTTGGTTAAAGATCTGCACGTGACCCGGGCAGTTCATCGGCTTAACGGCATACTCACGGTTTTCAGAGTGAGTAGTGAACATCGCCTCGGAGTACTTATCCCAGTGACCACTGCGCTCCCACAATACACGATCCATCATCAAGGGGCCTTTCACCTCTTGATAGGTGTACTGACCCAGTTTCTGACGAATGAACTTCTCAAGCTCGAGGAACAGGCTCCAACCATCGTTGTGCCAGAACACCATACCTGGCGCTTCTTCCTGCATATGGTAAAGGTCAAGCTGCTTACCTATCTTACGATGGTCGCGCTTAGCCGCCTCTTCAAGGCGAGTCAGATGCGCCTTAAGGGCCTTCTTATCTGCCCAAGCTGTACCATAGATACGCTGCAGCATCTTGTTATCTGAGTTACCACGCCAGTAGGCGCCGGCCACACTCATCAATTTAAAATGATGACAGAATTTCATGTTAGGCACATGGGGACCACGACACATGTCGGTATATTCTTCGTGATGATAGAGCGCTGGCTGATCGTCTTTGCTGATGTTCTCATCCAAGATTGCCATCTTGTAGCTTTCACCGCGTGACTCAAAGGTATCGCGGGCTTCTTGCCAGCTCACGACGCGCTTCACCACGTCATAGTTTGTCTTAGCCAATGCCAGCATGCGCTTTTCTAGCTCGGCTACATCTTCCTCGGTTAGCTTGTGGTCGAGATCAACGTCATAGTAGAAACCATTATCGATCACCGGGCCGATGGCCATCTTGGTCTCAGGCCACATCTGCTTAATGGCGTGACCCAAGAGGTGAGCACAAGAGTGACGTAAGATCTCTAACCCTTCATCGTCTTTTGCGGTGATGATTGCCAGTTCGGTATCAGTCTCAATCAGATCGCAAGCATCTTTTAGCTCGCCATTGACGCGGCCTGCGATACAGGCTTTTGCGAGACCAGGACCTATGTCCGCGGCGACATCCAGGGTAGAAACGGCGTTAGCAAACTCGCGCTTGCTGCCATCGGGAAGTGTAATTACAGGCATGTATTATCCTTATCCAGTGGTGACCCCTACGTAGGGCCACTTGGTCATATTGAGAAAAATTTAAGCAACTGAAGCGCAAAACATTACCGGAGTTTTGATCTACTTCAGCGCAGGCCTGTCATTCTAGGGCTGCATAAGGTAAATCGCAAGGCTTAAGGCCACTGCTAAGGCTTAAATTAGAGACTAGTATGCAATGTGAAGCGCACGCGATGGGAGCTGTCACCAATTATCCATCTGTATGTCATTTAACAGTCATGGACGCTCCC
The DNA here is from genome assembly GCF_023349185.1 of Shewanella aquimarina. GTDB lineage: Bacteria > Pseudomonadota > Gammaproteobacteria > Enterobacterales > Shewanellaceae > Shewanella > Shewanella aquimarina. The sequence continues at coordinate 193,602 of NZ_JAKIKY010000003.1, read as the reverse complement.
TACTCTAGCCGCCATATCGTTAAGGCTAACTCACTAAGGAGCCCAACCATGATGAAGCTTATTCTATTAACCGCCCTCTTGTATCAGCCTTTGTACCCCAATGACGGTACACCAGGCGCTTCTATGCTTGAGACAGCTACGCCGCTCACAGAAACGCAAACCCTAGAAAAGCGACCAGTAGGACAGCAGATAGTAGGACAAGAGATAATAAAACAATCGCCACCATTACCCCTCAATGTCAGTCAACTGGAAGCCGAGATCGCGCTTGAACTCGATAAACGGCTCAAGGCGCTACACGCCGAGCTGCCGCAGCAAGGCACAGAGCAAGCCTTGTTAGCAAGTCAGAGTCGTTAGGTATAAAAACTAACCTAAACGCCTTGATATTTTAGATGCTTATTCGTCTTGTCACCTTAAGGGGCAATGCTGTTGCTTAACGGCATCATACTATTGCCATGTGAGGAAAAGTCATCCAAGATCCTGTTTAAACACTACTAAGAAAATGGAATGACAATGACCAAATGGGCACTGGTAACCGGCGGCGCAAAACGTATCGGTCAGGCGATTGTATTAGCCCTGCACGACAAAGGGTTTAACATTGTGCTGCACTATAATGGCTCCGAGGTCGAGGCCATTTCCCTTGCAGAGAAACTAAACCTTGTTCGGGCTAACTCTTGCCAGACTGTAAAGGCGGATCTCGCCGATGAACCGGGTATAGACACACTCATTCGGCACATTAACGTCCATCGACTCCCGCTTGGGGTTTTAGTTAACAACGCTTCTTTATTTACGCCAGACAATAACCTGAGTGACTGGTCGTCTAGCCAGCGGCTGTTAAACCTTAATCTGCTCTCCCCCTATCTGTTAGCCACGGCCCTTGGCGATAACCTGGCGAGCAACCAAGGCTGCGTCATCAACCTAGTCGATATTCACGGCGAGCGCCCCTTAAAACACCATGGGCTATACTCTATATCTAAGGCAGGACTACAGATGGCGACTCGCGCCCTGGCACAAGAATTAGCGCCTAAGATAAGGGTCAATGGGATATCGCCCGGTGCGATACTCTGGCCATCCAAGAGCGATCAAGCCGCTATCGCCAAGGTCACCCAGGCTATTCCTCTACAGAGAGCTGGCGGGCCCAAGGATATCGCCAATACGGTATGCTTCATCCTAGACAGTCCTTACCTTAATGGCCAGGTGATCGCCATCGATGGCGGTCGCAGCGCAACCGGATATACAGGAGCCGACGGATGAAAATTTTTGATAAAGTGATCTGTTGTCCCCACTGTGGACATCATCAACATATCAACCTAGATATCAGTTGTGGGGATCAGGACTACTACGATGATTGCCGGGTCTGCTGTAATCCCATCCATTTTCGAACCCATATCGATGATTCCCGGCAAAAAATTGAAGTCTATGTCGACTCAGACAATGAGCAATATTATTAGCCAAACAAGACTGACATGCACCAATAGCCTCTTATAGACGACTGATTAAGTGCATGTGCGTGTTAAAGCAAATAAAACACTAGGGCCTGTTTATCTTTCGCGTTCATTTTTGCAGCATTCTGTATCGTTTTTATACAAGGCAGAGCGATTGTAATGTGATGTGCTACATCAATGAATGATAACGCAATAGAAAAATGATACAGACGCTGCCCGCAGGGTTCGTATTGAGCACGTTCAACTCTTTGTTGCTGGGCTTTTATATAGAATAACTATACTTCAAGCCTCATGCCGCGATTTGAACGTGCTCAAATAGAACAAAAATTGTTCTCAAAAGGTCAACAGGCCCTAGCCCAGGCGCTTGGCGAGTACCCGCTCTACGGTATCCACTATGGCCTGAGTCTGGCTGTCTATTTCTATGTTGAGCATGGTGTCAACACTGGCTTCGTCTAAGTTAGTGATCTCCAGGGTTTCTGGAATGAGGTGCAGCATAAAACCCGACTCACTCACCTCTCCCACGGTCAGACTACAACCATTTACGCCGACGAACCCCTTATAGAGGATGTAGTTCATCCATTTTGGTTCGACTTCGAGACGGATGTCGAAATGGGAGGAGGTATGACTCACCTCGGCCACCCTCGCCTGGGTATGCACGTGACCCGATAACACATGACCGCCTATCTCGCTGCCATAAGTCAATGAACGCTCGATATTAACTTTGCTACCTACCGACAGATTGGCCAAATTGGTCAGCCTTAAAGTCTCTTCCATTACATCGAAAAACACCCTATCATCAGCCATCTCGGTAACGGTCAGACAGACGCCGTTATTGGCGACACTTGCACCCCGCTGCAAGTTTTCCTTCAGGTGTAATGGCATCGCAATTTCGATTGTATTAAGACCATCTTTTTTATGAATAGCCGCCACTTCACATGTGGCTTGAACAATACCTGTAAACATTTTTTACTCTCTGCATTAAGGCGTTTTCATGAATCAATTCGGCTTTCAAGCCAAAAAGCTCGTCCATCTCGCGTTGCCTGTGCTCATCGCCCAGGTCACCCAAACCATGATGGGTTTTATCGATACCGTCATGGCCGGACGGGTCAGCGCTTTGGATATGGCCGCGGTGGCCATCGGTGGCAGTCTTTGGCTGCCGGCACTCTTATTTGTACAGGGCCTGCTGGTTGCCTTTACCCCAGTCTTTGCCAGCCACCATGGCGCCGATAATCAAAACGCCATCCGGCCAATGGCCTATCAGGCAGCCTATATTGCCATAATCGGCGCCGCTGTTGTCATAGCCTTTCTGCTTTTTGCGCCACAGATCTTTAAATTAATGGGATTATCTGCCGATCTTGCAGAACTGAGCATCCGTTATCTCCACGGCTTCGCCTGGGGCGTGCCCGCCTTCGTCCTGTATCAGGTGTTGCGTGGCTGCAGCGAAGGGATCTCCTACACGCTGCCTACCATGGTGATAGGTTTCGTTGGTCTGGCGGTGAACATTCCGGCCAACTATATCTTCATCTATGGCCATTTAGGCGCGCCAGCGATGGGTGGTGCAGGCTGTGGGTTTGCAACGGCGTTAGTGTTCTGGGCCATGTTCATCACCATGATCATCTATATGCAGCGCCATAAACGCTTCGCAGCCCTAGCCCCCTTAAGTGCCTTCCACCTGCCAGATCTGGCAACTATGAAGAAGATGACCAAGCACGGCATGCCCATCGCCATGGCACTGTTTTTCGAGGTCAGCCTGTTTGCTATCATCGCACTGTTACTCGCGCCATTGGGCGCCGACGTCGTGGCGGGCCATCAGATTGCACTCAACTTCTCATCAATCGTGTTTATGCTGCCCCTCTCTATCGGTATCGCGGTCTCGATTCGGGTTGGCTACTATCTGGGACAAGATAAGGCTGTAATCGCTAAACTGGTGACTAAAGTCGGTCTGATTATCGCCTTTAGTCTGGCAGCCTGCACCGCGGTTTTCACTGTGGTGTTTAGCACTCAGATCGCGCTGCTCTATAACCAAAACCCAAAGGTAGTTGCCTTAGCGAGTAGCCTAATGTTCCTGGCCGCCCTGTATCAGTTGTCTGATTCGGTACAAGTTGTCACGGCGGGTGCCCTGCGGGGATACCACGACACCCGCAGCGCCTTCTACATTACCCTGATCTCCTATTGGGCCATTGGCATGGTACTGGGTTACCTCTTGGCTGAGACCGACCTCTTGGTGCCAGCTATGGGGGCACATGGTTTCTGGATTGGCTTGATTGCTGGTCTCACCAGCGCGGCACTGCTTTTTGCCTTAAGGCTGAAGCATATTCAAAGGCACCCAAAACAACTCGCCTTGGTCGAGCAGCCCGTTAGTCACACAGATTTATAACCATCACAAAAACCGTCAAGGTGATGTTTAACTCTATAATCATCATCTTGGCTAGTTTCCTAGTTGTAAGTTTTGCCGAATTTACCGCCGCTTTGGCGTTAAATAGATCAAGTTGCACAGCAAATCACCGCTTGATTGAAAAATTACGATTTTTTGCTTGCAACTCACCTTACATCCCTCGTAATATAGCGCTCGTTCGCTGGCCGACAGGTCGTGAACGGTAAAGCAGTACAACCGTAGCTCAGTTGGTTAGAGCACCACCTTGACATGGTGGGGGTCGGTGGTTCGAATCCACTCGGTTGTACCAATTTTACAAGAGATACCAGTACAACCGTAGCTCAGTTGGTTAGAGCACCACCTTGACATGGTGGGGGTCGGTGGTTCGAATCCACTCGGTTGTACCATCTTGTAAAATAGATATCAGCCAGCGCAAGCTGGTTTTTTTATGCCTGTAGCCTACTCAGCTCCATCAGTGACCAACTCTGCCCCCGCTTCAATCACTCGAAACCTAGCCTACTTTGCACTAACCATCACCATAATCGGTTCCCCCCCAGCAAAAGATTGATTGCCGGCAAGATCGATAATACTCACCTTGGTCTTCACCCTATTGGCGATAGAGGAGTGACGCTCGAGGAAGAGATAACTTTGCTGCGCCTGATATTTATGAGAGAACTGCGCCAGACTCAGGCCATTACAGGAAATACTGTTCACACCAAAGCGCATGTTGTGGTCATAGTTAATCAATTTGCGTTTTAGCGCCGAACTGTTATCGCTACCCGCCGCAATACAGATCTTGGTCTCGACACTATTGTCTCGTGCCACAAATTGATAGTGAGGATTGGTATGAGTGGCGACCGCCGAGGTTTCGCTTAAAACCTGCGGCGAACTCAAGGCTAAGCCAATCGCCGTAACGGCCAAACCGATAGAAAAAAACGCCCCTGTTTTCATGTTGAACTCCTTGAGCCGTTAAGGAAAACGGCACTGTGACGTCAGGATGTTACTGATTAGGCGAGGCGACGCCTATATTGACGCAAAAAACCAGCCTCGCCAAATCAGCCCATCTCAAGTAAAGCCTAAAAGTGTCGCCAAGGTTGTTAACCCTTGATGTCAAAGTGTTGCAAGCTGTGTAGCGGCCTAGAGCTAACGTTCGGGTGGGGCTTATCCTACTAAAATCCTAGAGAAAAAAAGTACAACTGAGTTACACTGTCCCTTGGCGAGTGACAACAGGAGCCGGGAATGAGCCAGCGTACATTACACACCCTATTTAAACCTAAGTCGGTGGCCATCATAGGTGCCTCCAATGGCGCCAAACGTGCCGGTAATGTGGTGATGCGTAACCTACTGTCTGGCGGGTTTTCGGGGCCTATCATGCCGGTGACGCCTAAATATGATGCCGTGATGGGCGTCTTGGCCTATCCCAATATCGAAGCCCTGCCCCTTAAGCCAGATCTGGCCATCATCTGCACTGCAGCCAGCCGTGTACCCGCCATCGTCGAGCGACTCGCTCAATTTGGTTGTAAGGTGGCGATCATCAATGCCTCGGGCATGGCCAACCAACTCGATGAAGAGGGCCAAAACCTGTTAACCCTGACACGCGCCCATGCCAAACGCTATGGCATGCGGATCCTTGGTCCTAACAGCCTGGGGATGATGTTGCCTAATTTGGGGCTCAATGCCAGCCTGGCACACACCAGCGCCCTGCCCGGTAAAATCGCCTTCGTGTCACAATCTGCCGCCATCTGCACCACTGTGCTCGATTGGGCCAACAATAAGGGGATTGGTTTCTCGTCCTTTATCTCCCTGGGAGATGCGACCGACATCGATTTCGACGAGCTACTGGACTTTCTCGGTCGAGACTCGCGCACCACGGCCATCATGCTCTACATAGACTCGGTTAACGAGAAGCGTCACTTCCTCTCGGCCGCCCGCGCTGCCGCGCGCAATAAACCCATATTGGTGATCAAATCGGGTCGCAGCCTTGAGGGCACCACGGCCGCCAAGCTCCACACCGGCGGCGAGGTGGGTAACGACGCCGTCTACGAGGCCGCGTTTAGACGCGCGGGTATGCTGAGGGTCAACGATCTGGTGGAGCTTTTTGCCGCCGTTGAAACCCTGGCCCACTCCGCGCCGTTACAGGGGGAGAGGCTCGCCATTCTCAGTAATGGCGGTGGCCCCGCCGTGCTGGGGTTAGATCAGCTCATCTTGGGCGGTGGTAAGGCAGCCACCCTGGACGATGATACCTTCGATAAGCTCAATGCCTTGTTACCCGATACCTGGTCGGGACAAAATCCCGTGGATATCGGCGGTGATGCCGATGCGAAACGCTATACCCAGAGCCTGGACATCTTGATGAATGCCGATGTCACCGACGCCATCTTGGTGTTGCACTCACCCTCGGCCCTCGGAGATGGCATAGAGATAGCTAACAGCATCATAGAGCTCGTCTCAAAACATCCGAGGCGTCACAAGGTCAATGTGCTCACTAACTGGAGCGGTGAAGACTCGGCCTATCAGGCAAGAAAACTCTTTAACCGCGCCGGGGTGCCCACCTATCGCACCCCAGAGGGCGCAGTCGGTGCCTTTATGCACATGGTCGAATACAGGCGTAACCAAAAGTTACTGCAGGAAGTGCCGCAATCTATACCGGATAATATCCCAACCGATGCACAGTTGGCCCGCTCGCTACTGCAACAGGCGATTGGTGCAAACAAGCAGGTTATCGAGACTCACGAAGCCAGCGCCATACTTAAAGCCTATGGGTTAAACACCATAGAGACCCACTTTGCCGCCAGCGCAGAGCGCGCCGCCGAGATCGCCGAGCAGATAGGCTATCCCATCGCCCTCAAGGTGCAATCGCCGGATATTCACCATAAATCTGATGTGCACGGCGTCACGCTCAACCTCACCTCCCACCAGGAAGTGTTGCAGGCCGCCGATGCCATGGTCGGTCGGGTACACTCGCTCAACCAGGACGCCGACATACAGGGCCTTATCGTACAGAAGATGGCCCTAACCGCCGGCACGCAGGAGATCCGCGTCGCCGTTACCCATGATCCCGTGTTTGGTCCGGCGATCTTACTCGGTGAAGGTGGCTCCGAATGGCAACCCACCACAGATGCGGCGGTTGCATTGCCGCCGCTGAACATGACGCTGGCCCGCTACATGGTGATCCAGGCGCTGAAGACCCATAAGCTAAAAGACAGACACCTGCCTCTGGGTTTAGACATGAACGCCCTATGTGTCATGCTGACTCAAATATCGCATCTCATCATAGATTGCCCCGAGATTGCGGGCTTAGATCTCAACCCTGTGCTGTGCGCCGGCGAGCAGATAACCCTATTGGATGTGAATATCCAGCTTAACGCCAATGCCCAGGACACCCCAAATCGCTTAGCCATCTGCCCCTATCCTAAGGAGCTAGAGGAACACGCGGTATTGAAGAATGGTCTTAAGATCATGCTCAGACCCATTCTGCCCGAGGATGAGCCCAAACACCTGGCCTTCGATAACTCTCTCTCCGACGAAGACAGGTATAAACGCTACTTTGGCGTGCGATCTAAGATGACCCACGAAGAGATGGCGGTACTCACCCAAATTGACTATGCGCGGGAGATGGCCTTCATCGCCACCATCAAGGGAGCCGACGGCGACGATATTACCCTAGGAGCGGTCAGGGCCTCCATCGACCCAGATAATACCGAGGCAGAGTTCGCCATGGCGGTACGCAGCGACCATCAGGGGATCGGCATAGGTAAACTGCTGCTGGAAAAATTGATCGCCTACTACAAGGCCAATGACACTGAGCTGCTGACTGGCTTTACCATGTTTGAAAACCGCAACATGGCGAGCCTGGCCAAAAAATTGGGCTTTAGCGTAACCTTCGACATGGAGGAGCACCTGATCAAAATGGATATGCCCCTCAAACCGAAACAGGACTGAACGCTATCCCTTCTAGGTTGCTAACCTTTTACGCAATTTCGGCCCGCCGACTTGGCTCTGTATAATGCCTCATCGGCGCGCACGATATAGGACTCTCTGTCATCGTCCTGGCGCAGTGTCGACACACCGATAGAGACGGTGATCGCCCCTAAGGAGAGCTTGTTATCTTTGCCTATGCTGAGATGGCGCTCGGCAATACGGGAACGCAGTTGTTCAGCCACCACCATGGCTCCGGAGTGGTCGGTATTAGGCAACAAGATAACAAACTCCTCACCGCCATAGCGCGCAACAAAGTCGTCCCCCTTCACCCCCTGTTTTAATGCGAGGGCTATGTAGGCCAGTACCTTATCGCCCACCAAGTGACCATGGGTATCGTTGAACTGTTTAAAATTATCGATGTCGACCAGCAGCAGGCTGCTAAGGCGCTGCTCACGTCTAAATTGCTGGATGTGCGCCAGCACCTCCTCGTCGAAGGCGCGGCGATTACGCAGCGAGGTCAGCTGATCTGTCATCACTGCGATATTAAGATCTTCCATCTCGGCCTTTAAGGCGGCGACCTCCTGATTCATCGTCTTCAGATTCGCTTCCATCTCGCGGTTACTGGTAACGACCTGGGATACCTCTTCGGCCAGGGTATCGACCAGGCGCTCGAGCGTCTGAGGATCAGGGGCCTGGCTGATGTTTTGCTGGAAAGTGGCCAGGCTTAAGTTAAACTGCGCCGTGCCGGCAGTCACCTCGGATAGGCGAGTCATAAAGTTATTAATCAGGATCTGTGTCTCAATCTGCACATTCTCGATCACTTCCGGTGATTGCTCCCGAATAAAGCTGTTGTAGAGACCGGCATTAACCTCGGCCGTAAAAGCGGCACGACTCGCTACCAGGCTGTCGATGGCACGTTTGAGATCTAAATTGACACCGCGAAAATACTCATACCAAACGGCATAGTTATCAGGGGTCACAGGAATATTGAGTTCGGACATGCGCGGAACCGCATGACGAAGAATTTTAGCGGAAAGTTCGGTTTCAGTGATTTGTTTAGCCAAATTCATAGAGATTTTCGCCATTGATATTATTAGAGAAACACTAGCGCGCATTAGGCGCCTTCATTTGCGTAACACCATGAATGAAGGCGCAATCTCTACAATAACGAAAATCTTAAGCCTTATCAGCTCTTTTTGTTGTTTTTATGTTGCAAAGCCACTATTTTCGTTCGGCAGGTTGCAAACATATCCATCTCCTTGCGGTAGACCTCGGTCGACACGTTCATCAAGCCCAATAGACTTGAGAAGAGATTATCATGGGAAAAACCGCCCTTGCCCGCAAGATCGCTCAGACACTGCTTATCTACTCCATTCTCGGCAGCAAAGTCGGGCGAGATCCAGGCCAGCATAGGGATCTTGATCTGCTCATCCGGCGCTATAGCATAGGGCGCGCCATGAAGATACATGCCATTCTCTCCTAGCGACTCGCCGTGATCCGACAGGTACAGCAAGGCGGTATCCGCATTACCCTCTTGAGCTTCCAGGCGTGAGATCACCTGGGCGATGATATAGTCTGAATATAAGATGGTGTTGTCGTAGGTATTCATCAGCTCTTCATCGCTGCAGTTTTGGATGTCGCTACGCTGACAATCGGGCACAAACTTGCGATGGGCCTCAGGGTAACGCAAATAATAGGTCGGGCCATGTGAACCTATGATATGCAGTACGATAAGAGTATCTTGAGCTACCCCTTGCGCAAGGCGTTTATCGAGTTCATTAAGTAGCACCTGATCGTAGCAATAGTGACCGTCACAAAGCGCCGGATCGCTGTTGAGTTCGATATTGATATGTTTGACGCGATCGCAAACTCCCTTACAGCCACTATCATTATCCAGCCAATCAAGCGAAATACCGGCATGGTCCAAGACATCTATAACTGTATCCTGAGCCTGCGCCCTGCGCGCATCGTAATCTTCTCTGTCCATGCTTGAGAACATACAAGGCAGCGACACTGCGGTGGCCGTGCCACAAGACTCGGTATTTCTAAAAGGGATCATATCAAAGGCCTTGGTATGGGCGTTGGTCGGCTTATCATAGCCATAGTACTCATAGTTATGCGCCCTGGCCGTCTCGCCTACCACTACCACCACCAAATTAGGCTTACCGTTCTCATCTATGGTGAGGTTCTTGGCGTCTTGGCCCTGGGCCTTATATACCAAAGGCTCTTGGAAATAGTTCACCTTCACATACTTTATCATCGAACCTATGGCATAGGTGGGCACTATGTAGCGCTTCATCTGATCGTTGTTACGACCAAAGGCGACATAGTTTTGATAATAGAAGAAGCCGATCACCGCGATACCGGCAAGCATGGCGAACATGAAGGCAAGCTTATGCAGCAGCTCTTTCACGAAAGGCTTGTAAACAATATCGGCCTTAAAGATCAGCAGCGCCGGCACCAGCCCGGTCAGGATAAAGTTCAATATCGACGACCAGTTGAGATAGGTTAAGGCCTCGGCACTGTTGGTTTGCACGGTATTTTCGATCATGCCGTAATCGAACACCACGCCATACTGCAGCGCGGCAAAAAACACGCTGGAGGAGATCAGAGTAACAATAATAAAAAAAGGCTTAAGCAGGTACTTAACCGTAAAAAGCGAAAAGATGAAACTTAACGCGAAGATAAGAAATAAGGGTATGGTGGCGATGAAGAGGTAGTTTACCTCGGCCTGATTCGTTATGCCCTGCTGGACGATACCGAATAGCGGAATGTTAAACACACAAACATAAAATAAGGCGGTTATCAGCGTAAACTGGTTCGCCGATAGAGTTTTAACGCGTGACAGCACTGAGTGTTCTCTCTGTAAATAAACGAAAAATCACGTTCAAAAGACTAACCTAGTCACCCAATCGAAGGGCCTGCGAATCAATTAGGGTCACTGCACTCTTCATGTATAGATTTCAGCACTAAATCGCTATTAGTAATGAAGCATTAGTCATGAGGCAAGTCATACTCAGAGCGGATGGCGAGTATCGAAATAGCAGTGACGCAAAAATGCTGCAACAATGTTACCAGCCAACACCCTGACAAACAAATGTAATTGTTTTTACAGACATATGCCATGCTGAGCTACTTATGTTAACAAGTATGAGTGTTAACGGCAGTGCGTGTTAACGACCATATGTGTTAACAACGACGGGCGAAGTTAACAGGCAAGGCTTCAAGGTTATGAATGAACACTTGGAGTTTACACGCCCGAGGTGAAAAAAAAGTGATATTACGGGCGTGTAGGAACCTCAAGTTAAAAACCTAGCATTAAAATTCGTTATTCATGCGCTGAAAGAAACTCAGCAAGAGCTCACGTTCACTATCGGAGAACTTAGCGGTTAACTGATCGGACAACCCATGGTGCAGCTGATCGTGTTCTCGATAGACATCCTGACCCTGCTCGGTTAGTCCAACCAAGATAGAGCGTCTATCCTGCTGATGCGCCTTACGCGCCACTAAACCCGCCTGCTCCATCTTGTCTATCTGCACCGTTAAAGTACCAGTGGTGATCCCCATCTTCTCCGCCAGCTCCTTCATGCGCAGGTCACCATTGGCGCCTAAAATCTCGACCGCATGGATCTGAGGCAAGGAGTGGCCGGCATCCTTAACTACGGCCATCTCCCAGGAAGAGAGCTTTTCATAAAATTCGACTATGGTGTGGCTCAATAGATCATTATTCATGGTTAACGCGCTATTCCTTTTAAAAAATCCTAAATTTCTGCTTTATCGGCACCTTGGTAGCCACTTTGGCAGGCACTTTGGCGACAGGTGATGAGTTCGACCGTCAAATGATCGATACGTTCAAATTTCTCGAGCTTCTGCTTGAAATAGTCGAGATCTTTAGGCTCATGGCTAACGATTGAGACCATAGCAGCGTAATGATCGGCACTGACGCGCCATACATGAATATCACTCACCTGATGGTCCCGCTCGGCTTCGATCAACTCAACCATCTGTTTAACATACTGCTTCTCTATACTGGCATCGAGCAATATGGGCCCCGTCTGTTTCATCAAGCCCCACGCCCAACTGGTGATGATCACAGCGCCCACGACGCCCATCAGAGGATCTAACCAGGTCAGCCCCAAATACTTACCAAACAGCAAGGCGCCGATGGCGAGCAGAGAGGTCAAGGCATCTGCCATCACATGGAAGTAGGCGGCGCGCAGGTTATGGTCATGATGGCCTTTGTCGCCATGGTCATGTTGGTGCGCATGGCTATGGTGATCGTGTTCATGGTGACCATGATGGTGACTGTGATGATGATCATGTCCATGCCCGTAATGGTGATGGTGATGGTGCCCGTGATGATCTTTTAGCAAGAATACTGAGATAACATTGACCGTCAGACCGATCACTGCGACAAAAATCGCCTCGTTAAAATGGATTTGCTCAGGGTTAACCAGGCGGCTCACCGATTCTACCACCATCAGCAGGGCCACCAGACCGAGAGCAACGGCACTGGTAAAGCCGCCCAGCACGCTCACCTTGCCGGTACCAAAGGCAAAATCTGGGCTATCGGCATGCTTCTTTGCGTAGTGGTAGGCAAACAGGGTGATCAAAAACGCCGCAGCATGGGTTCCCATGTGCCAGCCATCTGCCAGTAGTGCCATCGAGCCGTATACTGTACCGGCGACAATTTCGGCGATCATGGTAAACAGGGTTAGCAATAGGACATAACGGGTGTTGCGTTCGCCATCACTGTTTAAATTGGCAAACTGATGACTGTGCTGCCAGGGAGCAAGATGATCCTTTACGTTGGACATGAATAATTCTCTATTAATTGTTATGGGTTGGGCTTTGTAGGCACGCGATACTTTGTAGATACTCGATACCTAGTACCATATACTTTGACTTTCAAACAATTGGCATATTAACTAGTTTGACTTTCAAAGTAAACAGAGGTGAGTAACATCAGATAAAAAGTGACTGACTCGTCACAAATCGCCTTAAACTCGCCACAAACCACCTTAAAAATCAACTAAAAACAACTAATTAAAAAATATCACTTTGTTTTTAACCCTTTTCCACTATGCTAGCGTCTATACCTGGTATAACCGTTCAATTTAACGCTAGGAGCTTTCATGACATTTTCCTTGAACAGATACACACCGGCCCTATTACTCGGCCTGGGACTCTCCCTCTCGACGTTTTGTGCCCAGGCGACAAGCCCAGCTAAGCCTGAGTCTTTCACTATGCCCGTAGCAGTAAGCTACTCGGTGAGCGACTACCAGAGCGAAGAAGCCACTAAGATGTTTCCTGCGCCAAGCGATGGCCTAGTACAACATATTCTCACCCTGCCAAAGCTTGCTAACGAAGAGGACTATCGGCTGGAGATCGCCATCGGCCGCAACGAAGAGGTTGATTGCAACAAGCATGGTCTGTCTGGTGAGATTGAGCAACATACGGTACAAGGCTGGGGCTACAACTATTATCAGGTCGATGCCATCCACCAGGGACCAAGCACCATGATGGCCTGTTTCGACAAGGCCAAGAAAACGGCCTTTCTTACCCTGCCAGAAAAACTGACCTTAGCTTACGACAGTCGTCTACCTAAGGTGTTTTATCTCCCCGCCGGGGCTCAGCTAAGGTACCGCATCTGGCAGGCAAGCAGTGACTATCAATACAGCGAGGCCAAATAGCCACCTCTGCCTAACTCTCGATCAAACACGCTAAGCTAGCCATTAGCCATAAAAAAACCTCTGGCTAGGCAGAGGTTTTTATTTATCATTTGCGACGAAATGACAATTACAAGCCGTTGATGGCGTCTTTACACAACTGGGTGATGCGCGCCCAGTCGCCCTGCTCCATCGCATCGGTTGGCGCAATCCAGCTACCACCGATACAGTCGACATTCTTAAGCGCAAGATAGTCTTTATAACTACTTGGCGTAATACCGCCGGTTGGGCAGAAACGAATATCGGCAAGCGGGCCAGAAAAAGCCTTCAGTGCATTCACACCGCCAGAAGCTTCTGCTGGGAAGAACTTAAAGTTGGTGTAACCAAGCGCCATACCCGACATCACCTCAGAGATGCTGGCAACCCCAGGGATTAAGGGCACGCTACCTTTCATCGCCGCCTTTAACAGCTCGGGGGTGGCACCCGGGGTGATCACAAACTGAGCACCGGCATCGATCGCCTGCTGCAGCTGCTCTTCGTTCAATACGGTACCTGCACCGACCAGGGCTTCAGGTACTTCTTTGGCAATCTTAGTGATCGCTTCCAGCGCACAAGGGGTACGCAGCGTCACTTCGAGTACGCTGATCCCACCATCAACCAGGGCTCTGGCGAGGGGAACCGCATCCTCAATCTTATTAATCACCATGACGGGAACGATCGGGCTACGTTTAAAAATATCTTGGGGTTGAATTGACCAGTTATTCTCAGCCATTGCTAAAAGCTTCCTCAATGATTAATAATTTTCGTCTATGGTCGTGGTGCAGCGTGCACCCGTCTCTGGACTACTTAAATTTGAACGCAATGCCGCGAATAGTTCGCGGCCCATGCCGAAACTCGTACTGCGTAGATCGACCTGTTCCGCTTCACGGCTCGCCAGCACGGCGTCATCGACCAACAGGCTCACTTCGCCGGTATTTGCATCGACGCGGATAAGATCGCCATTTTCGACCTTGGCAATTAAGCCGCCATCCAACGCCTCGGGTGTCAGGTGAATCGCCGCCGGTACCTTACCTGAGGCGCCAGACATACGACCATCGGTCAGCAGCGCCACCTTAAAGCCCTTGTCCTGTAGCGAGCCCAAGATAGGCGTGAGCTTATGCAGCTCTGGCATGCCGATCGCCTTAGGTCCCTGCCCCTTCACCACGACGACGCAGTCTTTGTCGAGCTCACCCGCCTTAAACAAGGCATCGAGCTTGTTCTGATCGTCAATCACCACAGCGGGTGCTTCGACAAATCGATGGGACTCGGCAACGGCAGAGACCTTGATCACGGCGCGCCCCAGATTACCCTTAAGCAGTTTCAAGCCACCGTTGGCCTGGAAAGGCGATGCAACCGCAGTCAGCACCTCTTTGTCCAAGGACTCACTTGGGCCTTCGACCCAAACCAGTTCGTCGTCGATGAGGCGAGGCTCCTGGGTGTAACGACGCAGACCGTAACCTGCAACCGTCATCACATCTTCATGAAGCAGTCCAGCGTCCAGTAACTCTTTTATCAAGAAAGCCATACCGCCTGCGGCGTGGAAGTGGTTGATATCGGCGTGACCGTTGGGATAGACGCGCGCCAGCAGAGGCACGGCATCTGACAACTCAGAGAAGTCATCCCAGTTCACGATAATGCCAGCAGCGCGCGCCGCGGCAACGATATGCATGGTCAGGTTGGTCGAGCCACCAGTCGCCAGCAAGGCTACTATGCCGTTAACCACAGATTTCTCGTTAACCACCTCGCCGATCGGCGTGTATTGGGTACCCATCTCGGTGAGACGACACACCTGCTTGGCCGCCATCTTATTCAGGGCTTCGCGCAGCGGATCGTCCGGGTTAACGAAAGAGGAGCCAGGCAGTTGTAGACCCATCACCTCAAGCATCAGCTGGTTGCTGTTTGCCGTACCGTAGAAGGTACAGGTACCTGCACTGTGATAAGACTTAGATTCGGCTTCAAGCAGCGCATTGCGATCCACTTGGCCTTGGGCAAACTTTTGACGAACCCGCGCCTTTTCCTTATTCGGAATGCCTGACTTCATCGGACCTGCAGGCACAAACAACATGGGCAGATGACCGAAGCTCAGTGCGCCAATCAAGAGGCCTGGTACTATCTTGTCACAGATCCCGAGCAGCAAGGCACCGTCAAACATGTTGTGAGAAAGCCCCACAGCCGTCGACATGGCGATCACCTCACGGCTCAGCAGACTTAGCTCCATCCCAGGTTGCCCCTGAGTCACACCGTCACACATGGCTGGCACACCGGCCGCCACCTGGGCAACGCTGCCAACCTCGTGACAGGCCTCTTTTAAGAGCTGGGGATAGTGTTCGTAAGGCTGGTGCGCCGACAACATATCGTTAAATGCGGTAACAATACCTATGTTGGCCTTGTTGAATGCCTTGATGGTATTTTTATCTGCCGGGCTACAGGCGGCAAAACCATGGGCCAGGTTGCCGCAACTTAAACTGCTACGGTGAACGCCGTTAGCTTTTGCTTCGCCCAGCGCCGCAAGATACTTTTCGCGAGTCGCTTTGCTTCTGGCAATGATCCTGTCGGTAACTGACTGTACTACTGAATGCATAATCGCTCCTTAAGCGCTCCAATAAACATCGACGGGTGTCTTATGCTGGGCCAGTACCGCACGTATCGGCATCGCCTTAGCATCGTCATTCTCGAGCGCCTGTCGGTAAACGGCTAGCTTCTGTTCACCGACTATGTGTAAATAGATTTGGCGTGACGCTAATATCCCAGTCTTAGAGATAGTCATGCGTCCGTGTGGCGCCTCGCCCGGATTCACCGCCAGACAGAGTGCCTGGGTACTCAATGCCTGCTCTATCTCATGCGAGCAAGGGAACCAGGAACAGGTATGACCATCGTTGCCCATGCCAAGCACCACCACATCGAAGGGCTTGGGGAAGTTGGCAAGCTGCTCTATAGCCATGTCGACCCCGGCCTCTGGCGTGGTGAACATATTCTTCAGACCGCGAAACTTGGCGCCCGCGGCGCGGTTTTGCAGCAGGTGCTGTCTCACCAGGCGTTCGTTAGAATCGCTGTGCTCACTGTCGACCCAGCGCTCATCGGCCAGGGTGATATAGACATCGTTCCACTCGATTGCCTTGTGGCTTAACAACTTAAATAGAGCCAGGGGCGTCGAGCCGCCAGACACCACCAGGCTCGCCTTACCGCGAGCATCGATGGCGGCCTGTAGCTGCTCTGCGATGCGATCGGCCAGTTGTGCCTCTAAGCTGGTTTTGCTATCAAAAGATTTGAATACGGATTCTTTAATCATCTTAAATTTTCCTTACTCGTCCCAAGAGCGGCCGTCTTTAGCGATCAAAGCCACTGATGCTACAGGGCCCCAGCTACCAGCTGGATATGGCTTAGGCTTTTCGTTGCTCTCTTCCCACGCCTGGATGATGCCATCGACCCAGGTCCAAGCCTGCTCGACTTCGTCGCGGCGCACAAACAGGGCCTGATTGCCCAACATGGCCTCTAACAATAGACGTTCATAGGCATCGGCGATGCGATCGTTCTTAAAGGTATCGGAGAAACTCAAATCCAGCTTGGTGGTTTGTAATCTTTGTTTCTGCTCTAGACCCGGCACCTTGTTCATCATCTGGATCTCAACCCCTTCGTGAGGCTGCAGACGAATAGTCAGCTTGTTCGGTGGTAGGTTGCGGTAACTTGAGCGATACAGGTTATGAGGCGGGTTCTTGAAATAGACGACAATCTCAGAACTCTTGGTCGGCATGCGCTTACCGCTACGCAGATAGAAAGGTACGCCGGCCCAGCGCCAGTTGTCGATATCGACGCGCAGGGCGACGAAGGTCTCGGCGTGAGACTGAGTGTTAGCCCCTTCCTCTTCGAGGTAGCCAGGAACAGGTGCGCCCTTCAGGAAACCGGCCGAGTATTGGCCGCGTACGGTATTTTCATAGATGTTATCGGCATCTATCTTACGCAGTGACTTAAGTACCTTTACCTTCTCGTCACGAATGCTGTCAGCGTCCAGGTTAACCGGTGGATCCATGGCGACTAAGGTGAGCACCTGCAGCAGGTGGTTTTGGATCATGTCGCGCATCTGACCGGCTTTGTCGAAATAACCCCAACGTCCTTCGATACCTACCTCTTCGGCGACGGTGATCTGTACATGGTCGATCGTACGGTTATCCCACTTAGAGGCAAACAAAGAGTTAGCGAATCGTAGCGCGATCAGGTTCTGTACCGTCTCTTTACCTAGATAGTGGTCGATACGATAGACCTGGTTTTCATTAAAGTAGGCGCTGACTTGATCGTTAATGACTTTAGAAGAAGCGAGATCTGAGCCGATGGGCTTTTCGAGGACAACACGGGTATCTGGATAGATGAGGTTTTGTTCATGCAGGCAACGACAGATATCGCCAAAGATGGCTGGCGGCGTCGCGAAGTAATTCACCATGACGCGCTTCTTGGGATCGAGGATCTCATGGAAGGCACTGTAACCTTCTGCCTCGGTGAAGTTAGTCCCAATGTAGACACAGCGCTTTAGGAATCGCTCGAGGGTTTCATCACACAAGGCTTCTTTAACGAAGCTCTTTAGCGCCGTGACAACCAGCTCCTGATACTCATCATGGCTAAAGGCGTCTTTGGCTACCCCGACTATCTTAGTCTCCTCGTTAAGTAGACCGGCCTTATCCAATTGATAAAGCGAAGGGAGTAACTTACGTCTGGCGAGATCGCCTTTGGTGCCGAACAATACAAAATCACAAGCTTTGGCTTCTGGTGATGTCATGCCCATAGCTTAAAAATCTCCTATGTACTGTGTCCCATCGTTTCGATGAGAAGCTCACATGTTTGTTGTAATATAACAACAGAAATTGTTAATTGCATCTAAATTTTGCAAAAAATGACCTATTAGTAAACTAGCAACGAGACACCAAAATCTGATATGCTTTTTGTGATTAAATTACTATATATAGTAGAAAGTTTGCTCTGTAGTTAGATCATAATTCGTCATATAAACCAAACTGTAGCACTTTTTGTTTGGTTCTATCATGACATAAAAGAATAAATATAATTACATTACAATCCAGTGGATGTACGCATATGAATACCCTAGAAAAGGTTCAGAAAAACCTAACACATTTCAGTAAGTCGGAACGTAAAGTGGCTGAGGTGATCTTGG
The DNA here is from genome assembly GCF_023349185.1 of Shewanella aquimarina. Taxonomy (GTDB): domain Bacteria; phylum Pseudomonadota; class Gammaproteobacteria; order Enterobacterales; family Shewanellaceae; genus Shewanella; species Shewanella aquimarina. Next base: position 174,996 of record NZ_JAKIKY010000003.1, on the reverse strand, counting down.
CGTCACCACAAACCGCGATTCACTCAAGCATCGCCACCTTAGCTAAAATGGCCGATGTGAGTGAGCCCACGGTGAACCGCTTCTGCCGCCGTCTCGACACTAAAGGCTTTCCCGATTTTAAGCTGCACTTAGCACAGAGTCTGGCCAATGGTACCCCCTATGTCAGTCGCCACGTCGAAGAAGACGACAGTCCAGATTCATACACCACCAAGATCTTCGAGTCTTCTATGGCGGCGCTGGATACGGCTAGACAGAGCATGGACACGGCAGCCATCAACAAGGCCGTCGATATTCTTACTCAGGCAAAGAAGATCTCCTTCTTCGGTCTTGGCGCATCGGCCTCTGTCGCCCATGACGCACAAAACAAATTTTTCCGCTTCAACGTCCCGGTGATCTGCTTCGACGACGTATTGATGCAACGCATGAGTTGCATTAACAGTAGCGAAGGCGACGTGGTCGTGTTGATCAGCCACACAGGCCGCACCAAGTCGCTCATCGATATCGCGCGCCTGGCCCGCGAGAACGGCGCCGCGGTGATCGCTATCACCTCGCGTAACTCGCCGCTCAGCGCCGAATGCACCCTTCCCGTCACCATGGAAGTGCCTGAAGATACCGACATGTATCTGCCCATGGCATCGCGCCTTGCACAGCTGGTGATTGTCGACGTGTTGGCCACAGGTTTTACCCTGCGTCGCGGCCCACGTTTCAGAGAGAGTTTAAAGCGCGTGAAAGAGGTGCTGAAAGAGTCTCGTATCGACAAAGAAGCGACTATATAGTCCAGTTTTGTAAGGATATTAGGCGGCCCTTGTATAAGGAGCCGCCTTTTTTTCACTTTTAATCGCAGCGGTTCACAAAATTAATAATTTGAGATAGATCATTTTGTTTGTAATTTTCCTACAAAACTCCATTTTGTCTGTTAATATAGAGTAAGATTATTTAAAACTTAACGGAGTATCTCATGTTCCGCAGAACCAAAATTGTAACGACTCTGGGTCCAGCAACCGATCGTGACGACAATCTACGTCGTATTATCAAAGCTGGTGCAAACGTTGTTCGCCTCAACTTCTCTCATGGTTCACCTGAAGATCACCTAAAACGTGCCACCGACGTGCGAAATATCGCCAAAGAACTCGGTGTACACGTTGCTGTATTGGGTGACCTACAAGGCCCTAAGATCCGTGTCTCTACCTTCAAAGATAACAAGAAGGTGCAACTGGACCTGGGTCAGGCATTCGTCTTAGATGCCGACCTGGAAAAAGGCCAAGGTGACGAACACCAAGTGGGTATCGACTATAAAGAGCTACCACAGGATGTCAGCATCGGCGATATCTTAATGCTCGACGATGGTCGTGTTCAGCTTAAAGTTGAGAAAGTTGAAGGTAATAAGGTTCACACCACAGTGACTGTTGCCGGTCCCCTGTCTAACAACAAGGGCATTAACAAGAAAGGTGGTGGTTTGTCTGCCGCGGCACTGACCGAGAAAGACAAGCAAGACATTATCACCGCAGCAGCCATCAAGGTAGACTACCTGGCAGTTTCATTCCCACGCAGTGGCGCAGACCTGAACTATGCCCGTGAACTGGCACAGAAGGCTGGTAGCAATGCCCTGATCGTCTCTAAAGTTGAGCGCGCAGAAGCCGTAGCTTCAGACGAAGCCATGGACGACGTGATCCTGGCCTCTGACGCTGTTATGGTTGCCCGTGGTGACCTGGGTGTTGAGATTGGTGATGCGGCCCTGGTTGCCGTACAGAAGAAGCTCATCAGCCGCTCTCGTCAGCTGAACAAGAGCGTGATCACCGCGACTCAGATGATGGAGTCTATGATCACCAGCCCAATGCCAACCCGTGCAGAAGTGATGGACGTGGCTAACGCGGTGCTTGATGGCACAGACGCGGTCATGCTGTCAGCTGAAACTGCAGCCGGCGACTTCCCAGAAGAAACCGTTAAGGCAATGGCCAACGTTTGTCTTGGCGCCGAGTCACACCCAAGTGTTCAGGTGTCTAAGCACCGTATGGACGAGCGTTTCACCTCTGTTGAAGAGACTATTGCGCTATCGACCATGTATGCGGCTAACCACCTCGAAGGTGTTAAGGCAATCGTAGCCTTGACCGAATCTGGTGCGACGCCTCAGCTTATGTCGCGTATCAGTTCTGCCCTGCCTATCCTGGCACTGTCACGTCACGATGTGACCCTGGCTAAGATGGCGCTTTACCGCGGCGTACAACCTGTCTACTTCGATTCAACCGCTTACGGCGCAGACGAGCTAGCCAAGAAGGCACTAGAGGCCCTGACCGAAGCGGGTTACCTTACCTCCGGTGACATGGTACTGATGACCAAGGGTGACGCAATGGAAACTATCGGTGGCACTAACACCTGTAAGGTACTGATCGTTGCTTAATACGACTCGCTGAGCGCTAGGTCTTTATCTTTCTGGCCTAAGCAAATAAAGAAAAAGGTACGCAATGCGTACCTTTTTTTATGTTCAAAGCTATCTATTAATGAAAGCTCAAAGCATTCGCTTAGTTACAGACTTTCAAACTCATCCACCGCAATTGCGATCTTACGTAGCCTATCGGCCTCAAGTAGCGTGTCGCGCTCGGCCTCGTTGATAATCGCTTGCTCAAATGCCTGGGCATACACGGCGTCGTTAGCCTGTTTACGCTCAAGTTTGCCTTCCTTCTGGGCATTGCGCAGCGTCTTAAATAGATGCTTTGCCTTGTACTGAGCGATAAACGCATCTTCCACCTCGGCAATACCACCATTGTCGCCTTCGAAATCTGGGCAAAGATGGGTCAACCTATCGCGGGCCGGACCGGGTCTGAGCATGCTCTGACAAACGGCAATGGTAAGCTTGTCATCCGGGCCATTGAAGTGATTGCCAAGTGGGAACACCAAGGCGCGCATCGCATAGGCCAGCGGACGATTGGGGAAGTTACGTAGCGCACCGTGTAGCGCCTTCGCCGCTCTTTGTAGCCTTAACTGCATCACATAATGCACTGTAGGTAGGTCGTCCTGCTGACGGCCATTGTCTTCAAACAACTTGAGGGTCGCCGAACCCAGGTAGAGTTCACTCAGCACATCACCAAGGCGTGCCGACAACATCTCCTTACGCTTAAGATCGCCGCCCATCACCAACATGGACAGATCCGTCACGAAGGCTAAGGCCGCGGACAGCCTGGTCATATCCTTATAGTACTGCTTGGTTTCGCCGGATACGGGCGCCGAGTTGAATCGGCTGCCGGTTAAGGCGCCCCATAGTGAACTCAGGGCATTACGAGCCGCATAGCCCATGTGACCCAGCAGCAGATTATCGAAACGCTCTAACGCCTCGCCGGTATCTTCCATGGCCGCGGCTTCCATCTCGGCCAGTACGTAAGGATGACAACGTGTCGCCCCCTGACCGAAGATCATCAGGCTGCGGGTAAGAATGTTTGCCCCTTCAACCGTAATAGATATCGGCGTGGCCATATAACCATGACCTAGATAGTTCTTAGGCCCAAGCTGGATCCCCTTGCCCGATTGAATATCCATAGCATCGTTGAGCACATCCCGGCCCATCTCTGTCATATGATACTTGGCGATGGCGGTGACCACAGAAGGCTTAACCTTGAGATCGATCCCCGTTGTGGTCAGACGGCGCGCCGCCTCTAGCTGATAGGTGTTGGCGATAATACGCGCCAGGGCCTCTTGCACCCCTTCAAACTGGCCGATCGATAAGCCAAACTGATGACGTACATAACTGTAAGCCGTGGTGGTTTTCGTGGTCACATGACCCGAAGCCGTCGCCAGGGCGGGCAGTGAGATGCCACGACCGGCAGAGAGGCACTCGACCAGCATGCGCCAGCCTCGGCCCGCGTACTGTGGCCCGCCGATGATCCAATCCAGCGGAATGAAGACATCTTCGCCGCGGGTCGTGCCGTTCATGAATCCCATGTTAAGCGGATTATGGCGATTGCCAATCTCGACCCCAGGATGATCCGTTGGGATCAAGGCGCAGGTGATCCCTATCTCTTCTCTGTCTCCCAGCAGGCCATCTGGGTCGCGCATCTGGAACGCCAGACCCAATACGGTCGACACGGGCGCCAGGGTGATATAGCGCTTATCCCAATTCAGCTTAAGGCCTAACACCTCTTCACCCTGGAACTCACCTCGGCACACTATGCCAGTGTCGGGAATGGCGCCCGCATCTGAGCCCGCCTCGGGGCCCGTTAAGGCAAAACAGGGAACCGCCTCACCGCTGGCCAGCTTGGGCAGCCAATGATCGCGCTGCTCCTTGGTGCCATAGTGAGTCAATAGTTCACCTGGGCCTAGGGAGTTTGGCACCATCACACTCACCGCCGCGCTGACGCTGCGACTGGCAAGCTTACTGACGATGGTGGAGTTGGCATAGGCAGAGAAGGCCTTACCACCATATTCTTTGGGGATGATCAGGGCGAAGAAGCCCTCTTTCTTGAAGTAGTCCCACAGCTCGGGCGGCAGATCTTTGCGCTCCTGCACTATGTTGAAATCATCAATCATAGTCAGGGCCGTCATCACCTGCTCATCGATGAAGGCTTTCTCCTCTTCGGTCAGTCGAGGGCGGCCATAGCTGTGGAGCGTGTCCCAGTTGGGCTTGCCGCGAAACAGCTCTGCTTCCCACCACACATCACCGGCTTCCATCGCCTCTTTCTCGGTATCGGAGAGCGGCGGCAACACCTTCTTAAAGAAGGCGAATACGGGCCGCGTAATGCACTGCATACGGATATTTTTCACGCCGAAAAGCACTATGATGACCAATAGTGCCAGAATAAAGAGTGTCATATTGCCCCCTACTGCGTTGTCACAGGCACTGCCACACCGGCAGCCAGATATGGAATCACCTTGCGGATCACGGCTTCGATATCGTTGTGCTCATTGAAATCGGCCTCGGCAATCTCTGTCAGGGCATCGGCGGATGCCATGGTGAAGACCACAGTGCCTAAGGTAAAGTGTAATCGCCAAAACATCTCTGCGGGGGGAATATGTGGTGCGCTTTCGGCAACCGCCTTAACAAACTCACTCAGATGCTCACCATAATGTGTTGTGATGAACCATCTTAAATGGCCCTGACTCTCTATATAGCCACGACCCAGCAGCTGCAGGAAGGTGCGAGTGCCATCGGCCTTGAACTTGTTCAGCTCGAGGAGCGGCTTGACCAGCGACGAGAAGATCTCGTTCAGGCTAGGTTCGCTGCCCTGTTTTAATTGTACTACCGCATCGGAGGCTTCTGGCATGAAACGATCCAGATAGCGCGCGAGCACGGCGCGAATGAGCTCTTTCTTAGAGCCAAAATGATAGTTAACCGAGGCGAGATTAACTTCTGCCTTGCTGGTGATCAGCCGCAAGGAGGTTTCTGAAAAGCCGCGCTCGGCGAATAGCTTTTCTGCCGCATCCAGTATTCTTGTTTTCGTGTCGGATCGATTTGCCATTCCGTGACCTACAACTCTGATTTAAACGTGTGTTTAAATTAAACACTGGTTCACATATTGTCAAATGGAAATCGACAAGCTTTGCGCCTAGTAGCACTCGGTTGCGGCCGACAAAGGCGAATCCGCGATACACAGAGATGCCATAAACTGTAAACTTTGGCGAAATTGAGTAAACTATGCCTCACAAAAAGCCCCACAAAAATAACAAAGGAAGCTCTTATGAAACCAATTTGTGCCAAGTTGACCCCGATTGCCGTGGTCATTGCACTCTCTCTAGGGATCAGCGGCTGTGAAGGTGAGACCAACGCGGCTAAGTCTAACGGCGAAGGGAAAGCCGCTCAAACAAGCCCGAAACAAGATCCAGTAGCCCAGGCTAATCAGTTTATTGACAAGGCCGAAAACCAACTGGCCGAACTGTCCATCGAACAGAATCGCGCCGAATGGATCTACAGTAACTTTATCACCGAAGACACCGCCGCCCTCGCCGCCTCTGTTGGCGAGCGTCAGACCGCTCTGTCGGTACAGCTTGCGACCCAGGCCGCTAATTATAGTCAGCTACCGCTGGATGAGGTCAACGCACGTAAACTCAACATATTACGCAGCGCACTCGTGTTACCTGCGCCACTCGATCCTAAGAAGAATGCCGAGCTTGCTAACATCAGCGCCGAGCTGAATGGTCTCTATGGTAAGGGCAAATATTGCCTGGCCGATGGACGCTGTCTCACTCAGCCAGAGCTTTCAGGCATCATGGCCAGCTCTCGCGATCCAAAAGAGCTCGAGGAGATCTGGAAAGGCTGGCGCGAAATCGCCAAGCCGATGCGCCCCCTGTTTGAGCGCGAAGTGGAGTTAGCCAACGAAGGGGCTAAAGATCTGGGTTATGCCAACCTATCAGAACTCTGGCGCAGTCAGTACGACATGCAACCCGATGCTTTCTCTACCGAACTCGACAGACTCTGGGGCCAGGTTGAACCCCTGTATGAATCTCTGCACTGTTACGTCAGAGGTGAGCTGAACGAACAATATGGCGATGAGGTAGCACCTAAGCAGGGGCCCATTCCCGCACACCTTTTGGGTAACATGTGGGCACAGCAATGGGGTAACGTCTATGACATGGTTGCGCCGCAAGATGCGGATCCCGGCTATGACGTGACCGAGCTTTTGGCGAAACAGGGCTACGATGAGCATAAGATGGTAAAACAAGCCGAAAGCTTCTTTACCTCACTCGGTTTCGACCCGTTACCAGACACCTTCTGGAGCCGTTCGCTGTTTGTGCAGCCCAAGGATCGTGACGTGGTCTGCCACGCCTCGGCCTGGGATCTGGACAACCTGGATGATATTCGTATCAAGATGTGTATCCAGAAGACGGCCGAAGACTTCACCGTTATCCACCACGAACTGGGTCATAACTTCTATCAGCGCGCCTATAAAGAGCAGCCCTTCATCTTTAAGAACAGTGCCAACGACGGCTTCCACGAGGCGATCGGCGATACCATAGCACTGTCGATCACCCCAAGTTACCTGAAACAGATCGGCCTACTCGAGCAAGTACCCGACGCCTCTAAGGATATCGGCCTACTGCTAAGACAGGCGCTGGATAAAGTCGCCTTCCTGCCCTTCGGTCTGATGATAGATCAATGGCGTTGGAAGGTCTTCAGCGGCGAGATCACGCCGGCACAGTACAACCAAGCCTGGTGGGAGCTGCGTGAGAAGTACCAAGGCGTTAAGGCACCAATCACTCGTAGCGAAGCCGACTTCGATCCGGGTGCCAAGTATCACGTGCCTGGTAACGTGCCTTACACCCGCTACTTCCTGGCGCATATTCTTCAGTTCCAGTTCCACAAGGCACTGTGTGATATCGCCGGCGATACAGGCCCAGTCCACCGTTGCAGCATCTACGGTAACAAGGCGGCAGGCGCCAAGCTCAATGCCATGTTAGAGATGGGTCAGAGCAAGCCCTGGCCAGAAGCCCTGGAAGTGGTGACAGGCAAGAAGACCATGGATGCCTCTGCCGTCATCGACTATTTTGCACCGCTAAAAGTCTGGCTGGATGAGCAGAACAAACAGGCTAACCGCCAGTGTGGCTGGTAACTCTTGCCAGTAATTCTTGCTGGTAACCGGCATTCTCGTTAAAAGGCGTGATGCGCCGGAGCTAAGATAGCAAAAACAAAAAATCACCTCCTTGGAGGTGATTTTTTCTCGGCTCTTACTAGGGCCTGATTATGGAAACCATCGTCGACCGAATATAAGTGTTAGCTCAACTCAAGGCGTTCTCATTACTAGGCCCATCTATGCGTGCCCTTGTGATGCTGCTCTGCGGTATCTAACTTATCTTGGGCCGATTTGGCCAACATCACCATCATGGCACCAGCACCGCCCCAGGCAGCTGGCGCACTGTGAAAAGCCTGCACCACCTTTATCTCGGCAAGCCAGGCAGCAACGTAAGATTTGAGCTTTGCGGGAATAGGCTGACTATTCACCCCTGTGCCGTGGATCACGATAAGGTTTCTTAGCCCTGACGCCTGACTGTTTATCACAAAATCGAAAAGCAGCTCTCTGGCCCTGGCTAGACTCAGGCCGGTTAAGTCCAGATCGGCCTGTATCTCATACTTGCCCTGGCGAAACAGCTTAAACACCTGTCCCTGCACGCCCTGCCTTTTAACGCTCACCACGGCTTGTGGCGCCAATGGGGTGATATCATCCAACTCGAGCGACAGTTTTTCCAGCGCCAAGCGCCGCAGCGCCTCTTGGTGGCGTCTTTGCCCCTCCGGACTCGTCCCGCCCTGACTCGGGGCGACCGCATTATTTGCCTTTAACGGCTTAACACCTTGCATAGAAGCGAGAAATAAAGCGCTGTCATCTTCACTCATGCCTATCTCCTCCACTCCTGCCTTCAACTACACCGGCGTGATCACTTTAGTGCAGGCGAACCTGTTACTCAATCTACCACAACTATCCATCGCGACTATACGATCACTCTGGCTGAAATGCTCATCATTGGGAAAGTCTCAGCATCCCAGTCAGGTAAAAGTATCCGTTTAGGCTCACAAAAACTCAAGCCTCCTATAACCCATGGCAGACTAAGCGCCTCAAAAATCACCAGGAGCTCAGTCAAAAACAAGACAGCATCATGGAAAGCTCAACACCGGCTCAATAACATCACCTATGGTAGCGGAAAAGACTAGGAGTTAAGCGGACAACCGTTTAATTGCAGAAAAAAACAACGTCCGGCGCCGGAGACACAATTTGTTAAGAACTAAATCTTTCGCATCAAAAAGCCATGGATTATAGTGACCCTAGTATTAGCAGCAGCGTATAGCTAAATGAAACTCTTCAAATTTGTCCTTATCTTGGGGCTCTGTGCTCTAAATTTCCAAGCCTTTGCCCAGAAGAATGACAATGATGCCTTAAATCAATTCTATAAGCAGTTCAGCGTCGCGTTTGAACAGCTCGATGAGTCTGTTATTCAAGATATTTACGCAGAAAACGCCTGCTACATTCCAGAGCAGCAGAATAAAGAAATCACCATGGGGCGGGATAATATTATCGCGCTCTACAAGCGTTTCTTCGGCAAGATTAAACACAAGAATGCGCAGATAGAAGTGGATTTTCGTGTGGTCGAGCGTCAACTGGACAAGCAACAGGCTACCGACGTGGGCTACTATCTGATCCGTTTCTACCCACCTAAAGAAACCGAAGAACCGGTAAGTGAGTTTGCCGGCAAGTTTGTGATCGTCTCCAAGAAGAAGGCCGACGGCAAATGGTACCTCACAGTCGATACCAACAACCGCTCTGAGCCGTCGTTTTACTATAGTGCCAAGCCCTTACCTAACCTCTATTATGGTCGTCAGTTTTCGACCCTGAGCGAGTCAAGCAGCAAACATGACTAACCCCTCCCTCCCTTGCCCCTGTGGCAGGTCGATAAAAGATAAGCCACTCAGTTACAAAGAGTGTTGTGAACCATATCATCTCGGCAGCATCCCGCCGGATCCTGAATCCTTGATGCGCAGCCGCTATTCCGCGTTTGTGCTCAAACGCCATCAGTATCTTATCGATACCCATCATCCCGACTATCTTAACGGCCTCAGCGTGCAGATCCTCGACCAGGAGAATCATACTCACTGGCTGGCGCTCAGCGTCAACAAGAGTAGCAGCGAACAGAATAAGGGAATGGTTGAGTTTCACGCCTGGTATCGAGCTGACGATGGACTGGATGCCATTCATGAGATATCAGACTTTGTTAAACAGGATGGTCGCTGGTGGTACACCCAGGGTGAGCAACTCTTGCCCAAATACCCTAAACGCAACGATCCCTGTGTATGTCAAAGTAGTAAGAAGTTTAAGCAGTGCTGCCTTAAATAGTAAGGCAGCGTAGAAAACCTATACTGCTGGGAAACTCATCTAAGACGTTCATTTAGCTATCAGACTGGGCCATTAGACACGTCAATAAGCAAGCTCACGGGCTCACGGGCTCAAGGGCTCAAGGGCTCAAGGGCTCAAGGGCTCAAGGCTAACTAGATAACATCTCAAAAGCTATCGCGCTACTACCTATTAATGACTGACCGGCTATTGCCGCCAGATTAATGCAGCGGCGTCTCTGTATTGGCACGAAGGAATTGGCTGAACTCGGCTTCTCGCAGCGCCGGGCTATAGAGGAAACCTTGCGCCTGATGGCAGCTTAACGCCGACAGGAAAGATTCCTGCTCGGCGGTCTCGACCCCCTCGGCCGTCAGCGATAGATTGAGCGCCTTGGCCATGGCAATGATGGCACTGACGATCTCGCGACTCTCACGGCTGACACTGAGATCTGAGATGAAAGATCTGTCTATCTTCAGCTTGGAGATGGGGAACTGCTTCAAATAACGCATCGAGCTGTAACCCGTGCCAAAATCGTCGATGGCCAGCCCTACCCCTAACTCGGCCAACTCCTTACACAGATGGGTCGCATAAACCACATCTTCCATCAGCTCGGTCTCGGTGATCTCCAAAATCAGGGTGTTGGGCCGAATACGGTAACGAGTCACCAATTGCCACACCTGATCATAGAGCTGAGTACTGAAAAACTGGCGCGCAGAGACATTCACATGCATGGAGAGGTTGATATTATGGTGCTGCCACAGGTTAAGCTGGCGACACGCAGCCTCTAACACCCATTCGCCTATGGCCGCGATCATGCCGGTTTGCTCGGCGATATCGATAAAGGCGCCGGGATAGAGGACGCCCTTCTTGGGGTGATGCCAGCGGATCAGCGCCTCGGCTCCTATGTAGGCCTGGCGGCCGAGATCTTTGAGGGGTTGATAATAGAGCTCAAACTCACGATTCTTTAGCGCCGCCTGCAGATCCCGCTCAATTTGTGCATCTTCTTTGAATGACTTTAACAGGGCGTGATTAAAGATCTGTATCGCACTCCCCTGCTTCTTCTTGGCATATTGCACCGCAATATCGGCGTAGGTGAGCGCCGAAAAACCGGCCTCTAGTGCGTTTATCTCGACGACCGACAGTGCAGGTTTAGCCTCGAAAGATTCGGCGCCAACCTGAACAGGCAGATTTAACTGGTGATAGAGACGCTTGATGGCGTAGTCCAGGCTCTGCTCATCCTCAATACCCTCGAGCACCAAGGCAAACTCATCGCTGCCCACACGGGCCATCAGCTCGGCCTTCTTGACGCTGGCGAAGTGTTTGATGCGGCGAGCCACCTCGATTAGCAGGCTATCGCCCTTCTCATGGCCGTAGGTATCGTTGAAGCGCTTAAAGCCTCTGAGATCGATCAGCATCAGGTGGCCACTGCGTGTCTTTTCCAATGCGCGATTGAAATAGCTACGGTTGTAGAGGCCGGTTAGCGAGCAGCGCCAAGCCAAACGCTCGAGCTCATTCTGCTGCACCAACTCTTCTGAACAATCTTCCGCGGTCACCAGGGCGTAGTGATTGCCCCTAGGGGTAGTAAAGGGGCGAACCCGATAACGCAGCCAGTAACTCTCACCATCTCGACGGGTCAACTGGGTATTTCCTTTGGCTATCTTACCCAGCTTGACTTGGGCCAGCACGGCATCGGCCTGAACCGGCGACTGCTTAAAGAAATCCAGACAAGCTAAGGGTTGCCCCAAGATCTGCTGCTTAGGCACACCTGAGATGGCATGATGTGCGCCGTTAACATATTCAATCTTATCTGTGGCCAGGTTGACCACCATACTGATCTGCTCCGACTGTTCGATTGCCTTTAAAAACAGGCTCAGGCGCTCGTCTGTGTCGTAAGCTCGTTGCGTCGCCAGGGTCAATGCCAGCTGATCGGCCACCTGGGAAACGATATGGATCTCGCTCTCTGGCCATTCATGGAACTGACCCGATTCGAGATAGAGCACCCCTTCGAGGTGTCCATTGATACGAATTGCCACATCAAGATGCGAGACCACCTGATTTTCATTGAGGTAATCGACTAATTCGGCGACACGGCCATCATTTTCGACGTCGATTACGTCTATGGTGCGACTGCGTTTGAGTTGATCGAAATAATTGGGACATAGCGATTGCGCGGGGCGTGAAGCCTGGCCTTGCAAACTTGTATGAGCGATGAGCTCACAAGCCTGGCCGCCGGAAAACAGACAAACACCTATGTTGTCCACCTCAAGGGACTGACTGAGCAAATCGCAGGCAAGCTCGGCCGTCTCTTTAAACAGGCCTTCTTGTTTTTGCGTCGAATTGACTATGGTTTCAAGCAGATGTTGAAATTGGCGCTTGGTCATAAAATCCTACTGCCGATAACCTTCTGCCGATAAAAGGTTACCGAGGTAAAAACCGCCAAAGGCGGTAACAACATAGATGTTATTGTTATTATTAAATGTTCAATTTGTGCACATTACACGAATAACTCGCTAATTAGCAAGCTAATCTCGATGACGCTGCTAGAGACTGTGTTCGAGTTGGAAGATCATCTTCTCGGCGCTGTAGCCAAAGGTGAGGCGCAGCTCCTGGCCACCTTCTACTGCCTTAATCTCACTCTCAACACCCTCGAAACGCTGCTTAGCCGCCTGTGCCATGGCTTGCAACTCGCTTTGGGCGTTTTCTCCATCACGTACCAGAGTCAGCACGGTATCAAACTCATCGATCACGGCACCGATATCGGCATAGCTGCCACAATCGTTACAGGTATCGTTTACCAACTCTGATTGACCCTCTTGAATCTTTTTCATTTTGACCCTTAACCTTTTAACTGAAAATGCTCATAGCTATATATAGCAAAAGCCGAGCTACCGCACTTAAAACTAAGCCAAAATGTCTCCTAACGCACGTTGCCTGACGATCTGCTCGGTAAAATGCGGTAATTCCAAACTAGGTGCGTCGGCATCGAGTTCATTGTGAAAACGCGCCAGGGTGATGGGATCGCAGTTAGCCAGCACCTCTTGCATCGCCAGCGGATCCCGTCCTCTGTGGACTAAGGGTTCGGGGTTCAGGTATTGCTGCAGATGAAAGCCACTTAGCCCTGCCTGGTGAAACTGCTCGCTGTTATCTCTGTCTTCACCCAGATGAAGTGCGCTGGTCAGCGCCTGTGGCTCGGGTAACTCAAATTGACGCTTGAGTTTTGTCTCAACATCGCTTGGCTCCTGATCCAAATGAAACTGCGCCATATCTCTGGCATCGTTTGACAACATGGCCAGCAGCAGACCAAATTCTCCCCGGCGATGGTCGACTATCGCCTGGTTGAGTCGGGTACCTAATTGATTCTCGTTGATGATCAACTGACTAGTTCGCATAAAAAAACATCAATAAAACAGCTCGTTGCTATTTAATCGACCGCTTACGCCATAACTTTAGCAATTATTTTAAATTGGGACTTTACAGCGACAAGGATTCTGACTACTATGGCCGCCGCAATTGAGGAGGGGTTCCCGAGTGGCCAAAGGGATCAGACTGTAAATCTGACGGCTCAGCCTTCGAAGGTTCGAATCCTTCTCCCTCCACCATTTGCCTACAATGTAATAAAGAGATACTCGTGGAGGGGTTCCCGAGTGGCCAAAGGGATCAGACTGTAAATCTGACGGCTCAGCCTTCGAAGGTTCGAATCCTTCTCCCTCCACCATCTTTATCTCGTTATTATCTTGTGCTGCTGTACCAAAAAATATGGAGGGGTTCCCGAGTGGCCAAAGGGATCAGACTGTAAATCTGACGGCTCAGCCTTCGAAGGTTCGAATCCTTCTCCCTCCACCATTTTTTCTCTCGCATTATCTGCGCATCATTTAGTTCCTAATTTCAAACACTTTGCTTCATCTTTGTCATCATTTCGATGATATTACGCCCTTAGTTAATGCATTAGTTAATGCCTTGATTCGATGACTGATACTTAGTCCTTTAATTAGCGGATCATTCTTTCAGCCTCCCAAAATTTTCCTCCACGGCCAGCACTCCCTGTTATCCGTCGCATTTATTTTCGATTTTCCTTTTCGTTATAATTTATTTCGTTAAGCTATAACGACTAACCGCTCGATAACCTTAGGAGCCACAATGAATCAATCTTGGGTCAACCAGGCCATCGCCAAGATCGAGGCAGACTATCAACGCAGTGCAGACACCCATCTGATCAAACTTGAACTGCCAATGCTGCCCGGCATCGATATCTACCTAAAAGATGAAAGCACCCATCCCACAGGCAGCCTTAAGCACCGCCTGGCAAGATCCCTGTTTCTCTACGCCCTATGTAACGGTTGGATCACCCAAGATACGCCCATCATAGAATCCTCCTCAGGCAGCACAGCCGTGTCCGAGGCCTACTTTGCACGATTACTGGGACTGCCATTTATCGCCGTGATGCCCGCCTCTACCGCCAAGAAGAAGATACAACAGATAGAGTTCTATGGCGGCCGTTGCCACTTCGTCGACCATTCGAGTGAGATATACGCCGAATCACAACGACTGGCCGACGAGCTGAGGGGCCACTATATGGACCAGTTCACCTACGCCGAGCGGGCAACCGACTGGCGCGGTAACAACAACATCGCCAACTCCATCTTCGAGCAGATGCAGCGAGAACCACATCCCGTCCCTAGCTGGATAGTGATGAGCCCAGGCACGGGCGGCACCTCGGCCACCATAGGCCGCTATATTCGCTATCAATGCGCCAAGACTAAGTTATGTGTGGTCGACCCGGAAAATTCGGTATTCTACGACTATTACCACAGCGGTGATGCCAGCATCAGCTGCGCTGGCGCCAGTCGCATCGAAGGCATAGGGCGACCCAGGGCCGAGCCCTCCTTTATTCCAGGGGTGGTCGATCATATGGTCAAGATTGACGACAGCGCGTCGATCGCCACCATCTATTGGTTAGAGGCGCTGATCGGTCGCAAGGCAGGTCCCTCAACAGGCACTAACCTCTATGGCGCGCTGCAACTTGCCAGCGAGATGCACGCCAACGGCCAGAGCGGCTCCATCGTCACCTTGCTGTGTGACTCGGGTGAGCGCTACCTTGACACCTACTACGACAGTGAGTGGGTAGCGCAACATATTGGTGACATCAGCCAGTATCAGGCCAAGCTAACGGCCTTTAATCAGACGGGACACTTGGAATAACGCGCAGCGCTTTTAGTCCAAGCTCAGGGATGAATAGGCTCGACGTGAGCTAATAGCAATCGTAATAAATAATTGATCATGCTAGCTTGTTAAAACGCTCGATAACTGTATTAGTATTTTTAATTGTAGAATAACTACTTATCTAAAAATCCTGTTTTGTTCTCAAGCGTTTTTCCTGCGCTATTTCTGATCACATATTTACTGTGATTGGTATAAACAAAAAACGGCGCCAATGCGCCGTTTTTTATCTGTAACAACCAGCTAATCGATATTTAAATATTTGTGGGTTTGAATAGAGAGGCGCCAGTTACGCTCGATGCAGATCTTCATCGCCAGCTCTGTGGCTCTAGGCTTCTGACTGATAGGCTGCAGGCAGATGGTCTTGCCCAGGGTGTCTATGCCTTTAAGTAGCTCATCGAGCTCCTCGATATGCGAGGCCTTGGCCACCGGGTGCTTGATCTCATCGGCGCGCTCCAGTGCCTGCTCTAACACCTTATAACCGCCCTTCATGTTGATCTTAGGCGATACAGTTACCCAGGCGCGGGGATCGACCAATACGTCGAAGGTACCACTGGTCTCGATTTGACACTGCATGCCCGCATCGGCAAAGGCCTGGGTCAAGGCGAAAAGATCATAGATACAGGGCTCGCCGCCGGTGATCACCACATGTTTAGCGCTGAAGCCCTGCACCTTGAAGTGCATCAATAACTCACGGGCATCTAGTTCGGCCCAGCGGCCAATGGTGCCGTCCACCTGGATCACTTGCTCGGGGGAGACGCGATTCTCGGCTAAGGTTTCCCAAGTATGTTTGGTATCGCACCAGGAACACCCCACTGGGCACCCCTGCAGACGAACGAAGATCGCCGGCACGCCAGTGTACACACCTTCACCCTGGATGGTTTCAAAAACTTCATTAACCGGATACTTCATCTTTAACCTCGTCACATGCGGGCGGCTTTTATAGAAGATTTTGCCCCTACAAGCAAGTATAACCCCATTAATTCCCCAAGGTTTCACCAAATTGACCACCGGGAATGGCAATAGCGACAAGAAAATTTGCAAGGTCTCCACGGTCAGTTAAACTATCGACAAATTTTCTATCCGGACAGATTAAATGTCTAAAGCTGTTGTCGTGTTTAGTGGCGGACAAGATTCCACCACCTGTTTAATTCAAGCCCTGAATCAATACGATGAGGTGCACGCCGTTACTTTCGATTATGGTCAACGCCATAGCGAAGAGATTGCCACCGCCGCCAAGTTGGCCAAGGAACTCAAGGTTGCCAGCCACAAGATATTGGATGTGACTGTGCTGAACGAGCTGGCGATCTCCGCCCTCACCCGAGATGCCATTCCTGTCTCCAACGAATTGATGGATAACGGCCTGCCCAACACCTTCGTGCCTGGCCGTAACATACTGTTTCTCACCTTAGCCGGGATCTACGCCTATCAGTTGGGCGCCGATGCCGTGATCACAGGCGTATGCGAGACTGACTTCTCCGGTTATCCCGATTGCCGCGACCAGTTCATCAAGGCGATGCAGTCGGCATTGGAACATGGAATGGATCGCGAGCTTAAACTGGTCACCCCGCTAATGTGGCTCAATAAGGCCCAGACCTGGGCACTGGCCGACAAATACCACAGCCTGGAGCTGGTCAGAGACCAGACCCTCACCTGTTACAACGGCATCGTCGGCAGCGGCTGTGGCACCTGCCCCGCGTGTCTGCTTAGGGCCAAGGGGCTCGCGGACTACCTGGATGATAAAGTCGGTGTCATGGCCGAGCTGGATGCCAAATGTTAGGTCGGCTGACTTCGCGCGCCACCCCTTATGGCGTGGTGCTTGGGATCACTGTACTCTGCAGCCTGCTCTATTTTCTCCATCTAGACGCTACGCTTGCCTTTAGACGCAGTGCCATTGCCCATGGTGAGTGGTGGCGCCTAGTGACAGGCAATCTGCTGCATACCAATCACTGGCACCTATTGATGAATCTTGCCGGGCTCTGGGTGATCAGCTTTCTGCACGAGAACCACTACCGTGCGGCCAATTTTTCCCTGCTGTTTGCCCTGCTCTGTCTGCTGCAAGGATTGGGACTCTACTGGTTTTTCCCAACCTTAGGCGGTTATGTGGGCCTTAGCGGCATGCTTCATGGCCTATTTGCCTATGGTGCCCTCAAAGATATACAGATGAAGGTCCGCTCGGGCTACCTGCTATTCGCAGGCGTCTGCTTTAAGGTTGCCTACGAGCAGTATTACGGCGCCACGGATCAGATCACTAAGCTTATCGACGCCAGGGTCGCCACCGAGGCCCACCTGGTTGGGGTGATCGGCGGTGTGTTAGTTTTTCTGCTCTATCGTTTCATCAGAAAACTGGCGCGCTAAGGGACTTCTCACGACGGCTCCAAGGTTAATGACAATTAAGACAAGTTACGCCAAGCAGATTTAAGCGCTGGCAGATATAGAAAAGGCTCACCTAGGTGAGCCTTTTTCGTTTCTATGCGTTAGCACTAGGCCTTGATCAGCGCCTCTCGCAAGGCAAGCACCTCATCACGCAGTGCGGCGGCCTGTTCAAACTCCAGGTCTCTGGCATGTTGATGCATACGTTTCTCGAGTTCATCGATCTGATGGCTGAGGCTGGATGCATCTTGCTTGGCATAGGTAGTTCTGGACTCGGCCACCTTCTGGTATTTGGGCAATACCTTGGCGGTATGCTCGTTATGCTCACCCAGATCCATCACATCGGCGATCTTCTTCGAGACCCCTTTTGGCGTAATGCCATTGGCCAGGTTGAACTGGTGCTGCTTCTCTCGGCGTCGCTCAGTCTCGCCAATGGCCTTAGCCATGGATTTAGTTACGGTATCGGCGTAGAGGATCACCTTGCCATTCACGTTACGGGCGGCGCGGCCTATGGTCTGAATCAGTGAGCGTTCGGAGCGCAGGAAGCCCTCCTTGTCCGCGTCCAAGATGCACACCAGAGAGACCTCTGGCATATCCAGCCCCTCCCTGAGCAGGTTAATGCCGACCAGCACGTCGAACACCCCGAGGCGCAGATCGCGGATGATTTCTACCCGCTCGACCGTGTCGATGTCAGAGTGCAGATAACGTACCTTCACCCCATGCTCGTCCAGATACTCGGTGAGATCCTCTGCCATCCGCTTAGTAAGCGTGGTCACCAACACCCGCTCGTTCACGGCTACGCACTTGTTCGCCTCGGACAGCAGGTCGTCTACCTGTATCGCCACTGGGCGCACCTCGATCTCAGGATCCAACAGGCCTGTTGGGCGCACCACCTGCTCGGCAATCTCGCCGTCACTCTTGTCCAGCTCATACTGGGCCGGTGTCGCCGATACGAAGATGGTTTGAGGCATCAAGGATTCGAACTCTTCAAACTTGAGCGGACGATTATCCAGCGCCGAAGGCAGGCGGAAACCATACTCAACAAGGTTCATCTTGCGAGAACGGTCCCCCTTATACATGGCACCTATCTGGGGTACAGTCACATGGGACTCATCGAGGATCAACAGGCCATCGGCGGGTAGATAGTCCAGCAGGGTCGGCGGCCCCTCCCCCGGACGTCTGCCAGAGAGATAGCGCGAATAATTCTCGATGCCCGAGCAGTAGCCCAGCTCGGTCATCATCTCGATATCATATTGCACCCGCTCCGAGATCCGCTGGGCCTCGATCAGCTTATTATTGTCCAGCAGATACTGCTTGCGCTCCCTCAGTTCCTCCTTGATCTCCTCGGTGGCCGCCAGAATCTTCTCCCTGGGCGTCACATAGTGAGTCTTAGGATAGACGGTAGTACGGGCGATACGCTGCAGAATATGACCGGTTAAGGGATCGAACAGGCTGAGTCGGTCAATCTCATCGTCAAACAGCTCGACGCGAATCGCCTGCTTGTCAGATTCGGCGGGAAAGATATCGATCACCTCACCGCGCACCCTGAAGGTACCGCGATCGAGTTCGATATCGTTACGGGTATACTGCAGCTCACTCAGGCGCTGTAAGATCTCCCTTTGCCCCATGAAATCGCCCTGCCGAAGGTGCAGCAACATCTTCATATAGGACTCGGGGTCGCCAAGACCATAGATGGCCGACACAGAGGCGATCAACACCACGTCCCGGCGCTCCAGCAGCGCCTTGGTGGCCGACAGGCGCATCTGCTCGATATGCGCATTGACAGAGGCGTCCTTCTCGATGAAGGTGTTGGTCGAGGGCACATAGGCTTCGGGCTGGTAATAATCGTAATAGGAGACGAAATACTCCACGGCATTATGAGGAAAGAACTCCTTCATCTCGCCATAAAGCTGTGCCGCCAGGGTCTTATTGGGCGCCATGATGATGGTTGGGCGCTGCATCTGTTTGATAACGTTGGCAATGGTAAATGTCTTACCGGATCCCGTTACCCCAAGCAATGTCTGGCTTGCGAGCCCGGCATCCAGGCCGTCGACAAGCTGCTTGATCGCGCCCGGCTGATCGCCAGCCGGCGCATATTGTGAGACGAGATCGAACGCTGATTCACTCAATGGTGCACTCCTTTATAGCTGTGCACCTATCTTAAAGTACCCACAGCTATTAGCCAATTGAGAGCAGTCATTTTCTTCATCGAGGAAATTCACCTAACCGCCCCATAAATGTCATCACTTTGTCATGTAAGTTTTGTACAAGAGGGTAAATCCCACTCTATGTTCAAAAAACAGGCTAAAACGCACGCCTGTAGCCAATTTAATACACAAGTTAGGTACAAAAACACATTACATATCTGTAACGTCATACAGATTATTGCTCAAAGGGGCTTGATTTTTATAAGTCGTTGATAATTGGTGCCAATATTAAGATGCGCTAATTCTTGTCATTTTAAGTACAACCCGCAAGCTCACTGCGTTTGGCCGGTGATTTTATGCCTCACCCACAGGCTTATCCACAGATTTAGTGGATAACTCTCTCAACCTCAGGATAATCGCGGCTTTAACCCCTTTTATACATTGAGGCTTTTTTATCTTCCGAGATGAAATTTTACTACATTTGAAAACCCAGTCTTATAGCAAAGCAGGTTTGGCTGTCATATTGACTGAGTGCAAAACCTCAATAGCCGATAGATTTCAGCCAGATATGGCCGTTAAAGCATCAAAATGCACACTTAGCGATCACTATGTGCATTAGATGAGCACTTAACAGCATAATTACACTTTTTTTGCCAAGTCGAGTTGACTCATGTGTAAGAGCGATTTAATATGCGCTCCGTCTTCAACGACGAGTCGCTTACACGATTCCCCAGTAGTTCAGTCGGTAGAACGGCGGACTGTTAATCCGTATGTCACTGGTTCAAGTCCAGTCTGGGGAGCCAAAGCGTCAAATCTTAGAAGATGAGTTAGCAATATTAGATGTTCCCCTGTAGTTCAGTCGGTAGAACGGCGGACTGTTAATCCGTATGTCACTGGTTCGAGTCCAGTCTGGGGAGCCAAATATTGTTAACGATATAAGTATCAATTCCCCAGTAGTTCAGTCGGTAGAACGGCGGACTGTTAATCCGTATGTCACTGGTTCAAGTCCAGTCTGGGGAGCCACTTATATAATAGAGAAGTATCTACTCCCCTGTAGTTCAGTCGGTAGAACGGCGGACTGTTAATCCGTATGTCACTGGTTCAAGTCCAGTCTGGGGAGCCACTTCACTATATTATCTCTTTCGATTCCCCAGTAGTTCAGTCGGTAGAACGGCGGACTGTTAATCCGTATGTCACTGGTTCAAGTCCAGTCTGGGGAGCCACCTTCTTTAAGTTTCCTCTTCCGCGTTATCCTAAAAAAAGTCATCAACCATAAAGCGTTAGACTATCTGTTTCAAATTTAGCTAGAATGGGCAGTCGATCATCTTAGGTTACTTTTTATGGGCGTGGGAAAATCTATACATCTATTGCTGATTACGGCTTGTCTTGCCTTGGCGGCGCTGGCATATCTCAACCAGCGACAAGAAGTCGCCGCAATAGCCGACATCCAGCTAAAGGAGTATCAGGCCGATCCCGTTTGGCAACAGCCCCTGCCCGACCAAGGCCAAGCACTCTTTAATCTGCTCAATAAAAAGTATGAGTTACAGTTCTTCCAATATGTGCACCAGTTGGACGGCAGCCTCAACTATACCCATGGCCAACTCATTACCTCAGACACAGATCTCGCGACCGTGCTCTTTAATCAGCCAAGGGATAACACCCGAGCGCTGCCCCAAGGCCGCTTACAGGTCAAACTATCGAGCCGCACTATTGCAAATGACGCCCTCAATCATTATATCCAGCTCCTAATCTGGATAGTCGGCGGCTATCTGGCACTGGCGATACTCTTTACCCTCTTAATGGCCAGACAGAAACGCACCATAGGTCATGCGGTCGATGCCTTGGACGGCTTCGCCGAACTTAAATTTGATGCCATCGCCCACTCTCGTTTTCACGGCGAGCTTAAACCCTTAGGCAAGGCACTCGAACACTGTCGTGTCGCGCTGAATGATAAATTCGCCCAATTACAGCAGCATAACGAGCAGCTCAATCGTGAGGCTTACCAGGACCCGGTGACTCTATTTGGCACCCGACCTAAGTTTACCGAGAAGCTCGACGCCCTCGCAAAACCAGGCAAGGCGCGCATCGGCCTGATGGCGATGATCAAGGCCACGGAACTGGGCCATGTTAACCAGAGCCAGGGACGCGCCGCTGGCGATGACTATCTAGCCGGTGTCGCCACCTGTATCCGTAAGGCGCTACAGGGCATGCCTAACATTGAGGCGTTTAGGATCAGCAGCGCCGATTTCGCCGTCTTTATACCGGATCTGGTATTAAAGGATGCCCAGCAACCACTGGAAAAGTTAAAGGCCCAATTTGATGAGTACCAGCAAGGCAGCGATCTCGAGTCGGTCGCCTACATAGGCTTAGTTCCCTATGAGCAGGGTGGCGATGCCCTATCCTTGGTCTATATTGCCGACGCCGCCGTCAGCATCGCCCAGACCCTTGGACCTAACAGCTATCATGTGCAGGAGAAGCTCAGCGATGAGGAGCTGGTTGGGGATTCTCACTGGAAACTGGCCATCGAAGATATCATCAAGCGCCGCGCCATCAAGTTTCACGCCCAGGATATTCAACCCTGCCGCGGCGCCGATAACGTCTATAGTGAACTGCTGTCTCGCTTCTACAGTAGTGAGGGCAAATTTCTCCCTACTGGCACGGTTATCGCCATGGCCGAGCGCCACGGCCTGAGCATTGAGCTGGACAAGATCATCATCTTGAGCACTCTTCGCCTGCTGCTCGACACCCCCACCTTCACCGGCGCCCTGGGCATTAACATCAGTACTGCTTCGGTCAACCAACCGGCCTTTACCGCCTGGCTGAAAGATATCTTTGTGCGACAGCGTCAGCTCGCCTCGCGTCTGGTGCTGGAGGTTAATGAGGCAGGAATGCAGGCCAATATCCGTCAGGCCCATAAATTTGTGCGCGACATGCATAGCGTCGGCGCGCGGGTGTCTGTCGAACACTTCGGCATGGGCTTTACCTCTTTTAAGTTCTTCAAGGAGGTCAGGCCGGACTTTATTAAACTCGATGGCAGCTATTCACAGGGGATCGACACAGATTCCAACAATCGTTTCTTCGTTAAGATGATTGTCGATGTCGCCCGTAAGCAGTCGGTTAGAGTCATAGCATCTAGCATCGAGCGTCAGGAAGAGAAGTTTGCCCTGGAGCAACTTTTGGTGGATGGCCTTCAGGGTTATTACATCGCTAAGCCTAAACCATTCACCGTAAAGGATGAACAATCTGCGCGCAGTCAGACGGCGGGATAAATAATCCCTTCATTCTTTGTGTTGTTTATCACGGCCGAAAGGCCGATAATAGCCCGTAAATTAGATATAGATAACCCATTGAGATGAGCGAATATCTCCTCCTATTGGTCGGCACAGTGCTGGTCAACAACTTTGTATTAGTTAAATTTCTTGGCCTCTGCCCCTTTATGGGGGTATCGAGTAAGTTGGAGTCGGCTATCGGCATGTCGATGGCCACCACCTTCGTACTCACCCTTGCCTCTATCCTGAGTTATCTGGTCGACACCTATCTGTTGACCCCCTTCGATCTCAGCTATCTGCGCACCATGGCCTTCATCTTGGTTATCGCCGTCGTGGTGCAATTTACCGAGATGCTGGTACAGAAAACCAGCGCCGCGCTACACAGGGCCCTGGGGATCTACCTGCCGCTGATCACCACCAACTGCGCCGTACTGGGTGTGGCGCTGCTCAACGTCAACGAGAAGCACGACTTTATCGAGTCGGCCATCTATGGTTTCGGCGCCGCAGTCGGTTTCTCTATCGTACTCATCCTCTTCTCCGCCATGCGCGAGCGTCTGGCCGCCGCAGATGTGCCGGCCCCCTTCAAGGGTGGCGCCATCGCGATGATCACCGCAGGCCTGATGTCGCTGGGCTTCATGGGATTCACAGGTTTGGTTAATTAAGCATGAGCCAAGTTATTATTGCCATCATCCTATTAGGATTACTCGCCCTCGCCTTCGGCGCGCTGCTAGGTTACGCCGCCGAAAAGTTCAAGGTCGAAGGTGACCCCATTATCGATCAGGCCGAGGCCCTGCTGCCGCAAACCCAATGCGGTCAATGCGGCTATCCGGGCTGTCGCCCCTACGCCGAGGCGATCGCCAACGGCGAGAAGATCAACAAGTGCCCACCAGGCGGCACCGCCACCATGGAAAAACTTGCCGAGCTGATGGGTGTCGACCCCGAGCCGCTCACCGCCTCTGCCGAGACCCAAGTAAAGAAGGTCGCCTTTATTCGTGAAGATGAGTGTATCGGCTGTACAAAATGCATTCAGGCCTGTCCGGTCGACGCCATCCTAGGCACAGGCAAACAGATGCACACGGTGATCACAGATTACTGCACGGGCTGCGATCTCTGCGTCGAGCCCTGCCCGGTCGATTGTATCGACATGATCCCCGTAGGCGAAACATTACACAACTGGAGCTGGCAGCTCAATGCCATACCTGTGGTCAATATTAGCGAGGAATCTAAGTGTTAACCTTGTTAGAACAGATAGATAAAGGCACACTCTGGCGTATTCCCGGCGGTATTCATCCACCCGAGCATAAATCGCTTTCTAACCAGAGTGAGATAGCCAGACTCCCCCTTGCGGATCACTATCTGGTTCCCGTCCCGGGTGTCGGTGAGAACTGTACCTTGGCCGTCAAGGCTGGCGACACAGTGACCAAGGGGCAGCCGCTCACACTCGGCGAAGGTTTTCGCTATCTGCCGGTGCACGCCCCCGCATCGGGCAAGGTGATCGCCATCGAAGCGCGCGCCAGCAACCACGCCTCAGCGTTGCCCGTGCTGACCTGTGTGATTGAAAACGATCATCAGGAGCAGTGGATCGACACAGTTCATGCGCCGCTCAGTCCAGAACAGGTGGCACAGATGGACAATGATGCCATCATCAGCCGCGTGCAGGCAGCTGGCATCGCGGGTCTCGGCGGTGCGGCCTTCCCGACCCATATCAAGCTCAAACCTGTCAGCGATATCGAGCTGTTGATCATCAACGGCGTCGAGTGTGAACCCTATATCACCTCTGACGACAAGTTGATGCAGGAAGCCTGCGATGAAATCGTCCGCGGCATAGCGATCATCCACCAGTTACTCGGGCCCAAGCGCATCATTGTCGCCATCGAAGACAATAAGCCCCAGGCCATAGAGCAGATGAGCCATGCCCTCAACCGCAGCCAGCTACCGAGTCACTGCGCGCGAGTGAGTAAGATCCCAACTCTCTACCCGTCGGGCGGCGAGAAGCAACTGATCCAGATTTTAACCGGACAGGAGGTGCCATCGGGCGCCATTCCGGCAAACCTGGGAATTCTGGTGCAGAACGTCGGCACCGCCTACAGCATTACCCAGGCCGTCTACCGCAACATGCCGCTTATTGAGCGCGTGGTGACCCTGACCGGCCAGAATATCGCTAAACCCGGTAACTACTGGGTGCCTATCGGCACCCCCGTCGAGCATCTGCTCGCCGCCGCGCAGTTTAAAGGCGATGAAAATTCGCCGGTGATCATCGGCGGTCCCATGATGGGTTACATGCTGCCGAATGTCGCGGCGCCCATTACCAAGGGCACCAACTGTGTCTTGCTTCCGAGCGAGCAAGAGGTTGCACCGCCGAGTCCGGAGCAGCCCTGCATCCGCTGCGGCGAGTGTGCCCAGGCCTGTCCGGCGCAACTGCTGCCCCAGCAACTGTTTTGGCATGCCAAGGCTCAGGAATATGACAAGGCTGCTAGTTATAATCTGCGTGACTGCATCGAGTGTGGCTGCTGCAGCTATGTCTGCCCAAGCGATATCCCTCTAGTGGAATACTATCGCGTCGCCAAATCGGCGCTACGCCAGGAGGCCGAGGAGAAGAAACAGGCGGAGCTCGCCAAGCAAAGGTTCGACTCCCGTACCCTGCGTCTAGAACAGGAAAAACAGGCGCGAGAAGAGAAAGCCAAGCAGGCTGCCGAACGCCGCAAGGCACAGATGACAGGGTCAGATAAAGACGCCGTCGCCGCTGCCATGGCAAGGATTAAGGCCAAGAAAGCCGCGCAAGAACAAGATCAGGTGCCAGCGACCACCAATATTGATGACGGCAAGGGCGCAACAAAACCACAAGATAAGGTTGCCGCGGCAATAGCACGCGCCAAGGCTAAGAAGGCGGCGCAAAAGGCCAAGTCTGAAGCACCAGCCTCAACAGAACCGACTGAGTCGCACCAGCAAGCTACGACCGCAAATACTGGCGAAGCGGCCGCGATGAGTCAGAAAGATAAAGTTGCCGCCGCCATCGCCCGTGCCAAAGCAAAGAAGGCCGCACAAAATTCGGCTGAAGTATCTGAGGCCAGCCAAGGCGCCACTCAGGACGAAGTTCAAAACCTTGGTCAAGACGCCCAAGAAACTGCGCCCTTAAGCCAGAAGGAGAAGGTTGCCGCGGCCATTGCCCGCGCCAAGGCGAAGAAGGCGGCCCAGGCAGAATCGGCACACGAGGCTCCACCACAAGAAGATGCAGAGGGCGAGCAAACAGCAACAAAAGCGTCAACGCCTAACGCCACAGAAACTGAGGCGAGTAGCCCCGAAGCGATCAAGAAGGCTAAGATCGCCGCCGCGGTTGCTAAGGCCAAAGCCAAGAAGGCTCAGCAAGCAAACAGCGAAGAGCAAGTAGCTGAACCCGTCGCGACCGACGAACAAGCGGTTCAAGCAGTCCCTGCAGACGATCCTGGGGCCATCAAGAAGGCAAAAATCGCTGCTGCAGTCGAAAAGGCCAAGGCTAAAAAAGCCCAACAGGAAAAGACTGGCAAAGAAGTAGCTGAACAGGCCGCATCTGACGAACAAGCGATTCAAGAAGCACCCGTTGAGGATGCCGAAGCAATCAAGAAGGCAAAAATAGCCGCAGCGGTTGCCAAGGCCAAGGCGAAGAAGCTGGCCAAAGCCCAGGCAGAGAACCCAAACAATGAGCACAAGGATTAATCATGGCATTTAAGTTGGCCTCATCGCCACACCTGTCCACCAAGGCACAAACTCGCGGCCTGATGTTTAAGGTCATGCTGTGCGCCCTGCCCGGCGTGCTGGCTCAGTGCTACTTCTTTGGCTGGGGAACCCTGATCCAGATAGCCTTGGCCATCGCTATCGCGATAGCCACAGAAGCGGCGGTATTGAAGCTGCGCGCACGTCCGGTCGGTAAGACCATCAGCGACAACAGCGCGGCCCTCACAGGCCTCTTGATAGGCGTTGCAATCCCTGCGATGGCGCCCTGGTGGATAGCCGGCATCGGCGTGGTGTTTGCCATCTTAGTGGTCAAACAACTCTATGGCGGCCTGGGCAACAACATCTTTAACCCCGCCATGGCGGCCTATGTGATGCTGCTTATCTCCTTCCCGGTGCAGATGACCAGCTGGGTTGCGCCGAGTGGCGCGGCGCTGAATGACCTAGGATTCTTGCAAAGCCTGAGTATCATCTTTCAGGGAGCCGACGCCGAGCAGATCCTCGCCTACCGCGCCGGTATCGATGGCGTAACCATGGCCACGCCACTGGATGCGGTCAAGACTGGCCTGTCTACCGGTTTAACCTTGGATGAGATCCTCGCTAAGGCAAGCTTCAGTGATGGCTTTGGTATCGGCTGGGCGGTGATCAACCTGGCCTACCTGGCTGGCGGTCTGGTGATGCTCAAGCTTAAACTGATCCGCTGGCAGATCAGCACCGCCATCTTAGCGAGTCTGTTTGTCTGCGCCAGTATCGGCTATCTGCTGAGCCCCGACACGCACATGGGCCCGCTGCTGCATCTGTTCTCCGGCGCCACCATGTTAGCGGCCTTCTTTATCGCCACCGATCCGGTTACCGCCGCAACCAGTACTCGTGGGCGACTGATCTTCGGTGCGCTGATTGGCCTGCTGGTCTATCTGATCCGCAGCTTCGGCGGCTATCCTGATGCCTTTGCCTTTGCCGTACTATTGGCTAACCTGTGCGCACCCTTTATCGATTATTATGTCAAACCCCGAGCCTACGGCCACAGAGCAAGCCGCTAAGCCCACGGCAGGAGTATGAAGTGAAACGTTCTATCGTCAAAAATGCTAGCTTACTGGGTTTATTCGCCCTCCTGTGTACCGCCTTGGTGGCCCTGGTTAACCAGTCAACCTTCGAGCGGATCAAGCAGCAACAAGATCTCGAACTCATGAGAACCTTGCATCAGATCATCCCTGATGAAATACATGACAACGCACTCATAGAGCACTGTATCCTGATCCAGGACGCCGACGTACTGGGAGTCGATGAACCCCTGCCCGCCTACATCGCTAGCCAAGGCGGCGAGCCCGTGGCCATCGCCATGGAAACGGTCGCGCCAGATGGCTATAACGGCCAAATCAAACTGGTCGTCGCCATCGATGTCAAAGGTGAGGTTCTGGGCGTGCGTACCCTCAACCATAACGAAACGCCTGGCCTTGGCGATAAGATAGATCTTCGTAAGTCTCCCTGGGTATTGAGCTTTAAGGGTCAGAGTATTCAAGGTGAACAAGACAAGCGTTGGGCGGTAAAGAAAGATGGCGGTCAATTCGATCAGTTTACCGGCGCGACCATCACCCCCAGAGCCTACGTCGGCGCGGTTAAACGCACCCTGCGCTATTTTAATGCCAACAAGCAGACACTGCTAAGCCGCCCTGCCAATTGTGAGGTGCAATATGAGTAACTATCGTGATATCGCCTGGCAAGGATTGTGGAAGAATAATCCGGGCCTAGTCCAGCTCCTGGGCTTGTGTCCACTGCTCGCAGTCACCGCTACCCTGACCAACGCCATCGGCCTTGGGTTAGCCACGCTTGTTGTGCTGGTCGGCTCCAACGTGCTGGTCTCCCTGGTGCGAGAGTTTGTGCCTAAGGAGATCCGCATTCCCGTATTTGTGATGATCATCGCCGCCCTGGTGACCTGTGTGCAGCTATTGATCAACGCCTACGCCTACGGACTATATCTATCACTTGGGATCTTCTTGCCCCTTATCGTCACCAACTGCGTCATCATAGGGCGCGCCGAGGCCTTTGCCTCACGTAACAACGTGGTTAAAGCAGCCTTTGATGGCCTGATGATGGGACTGGGCTTCACCCTAGTACTTATGCTGCTCGGGGCTTGTCGTGAGATCCTCGGCCAAGGCACGCTATTTGATGGCGCCGACCTACTGCTCGGTGACTGGGCCAAGGGATTAACGATTCACCTATGGCAGGTGGATACCAACTTCCTGCTGGCGATGCTGCCACCCGGCGCCTTTATCGCCATGGGCTTCCTCATTGCCATCAAGAACATGATCGACAAGCAGCTCGAGGCACGTAAACCGGCCCCAGAGGCTGCCCCAGCAGTGACCCGCGCACGCATTACCAAGGTGAGTTAAGTTATGAATACCGAAAAGCGTCGTAAGATCCTGGAGATCTTTCGCGATAACAACCCTAAACCAGAAACGGAACTTAACTTCTCCTCCCCCTTCGAGCTGCTGGTTGCCGTCACCCTGTCGGCCCAGGCTACGGACGTGAGCGTCAACAAAGCCACCGACAAGCTGTTTCCCGTCGCAAATACCGCCCAAGCCATCTATGATCTGGGCGTCGAGGGACTCAAAGACTATATCAAGACCATAGGCCTGTATAACAACAAGGCTATCAACGTCATCAAGGCCTGCGAGATCTTGCTGGAGAAACATGGCGGTGAGGTGCCCGAAGACAGAGAGGCTCTGGAGGCTTTGCCGGGAGTGGGTCGTAAGACGGCCAACGTGGTGTTAAACACCGCCTTCGGCTGGCCGACCATCGCCGTCGATACCCACATCTTTCGCGTCGCCAATCGCACCAAGTTTGCCATGGGCAAGAACGTGGATCAGGTGGAACAGAAGATGCTAAAGGTTGTGCCTGCCGAGTTTAAGGTGGATGTTCACCACTGGTTTATTCTCCACGGGCGTTATACCTGTGTCGCCCGCAAGCCAAGATGTGGCAGTTGCCTGATTGAAGACCTCTGTGAGTATAAAGAGAAGGTCTATCCGGACGAATAAGCCTTCTGGTCTTGGTAAGCGCTAGCAGCACCAAGGCGAGATAAATACCTAAGCTCAAATATAAAAAAGCCGCAGAAGCGGCTTTTTTTGTACGACTCTACTGCCAAATCAGGCAGACGAATTAAAACATGCTCATAAAGAACACAGATAGAAACAGTGCTATGGTGACCGTAAGTCCTAGGGCCATTTTTAGTTCGGTTGGCATCGACAGCTCCTCTAATAACCAGGCTCAATTATCCCAGCCGCCCGGGTTAACACCAGTGACATCACCCCATTCTGTGACAAGGATCATGACGATTTACGCCTGTTTTATCCTACCTTTCACGGGATAAGCAAACCGATAGCACAGATTTAAAAGGCGGATAAATAAGGTATACTTGGGCCTAGCATTTTCCTAAAAAGAGGTCCTTATGGCACAACTTTTACATACCATGCTGAGAGTCGGCGATCTCGATCGTAGCATACATTTTTACACCGAAATCTTGGGCATGAAGCTACTGCGCAAGTCTGAAAACCCAGAGTACCGCTATACCCTGGCTTTCGTTGGCTTCGACGAAGAGGCGACTGGCGCCGCGGTGGTTGAGCTCACCTACAACTGGGACACAGACAAGTACGATCTCGGCAGCGGCTTTGGCCATCTGGCGATTGGCGAAGAGGATATCTACAGCCGCTGTGCAGCCATCGAAGCCGCGGGCGGTAAGGTGACCCGCCAGCCAGGCCCCGTCGCCGGCGGCACCACAGAGATCGCCTTCGTTGAAGACCCTGATGGCTACAAGATAGAGTTCATTCAGATGAGATCTGCCCAGCAGGGTTTAGGCTAATCGTTAAACTTGCATAAAAAAAGCGCCCTAGGGCGCTTTTTTAATTCCAATTGCTCGTTAGAACTTAACGGTTACACCGCCGTAGATCTGACGACCGATAGTGTCGTAAACCTCAGGCACTGTGCCCGCCTCGTTGCCGCTGGCCACCATCACAGGCTTCTCATCGGTGAAGTTCTTCACGCCCAGGCTAGCGGTAATGCTGTCGTTGATGTGGTACATACCAGAGATGTTGTGGTACAGCACAGAGTCAACCGCATCACCATAGTTGATGTCGTCCATCTCACCGATATAACGGTTAGAGTACATCACACTCCAGTCACCCTGGCCAGCCTTCACGCTAAAGTTATTCTTCACTTTAGCATAGCCACCGAACATGCCGCCGATGGTGCCAGTGTAGTCGATGCCATCCTGCTCAAACTCAAGCAGGTAGGTCAGATCGTTGCTGATGCTCCAATCTAAGCCAAGGCCCTCAAAACGGTAAGCCAGGTTAAAGTCGACACCACTCGTGTCTTGATAGCCCACGTTGGTCAGCGGGTTGGTTAAGTTTTCCAGGTTACCGTCTGGCGTGATACCGAAGGTCTCACAGGCAGTGGTATCTCCGGCGTGACAGGCATTTAGACCCGCCTGAACGTCCAGACGCGAGATGGCATCTGTGATCTTAAAGCGCCAGTAATCCAAGGTCAGCGACATGCCATCGATATAGCTTGGCGAGTAGACAAGACCTGCAGTGTAAGACTCAGACGATTCCGCCTTCAGATCGGGATCTGAGGTGTAGTTCACCAAAATCTGTGGGTCCTGCTCGTTACCCCAAGGATCGTCCAGGTAGTCGTATGAACCCACGTTACCGCCATACAGCTCGCTCACGTTTGGCGCACGGAAACCGGTAGCCGCCACGGCGCGTAGCATAAGGTCGTCGGTCGCCTCATAGGTCAAACCTATCTTCCAGGTCGATGCGTTACCAAAGGTAGAGTAGTCATCGAAACGCAGCGCAAAATCACCGGTTAGCTTGTCGGTGAATGGTACGCTCACCTCTTGATACACAGAGATCACGCTGTAGCTACCATCGGTAGGATCTTGCTGCGCCGCCGTGCCTTCACCGGCGACGATCACAGGGTCGGGATTGTAGTAACCGCTGTCATGACGGTATTCGGCGCCGATCGCATAAGCGACAGGGCCCGCTTCCAGGTCGAAGGCTTCACCGCTGATCACACCAGAGACGATGTGCTGCTCGTTACCGCCCGTGGTGGACTCAAGGTAGCTGATGTCGTCAATGATGGCTTGAGACAGTGGGTCGCCGCTGAACCAGGCATCCTGGTTGTCGTAGACAGACTGTTCCATGTTCTTGGCATTGATAGAGTTATGAACCCAGGTTTCCGCCTTGTTCTTACCATAGGTGTAAGAGAGATCCCAGGCGATACCCGTATGAACATCAAACTCACCGGCTAGACCGGCAGATACGCGTAGGGTATCTGTGTCTTGCTCATAGATACGGTTACCGGCATCTGTGGTTCTTCTGCGGTATTCCACACGGCCTTGATCGTCAGGGGCGATACCGCCGGCAATCATCTCGTCGGTTAGCGTGATGCAGTTACCTGTTGAACTTGGCGTACACACATCCAACATCACAGAGGCCGGCTGAGCCGCCATCATCTGCTCTGATTGGCGCTTGGTGTATAAGAGATCACCAGTAAAGACGATGTCGTTAACCAGTTCTTGCGTCGCATTGGCGAAGAAACTGTAACGCTCATTTGGCGTCTGCAGCCAGCTATCCTGGGTATAGTCATAACCCTCGGTGCGATCGACCCAATTACCATTCTCATCCTGCACCTTACCGCCTAGCGAGCCGGTTGGGATAAAGCTACTAGCGCCCTTCTCCACCCAGTCGCGATCTTTTTGCATCACGCCGCCACGGTCCGAATAGGCCACACCAAAGGTGTAGTTACCACCATCGGTATTGAAACCATAGAGTGCACTGATCTCGACATTTTCACCGTCACCCTTGTCGGTGGCGCCGCCATTGATGTCTAGCTGGAAGCCTTCGAAATCTTTCTTAGTGATGATGTTAACCACACCTGCAATGGCGTCGGAACCATACACCGCGGAGGCGCCATCTTTCAGGATCTCCACACGAGCGATCATCGCCACTGGGATGGTGTTGAGATCCACGGCACTGTCTGCACCCGAACCTGAGTTCACCATGCGGCGGCCATTTAACAGTACCAAGGTACGGCTCGCCCCCATACCACGTAGATCCACCTGGGCGACACCGTCGGCACCATTGTTAGTGGTAGAGCCTACTGCCATACCCGCCATGGCAGGTTGCGCCTGTAGGATCTCATCGACCGAATTGTAACCCTCGGCGCGAATGGCACTGGCGTCGATAACGGTAACAGGTGAAGCCGTTTCCATGTCTTGACGTTGAATGCGTGAACCCGTTACCGCGATACGTTCAAAAGAGGCACTTTCTTCGGCAGCAACGGCATTGTTGGCAACAAAATATCCGCTGGTCGACACTGTCGCAATTAAACTTAATTTAACTGCCGCAGCTAATCTGCTTGTTTTAATCATGTAGGTCTACTCCCTAATTCAATTTTTATTCGGCGCCGTTCTTTTATTTATTCAACGCTCGATTCGATACTCCCCTTTCACCCCAAATGCGTCAATCCACCAATTTATTAACCAATGAAAAATAAACGTTAATACAAAGTATTATTTAAGTAACAACGCAAGTTTAATATTTCACCCGAGAGAGTGAATAAGCATTCACCTGGTTTAATTAGCTAGAAAATTTGATCCGAGCCAGTGTTTTACTCGGCAAGAGTTGCAACACAATCACAACGCACACAAAAGACAAAAGTGTGATCATCAACACAAAAGAACGGTCTAAACACTTGTTTCAATCTGGCGTTTTTACCCAGCAGGCACATAAACACGCCACCATTAACAAATCCGCCGACCTGAGCCTTAAATGAATAAGGATGCTGAGCGATGATTAGACTTGCTTGTTACAATATTTTACAAACGTGCAGAAAAACAGCGTTAGTCAATTTATCTCTCTACCTAGTTTCCACGCCACAGCATTAAATCAATTACTGACTTAACGCATTTAATTTTAACGAGTAACCAAGTGCGGAATTAATAAAATGGATATAAATCAAGACTCAATTTAAATACACTCAATCTTTGTGGAGAATTAACAAAATCACTAACAATTATACTTATTAAATTATATAAGTGTAACGCTTTGCATCATTTAATCCTTTAACAGGAACTCTTTTAGCTTAAATTTTAAACGAAATAATTCTGAAATAGGATTCAGGAATAGCTAGACAGCAACTGACTCGAATCGTCGGCCTGATTGCATAGAAATTCGAGTGCGTCCACAGCAACGACAGAACGACAGCAGCAAGATCATGACGCTCACGGCACACCCATGAAGACGTTATATTAGCGTCTCAGATTGAAGGCTTTGATTGAAGGCGTTGATTGAAAGCTTTGATTAAATGTTCAGACAGGGAGGTACTGGGTAGACAGCAAAACAGTCGTATGTAGAGCCAGTAGGTGAAAACAAAAAAGCGCAGTCTTTCGACCACGCTTTTTAACGCTCAACTCAATAATGTGAAGATAATAGCCGTTCGCCTAGCGATTATTCCGGCTGGATCAGGTTGAAGTGCTGATAGGCTCTGGCGGTGGCAATACGTCCTCTTGGGGTGCGCTGGATGAAGCCTTGCTGGATCAGGAAGGGTTCGAGCACATCTTCTATGGTTTCGCGCTCCTCGCCGATGGCGGCTGCCAGGTTGTCCAGGCCCACAGGGCCGCCCATAAATTTATCTATGATGGCCAGCAGCAACTTGCGGTCCATATAGTCGAAGCCTTCGACATCCACATCCAGCATATCCAAGGCGCTCTCGGCGACCACCTTGTTAACCTCGCCGTCATGCTTCACCTCGGCGTAGTCTCGCACCCGTCTGAGCAGGCGGTTGGCGATACGCGGGGTGCCACGAGAGCGCCTGGCCACTTCCACGGCCCCCTCTTGATCTATGGGCAACTCCAACACCTTAGCCGAACGAGCCACGATACTGCTGAGATCTTTAACATTATAAAACTCGAGACGCAGGGGGATGCCAAAACGGGCACGCAGCGGCGAGGTTAGCGCACCAGCGCGGGTTGTTGCGCCGATCAGGGTGAAAGGAGGCAGCTCTAGCTTAATGGAGCGCGCCGCCGGCCCCTCGCCGATCATGATATCCAGCTGATAATCTTCCATCGCCGGGTAGAGGATCTCCTCCACCACGGGGCTTAATCTGTGGATCTCATCGATAAAGAGTACGTCACCTGCCTCGAGGTTGGTCAGCAGCGCAGCCAGATCACCCGCCTTCTCCAGCACAGGCCCTGAGGTGGACTTGATGTTAACACCCATCTCGTTGGCCACGATCATGGCCAGCGTCGTCTTACCCAGGCCTGGAGGCCCGTAGATCAACATGTGATCTAAGGCTTCGCCCCGTTTCTGCGCCGCCTCGATAAACACCTTAAGCTGGGCCCTGGTATCGTCCTGACCCGTATATTCATCCAGCAGCTTAGGCCGCATGGCCCTATCTATCTGCTCATCCCGTTCCTCAGTGCCCTGAGGCTGGGCGTGAACTAACCTATCGGCTTCAATCATCTATTTCTCACTCTGGGCGCTAGAGCATCGATTTCAGCGATGCCTTGATCAAGGTTTCCGAATCCATGCCCTCTTCGAAGACACTGGAGACCGCCTTACTGGCTTGTGCAGGTTTATATCCTAACGCCAAAAGCGCCGAGATGGCATCTTCTTCGGCGGTGTTGACCACAGGCACAGGAGTATAGTTCGACTGCAGCACAAACTCGCGCTCGTTACCGTGGGACGCTTCCATCAGGCTCTTGAGCTTGTCACGCATCTCAACCAGCAAGCGCTCGGCGGTTTTCTTGCCGACACCCGGCAGCTTCACCAGAGTGGCGATGTCGTCGTGTTCAACGCACTTAACAAATTCGGCCGCCGTCATGCCTGAGAGTATGGTGAGCGCCAGCTTGGGGCCGACACCATTGGTCTTGATAAGCAGCCTAAAGAGCGCCCTTTCCTGCTTGCTCATGAAACCATAAAGCAGCTGAGCATCTTCTCGCACCACGAAATGGGTGTAGATCACCGCCTCTTGGTTTAATTCCGGCAATTCATAAAAACTGGTGAGCGGCATCTGCACCTCATAGCCGACACCAGCGGTTTCGATCAGCACCTCGGGCGCCTGCTTCTCGACGAGTAATCCCCGTAAACGACCTATCATCTATATCTTCCGTAAGTTCTCGCGCTAGCCTTACCGCCCATAGCGATCAGGCTCTGATATGTGTGGAAATGGCACAGGGCAACCCCCAAGGCATCGGCCGCATCGGCCTGTGGGGCAGCGGGCAATTTCAGGATCTGTTGCACCATGTGCTGTACCTGACTCTTCTGCGCCCGTCCCGTGCCGACCACTGCATTCTTGATCTGGGTCGCCGAATACTCGGCCACCGGCAGATCGGCATTGGTGGCGGCCACTATAGCGGCTCCGCGTGCCTGGCCGAGCTTTAATGCCGAATCGGCATTCTTGGCCAGAAACACCCGCTCGATGGCAAATTCATCCGGCTGGTATTGGCGGATGATCTCACTGATCCCGTCGAATATCACCTTAAGACGGGCGGGCAGATCATCCGATTGGGTGCGAATACAGCCACTGCCCAGGTAGATCTGCTGCCTGCCCTGACACTGGATCACCCCATAACCTGTGATACGCGAGCCGGGATCCACCCCCAAGATTATTGGCATCGCCTGCTTATTCGAGGCTGGCTAAGATCTCGTCAGAGATCTCGGCGTTATGATAGACCTCTTGCACATCGTCGTGATCTTCAAGGTTATCGATCAGGCGCAGGAATTTAGGCGCGGTGGCAGCGTCCAACTCTGCCTTGGTCGATGGCACCATGGTCACCTCGGCGTTGACCGCCTCCAGTCCTGCCGCGTCCAGCGCATCTTTCACGGCACCAAAGGCTTCTGGCGTGGTGTAGACATCGATAGAGGTATCATCATTGGTCACTACATCTTCGGCGCCGGCGTCGAGCGCCGCATCCATGATGGTGTCTTCATCGCTGCCTTCGGCGTAAGAGATCACGCCACGCTTCTCGAACAGATAGGCCACAGAGCCATCTGTACCCAGGTTGCCACCCGACTTACTAAAGGCGTTACGCACGCCAGAGACGGTGCGATTTCGGTTATCAGTCATGGTTTCGACCATCACTGCGGTTCCACCCGGACCATAGCCTTCATACATGATGGTTTCCAGCACCTGGCCGTCGAGTTCGCCGGCACCGCGCTTGATGGCGCGTTCGACTGTGTCACGGGTCATGTTGTTTGACAGCGCCTTATCGATTGCCGCCCTGAGTCTAGGGTTCGAATCGGGATCCGAGCCGCCTTCTCTGGCCGCTACCGTAAGCTCGCGAATGAATTTGGTGAAGAGTTTACCGCGTTTAGCGTCTTGTGCCGCCTTGCGGTGCTTGATGTTGGCCCATTTACTGTGACCGGCCATAGGGACTCCTTATTCGAGCTTGCCTCGAAAAAGCCGAGCAAGATGCTCGGCTTATTGGTTCAATCTTGATTTATTCCTGCTCTTTCTTCGCTTCCACTACGCTCACCCCAAGCTCTTCGAGCTGTACAGGGTTAGCGAAACCTGGTGCATTGGTGAGCGGACAGGCTGCCGTGGTGGTCTTAGGGAATGCCATTACGTCACGAATCGAACTCGCACCTGTCATCAGCATCACCATACGATCGAGACCGAACGCCAGGCCTGCGTGTGGAGGTGTGCCGTACTTGAGGGCTTCAAGTAGGAAGCCAAACTTCTCTTGCGCTTCCTCGTCATCGATCCCCAGAATTCTAAATACGGCAGACTGCATCTCACCGTCGTAGATACGTACCGAACCACCGCCCAGTTCACAACCGTTTAGCACCATGTCATAGGCGTCAGAGATGGCCGCCGTAGGGTTTGCTTCCAGCTCGGCCGGTGTGATACCACTTGGCGCGGTAAACGGATGGTGCATGGCATGCAGGCCGCCATCGGATGTGCGCTCAAACATTGGGAAGTCAACCACCCATAGTGGCTTCCAGTCACCTTGAAGTAGGTCGAAATCTTCACCCACCTTCAGACGCAGGGCGCCCATGGCTTCTGCCACGATATTCGCCTTATCGGCGCCAAACAGGATAAGGTCACCGTTGGCCGCATTGGTACGATCCAGGATTCCCTTAACCACCTCTTCGCTGAGGAACTTAAGCACTGGTGACTGAATGCCTTCCAGCCCTTTCTCCAGCTCGTTGACCTTCATCCATGCCAAGCCTTTGGCGCCATAGATGTTGACATACTTGCCATACTCATCGAGCTGCTTACGTGACAGACTAGCGCCGCCCGGTACACACAGCACGGCAACACGGCCTTCACTGTCGTTGGCTGGCTCCTGGAACACCTTGAAGTCGACATCTTTAACCAGGTCGGCTACATCGACCAGCTCCAGCGGGTTACGCAAGTCCGGCTTGTCTGAGCCATAACGACGCATCGCCTCGGCGAAGGTCATCTTAGGGAACTCGCCCAGGTCGACGTTTAGCAGCTCTTTAAACAGACCGCGTACCATCTCTTCAGTCTTGTCCATCACCTGTGCTGAGGTCATGAATGAGGTTTCGATATCGATCTGGGTAAATTCAGGCTGACGGTCGGCACGTAAGTCTTCGTCACGGAAACATTTCACGATCTGGTAGTAACGATCGAAGCCAGACATCATCAGCAACTGCTTAAACAGCTGTGGCGATTGTGGCAGCGCGAAGAACTGGCCCTTGTAGGTACGGCTAGGCACTAAATAGTCACGTGCACCTTCTGGCGTCGCCTTGGTCAGGATAGGCGTCTCGATATCGAGAAAACCGTTACCGTCGAGGAAACGACGCACGGCGCTAGTCACCTTAGAGCGGAAGATGATGCGCTCGGCCATCTCGGGGCGACGCAGATCCAGGTAGCGATACTTAAGACGCTGCTCTTCGGTGTTGTGTTGATTTTTGTCCATGTTGATCGGCAGTGCCGGTGCGCTGTTAAGAATGGTTAGCGCCTTGCCCAGCACCTCAATCTCACCTGTGCGCATCTGATCGTTGATCTGGCTGTCAGGACGTGCGCGTACTAGGCCTTTGACCTGAACACAGAACTCGCTGCGCAGTGTGCTGGCGACATCGAATACCTCTGGCAGATCAGGATCATATACTACCTGAATCACGCCTTCACGGTCGCGCAAATCCAGAAAAACCACGCCACCGAGATCGCGACTGCGGTTTACCCAACCTACGAGAGTAACTTCTTCCCCAACATGAGACCGATTAACGTCTCCACAATAATGACTGCGCATCTAACACTTTCCTTTCATCCGTCAAGGCCGTGCTTGAGGATATTCAATACATGACAAAAGCGGCATTATAGTGAAATATTGCCGATTTCAAAACAACTTCATCCGCTTAAAATGAAGTAAACCTTTGGGTTGGATAAATATCCATCAAATCCTGAACTGGGGTCACAGTTCAGGCACTTTGGTAACAGCGCCCACCCTGTTTCACTGCCCGCGACATCAATTTGTCGGCGGTCTTGAGTAACTCAACGACAGTGTCGCCATCATTCGGGAACATGGCCACCCCTATGCTGACCGATAGTGCCACATCCAGACCGTTGATGGCAAAGGGCGCACTAAAGCCGCCCACTATGCCATCGGCTACCTGACACACGGTATCGAGATCTTTACTGCGATTGAGCACCATCACAAATTCGTTGCCACCAAAGCGTGCCAGGGTATCAGACTTACGCACCGCCGACTTGAGTCGCTGCGCCCCCTCGGCCAGCACCCTGTCGCCCACCTGATGACCAAAGGTCTGATTGATTTGGCGCATATTATCGAAGCTGATGAAGAGCACTGCAAAGGGCTGCATCTCACGCCTGTGCAGCAGTACCGACTGCTGCAGCCTGTCATCAAGCAGGCTACGATTAGGCAGGCCGGTAAGCGTATCGAACTGCCCAGCCCGGGTCAGCTCATGGGCTAGCTCCTTGGCAGCCGCGAGACGGCTACGCTGGGAGCGCAAGATAAGATAGACAAACACCACAAAGCTGAGTAGCGCCAAAAGATAGAAGGCACTCTGATAGTTCACCCAGGCCCTCCAGTTGCTGACTTCCTCCTTCACCCAGTGCTGATAAATTTCCTCTTGACGCTCAGGAGTCAGCTGAGCGATGGCCTGATCCCACAGTGGGACCAATTCCTTGTACTTGGGATTTAGCGCAAAATGGCTCTGCTGCTGGGAGAAATCCGCCAACACAGACATCTTAAGTGCCTTATAATCTGACTCCTTGAGCACCATGGCCATGTTGATCACCTTCTCGATGAAGGCATCGGCCTTACCCTGTGCCACTGCATCCACACCCGCGCGGCTGTTGGGCACGATCACCAGTTCGATGCCCAGCGCCTTATTCATCAGGTTAGCAATCAGATGGTAGCCCTCGACGATTGCCAGGCGCTTTCCACTCATCTGACTCAGGTTAAATACAGTCACCTGACTTAGGTTGGTCACCAGCCCCCAGGGCGATGGCCAATAGGGGCTGGTAAAGACCATTTCCCGCTCCCGCTCTGGGGTATGGGCGACACTGCCAACGATATCTATCTCGCCCTGTTTAAGCGCATCGAGCAGGCTGCTCCAGCGCTCGAACGGCACGCCTTCGATCGTCAGGCCAAGCTGATCGGCGACCCAGAGGCTGATCTCACTGTTGATCCCCATAAACTCGCCAGATGGCCCCTGAAACTCCATGGGCGCCCAAGCAGCAAGATAACCCACCTTAAGTGTGCCCAGGCCGTCTAAATAGCGCCGCTGGGATTCTGTAATAGAGAGCGGATTAAGCAGCGACTGCACGCTCCTATCGTCTCTGTCCAATATCCATTTATTCTCTATACTGGCCAGCTCTGCATTGCTGATCAGGCGAAAGCCCGCCGCAATACGCTGAGCCAGTCCCTTATCCTCGTTGCGAGTCAGGGCATAGATATCTGTCGTAAAGGCGAGAGCACGGAATTGGTGAAAGTCGGACCAGGATTCTGCTCTCAGCAAATAGTGTTGGGTCCAGGCGGAAGACGCCACGAAGGCGGCAATATGACCCTGCTGGGCGGCCTGAATCATCTGCGTCACATCGGTATAGAGCTTAAGCTCCGAGTTCGGCAGCGCCTGCTTGAGTTTATCCAGATAAGGCGCGGTGGGCACGGCGCCGACGCGTTTTCCCTTTAACTCATCTAAGCTATTGATGGCTTTGCCATAACTGAAGAGACGGCTCTTCACCTGATAGGTGCGCCAGGCTCTGGTCAGGTTGGACTTCATGGTGTCGCTTTCGGGGTAACCCACATGGATATCGGCGCGGTGAAACCTGAGCTCATCCAGGCCATCTTCCATAGCAGCCGGGCGGAACTCCACCTCTATCCCCGTCTTCTTAGACCAGAGCTTCCAGATATCAATATAGAGACCGTGTGGCTCACCATCGCCCCCGGTATCGACAAAGGGTTGAATACCTGTGGTGGTGGCTATCACTAAGGTGTTGGCATCACGGCTAAAGCCGAGCCAGCGCTTGTCGATTTCGGCGCGGCTGGTTTGACTCAGGCTATCGAAGCCGCGGTTAATCTCTGTGATAAGGTCGAGTCGTCCCTTACTGACCGCAGGCACCAGCGCCGTCTTCTTGATCAGCAGACGATTATCCAATGGGAAC
Organism: Shewanella aquimarina; assembly: GCF_023349185.1. Lineage (GTDB taxonomy): Bacteria > Pseudomonadota > Gammaproteobacteria > Enterobacterales > Shewanellaceae > Shewanella > Shewanella aquimarina. The sequence continues at coordinate 133,827 of NZ_JAKIKY010000003.1, read as the reverse complement.
TCTTCCAGGACGGCGCGGCTAACGGCGTTATCCTTTAGGTAGCCTTCCATGCCGGCAAAAACATCTACCTCACCGGCCACCACGGCGCGAAGCAGTTCGGCGCGGCTATTATAGTAACGGTAGCTCAGCCCATTCACCTGATGATTGAGTATCGATTCGTGTGACGAGCCCGCCACGACGCCGATACGATAGGGCTGGAGATCGGTAAAACTTTTCTTGCCTTTAAGTGTGTTACGCACATAAAGATAGGTGCTGACATAGGCGATGGGCGCGGCAAAATCGAAATCCCTATCCCGCTCCTTGGTGATGCCAAGGCCGATATGGATGTCGGCATCTCCCTGGGCGAGCTGTTTAAGCGAGTCCTGCCAGTGACGGGCGACGAAGACCACAGGCACCTGAGTCTGCGACGACCATTCGCGCCAAAGATCCACCAATACGCCTTTAGCGTCACCGTTCTCATCGACAAACTGATAAGGATAACTGTCCTCCCCCATCACCAGCACCAGTGGAGCCTGACGCTCGTCGGCAGCCAGATGCCAACTGGAAAGTAGGGGGAGCACTATGGCTAAGGGGACGAAGGTCATGCGCGCCAGTGCGCCGCGAACCTTAGCTAAAAAAGCCGATGCCAAAAGATGTAGTGGTGTCAAAGATCTATCCCGGTCTCTATTATCATTTTATTAGCGCTAACCTAACACGCCTTGATGTTTTAACCATTACTATTGGGCTGTCTAAACCTAAAAACGATTCAAAACATTCACCTATAACCTGGCCAGCATATTCACCATATTAAAAAGGCGTTTTAAAGGCAGCTTCATATTACAAGCCGGCTACAAAAATAACCTTGGCGCCTTAGCTTAAATCACAAAGTCACCGCGCTGTAAAATATATGTTGTTATTAGGATATTAGACAGAATTTTATGCCTAATTACCAGTACTAGACTTGCTGCGAACTGTTATCATTAGCTAGAATGGAATATTGAATTTACTCAAAAAACTCTGATGAACTCGAATCAAGATACAATTTACGCCCAAGCCTGTGAACATATCAGTGACTTTCAATTCGACGATAGAGTCGCAGGTGTCTTTAGCGATATGATACGTCGCTCTGTCCCTGGATATGGACAGATCATCAACACCCTAGGCGATTTCGCCGATAAATGTGTCACCCCCAATAGCAAGATATACGATTTAGGCTGTTCGCTTGGCGCCGCCACGTTGAGCGTGCGTCGCCGTATCGAAGGCAGGGGCTGCGAGATCATCGCCGTCGATAATAGCGAGTCGATGGTAGAGCGCTGCAAACAGAACCTCAGTGCCTATGTGAGCGAGACCCCCGTCGATCTTATCTGCGCCGATATTCGCGACATAGAGATCCAGGACGCCTCCATGGTCATCCTCAACTTCACCATGCAGTTCCTGGCGCCCGAAGACAGACAAACACTGATCGCCAAGATCTATCAGGGACTCAAACCCGGCGGCATTCTCGTCCTGTCAGAGAAGCTCGTCTTCGAAGATGAGCCGGTGCAGCATCTGCTGGACGAGTTACATCTCGACTTTAAACGTGCCAACGGCTACAGCGAGCTTGAGATCAGCCAGAAGCGCAGCTCGCTGGAACATGTCATGAAACCAGACACCCTGCCCCAGCATCAGCAACGCCTTGAGGCTCAAGGTTTTAGTCATTTTAGTGTCTGGTTCCAATGTTTTAATTTCGCATCTATGGTGGCCATCAAGTGATCAGCTTCAGCTCCTTTTATCAGCAAATCGCCGACTCCAATCTTCAACATTGGTTAGAAGAACTCCCGGCGATCCTCGGCCAATGGCAACGTGAACATAAGCACGGCAATCTGCCCAAATGGGAAAAGGTACTCAATAAACTCCATTACCCTGCACCAGACAGAATCGATTTCACCACTAAGGTAGAGGTGGGCAGCGGTGAGCAGCTCACCAAGGGCCAGCAAGAAAAACTCAAAAACCTGCTGAAACTCTTCTGCCCATGGCGCAAGGGGCCCTTCGATCTTCATGGTATTCATATCGACACCGAATGGCGTTCAGACTGGAAATGGGAGCGGGTTCAGCCCCACATCTCACCACTGAAGAATCGTACCGTGCTCGATGTTGGTTGCGGCAGCGGTTATCACATGTGGCGTATGCTGGGTGACGGCGCAAAACGTGTCGTCGGTATCGACCCTTCACCGCTATTTCTGTGTCAATTTGAGGCGGTAAAACGCCTGGCGGGTAACGAACACCCAGTGCATCTATTACCCCTTGGCATAGAGCAACTGCCGCCGCTGGATGCCTTCGACACAGTATTCTCCATGGGCGTGCTCTATCACAGACGCTCGCCTATCGATCACCTGCTGCAACTGAGGGACCAACTCAGGACCGGCGGCGAACTGGTACTCGAGACATTGGTCGTCGATGGCGATGAAAACACGGTGCTGGTGCCAGGAGAGCGTTACGGTAAGATGAACAATGTCTGGTTCCTGCCGTCGGCCAAGGCTCTAGAGGCCTGGCTCAAGAAGGCAGATTTTGTCGATGTCCGCTGCGTCGATATTGATGTCACCTCATTGGCAGAACAGCGCAGCACAGATTGGATGCCTAATGAGTCGTTAGTCGATTATCTGGATCCTAACGATGTCAGTCTGACGGTTGAGGGCTATCCGGCGCCCAAACGCGCCACTTTTATTGCCGTGAAGAATCAGCCCAACAAAGATTTGATTTAAACGAAAATAGTAAACGGGAAGCACTATGTTAAAACAGATGACAACTCTCGCCCTGGTAACCAGCCTTGCAGGCTGCGCGGCAACTCAAGTGCCTGAGCAGCCCGCCCCGGTCGACATCGACACCTTTAATGCAAGCCTGAGTGAGCAAAAGAGCGAACTAGTCACCTTAATCAGCGCCAACCAAAGCGAGCAGCAGGCCGCGCTGACTTCCCTATCGACCCAGCTGGAGCAACTGTCCAAGCAGGTGGCCGCCGTTAGGACTCAGCCCGAGAAGCAGGTGGTACAGGTCCCGGTGCAGTGCGACCCATCGCCCATCGGCGACAAGTTTATTCTGGGCGCGGTAGAACATGTCTATGTCGATGAGATCAAGGCAGGCTTCGAGACTCGTATCGATACCGGCGCAGAATCATCATCGCTTGATGCTCACAACATCATATTGTTCGAGCGCAATGGTAAGCAGTGGGTACGCTTCGACGTCTTCACCCAAGGCGCCGACAAGCCATCGCAGACCTTCGAGTCTAAGGTGGAGCGCTTCGTTCGTATCAAGCAGGATGCCGATGAGAAGAATGACAGACGCCCGGTGATCCATGCCCATCTGCAGATTGGCAATTACAAGGCGGAAACCGACCTTAACCTAGTGGATCGTAGCCATCTCGACTATCAACTGCTGCTGGGACGTAAGTTTATGCAAGACATAGCAGTTGTCGATGTGGGTCAGAATTTTGTGCACGGTAAGAAAAATCCGTCAAAAACAGCAAAATAATAGGATGTAGACTCGATGCACTCTAAAAAACCTTTTTATATCTTAGTCGTCCTGCTGTTTATCGCAGGCATAGCCGCCAGTGTCTATCGTGGCATCGAACACAATGTGCCCTTCCTTCCGGGCGAACAGGTACAGAGCTGGGCGGTAGATGCCAAGGTCAGTTTTCAAGGCACCGGCGAACCCGCCGAGGTCACCTTCTCGCTGCCTAACGATCCAGCCTTCGAGATCCTAGCGGAAAACGCCACCTCGCCGGGCTACGGCATGTCGGTTACTCAGGCTGATAGCGGTCGCCAGGTCACCTGGTCGACGCGAGAGGCGATAGGTCAGCAAGATCTCTACTACAAGGTCACCTTAGTGCCGACCGGCAAGAATGAGATCCCAGCCGAACAAGCGCCCGAGACACCCCAGGCCTACAACTGGTCTGCCACAGAGAAGGCCGCCGCCGAACAGGTGATGAGCGAGATCTGGTCACGCAGCGCGACCAACCTCTCGTTTGCCCAGCAGCTCAACAAGAGCTTCAACGCCACCGAGCGCAGCCAGAATCTGGAATTGCTTCTCACCAGCAATTCACGTCCCGATCTTTTCATCCGCATGCTTAACAGCAAGGGGATCCCGGCCAAGAAGGTCAGCGGGCTATTTTTAGAAGATCAGCGTCGCCGTCAGCAACTGTCCAACTATGTGGAGGTCTACCACCAGGGACAGTGGCTCATCTTCAACCCCAACGATGGTACTCAGGGACGTCCTGATAACCTGCTTATCTGGGACAGAACCGCAAAATCGACGTTGGATGTCGTTGGCGGCGTCAACTCTCAGGTGAACTTCTCCATGTTGCAAGACACCCGCTCGGCGCTGGCGACCTCTATCGACATGCTGAAGAACAAGGATGCCCTAGACTTCTCCCTCTACCAGTTGCCGCTGGAAGAGCAGAGCCTGTTTAAAGGCATCTTGCTGATCCCTATCGGCGTGCTGATGGTGGTGTTCCTCAGGGTCATCATAGGCATCAAGACCTCGGGTACCTTCATGCCCGTGCTGATCGCCCTGGCCTTTATTCAGACCACCCTGCTGACCGGCCTTATCGGCTTCCTGTTGATCGTCGCCTTCGGTTTGATGATCCGCTCCTATTTGTCGGATCTTAACCTCCTGCTTATTTCGCGGATCTCGGCGGTGATCATAGTGGTGATAGGCATCATAGGCCTGTTCACCCTGCTTTCTTACAAGTTTGGCCTGAGCGAAGGGCTCACCATCACCTTCTTCCCAATGATCATCCTGGCATGGACCATCGAGCGTATGTCTATCCTCTGGGAGGAGGAAGGCGCTAAAGAAGTGATGGTCCAGGGCGGTGGTAGCCTGTTTGTCGCCACCTTAGCCTACCTGGCCATGAGCGCGACCTGGGTACAACACTGGGTATTTAACTTCCTGGGGATTCACCTGGTGATTCTGGCAACCGTGTTGTTGATGGGCCAATACACAGGTTATAAGTTATTGGAACTTAGACGCTTTAGACCTTTAGCGGGAGAGTAACCATGCTATTTGCAAATCCGCTAAGGCTAAGGGATAACGGCGTGCTTGGCATGAACAAGCGTAATATCGACTACATAGGTCGGTACAACCAACGCAAGTTCTACAAGCGCGTGGACGATAAGTTAACCACCAAGCAGTTGGCACTGGCGAACGACATCGCCGTGCCTGCGCTCATCGGTACCGTCTGCCAGCAACATGAGATCATGCATATCCCAGAGATGGTCAACAACCGCGATGGCTTCGTGATCAAACCCTCACAGGGGTCCGGCGGTAAAGGGATCTTGGTGATCACTAAGGTAGAGAATGGCCATTATTTTAAGCCTAATGGCCACGAGGTCACGCCCAGCGAGATCGACCGCCACATCTCTAACATACTCAGTGGCCTCTTCTCTCTTGGCGGTAAGCCAGATGTGGCCATCGTCGAGGGGCTCATCGAGTTCGATCCCGTTTTCGACGGCTACTCCTTCGAGGGGGTACCCGATATTCGCCTGATCGTCTTTAAGGGATTCCCCGTCATGGGGATGCTGAGACTATCGACGGCCGCATCCGATGGTAAGGCCAACCTGCACCAAGGAGCAGTAGGCGTCGGCCTGGATATCGCCACCGGCAGAGGCCTGCATGCGGTACAGTTTGACCGCCCCCTAGACCTGCACCCGGATACCGACAAGAAACTCACCGAGATCCAGGTGCCTCACTGGGATACCCTTTTGCATACGGCCTCCAAGGCCTATGAGATGAGTGAGCTGGGGTATCTGGGCACAGACATGGTGCTGGACCAAAAGCTGGGGCCCTTGCTGCTTGAGCTGAATGCGCGCCCGGGTCTTGCTATTCAGATCGCCAATGCCCAGGGCTTGCTACCGCGACTTAAGCATGTCGAGCAGATGAAAAACCAATCTATGTCAGTGGAAGAGCGCGTCGCCTATGCTAAAACGCATTTTAGCAGTCTGCCTGGCGCTTAACTACAGCGTGGCGGCCCAGGCCGCCTCTCCTATCACACTGCTGAGCAAGCAGTGCATCGACTACCAGGTATCTCTGTCCCAGGCTCAGACCAGCGACACACCACAAGACGCCAGCGTGAGGCTCGAGCGCGAGTTGCTAGGCCTGTTTAATCTCAAAGACAGCGTGCGCTTCTATCGTCACTATCCATTGAATGCCGAGGATAAAGAGGCCTTATTGCAGTGTCAGCTGCATCTCGCCGATGAGTTTGAGCGCCTAGCCAAAGACCCTTGGCTCAAAACACAGAGCCGACAATGGGCGCAAAGCCAAGTGTCAGATCTCCGCCAACTCGGCCGGCGGCTTACGCAGCAGATAGCCGAGCAGATTGACCAGGTGCAGAAGGCGAAGATCCATACCGCTCAGGCAAGTATCGCCCATGGACTAAGACAGAAAGATCTGTCACTCATCATAGGTGAGAGCCGGTGTCGCCTCGACGATGAAGCTAAATCCGACGAAGCTAGATCCAAAGAGGCTCAGGCGCAGGCCTTCGATAACTCAATCGCCAGCTATCTGATCCATCAGCCAGATGAGGCCTGTAAGCGCCAGGTATGGCAGGCCTACCAAACTCGGGCCAAGCAGAAAAACCTGGCCGCCATGTCCCTCATCCTCGAGACCAAACAGGCGGTAGCAGAGGAGCATGATGCGCTCGACTATGCCAGCTGGGCACTCAGCCATCAGCAACTTGCGAGCCCGGAGCAGGTCAAACGATATCTAGACAGTCAAACCCGGATAGCGCCTGCCCCCTGGCGCCTAGGCGCTGTGCTTGCCGACCTTGCCAAAGTCGAGGTTCGGCCCCTGTCGGGTCGACAGCTGCTGAGTGATATTCAGCAAGAGCTTGAGCCATTTGGCCTGCAGTTTGAGACCATTAACACCGACATGCTGCGTCTGTGGCACCAGGGGCGATTGCTGGGGGATATCTTTCTCAGCCAGGCGGCGACTCATCGAGGGGCAAAAACCCAGTTGAGTCCCCTAAGGCAAAGCGTAGTGGGTCAACAGTTTGGCCAGCTCACCCTCACGCTGCCAGATGAGCTCGATGACTATCGCGGTCAAGAGCAGCTGATCATCGCCGCCGCCGAGATGGTCTCTCGCCTGCTCACAGGTGGGCGTTACTACCTCAACAACACCTTAGGCGATGGCCAGGCGATCGCCAGCCTCTGGCTGAGTCAATACCTGTCGAAGCGGCTGCTTCCCCAGTTGCCCAGAGATAGCCGCGAAGCCCAGCTCAAGGCGTTTGCATCCCAGCTCAAGGTGTTTCGCAGCAAGCTAGCCTTGCGGGCATATCAGGCACCCGAACATCGCCTCTATCGCGACCTAAATCAGGAATTTTCCCTGAGTTTCGGCGAGCCTTGGCCTGAAGCCGATGATGCCCTGTTTAGCTTTACCGGCGCCGTCACCCAGGGCCCCCTCTATTATCTCTCTCTGTGGCACCGGAGCCTAGCAGAGCAGATCCTGAGCGACACTCACCAGGAAGATAAGGTCGTGTTCGAACTCCTCCTCATCAACGAGCAGCAACTGTCTCTCGATGAGCAACTCAATTTGATTTTTGGCAGTGCACAGTCAGTCGCCACCATCCTAGAAAGGAGCCAAGATGTTCAACTTAAGCCCGTACACTAGAATCTTTAGGGCACTCGCACTCACCTCCGCCCTGCTGCTCCCTAGCCTGCCAGCCTCGGCAAAGACAGCCAACTCGCTGGATGCACAAGGGGTCAAGCAGGCGATTCAACAGAACCTTGAAGATCATCTCTATCAACTCCCTCCTAGAGTGCAGGGGCACTATGGTATCCGCCTCTATCGCATGACGGGAGATGATAAGTATGCCAATGCCGCTTTAGTCGACCTATACGCCGTCACCGAGTCTCAGGCATTTTATGCCTGTCGGCTGGACCAGCCTGGTTTTATAGAGAATGAGGCTCAGGCGGCCATCGATGTATTGGGTAAAGGCCCCAGAGCCAAGGCGCGTAAGAAGGCGCTCGCCCCCTTCCCTGAGTTTCTCTTCTACACCGACGTGCTACTGAGGTTCTCCAGTCGTATCGACGAGTTCGGCCTGCAAGGCCCCTGTTACGACAAGTTGGTCAAGGCCCTAAAGGCGACCGACCTTAAACGCGGGCTCACAGACAAGGCGATGATCGAAGCCTGGGCCGCGCAGCTCGTCAACTATGTCTACTGGGCCAAGCAGCTCGGTGTGGGCGACTATTTGCAGGAGTACAAGGCGGGTTTCAATCGAGTCTATCCCCTGAGCCGCGATGCTAAGCTCGACAAGAAGCAGTTTCGCAATAAGATCTACGGCATGACCCACTTTATCTTCGCCGCCAGCGAGTATTATCAGCATCCGGTCGATAGAAAGGAATTTGCCTGGATCTTGGATTATTTCGAGGCCAACATAGACAGGATCCTGCGCGATGCCACCGACGATATCATCGCCGAAGTCGGCATAAGCTTCCACCTGGCAGGCATGTCGGACAATCCCGTAGTGAAGAAGACCCAGGCCCACATCATGGCGGCCTTCGATCCTAAGGTGCAGACCATCCCTTCACCCCGAGGTAATCCCGATCTTGCCCTGGGCGAGCATCGCAACGTATTAGCCATGATGCTGCTGGACTGGCCCAAGACACTACATCAGGGCCCCTATTTCCATCGACTCAAGGCAACCAAGAAATATCTGCCTAAGTTGGTGAGCATAAAAACCGACGGCGATGGCGTAAAAGCCGAGAAAACGAAATCTCAGGGCGTTAAACATTAGGAGTCCAGAATCAGCATGAGTCAGGCTAAATCGACCTTCGAGCAATGGCGTATTCTACAGGCCGTCGTCGACTACGGTGGCTACGCCCAGGCGGCAGAAAAGCTTAATAAGAGCCAGTCCTCTCTCAACCATGCGGTGGCCAAGCTTCAAACCCAGTTAGGGGTTGCCTTGCTGGAAGTGAGAGGCCGAAAGGCTTATCTCACCGAGAGCGGCGAGGTACTGCTTAGACGTTCGCGTCACATCACCCGCTCGGTGAGCGAGCTAGAGCAGTTAGCCAGCAACCTGGAAAAGGGCTGGGAACCGAGTCTGTTGATCTCCAGGGAAATAATCTATCCCATGGAACACCTCATCGACGCCCTGGCCGAGTTTGAACCTCTGGGACGTGGCACCCGCATCACAGTCTTAGACTCGGTGATCAGCGGCAGCGCCGAACTGGTGGAGTCGGAAACCGTGGATCTCGCCATCATAGGCGGCACGCCGCCGAAAGGCCACCTGGCCCAGCCATTGTGCAATGTGGATTTTCAACTGGTCTGCCACCCTTCCCATCCTCTGGCAAGCATGGCGATGCCCCTGGACGATCAAACCCTGGCGGAGCAGTTGCAAATAGTGATCAAAGATACGGGTCAGATCGCCCGCGGTGAACTGGGTTGGCTCAAGGCCGAACGGCGCTGGACGGTAGCCAATTTTCATGAGGCCTTAGTCGTGCTGGCCAAGGGCCTGGGCTTTTGCTGGATCCCCAGCCATCTGGTGTGCGACGCCATCAAGGAAGGTCGCCTGGCCCGATTGACCCTGAGGGGGTCGACTCATCGCCAGGTGCCCCTGAGCTTGGTTATTCCCAATCGCGACAAGCAAGGGCCCGCCTCACAGCTGCTGGAACAGTTGATCCTTAAAAATCATTCGGTTTTAGAGGGTGAAAGTGAATGATGAAGATTGAGATTCGCCCGATTGATAACGCATCGACAGGGCTTCAGAGGTAAAGACAAGGCCATCGGATGCAAGGATATGACGGGTTATCCTCTCTATCGATTGCGACGGTGAGATGTCATCATCGAGTGGCGACGGTGAGTCGACTCTCGCGCCTGAGATCTTGCCCTCTTCATCCACACTACCACTCACCCTTGGGATCACAGGCTCGGGCAACTGGCGCTGCTGCTCGCTCTTACCAGCATCGATAAGTGGCTGCGTCTGCTGTGGGGAAATGGCGCTTTCCTGGCGCGTCTTTGCCAGTTCCGCCTTCGCCGTATTCATCTTACGCAGGGCTTCGCTCGCCACCCGAATATCGGCCATCGAAGGTGTCACTGGCGCCATCGCCGCCGCATAGACCTGTTTCATCTTATTCAGTGTCGCTAACGGGTCGCCGGGAATGGAGGAGATATCGATCGACACCTCACCATCCACCGCATAACGCCTGCCATCGCTGCCCTGTTCATACTTAAAGCTTGGGCTGCGCGCAAAGGTGCCGCCGACGCTGGCATGGGCCTGCTCGTGGGCTCTGACCTCGGCGTCGCGTCGCGAAAGTTCTTTCAGCTCAGCCTCCTGACGAGCAAGCTCGGGATCTTGCCCTGGACTAGCCTCTTGCCCTAGGCCATTCTCTCGCCCCGCGTTATCTTGCTGCTCATCGGCAAAGGGATTGTACGCCTCATCAGATGTTTCATCCGCTCGGCCAAAAATATCGACTCGGGGCTTTTCATCATCAACTGCGCTGGCACCATTAGTGTCACGCCCTTCTCTATCAATGCCTCTAGCGGGATCAGCGCTTGGCAAGCCATTACCCACACGTGAATCTGTAGCTTGCTTTCCTATGCCACTTGCTCCCGAAAATACGCTTTGATGGGAGCCTGCACCGTCATCACCGACTCCCGGACTGGTGACTTGATTAAGCAATCCTCCAATCCCAAGGGGGCCACGAGAGAGGCTGTACCCCCCTTGGCCGGATGAACTACCTGAATTGGAAATGCTGGAAGTAACGCTGGTAGTGATAGCCGAAAGTGTCAGCAAAGAACCTGCCGTGTTCGCCTTGAGGCTTGCGCTTGCCGCGCGATTAGCGACAACTGGCGCCGAATTGACCGAACCGGACCTTGAGCCTGAAATTGCCCCTGAAATTGACCCTGAAATTGCCCCTGAAATTGACCCTGAAATTGAACCAGACTTTGAGCCTGACATAGAACCAGAGTTTGAGGCTGAAGAGGAAGCTAGAGCGTAACTTGGAGCAGAAGAAGACGGCAACGCGCTCAGGCGCATTGCCGTTAAGGATGGCGTAGTCATGGCGCCGGCCACGGACTTACACCTCTATATCTATCACTGTACCTAGGGTCTCGTTTGCGGCCTCTAACACTTCTACCGCGGCTTCCCCTTGGTTTTTAGATTCGATAGCCGAGACCAGGGCCTGGGTTTTATCTGTGGCGTTAACGGGATTAGCCGTCTCTGTACCACCGGCTTCGCTCGCCTGCTGCGGGCTGGGTTTAGCAACATCCACAGTGGCCTGAGTCAAGCCAGACTGCGCACTTTGCAAACCGGCAAGACCGGATGAAAAACTTGATGGGATTTCCATAATCTAGGGCCCTTTCTCATGAGTCACACTTACGGCTAATTATTAATCAAAACCCAGTCAAAGTACAGCCCGGCAGTGGGCCCGGCTATCTCCTTGAATTGGTTAGCTTGCGTCTATCCAGCCAGCCTCCCAGTCCTTCCACACAGGGGTAAATCCTCGCCCGCGTAGTACGCTGGCAACCTCAGATGCACTGCGCTCATCGCTGATCTCAAACTGATCCAGCTGAGCCGCCGGATTAACATAGCCACCGGGTTCGGTGCGACTACCGGCACTCATCTGGGTGATGCCAAGTCCGAGAAGGTTATCTCTCAAACTCGGGCTTTCCCTAGTGGACAGGCTGATCTCAAGCTGCTCATTAAACAGGCGAAAGGCACAGATGAGCTGCACCAGACCTCTGTCGGTTAACTGTACCTTAGGCGCGATCCCCCCGACACAGGGCCTTAGCCTGGGTAGTGAGATGCTGTAACGTGATCGCCAGAAGCGCCTTTCGAGATAATCCAGGTGATAGCCCATCAAGAGCGCGTCCATGCGCCAATCATCGAGTCCTAATAGCACCCCAAGCCCTATCTTATCGACACCCGCCTCGGCTATCCGCTCCGGCGAGGCGAGCCGATAGCCATAATCCTGCTTGTTGCCCCTCAGGTGATGCTTACGATAGGTCTCTGGATCATAAGTTTCCTGATACAGCATCACGGCGTCCAGCCCTTTGTCGACCAAGATACGGTAGTGCTCGCCGCTCAGTGGCTGTACCTCCATGGCCACATGGCTGAACTCTGCCTTCACCAGGGGTAAGACCTCGGAGAAATAGTCGATGCCAACCTTAGTCTCGTGCTCGCCGGATACCAGCAAGATGGAATCAAACCCCTGGGGCTTGATCACCGCCATCTCAGCCGCCAATTCATCGAAACTGAGCACCTTACGTTTGAGCTTGTTACTCATGGTAAAACCACAGTAGTCACACTCGTTGGCGCACAGATTAGAGAGATAGAGCGGCAGATACAGGCCAATGTTATGACCAAAGCGGCGCCGGGTTAAGGCGGCGGCTCGCTGCGCCATGGGTTCGAGGTAGGCTTCGGCTGCAGGCGACAACAGTGCCAGAAGATGCCTTAAGTTACCCTGCTCTCCTTCGATTGCCGCTTCGACCTCGGCAGCGGTGGTCGAATAGAGCGCCATGCGCAGCTTTTCACGGGAAAGTCCACTCAACGTTTCCAAGAAACTCATAGATCTACTCCGTTAAGAAGCCGGTAAGCGCCTGCTGGGGGCTGGTGCCCATCGCCCTTTGATGTACCTGAGCCAGGCCAGCCTCATAGGCCTTGCGACCCGTGGCGACGGCATCGGCAAAACAGAGCGCCATTTTGACCGGATTGCGACTGGCGGCAATGGCCGTGTTAACCAACACGGCACTTGCCCCCATCTCCATGGCCGCCATCGCCTGAGAAGGAGAGCCTATCCCCGCATCCACCACAACCGGCACACTGGCCTGTTCTATGATGATCTTTAGAAAGGTCGCCGTCTCCAGGCCACGGTTTGAGCCTATGGGGCTACCGAGTGGCATCACCGCCGCACAGCCCACAGACTCTAGGTTGCGACACAGCACAGGATCGGCATGCACATAGGGCAAAACCGTAAAGCCGCGCTCACACAGCACCTTGGCGGCGTTAAAGGTCTCTATGGGATCCGGCATCAGGTATTTGGGATCTGGGTGGATCTCAAGCTTTATCCAGGAAGTCCCCAGCACCTCTCGGGCAAGCTCTGCGGCAAAAATAGCCTCCTTGGCATTACGCGCACCCGAAGTATTGGGCAGCAGCTTGACGCCACTCTGGCGTATGGGCGCCAAGATGTCATCGAAGCCCGCCTTGAGATCGACTCGCTTCATGGCCAGGGTCACCAATTGGGAACCGCTGGCCGCCAAGGCTGCCAACATCTGATCGGCACTGGCAAACTTACCCGTGCCGGTAAACAAGCGGGAAGAGAACTGACTATCGCCTATCGTTAACATATTAACCTCCTGCCACTACACCAAATATTTCAATGACATCATCGGCCTGACACTCAACCTCAGACCAAGTCGACTTGGGGACCACCTCGCCGCCACGCACCAGGGCGATGCTGTCCAGTGCGACCGCCTGAGCTTCTAGCATGGCTTCGAGACTCGTACTGACGGGCACCTGAATTAGCTGTCCATTTAAACTTATGCTTATCTCATTCATTTTTATCTCCTGACGCCGTCTCTTGCGCTACTTCTACCGCCGTCTCTTTCGCCGAACAGACGGCGCAATCTGGATCACGGCGGAGCTTAAGCCGCTGCATCTCACCCGTTAACCCATCGAACCTGTTCAGCAGGCCTAAGCCAGGTAAACCCAGCAATAGCTTGATTGCCAGGAGTGACTGCATCGATGCCATACAGCCCACCATAGGGCCGAGCACACCTATGGTGCTGCAACTTTCACTCACCTTGAGCTCTTGTGGAAACAGGCAGTGATAACAGCCAAGTTGCGGCGCCTCATTGAGATCAAACGCCATCAACTGACCGGAAAACTGTGCGGCCGAGGCCACCACATGGCGTTTCTTTAATGCCACGCAGGCACGGTTCACGCTATGGCGGGTGGCGAAGTTGTCGCTACAATCGAGCACCAGATCGGCATTAAATAGCAGCGCCTGGGCATTGCTATCATCGAGCCGCACCCGTTTTTCACGCACCTGGCAATCGCCCGTTTTAAGCCTCCCTGCCGCCACGCTGGCCTTGTACTGACCACAATCCGCCTGACCAAAGAGCATCTGGCGAGGCAGGTTACTGAGCTCGACTCTGTCATCATCGATGAGGGTGAGTCTGCCGACACCGGCTGCACTCAAGTATTGGGCGCAGAGCTGACCCAGGCCGCCGACACCGACGATGGCCACGCTCGCCTGCATCAACTTTTGCTGCCCCTGCTCGCCGACCTCGGGCAACATGATCTGCCGCGAATATTGGATAAAGGCTTTGTCATCGAGCGCCATGAGCCACCTCCCACATGCTGGCGAGCCGACGATAGGCCTCGCCCGGTGATTCTGCTTGAGTCACGGCCCGCACCACGGCAACAGCCTCTACGCCGGTCTGCTTAACTTGACCCAAACGTGACGCATCTATGCCGCCAATCGCCACTCGTGGGCAATTGGGCGTCCACAGCGCAACCATGTGCGCGAGATGCTTAAGTCCCTGAGGATTGGATGGCATGGATTTGGTCGGCGTGGGAAAGATATGGCCTAACGCCAGATAGGAAGGGTTGAGCTGACTTGCCAATGCCATCTCGAATACCCCATGGCTGGAGATCCCCAGCGCTATGCCCGCCTTGGCGATCGCCTCGAGATCTGCGCTACAGAGATCTTCCTGACCCAGATGGATACCGAACGCGCCATGCTTGAGCGCAAGCTGCCAGTAATCGTTGATAAACACCTGAGCATCATACGCTCGGCCCAGTGCGATAGCCTCTTTGATCAAAGCCTCTAGCGCCGATTCATCAGGGGCGCCAACAGGCTTGATATCAGCTCGCCCGTCATCGACAAGTTTTATCCTTAGCTGAGCCGTACTGGCACCTGCTGCCAGCACCTGCTCCAGGGTCTCTAGCCTATCGACCACGGGGTAGACGCCGATGGGGCGTTGTAGCTTGGGAAAGTTAAACGGCTGCGCCGCGTTGGCAGGCATCTGTGCATCGACAATCAGAGGCAAAGATGTTAATCCGGCAGGCCAACCACAGTGTGCCAAGGGGCCGGCTCCTGCGCCAACGGCTCTCGCGAACCTGATGCCTTGGCTCACATAGGCCTTAGCCATCAAAATGGCATCGTGGAGCACCAGCCCCTGGGCAAGAAAACAGGCTATCGCCGATGACAAGGTGCACCCACTGCCATGATGGTTAGGGTTGTCCACTCGCTCGCTACTCAGACGAAACCCTCTATGCTGGTGTATCGTCGAGGTGTGCGCCACCTCGTTGCAGACGAAGAGGTCCTCTGCCCACTCGTTTTGCCAGAGTGCGCCCTTGTCGCCGCCGGTGATCAGCAGATGACAGGCTAACTGGTTTGACAGCATCTTAGCCTGGGGGAGTATCTCATCCCTCGATGTTGTGGCTTCTCCCAGCAATCTGCCAAACTCGCTAAGGTTCGGGGTGATGAGGCTTAGCACTCCCCTGAAGGGAGTGAAATCCAGGCCGCCTTGCTTTGGCTGTACTTGCATTTGCAGGCCTTGCTTTGACTGACTTTGCATTGGCTGCGTTGAGGATTCTCCCTCTTCCCCTTGCGTTTTCACTTGCGCTGCAAGCGCATCACCGCATGAGGCCACCATCACAGGATCGAGGATCACAGGGATAGGCTGACCCTCTTTCGTCCTGAGCGGCCTAATATGAGTCAACAGCCAGTCGGCCACCAGATGGATCTGTCGCTGATTGGCGAGCAGCCCTATCTTTATCGCCCTGGGTGGTAGATCGGCCAGCAGGGTGTCGAGCTGAGCCAGCAAGATGGCCTCACTCACCGGCTCGACACCATTCACCGCCACAGAGTTTTGCGCGGTCACACTGGCTATCACGCTACAAGCGTGGCAACCAAGATCTGTCATGGTCGCCAGGTCCGCCTGAATGCCCGCACCGCCGCCGCTGTCTGAACCGGCAATGGTCCAGACAATAGGTTTATCAGCAGACATGGCTATACCTCTTCAATGTCTGCCAATGCCGCACTGTGATAGAGCGCGCCACCACTTTGCTTAAACTGAGCCGACATCTGCGCCATCCCCTGCTGGATATCCGCCTTTGGGTTATCACCATCGACATCCGACACTTCAATCTCTCTCACCTCGATGGCTTGAGCCGCCGCGTACTCGCGTACCTCTTGAGTGATCTTCATCGAGCAAAACTTGGGGCCGCACATGGAGCAGAAATGGGCCACCTTGGCCGACTCCTGCGGCAGGGATTCGTCGTGAAACGCCCTGGCGGTGTCGGGATCCAACCCCAGGTTGTATTGATCTTCCCAGCGAAACTCGAATCTGGCCTTAGACAAGGCATTGTCGCGGATCTGCGCGCCAGGATGGCCCTTAGCCACATCACCAGCATGAGCAGCAATCTTGTAGGCGATCAGCCCCTGTTTCACATCTTCCTTGTTCGGCAGGCCGAGATGTTCCTTAGGCGTCACGTAACAGAGCATGGCGCAGCCATACCAGGCGATCATCGCCGCACCTATGCCAGAGGTAAAGTGATCATAGCCGGGGGCGATGTCTGTGGTTTGCGGCCCCAGAGTGTAAAACGGCGCCTCGTCGCACAGCTCGAGCTGCTTATCCATATTCTCTTTGATCAGCTGCATCGGGATATGGCCCGGCCCCTCGATAATGGTCTGCACATCATATTGCCAGGCCTTCTTCACCAGCTCGCCGAGGGTTTCCAACTCGGCAAACTGCGCCTCATCGTTGGCATCGGCAATGGAGCCTGGACGCATGCCATCACCCAGAGACAGCGAAACATCGTAGGCGGCGCACAGCTGGCAGATCTCATCGAAATGTTCATAGAGGAAGTTTTCCTTGTGATGAGAGAGGCACCATTTGGCCATGATAGAACCGCCACGGGAGACAATACCCGTGAGGCGTTTGGCCGTCATGGGCACATAGCGCAGGAGCACGCCCGCATGTATGGTAAAGTAATCCACCCCCTGCTCCGCCTGCTCTATCAGGGTATCTCTGAAGATCTCCCAGGTAAGGTCTTCGGCGACGCCATTGACCTTCTCCAGTGCCTGATAGATGGGCACTGTGCCTATGGGCACGGGTGAATTACGCACTATCCACTCGCGGGTCTCGTGAATATAGCGGCCGGTGGAGAGATCCATCACTGTATCTGCGCCCCAGCGGGTGGCCCACACCAGCTTCTCCACCTCCTCTTCGATAGACGAAGTGACCGCCGAATTACCTATGTTGGCATTGACCTTAACTAGAAAATTACGGCCGATGATCATAGGTTCGGCCTCGGGGTGGTTGATGTTCAGCGGCAAGATAGCCCGGCCCGCCGCCAGCTCCTGACGCACAAACTCGGGGGTAATGGGCTCGCCCACCTTGGCACCGAAACTCTCACCCGGTGCGCGCTGGTTAAGCACCTCTTGGGTCACGCTCTCGCGGGCCATGTTTTCACGCAGGGCCACATACTCCATCTCGGGGGTGATGATGCCGCGCCTCGCATAATGCATCTGAGTCACCACCTTGCCATCAAGGGCGCGTCTGGGCCTAGGCAGATGCTCGAACCTGAGATGGTCTAAGCCTTCATCGGCCAGGCGCTGCTGGGTAAAACCTGAGCTAACCTGCTCGAGTACCTGGGTATCGCCGCGCTCGGCGATCCACTGAGATCGCAGCTTTACCAAGCCGTGACGCACATCGATATCGGCGTTAGGGTCCGAATAGGGCCCGGCGCAATCATAGACGTTAATGGGCGGATTCTGCTCATAGACAGGCGCCTCGGCGGTGCCGCCGATCAGGGTATCGGACTGAAAAATCTGCCGCATGGCAACCTTAAGATCTGGCCTGCTACCGCTTAGGTAAAACTTCTGGGAATTAGGGTGTTGTAGCGGTTTAAGGTTATCGATAAAGGCCTGGGCCTCTGCTCGCATTTCACGACGTGTTGACATAAGCAATCTCACTATAGGGTTAGATGAAGTTGCTTGTCTGGAGAAGTTTGGCGTTGAGGGCATTGAGTCAGGCCAAATGGCCTAATTCAAAAATATGCTGGGTGTCGCTCGAATTAAGCTCGCTGTTCATCAGCGCGGGCTTTCGACAGGCCGATAAAACGGCGGCGACACTATGGTCATATAATGCTTGTTTCCTTCGCAGGGACTAACCTGATCAGGTTCAACGGATCCCGAATTAACGGTCTCAGCCTAATGGCACTCCGACAAGAGGGCCTCAGTATAGACCTAAGAGATTGAGGGTGACAACCCCCACAACGATGCAGATACAAACAAAAATATCGACATTAAAATAACATCAAAAAACATACACTTAAAAATCAGCAATAAGATAAACTATGTTTTAAGTGAAAATATATCACGCTAATTTTTCCCTTTTTGACTCACTCCCATCATGCTCAGATGCTTATCTAGCCCCTCTTTTATCGCCTGTTTCACCTTGTCGCCACTACACTTAAAGGGGAAGCCTAAGTTTTCCCCATGGGGGTTAATTGGTGTCGCCACACTCACCACGCGATAACAGGTATCCCCTATCTTGACGATGCGATTGGGATCCACCTTACTGTCTAAGGTGATTGCCGTCTCATACTCATTTTCCTTAGGTAGGGCCAATACCCTCATATCACCATCCATCTCACTCATGGACTTCTTCTGGGTGGCATTTGTGGCAGCACTCTGGACTAAGTTGTCCAACTGCGCCTGCCTGTCTCTGGCCATGTAGTCACCCGTCATGGCGCTTACCGCCCCCGAATAGGCTGATATCGGCTCACCAGCAGGGCCAAGATCTGAACTAAGGTCTGTGCTAATGTCTGAGCTAAGGTTAAGGCCGGGCGCATCTTCGAAAGAAAATGCCTTCTCCTCCTTGTGAGCATCAGAAGTCTCGGCTTTGGGCACAGCCTGAGATGCCTTACTATCTGTGGTTTTGGGATTCGTGGATTGAGTAGTAATTGGCTCAATATCGGTTGCTCGACTAGCAGCAACCTCCTCTGCAGATAACGGCTTAATCAGCGCGGCATTGGCCTTAACGGCACCCTGCGGCGTCGGTTTCTCCTCAGTCGATGCGCGCTGGCTATTTGCACTGTCATCTAACTCGCTTTGTGTTGGTTTAGGAGGCGTTTGTGTAGAAGCATTGGCAGGCAGAGAACGAGGTTTAAGCTTAGACTGAGGCTTAGACTGAACCTGAGACTGTACCTGAAATTGAGGTTGAGGTTGAGGTTGAGGTTGAGGTTGAGGTTGAGACCTAGCCCTCATGGCATCCAACTCTGCCTGAGTCAGCATATAGGCACTTATGGCTTTCTTGTCCTTCGGCATACTTTGCTGCAAATATGGCCCTTCGAACTGCCAACTCAACAAGGTCAGCAGTGCAAGATGCGTGAAGAGGACAACCAAGAAGATAGCCAGATCCATGCGGCCAACTCTCACAAGCAGGCCTTTAGCAAGGGGAACTTCTGTCAGCTTAGCTTGCTGACTGTCTGCAGGCTCATTGACGAAATGACTGAAGGCTGACGGCGCAACATCGATATCAAGATCAATATCAATATCAAGATTAAAATTGGGGCACGGCCAGGGAGGCTGACTATCCTTAGGGAGCACTCGCAATACCAACTCATCTTTTCCTTGGGTCACTTAGCGCTTTAGAGGTGATGAGATGCGATAAGTTCCGCCAAGGATACATGGTGGACAGAGTGAGATTTAAAAGCCAATATATTCAAACACTAAAATATATCCACACAATTTAAGCGTACATATGTACGCTAAATCATTTATTTTTTGAAAGCTTGCTGTTAGACTCGGCACTAATGAGGTCTAACCAGTTTTAGAGAGTGTAATGCCACCACAAACCATGCGGACACAAACAATGCCCCCCCAAGAGATCCCCCTGGATACCCAGCCCAACTTAGGAACAAACGTCGCCCCCTATAGTCGCGCCGAAGAGCTAGCCAATGCCCTCAGTCATGGCCTGGGGGTTATTGCAGGGATCATGGCATTGGTGTTTTCGCTACTCAAGGGATGGGACAGGCTAACCGATTTACAGCTTGGTGGATTGGCGCTCTACTGTTTGAGCATCATACTCCTGTTTCTCTGCTCTACCCTCTATCACAGCGTCTCCGCGCCCAAATTAAAACATCGACTCAAGATAGCCGATCACTGCGCCATCTACCTGCTGATCGCCGGCACCTACACTCCCCTGATGCAGATCCTGCTCGATAGTGTCGAAGCCGATGCCATTCTAGTCGCCATCTGGGCGCTGGCTCTTGGCGGTATCCTGTTCAAGACGCTGTTTATTCATCGCTTCAAGGCCTTTAGCCTGGTGCTCTATCTAGTGATGGGCTGGTTGTGTGTCATAGTGATGAAACAACTGCTGGCCGCCATGAGTCCGCTGGGATTTCAGCTACTCTTGGCGGGCGGGATCTTCTACAGTGTCGGGGTGATCTTCTACGTGGGTAAACGCATCCCCTATAATCACGCCATCTGGCATCTGTTTGTCCTAGCCGGCGCCCTCAGTCACTTTTTATGCGTCTATCTGACGGTGATTTAATTCAGATGATTTAACTCAGCTGCGCTAACTCAGGTGCGTTAACCTAGGCGCTCTAACCCTAGTGCTCCAACCCTAATGCTCCAACATAAAGGCGTCAAAGGCCTCATCCAGCTGCTGCGCCGCTTGGCTCATTCCAAAGCGATTCATCAGGCTAATGATGCACTCTATGGTGCACAGCCCCTCGGACAACTGGTTACGCCTCAGACGATAACGGGAGGGCTTGCATTCTTCTAGGGTCAACCGTCTTGCCGCTTGCAGATAGGGCGTTTGGCGCACCATCTTTCTCGCTTCCTGCCAGGTGGCATCGAGAATGATCACCTGTCCTACGCCCAGCATCCCACACTGGTTAGCCTGGTTCTGCTCATTCAGAAATGACGCTGCCAGAAGTTGCACGGACGAGTCAGCCTCATCCACACTCTCCCCATTATCTGCCTGATCAAGGTTAGATTCCTTGGGAAACAACAACAGGGCATCGCCCGACTCGCAGGCTTGTTTCAGCGCCTCATCGGGCGCAATCCGAGACCAGCGCACGCGGCGACAAAGTTCGGGAAAAGCGGCTAACGCCAGCTGACCAGTGTTACTGGGACGATCGTACTCTCGCTCGTGTGTTAGTAAGACAAACTTCACCCTTTCTCCTTCACTCTGTTGCTTTTCACCCAGTTTTCCCTTCACTCTGTTTTTCTTTTCCCGTCTTCCTTTACCCAGTATTCCTTTACCCAAGCTCTTCCCAGGCTTTTTTACCCATGGGGCATACTCAGCTAACGCTCGGTGAAAAGCCTTGATGAAAGGCGCTCTCCCCTTAGGTGAAAGCGCCCTATCTAAAAAATAAAATGACAGAATAATGAATGTAAAATGCAAGCGATGAGTATACCTCAAAGTGCTATGACAAATGCCATAACAAGTACCATGACAAACGCCATAAGCAAAGTAACGCCAAGGCGCTCGGTGGAAAGACACTCAGTAGAGAGGCAAACAGTGGAGAGGCATTAAGTTGAACAGCACTCAGTTGAAAGATAAATAGTGGAGAGACAAACAGAGCACAGCTCCAATGGCTCCCGGCACTAACGAAAATCTCGCGAGCTTGACTCAAAATCATTCACCATGCCAGATAGGTCATCCAGCCTGCCGGCAATAATATGTGACACACCAGATTGCGTCTCAAGTACGCCGGTTACCTTTAAAATTTTTGATGTTAGAAATGGCTGTCGCTGCGCCCTGGCCGTGGCGCTCCAGACGATCACATTGATGTTGCCCGTCTCATCTTCCAGTGTCACGAAGGTGACGCCCGAGGCGGTCCCCGGACGCTGACGTCCCACGACCACTCCGGCCACGCGAACCAGCTGCCCGTGACGACAACCTGATAGCTCTGCGGCGCGCAGACAGCCTTTAAATGGCATCTGCTCCCTGAGCTGCGCCATCACATGGCGCCCTAGGCTGAGTCCCAGGTGGCGATAATCACTCTGCATGGCCGCCATCTCGCTGGGAGGCGCCAACACCACCTGGCTAGAAGCTGGCGGCAGTTCATCAAACAGTGGCAGGCTCGGCTGATAGGCACTGAGTTGCCAGCGCGCCTGATACCTGTGTCCAGCCAGGCTCAACAGGGCATCGGCGCTGGCCAGTAGGGTCAGACAGCCCTGAGACAGACCAGTCTCATAGAGCTGCTCGACTCGCTTAAAGCCCCCCTCTGGACGCGCCTGAATCAGCACCTTGATATCCTCATGCCTCAGGCCTTTGACCTGGCGAAAGCCTAGGCGGATCGCCGGTTCCTCGCCTTCCTGCAGGCTCACCAGACTATTCTCCCAGTCGCTGTGATTGACGCATACCGGCAACACCATGACATGGTGACGCAACACATCCTGGATCAGCTGCGACGGGCTGTAAAACCCCATGGGTTGGCTGTTGAGTAAGGCGCAGCAGAAGGCCGCCGGATAATGATGCTTAAGATAGGCCGACACATAGGCCAGCAGGGCGAAGCTGGCCGAATGGGACTCGGGAAAACCATACTCGCCGAAGCCCTTGATCTGCCGGTAAATCTGCTCGGCAAATGTTTGGCTGTAGCCGCGCGCCGCCATCCCCTTGAGCAACTTAGCCTCAAACTTATCCAGCTCACCGGTGCGTTTCCAGCTTGCCATCGCCCGACGCAGCTGATCCGCTTCACCGCCGCTAAAACCGGCAGCCACCATGGCCAGCTGGATCACCTGCTCCTGAAAGATAGGCACGCCCATGGTGCGAGATAACACGGACTCGACCGCCGGACTAGGATACTCCACCGCTTCCAGGCCGTCCCTTCGTCTCAGGTAGGGATACACCATATCCCCCTGGATTGGCCCAGGCCTGACGATGGCGATCTGTACCACGAGGTCGTAATAGCAGGCAGGCTTAAGCCTTGGCAGCATGGCGCTCTGGGCCCGCGACTCGACCTGAAACACGCCTATGCTGTCGCCCTTCTGCAACATGCGATAGACCTCCGCCTCCTCCCAGACCACATCGGCCATGGAAAAGCCTTTCTCGGGTCGACTCAGCAAGGCAAAGGTCTTGCGGATCGCCGTCAGCATACCCAGCGCCAGGATATCCACCTTGAGCAGCCCTAGGGTCTCTAGATCATCTTTATCCCACTGGATCACTGTGCGCTCCGCCATGGCCGCATTTTCAATGGGCACCAGCTCAGACAAGGGGCCCGCCGAGATGATAAAACCGCCTACGTGCTGCGACAGGTGACGGGGAAAGCCGATCAGCGTCTGCACTAGGGGCAGCAACATGCGTCCGCGCCCCGAGTCTGGCAGCATGGCGGCCAGCTGAGTCGTCCAGTGGTGCTTGGGATCCCGGCGATCTATGCGCTTAATCATCAGGGCGATCTGCTCGGCATCTATTCCCAGCGCCTTGCCCACATCGCCCATGGCACTCTTGAAGCGGTAGCAGATCACCGCCGCGGCAAGCGCGGTGCGCTCACGGCCATATTTGCGGTAGATATACTGAATCACCTCCTCGCGCCGCTCATGCTCGAAGTCCACGTCGATATCCGGCGGCTCGTTACGCTCCTTAGAGATGAAGCGTTCGAACAACATGTTGATCTTAGTGGGATCCACCTCGGTGATCCCCAGGCAGTAACAGACCACTGAGTTCGCCGCCGAGCCCCGCCCCTGATAGAGGATCTGCTGGGATTTGGCGAAACAGACGATGTCATAGATGGTGAGAAAGAAATACTCATAGGCCATCGCCGCAATCAATTGCAGCTCCTTCTCATATTGCATCTTCACCTTAGCGGGCACCCCGGCCGGAAAGCGCCGTTTGGCCCCTTCCCGCACCGCCTGCGCCAGATACTCACTGGCCTGCATGTCGGCTGGTACCACCTCCGCCGGGTACTCATATTCGAGTTCATCCAGGGAGAAATGACAGCGACGGGCCAGCGCCAGGGCGTTGTCGATCCACGCCTGAGGGTAGCGTTTACGCTGCGCCGCTATTGGCTTGAGGCTGGCTTCAGCGTTGATGGAGCATAGGGCCGCACCGCTATCGAGATCCCGCCCATGGGCGATACAGGTCAAGATATCGAGCAGCGGCTGACGCTCCGCCTCATGCATGCGCACGCCACCGGCCGCCACACAGGGGATCGCCTGGGCCTGACTCAGCCATTGCCATTGCTGTAGGTTGAGTGCCTCTCCCGGCAGCAAGAGTCGCTCCATCAAGAGATGCAGGCGTCCCGAAAAGGCTGAAACCAGCCGTGAGGCTATGCCTCCTATGTGCTCACGATAACGAGATAACATATCGGGCTCTGCGCTCGCTCCCCCGCCGCCTTGCCTAAACTGCGCCAGAGTCGGTGGCCGCCACAGCAGCAGGCTCTGCTGCTGAGCCAGGATAGCCTCTAGGCTCACCCTGTACTCGCCCTTACTCTGACTCCGCCTGGCCTGGGTGACCAGGGCGCTGATCTCGCCATAGGCCAGACGACTGGGTGCCAGCAGCACAAACAGCCCCTCATCGAGATGAAACTCGGCGCCCAAGATCAACTTAAGGTTGCAGCGCTTAGCCGCCTCATGGGCCTTAACCACACCGGCGAAGGAACATTCGTCGGTCAACGCCAGCGCCTGATAGCCCAGGCGCTTGGCCTGCTCCACCAGCTCATGGGGGTGAGAGGCCCCCCGCAAAAAGCTGTAATTGGAGAGAGCGTGTAATTCGGCATACTGTGGCTCAGTGTGCTGTGATTGGGTGCGCATTAGCCAAACCATCCCTGCAGGAATAAGCCCTCAGGCGTGCGAAACACCCAGCAGAGTCCGCCATGGTGTCGGCGGGCAAGATAATAATCCCGCGGCGGACTCGCCGACCAGGGACTATGCAGTCGCTCCGGGCCCTTGAGCAGGCTCACCGACTCCTGCCCAATTGGCTCAGGCTGACGCAGTAGCCAATTGGGCCGAATGCGGCCGTCACACAGGCCATGAAACAGATCCGTAAACAAGGTCGCCTCCTCGCTCAGCGCACGGGTCTTACCCTGATAGCTGGCCCTTGGCTCGGCGCACAGGTTGCTCCCTGAGACCATAGCATCCTGACTCGCTCCCTTGCGTCCCTGGGCACCCAAACGGTTTTGAGAAAGGCTGCGGCTCTGCCAGCTCTGCTCCGGCAGGTGATGACTGTGATTCTCAAGTCCCTTAACCTTGTCTGCCCCTAAACGCGCCTCAAGCAGGGATAACAGACGCATGCTGGCATCGCTCTCCCCCTCACCCTGCCACCAATGGGGTGTCTGCACCGACAGTGCCACCAGCGTATCGGCCTGAATCGCCAGGCTAGTCACCGGTGCCTCCAGGGTAAGACGCTCCAGTTGCACGCGGCAAAGCTTAAGCAGGGCGTCGGCCCTATGTTCGGCGAAGGGGTAACGGATCTCACAGCGTAGCGGGGCTAGATTCAGATCGCGAAACACTAAGGTTAATGACAGCGCCAGCACCGCCTGTTGACGCTGTACAAGATAGGCCGATAGCGTCCCTAACATGCGCCCAAGGGGAAAGGCCAAGCCTTCGAGGTGACTCACCTCATAGAGCAAGGCCAGCTTGTGGCGATAAGACTCAGGCATCTGATAAAACTCATGCACCTGGGGTAGCTGACCTTTGAGGCGAGCCAGTAGGGTCAGCACGGTCTCGCCAAAACGCTCACCAAGCTCCTTGAACGGCAAGGTAAGCAGCGCCTTAACCTGGGTCAGCCCCATATTCTCAAGGGCCTGCAACACATGTTGCGGCAATGGCAAGACAGAGACCGGCAAAGACGCGATTTGGGCGAGAGTAACCTGGACAAACTCCTCCTGTGATAGCCTCTCTTGTGATAGCTCCTCCTGTGATAGCCGCTCCTGACCATAGGCCTGCTGCGCTAACACCTCGGGGGCTACTTCTTCAATCTCTGCGCCTTGGGGATAGGCTGGCGCCACTGACATGCCCTGCGGCTCATTGTCTCGCAGCAATCGCGTATTCTCTTGTGACAACGGCGCATTCTCTTGTGACAACGGCTCATTCTTTTGTGATAACGGCCAATAGTCATCTGATGGCTCACCAGCCTGCCTGAACATAGGCCGGTATCTGGCCCCTAGCTGAGCCAGCAGTGCATTCTCTCCCAGGGCAAACTGGCACTCGAGCCCATAATCCTGGGCTGTCTTATGATACTGGCTGATGAGTCTGTCCAGGCCGCCGAAAACCTTCGCCATCGAGCCTACCTCCAGCAGCAAGGTGTCTGTCAGACTCGGCGACTCATTCGGTTTCTTTTGCCTGGCCTGCTCGAACGGGCAGACGGGCGGCACGACCCTGGCGCTGTAACCATAGCTCCACTGGCACAGCCAATGGCTGGCCTCCTGACTCAAAGAGGGCTCATAGGCTAATAACTGCAGCGATGGGCTGAGCGCCTGGGCGGTCGCCAGACTCTGGCCCGTCTCGACCCCCAGCTTAGCCGCAGCGCTTGAGGCGATAAGGATCTGACTGGACTGACGCTCGAAGAGGGCCAGCTCGCTGCCCTGGGGCAAACCTTGATGGTAGCCTTGATACTGAAGTAACCAGTGAGGAAAATAGACCGCAAGCCACAGCATCTAAGCACTCCAGGGACCTTGCAAGACTTGGGCGCTCTCCTGAGGTCTATCCAGCTTCCTATCCAGTTCATCCTCCCATTCCTTCTCCCGTCCCCTCTCTGTAGCCACATCGAGCATCAGGCTCTGAGCCAATAGCTCGGGCAGAAGCGATAAGGAAAAGCCCGGCGCCGGCCAACCACCACGGCGCTTTAAAATATCTACCTGGGTCTCGAGCGGCTTATCTGTTCCTGCCTCGGTGTTAGCCTGCAAGGCGATCCGCAGCGGCACGGGATGGGCCTGCTCCTTCATCTTATCTGGCAGATAGCAGAAACACAGACTCTCGCCCTTCTCGCAGGCAAGCTGCAAGCGCCTGGCCTGACTGACACTGAGCTCCTTAAGCCAACATAAGACCAGAGGCGAGACGCCGCTAGTTAAGATCTGCTCGAGCGCCCATAGCTGCTCCTTCACCGCCTGGGTGTCGATCCACAAGAGACGGCTGATATCTATGCCCTGCATCGCTAACGCTTGGGGATAAGGCACATGAGGCGGCGCCACCAGGCTCACCAGCCCGGTACCACAACCTTCGGTCGATGCGTTAGGGATCAGGCGGCGCATCAGCGGCAGTACAAGGCTCAGCTCGCCAATCCCCTCGCTGGCAGAGAAGATTTCGCATAGCCCCTGATTAGGCCAGCCTCCCTGCCCTAGATGGCGATTAAGCTCAGGATAACCGCTATCCTGCCCCTCTTGCTGGGGATGATAGGCATCGCCGCGCCAAAGATCGGCGCGCTGGAGTAAACGTTCAAGTTGAAGATCTGCCAAGGCCATGATGCACCCGCTCTCATTCGATTCGCTTAAGGGATGGCTGAGTTGTTAGCCTTGAGCTGTTAACACTAAGATGCCAAGAGCTAATCGCGACTGAATCATGACCTAGTCACGACCCAATCACGACTGAACCACGACTTATACCGCAGCTGGACCGTAACAGAGCCACGACATCAATCTGGCATCTTTCCCAGGCAGCGCTAACCCTGCTTACCTTAAACATGGAAATCGAAACAATACTGTATATAAATACAGTATATTTATAAATGGGCAGATCACAAGCCCGAAAACGGGTGCTCTTTCGAGATCCTTCCACTGCTTGACGGCATAAGCCGCACTCTCTGCCTCTGGCTTAAGCAAGAGGGCAAGCTAGCCACTGATTTTCATCGGTGAACAGAGATAGCTGTTTTGCGACAATCAGTTGCAGCGGCTCATTGAAGTCAAAGCGCGGGATTCACACCGCGCAGGCACAAAAAAACCACCCTAAGGTGGCTTTATCGGTTATCGGCGTCGATCAACGGTATTTCTTGACCTTCTTGAGCGCTATCTGCTGCTTGAGGGGCGACAGGTGCTCGATAAAGACCTTGCCATCGAGATGATCCATCTCGTGTTGCAGCACGATTGCCAGGAAGTCATCGCTCTCGATCTCAAAGGCCTCACCCTGACGGTTAAGCGCCTTGACCTTCACCTTTTCGAAACGTGTCACCTTGGCGCGGTAGCCAGGAATTGAGAGACAGCCCTCTTCGCCGACGATCTCGCCCGAACGCTCGACGAACTCAGGATTGATCACCACGATGGGCTGATCGCGATCCTCAGACAGATCGATCACTAAGATGGCGTGTTCGCTGCCCACCTGAGTAGCGGCGAGCCCAATGCCATCGTCTGTGTGGTACATGGTTTCGATCAGATCATCGATAAAACCTTGCACGGCGGCAATGTCTTCTACGGGCTTGGCCTTACGTTTCAGGCGCTCATCAGGAATGGTCAATATATCGAGTACAGGCATAGTCTCAGGTTCTGGTTAATCAAATTAGGCATATAAAGTGGTGCCATTATGACCGAAATCACATTAAAGGCAACCGCAATCGGGTTTTCCCTTCAGGCCAAGCCTTGCAGCCGACTTGTATTTCATCGCTCAAGTCGATAGCATGACCAGATAAATGTATACAATATACGAGAATGATGATGACGACCCCTATACGTACCCCTCTGCCCAGTACCTTTTATGTGGCCAATACCATGGAGATCTTCGAGCGTCTCGCCTGGTATGGCTTCTTTACCCTCTCCTCCCTCTATATGACCTCTCCTGCTCACCAAGGCGGCTTAGGCTTTAGCGAACAGGAGCGTGGCCTGCTGCAGGGAATGATCCCCTTCTTTCTCTACCTGTTTCCTGTACTTACCGGTGCACTGGCCGATCGCTATGGCTACCGTAAGATGTTTCTTATCGCCTACGCCATCATGTGCCCCAGCTATTTCCTCCTAGGTCAGGTGAGCAGCTTTAGCGGCTTCTTCATCGCCTTCATGGGGGTCGCCATCGGCGCAGCCTGCTTTAAACCTGTGGTGACGGGCACTGTGGCACGCACCACAGATCACACCAACCGAGGCCTGGGTTTTGGCATCTTCTATATGATGGTCAATGTGGGCGGCTTCCTCGGCCCCTTCATCGCCGGCTATGTCCGCGCCATCAGCTGGGACTGGGTCTTCATCATGTCGGCAATCTGGATCGGCATAAATTTCATTCCGGCACTCTTCTTCTATCACGAACCGACCAATCCTCACCAGCAGCGGGGTAAGTCACTGTCTCAGGTATTCAGGGATATTCAAGAGGTGCTGGGCAATGCCCGTTTCGCCCTGCTGTTTTTCGGCACCTTAGTGATCCTGCTCTCCTACGGCGCCAAGTGGATCAGCGGCGAGCAGTGCCTGACCATCTACCTGGTGTGGTTTAGCCTGCATATGATCTGGAATGCCCTCGCCAAATCTGACAAGCAACTGCCCTGGTATCTGCAGAAGATCGCCCTTGGCAACAAGCCCTTCGTGATCTACCTGCTTATCCTTTCCGGCTTCTGGATGGTCTACCAACAGATCTTCATCACCCTGCCCATCTATATTCGCGATTTTGTCGATACCTCGGACCTAGTCGCCATGCTAGCCCCCTGGCCCGGACTGCTCGACTTCTTCGCCCCCGTGGATATCACGCTACTCGGTGACGAACTGCTCGGTACGGCAAAGGCCTATGGCGCCGGTAGCCTGAGCCTGTCAGACGCCTACTTCGATCTGGTGCATGCCAAGGTGATGATCCCAAGAGAAGAACTCGGGGAGGCGTTAGGAATTATCGCGCAAGCGCCAGAGCTCGCCAGTCAATATGCTCAGCAGTTTGCCCTGCAGTATCGCCAGATAAACCCCGAGTACCTTATCGGGCTCAATTTTCTCTCTATCGTGTTGATGCAGGTGATGGTGAGCCGCATCGCCGAGCGATTCAGTCCGCTGCCGGTTTTGGTGGCTGGCACCCTGATTCTTGGGCTAGGCACGGCGCTAGGCGGACTCGCCCACGGCATACTCATGGGCGGCGCCATGGTACTCACCTCCATCTTGGTATTTTCCATCGGTGAGATGGTGGCCTCACCTAAGAGTCAGGAATATGTGGCCAGCTTTGCCCCCCAGGATAAGAAGGCGATGTTTATGGGTTACTATTTTGTCTCATCGGCCATCGGCTTCTTGCTGGCTGGCCCGCTATCTGGCTACCTCTACGCCGAAATCGCCAAGGGCGCAAACCAGCCCGCCTTAATGTGGTACATCATAGGCGGATTTGGCCTGCTGGCCGCCATAGGGCTAGTGCTGTTTCATCGTATCGGAGCCAAACAGGCGTTATCGCCGGCGCAGCCTAATGCCTTAGGCGCACAGAGCTAGTCGACAGATGCCAGTTGAAAAATGCTTATCAAAAAAGGCGAGATTTATCTTGGTATTAGCAGACAGGCAATAAACCGATAATCAAGCAACAGACAGGTCAAAGTCCCATCGACCTGTCTGTCATCCCACTCCATACATACTCAAGCCAATACCAGCGACGGTTAAAGCGTCCAGCCTTCACTTCACTCACCCCGTTATCCTTAGAAATTATCTAGAAACTGGTTTACTATCAGAACATAGCCATTGCACCTAGCAAACGCCTGGCAAGACACATTAAACTCAGGCTAACTAAGCATTTCCTTGACAATGAGATGCCTTAAGGCCAGAACGGAGACAGCGTGAATCAGACACAGTTATCGCCCATGGCCAAGATATGGCACGTGGTTGCCCTGATCCCCGAGGGGCATGTCAGCTCCTATGGCAAGATAGCCGATCTCGCCGGCCTGCCAGGGCGAGCACGCTATGTCTCTCGCGCCCTCAAGATGGCGCCCGATACGTTAGCGCTCCCCTGGCATCGAGTGATCAACAGCCAGGGCAAGATCGCCTTTCCCGAGACCAGCCCCCATTTTATCGAGCAGATGCAGAGATTAAGAAGTGAAGCGATAGAAGTGAACCGAGGTCGGGTAAAGCTGTCCAAGTATGAGTGGCAGCCGGATCTGGCGACCCTAGTGTTTGCATTACCCTTTTAACTTATCGTGATCGGGAGAAGGCCTTGTCGATATTCAAATCCGCATTCATGATTTCATCTTTCTGTGCCATTGCCTTAAGCGCGCAGGCCGATGAATCCCCCTTAACCCCGCACACGGCGGAGTATCAGGTGAACTATGGCAGCATAGAACTGGGCAAGGCACGCTATCAACTGCCGGCGCCCCAGGATAACTTGTACCAATACCGTTTCGACAGCGATGTCAGCCTGCTGATGCTATGGGATAAGCGCACCGTCATCAGTACCTTCAGCGAGGAGGGAGGACAGCTGGTGCCCATGCGTTATATCCATAACCGCAGCGGTACCGGCTCAGACTATCAGGAGCAGTCGGCCTATGTGCTCGATCAAAAACTGGTACATAGCCGCTATAAGGATGAAAGGGCTAAGTTTCCCTATACGCAGGATCTCTTCGACCCCCTGATGGTACAACTGCAATTTAGGCTCGATATCATGAAGGGCAGCGACAAGCTGCACTACAAGATGCTCAAGAGCGGCGAGATCGATGAATATGACTTCAAGGTGGTCAGTAAGGAGCGCATGGTGCTCCCGAGCGGCACCTATGAGACGGTCAAGATAGAAGTCGTGCGTGACAACGACAAGCGCCAAACCTTTTTCTGGATGTCCCCCAAACTCGGCTACCTGCCCGTCAGACTCACCCACTTCGAGAAAGGCAGCAAACAGCTGGATATCCAGCTGCTAAATTATCACTACAGCGAGCCGATCATGGCGCAAACCGATAAACAAACCACGGAGCAGCCAAAAGTCGCCGCCGATACGCCACCCCAGATGCCGCCAAAGTCATAGCCAGGGTCATAGCAAGAGTCAATTGTCGCAAAGCTTGCGCGAGCAGCATTAAAAAGGGGCCTAGGCCCCTTCTTTTATTAAACACTTAGCCGACTAGTCGTCGGTCTCTTGGCTTAAGACAATCTCGCCCCGGGCAAACAGCTTCCACTCTCCCGGCTTTAAAATGTGCCAGTCTTCATTATCGGTCAGCGGCCTGGTGGCGATAACGGTCACGATATCGTTAGGCGTGGTCTCTTTGTCGAAATCGATCACCACATCGGTATCGATAAGCTTGGCCTTACCAAAGGGGGCTCGGCGGGTAATGTGGCACAGGTTGTTACTGCAATAACTCATCAGGTGCTCACCATCGCTTAAGATCATGTTAAACACCCCGAGGGCACGGATCTCATCGGCCAAGGTGGCGATAAAGCGATACACGGGCAGTAGATCCGATGGCGCCTCATCGCCAAAGCGCTCGACCACCTTCTCTAAGATCCAGCAAAACGCCAGCTCGCTATCAGTATCGCCGACTGGCTGGTAACGTCTCACGGCAAATTTTTGCTGATAATCGCTCAGCTGACCATTATGGGCATAGGTCCAGTAGCGTCCCCACAATTCGCGGGTAAAGGGATGGGTATTTTCCAGCGACACACAGCCGCGGTTCGCCTGACGAATATGGCTCACCACCACTTCACTCTTAATGGGGTAGGACTTGATCAACTGCGCCACATGAGACTGACTGCTGGGGGTAGCATCCTTAAAGGTACGACTCCCCTTGCCCTCATAGAAGGTGATCCCCCAACCATCGACGTGTGGCCCGGTGACGCCACCACGCTCTGCCAGCCCGGTAAAACTAAATACGATATCCGTGGGCACATTGGCACTCATGGCCAGCAACTCACACATAAAAAGACACCTTCACTCTAAAATTGCTTATCTTGATTAATTCTAACGACTTGACCCAATTTGTGGAATCCTCGCCTCAACAAAAAAGTTAAACAATTGTTTGAAAAATGCTTGTATAAAACCCGCCATAGGGTTAGATTTTATGCGACACAGGTCTGACCAGCATCTATAATTGTGATTATGGTCATATAAAAAATGCTGACATCGAGCAGCTTTCGGTCGCTATTGAAGGAGAATTACCGTGACTAGCTTACTTTGGATTTTTGTGATGCTCTTTGCATTAGGCGCCTTAGCCTACCTTAGAGTATCCCTGCTGACCTCGACCATCATCGCGGCTATCGTGATGGCGCTGGGTACAGCAACCGCAAGCATTTCCCCTCTTGCTTGGCTGGTCTTTTTGGCCATCGCCCTTCCCATCAACATAGGTGCCTTCAGAAAAAGCGTGATCACCCGTCCGCTACTGAAACTCTATAAAGGGATCATGCCGGAGATGTCTTCCACCGAGAAAGAAGCGATCGAAGCCGGTACCACCTGGTGGGAAGCGGATCTCTTTGCCGGTAAACCCAACTGGAAGAAGCTTCACAACTACCCTGTCGCCCGTCTAACCGCCGAAGAGCAGGCGTTTATCGAAGGACCGGTAGAGGAAGTCTGTAAGATGCTCAACCAGCATCAGGTTTCTCACCAACTCGGCGATCTGCCAGAATCTATCTGGCAATACCTCAAAGACAACGGCTTCTTCGCCATGATCATCAAGAAGAAATATGGTGGTCTGGAATTCTCTGCCTATGCCCAGTCTCGCGTACTACAAAAGCTGGCGGGCGTTAGCAGCGAGCTAGCATCTACCGTGGGCGTACCCAACTCACTCGGCCCCGGCGAGCTGCTACAACACTATGGTACGCCGGCGCAGCAAGATCATTATCTGCCTCGCCTGGCCAAAGGCCTGGAAGTCCCCTGTTTCGCCCTTACCAGCCCGGAAGCGGGTTCGGATGCCGGCGCTATCCCTGACTTCGGTATCGTCTGTAAAGGCCAATGGCAAGGCGAAGAAGTGCTGGGCATGAAGCTCACCTGGAACAAGCGTTATATCACCCTGGCGCCGATCGCTACCGTGCTGGGTCTGGCCTTTAAGCTGCAAGATCCCGACAAGCTACTGGGTGACAAGGAAGAGCTCGGTATCACCTGCGCCCTGATCCCAACGGATGTGCCAGGTGTCGAAACCGGTCGTCGTCACTTCCCGCTAAACTGTATGTTCCAAAATGGTCCGACGCGCGGTAACGAAGTATTTGTGCCACTGGATTTCATCATCGGTGGTCCAGAGATGGCCGGTCAGGGCTGGCGCATGCTGGTCGAGTGCCTCTCTGTTGGTCGCGGCATCACCCTGCCCTCTAACTCTGCAGGTGGCATCAAGACCGCAGCCGTGGCCACTGGTGCCTACGCCCGCATTCGTCGTCAATTCAAGCTGCCTATCGGTAAGCTGGAGGGGATCGAAGAACCGATGGCACGTATCGGCGGTAACGCCTACCTGATGGACGCTGTCACCACGCTAACGACCACAGGTATCGATCTAGGCGAGAAGCCTTCGGTGATCTCAGCCATCGTCAAGTATCACCTGACCGACAGAATGCAAAAATGCGTCATCGACGCCATGGACATTCACGGCGGTAAGGGCGTGTGTCTGGGTGAAAACAACTACCTAGGACGCGGTTATCAGGCGGCACCTATCGCCATTACCGTTGAAGGCGCGAACATCCTGACCCGCTCGATGATCATCTATGGTCAAGGGGCCATTCGTTGCCATCCTTACGTCTTAGCCGAGATGGAAGCGGCGTTTGATCCGGACCTTAATAAGTCACTGAACGATTTTGACTCTGCCCTCTTTGGTCATATCGGCTTCACCACCAGCAACCTGGTGCGCAGCTTCTGGCTAGGCCTGACCTCGAGCTACTTCTCAAATAGCCCATACAAGGACAAGACCAAGCGTTACTATCAGCACATGAACCGTTTCAGCGCCAACCTGGCACTGCTATCGGATCTGGCCATGGCGACCCTTGGTGGCGGCCTCAAGCGTAAAGAGCGCGTCTCGGCGCGTCTGGGGGATCTGCTAAGTCAGCTCTATCTGGCTTCTGCCACCCTGAAGCGTTATCAGGACGAAGGCCGCCAGAGTGAAGACCTCGCGCTGGTACAGTGGGCGGTAGAAGATGCCCTCTACAAGCTGCAAGACTCGCTGGACGATCTGCTCAACAACTTCCCAATGGGACTGGGCCGTGTACTGAGAGTCATCCTCTTCCCATTTGGTCGTCCAATTAAACGTCCAAGCGACGTGCTGGACCATAAGGTGGCTAAGATCATGCAAACCCCTTGTGCCAGCCGTGATCGTCTGGGTAAGGGCCAATTCTGGACCCCATCGCCTTTCAATGCTGTGGGTATTCAGGAGCAGACCTTTAAAGATATTCTGGCCTGTGAACCACTGCACGATAAGATCTGCAAGGCGACCGGTAAGCGTCACCCCTTCATGTGGCTGGATAAACTCGCCGCCGAAGGTAAGGCGCTGGGGATCTTAAGCGATGAGGAAGTGGCACTGCTCGAGCGCGCCGAGATAGGCCGCATGAAGTCAATCAACGTCGATGACTTCGCCCCAGAAGAGCTTAGAGCCCAGACCCTGAGCGATGAGACGCAAAATCAAGCGGCCTGAACTAAAGCCGATTAGATAGGCGCCAACAAACCATAAAAAAGGAGGCTAATGCCTCCTTTTTTATTGCCCACTAACAAGCTCTACAACATTAGAGCCAATCACAGTAAATATTTGCTCAGGAGTAGCGCAGGAAAAACCTTGAGAACAACGCAAGATCTTTAGATAAGTAGTTATTCTACAATTAAAAATACTAATACAGTTATCGAGCGTTTTAACAAGCTAGCATGATCAATTATCTATTACGATTGGTATTAGCCTGTCGCTTTCTCATTGGCTGTCTGCGATGCCTTTTGGCTTTCCTCACTCATGCTGGCCTCACTCATGCCAGCCCCCCTTGCCTTCGCCTTACCGGCAATAGCATCGCTGCTAGGTTCACCCTCACTACTGCCTCGTTCATCGCCGCTTTGTTCACTGCAGCTTTGATCGATTATCGCCTTCTTCTCATCGGCCAGCTGCGCCTCATTCAGGGCCTCTTCCGATAACAGGCTGATCAGCTCGATGCCCACAGGCAGGTCATCAACCGCCTCTGTAATTAATTTTACCTTACCCTCTTGCAGATAAATCAACGGCAAGGCGCCTTCACCATAACGCAGCTTAAAATCGGCGAAGGTGAAATTCTCCGTCAGGCTGGTGCTCTTGATCTTACCGCCCTTGGCCATGGTACTGGCGAGCCTGGCGTAGGTAACATTATCGCCAAACAGGCACAAACGTTTAAGGTAGGCCTCGGACAGCTGATGGCGGGCGCTGTTGCCCTCACCACTCCCCAGGCCAAACACCTTGTTCTTGCCGAGAATATCCTGAAAATGAAAGGTCACCAAGGGGTTAAGTTGACGATAGGGAGACAACACAAGTAGTCGGCCGACTCCCGTCATGTCGAGCGCGTTATCGGCATGTTCAGAGGCGGGATTACCAAAATAGACGGGGATATTGTCCATGCGCGACAAGCGTATGTTGTCCCAGTTATTATCCGCCAGTACCACCTGCACATTCTTCTGCAGCAGCACCTTAGCCAGCTCTCTGGCAAACTGCGAGGCGCCGAATATAAGCAGCCCCTGGGCAGACCCCGCCTTTACCCCGAGAAATTTCGCCCAGGCTCCTGCCGTGAGGCTCTGGGTAACGACCGTCCCTATGATGATCAGAAACACCAGGGGGACGATTTTATCGGCGCCGGCCACCCCGAGACGTTCAAGCTTGATGGCAAAGAGAGACGATACCGCCGCGGCGACGATCCCTCTCGGCGCCACCCAGCTTAGAAACCATTTATCGGCTCTGGGCAGCGAGGTACCAAAGGCGCAGCACCAGACACTCAGGGGCCTGGCAATAAACATCACCACCAGCAAAAGCGCCAAACCCTGCCAGCCCAACTGCATCAAGGCGGCAGAATCTAACCTGGCCGCCAACAAGATGAAGAGACCCGAGATAAAGAGTACCGTCAGCGTCTCTTTAAACTCCACTATCTCACCAATATCGACGCCGCGCATGTTCGCCAGCCAGATCCCCATCACGGTAACGGTCAGCAGGCCCGACTCCTCCTGAAGCAGGTTTGATGCCACGAAGGCGCCCAACATGATGGTGAGTACCGCCGTGTTTTTCAGATAATGAGGCACCCAGGCACGACGCAGCATTACGCCTATGCCGCAGCCAAACAGCGCCCCGAGCCCCAGGCCAACCCCAAGCATGAAAAACAGCGATAACAGCACATGACTCGCAGGCTCGGCCGCGACCGTAAGGTACTCAAACACCAGGACCGCGAGCAAGGCACCGATGGGATCGATCACTATCCCCTCCCAGCGCAGTATGCTGGCCAGTTGCGACTTAGGCTTGATACTGCGCAGCATAGGCACTATCACAGTCGGCCCAGTCACCACCACCAGCGCGCCAAACAACATGGCCAGCTGCCAGGAAAAGTCCATGATGAAATGGGTCGCAACACAGATACACAGCCAGGTGACTAAAGTGCCGAGCGACACCAGGTGGGTCACCATGCGACCATGTTCGCGGATCTCGGAGAAGTTAAGTGTCAGCGCCCCCTCAAACAGGATCACCGCCACACCGAGTGAGATGACAGGAAACAGCAGATCGCCGAATATGGCATCGGGATCCAGAAAATTAAATACAGGCCCCACGAGCAGACCACATAACAACAGTGGGAGTATCGCCGGTAATCGCAGTCGCCAGCCAAGCCACTGACACACAATTGACAAGATCCCCACTAGCCCCAACATGGCCGTGATCTGTTCTACCATTCTCGTTATCCCTTACATGTCTATGATAAAGAAGCGCCTGCAATTAGCATGAGTATAATCAATTAACTCTATGACACCCCATGGTTTGCAAGATAACACTGTCAGCTCAAATGTATAGCGCAAGCAATATGTAAGAATAGCGACAAAAAGACAGTACTGATTAGTTAGCGCGCGATTTGAGAAACAAAAGTCCCGTCATTGCTGACGAGGCTTAGATGGTGTTGGCGCTGGCGGGACTCGAACCCGCGACCCCGATGCGACAGGTCGCCATGCTTTCAACAGAGGTAACCAACTTAACTTAGATACAAGCGTTACAAGTGACAGAAACCACACGAACCCTGCTACGGGCACAACTCATCCTAAATATGGTTCGTACTATAAAAAACACACAAAAAAGCCCCGTCATTGCTGACGAGGCTTCAATGTAGTTGGCGGAGCGGACGGGACTCGAACCCGCGACCCCCGGCGTGACAGGCCGGTATTCTAACCAACTGAACTACCGCTCCTAAACTCGGATAAAACGCCTTGGCATTCCATCAAAATTAGGTACTTGATTGGCGGAGCGGACGGGACTCGAACCCGCGACCCCCGGCGTGACAGGCCGGTATTCTAACCAACTGAACTACCGCTCCACATCAAGTTGCGATGGATAATACTTAGGCCACCTAGTCCCGTCAATAACTTTTTTCCTGAAACAAACTAATCAGTTAAAAATTCGCCAACCAAACGAGAGGATTCAACGAGAACGGCTAGCTTTTATCCGGTTAGGTGGCTTTTTGCTCGCCCTCTTCCGGCATGGTCAGATCGATCTCATCCAGAGTCGGTCCCATCTCCTTGGCCCGCTCCTCTTCTAGACGCGCGGCGGTTACCGCCAGTGCCTGCTTAAGGTTCTGCCGTTTACGCCATACTAGGAGTGCCAGGGTCCCTAAGATCAGCAGCGTTAGATTGACTGTGATTATCCAGAACATGGCATCATCTTTCGCCTTGGCCTCGGCGATGGCCGCCTTCTTGGCCGCAATGGCCGCCAGCTCTTCGGCCGTCGGTGGCGGCTCGGGCGGCGGCACCAGATTAAAGAACTTTTCTGGCAGGGTCAGCAATACCTCGCGCCCAGAGACTGAGGTGGCCGCGGCAATGCCTTTAATGCGATAACTGCCAAACTCAGACACCTGTGGCAGGGTCAGCTGCATTCTTTTATCTGTAATGTTTTGCACCGGCAGCGTCAGCTGCAGACCGGCAGGGCCCACTAACTCAAACTCGAAATGGGTGTTGGCCAGCTGTAGTTGCTCATCATCGACAATGACCTCCACCTGCCAGCGGCCTTTTAATGGATCTTCGGGGGCGATGACAGATAGGGAAACCGGCATGGGCAGCAAAACTATGTCACCGCCAGCCTCGCGACTGAAGATGCTGTTTTTTGCGCTGACCAAGAAACGGTAGTGACCCCAGGGCTGATTGAGGTTGATATCGGCAGTAAAGATGCCATCGTCCGGCGCGCCGTCTAAGCCCTCACCATTGTCCTTATAGCTACCGACAATAAGGGTACCGGCGGCAAAGTTCTCGTCTCCGGGTCTGTGCTCGCTGATAAATTTCGCCGTCCAGTCCACCAGATAATCCAACCCCGGCATGCGCATGCGCTGCTCGTCGCCTAACAGCTTGGCGGTTACCTTGATGCGCTCGCCCTGATAGAGGGGCTGTGGCATGGGGTCGACCTCTATGCCCAGTTTGGACACCTTGTCGATTTTAGAGCCCTTGGCGACTTTACCCAACAATTGCCAAGGCCCCGGCATGGGGGATTTGATGGTGATGATGTCGCCGCTAAGGCCGTCGACCCACTGTACCGACTCGGGATGACGGGAGACATACCACTTGCTACCGTCGGGCTGCACTATGATCACAGGCGCGCTGCCATACTCCCGTTGTACAAACAGAGTCAATTCATCGACCATATGGTCGATTCTGAAACGGTTTTTAAGCTCGCTCGCCTGGGAAGAAGGCACCACCTGGGCGGTGGCATTCAAACAGAGCAGCATTAATCCTGAGGTAAGAATCGCGCGCAGCAGCCAATTTTTCATAAAATGACGTTTATCCTCGCCAAATACATTGTCCTGATTTTTCGACCAAATCTAATCTTTGCTCATGCATACTCAGTTCATCGGCCGTTGCGCCGATCACTTTAAGGTTTGCGCGATTTTGAGCGAGACGTATGATGCCGCCACTCTCCTGCCCCGGCTTTTCATTTGAGAGTTCAAACTTGGTTTGTCCCCCGGTCATGATGAGGTAAACATCGGCCAGGATCTCTGCATCCAACAAAGCCCCGTGGAGTTCACGGCGCGAGTTATCTATGCCGTAACGCTTACACAGGGCGTCGAGGTTGTTCTTCTGACCGGGATGGAGAAACTTGGCGATCTCCAGGGAATCCAGCACCTGACATATGTCTGTCGTCTTGGGCCCCTTTGGCGTAAGTAGCGAAAACTCATGATCCATGAAGCTCACGTCGAAGTTCGCGTTGTGCGCCACTATCTCGGCGCCGTCGATAAACTCGAGGAAGGCGGGAGCGACCTGGGCAAAGGTCGGTTTATCGGCCACAAACTCGTTGGTGATGCCGTGGACGGTGATAGCCTCTTCATCGATCGCCTGCATCGGATTGATATATTCGTGAAAATGGCGGCCGGTCAGCTTACGGTTAATCACTTCGACACAGCCTATCTCGATAATACGATGGCCAAAATAGACGGCACCGGCCCCCTGGTTCATACCCGTGGTTTCGGTATCGAGAATCACTTGGCGCTTAGCATTGGAGATAATATTCATATAATTACACGCTTTTACAAAAAAATATTGGGTATACTGCAGTCCGAATTCGCTATGGTAGCAACTTGATGCACGGACTGAAACAACTGTTAATCTTTACCGATGGTTCTTGCCTGGGCAATCCTGGCCCCGGCGGCTATGGGGTCGTGATGAAATATAGGGCCCATGTGAAAGAACTCAGCGGTGGCTTTGCCCTAACCACTAATAATCGCATGGAGCTTCTGGCTCCCATCGTGGCGCTTGAGGCCCTTAAGGAGCCCTGTGAGATCATTCTCACCAGCGACAGCCAATACATGCGGCAGGGGATCACTCAATGGATCCATGGCTGGAAGAAGCGCGGCTGGCTCACCGCCGCCAAGGAGCCGGTAAAAAACGTCGACCTCTGGCAGCGCCTCGATGCCGCCACTAACCAACACAAGATAGACTGGCGCTGGGTGAAGGGTCACGCGGGCCACATCGAAAATGAGCGCTGCGATACCCTGGCGCGAGAGGCCGCCGAGGCCAACCCGAGCGCGGTCGATACCGGCTATCAACCCAAGGACTAACAGTTAACGGCTGATTACTTAGACCTAAACTGCTTCACCCGCCCCGCCGTCGGCGCAGTCGACCACTTAGGCTGACGCACCTTCTGCCTATCCATGATAGGGGTCAAGGGCGAATCGAGTTTACGGGCCACCAAGATATAGACGCTGCCACTACCTGGTAGCCAGGCCTGCAGCGCATGTTGCCAGATGGAGTCGCCGCGGATCTCACTGAGCAGATGATGGTAGACCAGACGCTCATCGCCCACCACCTGATAACCCAACAGCCCCAGCCAATCCTTCACCCTTGCAGGGGTGAAGAAACGGCCGCTCCAGGGTAATTTTTCCTGGCTGCTGGGCAACATCTTGCCTAAGAAAGCGGGACTCAACGGATTAAAGCCTATGATAAACAGATAGCCACCCGAGATGAGCACCCGGTCGGTTTCCCGTAGCACGCTATAGGGATTGGCCTCAAAATCAAGCAACATGGAGCAGACCACGGCGTCGATCACCCCATTTTGAATCGGCAGACGAGAATACTCCCCCTGCAGACAGCATAGGGCAGACTCACACAGGGAAAACTCCCGGCCGATAGGCAGGTTGGGCTTCTCTAAGGCATGACTAAGGGGCCCCATGCAGAGCATGTGATAGCCAAACACCTTGGGCCACCAGGGCATCAGCTTATCCTCTATGGCCTCTTGCAGCCACAAGCCGTTGGGCAACTCCTGCCAAGTCTGGGGTTTTATCACATTAAAGGACACTGGCCACTCCGCAACTCACTTTTCCGGTTTCCCTAATGATTTGACTATTTTAGTATTAAATCCCTAAAGCGCTATACACGCAATAGCTTTGCTCAGTAAACTAAATCCGTGTCACCCAATCCCAGTAAGAGACGAGTATGCATACTGTTACCCCTATCCCTGCCTTCAACGATAACTATATCTGGCTCATTCATGCAAAAGAGAGCCGAGGCTATTATGTGGTCGATCCCGGTGATGCCTGCGCTGTATTAGACTATCTCCAGCGGCATCAAATTGTGCTCGATGGCATCTTAATTACCCACCACCACAGCGATCACACAGGTGGTATCGCCGAGCTTCAGGCGCAGCACGACCATAAGCTCACCGTATACGGGCCAGATAACGAAAATATCAAGGGGATCAACCATCCTATCTCGGGTCAGACACGAGCGGTTAAGCCCGAAAAACTCGACAGTGAGGCCAAGATATTTCACCTTCCCGGCCACACCCTGGGGCATATCGCCTACCTAATTGATAACCACCTCTTCTGCGGCGATACCCTGTTTAGCGCAGGCTGTGGCCGCCTGTTTGAGGGGACTCCCGCCCAGATGCGACAATCACTACTTACCTTGGCTCAGCTCGATGATGACACCCTAGTCTATCCCGCTCACGAATATACCCAGGCCAACCTGGCCTTTGCCTTGACGGTCGAGGATGACAATGAAGCGCTCATAGCTCACGCCAACATGGTTAAACAGCTTCGAGAACGAAACGAACCGAGTCTCCCAACCAGCATAGCTGTAGAGAAACAGATCAACCCCTTCCTTCGACCCGAGCAACCAAGCATCAAGCAGAACCTGAGTCGTCATTTCGCTCAAGATGTGACAGATAACGACACCAGTTTCACGCTTCTACGTCAATGGAAGGACAACTTCTGATAATTCCTATACAATGGCGCGCTAATTAAGTCCCCGCAGAGCGAGCCTGAGGGTTTTCGCATTCCGAGAGGGACCCAAAAGTAAGGAATTATTGTCGATGCGCTTACCCATTGTCCTGGTTGCAGGGGGACTCTCTC
The DNA here is from genome assembly GCF_023349185.1 of Shewanella aquimarina. Taxonomy (GTDB): domain Bacteria; phylum Pseudomonadota; class Gammaproteobacteria; order Enterobacterales; family Shewanellaceae; genus Shewanella; species Shewanella aquimarina. The sequence continues at coordinate 91,076 of NZ_JAKIKY010000003.1, read as the reverse complement.
TGCTTGCAGGCTGTCAAAGCTTTACTCAGCCGGAACCGGCCACGCCGACGATCACCACAGCGCCCGTGGTCGTCGAGCCTCAAGTCACAGCCCCTGTCGAGCCTGAACCGATTCAGATCACCGACGTATGGCAACGCATCCGTCTTGGCCTCAGCCTGCCAGTGCCGGATCAAAAACTGGTTAATCAGTACCGTAACTGGTATCTGAAGCATCCTCAGCACCTGGCCAGGGTATCGGAGCGCGCCGAGCCCTTCATGTATCTTATTGTCGAAGAGATTGAGAAGCGTAACCTGCCCATCGAACTGGCACTGCTGCCGATTGTCGAAAGCGCCTTCGATCCCTTCGCCTACTCCCATGGCGCGGCCTCTGGCCTGTGGCAGTTCACCGCCCCCATGGCCAAGCATTTCGGTCTGGAGATGAACTGGTGGTACGACGGTCGCCGCGATGTGCCCGCCGCCACCGTTGCCGCACTAGACATGATGGAGTATCTCTACCAGAAAACCCACAACAACTGGCTGTACGCCATCGCCGCCTATAACACGGGCGAAGGACGGGTGCTCAATGCGGTCAAACGTAATCAGGCCAAGGGGCTGGCAACCGACTTCTGGGCACTGGATCTGCCGCGGGAGACAGAGCGCTACGTGCCTCAACTACTGGCGCTTGCCGATGTGATCGCTAACGCCGATGATTATGGCATCTCCCTCTACCCCATCCCGAACCAACCACAGCTTAAAGTTGTCGATGTGGGCAGCCAGATCGATCTGGCCCTGGCCGCCGACATGGCCGGAATGAAGCTCAATGAACTGCATTCGCTCAACCCAGGCTTTAACCAGTGGGCGACGGCGCCAGAAGGGCCACATCGTCTGGTGGTGCCGCTGGAGCACGCCGAACTGTTTGAAACCAAGTTGGCCGCCAGCGATAAGGACCAACGCCTCAAGTGGCAGCGTTACAAGATAAAGTCCGGCGATAGTCTCGGGCTAATCGCCAAGCGCTTCAATACCACTCCATCGGCCCTTCGCGCGGTGAACGATATCAAGAACAACCGCATCATCGCCGGTAAGCACCTGTTGATCCCTGTATCATCCAAGGATCCGGCTAAATATCTGCTATCGGCCGAGCAGCGCCTGCAGAAGCGTCAGTCAGGCGGTAGCGGCTATAAGCTGACTTACAAGGTAAAATCTGGCGATTCACTCTGGCTGATCGCCAAGCAGCACAAGGTGAGCGTCGCGAAACTGGCCAAGTGGAATGGCATGGCGCCAAAGGATCCCCTCTCTATCGGACAGAAACTGGTGATCTGGCAAAAAGGTAACGGCAAGGCAGTTACCCGCACGGTGAACTACACGGTACGCTCGGGCGACTCCCTGGCAAAGATCGCCAGTAAGTTTAATGTCAGCGTAAACCAATTGGTGAAATGGAACAGCCTTTCGACCAAGAAATACCTGCAACCGGGACAGAAGCTGACCCTGTATGTGGATGTGACCAAGTCTCGGGTTTAATAACACGGTTTTAATCTTACCGATTGATAGAAACTCGCCTCTAATGACGATGTGTGAAAACAAAAAAGCGATGCCTAGGCATCGCTTTTTTATTGTTAGGCCAATCCTATCGTTAAGCCAATCATTGCTGGCTTGGTACTGACCTTTAGGCTCAGCCAATCACAGCCGAGCGTTACAAGCCACCTAGCTTCTTAAACAGCTTATCTTTCAGCTCATCGGTCGCCTTCTCGGTTTCCTTCTTGAGCTTGGCATCAAACAGGGCTGCCGTATCCAGTGAGAACTTAGGCTCGCCTATGGTACCGCCGATGGCAAATGGAATGTCGACGCCATAGAGCACATCTTTCTCCGCACCGCCCTGGCCCTCTAGCGAACCGACAACTGAGGTTTTAAGGGCATAATCGATCGCCTCAGAGAGTAGATTTACATTGCCCTTACCCTGCAGGCGGATCAATGGTGATGCCATGTTGAGATCCGGGTTGGTCACTATCCCCTTAGCCATGGTAAAGCTGCCGGTCAGGCTGGTGAAGTCGGTTTTCTTTTCACCGCTTGAGGCGGCATTTAAATTACCGCCGAGTTTCGCCTTGGCATCGCGCAGCATCTGAGGGATGTTCACCCCGTAAAGCGCGCCATCGGCGACCTCAAACTGCCCCTTGGCGTTGAGATTGCGCTTGATGTTGTCGGGGATCAGGCTGAAGCCTGTTCCTGCCACCTCGAAGTTAGTGGTACCGGCCAGCATGTCGACCTCGGCGGCATCGGTTAACAGAGGGCGCACCTTAATGCCTGAGATCTTCTTGTTAAAGCGATAGCTGGCAACAGGTTTGCGACCATCGAGCTGAACGCTGGCAAGCAACTTGCCCTGATAGAGATCTGCGCTGAGCTGACTAACGTCCAATACCCCATTCTTAAGGGTAAGCTTCATCAACCAGTTTTCTGTCTTGATCTTATCGGCAATCACCGACTTGGCATCGAGATCCAGCTTGAGGTTGACCGCCTTCATGCCGGTAAGATCTGGCTCCTTAGCTGGCCCACTGGCCTTACCTTCAGCCGTCTTATCCTCACCTTTTGCGGCCTCATCTTTTGCCATAAAGGGAGTCACGTCGATATCACCAAAGCTCATGGCAGCCACCACATCGGGCACCTTGCCGCCGTAATTGACCGACAATTTACCTTGAGCCTTAATCTGCTCGATATTCAGGCTTGAGAGCACCAGCGCCATGGTCTTGGCATTATTATCCAGCTCGAGGCCTGTGGTGAGATTAATATTCATCCGCTTGTTGGGAATGGCATCGCCTTCCAGGCTGTTCTCAATCTCAAAATCCTTGATGGCTATTTTGGCCAGGTTGGTATCGACCTTAATCTGACCTTTACCTTGGCTACTTACCTTCATATCGGGTTGCGTCATGGAGAACTTGTAACCCAGATCGGCAAATTGCCCCAGGGCAAACTCGCCTAAGGTTAACGACTCGAGGCTCAGCGCCTGAACCTGGCCTGTCGCCTCGTCATAGAGATTAACCTGAGTGTTAGTGATCGCGATGCCGCCGATATTCAGGCTGCTAAGTTGCACGCTCCCCTGGGCAGCGCCTGATGTATCGCCCTTGCCTTCTGTCTTATCGCTGCCTTTCTCGCTACCTGAGGTCAGGCCGTCCATGCTGCTGCGGCCATTCTTGTAGCTGTCGAAGTTTAGTGTCAGGCCATCTAAGTTAAGCTGAGCTATCTCAACCTCTTTACTCAAAAGCGGTAACAGTGCCACCTCGGCTACTATGCCATCTACCTTGAGCATGGTGTCATGTTTAAAGCCTTTGGGATTCGAGAGGCTGATATCACCAAGGGTGATGCCTATGCTGGGGAAAAAGGTCCAGCTGAGATCTTGATTGATAAACAGATCGCGTCCCGTCTGCTTCTTTACCGCCTCGACAATTTGCGGCTTAAAGTCATTGGGATCGAAGATAAGCGTGAGATAGGCGATCAGTAATATAAAAAGCGAGGCAAATACGATCACTAACCATTTAACAAATTTCATAACAGGTTCCGTCTGGTAAGGGTGAGCAATGGCCCATTAGGCCAATTGCGAGAGATCCAACTGCTCTGACGATACAGCAACGCCATTATCGTCGGCATATAGCATCATACCTGGCTTAATTATAACGCGATCTATCTCTAGCGTAACGTTGACATCGCCAATATCCCGCTTATCCGTCTTGATGGGGGTCGCGCCAAGTGCCTGAATTCCAATGGGCATCTGTGCTAACGCGCCGACATCTCGCACATAGCCATTGATCACTATGCCACTCCAACCATTGTCCACTGCACTCTGGGCAATCATGTCGCCAAGCAGCGCACGACGGTTAGAGCCACCGCCATCCACCACCAGCACCCTGCCTTCACCAGGCTGTGCCAGTAGCTGTTTGACCTTAGAGTTGTCTTCAAAACACTTCACCGTAACCACCTCTCCCCAGAAGATACGCTTCTGGCCAAACTGTCGATAATGGGGAGCCAACAGCGACAGTTGTGTGTCATATTGGTCAAAGAGATCGGGCAGTAAATCTTGCATTGCAGCCTCCCTGCAGGACAAAGAAAAGTTAAGTTACTATAACAAGGCACATATAAAATGAAAATTAGATGAATTTAAATTCAATCGGTTTTAGAATGTGCCTTCGCTAATATAGATTGGCGATTTAATCATCAAGATAATACAACAATATCCTGACTAACAGACCCGTCGATATTAGCCAATATCGACCAAGCAATAGTGGAAAATAATGACAGATCATATCGATTTACATGATGCAATGGCTGCGCTCGACAAATATGGTTACGAGCAAAAAAATAGCAGCGAACTGAGTCAGGCGCGAACCCATGCGCAGATGGATAAATATCTTAGAACATTAGACTTTAACCTACGCAGACTGCTGATCTTGCAAGAAGTCGTGGGCAATTTGGTTGACGAAGAGCAGGCCAACCTCGCCCGTCAGGAAAACATTCAAACCTATAAGACTAAGGTCATAAACCTGTCCCGCGAATATGGCATCTCCTACGACCACGTACTGGAGATCATGCAACAAACGTCGGCGCAAACTAAATAACCTGCCGCTGGGCAGGTTATTTTTCACTACAGCTTAAAGGTCGAGATAAGAGACTCGAGATCCGCCGAACCCGATTTTATCTGCTCACTGGTACTGCCAATCTCTTCACTCTTCTGCTGATTCTCCAGCGATATATCGTTAATACGGGTCACATTCATATTCAGTTCGGCGATCACCGCGCTCTGTTCCTCCGTCGCGGTGGCGATCTGAATATTCATATCTGAGATCTGCCTGATAGAAGACTTGATGGTTTGCAGCGCCTCAACCACCTGACTGGTTTCACCTACCGTCTGCTCCGACTGTGACTTGGCTCTGGCCACCGAGGCGTTGACACTGTCTACCGAGGCGCGAATCGCCTCAATAATGGCATTGATCTCCTGAGTCGACTCCTGGGTTCGGCTCGCCAGGGTACGCACCTCATCGGCCACCACGGCAAAGCCGCGGCCCGCCTCGCCGGCTCTCGCCGCCTCGATAGCGGCATTTAACGCCAACAGATTGGTTTGTTCGGCGATGCCGACAATCACATCCAGGATCTGTCCTATCTTACCTGAGCTTATCTGCAGCGCCTGCGCCTCATCGGCGGTTACCTCTAGCTCATTAGACAGGCCCTTAATCTTGGCCACGGCGCCATCGACCACGGCCACGGTATCGTCGGCCTCACCATCGGCGCTGCCAGCACTGTCGGCCGCGAGCTGGGCATTCGAGGCCACCTCAGACGAGGCCATGGACATCTCGTTGATGGCCGTGGCGACGCTTTGGGTCTCCGCCTGCATGTTGGCCGTCACCGCACTGGCCTGGGCTGAAATATCGGCTAAACCTTCGGCCAGCTCTCGGCTGTGGGTCACAGAGGCACTCACCGAATTCACCAGGGCCTGAATTTTGGCGACAAACTCGTTAAAGCTCGCCGCCACCTGTTTGAGCTCGTCGCGACCCGACTCTTCCAGCCTCAAGGTAAGATCCCCCTCCCCGCGAGCGATATTTTCAAAGGCGGCTATGGTATCGGCCATAGGCGCTGAGATACTGCGGGAAATAGCTCCTAAGATCAGAATCACAGGCAGCCAGACCGCGACGCAGATCAGCAGATACTTGCCGATAAAGGCCTCCATCTCCTCATCAATATCATCGACATAAATGCCCGTCCCCACAATCCAGCCCCAGGGCGGAAACCGCTTAACCACACTCATCTTAGGGCTCGGCGCTGAGGCGTTGGGGCGATTCCACATATATTCGATCAACGCATAATCGCTATTGGCCGTGCCAGTCACCATCTTCTCAAATAGCCTGACACCATTGGGGTCTTTCATCCCCAAAACATTGGTGCCTACCAGCTTCTTGGCAAAGGCATGCTGCACCATGACCCCTTGTCTGTCTATGGTCCAGAAATACTCGTTCCCCTCATACCTCAGGGCATCCAAGGCCACGATAGCACTGCGCTGAGCCTCTTCCGTGCTCATGGTGCCAGCTTGTGCCGCCTCATAGAACTGGCTGATCACCTTCTCACCCACATCGGACAGCGCCGATAACTTGGCCTGTTTCTCCTTAACCAAGACCTCTTCAATGTTAGCCAGCGCAAACACAAACATGATGCCGGTGGCGACGATGGCCAGCAACAACATAAATAGCAAACGGTGGGCAATTTTAAACTTGCGAAGCAGGGCAAATATGGCGTTCATGGCGATCACCTTAAGGCAAGTGACAGAAAATTATGACAACCCCTTAAATCTCGCCCATTCAAAACCTTTTGTCAAAGCCGCTAACTACCTATAAATGCATACTTTAGTGGAATAAACAGGGGGTAAAAGCAAGATATAATACCTATTGGTGAATTATTCACCGCTGTCGGTCAATAACAACTAAACTAAAGTGTCAGTACTTTTTGTAGGGGTAATCTTTTACGATGAAAGCTAAGGGAATTATGCTTCTGGTATTGGCCTTGACAGGCCTCTTATCGGTCAGTTGGTGGGGAGGCAAGGCGCCCGCCATCGAGCCCCCCATTAAGTTAAAGATTGCCACCTCTACCACTCCCTTAAGCGCGCCCCTGATCATCGCCAGAGAGCTGGAACTCTTCAAACCCTACAACCTGGATATCGAGCTTATCCCCCTGCGAGGAGGCCACCTCTGCTTTCAGGCGATGATACAGGGCGTTGCCGATATCGCCACCAGCTCTGAATCAGTGATCATGTTTAATGGCTTCGAGCGCAGCGATTTTCGCCTATTGGCCAGTTTCGTCGAATCGGACAACGACCTGAAACTCCTCACCCTCAACGACAAGCAGCCCAGAAGCATGACTCAGTTAAATGGTAAGAAAATCGGCATGGTCAAGGCCAGCGCCAGCGAGTTCTTTGCCGATGCATTTATGATCATCCGCGGCCACCAGCAGCAGAATTTTCACAAGGTTTTCATGTCCCCCCAGGCGTTAGGGCCAGCACTGCTGGCCGGTGACGTAGATGCCATCTCGATTTGGGAACCCTTCGGCTACAAGTTGATTGAGGAGCATGGCGATGCTATCTATCAATATCCGGGCAAAGGGATCTACAACCTCTCCTTCAATCTAGTGACCTCGGCCGTCAACGCCAAACTACATCAACAACAACACGCCAATATACTTCGGGCGTTAAAGAGCGCACAAAACTTTATTAATCAACATCCTGAAAATGCCAAACAGATCATTAGTGACTACCTGAATATTTCACAGCCAGAGCTGGAGTGGGCGTGGAATGATTATGTATTTCGGCTATCTTTAAATAACTCACTGATCTCAAATTTACATGCTCAGGCACGCTGGGCGATCGCCAGCGGCACGGTTGATGCGCAAGTGCCTCCGGATTTTAGGCTGCTCCTGGATGATTCAGCACTCAAGCAGGCGCTCGATTACTAGGGTCTGTTGACCTTTCCTGTTTGTTTCTGCAGCATTTTGTAGGTTATTTATACAAGACAGAGTCCGTATAGTGTAGTTATTCTACATGAGCGGGCGATAACGCCGTAGAAATGGCCTACAAAAGCTGCCCGAAGGGTTCATCTAAACGCGCCTTGCCCTTTGTTGCCTGCTATTTACATAGAATAACTATGCCGCACAGCATGCGCCTTGAGCAAAACGCGTTTAGATCGAACAAAAATTAAACCTGAAAGATAAACAGACCCTAGGACGTTAACAGCAAATGATGATCAATACTCGCTTGAAGTTGCTGCTTTTTATCAGTCTGTTCCTGACGACCACCATATTACTGACCTTTGCCGGCCTGAAACACATACAGCAGGATAACCTACGGCAACTGTCCAGCATCATGGAACTGGAAAGCAACATAGATATACTCAGGAGTCGGCTTTGGGCCTTGCAGGAGTTTCAAGACCCGGAAGTATTGATCCAGACGCTCAATGCCCATCAAGAGCTTAAACAAAAACTTGCCAAGGCCCAGTTTCTCGCGCCATCTACTAAGATATTGACCACCAATCTAAATCGTCAGGCGGATAGCCTCGCGGCGCTGCTCGAACTCACCCAGCAGCATCTGAGTTCGACTCCTCAGCGTGGCATCACTTCTGCTCGCGGCATGTTAACCACCCGATTCAACATCACGATACAGTCCATGAGTGAAGATCTCACCAGTCTGCAGCGCCAGGTGATCGACAGCTTAGCCGAGCAGCAATCACAGATCCTCTCCTCGACTATCTTGTTCCTGCTGGCGGGCTCCATCATCTCACTGCTGTTTACCATCTCGACCCTCAAGGCCTTCAGAGAGAGCCTGCATCCGATGAAACAGGGGATCAAACGACTCAGCCAGGGCGATCTAGACGGCAATATTAAAGTTGTTCATCACAACGAGCTCGCCATACTCGCGCAGAAGTTTAACGCCATGACCCAGAAGCTCAAAGAGACCACCATACGCAAAGAGGCGCTACAGAGCGAAGTTCAATCGCAGACCAAACAGCTCAAGCGTCAGACCCAGAAACTAAAATATGTCGCGGAACACGACGACTTGACCGGCCTCTACTCCCGCAGCGCTTTCGAGCGGCAGATAGACACGGCCATCGCCCGCTGCCAGCGCACTCAGATGCACGCCGCCATGTTATTCATCGATCTGGATAAATTTAAACAGGTTAACGACAGCCTGGGCCATGATAACGGCGACAAGGTACTCTCGACAGCGGCGAGGCGAATACAGAGCGCCGTGCGCAGCTCCGATATCTGCGGTCGCCTGGGAGGCGATGAGTTCGTGGTCTGGCTCGAGCCCATCAACGACATCGCCGAAGTCTCGATAGTGATAGACAAGATCATTGCTCAGGTCTCGCCCCCTATCGTCTGTGGTCGCACCTCGGTATCACTCACCGTCAGCATAGGCGTTGCCATGTATCCGGGCGATGAGCTAACCCGCCTGAACCTCATCAAAATTGCCGACGACAACATGTATCAAGCCAAAAAGATCAGTGGTAACAGCCACCGCTTTAGCGACACTATTGCCCAGCAGGTGGAAAAGAGTGAGGTTGATTAACCTAGCTCGTCCTCAGTGAAAAGCGCCGCTGCAACTGCTTAAAGTTAACTCTGATCAATAATAAAAAGATCAAGCCAATCAGATAAAGGCTCGGCTCGATCACCTCAGATTTAACTGACCAATAAAAATGGATCGGTGCCAGTAAAGCCACCAGATAGACCCAGTTATGTAACTGTTGCCAGCGCCGTCCCATGGCACGTCTGACCCTGGCAAACGAGGTGATCGCCAGCAGCAACAAGATGAGATAGGCCGTCGCGCCCACCATAATATAGGGACGTTTAACGATCTCACTTAGCAGCAGTTGCCAGGCAAAAAGCAGGTCGAGGCTCAAGAAAGCCAAGATGTGTAAGCTGGCATAGGCAAACACATACAAGCCCACTAAGCGGCGGGTTTGCATCAAGAGCCCGAGCTTAAAATACTTTGCCACCGGCGAGATGAGTAGCACGGCGATCAGGGAATTGATCGCCCCCATTCCGGTATAGTGAATGATGTACTGAACCGGATCGCCCCCAAGCTGTTCGGTTAGCACTCGCCACACCAACACTCCGAGGGGAACTAGAGCGATAAGGTGAAACACTAGCTTGAGCGGCAACAGATGCCTGGCTTGCAATCGAAACAAAGACTTCTCCTCTTTATGGCTCGCTTGTATTCAAATAAATCTAATAGTACTGACGCAGATCCATTCCCTTGTAGAGGTGGGCCACCTGCTCGCCATAGCCGTTAAAGGGTAAGGTCGCGATGCGCTGCGCCGAGAAGATCCCGCCCTCACCTATGCGCCGCTCTGTTGCCTGGGACCACCTAGGGTGATCCACCTTAGGGTTCACATTGGCATAGAAACCATATTCGTGGGGTGCCAGTTGGTTCCAGCTAGTGGGTGGCTGCTTGTCCATTACGCGGATCCTGACCACAGACTTGATGCTCTTGAAGCCATACTTCCAAGGTACCACCAAACGGATTGGCGCACCGTTTTGCGGCGGCAGCGTCTTGCCGTAGAGTCCAACGGCCATGAAGGCCAGTTCATTGGTAGCCTCATCCAGTCTTAGCCCTTCCACATAGGGATAATGAATACCACCTCCCATCAGTCGGCTCTTCTGTCCCGGCATCTGGTCGGGGTCGAACAGGGTCTCAAAGGCCACATGGGTCGCACCCGCCTTGACCCCGGCCTTAGCCAGCAGCGCCTTCAGTGGAAAGCCCACCCAAGGGATCACCATAGACCAGGCCTCGACACAGCGAAGGCGATAGATGCGCTCCTCCTGTGGCAGCAACTTGGTCAAGTCGTCCAGATCCAGTGTGAGCGGCTTGTCTACCATGCCCTCGACCCGCAGCACCCAGGGATCCACCTTGAAGCCTTGGGCATTCTCGACAGGATCTGTCTTGCTGGTACCAAACTCGTAGTAGTTATTGTGGGTGGTCACCTTCTTTTCAGGCGTTAAGATCTCCTGCTGACCAAACGCATCGTTACGACTAAATGCCAGCGGATGGGTCACAAAGGGAGCATGGGGCTCAGACTTTCCGAACAGGTCAAACAGTCCCGCCTGTACCTGTCCGGGAATGCTGGCACCCAGCGCACCCAGACCGAGTGCCTTGACGATATTGCGTCTATCGTTAAATACCGCCTCTGGCGTGACATGTGCACTCTTCTCCTGCCAAGCTTTTCTTCCCGTTCCTATGATGCCCTTCGCCATATCTGCTACCACCTTATGTACGTCGCTTTTCAGCCCATGCTTAATTAGATAGTCAAAACCCTTAAAAAATTTCACCTAAATAATATTTAACGAACAAGTGTTCGTCATTTGCCCTATCCCCCCTTGAACCTGCATTGGCCTCATGAGAGGCTTAACGCCAAGCTTATAACGGGTATCGACTATGTTGACACAACTTCCTCTATCTCTCCCACAAATCATCGTCTTAGCCGCGGTGGCCATGTTAGCACTGCTGATCGGTGCCCTACTCAACCAGCGCCTCACCCGCAGCAAATGGCAGAGGGTAAGAGAGGAGCTAATCCAGGAACACGGCACCGCCATCGCGCTGCTGGAAGCATCGCTGGAAGAGAAGCGCAGCGACATTGCCCAGCTCAACCAGAAGCTTGAACATCAGATTAATCTGCTCGGCATGAGCCGGGCACAGGCCCAGCGCGCCGACGATCTCGAGCAGCAACTCCAGCAGAGCCAGCGCAAACAGATGGAGACCCAACTGGCCCTGTCCAAGTCCAACGCCATTCAGCAGACGCTGACGGTCAAGTTTGAGACCGAGCAAAAGGCGCTGGAAGACAAGATTAAACACCTGCACGAATCAGAGTCGCGCCTGACCCAGCAGTTCGAGAATCTCGCCAACAAAATTTTTGATGCTAAGGCGCAGCGTTTACAACATGAGAGCGAACAACAGCTCTCTAATGTGCTTTCTCCATTTAAACAGCAGCTTGAAGGTTTTAGAAAGCAGGTTCAGGAATCTTATACTGTCGAGCAGAATGAGCGCAGCGCCCTGAAGCATCAACTGGAGTCACTCAAGGCGTTAAACCTGCAAATGAGTCAGGACGCCATCAACCTCACCAAGGCGCTCAAGGGCGATAACAAGCAGCAAGGTAACTGGGGCGAAGTGATTCTCGAGCGTGTGCTACAAGAGAGCGGCCTGAGAGAGGGCCACGAATATGAGACCCAGCAGGATCTCAAACACGACAATGGTAAACGCTTCAAGCCAGATGTGATCGTTCATCTGCCGGAAAACAAAGATGTGGTGATCGACGCCAAGATGTCCCTGGTGGCCTACGAGCGTTATTTCAACAGCGATGATGACAGCGTCAAGGCGGCCGCCATCAAGGAGCATTGCCTATCGATCCGCAATCACATCAAGGGCCTCAGTCAAAAGGATTACCAGGCGCTTCACGGCTTAACAAGCCTGGATTATGTGCTAATGTTTATTCCATTGGAGCCCGCGTTCCTGTTGGCGCTCGAGCATGAACCTAGCCTGATCAACTATGCGCTGGAAAACAACATCATGCTGGTCAGCCCGACTAACTTGCTGGTGGCACTGCGAACCATTAACAACATCTGGCGCTATGAATATCAGAACCAGAATGCCCAGCTCATCGCCAAGCAGGCGGGCAAAATTTACGACAAGCTATGTGGTTACCTCGAGGACATGGAGAAGATAGGTCGCGCGGTGGAATCGCTGGACAGACACTATCAGGCGGCCATGGGTAAGCTAAGCACAGGTAAAGGGAACTTGATCCGCCAGGCCCATCAGATGCAACAAATGGGTGTCACGACCAATAAGCAGTTGGATAGTCAGTTACTCGATCAGGCGCTCAGCGATCATATGGAGCATGACATAAAACTGAATTGATCAACCGTTACACTAGGGCCTGTTGATCTTTGCCGTTTGTTTTTGCAGCAGTTTGAAGGTGATTTATACAAGGCAGAGCCTGTGTCGTGTAGTCTTCTACACAAATTGGCGATAACGCCGTAGAAATGGCCTACAAACGCTGCCCAACGGGTTCATCTAAACGCGCGCTGTTAGAAATCGTTCCAGACGATTTCTTTGTTGTTCGCCATTCACATAGAGTAACTATGCTTCATGGCTCTCGCATCGCGCAAAACGCGTTTAGATTGAACAAAAATTAAACTTGAAAGATCAACAGGCCCTAGCAAATACAGATGCGTCACAGAGCGAATCGAGCAAAGCAGTAGACAAGGATAGGAAGACAATGCCAAAGCGGTTAGGCACACTTTTTCAGGCTAAACGTTATCTCCTCATAGGCTTAGGTGCGCTCATCCCCATGACGCTGTCGGCGGCTAGCCTAACCCAGAACCAGCAGCGCTACCTTGACGCCAGAGAGGCCCTGGATAATGGCAAACTGGAACGCTATCAGACCCTGAGAGCCCAGCTCAATGGCTACCCGCTCATTCCCTATCTCGACTACCACGCGGAAATAGACAACATACTCGCTGCGCCAGGCAGCGAGGCACGTAAGGCGATGGCGCGATTCGATGGCACACCGCTCTATAACAGTGCTCGCCATCGCTATCTGGAAAGCGCCGGTAAAACAAAGCGTTGGCAAGATTTTCTCGCCATCAGCCCTGAGGTGCCCCGCAGCATCAGCCTACAATGCTATTACTACCGTGCCCAACTAAGCCAAGGCGACAAGGCCATGGCCTTCGATGGTGCCAAGAAGCTCTGGCTCCACGGACATTCGCGCCCCAAGGAATGCGATCCTCTGTTTACCGCCTGGGAGAAAGCCGGACACCGCAGTCAATCGCTGCTCTGGTCGCGCATGCTAATGGCTTTCAACGGAAGCGAATATAGTCTGCTCAAATATCTGGCCAGTAAGGTGACGGCTCATCAGAAAGAGGCCAAGCAGCTCCTTGCCGTGTATCAAGACCCCCGCACCCTGAGGCACACCAAACGCTTTAAGGTGAAGGCCGCCATCTATGGCGATATCGTCGATGCGGGTCTTAGGCGCCTGGCCCGAAAAGATCTCATCAAGGCGGTCAGCCTGTTTCAAAAATATGAGAAGGCCCACAGATTCAGCGACTATCAAGCACAAAAACTGGCGCGCTACCTGATGAAACGCGCCTTAATAGCCCAGGAGACAGAGCTCAAAGCCTTCGTCGATAACCGCCTGCCTAAGACAGACAGCGACGATCTAAAGACGCTACGCCTGCGCTGGGCGATAAGAGAAGCCGACAATAAGAGCCTGGACAAATACCTGCCGCTGTTGAGTGAATCCAAACGCCAGAAAGCCCGCTGGCAGTATTGGATAGCGAGGCGCCAGATGGAGACAGGTACTAAGGTGGCCGATACAGCCCTGCCCGCCCTGAGTAAACAGCGAAACTTCTATGGCTTTACTGCCGCCGATCTAGTTTCGACCACCATCAACTTGGCACAGATCGACACTCAGCCCGACGACAAGCTAACTCCCCTGCTCGCTCAGGATCCTGGGCTTGCCCGGGTTGAGGAGCTGCTGGCGCTGGATAAAAAAATTGATGCCCGCGCCGAATGGGTATTGCTACTTGGGCGCCACCCGCAGCAGAAACAGGCGCAGTATGCCCTGCTGGCGAGCCGCAACAAGTGGCACGACCTAACAGTACAGGCCAGCATACAGGGACAGCTGTGGAACGACATGACGCTGCGCTTTCCCTATGCCGCCGAAGAGGCCTTCAAGGCAGCGAGCAAAAACGCCAGGGTCGATATCGATGAGATCCGCGCCATCGCCCGCAGAGAATCTGCCTTTTATCCCTACGCCACCTCAGGCGTGGGTGCCCGCGGCCTGATGCAGTTGATGCCAGCCACGGCAAAAGAGACGGCACGCAAACATGGCATCAAGTACCGCGGCAGCAAGAGTCTTTATGATGTCTCGCTCAATACCGGCCTTGGCAGCCGTTACTATAAGTCGCTGCTCGACAGATTCGATGGTAACCGAGTGCTGGCCACCGCCGCCTATAATGCCGGGCCCCACAGGGTCACGCGCTGGCTAGAACGCAGCCAGGGCAAGCTGGATGTCTTTGCCTTTATCGAGTCTATTCCCTTTACCGAGACCCGCGAATATGTGCAGGCGGTACTGAGTTATCGCGTCATCTATCAGGCGAAGCAACAGAAACCTGTCGCACTGTTTTCGTCAAAGGAACTCGCCTTCAAATACTAAGGTTTGTCGCCAATGCTTCGGCATTGGCGATAAAATCAGCAAGTCTTCACGACTTATCAAGGGAAACATAGACACACTCCAACAAATGTGAATAATTATCATTTGCATTAATTTCCTAAGTGAAGCCATGAAGCTTAGCCAACTCACTATGGGCTGCGAATATCAGCCGTTCATCGCTCTCAACAGCGGACAGATCACAGGCTTTGAGGCGCTTGCGCGATTCTTTACTCCAAAGGGACAACCAACACCTCCAAATAAGGTTTTTGAGCGCCTCCATGACACACCAAACCTGCTTGGTCGAGTCGAATATGCCGCCAAGCATTTACAACTTAACCTAGCTCCAAGAAACAAAGCCTTGTTTCTGAACCTAGATCCTCACGGATTATCAACCGCACTGACCACAGATTTGATAAAGCAGATCCATCGACGCCCAAACACCACTGTAGAGCTTATCGAAAATACCTGTGCCAGCGATGCCAGACAGGCACTCACCCTTGCCACCCGGCTAAGGGCCGCAGGCATTAAGATTGCGCTTGATGATATCGGCGCCCCTCATTCCATGCTCTCTTTGACTTTAACCACTCAGGTTGACTGTCTCAAATTTGATAAATGTTGGCTCAAGCAACTTCATCTTCCCCACACCCAAGAACTACTAAAAGCCTTGATCAGCTTTGCCCGCTATTCAGGTAAACTCACTATACTCGAGGGGATCGAAACCCGTGATGAACTCGCCATAGCCCAAGACTTCCAGTTCGATTGGGTACAAGGTTTTCTTTATCGAGACTCCTTCATCCAGGCAGAGATCAAACTGCCGCTTGCAGGATTACTCGAAACATAAACTATTGTTTAGTCCCCGAAGAACGACCAAAATAAGGTAGCCAATCACAGGCTTCTGCCTCATAGTTAAAGGCCATCATCAGGATTATTTTAACTACCGAGTGCTCGCAATAAGGAGTTCCATGTCTCATTCAAGCATCACGGCGATCTTAAACCAGCTGCAACATGTGTTGCTGGGCAAGCCCCATCAGATCAAGCTGGCCCTTACCTGTATCCTCGCCAAGGGACACCTGCTGATCGAAGATCTGCCCGGCATGGGCAAGACCAGCCTCTCCCAGGGGATGGCCCAAAGCCTGGGGCTAAGCCATCAACGCATCCAATTTACCAGCGACATGCTGCCGGCGGATATTCTCGGCGTCTCTATCTTCGATAAGGAACAATCCCAATTTGTGTTCCATCCTGGCCCCATCTTTAAACAGATGATCCTGGCCGATGAGATCAACCGTGCCAGTCCCAAGACCCAGAGTGCGCTGCTGGAAGCCATGGCAGAGCAGCAGATTTCGGTCGATGGCGTGACCCATGCCCTGCCGAGTCCCTTCTTCGTCATCGCCACCCAAAACCCCAGCGAGCAGTCGGGTACCTTTCCCCTGCCGGAATCCCAGCTCGACCGTTTCATGATGCGGATCTCCATCGGCTATCCTGACGAGACCGCCGAAATGGCCATGCTAAAGGGAGAAGATATCTCGCCCCAGTTACAGCACCTGCCCGCCTGTGTCGATCCCCTCACCCTCATTGAGCTGCAATCTCAGGTGAGTAAGGTCAAGGCCTCCGAGGCGCTGCTCAACTATATCCTGGCGCTGGTGAAGGGCTCACGCCAGCTCAACGAAGGCTACGGGCTATCCCCCAGGGCAAGCAAGGCGCTACTCAGTGCCGCCAAGGCCTGGGCCTTCATTCAGGGACGTAATTATCTGGTTCCCGACGATGTACAGGCGGTATTTGCCGCCGTGGCCGAGCACAGGCTAAGGCATACCAGCCAGCAACAGGGCGAAGCCCTCTCTCAGCGTCTGCTCGCGAGCACTAACCCCATCTTATAAGCCCATATGATATAAGCCATGGCGAATACTAAGGTAAAGCAAAACCGACTCAGCCAATGGTGGCAGGCCTGGATCGCCAGACGCCTTCCCGCCAGCAATAAGGTGACCCTGGCCCACCGAAGCATCTTTATCCTGCCCACGGGTTTTGGCCTCTTCTGGCTGCTGTTCGTGGTCTTGCTGTTTCTCTTTGGCACCAACTACCAGAATAATTTGGTGATCGGACTCTCTATCTTACTGCTCAGCCTCTTCAACACCTGCATCATCTACAGCTATCGCAACCTGGCGGGCATGACACTCGAGGCCAAGACTGGACCCGAAGCCTACGCGGGCGAGACCCTGCTCTATGGCGTCATCCTCCATGCCAAGCAGGTGCAGCATCAGGTGGAGCTTAGCTATGAAAAACAGCGAGTACAGACCCTAAACCGAATCGACGACAAGCCCCAGGAGGCCTTGCTCCCCCTGAGTAACAAGCGGCGAGGATGGGTAGCACCCGGCCGCCTCAGGGTAGAGAGCCGCTATCCGCTAGGACTGTGCCGCGCCTGGTCCCATGTGGATCTCGACAACACTCAGATAGCGTTTGCACAGCCTAAACCGGGCCAGTATGAACTCAGCGCCGAACAGCAAGGCGATGATCATCATGCAAAAGAGAGGGGCAAGAGCGTCGTCGGCGTCGAGGAGTTTCACGGCCTAAAACCCTTCGTCACCGGTGAATCACTCAATCAGATCGCCTGGAAGCAGTTGGCACAGGGACGCGGCATGCTCACCAAAGAGTTTGAGCAGCCCCAGAGCGCGCCCCAATGGTTAACCTTAGACACTAATGCGCCTTTAGAGGAGCAAGTGAGCCTGCTGACCTGGGCGGCAGATAGGCTCTCGGCCAAGGGACAGATCTTTGGCCTAAAGGTGCCGGGTAAGACACTGATGCCTGGCAGCGGCGAGCAACATAGACACTTGGTGCTCAGCACCCTCGCCGTCTATCCTGACCATCTGGAGGCCAGCCATGGCCGATAGCAAGAGTGAGAACATAGGGCGTCAGAGCCTGCTCTGGTTGCTGCTGGTCAACCTCAGCGTATTGGCCCCCCTGTACGATAAGATGACGCCCTGGAGCATGGCGATTTGCGCCATCTGCCTGTTGTGGCGGGTGGGGATCTTTGTCGGTAAGGTGGCTAAGCCCCCCAGATACCTGGTGACCACACTAGCGATCGCCTCCGCCGTCACCCTGGCCTTAGTCACGGCGCAGATAGGCCTGTTAAACGGCTTGATCAACCTGCTGATCTTGGGTTACGCCCTCAAATATATCGAGATGCGCGACAGGCGTGACGTCCGCGCCGTGGTGCTGGTGGGCTTTTTCCTGATCGCCGTTACCCTCATCGAGAGACAGAGCCTCTGGTTCACCCTGCAACTGACACTGGTCGCCACCATCAACATCTGCGTATTGGTCAGCCTCTATCTAAACGCTAGTTCGATTCGGCGGACCGCCAAGCTAGGGGCCAAGCTCATGCTGCAGAGCCTGCCTCTGGCCATCGTCCTGTTTATGGTGCTGCCCAGATTGCCACCGCTCTGGCTGGTGCCCAACCCCAAGAATGCCACCACGGGACTGAGTGACGAGCTCTCCTTCGGCGATATCGGCAAGCTGACCCGCTCAAGCGCCCTGGCCTATCGCGTCACCTTCGACAATCGCCGCCCGGCGAACAGTCAGCTCTATTGGCGCGCCCTAGTGCTGGATCACTACGACGGCAAGACCTGGACCCAAGACCCGCAGATTAAGACGCTACAACGACAACGAGTCATGACCAATGCTCGCCCCAATCCCGAAGGTACGCCGATAAACTACGAGGTGATCGCCGAGCCGAGTTACCAAAACTGGCTGTTTGGTCTGGACCTCGCCTACACCAATACCCGAGATATTCTTGAGCTACCCGATGGCCGTCTGTATGCCAAGGCCCCCCTGAGTCAGAAGTATCAATATCGGGTCAGCTCCTATCCAGAGGCGAAACTCGATCGCCGACTCTCGCCTGAACTCAGGCAGCGTAATCTTCAACTCCCTAAGGAGTCAAATCCAAGGTCACGGGCGCTGGGGCTTAAGCTGAAACACGAGTATCCCGCGCCCGAGTCGCGCCTTAACGCCATCATGACACTCTTTAATCAGGCGCCATTTTTCTACACCCTGGAACCGCCTCGGGTCGGCCCACAGCAGATAGATGACTTTCTGTTTGAGAACCGCGCCGGATTCTGCGCCCACTATGCCAGTGCCATGGTATTCCTCGCCCGACAATCAGGCCTGCCCGCGCGCATGGTAACGGGTTATCAGGGCGGCGAGTGG
The DNA here is from genome assembly GCF_023349185.1 of Shewanella aquimarina. Classification (GTDB taxonomy): domain Bacteria; phylum Pseudomonadota; class Gammaproteobacteria; order Enterobacterales; family Shewanellaceae; genus Shewanella; species Shewanella aquimarina. The sequence goes on along the minus strand of NZ_JAKIKY010000003.1, from coordinate 72,178 downwards.
AACCAGTCTGGCGGTTACCTCAGCGTCTATCAGTATATGGCCCACGCCTGGGTCGAGGTCTGGCTCGAAGGTAAGGGCTGGACCCGCTTCGATCCCACAGCCATGATCGCCCCCGAACGGGTCGAGGCGGGATTCGATGCGCTGTTCTCACCCGAACAGAGCTATCTTATCAATAACCCCTTCAGCAGCCTGAGGCTGCGCCAGTATCCTCTGCTCAATAATTTAAGGATGTCCCTAGCCAGCATAGATTACTACTGGAGCAAGTGGGTGCTGGGTTTCGACGAAGACAGGCAAACGCAATTGCTCAAAGAGATCCTGGGTGAGATCAACGCTACCAAGGTAGCCATCTTTGTCATCGCCTCCTTCAGTGTTATCGCCCTCTTTATCGCCTACAGTGTCGGCCTGCTGCGCTTTAGCCGCCATCCAGACCCGGTAGTCGCCGGGTTCGAGCAGATCTGTACCATGCTAGCCAAACGCGGGCTGCCGCGCGCGCAAGGCGAATCTGTGGATGCTTATCAGGATCGGGTGCTGACCGCGGCGCCAGCGCTCAGCGAGCCCATGACACGCTACACCACAAGTTACATGACACTGAAATATCGCGCCCCCTCACCAAGAGCCAGCAAACAGCTCAAGCGTCAGCTAAAACAGGACCTACGCCGGCTGCGCATTGCCATCCTGAAACTTAAGGGCCCGTTAGAGACCAGTTAATGACTAAGACTAGCAAGGCTTAACCTGCACAAGGAAAACCAAGGGTTCTAAATACTTGCTTAGACAATCATGATCCCAGTTCTCGCAAAGCCATTGAAAATGTGTGAAAAATAAGCATAAACTGAGCGAGGCTATCGAATTACACCGATATCGCACGGCGAGGATTGGCCGGATAACCCAGATGCCCTAGAATAGCCACACAACAACGAAATGGATAAGTGATCTCATGCTGTATTTGGTGCAATCGAATCGAATAGAGGCTTTGGCGCAGCTGCTCGCCAACGAACTGCAGACGCCCCCGGCGGGTCAGTCACCACTGAGCAATGAACAGATCTTAGTCCAGAGTCCCGGCATGTCTACCTGGCTGAGGCTCGCCATCGCCGAGCAAAACAGCGTCGCCGCCGCATTGGAATTCCCCCTGCCGTCTAGCTTCATCTGGCAACTGTGTCATCAGCTGCTGCCCGATGTGCCCAAGGAAAACGCCTTCACCAAACCGGCCATGACCTGGAAGCTGATGGAACTGCTGCCAGGCCTCTTGTCTCAGGAGGTCTTCGCTCCCTTAGCTCACTACCTCAAGGACGATGCCATACTTGAGGACAGCGCGGCGCCGCACTCACTAAAACTGTTTCAGCTCTGCAGTCAGATAGCCGATATCTTCGACCAATATCTGGTCTATCGCCCGGACTGGATCTTGGCCTGGGAACAGGGCGAAGATCGCCTGCCGCCTAAGGAGCGTCCACTGGATGGGTCGCAGCAATGGCAGAGCGTGCTGTGGCGGGCCTTGATCCACTACAATCATCACACTTTGAACCAGAGTCGTTATCACAGGGCCAACCTGCACCAGGCGCTGTTTGATGCCCTCAGCAATCCCCAGTGCGATCTTAGCAAGCTACCGACACGCCTGTTTGTCTTTGGGATCTCCTCCATGGCGCCGCAGACACTTGAGGTGCTCTACTTCCTCGCCAAACGTATCGATGTGGTGATGCTCAATCTCAGTCCCTGCCAACATTATTGGGGCGATATCGTCGATCCTAAGCTCAGGGCGCGCATGGCGCTGCAATATGGCGGCAAGCAGCAATTGTCTATCGACTGGGAGAGTAAACTCGAGGTGGGTAATCCACTGCTGGCTAACAACGGCAAGATGGGCCGTGAGCTGTTAGATCTTATTCTCGAGCTGCCGGAAAATGACACTAACTTCAATTTCGAATGCTACCAAGACCCTGGTAGCCACACTGTGCTACAAGGGGTTCAGCAAGATATCCTCGAGCTGAGCACCCGGGGCCAGACCTTAGGGCCGGACGCCGAGCTCTATCTCACCACCCAGGGGCGACGAATACTGGCGAGTGACGATGATTCCCTGACACTGAGAAGCTGCCACAGTCCGCTAAGAGAGCTGGAGACGCTGCACGATCACCTGCTGGAGCGCTTGTCGCGATCAGACGGTCTCGCCCCCAAGGATATCGTGGTGATGATGCCAGATGTCGCCGCCTACGCCCCCTACATAGATGCGGTGTTTGCCTCAAAACGCGGCGATCATTTTATCCCCTACGCCATAGCCGATCGCGGCGCGGCCCAGGAATCGCCGCTCATCAACAGTTTCCTGCACCTGCTTGGTCTCAACAAGAGCCGCTTCGCCCTGACCGACGTTCTAGGCATACTCGAAGTGCCCGCCGTGATGCGCCGCTTCGAGTTGAACGATGACGACCTCCAGCTTATTCGCCGCTGGCTGGAACAGGCAGGCGTACGCTGGGGCCGGGATGAGCAGAGTCGTCAGGCCCAGCAGCTGCCGGCCTTTGAGCATAACTCCTGGGCCTTTGGCATCAAGCGACTGATCTTAGGCTATAGCTTTAGCGATGAAGCCCCCATCTACCATGACAGCCTGGCACTGCCCGGTGTCGAAGGACAATCCGCCCAGGCCTTGGGTAAGCTGCTCAACTTTATCGAGGCGATCGACGAATTTAATCGGGAGCTCGATTCACATTGCCCCCTCGGCGTGCGTATCACTCAGCTGCAAAACCTGGTAGAGACCTTCTACGACTGCATTGAGGAGGAGCTAAATCAGAAGCAGGAGTTGTTACAGGCGATCATGCGACTGAGTGAGGAACTGACTGCAACTGACTACCAGAGCGAACTCGAACTCGAGGTGATGCAAAATTGGTTTACCCGCCACCTCACCGAATCACGGGTGGGGCAGCGTTATCTGGCGGGTAGCGTCAACTTCTGTACCCTGATGCCGATGCGATCCATCCCCTTCAAGGTGGTCTGCCTATTAGGCATGAATGATGGTGTCTACCCCAGGGTACAACACCCCGTGGGCTTCGACTTGGTGGCGCAAGAGGGGCCGCGCAAGGGCGACCGCTCCCGCCGACTCGACGACAGATACCTGTTCCTCGAGGCGCTGCTCTCGGCCAGAGAGCAGCTCTACATCAGCTATATCGGCCATAGCGAGCGGGATAACAGCGAGCGCATCCCCTCTATGCTGGTCTCTGAGCTTATCGAATACTGCCAGTTCTGCTACCTGCCGGCGTCCTGTGCAGACATGCTCAATGGAGACACAGACACGGCGGATATCGCCCAAATCGAACGGGCCATTTTAGCGCAGCTTATCGTCACTATGCCGCTACAGCCCTTCGACGAGCGCCTCTATTTGGCGCAAGAAGCGCCTCCGGAAGGTAATCACCAGGCTCAGCAACTGCGCCAGAGCTATAGCGAGCAGTGGTGCCCAACCACTCATGCTGAGGAAGCGAGTGAAGCAGACGGCGCCCCCCATACTCAGCCCGGCCAGTTTATCACTGAGCCACTGAGCCTCATCGCCGACGAAGACAAGGACGAGCCGCTGGAGCTCTCGGCACTGATCCGCTTCTTCCGCAATCCGGCGCAGTACTTTTTCAATCGCACCCTCAAGCTGGACCTTAGCCTCAGCATACAGATGGATGAAAATGATGAGCCCTTCGCCCTCAATGCCCTGTCTCGCTATCAGTTGCAATCGCTGCTGATTGAAGATGCGGTCAAATCGGGCGAGGAGCGGCCATCGGATAACCTGCTCAAGCGCCTGAGGCTCTCGGGTCAGCTACCGCTTGCCCCCTTCGACGATATTCTACTCAACCAATATCTGCACGATATTCGCGCCTTAGTGGGGCGTACCCTCTATCTACAGGGGGAGAGCAGTCATACTCAGGATATCGACCTGACGCTGAGTGATAGCGCCGCCACGAACCTGGTGGGCAGAATAGACGGCATCAGTGCCAAGGGGCTGGTTAACTACCGTCCGGGCACGGCGAACGCGCGAGATCTTATTCGCGTCTACTTACGTCACCTCTGCCTCAACGCGGCAGCTGATAAGGGGCAAGCCACTCCTTGGCAGCGCCACAGCTACCTGTTAGATATCGGCCATTTCCATGGCTTTGCGCCGATAACACCCGAGCAGGCGCTCAATCAGCTATCGCGCTGGGCCGAGCATTACCATCAGGGTCAGTGCGAGCCCCTGCCCTTCATGCCTAGGACCGCCTTAGCCTATGTAGAGGCCGAGGGAGAGCATAGAGAGAAGCTAATCGCCGCCCAGCCACAATGGCTGGATGAGCAGTCTAACCTAGGCGAAGGCCAGGAGGCCCACTACCAGAGGCTGTTTACTTTCCCCGACGACTTTAGCGAGGCAGGCTTTGGCACCATTGCCACCTCCCTGCTATCTCCCATGCTGAGTCTCTATCACAAGGCGCCGCTAAGCGAACTGGCCGATTTCGTGGAGGGCCAATAAGATGGCGACACAGACACTCGATCCCCTAAGCCTACCTCTGTCAGGCACACGTCTCATTGAGGCCAGCGCAGGTACAGGTAAGACCTACACCATCGCAGGGCTGTACGTGCGCCTGCTGCTGGGCGATAGCCAGCGCGCGCCCCTAAGCTGCGAGCAGATCCTGGTGGTGACCTTTACCAACGCGGCCACTCAGGAACTCAGGGATCGTATCCGCAAGAAGATACAGCTCGCCTACCGCGCCTTTCTCGGCATGGAGGTGGACGATCCGCTGATCAACACCCTCTACAACGAGGCAGAGCCCGAGGAGCGCAGTCAGGCGCTGAAACGATTCGATCTCGCGCTAAAATCCTTAGATGAGGCGGCAATTTTTACCATTCATGGCTTCTGTCAGCGCATTCTTAGCGACATGGCCTTCGAATCGTCGCTATTGTTTGAATCTGAATTTACCCTGGATGATAGCGAATACCTGCACCATGCGGTGCGGGATTTCTGGCGTGAGGCCTGCTATCCGCTACCTGGCTATCTGGCACAGATCATCGCCAACAAGTTTAGCGATCCCGACGGCCTCACCAAGCAGCTAAGGCCCCTGCTCGGCGCCAATCAGGCCAGTGTCTCACCACAGCCCGAAGCCTTTTCCAAGGTATCTGAGCACCTGAGTCAGAGTCTGGCAAGACTGCGGCTTATCTGGCCCCGTGAGCGCGATGGGACGATTGAGCTACTCAAGGCATTGCCGCTCAACGGCACCCGCTTTGGTAAGAAAGATCAGGGCTACCCCAAGCTGGAAACCCTGTTCGCCGCCATGGATAACTGGGCGGCACAACCACTGTCCCTGCCCGATAACAAGGTCCTCGGCGCCCTGGCCCTAAGTGGCCTTAAGCTCAACAAGGGCGGTGAGATCCCAACGCCGGAGCAGGCCCCGCTGCTGGCCCATATTGAGCGCGTCGCACAGACCATAGAGACCCTGATCCCGAGTTTTCTCTATGGCGCCCGCGATGGCATCAAGGAGCGCTTTGCGGCCCAGAAGCAGCTGAAGAATCTGCGCACGCCAGACGATCTGCTGATCGCCTTAGCTGACGCCCTGAGTGACGAGAGCGACAACGAACGAGCCCTGGCGAGCGCCATTGCCAGACGTTTTCCCATCGCACTGATCGATGAGTTTCAGGACACGGATCCGCTGCAATATCAGATCTTCAGTCGCATCTACCAGCGGGATGCGACCCCAGCGGATAACGACCTCGGCCTCTTGATGATTGGCGATCCCAAACAGGCGATCTACGCCTTTCGCGGTGCCGATATTCATACCTATATCCATGCCAGAGGTCAGACAGAAAACCATTACAGCCTGGACACCAACTACCGCTCGAGCCGAGCCATGGTCGAGGCGGTCAATCAGCTGTTCTCAAGAAGCGACGACCCCTTCATCAGCCAGGCTATCCCCTTTGAGATCATCAAGCCCTCGCCCATGGCGGCAGAGAAGCGCCTGACAGAGAAGGTTCCTCAAAGCAGCGCCCTAAGACTCAAGCTGCTCAGTGAAGACCCCAACACCGGACTGAACAAAGCCAGCGCCCGCAGCCAGCTAGCAGAAGATGCCGCCAACGAGATAGCCAGGCTACTTAACGAGGCTGAGCGCGGCGAGTGCCTAATAAAGGACAGGCCGCTCAAGGCGAAAGATATTGCCGTGCTGGTGCGCGATCGCAACGAGGCAGCCTATATCAAGTCGGCACTCAGCAGTCGCAATATAGGCGCCGTGTTTCTCAGCCGCGACAGCGTGTTCGACACACTCGTGGCCAGGGAGCTCGCCCTGGTGCTGCTGGCCATCGCCAATCCCAAGGATGAGCGCGCGCTGCGCGGCGCCATGGCCACCGCCCTGCTGGGCTATGATGCCCAGGCGATACATGCCTTTAACCTGGATGAAGATGTGCGTCAGCAGCAACTCGAGGCCTTCGACAACCTGCATCAGACCTGGCTTAAGCGCGGGATCATGCCCTGCATGATGGCGCTTGCGGCCGATACCCACCTCATCGAGCGACTGCTGGCAGGCGAAGAGGGTCAGCGCCGCCTGACCGATTTCAGACACCTTGGCGAGCTGCTACAACAAAAGGCGATGGAACTCGATGGCATCAGCGCCCTGCTCAACTGGTATCAACAGACGTTGATCGAGCAAAGCAATACCGAAGAGGCACAGCTGAGACTGGAGAGCGAGCAGAACCTGGTGCAGATAGTCACCATACATAAGAGTAAGGGACTCGAGTATCCCATCTGTTTCCTGCCCTTTGTCAGCCTGGCCCGGGACAATCGCCGCAAGCCTGCGCCGATGCTCTACCATGAGCAAGATGCCCTGGTTTGGGATATCACCCAGACAGATGAAGGCTGGGCCAAATACAAGGCGGAGAATCTTGCCGAAGACCTGCGCCTACTCTACGTGGCACTCACCCGCCCGGTGCTGGCCTGTTACTGCTATATCGCCAACCATTCACGCTTCACCAAGCGTGACGGCATCAGCAGCCAGTTATTCGAGACCGCCATCGGCTACCTGCTGGGGATAGAGTCCAAGGCCTGTGAGTTTGCCGATATCCAGGCCGCCGCCGAGCAGCTCATCAGCGAAGATATTTCGGTCGACTTGGTGCAAAACGCGGCGCCCAAGCAAGACTTTGAGCCCCTTGAAACCGCTCATGAGCTCACCCTGGCACCGCGAACGCTTACCCGCAGACGCGAGACCCCCTGGCGGGTCGGCAGCTATTCAGGCCTGGTGAAACATTCGGCCCACGAGCAGGTAAGTCCTGGCATGGGCGATGAGGCCTTTCCCGAGCTAGAACAGCTAGTGACAGACAGCGAGCAAGTGACCCGCTTTAGCTTCGAGCGCGGCGCCAACGCGGGTAGCTTCCTGCACTGGGTGCTGGAACAGATAGATTTCATCGACGCCGACACCACACTGCGCCAAGAACTGCCCAAGGCGATGGAGCGCTTTGGCATTGACGAACAGTGGCAAGCGATGCTCCATGACTGGTATCTGGATCTGCTGCATACGCCGCTCGATGGCGAGCAGCTGCGCCTTGCACGCCTCAGCCCGGCGCAAAAGCTGGTGGAGATGGAGTTTTATATGCCCATTGGCCAGCTCGACGCCGCGGCGCTTAATCAGCTCCTCTGCCAATACGGCTACAGTTCAGGGCTTAACTTCGATACTCTGCAAGGCATGCTCAAAGGCTTTATCGACTTGACCTTCGAATATCAAGGCAAGTTCTATATCGCCGACTATAAGTCCAATCATCTGGGCGATCATCTGAGTCACTATGATAACGCCGCCATGGCGCGGGCGATTGTCGGGCATCACTACGATCTGCAGTACATCATCTATAGCCTGGCGCTGCATCGCTATCTCAAGCTGCGCCTGCCCGGCTACCAGTATGAGCAGCATGTGGGCGGCTGTTACTACCTCTTCCTGCGGGGCATGTCGGCTCAGTCGCCACAGACCGGCGTCTATTACGACAAGCCACCCTTTGCGCTGATTGAGGCGCTGGATACCCTGCTCAGCCAAAAGTCGGCGCCTGCATCACAGGCCGAATTCCAGCAGGGCGACTCGCATCAGGCCAATTCACAGCAAGCAGATTTACAAGCAGCAGGGAAACCACAAGCGAGTCCACAGACAGACCCCCCGCCTAGCCCAGCACAAGGAGAGCTAGACCTATGATCCAGCTAGCACAGCCACTCAGCCAGCTCCTTAAACTCTGGCAGCAGGAGGGACTGCTTACACCACTGGATCGCCACTTTGCCCTGCAGATGCAGGCGCTGCACGGCGATGGCAACGATCTCTTTACCCTGATCTGCGCCCTGCTCAGCCGCCAGTTGTCCCAGCAGCACACCTGTCTGCCGCTGACCCAGATAGACAGAGATAATCCGCTGCATGAGCAGTTGTCTCAATGCCGGCTGGACCTGTCGCCACAAACGCTCGCCGAGCACCTGATTAACTATCAGGCCGTTAGCCCTGCCGATGGTGAGCTGGATACTCCGTTAATCTTAGATGGCGATAGGCTCTACCTGCAGCGTTACTACCAGTTTGAAACGCAAGTGGCCGAGCGTCTCAAACAGCTCAATCAGCCGCTCACTGTCGTGGCGCCGGACAAGGTCGCGAGCATACTTAACATCCTGTTTGCCGCACAAACCGAGAAACCCGACTGGCAGAAGATCGCCACCGCCACCGCCTTTAGCCAGAAGCTGGCGGTGATCACCGGCGGGCCAGGCACAGGCAAGACCACCACAGTGACTAAGCTCTTGTTGCTGCTCTGTCTGGAGCAGCAACTCACCATCAAGCTGGTGGCGCCGACGGGCAAGGCCGCCGCGCGCCTGAGCGAATCGATCAAGGCCTCCAAGGCCAGACTCGCCCAGGAGCTGGCCCAATATGACGACACCCTAGATCTTAAACAGCTAGAGCAGGTACCCGAAGAGGCCGCCACCCTGCACCGTCTCTTGGGGGTGATCCCAGGCTCTCACAAATTCAGGCACCATAAGGACAACCCGCTTAGATTGGATCTTTTGATCCTGGATGAGGCCTCCATGGTAGATCTACCCATGATGCACAAGCTGTTAGAAGCACTGCCCGACCATGCCAGGCTGATCCTGCTGGGTGACCAGGACCAACTCGCCTCGGTCGAGGCTGGCGCCGTATTGGCGGATATCTGCGCCGGGCTAAAACAAACAGAATCAGTCGAAGCTGGCTGGCGCATGCGCTACTCCCAGGAGAAGGCCACACTGCTCAGTAAACTCACTAGCGAAGATCTCAGCCCTTACATCAATGCGCATCCGGCGCTGGGCGATAGCCTAGCCATGCTGATGCACAGCCACAGATTTAAAGGCGATGCCGGTATCGGCTTGCTGGCCAGCGCCGTAAACCGCCGTGACCTGGCAGGCATATTAAACGTCTGGCAGAGTGGGTATGCCGAGCTAGGCTGGCTGGAGCATCAGCTAACGCTTCAGGGCAACACAGGACTCACGGCGTTGATGAGCCAAAGCGTCGAGCAGTACCGTCCTTATCTTGCCATGGTGACGCAGCTAGCTAGCGAAGATAGCGCCGATGGTAAGGAGCTTGATGAGATAGCCAACGAGATCATCGCTCGCTTCAACGATTACCGTATCCTCTGCGCCATGCGCGCCGGTGAATATGGTGTAGAGGGGATCAATGCCTCCGTCACCCAGGCACTAAAAGATGCTCGGCTCATCGAGCCCTCTAGCGAGTTTTACGCCGGACGTCCCATCATCATCCAAAGCAACGACTATAACCTGGGGCTGTTTAACGGCGATATCGGGGTGATCCTTCCAAGTAGCGGCGCCACCCGCCGCCTGATGGCCTATTTCGTTCAGGCCGATGGCAGCCTGCTCAAGGTACTGCCCGCACGGCTTCCTAGCCACGAGACCTGTTACGCCATGACGGTACATAAGAGTCAGGGCAGCGAATTTCAGCAGGTCGCCTTCGTCTTGCCGCCAAGACCCAGTGTCGCCCAGCGCCAGCTACTCACCAAGGAGTTGGTCTACACCGCCATCACCCGCGCCAAGGGGCACTTCACCTGTCTGGGCAGTCAGGCGGTATTCGAAGCGGCCTGTCGCCAGGCGACGCTTAGGGCCTCGGGGCTGGCTCAGAGGCTTTGGCAGGCATGACGCTCACACTCAACACCCTGCTCAACCAGACACCAAGCGAGCATCCAAGGGCCTTAGTGCTGGGCAACGGCATCAATCGTTATCGCGCCAAGGATGAGAGCCCAAGGCAAGCTCAAGGCATCAACGCCTGGGATGAGATGCTGGTCAGCCTGTGGCGTGCCCATCGGGGCGATGAGGTGGCAAGCGTGCCTGCAGGCATAGCACTCACCGAGTTTTATGATGCGCTGGATCTGATAAGTGAGCGCCCCAACAAACAGCTACAGAAAGAATTTTGTGAGCTGATGTCGAGCTGGCAACCGCGGCGCCAGCACCAAGATCTGGTGGCCTGGGCGGCGGCGAACCAGACCCCGATACTGACCACCAACTTCGAACAGACACTCGCCGCGAGCCAGTCGCTAAAATTACATCACCTACAGGCGAAGCATTTTACCGACTTCTACCCCTGGTCGAGCTATTTCGCCAAGTCTCCCATCGACTCACCCACGCAGGCGTTTGCCATCTGGCATATCAACGGCATGCAAAGGTATGCCCGCAGTGTCCGCTTGGGACTGAGCCATTACATGGGCGCGGTCGACAGGGCCAGAGAGATCTTGCATCAGGGTCACCTGGGCGGCGGGTTTAAGCAGGCCCTCAAGGAAAACTGGCGCGGAAATGCCACCTGGCTCAACATCTTGCTGCATAACGAGCTGGTATTTATCGGTTTAGGGCTAGAGAGCAATGAGATCTTTCTGCGCTGGTTGCTCATCGAGCGCGCCAAACTCTACAAGGCCTTTCCCGAGCGCAGACGCAAGGCCTATTATGTCTACGCCGGTGAGCCCATCTCCCAGGGACAGACGCTGTTTCTCGAGGCGGTGGGCGTGACTGTGCTGCAGCAGGCAGATTATGAGGCGCTCTACCAGACGCCCTGGCGCCATAGGTAGAGTGTTGCCTGGTGGGCTATTTAGGCCACAAAATGCCCGGTCGGACATTAAGCTTTCTTTATGGTGCATCCAAGGCTTGCATAAATAAATCAGCACGTCATAGTGAGCATGGAAAACGATACTGAGTCGAAAACGGAGACCCGATGAATCCGATCAATCTTTTACTTTTATGCGGTGGCGGCGGTGATGAACACGCCATTTCACTGCTGTCGGCCAACTACTTCGAGACCTCGCTGGCAAAGCTTGCTCATATTAATGTGCTGCGCGTCGAGCTGGACGCCGAGGGTCATTATCACACTAAGTCCGGTGAGCCCTGTGAACTCACCAATCGACGTGAGATCCGTTTCGAAGATGAACGCCTCTCGCCCTGGCCGGTAGATTATGTGATCCCCTGTATTCACGGTTATCCAGGTGAGACAGGTGATATTCAATCTTATTTCGAACTCATCAATCTGCCCTATTTCGGCTGTGACGCCGAGGGGTCGCGCAACTGTTTTAACAAGATCACCGCCAAGATGTGGTTTAGCGCCTTAGGGATCCCTAACACCCCCTATCTCTTCCTGAATCAACTGGACGAGCAGGCGATCGCCCAAACCACAGACGCACTGGAAAAATGGGGCTCTGTTTTTGTTAAGGCCGCTTCACAGGGCTCCTCTGTGGGTTGTTATCGGGTCGATGACGCCGCCCAAATTCCAGCCATTCTGGAAGATGCCTTCCGTTACTCCCCCTATGTCGTGGTCGAGAAGACCATTGAGGCACGGGAGTTGGAGGTCGCCGTCTATCAGTATCGCGGAGAGACAGTTGCCACCCAGCCTGGCGAAGTGATCTGCGCCGGCGGCACCTTTTACACCTATGACGAGAAGTATGCCGCCGATAGCAAGGCGACTACACGGGTCGTCGCCGAGGTGAGTGCTGAGATAGCCCAGCAGATCCGCGCCTACGCGGTGAAGGTTTTCGATGGCATGAAGCTCAGACACCTTTCGCGCATCGACTTCTTTCTCACGCCAGAAGGCGAGATCTTACTCAACGAGATCAACACCTTCCCTGGTCTGACGCCAATTTCTATGTTCCCTAAGATGCTCGCAAACCACGGCGACGACTTTAGCGAATACTTAAACGAGGCAATTCTGACGGGACTTAATCGCTAAGCCTAAATAATCCCCAAAATGATTATTTGCCACCAAAAAAGGGAGCCTAGGCTCCCTTTTTTATAGCTATGATCCCGGGGCCTATTAGGCGTCTAATAACTTTGAACTTGAGATCTCAATCTTACGAGGCTTAAGCGCCTCGGGGATCTCGCGCTGTAGATCGATATTGAGCAGGCCATTTTCGAGATCGGCACCTATCACAGTGACATAGTCTGCCAGCTGGAAGGTACGCTCGAAGCCGCGCTCGGCGATCCCTTGGTACAGGTATTTGCGCTCACTCTCCTGCTCAGCCTTAGTCCCTTTAACGACCAACTTGTCGCCTTCGCTGGTAATGTCTAATTCATTCATCGCAAAGCCGGCTACCGCCATAGTGATGCGATAGCGATTCTCGCTGAGTAGCTCGATGTTATAAGGGGGGTAACCTGTATTACCCTTGTTCGATGCAGCATGCTCGGCAAGCTGGGCTAAACGATCGAATCCAATGGCACTACGGTATAGAGGGGTCAAATCATAATTACGCATAGGTATATCCTTGTATTAAGCAATATAGTGGTTAGTGGCCGGCCTTGAATCACACGTTAATATCACGAGAATTGCGCCGCACCTTTTAGTGACATTACCCGGCAGCCCAAAGGCACTGCCATAACAAGACTAAGGTCTAGGATAACATCAGGGGCCTCGATGAGCGCCCCATATTCACTATATGTGGATAGCCATTTATGATTTCAAGGAGCAAATTTAAAATTTTTTTGATAGCCGGTCAAAGTCCACTGGCACGGGAATGAGATAGGGTTTAAGCATAAAAAAGCAGCCTGATGGCTGCTTTTTTAACTCGCTTACCTAAAGCGCTTGCTAATAAGCTAATCTAGATTAGCGTTGGCAAGCCAGTGGGCTGTTGCTGTTCAGGAACTGAATGTCACCGGCAACGGGTGCATAGTCAGCCGCCTTGATAGCGCCGATACCTTCGATGTATGTCGCCAGAACTTCTGCATCAACATAACCTGTCATAACAGGTGTCAATGCTGGGTAGCCGTCACCGCCAGCGGCGTTATAGCTAGGTACAGTAAAGGTATATGTCGCATCGGCAGAGTAGCCTTTACCATTGATGTCGCTGATAGCGACTGTCTTAGCTTCACAATCGACGTCCATCTTGATACCAGCCAGTTGAGGATAGGCACCAGAACCTTCGGCACCAATATCAACAGTCGCCACAACATTCAGGTATTCGGTGATCTCTGCACCCGTCAAAGTGCTTAGGGTGATTGAGTTACCAAATGGTTGAACAGTCAGTACGTCTTTGTAGGTGATTTCGCCCGCTTCGATAGATGCGCGCACACCACCAGAGTTCATTACCGCGAAATCAGCATTCACTTTAGTGCGCTGCGCTTCGGCGATCAAACGGCCCATGTTGGTCTGCTGCTTACGAACCACACCACGGTCGCCTTCAAGCTTATCATCGGTAGAACCGATCACTTTTAGCAGCTCTTCCTGACCTTTATCTTGGTACTGTTGCAGAACTTCCAGAACCGTCGCATCAGGCTCGATAGCTTCGCCGATCAGTACGCGATCGCCTGCTTCATTCTTCTCTTTCAAGTTAACAGGAATTAACTTGTAACCCGCTAAATGCAGCTCACCGTTGAAGTATTCGAAGTCAGCACGGCCAACATACTTACCCCACTCGTGGGCCTGCATGATGTAAGTACCATTTTGCACATCAGGCTTACACTCGGCACCAGGCTTGAAGTTTGGATCGTAGGCATTACCTTCCATACAAACTGGGTTCTGAGAGTGACCACCGATAACAGCAGCTAAATCACCTTCAGTCATTGCACGTGCCAGCGCAACATCACCAGGAGCGTTGCCACCATTTGCGCCATCAGCATAGTGACCCATGTGAGTCGTTGCAAAGATCAGGTCAGCTTCATTGGCCGCCTTGATATCTGCAATCACTTTCTTCAGCTCTTCTTTAGGATCGGTAAACTCAAGACCGCTAATGAACTCTGGGTTACCTATCTTAGCGGTGTCTTCAGTTGTCAGACCCACCACAGCGATACGTAGACCGTTAACGTCAAAGACTTTATAAGCATCGAAGTAACGCTTACCAGACGCCTTGTCGTAGATGTTAGCGGCTAGCATTGGGAATTCGGCTAGCTCACGCTGCATATCGACAACAGAAAGTGGGTTATCAAATTCGTGGTTACCAACTGCCATTGCATCGTAACCAATCAGGTTCATACCAACGAAGTCAGGACGTGCATCTTGCAGATCTGACTCAGGAACACCTGTGTTAATGTCACCGCCAGAAAGCAGCAGCGTTTCGCCGCCGTTGGCTTCAACTTCGGCGCGGATCTGATCGATCAGCGTCTTACGAGCCGCCATGCCATACTCACCATACTTGTTTTCGAAGAAACGACCATGGTTATCGTTAGTATGAAGTACGGTAAATACAGTACATGCATCGCCAGCTTCGGCACATGTTGTTGGTACCTTAGTGGTATCGTCGTCACTGCCATTACAGCCAGCAAGTGCAGCCACAACAGCCGTAGCGACTAATCCTTTTAATAGCTTATTTGTCATTACATCAACCCCTGGATTATATTTTTTTATTAACCATCATAATTTTTGATAGCGAACGTCATAATCTCGCCGCGAAATATAATAGCAAACAATATCTAGAAAATGTGGCATTTTTATGAACAAACATAGGGCAAATGTTTATTTTAAAAGCGTTTTACGCCTTTTATTGTTCACCTTTCAGAACAAGCTAAATATAGATCGTTGAGAAATGTGATTAATTAAAACAAATACCAAAGGCCATTTTGTTTCAATTTTATTAACTTAACGAATCAATCTAAAAAATAGAGATACTCCCTTTAAACAAACAAGCCTTAGCGTACCTAGATCACAAAACCGGTAAAAATTTCACACTAGATCAACCTAAGCTAAAGCAGTAAAACTTAATACAGTCAAAATCGATGCTTTTTTAACCTCAAAGGTGGCTATTTACACCTATTTGTTAGTGACATGTTATCGAAAGACTAGCGTTAACCGCTCGCCAATTGTTTGACGTGATCTCGCCCACACTCTACAAGCCATAAAAAAAGGCGCCAACCGGCGCCCCCTCTGCTTTTATTTCTAACACTTGTTTATGTGCGTTCGAAGATAAGGCGCCCTACTCGCTCAAGCACGCCCTAAGCCATTGACCTATATGCTGAAGCTGATTTGGCAGTACGCTATGGCCCATGGGATAGGTATGCCACTCGCAGGCATAGCCCGCCGCTGAAATCAGCTCAAATGCCGCACGGCCTAACGCCAGCGGAACCACCTCATCTTGCTCACCGTGTTGTTGCAACAATGGCGTGTGGCGATTCGCCTCGCTGAGGTTATCCGGCATGGCATGACCCGTCGGCAGATAACAGGATAACGCCATGATGCCAGCCAGAGGCTTAGGGAAGCGCAAACCGGTGAACAGGCTCATCACACCACCTTGGCTAAAACCGGCCAGGACTATCTTGTCGCTCGGCACACCTGTGGCGATCTGCTCCTCAATAAGCGCTGCGATCGCCTGCTCCGAGGCCTGCACACCCGCGATGTCGGCGCGATTGTCCACATCCATCCCCTTGATGTCATACCAGGCCGGCATCACATAGCCCTGGTTGATGGTAACGGGTATGCTTGGCGCATGGGGGAAGATAAAACGTACGCCGAGCTCATCGGGCAAACCTAAAAGTGGCACCACAGGTGCAAATCCAGCACCCGAATCGCCCAGGCCATGCAGCCAGATCACACAGGCACGGCACTGGGTTTGAGGTTCTATGGTGATCCGCTCTAACGGCTGTCGAGACATAGGGTTTCCTTTATTGGTCAATTTTTTTTGCGTTCATTGGCGGGCGATCATATCAGCAAGCTTTGCCAAGCCCAAGAAACAGGCTCGATGAGAACAAAATTTATTCTCATAAGGTCAACAGACCCTAGCCAAGAAGCCCACAAAACATTCGATAAAGTCGAATGTAAAACGCCATTTTTAGCACTTTTTCATTGGATTGTTCGACTGTTACACTGAACTCAAGCATTAAAATCAGCGAGGCAGACACAGATGGGACTACTCCAGAATGGCCAATGGGTCGACAAATGGTATGACACAGACAAGAGCAAGGGGGCGTTTGTCAGGGAAGATGCCGCCTTTCGCCACTGGATAAAGGCGCCAACGCAGCAGAAACCTGAGCCAGAATTTAAAGCGCAGTCGGGCCGTTACCATCTCTACGTATCCCTCGCCTGTCCTTGGGCTCACAGGACGCTTATCTTTCGCGAGTTAAAGTCATTACAGGCCCATATCGGCGTCACCGTGGTCGAGCCACATATGCTCAGCAACGGCTGGGAATTTAGCGGTCCCAAGCAAAGCGAGCAGGCCCTGCATATCGAGGGCAGCGAAATCGACCGGCTCAATGGCAAAGATTACCTCTATCAGATCTACCAGTTGGCCGAGCCAGACTATAGCGGCCGCGTGACTGTGCCCGTACTCTGGGACAAAGAACGCCGCACCATAGTCAGCAACGAGTCGGCCGAAATCATCCGCATGTTCAACAGCGCCTTTAATGATCTCACCGACAATCGGCTCGACTTTTACCCCGTCCCGCTCAGAGAGGAGATCGATGAGATCAACCACTGGGTCTATCACAAGATCAACAACGGGGTGTACAAGGCGGGTTTTGCCACCACTCAGGCAGCCTATGAACAGGCCTTCGACGAATTGTTTGACGCCTTAGATACCCTAGAGAAGCGGCTTAGCCGACAGCGCTATCTGGTGGGTGACCAAATTACCGAAGCCGACTGGCGCCTGTTTACCACGCTAGTGCGTTTCGATGCCGTCTATGTGGGACACTTCAAGACCAATCGTAATCGCATCGCTGACATGCCGGCGATTCAGGCATACCTGAAGGAGTTATACCAATATCCGGGTGTCGCCAAGACGGTCAACTTGGAGCATATCAAACAGCACTACTACTTCAGCCACGGCCAGATAAACCCAACCCGCGTGGTGCCCAAAGGGCCCGAATTAGATCTCGACTCGCCACATGGCCGGGATGAACTTAAGCGGTAATAGGCCGCATCGCCAACTTATAGGCGAGTGACAAACCAAGCCAGCTTAACCGATATCGATACCGAGACACTCGGCGATATCGGCGAGCTGGGTCTCATCGTCTAAGGTGAGATGCCAGCGCACCGCGCCCGCATCGGCCACCATGATGTTGCCGGCGCTGATTAGACGCAGATCATCGACCATGGCATAGAGGCTAACGCCAGTAGCAAGTTTTACCAATACCTCTTGAGGCGAGACGATCACCCGCCCGCCTGAAAATTCGATTACCACAGCTTACTCCCCCGTTAGATATACAAAGACCCAGGATAACCCGGGCCTCTATGGTTTTCGCCATCTATATAGCTACGCTTATTCGCGCCGGCTCACCTTAGTGGTGATGACCGCCTACCCCGTGGGCATGTCCGTGGGCGATCTCTTCGGCACTCGCTTCGCGAGCGTCGACAATCTCGAGATCGAAGGTCAGTTCGCGGCCCGCCAACGGATGGTTGATATCCACGGTCGCCATGAACTTACCCACCTTAAGCACGGTCACCTGGCGCTGACCCTGATCGGTACTGATAATGGCGCGCATACCTGGCTTCCAGACTTTCGCGCCTTGCAGATGCTTGATCGACACGCGCTGCTCGCCATTCTCGTTACGTACGCCATAGGTTTCTTCCGGTGGCAAAGTGACAGAAAACTTCTCGCCAATGGCCTTGCCTTCAATTGCCTTCTCGACGCCTGGCATCATGTTGTCATGCCCGTGTAGGTAGGCAATAGGATCTAATCCTTCGTTGGTTTCGAGCACTTCACCTGCTTCATCGCGTAAGGTGTAGTTAAACTGCACGACCATATCGTCTTTAATGCTCATCAAGCGTCCTTAGTTAGTCTCTTTTCATCAAGTGGGCGAAGCTTAGCAAAACTTCCCTTGAGGCGCTACGCCTGTTATGCCTTACCCCCCGGCACTATGGCCAGATGCTCTATCTCGCTTAAGATGGCATGGTTCTTTAGCGCCAGCTGACACACGCCGCTGCGGATCTGATGCTGCGGCGAGCAGTCCACGCTCCATTGGCGCAGCAGATAACCGGCTAAGGCGGCGCGGCAACTGAGCACCAATTCCCCCTCGCTCATCTGATAGTCCAGCGCAATCGCCTCGGGATGCTTCAGGCTGGGATGGGGGATCAACACCAGAGAGACCAACTTCTGCCAGTAGCTATCTTTGTCTTGCAGCTCATGGTCGAAAGGCTCGATGGCACTCTGGCTTACCGCCTTAAAACGGGTCACCACAAAGTCGGTAAACACCTGGTGGGTGCGATCGAAACAGCGTACATGCCAGCGCTGTCCGTTATTCACCAGGGTGTGCGGCACCAGCTCTCTTTGAGTTTCCCCCGATGACACGGACACATAGATCACGGCTATCGCCTGCTTATGGGCTATAGCCCGCATCACGGCGGCAATAATATTGGTATCGGGATGAATAAGCTGCACCGCATCCAGACAGACGCTACTTGGTGTCACCGGATGGGATAGCCCGTCGCCGAAACCATTGGCCAATCCGTGGAGGATCGCCTCGGGATCATGGTCAAACAGGGGGGTAAACTCGGCGCGTCTGTGATAGCGCTTGGTCTGATGCACAAGCTCCATGTTGTGGGGCGCCAACTCGCGGTAGCTGGAGAAATCCCTTGTCGCCGCCGCTAGGCCTGTGGCAAACTTGGCGATCAAGTCCTGGCGCGATACCTGGCCAAAATACTGCAAACTAAAGTCGATAAACGCCAGACGTTGCCGCTGGGCAAATGACAAACTCTCCACCGCATCCATATTGCTACCTTATGTGGGGTATTACAATTTGGCCGAGCAAATTGCCCGGCCAAAATCTTAAGCTAATGTAATTCTTAGCGAGATGCAATCATAATGGTTAGCACTATTTTATACCCAGCGCCGCAAAGGTCTCATCGCTTGGGAAACCGTCGGCCACCAGGCCGGCGCTACGCTGAAAGGCCTGCAGGCCGGTACGGGAGTTCACCCCTAGCACGCCATCAGGCTTACCCACGTCATAACCCTTCTCGTTGAGTTTGGCCTGTAGCAACTTGAGCTTCGCGCGGCTGATGTTATCATGTTTCGGCGGCGCCACATGCAGGCGCGCACCACCATTGATGCGATCGGCCAGATGCCCTACCGCGATGGCGTAGAATTCTGAGCGGTTCCAGCGCATGATCACATCGAAGTTGCCATAGCCTAAGAAGGCCGGACCTGTATGCCCCGCCGGCAAGTAGAGTGCCGCCCGCATGTCGGGGGTTGACAGGGCGCGGCCGTTGGCCTGAGTGATCCCTAAACCAGCCCAGGTGGTTAAACTTTGTTTATCGTTACGCCCAAGGTGACGATAATCATAATCCTTAGGCAAGCTTACCTCGCGGCCCCAGCGCTCGTTGCGCATCCAACCGAGATTATTCAAGAAGTTAGCCGCCGAGGATAAAGCGTCCTCAGTGCTGTTAAACAGATCGGCCTTGCCGTCACCATCAGCATCTACCGCATATTTGGCGTAGGCAGAAGGCATGAATTGAGTGTGGCCCATGGCACCGGCCCAAGAGCCCTGCATCTGATTATTATCAAATTGGTAGGCCTCTTTGAGCTTCAACGCCTGAATCAATTCACCGGTGAAATAGGTGCTACGTCTGGGATCGCAAGCCAGGGTTGTCAGCGAGTCGATCACCGGCATCTTGCCTTTATAGGAGCCGAAATTGGTCTCAAGCCCCCAGAAGGCCACCAGATACTGGGGCGGAATGCCATATTCTTGCTGCAGCTTATGCAGCAACGGGCCATGCTGCTTAAGCAGACGCCTGCCCTCCTGAACCCGCCAATCGGTAACCCGCTTGGAGAAATAGTTGTCGAAGGTCTGACTAAATTCCGGCTGCTTCTTGTCGAGCTCTATCACCCTGGCCACATATTTCACCTGACCCAGCCCCTCTTCTACCGTCTTGCTCGACACCCCGGCGGCGAGCGCCTTCTGTTTGAGTGCACTGACGCAGGTATCGAAATCTTGGGCGAGCACACTAAGGCTTGGCAAGCAGGTTGCCAGGATCAGGGATGCAAAGGTGAGCAATTTTTTCAAAATAGAGACTCCAAGAGAAAACGGCTAAAAAATAAGAAACTTAATGATCTGCAGCCGGCAAGAAACCAGACCTTCCCCAGACATGATAACGACTCGAGGCACTTATACTAAATGATTTATGATTAATTATTCGAACTAAGACCAGTTTGCCCCGTGAGCGGATAAATAGTGGACTGATCGGGTCACCTAGCGCTTGGCTCGTTAGCCACATCGCGTATAATGGGCTCGATTTTACCCACTCTAAGAGAACTCACATGACAGACACTAAGATGACAGACAACAGTCCCGTTTTAGCAAGCTTTATCGACAACGTAAAAGAGCAGCAAGCCGTTTGGGGCCTGCAAGATGAAACTGGCGAAGGTTGGGTCGTGTGTGACTCGTCAGAATATGAAGAGACGGATGTTATGCCGCTGTGGTCTAGCGAAGCACAGGCCAAGGTACACTGCACTGAAGAATGGCAGGATTATCAGCCGGCTCCCATTCCACTGGAAGAGCTGCTGGAATACTGGATTCAAGATCTGCACGATGACGGCGTATTAGTGGGTATCGACTGGGTCGCCGAGCAGGAATGCCTGGAGCTCGACCCTATCACTCTGGCTAAGAGCCTGGTCGACATAGAGCAAGAGTAAGCCCAAAGCTTGCACTTTAATATGCGCTTATACCAAGTAGCAGACAGGGGATAGCCCTTGTCTGCAGACCTACCCTTAGTCGACATCCCCTTCGACAGGCGTCACACCTGCTGGTTTTGCGCCGAGCCCTGTGCTCATCAGTTTGACTATCACGCCTTGGGCCATTGCCCTCACCCCTCGTTAGCGGTTCCCGCCTGCAAAGAGTGTCTGCAGATCGCCGAAAAGGCGCCGCTCAGCTCCATCTGGGACTGTCACAGCGCAGTTAAAGATGAGTTAATGCGCCGCTATGCCAAACATCTGGCCATAGGCGAAAACTGGACGCAGGAGGAGCTCGAAGAGGCGGACTTTAGCTGTAAGGTGTTCGAAGGCTTTAAGAAGAGTGCCTGGTTCATGTATCAGGTGGCAAAAGCCAGGGTAAGCGTTGCCCCCTGGCCACTTAGCCTCAAGGGGATCCCGCTTGAAACCGCAGGCTACGGCAGCGGTTTCGAGTTTGATGGAATGCAATTTTCCTCTGTGGCCAAGGCGGTAGAGCATTACGCCAAGATGCTGGGGCTAGATAAGGCCTTCTTGCATCAACTGATCGCCGCCGTCGGCCGCGACCGTTTCGGCTACGCCGTGCGTATCGCCAGGATCAATATCGTCTCTACCGCAGCGGTAAAACGCCAGGTGCTAAGGGATATCCTTGCCGAGCAGTTGCTCGATGACGCATAGCTTTTAATCAAGTGCTTTTAATCAAGTGCTTTGATAGAGATCTTTTGACGTATTGCTTGTCGCATATCGTTGTTGAGCCATAGCTTTTAACCTAATGCCTTTTTAACAGTCAGCACCTGTCGATAGCGATAGCCCATCAAAACGGCAGCAAAGATAATTAAAAGCCAGGCCAAGGGCTTTAGGCTTATAAAGGATAATTGGGGTTAAGTTTCCCGCTCGGGTAATTGGGTGCGCAGACGCTCTTGTACCACATCTACCAGCAGATCCGGCTGAAACTTAGAGATAAACCTGTCACATCCTACCTTCTCCACCATGGCATTGTTGAAACTGCCACTCAGTGAGGTGTTGAGAGTAATGAAGAGGTTGGCCATCCGCTTGTCTTTGCGTACCTCATAGGTGAGTCGATAACCGTCCATCTCCGGCATCTCGGCGTCGGTGATCAGCATGAGTATCTCTTGATTGATATCACGTCCCTCGTCACACCAACGCTTCAATAAGTTAAGCGCCTGCAGGCCATCCGAGGTCTCTATCACCTCGATACCCAGCGGGGCGAGCGTGTCTTTCACCTGACGGCGGGCCGTGGCAGAGTCATCGGCAATCAAGATCTTGCGCCCCATCATCTTGTCAACCAGCGCATGGTCTAAGACACCCTCAGAGATAGCGATATCATAGTGGACTATCTCTGCCAGCACCTTCTCGACATCGATAATGGAGACCAGACGGGTCGCGCCATCCACCTCCACCTTAGTGATGGCGGTGAGGTAGTTATGGCTGCCGGTACTCTTGGGAGGCGGCATGATGTCGCTCCAGGTCATATTGATGATATGGTCGACCTTGCCCACCATGAAGCCCTGCACGCTGCGGTTATATTCGGTGATGATAAGGTTCGCTTCCTGATCGCTGTTCATGGGCTGAAAACCGATGGCGGCGCGAAGATCGATGACGGGGATCGAGGTGCCACGAATGTTGGCGACCCCCTTGATGCTAGGATGGCTACCAGGTAAGGCGCTCAGCTTTGGCAGCTTAACCACCTCTTTGACCTTAAACACATTGATCGCAAAAAGCTGCGTCGCATTGATACGAAACAGCAGAAGCTCGAGACGGTTTTCGCCAACCAACTGAGTACGCTGATCGACACTCTCTAGCACTTTAGCCATACAATTCTCACTACGTCCTGATGTGATTGACGCGATTCGCCATTAATTATAGCCATGATCCCCGGATTTCTAGCCAACATCAAGACCCAGAGATCACAGCTTTAACAAGTTTATCCATTATTCAATGCAACCGGTGCCACCGGCACGATGCGAGAGCCATTTTTCACCACTATATCCATGATTTTTAAATGTAACTCCTCCGATGCCAACTGAAAGGTGGGAAAACTCTTGGTGCCGATATAGGCCAGCACATTGACCTGAAGACCATGGAGACCGAAGCCCTTAAAGGTGACCCTGAGGGGCTCTTTGAGCACCAGTTCATGCTCTTCGAGCATGGCTTTAATCTCGGCGACAATCGCCTTGAGCTGCTCTGAGGTAGTCACCGCATAATCGAGACGAATATCCGCCTTGAAACGGATCTTCTCACGCTGGGAGATGTTCTCGATCTCCATCTCCACCAACTTAGCGTTAGGCACATGGATAAGCGTCCTGTCCAGGGTGCGGATCTGAGTGCAGCGCAGGCCTATCTCCTCGACCGTGCCGCTGATGCTACCAAACTTACACAGGTTGCCCACCTTAATCGGCGCCGCCGAATAGAGGGTGATGGTGCCGATAAAGTTTTCTATCGATTGCTTGGAGGCGAGCGCGATGGCGATGCCCCCTATGCCCATACCGGCGATGATGGCGCTGGCGTTAAAGCCCAGGTGTTCCAGCCATAACAGCACCGCCATGATCACAAAGATCACCCGCAGGAAATTGGTCAAAGGCCTGAGCAAGGATGCCGCCTGATCTTTGCCCTGCTCTTTCCAGCGTTTCTTTAGGCCTTGATGGAAGATCCCCATGGCACTCCAGCCGAACCAGATGATAGCCGACACCAGCAAAAAACCTGTATCTATCATCTCGATAGCGGCGGGTGAGATGCTGCTATGGGACACCCAGGCTCTGACCAGTAACACGGCCGCCAAAAACCTTAGCGGCCCGGCCACTATGTAGGCCAGCTCTTCTTTAAGCTCATGCTTAGTCAGCAGGATCACCCGCTTAACTATCCAGGTCACAGGCACCATCACCATAAAGGCGGTGATAAGGTAAGCCAAAACCAGGCTCCACTCCCACAGGTTGACGTTAAACCAGCGCCCCTCGGGGACATGATTAACAAACCATTCTGCCACAGGACCATAGCCCAGGTTTTCATAGAGTTTAGGCACCTTAGCCACTGTAGCGTTAGAGACCTTCCAGATGGTGCCTCCTTCACTGGGCACACGTTGCAGATAGAGGGCTATCTGATCGCTTTGCAACGCCACCCGGCCAAAGAGATCCCGGTAGGCAGGCAGCTGATCGTTATCCTGACCCAGTGGCGTATCGTTAAGCTGGCCTAAGTCGAGCCAGAGATTTCGCTCTATGATCAGCTGCAGCTGCTTGGCATATTCGGCACCACGTTTGGCCGACATCCCCTCGGGCAGGTAACGCAGATCCAGATACTCTGCCGCCTTTTCATAATCTTGCTCATAAACGGCCGCCATAAAGCCTTCGACTGTGCCCCTTGGCGTGTCACGTTGCAGGCTATCCTTATATTCATAATGTTCAACCGAGCGAACAAATTGACTCCGACCTGTGTCGGCAGCAGCATCGGTTAACGCACCCACCAGACTATTTGGCGCCGCGCACCAGGCACTACCGACAAACAAGCTCACCCCCCAGATTAACGACCAAACAACAAAGCGCATCCCAGCCCCCTCAATTGTTAACAAGCGCCTAGAAATATTAGCATTATTCCTAGGGCCTGTTGATCTTTGCCGTTTGTTTTTGCAGCAGTTTGAAAGTAATTTATACAAGGTAGAGCCTGTGTCGTGTAGTATCCTACACAAACTGGTGATAACGCCGTAGAAATGGCCTACGAACACTGCCCAACGTGTTCACCTAAACGCGCGCTGCACTTTATGAAAGGCTTCCTGCCTTTCACCGCAGGCGGTCAGCGACGCTGTGAGAAATCGTTCCAGACGATTTCTTTGTTGCTCGCCATTCACATAGAGTAACTATGCTTCATGACTCTCGCCTCGCGCAAAACGCGTTTAGATTGAACAAAAATTAAACTTTAAAGTTCAACAGGCCCTAATGACTGTTTATCTTTTCTGTTTGTTTTTGAAATAGTTTACAGATGGTTTCTTTTAATCCTGTATCGTCCTGCCAGACTGAGCTGACTGGCGATAACCTAGTAGAAATAAGCTAGGTAGGTTGCAAGAAACAAAAGCAGCGCAAACAAGTCTAAATGCCCAAAGGTCGGAATTGATTAAATATTGACAAGTACGCGGCCAGGATTATAATGCTCGACTTCTGCAGTACCCTGGTTTTAGTTTTCTGCCTTTAGTTTTGCATCGCTAGACTCTAAGTCATTGCATCGTCATCGCATCCAACAACTCGCAGCTATTTCGTCACACTATTGTCATTTATTGATGATTTACTGTGTCCAATCCGGTGATAAGCCCCCATTTCGGGCGCAAACAACGGCTTTAGCGAGGCAGATCACTTGATTATTTACATAAGGCTGGGTAGTCTCAGAAAGGTTTTAATTCATCTTTCGCAACAGCTAAGGATCTATTATTTGTAAATTTTTACTGCCAAGAGGCAGTCACAGCAATAAGGAGTATGGCCTATGTCGTACAAAATTAACGGTCATGAGATCACGGTAAATTTTCCGGTGGACTCAATTTCAGTCAACAAATCCTCTATCGCTTTCACCGATAGTCTAGGAAAAAATAAACAAACTTTTGCTAAGCGCACCGACGCCCTGCAATTTATGAAATGGTTGCTCTCAAGCAACAAGTAAACCCCACGCTATTCGATACACCTCCTCTCACACGTATCGAAGGTTGCTAAGGCAACAAGTAGGATTGACCCCATTCGTCAACGACTCAGCAGGTAACATTTGGCTCAGGTTGTACCCCTTTCACAGGTACCGACCTGGCCAAATGACATTAATCATTCCCCTAACTCACCAAATATCTCACCATATTTACGCTGGTATCTTGGCAGCATAGATTGATTACCCAACAGCCCCCCTTGGTGCAGATAGAGCACTGGCTTACTTAACCCCTGTTGCCAGCAGCTTTTCAGACACAACCAGCCCAGGGGATCATAAAGTAACTCAAACTCTATCCCCGTCGACTTGAGTTCATGCCACATCTGGTAAAACTCAGGGTACAAATTGCCAAAGTGGTAGCGCTTGGCGGCCGGAACAATCTGAGGATGCAGCGCTTCATCTTCTTCAAGCTCAAAAAATTGCTTACGAAGATAATCATCCCCGCCCACCACGGCGCAGGTCAGTACGCTGATGCTGGGATCTAGGTTTAGAAACTGTTTCTGCAGATAGAGCGCCGTGGTGCCGGTGCCCGAAGGCAGAAACACCACCAGCTCGTTAAGTGGCTGTACGTTTTTCCAGCTGACTATCTCGCGGGCAAGCTGGGCCACGCCCGGCTCGGCAAAGGCGCAGCGCCCGCCTTCCGGCACAAACAGCTGTTCATCGCCGCCCGTCAACACCCTTTGCCTGATATAGGCTTCGCTATCCAATCCATCTCGATCCGACTTTCTTGAGAGATCTATGATGTTGGCGCCATTATTTAACGCGGCGAGGTAATTGCCGCAGGGGTGCTCTGTCAGATAATTGGGTAAATGGTCCACATAGAAATCCAGCTGCCACCCCTTTAGTTTTGCCAGCGCCGACAAGGAATAGAGCGAATTGGCCTGCGGAGAACCGTAACCAATCAGCTGCTTAACCAAGGGGAAGTCGTTATCGAGGAAGTAGGCGAACTTGCGCGCCTTGTTGCCGGAAAATTCTGGATGGAGCAGATCGTCACGCTTCACGTAGATCTTGTGCTGCCCGAGGTAAACCGTATCTACCTGAGTGTGGCTAAGCTTCATGATGAGGAGTCAGAGTTAAACTAAGGGCCAGAGTTTACACCTTTTAACGTCAAATGCGTAATTTGACCGACTTTTGGCATAATATGTCATTAACCTAAAAAACCCCACCATCAAATACATATAAAAACATACACTTAATATATGGCACGGATTTCGCTTAGGACTAGATAAATCTAAACAAAGGCGAACGCCTTTGCGGCTCTATAAGCTCAGAAACAAGGAGTATTCGATGGCACTACTGCGCTTAATCTTTAATATTGCATGGTTTATTTTAGGCGGCTTCGTAATGGGGCTGGCCTGGTGGCTGGCGGGGCTACTCTGCTTTATCAGCATCATAGGCATCCCCTTCGGCCGCGCCTGTTTCGTCATCGGTGAGATGGCCTTCTGGCCCTTCGGTCAACAAAATATCAGCCGCCGTGCGCTGCAAGGGGTAGATGACATTGGCACAGGTCCCCTGGGCATGGTCGGCAATATCGTCTGGTTCCTGCTGTTTGGGATCTGGCTGGCCATCGGCCATATCACTCACGCGCTGGCCTGTTTCGTCACCATCATAGGGATCCCATTTGGTATCCAGCACCTCAAATTGGCCCTGCTGAGTCTGACGCCAATAGGACAGACAATAACCGCTAAGGCGTAATTATCATCGTTAGCCTAAGGCGCCGAGACCTACCTGGGGTTGAGGCGCCTGCTGGGCTTTGAACCAAAGGCTGTCAACTAAAGACTTTCTTCTACAGGCTTTGCAAATAGACTTCTAAGATCTGCTCGACTTGGATTCGTGCAAGGCCGGCGTTATAGATCTCCCGCCACCGTCTCCCCTCGGGGGTATTTCTAAAGGCAATATAGAGACGTTTCGATTCCAGCAATTGCTTGTTGAATTGCAGCCTCGTCTTAAGCTCGCTCAGATGAGGCTGCTCTACCAGGTATAGATAGACATAGAGATCCATCACCGCCCCCTGAACTCGCCCCGTAGCCACCTTTCTGATGTTGTGTTCATCCGAGCTCACCAATTCTACCGGCTGAGTCCCTAAGGCGATCATCTCATCCAGGGCCTGGGTATTTACATAGTCCCTGACCACCCCCAAGGTATAGGCATTGAGATCCTGCAGCCGCGACCAGGTAATGGGATGTCTACTCTGCTCTAAGATCCCCAGGGGGCTCTCGCCCATAGAATCGGAAAAGACAAACTTATCCGTGGGATGATGGTATTCGGGGAAATAGCCCTGATAGCCTGAGTCATCTCGGCTCACCACCCTTACGGTTCGGCTCCATGGAAAGTAATCCACCTGAAGCTCATGGCCCATGGCATTAAGCGCCGCACGAGCGACCACGACACAGGCACCACCGTCCTTAAGGGTCGGTCCCGAATAGGGTGGCCAGTTTAACGAAGAGAGCTTTAGGGTATCGGCCCGCAACGGAAAGAATACCAAGGTACAACTGATCAACAGCAGGACAAACAGCCCATTTCGACCCCAACTTAGGTTAAGAAGTGTCTCTCTCACCATCCCTCTTCCCCCTTAAAACTGCCGCCTGATGGCATTCCTTGCCCAGTGAGAAATCCTTTTGTTACACATTTTCACTGGCATAGCTGCGCAACATCATGCAAAACAAGTATAGGAGAGAAGGTAGGATATTTGAGGTGTCTATGCTGAGAAAAACCTTGATCACCGTCATTGGCGGTACACTTTGTCTGGTTGGATTGCTGCTTTTGGTGTTACCCGGGCCGGCCTGGCTACTGCTACCAATCGGCCTGGCCGTGTTGAGCTTAGAATATCCCTGGGCGAGATCCTGGCTAAAGAAGAGCCAAAAACAGATGAGGCGCAGCGCAGCCTGGCTCGATGGCAAGGTGCGCGACTGGCGTTATAGCCGATAGACAGCTTATGACTTGTCGCCGCTAGGCGGTGGCATTGCCAAACCCCAGGTTGCCCTCAGGGTGACTGAGCACATTGAGCCGCTCAAGAATCGCGAGCAACACCCCTTGCCTGCGCATATTTTCCAGTACACCTCGACTGAAACGCTCCAGGCGGCTCATGGCGGTTAGCAGCAGACGGCACTGATAAAGGCTCGCCTCACGGATATAGTCAGGCTTATCGACTAGGTGGGCATTTTGATACCACTCCTGCCAATTGAGGGTGTCGAGTAACACACCTTGCTTGGCAAGTTGCTCGACAAAAGCTTGCATCGTCATCTGATTGCTAGCGCGCTCACCACATGCGAACTGCGCAGCGTACTGAGCATAGAGATTGGCTATCTGCAAAGATATTGCGCTTTTCATATCCTACTCCTTAACCCTCAGGCCAGCTTTGGCCTTATAGATCCTGTGCTCCGGCGCTTAACGAACGATTAGCATGCTCCATTGTTAAGATTTGCGAGCCGGTATAGTTAAGATTTACGAGCCGGTATAGCTTCACCCTAGCCAAGCCGTGCTGAATATAAGCTGAACACCTGGAAGGTTCTGACTGGCTAGACATTATGAGGGGGAATCCCTATGCTACGAGCAAACGCATTGATTGCGCAGGAGAGACTAGATGAAGAAATACACCACTGGCCTTGGCCTGGTTTTACTTGGCCTATCTATCGGCTTTTCGCCGCTGACCCTGGCCAAGAACGACAAGCATGATCATGGCGCTAAGGGCCATGTCAATAAGAGCCATGGCGAGAAGAGCCTACCACCTGGGCTACAGAAGAAAGTCGCCCGCGGTGAGCCACTGCCTCCGGGCTGGCAGAAGAAGCTGCACAAGGGCGATTACCTGTCCGATGACTATTATGATCGCGGTAAGATCCATGTGCCTATCGATCGTGACGGCAACATCACCATAGATGTCGATGGCACCTTCATTAAGCTACACGACAAGACTCGTCGTATCCTAGATATTATTAACGACTAGACAATATCTACGACTAGACAGTATCAAGGGATAAGCTTACCCTTTAGCAGCCTCCTGGTAGAGGTTAAACTCCTCCAGGATCAGGCTGGTAAAGAGGCGACCGGCGCGCCCCAGAGGGCGCTCCATGGTCGATACCAACTGAGGCGTAAAGCTGTAACGACTGCCCCCGAGAAAATCCAGCTCCTGTAACTCACCACTGGCCAGCTCCTCTTTAATAAGAAAATCAGGCATCCAGCCGAATCCCAGCCCCATCAACAGGGCATTCTTCTTCATGATAAAGCCTGATAGGTAAAACACCTTATCACCACCAAATTGCAGCTCGTCGCTGTGGATCTTGCCGGGGGAGGAATCTTCTATGGTGAGCTCCACATGTTGCAGCAACTCAAACAGGCTCAGCTCCTTGGCACTCGCCAGGGGATGATCCCGACTCACCACTAAGATGCTGTTGATGTCCGGCAGCGGCTGCGGCCGATAGTTGGGCCCGGTACGATAGTCTTTCACCAACATGAGATCGGCATTATCCCGCTCGAACCTGTGTTGTACCCCGCCGAGAAACTCCATGTTGAGCTGGATCTTGGTAGGGATCTTATGCTCAGACACCCGCTTCAGTGCCCGCATGATAGGCTCCATGGGTAGGGAGCCATCTACCACCAGCTCGAGCTTAGGTTCCCAGCCTTCGCTGAAACGGCTGGCCAAATGTTCAATATTGCCAAGGTATTGCAGCAATCTTTTACCCTCGGCAAGGATCACCTTGCCCTCAGGCGTTAATTCGGCGCGATACTGATCCCGACAAAAAAGCTTTACACCCAGATGTTGTTCCAGCTTCTTGACCTGGTAGCTCACCGCCGACTGGGCCTTGTGCAATCGCTCTGCCGCCTTGGAAAAGCTGCCCTCTTCCACCAGAATCGACAATACCCTGAAGGCTTCCACATCGATCTTCATCTCACATCCTCGGCGTAAACAAAAGACAACCATCTAAAAATTAGATTGAGTTAAGCTATTTATTATTCTTTTTTTTGTTCATGCCAGCAACTAAATTGTTACTTAGATCACATAAACATAAGTGTGCCCGCTAAAGCACCCAAGGAAAGAAGCCATGCCATTTTATGTAAGACAGGGGGAGATCCCCCATAAACGCCACATCACCTTCAAGAAAGACAATGGTGAACTCTACCGGGAAGAACTCTTCTCCACCCATGGCTTCTCCAATATCTACTCCAACAAGTATCACCACAACATGCCAACCAAGGCATTAGAGGTGAGCCCGTTCGAGGTCAATCACGGCCATACCTGGCAAGACACCTTGATCCAGAACTACAAGTTGGACGCTAAGCTGGCCGACCGCGAGGGTAACTTCTACTCGGCGCGCAACAAGATCTTCTTTAATAACGACGTAGCCATGTACAGTGCCAAGGTCACCGAGGCTACCGAAGAGTTTTACCGCAACGCCTACGCCGACGAGGTTATCTTCGTCCATGAAGGCCAGGGCAAGCTCTACAGCGAATATGGTGTGCTCGAGGTGAAAAAATGGGACTACCTGGTTATCCCGCGCGGCACCACCTATCAGCTTAAGTTTGACGATTACAGCCAGGTTCGCCTGTTTGTTATCGAAGCCTTCTCCATGGTGGAGGTGCCTAAGCACTTCAGAAACGAGTACGGACAGCTTTTGGAGTCCGCTCCCTATTGTGAGCGCGACATCCGCGTGCCCACTCTGCAGGACGCAGTGGTCGAGAAAGGCGCCTTCCCCTTAGTGTGCAAGTTTGGCGACAAGTATCAGCTGACACAACTCGAGTGGCATCCCTTCGATCTCGTGGGCTGGGACGGCTGTGTCTACCCCTGGGCCTTCAACATTCAGGATTACGCCCCTAAGGTGGGTCAGATTCACCTGCCGCCGTCGGATCACCTGGTATTTACCGCCCACAACTTCGTTATCTGTAACTTTGTGCCGCGCCCGTACGACTTCCATCCCCAGTCGATCCCGGCGCCTTACTACCACAACAATATCGACAGCGACGAAGTGCTCTACTATGTCGACGGCGACTTCATGAGCCGTACGGGTATTGAGGCCGGTTACATGACGCTACATCAGAAAGGCGTTCCACACGGACCACAACCTGGCCGTACCGAGGCCTCTGTCGGTAAGAAAGAAACCTATGAATACGCAGTGATGGTCGACACCTTCGCCCCACTGCAGCTAACCCAACATGTACAAGGTTGCATGAGTAAGGACTACAACCGCTCCTGGTTAGAAGACTAATACCGTTCGGCACACGCCGAATCACAACGAATAACCTAACAAGTCACCCCAGAGTGACTGTGGTTGTAACAAATTGAACGAGGATACTCACATGGCAAGCGAACAAAATCCACTGGGATTACTGGGCATCGAATTTACCGAGTTTTGCACCCCAGATCTCGACTTTATGCACAAGGTCTTCATCGACTTTGGCTTCTCTAAACTGAAGAAGCATAAGCAAAAAGATATCGTCTACTACAAGCAAAACGATATCAACTTCCTGCTGAACAATGAAAAAAGCGGCTTCTCTGCCGAATTTGCCAAGAAGCACGGACCAGCCATCAGCTCAATGGGCTGGCGCGTAGAAGATGCTAAGTTCGCCTTCGAAGGTGCGGTCGCCCGTGGCGCCAAGCCAGCCGGCGATGAGGTAAAAGATCTGCCCTATCCGGCCATCTACGGCATCGGCGACAGCCTGATCTACTTTATCGATACTTTCGGCGCGGACAACAACATCTACGCCACTGACTTTGTCGACCTGGAAAACCCAGAGATAGTGCAGGAGAAAGGCTTTATCGAAGTCGATCACCTGACCAACAACGTCTACAAGGGCACCATGGAGCATTGGTCGAACTTCTATAAAGATATCTTCGGCTTTACCGAGGTGCGCTACTTCGACATCAAGGGTTCGCAGACGGCGCTTATTTCCTATGCCCTGCGCTCTCCCGATGGCAGCTTCTGTATCCCAATTAACGAAGGTAAAGGCGATGACAGAAACCAGATCGACGAGTACCTAAGAGAATACGACGGCCCAGGCGTACAGCATCTGGCGTTCCGCAGCCGCGACATCGTAGCCTCACTGGATGCGATGGAAGGCAGCTCGATTCAGACCCTGGACATCATCCCAGAATACTACGACACCATCTTCGACAAGCTACCACAGGTGACCGAAGACAGAGAGCGTATCAAGCATCACCAGATCTTGGTGGACGGTGACGAGGACGGCTATCTGCTGCAGATCTTCACCAAGAACCTGTTTGGTCCTATCTTCATCGAGATCATCCAGCGCAAGAACAACCTGGGCTTCGGCGAGGGTAACTTCAAGGCGCTATTCGAATCAATTGAGCGTGACCAGGTGCGTCGCGGCGTACTCTAAACCCACGCCGATTTGACATAGCGCGACATAAAGAAAACCAGCCATCTAGGCTGGTTTTTTTCTTTGCAGCGAAGCGATAAATCACTACACTAGCCTGCCGAGTCATTTACCAAAGTCGCGACTTTCACAATCAGATGTCAGAACATATTCTCATTGCCGTTTTTCTGCCAACCTTCTTCTTTGTCTCCATTACCCCAGGCATGTGCATGACCCTGGCGATGACACTAGGCATGAGCATAGGGGTGCGCCGCACCCTGTGGATGATGATAGGTGAACTGGCCGGGGTTGCCCTGGTGGCCGTTGCGGCCGTGATGGGCGTTGCCGCCATGATGCTCAACTA
The DNA here is from genome assembly GCF_023349185.1 of Shewanella aquimarina. Taxonomy (GTDB): domain Bacteria; phylum Pseudomonadota; class Gammaproteobacteria; order Enterobacterales; family Shewanellaceae; genus Shewanella; species Shewanella aquimarina. The sequence continues at coordinate 38,784 of NZ_JAKIKY010000003.1, read as the reverse complement.
CCCACAGATCTTCGAGATCCTCAAATGGGTAGGCGGTGCGTATCTTGGCTATATCGGCATTCAGATGTGGCGCGCCAAGGGCAAGATGGCGAGTCTCGATGATCAAAACACACAGATCAGCAACCAGGCGTTGATCTCACAGGGTTTTGTTACCGCCATCGCCAATCCCAAGGGCTGGGCCTTTATGATCTCCCTGCTGCCTCCCTTTATCGATGTCGAGCGCGCCGTGGCACCGCAGCTGAGCCTGTTATTAGCGATCATCATGATGACCGAATTTGTCAGCATGCTGGCCTACGCCAGCGGCGGCAAGTCGCTCAAGCTGTTTCTGGCCAAGGGTGACAACATCAAATGGCTTAATCGCATCGCGGGCTCCTTGATGATAGGAGTTGGTTTCTGGCTGGCCCTGGGCTAATTGGTAATTGCGCTCACTAGCAAACACCATCTTTTTTCTCTTTTCCGTTAGCGGCGCTTAAAAGGCAGTATGGTCTCGAGCTCACTCATATAGGTGGTTACTGCCTGTCGTTCCTGCAGGACAAAATCGGCGATGGCGCGGCGAAAGTCACTATGTAAGATCTCATGCACCGAATAGGTGGTCACCGGCTCAAACCCTCTGAGCACCTTATGCTCGCCCTGGGCACCGGCATCAAATTTGTTAAACCCCTTGGCGATGGCATACTCTATCCCCTGATAGTAGCAGGCCTCGAAATGCAGCCCGGCTATCTCCTCCAGGGTGCCCCAGTAACGGCCATAGAGGCACTCTTGGCCGACAAGATAGAGCGCCGCCGCAACCTTAACGACTGCCCCCTCCAATTGGCTATCGGCCTGTTGGCAGTTATCCTGATGCTGTCCATCAAGAGATTTATTATGAGCCACACGCTCCACCATCAAGAGGCGTACACATCCCGGCATCTGTTCAACCAGGGCCTTAAAGAAGGCGGCATTTAGATAGCCCTGATGACCGGATCGCTTGTAATAGGTACACTGGTAGCAATGCACAAAATGATTAAGCTCTGCCGCTGTGATATCAGGCCCTTCGATGAAACGAAACCTAAGCCCAGCGTTTGCAAGGATCCGGCGCTCCTTGAGGATCGACTTGCGCCTGCGACTGGTCAGCCGCGAGAGAAAATCATCGAAGCTTTGATAGCCTTTATTAAACCAATGAAACTGAGTACCGAGGCGCTCAAGATGCCCCTGCTTGGTTAGGGTGATTCGCTCGTTTTCGGCTAAAAACAGGCTGTGCCAGCCCGATGCCGAGCAGGTTTTAGCGAGCTGGCCTAGATACTCACCCAGTGCGCCGATCAATCTGGCCTTTAGCGCATCGGATAGGCCTTCTCTCAGGCCGATGCGCGGCCCCGTCACTGGGGTAAAGGGGATGGCGTTGACCAGCTTAGGGTAGTAGTCGAGCCCGTGGCGCTCATAGGCCTGGGCCCAGGCCCAATCGAACACATACTCGCCATAGGAGTGCCCCTTGAGATAGAGCGGCATCACGGCGAGCACCTTACCGGGATCAAGTTGACACTCATCGCCCTGATTATTATCCCCTATTTGCCCGGCCTCACTGACCACAAGATGCATGGGTCGCCAACCCGTCTGTTCTCCCACACATCCGCTTAGCTCGAGAGCATGTAGATACTCATAACGACAAAAGGGGTTAGCCGATCCGTTCTGCTCCTGCATGTTCGCGCTCGCCATCAGAGCATTCCACAGAGGCGCCCCCAGGGTGGCGATTTGACTAACACACTGAATCGAATATGATGCCGCCAAGACCTACTCCTTAAAAAGATGGCTTGATTTCAGCAGTAATAATCGGCACATTGAAACCAAGAGAACTGACTCAGTAGCTTAACACGCTTAATATTCTTATCACTCTTCTTACTCTATAACGCGCGTATTCATTGCAATACTCTTATTACTTTAATCATTAAGGAACCCGTGTGCGTCCAATAAAAACCTTACTCTTTGCCATCAGCCTCAGCCTGCCGCTCGTCGCAGGTCAGTTTGCCCAGGCCACAGAATCCTCCATCTATAGCCACAGCGCCACAGTTCAACCTGTTTGGGCCAAGCACGGCATGGTGGCCAGCCAGGAGGCCGTAGCCACTCAAGTCGGGGTCGATATTCTCAAGCAAGGCGGTAACGCAGTCGATGCGGCGGTCGGCGTCGGGTTTGCCCTGGCGGTCACCCTGCCAAGGGCCGGCAACATAGGCGGTGGCGGCTTCATGCTGGTGCATCTGGCCGAGGGGAATAAGACGGTCGCCATAGATTATCGTGAGGTTGCCCCCAAACGCGCCCACAAGGATATCTTCCTTAACGAGCAAGGTGATGCGGTCGCCAAGCTCAGCCGCGAACATGGCCTGGCTGTAGGCGTACCCGGCACCGTCATGGGAATGGAGTTAGCCCTTAAGAAATATGGCACCATGACCATGGCCCAGGTGATCGAGCCCGCCATTAAACTTGCCGAACAAGGCATCAGCGTCACCGCAGATCTGGCCACCTCGCTTGCCGGACTGAAACGCCGAATCTCCCAGTGGCCGAGCTCGAAGGCGATATTCTACCGCCCCGATGGCAGCAACTTCGACATAGGCGACACCCTGACGCAGAAGGAGCTGGCCCACTCACTCAAGCTGATCAAACAACAGGGTAGCAAGGGCTTCTACGAGGGGGAAACCGCCGAGAAGATAGTTGCCAGCGTCACCCAGGCAGGCGGCATCATGACGATGGACGATCTCAAACAGTATCGCGTCATCGAGCGTCAGCCCGTCCAGGGCGAATACCGCGGCTACCAGGTGATCTCCATGCCGCCGCCCTCCTCCGGTGGTATACACATTATCGAGATGCTCAACATGCTCGAGCCTTACCCCATCGCCAAGCTCGGCCATAACACCGCCGATACCCTGCATCTGATGGCCGAGGTAATGAAACGCGCCTACGCCGATCGCAGCGAATACTTAGGCGACCCCGACTTTGTCGAGGTACCGGTTAACACGCTGATCAGTAAAGATTATGCCAAATCACGCGCCAAGGGGATCGCTATCAACCGCGTCACCCCAAGCAGCGAGATCGCCCCTGGCAAGCTAAGCGGCTACGAGAGCCCGCAAACCACCCACTACTCAGTGGTTGACAAGTGGGGCAACGCCGTCGCCAACACCTATACCCTGAATTTCAGCTATGGCTCCGGCTTAGTGGCACAAGGCACGGGGATTTTGCTTAACAACGAGATGGATGACTTCTCGGCCAAACCCGGCGTGCCTAACGGCTACGGCCTGATCGGCGGCGATGCCAATGCGGTAGAAGGCGGCAAACGTCCGCTCAGCTCCATGAGCCCCACCATAGTGATGAAAGATGGCAAGCCCTTTATCGTCACCGGCAGTCCGGGTGGCGCACGCATCATCAACACTACCATGCAGATCATCATGAATGTGATCGATCATGGACTCAACATCGCCGAGGCCAGCTACGCCAGCCGCGTACATCACCAATGGCTACCGGACGAACTGCGAGTGGAGAAGAGCCTCAATCGTGACACCATCTCGCTGCTAGAGGCGAGAGGCCATAAGGTGAGTGTGAAAGATGCCATGGGCTCGACCCAGTCCATCATGATCACCGACGAGGGGCTGTTTGGCGCCTCAGATCCCCGCCGCGCAGGCAGTGCTGCCGCAGGCTATTAATATCAATCGTAATAAATAATTGATCATTCTAGCTTGTTAAAACGCTCGATAACTGTATTAGTATTTTTAATTGTAGAATAACTACTTATCTAAAAATCCTGCTTTGTTCTCAAGCGTTTTTCCTACGCTATTTCTGATCACATGTTTACTGTGATTGGTATAACGCGATAAACGATTAATGCTAAACAACAAAAAAGGGAAGCTTAGCTTCCCTTTTTCATCTTCATTTCTTAACACTCATTTCTTAAAGCTCATTTTTTCATTTCATTCGCAGACTCTGACGCCAGAACTGCTGAGACAGATGATGGGTCTTAGCCGACAGGCGCGCTATCTGCTCTCCCCGCTCCTCGGCATCCTGTGTTTGACGCAGACTGGCCAGGGCCAGCTCGTTGATCAACTGAATCGACTGGCTGATCTCGCTGGCCACCGCCGTCTGCTGGCTCATGGCCGCGGCGTTGGCATCACTCATCTGATTGAGCCTGTCGATAGAGGCGCGCAGCTCCTCGAAGGAGGCATCGACCTGTTGAGCCAGGCCAACCGAGTGCTGCGCCTGACGCTGACCCGCCTGCATGGTCTGGCTGGCCTTGAGGGTACTGTCTCTAAACTTACTGACAATCGCCTCGATATGGCTGGTTGACTCACTGGTACGGCTCGACAACTGGCGCACCTCATCGGCCACCACGGCGAAGCCTCTGCCCGACTCGCCGGCGCGGGCCGCCTCGATGGCAGCATTTAACGCCAACAGGTTAGTCTGCTCGGCGATGCCGCGGATCACCTCCAGCACCTCATTGATTTCCTGACTGTCCTGTTCGATTGAGGCCACCACGGCAGAGAAGTTACTCACCTCCTGATGGAGCCCCTTGATAGCGTTAATCACCTCGACCAGCAGATCATGGCCTTTCTCTGCTGCCTCATGGCTCATGGACATCTCTTCGGCCGCCAGTTGAATATTCTGACTCACCTCGTTGAAACTGGCGCTCATCTCCTCCACCGCCGTCGCCGCCTGGCTGGTCTGCTGACTCTGACCGTCGGCGCGCTCTCGGGTATGGCTGATGGTCTCATTCAGGCTAACACTCAGCGACTGAATCGACTCGGCCGAGTCCGCCATGCGTCCTACGGCGCCGCCGGTTTCCGTCAGCAGGTATTGCAGGGCAAAACCGAGTTTACCCAGCTCATCCTGACGACCACTGTAGACGGCGGTCGCCAGGGGATCCTCTATGATGTCGCTTGCCTGTTTAACCAAGGCGTTAAATGGCTTGAGCGTCAGATAGAGACCCGTCAGGCCAACCCCCACGGCCACCAGCAGCGCCAGCAGTGGCGAGTAGCCGGCCAGGCCGACCGCCAGGCCGAGACTGAGCAGCAAGACCAGACCCAAGCGCTTGGCAAATCCGAGACGCGCCGCCTTAAGGGCACTGGGCTGTTTGCCGGCATTCAATGCACCATAGATCGCCTGGGCGTTATCAATCTGCGCCTGGGTCGCCTTTCTGCGTACCGACTGATACTCATGCACCTCGCCACCTTCCAGCACGGGCGCCACATAGGCATTGACCCAGTAGTGATCGCCTGACTTGGCGCGATTCTTTACTATGCCAATCCAGGGCTTACCCTGCTTGAGCCGCGACCACATAGACTCGAATGCCGCCGACGGCATGTCAGGGTGGCGCACGATATTATGGGGCTGACGGTAGAGTTCATCCTGGGTAAACTCGGACACCTGAGTGAAGCCAGCATTAGCGTACTTAATCTTGCCCTTAAGGTCTGTGGTCGACAATAAGATAGTGTCGGGCGCGAACACCTTCTCTTTCTGTGTGACAGGTTGATTGTTTTTCATATTATTGTTCTTCTGGGTACAAAGACATTAGGGTCTGTTTATCTTTCAGGTTTACTTTTTGTTCTATTTAAACGTGTATTGCTCAAGGCGCATTTAGATGAACCCTTCGGGCAGCTTTTGTAGGCCATTTCTACTGTGTTATCGCCCGTTTCTGTAACTCTGGTTTATAAAAAACACTACACTACACGGACTCTGCCTTGTATAAATCGCCTACAAAATGCTGCAAAAAACAAACAGGAAAGGTCAACAGCCCCTAGCTAAGCTTATCTAACGCAATTAAAAAGTCATTGATAATTATCAACAAAGACTAAATCACCTTAAAAACTGTCAGGTCATTTTGCAAGCCTTAATCGCTGGTGCGCTGCGCCCCAGTCTTAGTCTCTTGCTTAGCATGCTCGGATAGCTGTTCGGTTGAGGCGGCCAGCTCGACGAAAGCGGCAGTATACATCTGCAAATTGAGCATAAACTGCGCCTCGGTGATAAATTCGTGCTCGCTATGACCTGTATATTCCACCCCTGGCATGGCCGGGCCAAAACTTAAAGCATTAGGAAACAGCTTGCTGTTGGTCGACCCGCCGATGGCCACAGGCTTAGGCGATGGCGTATCGGTAAAGTGACCAAATACCGACAGCAGGGTCTGCAGATGCGGCGCCTTATCCATCAGCTTGGGCTCTCCCCAGTAGGTCTCCACACCCGTTAGCGCCACCTGGTGCTGCGCCTGCCAGCCCTCAAGCGCCTTGTGGGTCTCGAGATCCAGCTGGCTAGGCGTCTTGCCAACGGGGCGCCTTAGATTAAGCACTATCTCTGTCCCCTGCTCGTTGGGCTTAACCAGGGTGGCGGCCAGCGTCATCGGGCCCATGAAATCGTCCTGATAGGCGATATCACCAAACTGCTCGCCATAGAGTCCTAACCCCACCATCTGCTGGATAAACTCAGCCGTGAGCGACGCTTCGCTGCGCGCAAAACGAATGCCCCTTAGCAGCTCGGCCAGATGGGTCACGGCATTGATCCCAGCCTCTGGGGTCGAGGAGTGGGTCGATTTGCCAAGGGCCGTGATGGAAATAGCCTCTCCCTCCTGGGTAAATTGATACTTCATCCCCTGCTGGTTGCTGGCCTTCTCCTTCAGAGCGGCGATTGTCTTGTTATCTAGCCCAGAGATCTTGGCCACCGCCTGCTGGGGCACCTGACTGTCGAAGGCGCCGCCAGAAAACCTATCTAAGCTGGCCGACGCGCCAGAGGCTGCTTTACCATCCTTAGGCATCTTGGGCGTCTTGGGCATCTTAGGAATAGTCAGGCGAATTTCACTCCAGCCCTTCTCGGCGGTCACCACCGGGTACTCGGCGTCTATGGTGATATTGATATCGGCGGGAGTAAATTCGGTCAAAAAGGCCTTAAGCGGTGCCCAATCTGACTCTTCGGCCAGATAGACCAGGAGTTCGATACGCCGGTTAAGCGCCACTCCCTTGTCTTTAATCGCCTTCATGGCGTACATAGCCGTGACAATCGGCCCCTTGTCATCTTCGGTGCCACGGCCAATCAGGTAACCAGGCTGAGACTCACGATCCAGCACAAAGGGGTCCTGCTGCCAGAAGCTGGCGTCGGCGGGCTGCACGTCACCATGGGTGATCACCCCAAGCTTATCTTCTGCCTCACCCAAGCCGATGAGCACCACATAGCCTCTGTCGCTGTAATCTAGCCCTAGGCTCTCGCTTAGCGTCTTTAATTGTGCCTTGAAACCGATAAACTCGGGGTGGGTCAGCGGCGTCATCCCCTCAGTCTCTATCGTCTTATAGGGGAGCAGGGTCGACAGTGCCGCTATGGTCTGCTCGCCATAGGTGCTAAGGGCATAGTCGGCGATCTCCTCGGCCAGCGGCGAGACGCCGGGCGCCTGGATAGCTCTTGAGCCCACTGCAGGGGCGACTTCTGAGCCCACTTTTAAGCTTGTCAGTGAAGTGACTTGGGGAGCGGCCAAAGAAAGCGTGCTGGTCAATAGCAGGCACATGGCGCCGACAGGGTTTAAGTGGAATTTAAGGGTCATCTCTTATTATCATTATTAACGTCAGGTTGACGCATTTTGCCACACATGCATCCATTTAGGATGCAAAAACAGGCAATTCAAAACATTTGTTACAAACAAAACACAAAATCGATAGATTTAGCCGTCAGAACCATGATAATGAGCGTTTTAATATCCAAACTCAGGCAAGTTAAGTTTGGATATCCGCAGCCTTTTCGGCAACAAAACTCAGTTACGACACCAGATCGTAGCCTATACAAATTAATCATCGGGGATTTGAATATGAAGGGATTGACCCTCAAGCCAATCGTATCCGCCATGGCACTTGCCATCGCATTAGGCGGCTGTAGCGCCCAAAGTGGCAGCAGCCAGGAAGCGGAAGTCGCACCCAATGTGGTTGCGCAGCGCATCATAGACAACAACGCCGGCAACCCCTTCTTTAAGCCCTACGACACTTTTTTGGGCATGCCAGATTTTGACAAGATCAAGCCAGAGCATTATCTGCCAGCCTTCAAGGCGGGTATCGCTCAGCATAAGGCCGAGATCCAGGCCATTATCGACACCCCAGCCGCCCCAACCTTCGCCAACACCATCGAAGCCATGGAATTTTCTGGCGATCTCACCACCAAGGTGGCTAGCGTCTTCTACAACCTGACCAGTGCCGACACCAACGAGCAGCTACAGGCGATCTCGAAAGAGGTTTCACCTATGCTGTCTGCCGCCGGGGACGATATCCTGCTCAACGACAAGCTATTCAAGCGCGTTAAGGCCGTCTACGACCAGCGTGACAGCCTGGCGCTTAACACGGCCCAGCAGAAGTTGCTGGAAGATACCTACAAGTCTTTCACCCGTGGCGGCGCGAACCTAAGCGATGCCGACAAGGTTAAACTGAGAGCCTTAAACGAGAAGATCGGCAAGCTGAGCCTGGAGTTTGGCGACAACCTGCTGGCCGAGACCAACGCCTTCGAGCTGGTGATCGACAATCCAGCCGATCTCAAAGGTCTGCCCCAGGATGTGATCAACACCGCCGCGCAAACTGCCGAGAAGAAAGGTCACCCGGGCAAATGGGTATTCACCACTCAACGTCCATCTATTACCCCTTTCCTCACCTATGCCGACAACCGCGAGCTGCGTGAGAAGATCTACAAGGGTTACATCGAGCGTGGCAACAATAATAACGCCCACGATAACAAGAAAATTCTGGCCCAGATGGCGGCCCTTCGTGCCGAGCGTGCGCAGCTGATGGGTTACAAGAGCCATGCCCACTTCGTCCTCGAAGAGCGCACCGCCAAGACACCCGAAAACGTCTACGGCCTGCTAGACAAGGTATGGCCTGCCGCACTTGGCCAGGCCAAGGCTGAGGTTGCCGTGATGCAGAAGCTGATCGACGAAGAAGGCGGAAACTTCAAGCTAGCCGCATGGGACTGGTGGTACTATGCCGACAAGATCCGTGTGGCCAAATACAGCTTCAACGAGCAGGAAACCCGTCCTTATTTCTCACTGGAAAACACTTTGAAAGGTGTCTTCTACACCGCCAATCGCCTCTACGGCATCACGGTCAAGGAGCGCACCGATCTGCCTAAGTACAACGACGAAGTGCGTACCTGGGAAGTGTATGACAAAGACGGTTCTCTGATGGCAATCTTCTTAGGCGACTACTATGTGCGTGACAGCAAGCGTGGCGGGGCCTGGGCAAACTCTTACCGCCAGCAATATAGAATGCACGGCGTCGAGTCTAAGCCGATTATCGTCAACGTGCTTAACTACCCTCGTCCCGTGGGCGATGAGCCTGCGCTGCTGACCTTCGATGAAGCCAGCACCCTGTTCCACGAATTTGGCCATGCCCTGCACGCCATGCTGTCAGACGTTGAGTATCGCTCACAGGCTGGCACCTCGGTACCACGTGACTATGTAGAGTTCCCGTCACAGGTGATGGAAAACTGGATGACGCAACCCGAAGTACTGGCGCAATTTGCCAAGCACTACAAGACGGGCGAAGTGATCCCTCAGTCTCTGGTTGAAAAGATTCAGGCGGCCAGCAAGTTCAACCAGGGCTTTGCCACGGTAGAATATATGGCGGCGACCAAGCTGGATCTCGACTGGCACACCCTAAGTGACTTCGAACCTAAGGATGCCGCCAAGTTTGAAGCCGACTCACTGAGCAAGATGGGACTGATTGAGGAGATCGCGCCGCGCTATCGCAGCACCTACTTCTCACACATCTTCTCGGGTGGTTACTCAGCCGGTTACTACAGCTACCTCTGGTCTGATATTCTGGGCGCCGATGCCTTCGAGGCGTTCAAAGAGAACGGTATCTTCGACAAGGCAACCGCCGACGCCTTTAGAAACAACGTATTGTCTCAAGGCGGCAGCGACGATCCTATGCAGCTCTACAAGCAGTTCCGCGGTAAAGAAGCGGGTATCGAACCACTGCTTCGTAGCCGTGGCCTGCTAGCCAAGTAATCGGCCCCGTAAGTCGCAGATAAGTCTGTCGACACGTTAACAAAAAGCACGCTCAGGCGTGCTTTTTTTATGTCGTCAAACCGGCAGGTTGTGCAATTAGGCAACAACTTGCTCAAGGCGTCAGCAAAACACAGCAAGCCGATACAAACTGTCACATAAACAGTGGCTTATTGTCACAGTTTTTACATTTCATCTCTCTATAATTCGCCAGGCGGCACTCGGGTTAGCCAGGCCCAACGGCCTGCTCAGCCACAGCTTAGCCGCACTGATGAGGCCCAACTGCTATCTGCAGGGGCTTCGGGGTCAAACAATAGTTAATAGAGATTGATGGATATGTTTAATAAAAAACTATTAGCCGTGGTTATCGCATCGAGTATCGGACTCACCGCCTGTAGCTGGAACGACGACGATGAAGACACGATCACCTCGGCGAACGTGGAGCTCAGGGTGCTGGAAACGACCGACCTGCATACCAACATCATGGATTTCGACTATTACCAGTCTAAGGTCGATCCCACCATAGGCCTGGCGCGCACTGCCAGCCTGATCCACGCCGCCCGTAAAGAGGTGAGCAACTTCGTTTTGGTCGATAACGGCGACCTGCTGCAGGGCAGCCCAATGGGCGACTACATGGCTAAGATAGGCCTCAAGGAAGGCGATGTTCATCCCGCCTACAAGGCGATGAATACCTTAGACTATGAGGTGGCCAACATAGGTAACCATGAGTTTAACTATGGCCTGGATTTTCTCGAAAAGGCCCTGAGCGGCGCCGACTTTCCTTATATCAACGCCAACGTCTACTGCGCGGCCGATGACTGCTGGAATGACATCAAGAAAGGCGACAACCTGTTTACCCCTTACCTGATCAAGGAAAAAGTGGTCGTCGATACCCAGGGCCGTGAACACACCATCAAGATAGGCTACATAGGCTTCGTACCGCCACAGATCATGTTGTGGGACAAGCAGCATCTTACCGGCAAGGTGGAAGCCAAAGATATCATAGAGACAGCCAAGCTATTTGTGCCTAAGATGAAGGCCGAGGGCGCCGATGTGATCATCGCCATTCCGCACTCGGGTATCGGCTCGACGGAAAACCCAGGGGACGCCATGGCAGAAAATGCCACCTTCGCCCTGACCAATGTCGAAGGCATAGATGCCATCATGTTTGGCCATAGCCACTCTATCTTCCCCCACGCCAACTATGCCGATCTGCCTAATACCGATGTCGAGAAGGGCCTGCTGAACGGCGTGGCCGCCGTTATGCCCGGTCGTTGGGGCGACAACTTAGGGGTGGTGGATCTTAAGCTGACCCTCAAAGATGGCGCCTGGTCGGTTACCGATGCCCAAACCCAGGCGCGTCCCATCTATGATGGTGCCAACAAGGTCGCCCTAGTGGATGCCGATAAGGATATTCACGATGCGGTCGAACTTGAGCATCAAGGCACCCTCGCCTTCGTGGATCAACCCATAGGTGTCGCCGCCGCGGACATGTATAGCTTCCTGACCCTGGTACAGGATGACCCAACGGTACAGATAGTCTCTGACGCGCAGATTGCGCAGGTCAGCGCCAAACTGCCAGAGTCTCTACAGGGGATCCCTGTGCTATCAGCGGCGGCGCCATTCAAGGCAGGTGGGCGTCACGCTACCGAGGCAGATGCCTCGCAGTTTGTTCAGGTCGATGCCGGCAACCTCACCTTTAAGAACGCCGCCGATCTCTACCTCTACCCTAACACTATGGTGGCGGTGAAGATCACAGGCGTCGAGCTCAAAGACTGGCTCGAGTGTAGTGCCAACCAGTTTAACCAGATCGACCCTAACTCCAGCGAACCTCAGTCACTGATCAACTGGAACGGCCATCCGACCTATAACTTCGATGTGATCGACGGCGTGACCTACAAGATAGATGTCACCCAGCCGAGTAAGTTTGACCGCGATTGCGCCCTCGTTCCCGGCAACGAGAACGCCCAGCGTATCGTCGATCTTGCCTACACCACACCAGAAGGCGAAGTGATCACCGGCGAGGCCCTAAGCGCACAGGAGTTTATCGTAGCCTCTAACAACTACCGCGCCTTTGGCGGCAAGTTTGCCGGTACGGGCTCAGAGTATGTGGTGATGGAGCTACCAGACACCAACCGTGAGGCCCTGGCCGCCTATATCACGGCGCAATCTAAGCCAAACGATCAGGGTGGTTATGATGGCATGGTCGACCCAAGAGCCGACTACAACTGGGACTTCAAGACCATCAACACTCAGGTGGCGCTAGACATCCGCTTTGAAACTCAGAACAGCGAAAAGGCCGACAAGTTCATCAAGGATAACCAGCTGCGTAAGATAGAGAAGTTAGCCGAGCCTGATGCATTGGGCTTTGCGGTCTACCGCATCGATCTCACCAGCGAACCTGTCGCCAAGTAATAGGGTAAAAAAACACCCTAAATAGAAAGCGCCTTCGGGCGCTTTTTGCTTGCACGCGCCATTTAAACTCGCGTAAATTGTGTCATCACAGTCACTCACATAACTTGCGCCGCCTTATGTCATTAAGCCAACTCCCCTTTTCTCAATCTTGCGAAAACAACAAAGCGCCGATTTTGGCGGTGCTGAAACAGAGCTTTAAGACGACGCGCCGGGTATTGGAGATCGGCAGCGGCACGGGTCAGCACGCGGTATTCTTTGCCTCCCACCTGCCCCATCTCACCTGGTGCCCTAGCGATCAGCCGCAGTTTATCGAGCCGCTCGAGATGCGAATCGCCCTACAGGGCGGCGATAATATCGCGCCGCCCGTTACCCTGGATGTCACCGCCCCCTGGCCGCTCACGCCGGGAGAGGTCGACGGCATCTTCAGTGCCAACACCCTGCATATCATGAGTGAGGCCATGGTGGTCGACTTCTTTAAGGGCGTTGAGCGCCACCTCAGCAATACTGGCAGCCTCTGTGTCTATGGCCCCTTCAACTATCACAATCAATACACTAGCGAGAGCAATCGCCAGTTCGATATCTGGCTCAAGCATCGCAACATCCACAGCGGCATCCGCGACATAGAATGGATAACTGAACTCGCCGAAGCAGCAGGCCTCAATCTGCAGGCCGACTATGAGATGCCGGCCAACAATCGTTTGCTGCATTTCATGCGCTAACGCCATCATCCTGTCGCTTACCCTTTTAAATCGCCAAGTGAAAGGACATTAAAAAAGGGCCTTACGGCCCTTCTTGCTAGATCGAATCTGACTCAATTCTAACTTGCCCATTCGAATCTGGCCGAGTCGAATCTGGCCGAGTCGAATCTGGCTTAGTCGAAATCGCTGTCTTGTAACTGAGTCAGCAGCTCACAGCTGCGCTCCATCTGGTAGCGAATACTCCTGGTCTGAGGCGCCCAGTAACTCATGTAGAATTTCGCCGTCACCAGCTTGTTGGCGTAGAAGGCCTCCTCTTCGCCCGCCGCCATGACCTGATGAGCCTTAACCGCCATGCGCGCCCACATCCAGCCCAGGGCCACTATTCCCAGGATCTGCAGATACCCCATAGAGGCGGCGCCTATGATGTCTGGATTCTTAACCCCGTTGGCGACGATATACTGGGTCGCCTTCTCGAGGTCGGTCGTGGCCTCCAACAGCGGCATCAGATAAGGTTTGAGCGTCTCATCCTCGAGGTGCTCAGTCAGGAAGGGCTTAACCATCTCAGACCAGAGCCCTAGGGCCTCACCCTTATCGGCGAGCAGTTTACGCCCAACGAGATCCAGCGCCTGCACACCATTGGTGCCCTCGTAGATCATGGCGATACGGCTATCGCGCACAAACTGCTCCATGCCCCACTCGTGGATATAGCCATGGCCACCATAGACCTGCTGGGCATCGACACAGGCCTTAAAGCCTTGATCTGTCACGAAACCTTTCACCACAGGGGTAAAGAGCGCCGCTAACTTGGCCGCCGTAGCCGCCTTGGCCTTATCCTGATGACGATGGGACTCGTCGAGCCAAAGCGCCTGCTGGCCCATCAGAGCCCTGGCGCCCTGGTTAAAGGCTTTCTGAGCCATCAACATGCGTCTGACATCGCCATGAACCAGAATAGGATCGGCGGGCTGCTCGCTCGCCTTCACGCCGCTCAGAGCACGCCCCTGTAGGCGCTCTCTGGCATAGCTCAGGGCATTTTGATAGGCGATCTCAGACACCCCAAGCCCCTGCACACCCACACCGAGTCTCGCCTCGTTCATCATGGTGAACATGGCTCTAAGCCCCTGATGGGGTTCGCCCACCAGCTCGCCGATGGCACCATCGAACACCATGACACAGGTAGAGTTACCATGAATGCCCATCTTATGTTCTAGGGCGCTGGCCTCGACGCCGTTTTGACAGCCTAAACTACCATCCTCTTTCACCAGATATTTAGGCACGGCGAACAGGGAGATCCCCTTCACCCCAGCTGGCGCATCGGGCAGGCGCGCCAGCACAAGATGCACTATGTTGTCGGCCAGGTCGTGATCGCCAGACGAGATAAAGATCTTCTCACCGCTGATGGCATAGGTGTCCTCGCCCGCGGGCTTGGCCTTGGTACGCAGCAGCGCCAGATCCGTGCCCGCATGGGCCTCGGTCAGATTCATGGTGCCTGTCCATTCGCCCGACACCAGCTTTTCGAGATACTTGGCCTTAAGCGCGTCGCTGCCGTGGGCATGAATGGCGGCGTAGGCGCCGTGGGTTAGCCCTGGGTACATGGCGAAGGCCATGTTGGTCGCGGTCTTCATCTCGGTGGCAAACACGCCGATGCACTCGGGAAGCCCCTGACCACCATATTCGGGATCGCTGGTCAGCGTCGCCCAGCCATTATCGACATATTGGCGATAGGCTTCTTTAAACCCCTGGGGGGCACGCACCTGCCCCTCGACCAGCTGGCACCCCTCAACATCACCTTTGCTGTTGAGCGGCAGCATGATCTCTGTGGTAAAGTCGGCAACCCCTTGAAGGATAGCGTCACTCAATTCGGCGTCGATCTCATCGAATCCCTGAAGGTCGTCTCGCTCATAGATATTGAGTAACTCGGAGAGAATAAACTGATAGTCGCGCAGTGGAGCTTGATAGATTGGCATTCCTTATTCCTTCTATTGTCGAATTCCAAAACGAACAGGCGCAGGTAGGCTTATTAGCGCTCGCTCAACTATAGTGCTCCGACCACTTTACCCAAATCTGCTCAAAAATACAGCCCTTAAACCAGGCTGAATTCCCCTCGACCTTGAAAAGCACAAAAACAATCAATGTCATACTACAGCTTAGGGATAAAACTCTGTAAGCTAGGTCAACAAATGATTTACCCGCCCGGCCTAACTCGTGAGGAGCATTTATGGGTTCTGTAACCGTCAAGAAACATCCCCAAGGACTCGAATATGTCGAGGTCGATACCGATCTCTGTCAGGCACGCATATTCATGCAAGGTGCGCAGATAGACAGGTTTCAACCTAAGGGACAAGCCCCGCTGCTTTGGGTATCGAGCGCCGACGATTACCAGCCCGGCAGCGGCATTCGTGGCGGCATTCCTATCTGCTGGCCTTGGTTTGGCATGCATGAAAACCCGCAGTGGCCGCAGCACGGCTTCGCCCGTACCCGTCTGTGGAACTTAGATGCTGTGCAGATGCGCGATCAGGTGGTCGAACTCAAGTTTAGCCTGACCATAAGCGATGACGATAAGCAGTACTGGGCCCATCCGAGCCGAGTCGAGCTTATCTTCACCCTGAGCGATAGCCTCAGTGTCAGCCTGGTTAACACCAACCTGGGAGATACGCCCATCAACCTGACCCAGGCGCTGCACACCTACTTCCCTATCGAGGATATTCACAAGCTAAAGGCCAGCGGCTTTAACGGTGCCCGCTATATCGAATTTGGTGAAGGGCCCTACCCTCAAGCCGGCGATGAGGTGCTGTTTGATCGGGAAACCGATCGTGTCTACACCCAGCTAGGCGACTGCCAGTTGCTGCACACCCCACAGGGGATCATCGAGGTGCGCCGCGACAACAGTCACTCGGCGGTGCTCTGGAATCCCTGGATAGAAAAATCCAAGCGTCTGTCACGCTTTAACCCTCAAGACTATCTCACCATGGTCTGCCTCGAGGCCGCCAACGTGTTAGAAGATAGGGTCGAACTGGCACCAGGCGAGTCCCATACCCTTAGCACACATATTCGCTGGCTGCCTAAGGCGGAGTCTTAACAGGATTTGGCTGAGTCTGAGTGAACCTGACCCGGCTCGAGCCGATATTTAGCCCGATATTTGGCCCGATATAGAGAAATGGGCGCCGCATCTATAGGGCGCCCTCTGATTAACTTCAGGCCTTGGGGCAAGCGAGCTAAAATAGAACTGTTAGCGCCGATAAATGGCTAAGCCAGACGACGTAAGCTAAACAACGAAAGCCGAAAAAGCTAAAGCTAACTAAGGCAAAACAACCAGAGACAGGGACAGATGTCGCGACGTTTTTTCACCTCCCGCATCACTAAATTACTCACCGGCGCCGTGCTGCTGTCCCTGCTGCTCTTGCTGCTAGTGGCGAGTCAACTGGAAAACCTGGTTAAACGTCTCGCCAATTCCTATCTAACGGATGCCGGTATCAGCATAGAAACGCTGCGGCTCAGTCCTGCCGACCTCATGGATCTCAAGCTGCCCATGGTACTGCTTAAGGTCGACAATAATCTGGTGAGGCTCGAGGATATCGGGCTAACGCTCGCCAAAGACTGGCTATCTGCGCCAATCGGGCTGGCACAGATAGAATCTCTCGCCGTGCGCCGCGCACAGGTATCCCTCAGCCAAGACTACTTTGACAGCTTAGGTCGCCAGCAAGACTCAGGTACCAGCAGCGCCCTTAACTTAGGCGCTCTGCCCCAAATTGCCCTGGGTGAGATAAGCTTTAACCTGCTAGGCAAACAGTCACAAGGCCTGGGCGCCAGGTCGCAACCACTGGGACTCAAACTCGATTATCTTAACCTGGACAATCGAGGCCAGCTCACCGGTGCCCTTAGCTTCTATCAGGCGCCACTGTTGACCCTGGCGGCGACACTCGACAAGACACGCTGGCAACTCTCTAGCCGACTCGAATTCGAGCCCCTCGGGCGCCTTATCGGCGAGCTCAGCTCGCTGACATCCAATGCCCCAAAAATAGGCTCAAGATCAGCATCGTCAACAGGGCAACAGACGCCAGCCCTCGTTGAGGCGCCCCTTATGGTGGCTGCATTACATGATGTCAACGCGCGTTTAACCCAGGCGTTTTCCCTAAGCGGCAGTCTCAGCTCCCAAGGCGAATTAGACCTTATCAAAGGCGAACTTCACTCCCGCCATGATTTTAGCGATCTGAACATCACCCTGAAACGGCTCGCTGACCAGCCTCTCTCGCCGGCGATCGCCATAGCCGTGAACAGCCATGATCAAAGCGGTCATGCTCACTCGGCTAAGAGCATGGCAGTTGACCTTAGTGGCCCCCTAAACGATCTGCACCTCACCCTGTCCCCCTTTTTGCTCACCAGCAGCACGACACTCGAGCAGCTCAGAGAACTGGCCGGAGAATCCGCATCGTTCGGCGCGCTGCTAACGGCACTCGAAGCCCAGTCACCGAATGAGCAGACGGTGGAAGTCGCCCTCGAACTCGGCGCGCCAACCAATGTTAACCAGATGACTGAGGTGCGAGAGACACAAACAAAAGACGCGCAGCTAAGCGCCGAGGCGCTGAACCTTGCCATCAAAGATCAAACACTAACGCTTGGTGCGTTCACCGCCAAAGTTGCCACTCAGGGCGCTGCGCTAATTGCCAGGCTCGAGCAGGCCAGATTAGCTAAGATAAAACCGCAAGAAGCCAAGCAAGAAGTCAGGCAAGAAGTCAGGCAAGAAGTCAGGCAAGAAGTCCGGCAAGAAGTCCAGCAAGAAGTCCGGCAAGAAGTCCGGCAAGAAGTCCGGCAAACAACCGAGCCTGCAGAGACTCAACAGTCAAGCTCCCTATCTGTCTGGCAACTCATCGGCGACTGGCAGATTGAATCTCTGCTAAAGCAGCCACTGTGCCTCATGCTGCCGCCATACCCACAGCCAAAAACGGTACA
The DNA here is from genome assembly GCF_023349185.1 of Shewanella aquimarina. Lineage (GTDB taxonomy): Bacteria > Pseudomonadota > Gammaproteobacteria > Enterobacterales > Shewanellaceae > Shewanella > Shewanella aquimarina. The sequence goes on along the minus strand of NZ_JAKIKY010000003.1, from coordinate 20,751 downwards.
AGATCTGCAGACAAGCAAAGGCTGTGAAACCATTGCCGAAAGCGAAACGACCAAAGGAAATAGACCAAACGTAGCGAAGAAGCCAAGCATAGAGAATCGCCTGAAACTTGCCGCCGCAAACCTGAAAATCCAAGGCAGGCTCGATGCACGGCAAGCTGAATCGACGACAGCAAGTGCTAATGACACGAGAGCCCCGGAATCGAGCGCTCTCGAGTTGACGCTCACAGGCCAGCTCGCACTGACCCAACCTGAATTTAATCATCAGTATCTTAAGGTCGGCGCAAGTATGATAGCCACAGAAATACCTGAGCCTGTGCATCTCACCCTAAAAGCAGGGCCAGAGCCGGCACTAAGACTTGACTGGCAAGGGCTAAATGTCGCTATCGACGGGCATCATCTCAGTTGGCCTGCAAGTTACAATAAGCAAGGCGCGGCGGGCAGTGAGGCTAGCAAGTTAACTAATGAGCTACTCGCTAGGCTTACCAGCGAGCAGACTCGCACCTCTCTGGGCGCCGGCCATTTATCTCTTGCACAAGGCAACCCCATATTCGCCGAGCTGAGTCACTTTAAGAGCGTGACCCACTCCCCTCATCTTGTTATGCCAACTCCCTTAACGGCTGACACTCCAAATACGTCGCCGCTGCATGAGCTTGCCCCTAATCTGCGTGAGCTATTTGCAAACGAACTTGTGCTTGAAGCTGTGAAACCCGTGCGCCTGGATGAGCAAACGCTGCTTATCCCGCCCATTGAGGCTAAGGTAATTTCGCTCGCCGCAAGCGAGCAGAAAGCCGTTAAGGGTCAGGCTCAGGCCCAAGCTAAAACGCAACAGCAGGCACAGACTCATGCTCAGACCCAAACTATGCGGCTCAACCTGGACGAACTGAGCCTGACGACACAGACCATTAGGCTAACGCCTCAATCGGCCAAGGGCGACTCAGACACAAAAGCCGATTCAAAGGCTAACTCTGACGAGCCTGCAGCTGCCTTCTCATTTTCGCCAGATGCCCTGTTAGCATCGCCCTGGCAGAGTAGCATAGACTACCGGCTCAGCAATCTTAAGCTGACTCAGGAGAGGTTTCGCCTCAATAAATTGCGCCGCAAGGCGCTCATTAAGCTGCCTAGCGCCAACCTTAATCAATCGCTGCATTGGCATGGCATACGGCCACCAGCTGGCGTAGGCAAAGTAGCTACACCTTCGGCGGCAATAAGCCAGATGCCATCAAAAAATTTGATCCAAACACCAGATGATTTGATTAAAGCACAGCAACATTTGAGCAAAGGCGATTCATCTAAAAGCAATGCCATCGAGCACTATGGGCTGACCACCCTTGAGCAGTGGGATATCAACGGTCTGCCGTTTGCGAGCGAGCATCACTTATCGCTTTCAAGCAGTTTGACACCTCAAGTGCTTAAGGGGGCTCTCACCCTGACAAGTGACGCCAACGAGCTGATCAAACGCCTGACGCGCTTGGCAGGCGACCTCCTTGAAGACTCATTGATCGGCGATATCAATCTTACCAGCCAGCATAGCCTCAACTGGCGGGGGGATAACATGGATTTTGCCTTTGCCTTGACCCCAGAGGTTAAGCTTAGCGAGGGTAGCCTTAACGCCCTGCCGTTCGAGCAGGCCGAGTTTACTGGTCAATGCCAGCTAGCAGGCGTAAAAGGTGCTCAGGCGTTATGGGCTAAGTTTAGCTGTGACCCCCTGTCGCTGGATGTCGCCGCCTTCAACCCGGGGGTGTTGCTGACCGACATTAACGCTCATGCCAAACTCAAGTTGGATCTGACCCAGGGAGCGAATGATGCGTCGCTCGATAAAAAGGCTGAGGATGGCATGGTGCTGAGTGGCGCCGACGTGAAACTCGATGCCAGGGCCAACACCCTGGGGGGAGAGATCTTACTCCCTATCTTTAACCTTAATCTCGGTGCTCCCTCCTCTGCCTATCTGGTGCTGCAGGGGCTGGATCTCGAGCAGCTATTGGCCGCCCAGCCCCAAACTGGCATCTATGCCGACGGCATCTTCGATGGCGTACTGCCGGTCCAGCTAGAAGATGGCCAGGTGAGCATCACCAAGGGTCAGTTGGCGGCACGCGCACCGGGCGGGCTCATCAAGGTAGATGACAATCCGGCCGTGCTGCAGATGCGCCTGTCACAACCCTATCTCGATTTTGCCTTCTCGGCACTGGAAGAGCTGCACTACACCCAGCTGTCCAGCAGCTTCGACATGGCCCCCAACGGCGATGCCTTACTGAAGGTCCAGGTGAAAGGACGGGCCAAAGATATTGAACGCCCTATCCATTTGAATTACGCTCAGGAAGAGAATATGTTGCAGTTACTCAAGAGTTTACAAATCGGTGATAGACTGCAAAGCGAAATCGAGCGCGCCATGGCTAACTAGTTCGGCGCCAAACGTTCAGCCTATGGTCATCTTAGGGAACTACACTAAGACCATAGCCAATGAAATTTTCAACCAGATTAAGGAAGCACTGTGAAGAAATTGCTAACCTTGCCGACGATACCCCTGAGCCTGGCCGCCGTGCTGCTCATGGGCGGCTGCACGCCAACGGTCAAGATAGAGCCACCTGAGAAGCCTATCGTTATCAACCTTAACGTTAAGATTGAACATGAGATCAAGATTAAGGTGGATAAAGAGCTCGATGAGCTGATCAACAACGATGAACTCTTCTAATCAAGGTATAAGGTGATCCCAATGAAAAGCAAAATACTCGTCCTCATGGCCGGACTTCTTCTCAGCCTCAATGCCTTCGCCATCTCGTTGCAAGACGCCAAGGCGCAAGGGTTAGTGGGCGAACAGGTCAACGGCTATCTCGGTGTGGTGGTCAACAACAGTGAAGCCAGCGCCCTGGCCAAGTCGGTCAACGCCAAGCGCAAGGCCCACTATGAAAAAATCGCCCGTAAAAACCAGATAAGCGTCGATGACGTGGCCAAGCTGGCCGCCGAAAAGGCGATAGCGGCCGCCGCCAAGGGCCATTACATTCAGACCGCCCAGGGTAAGTGGGTCAAGAAATAGCGGATTTACCCTCTAGCTGCAAAACGAATAAGCGACGCCTATGCGTCGCTTATTTATATTCCCACTTCTTTCCTTTTAACTCTACCTTAAACTCTCCTTTTTACTCGCCTCTCCTTTGTACTTTCCTCTCCATTTTAGTTTCCTTGTCGCCTAAACGGTTATTGCCTAAGCACCATATCAGGGCTCATGCCTGTACTTAGACCGGCATTTACGCTGATTTTGGGTGCTCACATGGCGTGTGCGCTCTGCGGCTTAACCACGAGAAGATCGCATTGGATCCTGTCGATCACCTGCTCCCCCACATGGCCACACATGTTGGAGAACATGTTACCATTGCCGGTATCGCCCACTATCACCAACTCCGAGTCCACCTCCTTGGCCAAGGATTCGATGGCATCCTCAGGTAAAGACTTGGCCAGATGAAGATGATGATTACTCATCCCACTCCCCTCGGGCTGTAGATGATAGCGATTCGAATAACGGGACATCTGCTGCAGGTGGTAATGCTCATCGTTGGCTGGGGTCAACACCTGATGAAACGACATGCTGGGGGTGTCGCCATAATAGCAATCGATCAGGTGACAATCTCCCGCCAACAGCTGGGAGAAATGCTCCGAGGTCTGCAGCACGGCGTCGTTAAGCTCCTTGTGGGTAACATCATCGGCGCAAGGCTCCACCAAAGAGAGAATATGCCCGCCGGGCTGCCACAGATGATCTTTAACCACCACCACTGGGCGGGAGGATTCGCGGATCAGGCGCACATCCAAAGGTTTAATCGTCAGCCAGTTCCATAGCGTATGGCGTGAGGCGGCCAAGATCACCGCATCCACCTTAAAATCATCGCAAAACTGCAATATATCGTCGCTGCAGTGACAGGTGATAGACGCCTTAGAAATCGTGAGGCCCGACTGGGCGGCCTGGCTGATGAAGGCATTTAAACAACTCAGTTTACCCTCCTTGGTTAAGGGTTGTGCCTGCCCCTTGCTGGCGTCTGCCTCGAAGGTATCCACCAAACGGTTAACGAAATGGCTGTGCTCTAACATCATCACTATGATTGCCGCGTGGGTTTTACTGGCCAAATACACGGCGCGGGAAACGGCCTTTAAGCTGAAATCGTGTTCATCCACAACCACTAAAAGTCTCTGATAGCTATCCATAACTTTGCTCTCACCTAGGATTCGCACCTAATTGTAGCTCAAGCAACGGCCCCTAAAATGGCGCCAGCCCTTTATTGGCGTGGGTTTGCGGCAACCACATGATAATAGAAATGATTATTGTTAAGAACATTTTTAGCTAACCCAGTCCCAGAGGAAACCTTTAGCTATTAGCCGGTAAGAAATTTGGTTTTTGCCAATTAAATACAGAGGCTTGCTAAAATTTATCGCTAAATTAAGCATAAAAAAGGCCACCCTGAGGCGGCCTTTTCAAATCATGAGAAACTCAGCACTAGAAATTCAGCTTAGCCTTACCCTTGAGGCCATCGTTATCCTCAACGGTGAGTTTCACCTTGTTGGCGCGATGTCCAAAGCTGAAGCCCACAGGGCCTCTCTGCTTGCTGCCGTTGTTAAATTTCCAGGACTGCGACACTATCTCACCGTCTGTGTCATAGCTGAGCGAGACAAAGATATCCATAAACCAGAGATCCAGATGCTCGATAACGGCAACAGGCTTTTGCAGCTTCACCTGCACCTTAACCATCTGGGTCACACTATGACTCAGACCATCGTTATCGGTTACCGTCAGGGTCACTGGGTATTCACCGGCCTTGGCGTAACGATAGCTTAGCTGCTCGCCGCCAGCGGTCTCGCCATTGCCCAGATCCCACTGGTAATCGACAATCTCACCGTCTTCGTCCATAGCGCTGCTCACTAGGCTCAGGGTGCGGCCCTGTAGCGCATAGCTAAAGCCAGCCACTGGCGCTATGGTCTCACGCTCGAGTAGCAAAGCGATCACTACAGGGTCGTGATCCGAAGAGCGATAGGCATGGCTGCTATAGAGCGAGGCAATCTGATCCGCCGACTTAAACTCTTCGTTGTAATCCAGCAGCCTCGGCTCGTCGGTGTTAATATGCCACTCGGTCACATCCACTACCTTGTCGGCCAATTGAGTATTGGCCAGTGCATGATCCAGTTGCCCCGTTTCACCGGAGAAGACATAGGAGTATGCACCTGTCTTACCCAGATGGTCGAACAGCTCGAGATAGCCGGCGCCACGTAACGCATCTATAGGATCTTCCTTGGCATAGGCGTTCATGTCCCCTATGACAAGGGTTGGCAGCTCGCCATACTCGCTGGCTAGCCAGCGACCCAGGGCGGTAGCCGCGCGGGTACGGGTCAGGTTACAGTTGCCCTGACCATCGCCCAGATCAGGATCCCCTAAGCTGACACAATCGCTCCCCTTAGACTTGAGGTGATTCACCGCCACCACGATCTGCTGATCTTCACCCAAGACCTCGAAGGCCTGTGTCAGACTAGGACGGTTCTTGCCATCGTTAAACAGCACCTCACCTTGTTCATCCAGTGGCGAGTTTGCGCTGGACAGTACCTTGGCCGCCCCAACAGGTGTGACGCGATCGCTGCGATAGAGCATACCCACTGTGATGGCGTCTGTGCCTATGGTTGGTGTTGGCGCCGAGATATATTGGTATCTTGTCTCGCCCACCGCCTGGTTTAAACCACTCACCAGGTCATTGATGGCAGACTCACTACCAAAGCCGTCGTTTTCTATCTCCATCAAGCCAAAGATATCGGCATCGATGCTGACCATGGCACTGATGATCTTGGCGCGCTGACGGGCAAACTCGCTCGGGGTATCGGCGCCCCGTGCCGTTGGGAAGCCACCGCCCTGACCGTCGCCATTGAAGTAGTTAAGCACGTTGAAACTGGCCACCTTAAGGTTAGCGCCCTCGGCTAGGGCTGGCTCACTGCTTCTTGGGTTGGTGGCTACAAAGTTCACCGTATCGATTGGCATCAACCGATACTTGCCAAAGCCATAGTGCATCACGGCGTTAAGCTGGGTAATAGAGTCACCCACACGCACAGTATTGTCGGCGCTCAGGCCTGGTGCTGGGTAACGCACAGGATCTGGGTTTTGCGAGGTTAATCCATCGTCCAGCAGCACTGAGTCTAAGGCGTTAGCCTGGCTGACCGCCAGCGCCTCACTGCCAGGCTCGGCCACCTGAGTCCCGATGAAATGACGCTTACTGCCGAGCAAAATCTCACCATAGCGTCCTAAGTTATAAACCTCGTTCACCACCAGGTTCTGAGTAAAGTGAACACGCATGCCTTCAACCGCTTCCAGGTCGCTGCTCTTTGTCAGGGGCAGGCTCACCTCGGCGGCGGTCGGCATAGCCTGCGCCGAACCGCACAAGGCGTGGTCGCTCACATTGGTCAGTTCGGTCAGGCCGTTATACTCCTTAACCGTGGCGCTCAGACGAATACGATCCCCCGCCTGATAACCCAGCGAACCACCTGTATAGACAAACACACCTTCGGAGGTGTTGATGTCACCGTCGACCTCGGCATCGGCCATCTGCAGGAACAGACCCTTAAGGCCTGCCTCCTGATTGCTGGTCACGATAGCCTCGACCGTCACACTCTGACCATTGAGCGGGCTGGTATCGCCGCTGCCCTGCAGTGCTGAGATCTTGGTGGCGGGATCATGACAGACCAGGCCAACCGGCGGCTCAGTCGGATCCGTCGGGTCGGTTGGGTCTGTCGGCCCCTGACCGGCAAACTGGCCAAGATCGCTAAAATCATCCTGTGCATGACCTGTCCAGGTGGCCAGGGTCACGGCATCATCGAGCTGGGTATCGGCGATCAGCTGGTTAGGATCTCGGCGCAGGGTGTTGTTCTGGGTCGACAGATCGCCGCTGCCCCACTCAGAGCCCGGATCTGTACCCAACTGGCCTAGGCTGTCGATCACCACGCCCTGCTTGCGCAGCACTAAGGTGTCATCACCATTGAAGAAACTGGCTGTGCTGAGCTGGTCGGCGACGGCCAAGATCTCACCTGCGGCATCGTTGTCGGCCAGCACAAAAGTCTTGCCAGCGGCCAGACTACCGCTAAGGGCGATAGTAGAACCGGCACTAGTGTTGCCGTTAAAGTAGAACTCGAGTCGATACTGACTTAAATCGATTTCGGCGCCGGTGGGATTGTAGAATTCGACGGCCTTGTTGTTGCTGCTGCCTTCTACATACTCTGAGATGATCAGATCGTCTGCGGCCTGGGCAAAGGTGGAGACACCACCAATCGCCAAGGCAAGCGCGCTTGCTTTGGTAAACATATTAACCCCTAAATTTATCCATTAACCTAGTGTTTAACTAGTTTTCTTAAGCAGTATTCGAGTCTTAACGCTCAAATTACTGCGGTGCTGATCCTGCGACCAGCGCACACTATAAATCAGCTTAGTGACAAAGAGGTTACAAATTTTACATAAAGTTAATACGCCGGGTGTGAAGCACAATTGACAGCTTAGGAGGCCTTTTGCAGCACAATCCACTTATCTTAAGTAAGTGAAGCGGGCCTTTAAGGAAGTGTCTGGCGGGTTAATCGAGGAGTTCGCAAAGAGTGCAAACGGCAGATGAAAACGAGGCCGCAACACAGGCTGCGAGCCTCACTTAAATTAAATTTTTAGCCAGATAACGCAGATCAGTTATCCTGCCAAATCATCACCTTAGCCTGCTCTCCGCCCTTACGGGTCGCGCGGTACATGCCTTCGGTGTTAAATGGGGTGGCGATATTGCCGCGCTGGTCGATGGCGATCACCCCGCCGGTGCCGCCCGCGGTGATAAGCCGCTGATTGATCACCTCATCCGCCGCCTGCAGAATTGATTTCTGCTGATACTTCACCTTGGCGCAGATATCCCCCGCCACATGGTAACGAATAAAGTACTCACCATGGCCTGTGGCCGACACGGCGCACACCTGGTTTTCCGCGTAGGTGCCCGCTCCGATGACCGGCGAATCGCCGATGCGCCCGAAGCGCTTAACCGTCATGCCACCGGTTGAGGTGCCGGCGGCCAGGTTGCCCTGCTTATCCAGAGCCACGGCGCCCACGGTGCCAAATTTATAATCCAGATCCAGGTAATCTACCGATGCCTGGTAATCTGGCTTGCCACCCGACTCACTCTCGGCCTGTTTCAGCTTGGCCTTGGCATCGATGAGCTGCTGGTAGCGGCTGTCGGTATCAAAATAGGTCACGGGTACCAGGCTGAAATCTTGGCTTAGGGCAAACTCTTCGGCGCCTTGGCCCGACAGCATCACATGAGGCGACTTGTCCATCACGGCGCGCGCCAGATCGATGGGATTCTTGATATGTTTAACGCCGGCCACCGCGCCGGCATTGAGGGTGCGACCATCCATGATGGAGGCGTCCATCTCGTGGGTGCCGTCATAGGTATAGACGGCGCCTTTACCAGCGTTAAACAGCGGGCTGTCTTCGAGAATATTGATGGCAGTGGTCACCGCCGTCAGGCTATCGCCCCCCTTTTCCAGCACCTTGTAACCGGCATCCACCGCCTGCTTGAGTTTGTCACGGTAGGCTTGCTGCTGCGCCTCGGTCAGCTTGGCCTTAGAGATGGTGCCGGCACCGCCATGGATGGCGATAGAAAATGGCTGGTTCTCGGCCGCAGCAGAGGTGCTCATCAACAGGCTCAACAGTCCGGCTAACAGGGTGGGGGTAATAGTGCTTCTCACGGTAGGCTTCCTCGTTATTGTTTGCCTTCTTTGTACCGATTTTCATCATTAATTACAATCATCATCTTGCTTGGCCTCCATAATCTGCGACAATAAACAGCAACAAACTTTTCAACTAGATAGAGCCTTTTTCTTGCGGATCTTTGCGACCTTATCCCGGCTATCGACACTCGCCCTACTCTGCCTGTGCATGGGGATATCGTCTGTCTGGGCGAACGACTGGTTAACGGTCGAGATAGACGGCGCCGACAAGGCTCTTAAACGCAACATCACGGCTCACCTTGGCGCCCTGCCAAGCTCTGAGGTGCAACGCCGAGCCTTTATCTTCAACGCCGATGAAAACATCGAGGCTGCGCTGCACTCCCTCGGCTACTACAAGGGCAAGATAGACCAGCAACTGGAGAGCCCAGAAACCGGCCCCTGGACCCTACGCCTATCTATCACGCCAGGTGCGCCGACGGTGATCCAGTGGATCGACATTCAACTGACAGGCGAGATCCTCGATGACAAGGCGGTCAACGACTGGCTAGAGCAGATCAGCCTAAAGCCTGGCGATGTGCTCAATCATGGTGAATATGAGGCGATCAAGTCTCAGCTGCTCACCTATGCGTTGGCCAGGGGCTATTTCGAAGGCAAGTACCTCACCAACCAGATAGTGGTCAACCGGGATCTCGACAGCGCACAGATCAGCCTGCATTACGACTCAGGCCCGCGCTATCGCATCGGCGAGGTGAGCTTCAACGGCCACGACTTGGTGCCTGGTTTTCTCGACAAGTTGATCCCTTTTGAGCCAGATTCCCACTACAGCACGGGTAAATTAGGTGCACTCAACCGGGAGCTGGTCGATACTGGCTACTTCACCAACATCAAGGTGCTGCCTCAGCTCGATAAGATGCAGGACGACAGGGTTCCCATTCGGGTAGAGGTCACCCCAAGGCCCAGTCACTCTATCGAGCTGGGTTTGGGCGCCGACGTCGGTAACTCCATCGACAATAATATCGAGCCCAGAGTCAGGGTCACCTGGCGAACGCCGCAGATCAATCGTTACGGCCACTCCCAGGAGAGCAGCGTAGAATGGTCGCCGGACAGGCCCAAATTTCTCACCACCTACACCATCCCCATGAGCCATCCGCTGGACGATCAGCTCAAGATACGTGTCGGCCTGCTCAGGGATAAGTATGGGGTCACTCAAGTCTATGACGCCGATAAACGCGACTTTCGTAACACAGGCGAGCTGGAATCGGTCAAGAAACTCGTCGGGGTCGTCAGGCAGAAGCGGTTAAAGAATCAATGGCTGTTTACCTATTCGTTAGATGCCATCAACGAAGAATATGCTCAGTCGGATATCGATTATGATCCCGACGTTTTACTGCTGGGCACCAGCCTGTCGAAAACCACTCGTGGCGACAAGAGTCTGGATCCTAAGTCGGGCTTCTTTCAATATTACAGCCTGGAACATGCCGACCCGACACTGGGCTCAGATCTGCGCCTGACTCGGCTACAGGCCAAGTTTAAGTGGATAGACACCTTATTCGACAAACACAGGTTTGTCTCCCGGCTGGATCTGGGCGCCAACCTGGTCAAAGATGACGAACTGCCCTTGGTACCGCCGTCGCTACGCTACTTCGCCGGGGGCGATCAAAGCATCCGCGGCTATAGCTATCACGAACTCGGCCCCCATATCGACTATACCAATAACGAGGGTCAGCTGGCCCGCGTGGTGGTCGGTGGCCGCTATCTGCTTGTCGGCAGCCTGGAATATCAATACTATCTTACCCCGACATGGCGAGTCGCCAGCTTTATGGATGCCGGTAGCGCCTTCGACAGTCAGCAGTTCGAGCCCATAGTCTCGGTTGGCGGCGGCATCCACTGGATCTCCCCCATAGGGCCGATCAAGCTGGATCTCGGCGTCGGTCTGAAAGAGACAGACACAGTGGATCGCAGCTGGCGCATCCATATCACCATGGGGGCAGAGCTATGATAGAAACGCCCGGTGATTTAACCCCGTCTCAGGAGCAGGCCCAGGGGCTTAAAGGCGAAACGCCCTCAAATGGAAAGGCGCAAAGGCCAAGATCTTTGCCGTACCGCCTGGCCTATTGGCTGCGTAACCTGGTTCGCGTGCTGCTCTATCTGCCGCTGGCCTTGCTTATCCCCCTGGCCATACTGATAGGTACCCCCTTTGGCAGTCATGTGGCGGTGAATCTCGCCGATCTCTTAGTGCCAGACTTAAACCTGAGCTATGGCGGCGGCACACTCAATGGTCAGCTAAAGCTGCAACATGCCAAGTGGCAGATGGCGGGCATTGAGGTCGAAACAGAGGGGCTTAGCCTCAAATGGCGTCCCCTGTGCCTGCTGCAGCGTCAGCTCTGTGTCGATTCCCTTGGCGCCGACGCGGTGCGGGTAGAGATAGATACCGACAAGCTGGCATCGACACCAGAAATAAAACCGCCCGTTGAGCAAATCGAGGACGATGGCCCGCTCACCCTGCCCTTCGGCATCATCCTCACACAGAGCGACCTCAATCAGATCCGGGTGCGGGTGAATCAGATGCAGTTTAATGCCGAGCAACTCGCGGCCAAGGCCAGCTGGCTCGAGACGGGCCTGCGGGTCAATCGGCTCGACAGCAAAGGGCTGATGGTGTCTATCCCCCTAGGACAAGACGAGGGCTCGGCTCAGGCTTACACTCAGCCTAACTCTCATACTAACAATGAGACAAACACTCAGACTCAAGTGCCTACGCCAGCGCCAGCCCAGGCACAGGCAACAGCAAACCGGCAAGATGAGACAGACTGGCCCCTAAGCCATCTGCCAGAGGTCGAGATCCCCATGCCTATCTTTGTCGACGGCGCGCAGCTGGTTGACAGCCAGCTCAGGCTCGGCGAGCGTGTCGATAAGTTTGCCGCCATCGACCTCGCGGGCAGCTACCTCGGCTATAAGATCACCGTCGATAGCCTGGCTCTTGACCATGACTATGGTAAGGCGCAGCTCGATGGTGAGATCAGTCTGACGCAAGATTATCCCATGGCGATTCACCTTCAGGCCGATCTCAACGCCAACGGCGTCAGCGAGCTGCCCGAGCTCAAGCGTCAACGCCTTAACGCCGAGATAAAAGGTGGTTTCGCAGACCTTGCCGTCAAGCTTAAGGGCGAGGGGCATCTGCTGCTTGACTTAGATGCCAAGGCCAACCTGAGCACAGCTGCGCTGCCCTACGAGTTGCACCTGTCAAGCCCGCACCTGATGTGGCCACTGGCGCAGGCCCAATATGAGGCCAAGGCATTAACCCTTGAGTCGAGCGGTAGCCTAAAGGCTCAACGGCTCAAGCTTAACGGCGAGCTAAGGACCCCCTACCATCCCTGGCTAACCCTGGATACCGAGTTGTCACACCAGGATCAGCAGCTTGAGGTCGCCACACTCAGGGTCGACAGCGAGATGGGCAAGCTGGATCTCAGCGGCGCACTCGGTTACGGCCAGAACATTAGCTGGCAGCTTGCGGCCAGCACTCAGGGCTTAGATCTTGCCCAGCTTAACGTCACGCCCGAGCAGCACCTGCCCGCAACCCTGGTCAATGGCAGCCTGCACAGCAAAGGGGAATTTAGTGATAAGGCCTGGTCGATAGGCATCAGCCAGGCAGATCTTGAGGGGCATGTGGACCAATATCCACTTAAGGTTCAGGGGGATATCGCCCTGAATGACAAGTTCCAACTTAACGCAGAGCATCTGCAGATCGACGCCCTCGAGTCCCAGTTGACCCTCTCCGGGCGGGTGGATGATGTCTGGGCGCTGGATGGTCAACTGAGCGTGCCTGCCCTGAGCCTGTGGGATCCGAGCGCCAGCGGCGCCATCAAGGCGGTCATCAATGTATCCGGCGACGATGAGCACCCCGAAGTCGCCATCAATGCCGATACCATAGAGCTCAAGTACGCCGATATCACTGTCGATAAGGCCAAGCTTATCGCCTTCTACCGTCCCCAGGACGCGCACCAGTTTGCATTGTCGCTGAAATCCACGGACATCAAGGGGCAAGGCATGGCGCTGAGTAACCTCACCCTAGGCGTCAAGGGAGATATCACCAGGCAGAAACTGGGGTTGCAGACCTATGGCGACCTACAGCTCAACACCTCAATCGCCTCAACCTATGATGACAAGGCGCAGCGATTCGATGCCAAGATAAAGCGTATCAGCCTCAATTCACGCCTGGGCCCCATGGCGCTGGACGAACCTATCGACCTCTATTGGGACAATCAGCAGGCTAAGGGCCAGCTCTCCCCCTTCTGTTGGCGCCATAACGCCGCCAGTCTCTGTCTGACCGATCCCGCCGAGTTCGGTGACAAGGGCGATACCCGTCTGCAATTGGTAGGCGATCTCGGCGCCCTGCTAGCCCCCGTGCTGCCGGAAAACCTAAAATGGCAAGGCCCGACCCAGCTCGATGGCGAGTTTCGATGGGCTAAGGGTGCCAAGCCAACCGGCATGCTGACACTGGCCATGGCGCCGGGGCAGTTCGATCTCACTACCACCAAGCGACAGATCCAGGCACAGTATCGCTACCTCAACCTCAAGGCCCGCCTGGATAAGCAGCAACTCGGCATCGACGCGCAGCTCGAATCCAAGCGCTTTGCCAAGATAGACAGTCAGCTCACTATAAGTAGCGATCCCGAACACAGGCTAAGCGGTAAGATAGATCTGAAGGATATCGATCTCCATGCCCTGTCCGACTTTACGCCTCAGCTCGAGGTCCTCAGCGGCCAGGTATCCAGCGCCATCATACTGGGCGGCACGCTAAATCAGCCGGACCTCAGCGGCACGGTCGACCTCGTCGACGGCCAACTGGCGGCGGCCGCCAACCCGACGCTATTGGATAACATCAGCCTCAAGCTCACCCTGCAGGGACAGACGGGACGGGTCGCGGGTCAGTGGACCATGGGCGATGGCAAGGCCGGCATTGAAGGCGATATCGACTGGACAGAGGGGCTAAATGGCAAACTCAACTTCAGCGGCGACAAGCTGGCCATCATTCAGCCGCCACTGGCGATACTGGACGTGTCACCGGATATTGACATCAGCTTCAGCAATAAACACCTGGATATTCGCGGCAAGCTGGACGTCCCCTCGGGCCATATCACCATAGCTCAGCTCCCCGAGGGCGGCGTGGCCGAGTCCAGCGACGTGGTCTTCAACGACAGCCTCGCCAGTCAGGTCCAGGTTAAAGACCCCATAGCGGTTACCAGCCAGATAGCTATCCAGGTCGGCGACAAGCTCATCGTCGATGGCATGGGCCTGAGGGGCCTGCTCGTCGGTACCCTGGAGCTGCGCCAGGCCGCCTTTAAGCCGCCGCTGCTCTACGGCGATATCAAGGTGGTGAACGGCAATTACAAATTTATGGGGCAAACCCTATCGATCAAGGCCGGTGAGGTGCAGTTTGTCGGCCCCATGGCGGTGCCTAACCTGAATATCGAGGCGATACGAGAGATTAAAGATGAAGATGTAGTCGCCGGGGTACGCATTACCGGTACGCCGCAGAAACCCATAGTGACTCTCTTCTCTACCCCGTCCAAGGAGCAGGCCGAGATCCTCTCCTACATCATCAAGGGAACCGGATTTAACAGTAACGATTCGGATCAAAACAGCGCCCTGATGATGGGCGCCGCGCTGACCCTGGGCAACCAGCTGGGCAAGAACGCCTTCGGTAACCTCGGCAGCTCGGCTTCCAACATCATAGAGAAGCTAGGGATCTCTAACGTACAGTTTGACGCCAATGATGACGGTAAGGTCGCCATCAGCGGCTTTATCGGGGATGACCTGATGGTCAAGTATGGTGTGGGGGTGTTCAACCCCGGCTATGAGATGACGGTGCGTTACTACCTGATGTCTCAGCTCTATCTTGAGAGTGTCTCGGGGACCATCTCCAAGACCCTGGACATCTACTACAGTTTCGACATCGACTAGCGTCCTAACCTGCGCTAACCAGCAAGCCAGGACAGACACTAATAAAAAAGCCGCTCTCTATGAGCGGCCTTTCTTTATTTCGACAGGGTCTTTATTTTAGACAGAGCTTTTAGCCCTGGTTAGCCTCGGCCGACTGCATCAGGTTCGCCTTATAACGCTGCCACACCTTACCGCTGTTGATGCCGTAGCTGCGCATCAATACCGGCACGTCGTTGTGGTTGTGATCTTTGGCTAATGCTTCGAGCGCCTGGTAGAAGTCCAGCGCCAGCTCGCGCGCCTTCTCGATGGCAAAATATTCTTCACCCACGCGGCTATAGAGGCCCTTGAAGCCGTTAAGGATCAACACATAAAGCGGGTTGCCAGAATGGTAAGCCAGGGTGTGATGCAGATGGTAATCGAATTCGATAAAGGCCTTGGCATCATCCTTTAGGGTCGCCAGCGGCGCTAACGCCTCTAATACCTTGTCTGGGTTGTAACGCACCGCGCCCTTAAAGTAGATGGCGCTGATGTTGGTACGGGCCGACAGCAGTTGCTCCAGCAGCACAGGCTCACCGGCCGGATTGAGCTCGGCGATGGTCTCAAGCACGTTAAGTCCAGAGGTTTCCCAGATATCATTAACCTTAGTCGGCTTACCGTGTTGAATGGTCAACCAGCCATCGCGGGCGAGACGCTGCAGCACTTCGCGCAGTGTAGTACGTGTCACGCCGATCAGTTCAGACAATTCGCGTTCGGCAGGCAGAATGGAACCGGGTGGAAACTTTCCCTCCCAAATCGAACGAACAATATACTTTTCGGCAAAGCTCGCAGGACCCTTCGCTTCAATAATATCTTTGTCTTTAGGCGTTACAGGTACTTGGGGGACAGTTGTCATCAGGCCACTATTCCAATTTATTCAAAGTTATCTTGGGCACTGATCATACCAGAGCGGCAAAAAATGGAAACCTAATCCGTAACATTACTGGATAAGATCAAGGACTCAGATCGCAATAATGAGCAAAATAGAGACCACATCAACAAGCTTGTGATATAGATTGCAGTTAATGTCTGTTTTTAGGCAATCTGAGCTAAAAAGGTATTAAATTCTACATATCATTAGGATACACTGAATTGAACAGCGGACTGTTCGTTAACTTTCTGTCAAAAAAAAATTATATAGATGAGAGGATGCCATGCCTGTGACCATGAGTCAGGCGTTTATTGACAATTTCTTAGGAAATTCTCCTAAGTGGTTCAAAATCGCAATTTTATCATTCTTAGTGATCAACCCGATCGTCTTCTACCTCAATCCATTTGTTGCCGGATGGTTACTGGTAGTCGAGTTCATCTTCACGCTGGCCATGGCGCTGAAATGTTATCCCCTACAACCCGGCGGTCTGCTTGCCATCGAGGCGGTATTCATCGGCATGACCTCCCCCACACAGGTACTGCACGAGATCGAAGCCAACCTCGAAGTGCTGCTGCTATTGATCTTCATGGTCGCCGGCATCTACTTCATGAAGCAGTTGCTGCTGTTCGTGTTCACCAAGATGATCACCAAGATCCGCTCTAAGGTAGTGGTTTCATTGATGTTCTGTGTGGCATCGGCCTTCCTGTCGGCCTTCCTCGATGCGCTGACCGTGATTGCGGTTATCATCGCAGTGGCCGTGGGTTTCTACTCTATCTACCACAAGGTGGCATCTGGCAAGAACTTTGCCGACGATCACGACCACACCTCTGACAGCCACGGCGAGGGGCATCCCCTGTGTGAAGACGAGCTAGAGGCATTTCGTGGCTTCCTGCGTAACCTGCTGATGCACGCCGGTGTCGGTACCGCATTAGGTGGTGTCTGCACCATGGTGGGTGAGCCGCAAAACCTGATCATCGCCGCCCAGGCCAACTGGCAGTTTGGCGAATTTGCCCTGCGCATGGGCCCGGTGACCATTCCTGTGTTTATCGCGGGTATCGCGACCTGCTTTCTGGTAGAGAAATTCAAGTGGTTTGGCTATGGCCAACAGCTGCCCGAGGCGGTACATAAGATTTTGTCTGACTATGCCTCTTATGAAGATGCGCGCCGCACCAACCATGACAAGATCAAGCTGGTCATCCAGGCCTTTGTCGGCATCTGGCTCATCGTGGGTCTGGCCTTCCACCTGGCGTCTGTGGGTCTTATCGGTCTGTCGGTGATCATCCTAACCACCGCCTTTAACGGCGTCACCAACGAGCATGCCCTGGGTAAGGCGTTTGAAGAGGCGCTGCCCTTCACCGCACTGCTGGCGGTCTTCTTCGCCATCGTGGGCGTGATCATCGACCAACAGCTGTTTGCGCCTGTGATCCAGTGGGCACTGAGCTACGAAGGCAACACCCAGCTGGTGATCTTCTATATCGCCAACGGCCTGCTCTCTATGGTGAGTGATAACGTGTTCGTGGGTACCGTCTATATCAACGAGGTGAAGGCCGCGCTATTGGATGGGCAGATCACCCGCGATCAGTTCGACCTGCTGGCGGTTGCCATCAACACGGGTACCAACCTACCATCTGTGGCGACGCCTAACGGACAGGCTGCCTTCCTCTTCCTGCTGACCTCGGCCATCGCTCCGCTGATCAGGCTCTCTTATGGTCGCATGGTGTGGATGGCGCTGCCCTACACTATCGTATTGTCGATCGTGGGTATTGTGGCCATCGAGACAGGCTTCCTCAGCGACATGACCCAATACTTCTACGATTCACACATGCTGATCCACCACTCCGTGGCGGAAGCGGCAAAAGGCGCCGTCACCGGCCATTGATGAGCCATAGGTCAATTAACCGGCCCTTAGGGGCCGATATTAGTCGTCACCAGACACTAATTTGTTGATTGACTGAACTTATCTAGTTTCGTAAAGTCTTAAAAACGCCTCTAGCAGTTAGAGGCGTTTTTTTATAGGAGAATATCGTTGAGTGCCCTGACCCGATTCGCACAGTCTCGCTTAGCCTGGACCATACTGCTACTGACCGCCCTAGGCCTGGAAGCTTGTGCCCTCTTCTTTCAACACGTGATGAAACTCGACCCCTGCGTCATGTGTATCTATCAGCGCCTCGCTGTACTCGGCGTATTAACCGCCGGCCTCATCGGCGTCATCGGCCATGGCTATCGACTGATACGTTTTCTCGGGGTACTCCTGTGGGGAGTTAGCGCGGCCTGGGGCCTCAAGCTGGCACTGGAACTGGTCGAGATGCAGACCAACCCGTCGCCTTTCTCCACCTGCTCCTTCCTGCCGGAATTCCCAGAATGGATGCCACTACACGAATGGTTCCCGTCAGTCTTCCTGCCCACCGGCATGTGCACCGACATTCCCTGGGAGATGTTTGGCATCACAATGTCACAGTGGATGGTGGTGGCCTTCAGCACCTACCTGATTGCCCTGGTGGTGTTTATTGTTCCGGCGTTAATGCCGAGTAAGAAAGCCTAATTGCGTTTAGGTTACCGCTTATAAGAAACGCCCTTAATGGGCGTTTTTTTGTGGCTAGCTATCGACTAGCCACGCATGTCGCTTGATGGCATACCAAGCTTGAGTTCGCTTAAAGTTCGCTTAAGTAGCACCAAGCTTCATAGCTACTTACCAAAAATGTCTTAAGTCGTACCTTCACTGCAACCTAACGCCTGCCCGGCGGGGGCTGTGCAGATACACCTGTGAGACGCCGTAAATAAATCCCTTTAGGCTCTGCCGAAACATCCCTGTTTCGGAAGCTCACCGGCGTATCTACACCCGGTATCTAACGTCTCTTCGATTTGGCGGCATTGGTAATGAAAAGAAGATAAGACAGAGATTAGAGGTACAAGCTCCTGCTTAAGAATAAGGAGCTACGTTGTGTGAAAACTAAGATAAATAGGCTAAACGCCACATTCACTTGTTATATATTTTTACGATACTTTCGCTCTGAGGAGTACCAAAGCCAATTGGTCCAAATTAAACCGCCAACTGGAAAAACGATAATAGCGACAAGTGGTCTAACCCAAATAGGTTCTTGTGGCTGAAACAGCTGCATCAAAGTTGACCATAGCACTGCAGTAGAAACGCCCCAAAACAGAAAGCCATTTATCCAGATAAACCTAGCTTTACCCTTGGCACGTACTTGCTTCCATTTCTCTATCTTCATCGACTTCTCCATAACTCGATTTTCACATAACGCCACATTCAGTGTGAGCAACGCTACCACCCAGCCGGCCCCATCGCACAATGAACACAAAACCCAACAGATTCATCTGTAAATCAACTCTCTAAGAAAGTTTGCTCTGGCCCCTTCTATTCTTGACTGTCAAATTGCCTGCGCTTGTTATGGGTTTTAGTTGGCACCCCAAACCCAATATTTTTGATTTTCTAAGCTAAATAGATATACAGAGACATCACCGCCTTCTTTGTAGCTATTAAGTTTTTTATCGGGCAGGGAATCCCATAACCACTCAACATCTTTTTTCGATTGGCTGTCTTCAACAAAGCAGCCCAAAAATTCTTGTTTATTAGTGAAATCTTGCTTAGAGGCAATACATTCAAATACTGGGTGCTTCCCATCAATAGTAGGCCATACTGTGTCTTGCCATGTCGGAAGCGAAGGGGTTTTGTATGTTATTGTTTTAGCAGCTTCTGAACCATCATCAAGAATCATATTAGGCTCAATATCTAAATCAATTAACTTCCCAGCCTTAAGACAACTTGCACAAATGCATTCAATGTCATTCATGCCGGGATACCCTCCAGCGTCAAAACAAATTTTAATATCAAGGCATACAGAGCAAGGCATTGGACCATCAGTTAAGAATGCAAATTTCTCAGGGTATTTGAAGTACTCGAATTCCATGTTGTCCTCACTCATAACGCCCTGTTAACAGGCTAAAAACAGTTGGTTAAAATTAGCGACCAAGGAGCAAAAACCAACTATTTTTTGTCCTTATTTAACAACTTGTTAAGTTCACTTTATTGCGGATTTTCTTCAGACCACTCATTAAACTTTTTTCTTTGAGAATCATATAATGCTCTCTCATATTTAGTTCGATCTGACTGATATAAAACATGTCTTAGTTCCGTGTAAGGATTAAAAGCATGTTTTCTTGTAGGTGTTTCATCGATTGATTTTTTATATTTTTCAATATATGAGAAGTTATTATCAATAATTGACTTGAATTCACTTGGAGTAACATCCCCATAGCTTAATATCTCAGAAACAAAACCATCTGCTTTATACGAGTGAAAATCATATCCATTAAATAATTCATCAACAATAGCTAAAAATGAAAATACATTAAGAGCTTCATTTTCAGAAGGAGTGGCTGTTTTTGCTTTTTCCTTTTCATCTTCCGCTGCCTTTATGGTTTTCTCTCGAATACTATAAAATTCTCTATCTGCAAGTTCAAAAAGAGCCGCTAATGTATTTATCCTCCTTTTAAGAGGCAAGGGAATTGATTTTTTATATTTTATTTTGTGATCTAAAACGCTCCAAGCATCCTGAATTATTGTCCTAATTTGTACTTCGAAACGAAATTCTGCATACCTTGAGTATTCGCGCATCGTATTTCTAGGATTTTTGAGTTTTAGATCTACATGCAACCCCTTGTAACCAAAAGAGGATTCTTTACTTTCAATATCTTTGATCTTATCGGTTATTTCGATTACCTCGAACTCTTCTGCTAGTACATCTTTTATTTTTTGCACATCAGATTCATAAAGAGATATAACCCTAAGACCAATAAGATCTGTAATGTGATCTTTTATTTCATACTCTTCTTGAGCTTCTTCAAGCGTTGATTGGTATTTAAGTGCAAATTTTTTAATCGATTCATCGCGATCTTTTACTCGTCCTGTAACCGCAGAAATCGGATATTCATCTGCAAGGATCGAATTAATGATCGCTATAAATGCACCTTTAGCAGCTTCTAGTGTTTCATGTTTTTCATTATAGAATTCGCGAAAATTATTCTTTTCATCTTCAAAGTTCAATGATGACATCCATACTCCTTGTAGTGGCATAGTGAATTTGGCCACCTGAATAGACGAAGTGATAGACTCACTTCTGGAAAAAAGGTGGTAGAAATGAAGAACACAAGACCGACATTCAGTGCAGAGTTCA